>CAYNIC010000001.1:0-101496 GCA_964397465.1 uncultured Rhodospirillales bacterium
TATCGTCCCAATATTACAATGCGGCTTATTCCGCTCAAACTTCGCCTTCGACATGACGATAATTCCCTTCTCTTCTTCACTTCACTTGCGGCGGCGGCCGCTTTTGTTAATCCCAGTATCAACTATGCAAATTTAGCCCGCACTTCATCCGCAACTTGCTGCGGCACTTGTTCGTAGTGGTCGAACTGCATGCTGTAGTTTGCGCGGCCTTGGCTGAGTGAACGCAACGTATTCACATAACCAAACATATTCGCCAAGGGCACCATGGCCGTAACGACCCGAGCGTTGCCTTGTTGATCCATGCTATTGACTTGACCACGACGACTGTTTAAGTCGCCGATCACGTCGCCCATGTATTCTTCAGGGGTCACCACCTCAACCTTCATGATGGGCTCTAGCAGCTTAGGACCAGCCTTAGCTACACCCTCTTTGAAGGCTGCGCGAGCGGCAATTTCGAACGCAAGCGCCGACGAGTCGACATCATGGTAAGCGCCATCGATGAGCGAGACTTTAAAATCAATTAAGGGGAAGCCCGCCAGAACGCCGTTCCCGCGGCTGCCTTCAAGGCCCTTTTGCACGCCGGGAATGTATTCCTTGGGAACCGCACCGCCAACGATCTTACTTTCGAATTCATAGCCTTCGCCCGGTTTTTGCGGCTCGAATACCAGCTTAATCCGTGCAAATTGACCCGACCCACCCGATTGCTTTTTGTGAGTATAATCGACTTCGGCGACCTTTGTGATGGTTTCCCGATAGGCCACTTGAGGCGCGCCAACATTGGCCTCAACCTTAAATTCACGTTTCATCCGATCAACAATGATTTCGAGATGAAGCTCGCCCATCCCCTTAATAACGGTCTGGCCGCTTTCTGAATCACTGGTGACGCGGAATGACGGATCTTCCTGGGCAAGTTTAGCCAAAGCCATGCCCATCTTTTCTTGATCCGCCTTGGATTTCGGCTCAACCGCAACTTCGATAACCGGATCCGGAAATTCCATGCGCTCTAAAATGATCGGCTTCGCGGGATCGCACAAAGTATCGCCGGTAATAACGCTTTTCAAACCGCACAAAGCGACAATGTCGCCGGCACGCGCTTCTTTGATGTCTTCACGGTGATTGGCATGCATTTGCAGCATGCGGCCCACACGTTCCTTATTGTCTTTAACTGTGTTTAAAACGGGCGTCGCAGCGGCCAATACACCGGAATAAACACGGCAGAAAGTTAAGGTGCCGACAAAAGGATCGGTCATGATCTTGAACGCCAAGGCCGAGAACGGCGCATCATCGCGGGCTTCGCGGGTATCTTCCTGGTCACTGTCAGGTTTATGACCCTTAACCGGCGGGCGATCTAAGGGCGACGGCAAATAATCAAGCACAGCATCCAACAGTAATTGAACGCCCTTGTTCTTAAAGGAGGAGCCGTTGATGACCGGAACGAACTTACTGGTCAGCGTACCCTTACGAATGCAGCGTTTCAGCGTTGCTTCGTCTGGCTCTTTACCTTCGAGATAGGCTTCCATTGCCGCATCATCGACTTCGACCGCCGTTTCGATCAATTTGTCGCGCCATTTTTTGGCTTCGGCCACGTAATCAGCAGGAATGTCTTTAATTTCAAACTTCGCACCTAATTCTTCACCCGACCAAATAACCGCCTTGTTAATGACAAGGTCGATAACACCCACGTAATCGCTTTCCGTTCCCACAGGGATCGACAAAACGGCAGGAACTGCGCCAAGGCGGCTAACCATCATGTCGACGCAGCGGTAGAAATTGGCGCCGGTACGGTCCATCTTATTGACGAAACAGATGCGCGGAACCCCGTATTTGTTGGCTTGGCGCCATACGGTTTCGGATTGCGGCTCAACACCGGCTACAGAGTCAAAAACGGCAACCGCGCCGTCAAGAACGCGCAGAGACCGTTCGACTTCAATCGTGAAGTCAACGTGGCCTGGCGTATCGATGATGTTAATTCGATAGTCTTTCCAGAAGCATGTCGTGGCCGCGGAAGTGATGGTGATGCCGCGCTCTTGCTCTTGCTCCATCCAGTCCATGGTGGCTGTGCCTTCATGGACTTCACCAATCTTATGGGTAACGCCCGTGTAATAAAGTATGCGCTCGGTAGTCGTGGTCTTACCGGCATCGATATGCGCCATAATGCCGATATTGCGGTAATGTTCGAGCGGGGTTGTACGGGCCATAACCAGGTGTCTCCAATCCTTACGGGTTACCAGCGATAATGGCTGAAAGCTTTGTTGGCTTCGGCCATCCGATGCGTGTCTTCCCGTTTCTTCACGGCAGCACCACGGTTATTAGATGCGTCCATAAGTTCGCCTGATAGGCGCTCCATCATGGTGTGCTCGGAGCGCGAACGCGCAGACTGAATGATCCAGCGCAAAGCCAAGGCTTGCGCACGGTCAGGACGCACTTCGACGGGCACCTGATAGGTGGCACCACCGACGCGGCGGGACCGAACTTCCAAGTCCGGCTTCACATTTCCTAGAGCGTCATGGAAAAGACGGAGTGCATCGCCACCAGCTTTTTTCTGGATGGTGTCAAGCGCACCATAAACAATGCGCTCGGCCACCGATCGCTTGCCATGAAACATCAGCGAATTAATGAATTTAGGCAACACAGTATCGCCGAATTTTGCATCCGGGATAACTTCGCGACGTTCTGCTCTATGACGACGGGACATCTATTCCCTCTCCTACTTCGGCCGCTTCGCGCCGTACTTCGAGCGGCGCTGGCGACGATCTTTAACACCTTGGGTATCAAGCGTTCCACGGATGATGTGGTAGCGAACGCCCGGCAAATCCTTCACACGGCCGCCCCGGATCAGAACAACAGAGTGTTCTTGAAGGTTGTGCCCTTCACCAGGAATGTACGACGTGACTTCAAAACCGTTGGTTAAACGTACACGCGCCACTTTACGCAAAGCCGAGTTCGGCTTTTTCGGCGTGGTTGTATACACCCGGGTACAAACGCCGCGCTTTTGCGGGCAAGCCTGCATGGCCGGGACCTTATTTCGCTTGCCGGGTGTCAGCCGCGGCTTACGGATCAACTGGTTAATCGTCGGCATTCGACGTTACGCTCCGATACAACCGCAGCCGACATGCAGCATCCCCGAATGGGAGGCCGCTCGGCCGCGTATTATTGTTTACTTGTGCGAAAAGCCGCTCAAATAGCCATTTTTGGCCACTATGGCGGCACGGCTTACACCCCGCACCTACCCTAAGGGACGATGGACGCTGCGTTTAGTCCGGATTGACCAGATCTACAGCCAGCACCCCGTAAGGCGCGCGGATACTACGCAGCGTCCTAAAGGGCGTCAAGCAAATCCGCGCTACCTTTTTCTCTTTTCCTAGCAGGCACTTTCCCCTATGCGTAAGCTCCATACGGGCACCCAAAAGCTCGCTTGTGGCGCCATATGTTCCTCAGACCGAGAACCATACCAGATGACAGATCTTGATAAACTTGAGGCTCAAACCCTCTATATATTGCGTGAAGCCTATGCCCGTATAGACAATCTCGCCATGCTCTGGTCCATAGGTAAGGACTCAACAGCTTTGCTATGGATGGTGCGGAAAGCGTTTTTTGGCACCATTCCCTTTCCGTTGGTTTTGCTCGACACTGGGATGGAGCTGGATGAAGTTTATGCTTTCCGTGACCAATTAGTCACAGAGTGGGAGCTTCCCGCCACAAGCGAGCCCTGCCCTCCGGAAGAGTCGACCGATCCCAGCTTGCCACCCGCATCGCGTGCAGCCGCGCGGAAAACTGAGGGACTCAAAAACCTTATCAGCCGTAACGGTTACCGCGGGATTTTCCTAGGAATTCGCCGGGATGAGCAAGCCATGCGCGCAAAAGAGCGCGTATTCAGTCCACGTTCCATTGAGGGTCAATGGGATTTCCGCGATCAACCGCCCGAATTCTGGGACCAATACAAAACTGACTTCCCCGAGGGGGTCCATGTCCGTATCCATCCCATCCTCCAATGGACCGAGTTGGACATCTGGCGTTACACCAAGCGTGAAGGAATCCCTATTGTCCCCCTTTATTTAGCAAAAAATGGCAAACGCTATCGAAGTTTAGGCGAGAAAAACATTACATTTCCGGTGGATTCTAATGCCGACTCTATAGACGCGATTATTGCCGAGTTAGAAACCACAAAAACCTCTGAGCGCGCCGGCCGAGCCATGGATCATGAGGCGGAAGATAGCTTTGAGCGCCTTCGGGCAACAGGATATATGTAATGGCACAGCTGGCCCCTCATCCAAGTCCCCGCACTCAGCTAAAACTTGTTGTAGTTGGCCATGTCGATCACGGTAAATCCACTTTAATAGGTCGGTTACTCTATGACACCGGCGCCCTACCTCCCGGTAAATTGGAAGAAATCAAAGCAACCAGTGCGCGTCGCGGTATGCCGACGGAATGGTCTTTCGCACTGGACTCTTTCCAAGCTGAACGAGATCAAGCCATCACCATCGATACGACCCAGATTTGGTTCCGTACGCCAACACGGGACACCGTGATCATCGATGCGCCAGGTCATCGTGAATTTTTAAAAAACATGGTGAGCGGCGCCGCCCAAGCCGACGCCGCCGTTTTAGTTATTGATGCGGAAGAAGGAATTCGCGATCAATCCCGGCGTCACGCTTATCTGCTCCACCTGCTCGGACTACAGCAAATAGCGGTTGTCGTTAATAAAATGGACCGGGTTGGGTTTGACCAGAAGCGTTTTGACATCATTGCCAAAGAAGTCACCGATTATCTCGGCCGTATTGGATTAGTACCCAAGGTGATTATTCCTATATCGGCCCGCGATGGCGATATGATCGCCGCCCAAAGTCCACGGCTAAGCTGGTATAAAAGCCAAACTCTGGTGGAAGCGATTGATGCATTTTTACCAAAATCGGTTTCCGCCCAGCTGCCTCTCAGATTGCCCATTCAAGATGTCTACAAATTTGATCAACGCCGCATTTTAGTCGGGCGGGTTGAAAGCGGCACCTTACGGGTAGGCGATAAGGTTCTGTTCTCTCCGTCGAACAAAACGGCAGAAGTTCGCACCATCGAATCTTTTGGCGACCAGATTCTGCCCCATGAAGCCAAAACGGGCCAGTCAGTAGGTTTCACGCTAAGCGATCAGATTTTTGTTGAGCGAGGCGAGCTCGCCAGTCATGAAATATCTCCTCCGGTCTTGAGTAATATTTTTCGCGCAACGATTTTCTGGTTGGCGTCTGCTCCATTGGCCCCCGGCCAACGGCTTAAATTAAAACTAACTACCCGTGAGTCTATCGTAACTGTTCAATCTATTGACAAGGTCATTGATACGGAAACTCTTGCTTTAAGTGCAGGATCGGAAGTCCCGCGCAATGCTGTGGCCGAAGTCACTCTGCGCAGCCAACATGTTATTGCCTTAGATGAGTATCGGCATAATGCGGTAACGGGTCGCTTTACCTTAGTTGACGGATATGACACCGTCGCCGGCGGACTTATTTCTATGGATGGCTATCCAGATCAACGACCAGCTATTCGTAAAAATTCTGAAATCTATCACGTTGATCATATCTTAAGCGCCGAGGTCCGTGCGTCGCGCAATGGCCATCACGGCGCAGTTCTCTGGTTTACTGGACTTTCCGGGGCCGGCAAATCAACTTTGGCCATGCAGCTTGAACAAGCACTCTTTGCGCGAGGTTACCAAGTTTACGTTTTGGATGGCGATAACGTGCGCGCCGGGCTTAACGCAGATTTGGGATTCACGCCAAAGGATCGCGCCGAAAATATTCGCCGCGTCGGGCAAGTCGCTGCGTTATTTGCTGACGCCGGGTTCATTGTCATCACGGCTTTTATTTCTCCTTATCAAGCCGATCGTGATCATGCCCGAAGCGCCTCACCAAAATCTTTCCATGAAATTCACATAAAAGCTGATGTCGAAACCTGTGAAAGGCGCGATATTAAGGGACTTTATAAAAAAGCCCGCGCAGGACTAATCCATGATTTCACGGGAATTTCGGCCCCCTATGAGTCACCAGCAAACCCCAACCTAACTATCGATACAAAATCAGCAAATATAGAGGCGTGCCTGGAGAAATTGGTTGCTTATGTCGACGATAAGATTCGGTACAAAAAATGACCTGTCAAGGAACCTATGTACCCCGCCGATTTTAGCTCATCAAGCGGCAGCACCTTCAACCGGCGATCCTTGCTCCAGATCATGACCGGTAAAGGTTCGGGTTTCAGGCGCCGGAATACCGTTAGTTTTGAATTCTTTCATAAGTTCTTGCTTGCGCGCCTTCATTTGGTCGGCAAGCTCATCCATATCAAGGCCTTCAGCCCTAGCCTGAGCGAAAATACCTTCCGAACGTTTTTCCTCCTCACCAACGTGATGTTCGATTTGCTCCGAAAGAACTTTGACTTTTGCTTCGTAAAATTCTTCGTCAGGCGAACTTGATAATATTTCGGCAATAAGCACCTTTGCCCCGTCATGTTCCACATAAGCTTCGTTAAGAAGATCATCCTCTACCGCGCCTTTGCATGCAGGGTAAAAAATTTCTTCTTCAATCACCGAATGAACAATAAGCTCCATGCAGATCTGCTCGGCAAGGGCTTGTTTCTTTGATGATCCCTTCGCCGACTCAAATTTACTGAATAAATCTTCGACCTTGCGATGATCGGCTTTCAACATAGCAATGGCGTCCAGATCAGATTTATCACGAGCGGGCATAGAAAGACCTCCAAGAAAATTCAGCATCTGCATAGCTAAACAACATTCGGCAACAAAGGTTCCGAACGCAGATGAACGTGAAAATAGGGAATTAGATAGTTGCTAAGCTTGCCGTGAACTTAAAGCTTTGTTTCCCCACGCAATGAAATGAGGATTGGCAAGGTCGGATTTCCCGTACAGTAACTCGGTGCCATCACTTATTCTTTCCACGCGCCCTCCGGCGGCGCGCAAGACAGCATCGCCAGCCGCTGTATCCCATTCCATAGTCCGGCCTAAGCGGGGATAGATATCAGCCTCCCCAACGGCAACTAAACCAAACTTCAACGAGCTCCCGGCGCTAACGCGATGAGCTATTTTAAATTTTCTCAAAAAATGATCGAGTTCTGTGCCTTCATTATGCGACCGGCTCACCACGGCGGTTAACCCTTCTTGTGGAGGGCGCCTTACATGGATGGGCTTTAAATCACCTTTCCCAGTCGCTGTCCAAGATCCCTTTTCTTCAACACCAGCATACAGAATATCCAGAGCTGGAGCGTGCACAACCCCCAGAAGAGGTCGCGAGCGATGAACAAAAGCGATGTTGACGGTAAAATGGCCGTTTCTTTTGATAAACTCTTTTGTGCCGTCCAGTGGATCAACCAACCAGTGGTCACCGCTTCGGTCAACTCGCGCCCCGCTAGCATAAGACTCTTCGGAAACCACAGGAACATGGGGCGTTAACTGCGTTAAATAATGGACAATCAATTCATCGGCTTCTTGATCGGCCGCCGTGACCGGAGAGCCGTCTGTTTTGTGATCTACGCTTAGTCCCGTCGCGTGGTAGTGGTGCAGCAAAACATCACCCGCTCGATAAGCGACTGACAAAAGCTGAGGAAGAAGCCGAGCGACTGTATCAATCATTCAGCCGCGACCCTGAATGGCTTGCCAAAGTTTTTCCGGTGTAGCGGGCATATCGATATGGGTGACTCCGTAATCTTTTACCGCATCAAGTATAGCATTCATAACCGAAGGCGTGGCGCCGATCGTTCCAGCTTCACCCGCTCCCTTGATGCCAAGAGGGTTGGTCGTGCACGGAACGTTATTCGTTTGAAAGATAAAAAACGGCACATCATTTGAGCGCGGCAGCCCGTAATCCATGAAAGAGCCGGTCAAAAGTTGACCTGTCTCCGGATCATAAATAGTCGCTTCAGAAACGGCCTGACCTATGCCTTGAACAACACCACCGTGAACCTGGCCCTCGAGCAAAAGAGGGTTAATCATTCGGCCAAAATCATCGCAAATTATATAACGGTCAAAGGTAATCCCACCCGTTTCAGGATCAACCTCTACTTCAACGATATGGCAGCCATTTGGAAAGGTTGATGCTGCTGGCTTAAAGCCAGCATCAGAATCCAAACAACCTTGAATATCATGCTTGGCTACACCTTGTTTTCCCGCAGCGGCAACATCAAATAATGTCGCCGTACGATCCGTTCCCACTATACGAAATTTACCGTCTTGATAATCAATGTCAGCGGCGGCGGCCTCAAGCATTTCTGCGGCGATCTTCTTCCCCTTTTCAATGACCGTTTCGGCCACAGCTTGAACCGCGGCTCCCCCGACGGGAACTGAACGCGAGCCGCCTGTTCCTCCGCCCGTTTTAATAATCGCGCTATCGCCCTGTATCACATCAATTTGGTCTGGGGAAATTCCCAAAGTTTCGACAAGGATTTGACGGTAAGCAGTTTCATGTCCCTGGCCGTTGGTCTGCGTACCAATCAAAAGCCGCACCTTGTTCTCGGAAAATTCTAATCGGGCATTCTCGGGGGCGCCGCCGGCACATGCTTCGATATAATATGCCATACCTCGCCCGCGTCGTTTTCCTTGGCGGGCGCTTGTCGTCTTGCGCTGCGGAAAGCCCTCCCAGTCCGCCATCTCCATGGCCTTCGCCATTGTGGCCGCAAAATCACCGCTGTCATAGGTCATGCCTAGAGCTGTGGTATACGGCATTTGGCTTGCGGCAATAAAATTGCGGCGACGCAACTCCGCCGGATCAATCTTTAATTCATCCGCTGCCGCTTGAACCATGCGCTCCATGACATAGTTGGCTTCCGGCCGGCCTGCGCCGCGATAGGCATCTACAGGAACCGTATTGGTGAAAACCGCCTTAACGGAAACTGAAATCGCCGGTGTTTTATAGCATCCAGCCAACATGGGCGATCCTGCCGCTGTAGCAACAAAGGGCGAATAATTGGAAAGATAAGCACCAAGATTGACAATGGTATGAACACGAAGCCCCAGGAAATTTCCCTTATTGTCTAGAGCAAGCTCCGCTTCACTGATGTGGTCTCGTCCTTGAGTATCGGATAAAAACGCCTCCGAACGATCCGATGTCCATTTAACGGGTCGCTTCAATCGTCGCGCCGCAAATAAGCACAGTACGTATTCGGGGTAGAGGAAGAGTTTCATGCCAAAACCTCCCCCTACATCGGGAGTGACAACCCGCATCTTATTCCCAGGAACTTTAAAAACGGCGTCGGCAAGGACTTTTTTCAACGCATGGACGCCTTGCGTGCTCGCCGTTAAAATCAACTGATCTTTATCGATGTCATATTCGCCAATCGCCACTCGGCCTTCCATGGAGTTAACGATAAGGCGGTTGTTAACCAATCGCCGCCGCACGATATGCTTTGCTTTGGCAAAAGCGGCGTCGGTAGCCCCTTCATCGCCTACATGCCAATCAACGCAAAGATTTCCGGGTGCCTCATCCCAAATTTGGGCAGCATCAGGGGCAAGAGCTCTTCCCGTTTCAACAACAACCGGTAAGGGCTCATAATCTATCGTTAAATTGTCTGCTGCCTGCCGTGCGGCATCGATCGTCTCCGCCACAATGAAAGCAACCGGATCACCCACATGCCGCACCTTCGACCGTGCCAGGGCGGGTCGAGGAGGCGCCTTCATGGGAGTGCCATCCTTATTGGGCATCGCCGCGAGGCACGGCAGATTACCAATATTCTCAGCCTCAAGATCTTCGATGGTATAGACCCCCAAAACACCGGGAATCTCTTTGGCCGCAGACTTATCCAGTCTTGCAATCAATGCATGTGCATAAGGTGATCTTACGACATATCCATAAACCTGGTCTGCGACCTTAATGTCATCGCAATAGCGCCCAGACCCTGTAATTAGGCGGTGATCTTCAAAACGACGCACAGGTTGGCCAATTCCAAATTTCATTTTTTACCTACTGACAAAAGCTATAAGGGAAGTTCATATTTGATTCGTTATAGGGCGAAGGCGTCCGTTATAATTAATGACTTTTCCCACCCACGGGAACCTCACCTCGACAGCGAAACAGAACCATTCCTCTTTTTCCCACTCCTCCGCCTTTATTTGAGGGCTAAGAAACTTGGGCAATTTAATGCCAAAAGCTGAGGTGAAAAGAGTTTGTTGCAAGAGCCGCCCTTGATCAACATCTAGTAAGTAGACAAACCGGAGTGGGCCTAACTGTTCGGTCAGATAGCTTTGATTTGAAATAAGAACTGAGGATAATCGGGTTTTAAAAGGATGCTCTCCAAAATCTCTCGCCCATATTTCGCTCTCGGAGTCGGCAGAAAAATGAATGTAAAGCTTCATTCTCTCATCTGGTGGCGGCATAAGCGCCAGCGTTGCCAAAACATGCGCCGTCATTGACGGCGCCCATTCGACATCACAGCTGCCTGCAGCGGTTTCAAATCCCTCTCGCTCGTGCATCGACCGCACGCTTGGCGATAGACGATCAAATTTGGGCCCAAGAACCTGACGATAGAGGCAGGAACTATTGTTCATAGCAACGGATGTTAAGGCCCTCTATCTCTTCAAGAAAGCTTTTTAACGTCACAATATTAACGCATGATCGGGCACCAAAAAATGCCGGCCGACCAAGACTTGCCTGCCGGGCCAAAATTGCCGCCATAAGAATAGGCACATACGGCCCATGCCCCGCCTCTGCCTTTAGAATCCAGCGCTTCTGTATCCTAGACCCTTCGACCTCGACGATTATTGCGCCCTGATCACTCCCCCATAGCTGAAACCATGAGGCTATATGCTGGAAGATCCTTGCATAACGAACCAGTGAATGAACCAATCCCCACCGCACCGGCCAGCTTAGAAGCCACAGACCAAGATGTAGGAACGGGACCTCCAATCCTGCATGGAATTCAACCGTGCGCACCTGAGGATAGGCTGCTGGCAAAAGCTTTAAATCAGGAACGTCACAAGCTGAAACCCAGCGCCAACCCATATCTTTGATATGACGCCGTTGCAGGTTTTGCCACCCAATCCGCCAAATCCACTGCCCCCTTACCAAGGTAGGGATGGGTTTACCGACATAGCTAAGTATAGCCTGAATAACCGACAAGCCGCGGGGAGCTCGATTGCCAGGCATGATCGATATGCTTATCCGATCGATTTGATTATTACGTGAATTAAGATGCGCAACGACCGCTGACGACAATCCCGGAACACTGCTGGCACCGGAAACTGCCATGATTCCTGCGGCTTCCGCTGCCGAATTCAATGTTGCAAAACTAGCAACGAAATCACGGCTATCCGAAATGTCTACATAATGCACTCCTGCCGCAATGCAGTACCGCGCCGTTTGATAGTCTTGACTTTGGAAGGGTCCGGAGGCGTCCACCAGCACAACCGGTTTTAACGATGACAGCAATTCAGCCAGCCCCTTGGGTGCATTAACGCAAACCGTTTTGATCAATGCGTCAGGATAATGGGCGATCAGTTCCGCCGCCAAGGTTGCCAGCTTATTGTTGTGTCGCGCCGCCAATATAAGGTGGCTGTCTGGATGACGGGCCAGGCGATGCGCTAGGAGAGAACCAAAGCTGCCGGTTGCGCCCAGAATAAGAATAGCCCCGGAACGCATGCCCGGCGCCGTCTTCGACATTAATCGAAGGCTTCTTCCCAGGTGCCTTCGGTTGAGGCCTTGGAATATTCAGTCGCGCGGTTTTCAAAGAAGTTGGCATGTTCAATGCCATTCAACATTTCATCCAACCACCGCAACGGATTTTTTTCGATCCGGTAAAGCGGTTGCAATCCCAACTGCATCAGCCGGCGATCGGCAATGTAACGAATATAGTTTTTAATGTCTTGCGCCGTCATGCCCTCGATGCCGCCCAGCTCAAAAGCCAAATCAACGAAGGCATCTTCGTGTTCGACCACGGTCGAGCAAGCAACATAAAGTTTCCGCTGCAGTTCTTCAGTCCAGATCTCGGGATTCTCTTCGATGAACGTCCGGAACAAATTGATGATAGAATTGGTGTGCAGGCTTTCGTCCCGCACTGACCAGGTTACAATTTGCCCCATCCCCTTCATTTTATTGAAGCGCGGAAAATTCAGCAGCATGGCGAAGGATGCGAACAGCTGAAGCCCTTCGGTGAAAGCACCGAAGACAGCCAAGGTCATCGCAATGTCCTCTTTTGAGTCCACATTGAAGCCCTGCATATAGTCGAACTTATCCTTCATCTGCTTGTAATGCATGAAGGCCGAATATTCGGTTTCCGGCATTCCGACCGTATCCAGAAGATGAGAATAAGCCGCGATATGCACTGTCTCGATATTGGAAAAAGCGGCCAGCATCATCTTCACTTCGGTTGGCTGGAACACCCGCGAATAGTGGCGCATATAGCAGTTATTCACTTCGACATCGGACTGCGTAAAGAACCGAAAGATTTGCGTCAGCAAATTCCGCTCGGACGGCGTCAAGGTCTTATGCCAATCCTTGACGTCATCGGCCAAGGGCACTTCTTCCGGAAGCCAGTGAATGCGCTGCTGGGTTAGCCAAGCGTCATAAGCCCAAGGATACTTGAACGGTTTATAAATCGGATCGGCGTTCAAGAGCGACATCGACTAACCCACTTCCTTCAACGTCCCTTAAGGGACAACCATAACTTCATCATCAATCGATAATGCCGAAGCATATTAAGCCTGGAATAGCCTTACTGACAGGCCAGGCATTCCTCGTATTTATTATTATCGGTTCCCGTGCGCGCCAAGGCTACCATCCGGGATTCCGCCGCAGCCTCTGTCGCCAAACGCTGCGTCCCGCTATCCACCTTCTCGGCCCGTTGAATGGACATAGAGCGGCAGTAATACAGGCTTTTGACTCCCTTCTTCCAAGCTTGGAAGTGAATTTGGTGCAGCATGCGCTTGTGGACATTCGCCGGCAGGAAGATATTCACCGACTGGGATTGGCAAATGTAGGGCGACCGATCGCCGGCAAGCTCGACGATCCAGCGCTGATCAAGCTCGAACGCGGTCTTGAAAACCAGCTTCTCATGTTCGTTTAGAAAATCGAGATGTTGAACAGATCCCTCGTTAACGGCAATGGACGACCAGACTTCGTCTTCATCGCACCCCTTCATCTCGATCAGGCGCTGAAGGTATTTGTTCCGAACTGTGAATGAACCGGACAAGGTCTTATGGGTGAAGCTGTTCGCGGCAATCGGCTCGATCCCAGGCGACGCGCCCCCGCAAATGATCGAAATGGAGGCCGTCGGCGCGATGGCGATCTTATTTGAGAATCGCTCCATGATGCCGTAGTCGGCCGCATCCGGGCAGGCTCCGCGTTCTTTGGCAATCTTCTTCGATGCCGCATCGGCTTGGGTTTTGATGTTTTCGAAAATCTTCCGGTTCCAAACCTTCGCCATAACACTTTCGAAGGGAACGGACTGCGATTGCAGGAAGCTGTGGAAACCCATGACGCCAAGACCCACCGAGCGCTCACGCATAGCGGCGTATTTCGCCCGAGCGAAATCCTGCGGCGCTTTATCGATGAATTCCTGAAGGACGTTATCAAGGAACCGCATGACATCCTCGATAAACTCAGGATCATCCTTCCATTCCGTATAGGTCTCGAGATTAAGCGAGGACAGACAGCACACCGCCGTCCGCTCTTGGCCAAAACGATCAACGCCCGTTGGCAAGGTAATCTCGCTGCACAGATTAGAGGTCTTAACCCGCAGCCCCGCGAGCTTCTGCTGTTGCGGCAAAGCATTATTAACCGTGTCGATAAAAACCAAATAGGGTTCGCCCGTCTCAATCCGCGCGGTCAGCAAGCGGATCCACAACGACCGCGCCGAGACCGTGCGCAGGGGCGACTGGTCTTTGGGGCTGAGCAGCGCCCAAGGCTCGTCGTTTTCGACGGCGCGCATGAAGGCATCGGAGATCAAGACGCCATGATGCAAGTTAAGGGCTTTACGGTTGGGGTCGCCGCCCGTGGGACGACGGATCTCGACAAACTCCTCGATCTCCGGATGGTCGATAGGAAGATAGACCGCTGCCGAGCCGCGACGAAGCGACCCTTGGCTGATGGCCAAGGTCAAGCTGTCCATGACCCGGATGAACGGAATGACACCGGAGGTTTTACCGTTTTGGCCGACCCGCTCGCCGATCGACCGCAAATTACCCCAGTAACTGCCGATGCCGCCACCGCGGGCCGCAAGCCAGACATTTTCGTTCCACATCCCGACAATGCCTTCCAGACTGTCGGTCGCTTCGTTCAAGAAACAAGAGATTGGCAAGCCGCGGTTCGTCCCCCCATTGGAGAGAATAGGGGTTGCCGGCATAAGCCACAGCTTCGAAATATAGTCATACAGGCGCTGAGCATGGGCGCTGTCATCGGCATAACAACTGGCTACGCGGGCAAAAAGATCCTGAAAACTTTCACCCGGCAATAAATACCGATCAGCCAAGGTTGCCTTGCCAAATTCTGTCAGCTTCGCATCGCGCGAACGGTCGACGGCAACCTTAGTGCCTCGCTCTACCTGAATGACGTCAAACACGTGATTCCGGCCTCCCAGCCCTACTAAATTTCAAATGTAGTCCCCACTTATCCACAAGCTCTTCTGCAAGACTCGCCCTAATCTGGGGATAACTTAACAAGATATTGCGGACACGAAGGTAGAGCCTACCAGATTTAGCCCAACCAGCAAGAGGATTGAGATGGGAAAATACCTCGCAAAACAGGAACTTTCCAAGAACATTGGCGCAAACACAGGACAACTTACCCGTGGGATATATTTTGAGCGCAGACTCTTGACTTTCCATAAGGTTTCGAACCCCTAGCGAAGTCTAGGATTTTTGCTCAAAGCCTCACTTAATTACTCTTCTTTCTAGGCAAGATAGTGACTGACTCGGATTTATGCGCATTCTCGACCATCACCTTACAGATAAATATGGGAAGGCTTCAGGTCAAAAACGAGTCCACTCAGGATAAGACTTAGGATTTTGCAACAGGGGGAGGCATAAAACAGCCCCGAGCCACAAGAACAGCCAGGATATAGCCCAGGTCCTGCGCCGGCTGCGCCCGTGAGGTTGCCTCCAGGGCCTCGGCCAAGTCTTCACCCCCGAGAATAGCCGTTACCAAAGCCGCCTCTCCGGGCGACAAAAGATGAAACTCCACATCATCTTGGGGGCGGATAAGAAGAACCGTTTCACCGAGTTTGTCATAATCAGCCTGTCCCTCACTTTTATTTTCCCCGGACCGCGCCCGCTCCCATAGCGACAGCACGGGATAAGAAGACGAAATCACCCGCAAACTTGGGTGAGGTTTTAGTTGAACGGAGTGACCGTAATCCCCTAGCTGCGAAATATGCTCGATCCGCAAAGCTTCGGCATCGGCGGCAAAAAGTGATTCTTGGCATGCCCACTCGAGCCTCGCCAAATCACTTAACCACGGCATAGCTCGCGCCGGGGCGAAATCTCGCAAGAACTTCGGAAATTGAGCGCCATATCCTGAAAGGTATGGAATACGGGGCGGATCAACCACAAGAAAGCGGCTAGCGGCATAGGCAAAATTATCGCGGCCCGCAAAATAATTAACCGCCGGAAAGGCCGATCGCATCACCTCAACGAGCGAGGTGCGCACATTATTGCGATAAACATCAAAACGAATTTCTGTATCGTCCGCCTTTGTCGCACGAATAAAATTCGCGATATCGCTACTTTGATCGCTTAACAACGCCCGGCTAAACGCCGATTGAAATTCACGCAGCATTGTGAGCTGCTGCCGTCGGGTCGATTTGATCTAAAGCTTGTTGTGCACGCGTCATCTCCGCCATCAGCACAGGAAGCTCCGGGATGCGCGTATCCCATTCAATTAGAATAGGCCGCGCTCCTGTCGCATGAAGGGTCTTGGCCAGAAGATCCCACACAGGCGGCGCCACCGTTGATCCATGATCATCAATGAGCAATGCCGATAGGTCGCCTGCTCCGCTGTGGCCTGCTAAATGGATTTCCCCAATAGCCTGTGCGGGAAGAGACGAAAGCCATTGGTCCGGATCACTTTTGTTGTTATGGGCGCTGACATAAAGATTGTTGAGATCCAGCAGCAAACCACACCCGGTGCGCCGAACCATCTCGGCAAGGAACTCCGCCTCAGGAATAGTGGAGGACTTAAGGTCGAGATAAGTTGATGGGTTTTCCATCAACAACGGTCGCGCAAAAACATCCTGGGCCTTAGTAATGTTGCAACATAGAATTTCAAGCGCCTCCTCCGTATAGGGAAGCGGCAAAAGATCATTCAAATAAATGCCGTCGGCAATACTCCAAGAAACATGCTCGGAGATAGCGGCAGGCTGCACCTGGGCAAATAAATTGCGAAGACGCGCTAGATGCTCGTCATTCAATCCCTCGGCCGAACCTAAGGACAAACCAACGCCATGACAGCTGATAGCGTAGTCATGCCGGAGATCCATCAAGGCGCGCAACCGCGGACCACCCTCACTTAAATAATTTTCACTATGGATTTCTAAAAAACCGGCCGCCGGGCGTTTGTGTATAAATTCTTGAATGTGGGGATGTCTTAGCCCGACCCCTGCTTTGAGAGGCAAGCCCGACCCTCTTTGTCCCGCTGTACCGATTGCGGCATTAGCTCTCGACAAAGAAGCCGGACTTGCCTGCGTCATGTCAAAGCTTAGCTTTTCTTCGCAGGATTGACGCCCTGGAAGGGTTCGGTTTTTCCACCGGCAGCTGTGCAAGCTTGTGCGCTATCGGCGGTCTTCCATTCGCCGCCCTCATAATTCACTTTGGATTGACCAGCGCAGGAATGGGTGCCGGCCATGTTGGCGCAATCATTCTCACCCGCCTTGGATATACCGTAACATTTTACTTTGGTTTGCGCCGAGGCAGGAATAGCCGCAGCAAAGGTTGCAGCGCCAGCCAAAGCGGCGGCAACTGAAAGAGCGGTAAGCTTATTCGACATGGTTGATCTCCATTGTTAAATCAGTACCGATCACCTCGGCATTAAAGTAAATTTCCTACCGCCGAAATTAGCCCGACAGGAAATAACAAAGCCGTGTAATGCCTCAATACATCGTGTGCCGTTATAAGCGCTCCGACAATTAACCAGAGAATCATTCAATAAAAACAGTAGTTTATGCTCTAAGCTTCCTCAGAGCGATAGAGACATTTGGTCCCCCTTACGGGCCGGGGCGCGAAATTGACTAAAATCCAATGGTTGCCTTGCACCGTTGAGCGCAAGCCGTTTGCGGGCGACGGCAAATCGATTTGCCAAGATTTCCGCATAAGGCCCATCGCCAACAAAGCGTTTTCCCCATTCCGATTGATATAATTTTCCACCCCGTGCGCTGCGCACAAGGTTAAGAACACGATTGGCGCGATCAGGAACATGGGCGCGCAACCATTCTTCAAACAATTGCGCAATCTCCAACGGCAACCGCAGCAAGACATAAGCGGCAGAGTGCACCCCTACATCCTTGGCGGCCTCAAGAATGGATTCCATTTCATGGTCATTAAGACCGGGGATCATGGGGGCCGTCATGACCGTGGTCGAGATACCAGCTTCAGTCAACTGTCGAATAGTTTCCAGGCGACGCGGCGGAGTGGCCGCTCGCGGCTCCATATGCCGCGCCAAGGTTCGATCCAAGCTGGTGACGCTTACCGCAACCCGCACCAAATTTCGCGCCGCCAGCGGGGCCAATAAATCAATATCGCGCGTTACCAACGCCGATTTTGTGATGATGGTGAACGGGTGATTGAAAGCGCCTAACACTTCGATCACGCTGCGGGTGATCTGATATTGTCGTTCGACAGGTTGATAAGGATCGGTATTGGCGCCCAGCACAATCAGCTGCGGTTTATAGCTGGTTTTACGAAGTTCACGATCGAGCAGCTGAGCTGCATCGAACTTAGCAAACAGCCGCATTTCAAAATCAAGACCCGGCGACAAACCTAACCAGGCATGGCTTGGCCGTGCATAACAATAAATGCACCCATGCTCGCACCCTCGATAAGGGTTGATCGATCGATCAAAACCAATATCCGGCGAGTCATTATAGGCAATAATGGTTCGACTGGTATCGCGGGTAACAATGGTAGGCAGGGGCGCCGCACCCTCTTCTGTTTCTCCTTCGTAAGCGGAACCCCAGCCATCATCACTCCGGAAGCGTTGCGGCTCATACCGGCTTGAACTATTCGAAACGGAACCTCGACCTTTGCGCGGCCGATCGGCAACTTGATCAAACTCATCCATAACCAAGAGATAACTCATGGCTAGGAACATATCAAGAACATTTAGGGGGTTTGTAAATTATTTTCTACGGCCTAATACTGCCCAGCTGCGCAACAGGTTAGGTAAGCCTTCAAGATCTTTGACACGAATATAAAAGGTATTAAATAGTGCAAAGCCTACACAAAAAATGGCACGCCAAGAGACAGCATTCGATCAAGAGTGAGCCTCTGTTCTTCGTGCAATGTGTTGGGGCCGTAGTTGTAGATTTACGTAAAAATATAAAAGCTTCTCATATAGCGCCTATGTAGGAATCACAAAATTGCCTTCACAACCAAACATTATTTTTCTGATTATTGATAGCCTTCGGTACGACAGACTTAGTCGTAATGGACACCTGAAAAGTCTTACGCCCAATCTTGATCAACTTTGCATTGACGGTGTTACTGCGCAGAATTTTTTTGCGAATGGGCCTGCGACCCAATTTGCATTTCCTTCGATTTTTACATCAACGCTACCCTTAGACCATGGCGGCTATAATTCTGGCATATTATCTCGACCTGTTTCATTGCCAGAGGCGTTAGGGCGAGCCGGATACGAGTGCTGGGGGGTTGTCACTGGACATCCTTGTTCATCGCGATTTCACTATAATCGCGGATTTGCCACCTTTTATGACATGGTCGATCTATATCAGTGGTTTCGATCCGTATACAAAACTGGATTGCGTGAGCTTCTTGAACGCTGGCAGCGCGGAGAGCTAACCAAAGATGATTTACAAAAACGTGTTATTGAAAACTACGCTTCTTTTCTAGCTGATACAGAAAACTTTATTATTCAGATGGAGCAGATTGGCGCCCCTCGAAGCGGGAGGTCGCGAAAGAAACTTCTCCCTCAAGTCCGTCAAGAACGCGCACTTCTTGAAAAGGATCCGCTGGGGGTTTGCGAAAAGCTGCTCCTTCTTGATCAAAATTATCAATATGCTTTGGGGGTTGCTTCCGTCACGCCCGCGCTACTTAGAAAATTTAAATGGCGGCGGATCATACGTGATTTAATAAACTCCAAGATGTATATTTTAAGCGAGCGCCGCGCGTTTACCGCGCCGGTAGTTAACAAGTTATTTTCCCAATTTTTGAAAACACGCGACAATAAAAAACCTTTTTTTGCTCTTCTTCATTATTTTGACTTGCATGAATCCAAATTGCTTATTTCGGCCATGAATCTAAAAAAACTTATGCGGCTTCCGCGAGCAATAGCACGTGCCATCAGAGGACGAAAAGGCTCTAGTTTGTTTTACGATATAACCTTATCTATGGTTGACGATGACGTAAGTCATCTGAAGAAAATTATCAAAAAAGCCAATATAGATTCCAACACTATTCTGATTGTCACAAGCGACCACGGCGTAGAAGCAGGCACTCCTCACAGAAAAAATAAAACCAATAAAAATACAGATCTATCAAAACATTTTTATGATGAAATGATCCATGTTCCGTTTATTATCTCTGGTTCAGGCATAACACCAAAAACTATTTCCGAATTAACCAGCCAGATTGATATCGGCCCTACCATTCTATCTCTAGCAGGGCAATCTGTGCCCTCCGAGTTTCATGGGATAAGTGTACTTGAACGTGATAAAACTCCGGTTGAATTTATTATTAGCGAGAATGCTGGCAATAACTACTGCGATCCTGTTCGAAAGCCAATTTTTATCAGCATGCGGACCAAGCACTACAAAAGCACCTTTAAAATTGAGAACGGAGTAGCCACTGAACGGGATTTTTATGATTTAATTGTTGATCCGCTGGAAAAAACAAACCAAGTCAACAGCACCATCCAGCTTTCTTTGCGCACACGCCTCCGCCAGTTCGCTGAAGAACGAGGTCGCCACGTAAAAGCAGAATATATAAAATTATACGGAACCTAATTTGAAGCCAGAAACGCTAACTCATGAGTTTTGTGCTACATTATTTGGATAACCGGGCTTTAATACTTTCTCTGGAAAAACCCTTAGATATGGCCCATGACATTAGTAAAACATATAAATTCTGAGACCCTTGCTGCCGCAGCTACTGCCTTAAAAAGCGGTGGCCTTGTCGCGTTCCCTACTGAAACCGTCTACGGTTTAGGCGCCGACGCCACTTCGGAGTTTGCCGTTGCGCGCATTTTCGCCGCCAAAAACCGACCTCAGTTTAATCCTCTCATCATTCACATTTTAGATGTAGCGGCGGCCGAGCGCCTCGTCGTTTTTACGCCGACTGCAAGGCGCTTAGCGCAAAAGTTTTGGCCTGGCCCTCTTACCCTTGTTCTTCCCCGAACAACCTCATGCCCCATATCGTTGTTAGCCGGAGCGGGCCTAGATAGTTTAGCCGTCCGAGTTCCGGCGCACCCGGTTGCTCACGCATTGCTTAAAGCCTGCGGATGTCCGCTTGCCGCTCCCAGTGCCAACCGTTCGGGCCGAGTCAGCCCGACAACGGCTGCCCATGTCGTTGACGAAGAATTCGGGCCCGATGTCGCCATGATCCTTGATGGCGGCGCCTGTCAGATCGGAGTCGAGTCTACTGTTCTTGACCTAACCACAACGCCAACCCTTTTGCGCCCCGGAGGGATTCCGCTCGAGGATTTAATTACAACGATTGGTAAGATCAGTACCGCAACGGACGGTTTTAGGACCCCGCGTAGCCCCGGAATGATGGAGCGGCATTATGCGCCATCGCGTCCATTACGCATCAATGCCCTTAAAGCCAGAGCCGGCGAAGCTCTTTTGGGTTTTGGACCCCAAACACCAGAAGATTCGACATTAAATCTAAGCCTAACCGGAGATTTAGTAGAGGCGGCATCCAATCTTTTTGCAATGATCCGGCACCTTGATCGCCAAAATATTTCTGGAATTGCTATTATGCCCATACCTTCAACAGGCCTTGGGCAAGCGATCAATGATCGGCTACGGCGCGCAGCCCTTGGATCAACGTATAATGACAATTCGCGGTAATTCGATATTCTCTTTATGTAGCTAAGGATAGACATGGGTTATTCTGCACCTCTTGACGATGTTCGCTTCGCGCTGAAAGAAGTGATCGGCCTTGATGCCATTACTCACTTGCCAGGCTATGAAGAGGCAACACCCGACGTCATCAGCGCCATATTGGAGCAGGCCGGGAAATTTGCTTCAGATGTATTGGCTCCGCTCAATGCATCCGGCGATCGCGAAGGATGCCGTCTGGAAAACGGCGTTGTTCAAGTGCCGGATGGTGTGCATGACGCCTACCGAGGATTTACGGCCGGAGGCTGGAATGCCGTTCCTTTTGACCCCGAATACGGTGGCCAAGGCTTACCGTGGCTGATCCAAGTCGCGCTCATCGAAATGTGGAACGCCGCAAATCTTTCCTTCGGCCTCATACCGCTTTTAAATCAGGCGGCCATAGAACTCATGCAAGCCCAAGGGACCGAAGCACAGAAAGCCGCCTTTCTTCCCAAGATGATTGAAGGCCGCTGGTCCGGCACTATGAACCTGACCGAACCGCAGGCGGGGTCAGATTTAGGTCTCCTGACGACCCTTGCCGTTCTGGATGGGAACGACACCTTCGGCAAAAGATATCGCCTCAAAGGCCAAAAGATTTTTATAACATACGGAGATCATACCCTCGCCGAAAACATCATCCATCTTGTCATTGCTCGCACGCCGAACAGCCCTCCGGGCGTAAAAGGACTCAGTCTTTTTGTTGTGCCTAAGTATGAGATAACATCTCATGGGCATGTGCTGGGCCAGAATGATGTGCGGTGTATTTCCCTCGAACATAAGCTCGGCATTCACGCCAGCCCCACCTGTGTCATGGCCTATGGGGACGGCGATGGCGCCAAGGCTTGGTTGATTGGCGAAGAAAATCGCGGTCTCGAGTACATGTTTATCATGATGAATAATGCGCGCCTATCGGTTGGTGTACAGGGGCTAGCCATTGCTGAGCGTGCATACCAGCAGGCTCGTCAGTATGCTCATGAACGTCTTCAGGGACGTGGTAGTGACGGTAAAGGGCCCGTATCCATTATTCGTCATGCGGATGTTCGGCGGATGCTGTTGTCTATGCGCGCTTCCATAGAAGCAATGCGATTGTTAGCCCTTCATACTGCCGCCCAGCTTGATCGCGCCAAACGTGAAACTGACCAAAGCGCTCAAGCTTTAGCCCAGCGGCAAGTCGATCTTTTGACCCCCATTGTTAAGGCTTGGAGCACCGACCAAGGCTGCCAGGTCGCTTCGACAGGCCTGCAAATTCACGGTGGAATGGGGTTTATCGAAGAAACCGGCGCGGCGCAGTATTATCGCGACGCGCGAATTGCGCCGATCTACGAGGGAACGAACGGCATCCAGGCTCTCGATCTGGCCACCCGAAAAATCACGCGTGACGATGGGCTTGCCATGGGAGAGCTGTTAACCTCCATGCGCGCTACCTGTGATGCCCTTGACGGATTGCCCGGCGATGATGCCGCAGCCATCAAATCGCGACTTGAAGAGGCTATTGCCGCTCTGGATCGGGCTACGGAACGAATGATCGCGGCCAAAGGAAGCGACATCGCTTTTGCTCAGGCCGTAGCGGTTCCCTATTTAGAATTGGCGGGATTAACCGCAGGCGGTTGGATGTTGGCTCGCGCGGCAGGTGCCGCCCTGGAACGTCTTGCCCAGGGCGGTGAAAATCCGGGTTTTCTTGAAGCCAAACTAATGACGGCCCGCTTTTATGCTGAGCATTTTCTTACCAAAGCCTCGGGCCTATGTACGACAATTATCACCGGAGGAAACGTTGTTCTCTCCTTTCCGGAAGATCGGTTTTAGGTATCGTGACACTTTCTGCGCCGAAATGCGATCTTATCGATTCACCCGCAGCGTTAGTTCGCCGACACAAGGACCGTGGATATCGTCCCGATTATGGCCCTCCATATAGGCGGATATTTCTTGAGCGCTGGTAGAGCCGGTTAAGGTCATAACTTGGCCCGCCGGGTCCACACCCCGCCCACTCCACCGACCATCGGGATTGATAATTCCCTCAAAACGGCCATCACTTCTATGTTTGCCATCAATAAGGCCCGTAATCGTATTATCGCGCATGGTCGTATCAACGTTAAAATTGCCAAAGGCCGGACAGTTAGGGTTAAAAAAGATGGATCCGGTATAGTGAAGATCGGCGGCTTCGGCCGCCCTAAAAGCAATTAAAACACCGGCAATTCTTAATCCGAGTTTCAGAAGTTTATGTCCCATTCTTTCCTCACTTTTCGTGTCTTCATCCATTATGTCGGAATTCTGCCTTTATTTGGGAGCAAATTGCCAAGTCTCGCGTTATGATTCATACGAACAACTTTTACTCCAGGAGACGCCCCGTGGCGAACGGACGTAGTATCTTTTCAGCAGTGCTCTTAGCCGGCCTCAGTTCTCCCATATTAGCTCAACAACCAGTCAATGTTCCTGGTTCCCCTCCTGTGGCGACATACCCTCAACTGCAAGAATTTCTAAAGCGGGGCATAGATGCCAAAAGCGGTGGAATCGCGCCATTATGGTTGTTAAGCCCAGAAGGATTACGTAGCTGCTTAACCATGGCTTACGATTTGGACATTAACAATTCCAGAATTATTGCCGAGCGTGCACGCATTGCTTCCGAAGAACGGCGACTTGAAGCTGAAGCCGCTCAACTCCAGAACCGTGCCAACCAGCCTTTCGACACTGCTGATGAAGCCAACGAGCACGATCAGCGCTTGAGCGAAAACCAGCGGCTTAGGAATGACCTGGTCCCAGCTACAGCAGCCTTCAACAGTCTCATTCAGCGTTATAATTTAATGACTGCCCAATTCAGCGACACCTGCTCAGGCAAACATTTTTACAAATCCGATCTGCAGAGCGTTGCCGGGAATTTGCCCTTTAGTCTTAATAACGTAAGCACGCAGTAAAATTAAAGGCGGCACTCAATGCCGCCTTTTTCTCACTCAGTCATTTTGCTGGCAATAATCGCGAATCCTCTTCGCAACAGCCCCTGAACCAACAGGCTTTAAATCATCTGCAGCCACATATCCGGGCTTATCGTCTCGGTTTAAAACTTCCCAAAATTTATCATTAACCTTTTTAACGACCCGGACTTTCTCTTCGTGAACGAAAAAAGCCGTGGTGCGAAAGCTGCAGTCCGGTGAATTATAAACCCAAATTCGGTTACCATTGCTTCCGTTGGCTTCCATTATTTTTTGCTCCGGCGGCTTGGTAGCCGCAACGGGCTGGGCAACTGCTGCCGGCGCCGTAGCTGCAACAGGCTGGCGTGCCGGGGGCTTAGCCGCTGCAACAGGTTGATCGCTCAGTAACGATGCGAAAGCATAAGCAACCTTGTTGTTATGCATAACCTCTACCCATTCTGGGTTTACCGAACGGACGACATTTACCTGCTGTCCAACTTGAAGCGTGCCAACCTTCGCACCTTTCGCATCTGGTGTTGCCCTAAGGTTAACAATCTTTGCTGCGTACATATTCTTTGCGGCCATTACTGGTCCAGCCGCGCCCGGGGCTGCCGTAGGCGCTGCAGCCGTCGGTGCAGGAGGTGGCGCCACAGGCTCGACAGAACTGGATGGGCTCGGCGGCGGCGGGGGCTTATATCCCGGTTGCGAATTTGTTGAGGGTGAAGATGGTGAAGATGTCGAGGGCGGCAACGGCGGCTGCGGCTGGGATGACGGTGGCGGCGGTTGTTGAGTGGTCAACGGCGGTGGTGTCGCAATTGACGGTGCCGGAGGGGGCGGCGACGTTGTATCGCCCGGGGGCGGAGGGGGTGGCGGGGCTGTCGTTCCGCCCGGCGAAGTCGGCGTAGGAGAAGTCTGGCTCTGAGCCAGAAGTCCTGGAACGCTCCCGAGCAATAACACGCCCGATAATGCTGCGATTGTAATGAGACGCATAACCCTGCCTCCTGTAAAACCGAGTTATCTTATTGGCACGGATAATCCGTAATAAAGCAATCCTCGCCCGAGATTTAATATTTGAATAACGGTTATGCCTAGCCTTCTGTTCCCTTGTCGAAACACTTAGACACTTTATTTATTCTGTTTCTAGAGGTGTTCCGCGCCAAAGTTGGCCGACAACGATAGCTGCAAGCCCTCCTATTAATGACAGCCCCGCCATCGCCATAAAGGCCAATCCCCCCCATTTGCCATAAATCCAGCCGGACAAGGCCACCGATAGTCCCATCGCAGCTCCACCGGACACTGCCGTATAGATTGCTTGGGTCGTGGCGCCCAGTCCCACCGGCGCGGCGCGAGAAATGAAACCTATAGCGCCAAGATGGGCGGCGCCAAAAGTCACACTGTGGAGGGCCTGAACAACCCAGAGCACGGGCAATTCCGTCGACAAAGCCAAAACAGGCCATCGGATTAACCCGCCGAAGGATGCAATAATAAGAAAATAATGGGGCTTAGCCTGACTAAAAATACGCCCGGCCAAGGCAAAAAGAAGAATTTCGACGATAACACCTTCGGCCCATAGCCCCCCAATTGTCAGACCGCTATGCCCTGCCGTTCGCCAATGAAGCGTGGCAAAACCGTATAAAGCGCCGTGACTGGCCTGAAGCATTGCTGAAGACAGTAAAAACACTATAAAGGTTGGATGCTTTAAAAGCCCTCGCAATCGAGCCGTTTGGGCGGGAATGGCTATGGCTTTCAGGTCCGGCAGAAAATTCGCTGCCATAAAGGCAAGCGCGTACCCTGCAAACATGGCCCACCACACCCCGGCAACAGCGGCGCCTTGAAACATAAGGCTTCCTGCAACGGTGGCGACCATAAATGCGGCCGAGCCCCATAATCGTACGCGACCATAGTCGACGCCGACCGGCCGGGCAAGATTGGTCAGGTTATCGAGCAACGGCACCGTCGACTGGATAGCTGCTCCCGCGCAGCCCCAGAGCACAAAAAGTAATGGAAAGCTCGTCGCCTGCCCTAATACGGTGAAAGCAATCAAAACAAAAACTATTACCGCGATGATCGGTCGCCGACGATCCCCCCGCCGATCTGCAACATGGGCAAGGCTTGGCCCTAAAACCATCTGGGTCCAGGAGGCCGCCGCTAAAACCATACCAATCTGTAGCGCTGTTAACCCTCGGCTTTGAAGCCATAAGGGGAAGAAAGCGACGGCCGTACCTGCGCTCCAAAAAGCGCCGATAAAGACGAGAGCAATCCTAACGCCGCACAGGCGTGGCCGGTCAAAACCCTGAGTCGGCGTCACTTGCATAGCTTCTCGTTGATCATAGATCCTAGGGTTAAGCTCTATATACCTGCTAACTCACGGAAGCTACGGGGAAATTCTTTATTTATCTCCAGCCCATTCGCCCCTGTGGCGTAACGAGTAAAAATTGCGCTAACGTCAGGCAGCGACGGCGGCCGGGGGGATTTGCGCGGCTGCCGCTACGTAGAGAAACAAGCAAATCAGGGAGAATTTCTACTATGTCGCGTCTTTTGCGTATAACCGCTGCAACGATCATCATGGCCGCCGTTCCGGCTTTTGCGGCTGATATCGATCCCGCTGTCGTTTTCGATATGGGCGGGAAATTTGATAAATCCTTCAACGAGGGTGTCTACAACGGCGTTGAAAAATTCAAAAAAGAAACTGGCATTGCCTATAAGGAATTCGAGGTTACGAACGAGACCCAGCGTGAGCAAGCTTTGCGCCGTATGGCGCAGCGGGGATCCAATGTAGTCATCAGCGTTGGTTTCGCCCAAGCCGAACCGCTAAAGAAAGTCGCTGCCGAATTCCCTAAGACCAAGTTTACCATTATCGACGGTGTCGTTGAGTTGCCGAACGTGCAATCCGTCTTGTTTAAAGAACACGAGGGTTCATTCCTCGTCGGCGTACTTGCCGGCATGGCAAGCAAAACCGGCAAGGTTGGATTTGTCGGCGGCATGGATATTCCGTTGATCCGCAAATTTGCCTGCGGCTATGAACAAGGCGTCAAATATGCCCGCAAAGACGCCGAGCTTTTTCAAAACATGACCGGTACAACGCCAGCTGCTTGGAATGATCCGACAAAGGGTGCCGAGTTAGCTAAGAGCCAATTTGATCGTGGTGCGGATGTGGTCTATGCCGCTGCCGGCGCAACAGGACTTGGTGTCCTCCAGGCAGCAAAGGACAAGGGCAAGCTTTCCATTGGTGTTGATTCCAACCAAAACCATCTTCACCCTGGCTCGGTTTTAACGTCGATGTTGAAGCGCGTCGATGTCGCCGCTTACAACGCTTTGAAAGGCGGTAAAGATGGAACGTGGAAAGCGGGCATTCAAAATCTTGGCCTTGCTGAAGGCGGTGTCGATTGGGCCTTGGATGATAACAACGCCAAGCTGGTTACACCTGAAATGAAAGCCGCGGTCGAAAAAGCCAAAGCCGACATTGTATCGGGCAAAATAAAAGTCCACGATTATATGGCTGACAACAGCTGCAAGATCTAAGCAGCCGTGACCAACATGCGGCAAAGCAACACCGCCGCGACCGGCATGGCGGCAGAGACGCAAAACTCTCTGCCGCCTGCCATCGAACTTCGGCATATCAATAAAAGATTCGGTACAGTTCAGGCTAATCGCGATGTCGATTTAATCGTTCCAAAGGGGACGATTCACGGTATTGTGGGCGAAAATGGTGCCGGAAAATCAACATTAATGAGTATTCTCTACGGCTTTTATGAAGCCGACAATGGAGAAATTCTCGTTAATGGAAACCACGTCAGTATCCGCTCTTCAGCTAATGCCATCGCCGCAGGTATTGGTATGGTTCATCAGCATTTTATGCTAGTGGGACCTTTTACCGTTTTAGAAAATGTGATTTTGGGTGCGGAAGGTGGCGCCCTCCTGTCGGAAGGTATCGATAAAGCGCGCCAAGAGCTTAAGCGGCTTGCCCGCGATTTTGGACTTGAAGTTGATCCGGATGCCATTGTTGACGAGCTCCCGGTTGGGGTTCAGCAGCGAGTGGAAATTCTCAAAGCCTTGTTCCGCGGCGCTGAAATTCTTATTTTAGATGAACCGACTGGCGTATTGACACCGCAAGAAACTGATCGGTTATTCGAGATTTTAAAAACTTTGCGGACGCGCGGCGTTACCGTTGTTTTGATCACCCACAAACTTCGTGAAATCATGGCGATTACCGATAATGTTTCGGTAATGCGGCAAGGTACCATGGTCGCCCATAGAGCAACCAAGGCAACCAGCCGTGAAGAATTGGCCGAATTGATGGTTGGTCGGAAGGTCCTTTTGCACATTCAAAAGCAAGCGGCAAATCCTGGCGCCACGCTGTTGGAGGCGCGTGGTGTAACCGTAATTGACAGCGCTCGCGTCAAAAGAGTTGATAACGTAAGTTTTTCTGTGCGCGCCGGTGAGATTGTAGGCATTGCAGGTGTTTCCGGGAACGGGCAAAGCGAACTGCTGGAAGCTTTGTCCGGTATACGCCCTTTATCCAGCGGCTCCGTCCGCATCGGCAACGCTTTGATAACGCCTGAGACACCCCTAACACCAAAACGTATGCGCGACTTAAAGCTTGCTCATGTGCCGGAAGATCGCCACCGGATGGGGCTAATTCCTGGATTTGAAGCTGCAGAGTCTGCGATTTTAGGGTACCATGATCGGGCTCCTTATACCGGACGATTTTTTATAAATCGCAAAGCTATCCTCGCCGACTGCGACCGTAAGATGACCGATTTCGACGTTCGTCCTCATGATCCTTTATTGAAATCGGCTAATTTCTCGGGCGGCAATCAGCAAAAACTCGTTCTGGCGCGGGAGATGGAGACCCAACCCAATGTTCTTCTTATCGGTCAACCCACACGCGGCGTCGATATTGGTGCGATCGAATTTATTCATAAGACAATTATTGCTATGCGCGACGCTGGCGCCGCCATTTTATTGGTTTCCGTCGAGCTTGATGAAATTATGTCCTTATCCGATCGTATCCTTGTGATGTTTTCGGGTCGTATCGTCGGCGAAGTCGACGGGAGCAAAGCCGACGAAAAAACTCTGGGCCTTATGATGGCTAATGCCATGCCGGAAGCCGCTGAATGACAACGCCTTTTATTCCCTTACCTCGTTGGATTGAAATAGGCTTAACCCCGGCCATTAATATCTTTATGGCCTTCGTCGTGTCTGGACTTGTCGTTGCTGCAATCGGCGCCAATCCGTGGGAAGCAATGAAAATCTTGATTATTGGGGCCTTCGGCAATCCAGAGTCCATCGGCTACACTCTATACTATACGACAAATTTAATTTTTACTGGACTGGCTGTCGCCGTCGCCTTCCATGCCGGGTTGTTTAATATCGGCGGTGAAGGCCAGGCCTACATCGGGGGTCTGGGTATAGGCATGATTTGCCTTCTTCTGGACAAATATCTGCCAGCACCGCTGTTGATTCCCTTGGCTATTTTGGTCGGCGCCGCCTTCGGCGCCTTCTGGGCATTCATCCCAGCATGGCTGCAAGCTTATCGCGGCAGTCACATTGTTATTACGACTATCATGTTTAATTTTATTGCTTCAGCAGTGATGGTTTATCTGTTGCGTGAATGGTTAATTAAACCGGGACAAATGTCTCCGGAATCGCGCACTTTTGAGATTAGCGCCTTTGTCCCCTACGCTCATGAAGTCCTGGCGGCCATCGGCATCACCGTAACACCTTCGCCACTTAACCTGTCCATCATTTGGGCATTGATCTGCTGTGTTTTGGTCGGCGGCTTGTTATGGAATACGCGATGGGGCTACGAAATCCGTGCTGTAGGTAACAATGAAACCGCCGCCATTTATGCCGGTATTGACCCAAAGTGGGTTATTGTCCTTGCCATGGCTATTTCTGGCGCGCTTGCTGGAAGTCTAGGCGTGAATGAGATCATGGGTGTTAATCATCGCTTGATCTTAGGTTTTACGGCGGGATATGGCTTTACCGGGATCGCCGTTGCCTTAATGGGCAATAATCATCCTTTTGGGATCGTCCTCGCCAGCCTTCTTTTTGGTGCCTTATATCAAGGCGGAACCGAGCTTTCTTTTGAAATCCCCAAAATAACACGCGATATGGTGGTAGTGATTCAGGGCCTGGTGATTTTGTTCTCAGGCGCTCTGGCTTTCATGGTGAGGCCTTACGTAACGCGTGTTTATCTCGCTTTGCGACGCACCCCCTTAATCGCTCCCGCAGAGTAGATCAATGGCCGAGTTCTATCAGCTTACTCTTTTGGCTCTTGATGCAACCATCCGCGTCGCCGTGCCCCTTATTCTCGCGGCATTGGCTGGGCTTTACTCCGAACGCTCAGGAGTTGTCGATATTGGGTTAGAAGGCAAAATGTTGGGCGCCGCTTGCGCGGCCGGCATTGTTGCGGCCCTAACGGCTTCAGCTTGGGCTGGCCTGAGCGCTGCCATCGCTGTTTCGACAGCGCTCGCGCTTTTGCATGGCTTTGCCTGCATTACCCATCGCGGAAACCAGGTTGTTAGTGGCGTAGCCATAAACATTATTGCTTCAGGGCTGACCACGACTGTGGCTATCGCCATTTTTGCCCAAGGCGGGCAGACACCGCCTCTGCCCGATTCTGCGCGATTTATGCCGCTCTCTTTACCGGGTGCTAAAATGCTCGGCGGTATTCCGGTGTTGGGCCCGATCTATGAAGAATTACTGAGTGGGCATAACCTTCTCGTCTATCTCAGTTTTCTCATTGTACCTTTAACTTGGTGGATTGTTTACCGCACCCGATTTGGTCTTCGTTTACGGGCCGTCGGAGAAAATCCCGCCGCTTGCGATACTGCGGGAATATCCGTGGCTCACCTCCGCTATGCTGCTATGGTTTGTTGCGGAATTTTATGCGGTATTGCTGGTGCGTATCTTGCCATTGGTCAAGGCGCAGCCTTTGGACGCGATATGACCGCGGGTCGGGGCTTTATCGCACTTGCCGCGTTGATCTTCGGTAAATGGAAACCCGTGCCCACTATGTTGGCTTGTCTTTTATTCGGGCTTTTGGATGCTATCGCCGCGCGGATTCAGGGAGTGCTAATCCCCGGCACATCTCGTGAGATTCCCGTACAGCTTATCGAAGCTCTACCTTACATTTTGACTGTAGTGTTACTGGCTGGCTTTATCGGCAAGTCTATTGCACCAAAGGCCAGTGGCATTCCTTATACTAAGGAACGCACATGACCGTCTCATCCGATCTTTTTAATGCGGCTAAAATGGCTATGGACAAGGCCTATGCGCCTTATTCCCATTTTCTGGTTGGCGCCGCCGTCAAAGCGGCATCCGGTGAAATCTTTAGCGGCGGGAACGTGGAAAATGCCGCTTATCCCCAAGGTTGGTGTGCGGAAGCCTCGGCCCTAGCAGCCATGATCCGCGCGGGTGAACGCCGCGTTTTGGAGGTTGTGGTGGTCGCCAAAGGCAAGGATTTGGTCACGCCTTGCGGTGGTTGCCGACAGAAACTGCGTGAGTTTGCGACCGATGATACACCTATACATCTGTGCGGGATCGAAGGCTGGCGTCGGACAGTTACCTTGGGTGAACTTCTCCCTCTCGCCTTTGGTCCGGAGCATTTAACGAAATGACCTCCTCTTTGAACACCGATTTCACGTCAAACGCCCGCACAATCAAAAAAGCTCTGGGCCACGCGCCGCGTGCGACCATTGTACTGGGCTCTGGTCTTGGCGCTTTAGCCGAAGCGGTCAGCAAGCCTACAATTATCCCCTATGCCGAACTTAAAGGATTCCCACAGCCCACAGTGCACGGGCACAGCGGCCAATTGGTCTTGGGAAAGTTAGGTGGTGTTGCCGTTGCGATCATGCAAGGCCGCGCCCATTTCTATGAGCATGGCCGCTCTGATGGAATGAAAGGTGCGATTCTCAGTTTTAAAGAAGCAGGCTGCCCTACTCTTCTTTTGACCAATGCGGCGGGCAGCCTAAAATCTGGCGCCGGTCCCGGTAGTTTAATGGTGATCAGCGATCATATCAATCTTGCCGGAACCAACCCGCTCTTCGGTGAAAGCGGCTCCGAACGGTTTGTCGATATGGCTAATGCTTATGACCCTTCCCTTCGGACAAAGTTTCTTCTCGCTGCGCAAAAACTAAACATTCCGCTTCATGAAGGCGTATACGCCTGGTTTTCGGGCCCGAGCTTCGAAACACCGGCTGAAATCCGGGCCGCCCGTGTCTTAGGCGCAGATGCCGTAGGAATGTCCACAGCCCCGGAAGTCATTCTGGCTCGATGGGCTGGGTTGCAAGTTGCCGCGGTTTCTGTACTCACGAACTATGCAGCAGGTATGGGAGCTGAGCCTCTTAGCCATCAACAAACCTTGACCTATGCAACTGCAGCGGCGCAAAACCTCAAGAATCTTATGGTCGCTATGCTGGAGGACCTAAGCCGTGGATAGAATTGCCGCCGCAAAACGCGCTTTAAGCCTTTTGGATCTCACCAGTCTTGAAGCCCAAGATGATGCGGCCAGTACAGAACGGCTTTGCCTGCGCAGCAGCAATCCAGAAGGTAATGTTGCTGCAGTTTGCGTGTGGCCGCGGCTGGTCAAACAAGCAAAGTCGTTTCTGAAGAACCCTGCAATCAAGGTGGCGGCAGTTGCCGTTTTTCCCGATGGTGCCCTCGATCGCGGACGCATGGAAGCCGAAACAAAAACCATTTTACATTATGGCGGCGATGAGGTTGATCTCGTTTTTCCTTGGCAAGCCTTTCGCGACGGCAAACATCAAGACGCTATTGCCCAAGTAGCCGGCTGCAAGGCGATTTGTGGATCCAAGAAACTTAAAGTCATTCTGGAAACAGGCGAATTAAAGGAACCGCATTTGATAGAAGCCGCCGGCATGGCGGCTATTACGGGGGGCGCAGATTTTTTGAAAACATCGACAGGAAAAACTTCCGTTTCGGCAACGCCCGAAGCGGCGGAAATACTGTTGACGTTGATCCGCAAAAGCGGCAAACCAATTGGGTTTAAGGCTTCCGGCGGTATCCGCACTCTTGATCAGGCGATTATCTATTTAAACATGGCTGAGCGGATCATGGGACCCGAATGGGCCACACCCGCTGTCTTTAGATTTGGCGCCAGCAGCCTTTTAGACGCCTTGTTGGCTGAGCTGCGCGGTACATCCAAAGTCGCCTCTAAAGACGGTTACTAATCATGTTGCCTCAAGAAATCATTCGCAAGAAACGCGATGGCGAACAGCTATCCGATCACGAGATTGATGTCTTTATTGATGGCCTTACCAGCGGCTCCATCACCGAAGGTCAAGTTGCGGCCTTGGCCATGGCGATTTTCTTTAACGGTATGACGCCGCAAGAACGTATTCGTCTGACCCAAGCGATGACCAAGTCAGGCAACGTCATCGACTGGCGTTCGATTAATCTTCCTGGCCCCATCCTTGATAAACATTCGACCGGCGGTGTCGGCGATAAGGTCAGCCTGATGCTGGCGCCCATGGTCGCCGCTTGCGGCGGTTTCGTTCCGATGATTAGCGGTCGCGGCCTTGGCCATACCGGGGGCACTTTGGATAAGTTTGAAGCCATTCCCGGTTATAACGCCACCCCTGACCTCGATCTGTTTCGCCGTACCGTGCGTAATGTGGGCTGTGCCGTTATCGGCCAGACACCCGACTTGGCACCGGCTGATCGGAGGCTCTACGCCATTCGCGATGTGACGGCGACGGTTGAATCGATCCCTTTGATAACCGCCTCGATTCTGTCCAAGAAACTCGCTGCCGGGCTTCAAGGGCTTGTTATGGATGTGAAAACGGGAAACGGCGCGTTTATGCCGTCGCTTGAAAAAAGCCGGGCTCTTGCCCAATCCATTGTTGAGGTTGCCAATGGCGCAGGGCTTGCCACCTCGGCACTCATCACCGATATGAATCAGGTATTGGGCCGCACGGCCGGGCATGCCGTCGAAATGACGGAAACGCTCGCTTATCTCACCACAAGCGATCGCGATCCACGTTTGCACGAGGTAGTCTTGGCTTTAGGAGCCGAAATGTTGGTATTGGGCAAATTATCAACAAATACGGATACCGCAAGGCAAAGCTTGTTGAAAGCTCTGGATAGCGGAGCTGCGGCCGAGCATTTTCAAAAGATGACCTCGGCTTTAGGAGGGCCGACTGATTTGATAAACAAGCCTGGCAACTATCTTCAGCGGGCGCCCATCATCCGCCCTGTTTATCCAGCCAAGCCCGGCGTTCTGTCCGAATTGAATACGCGGGCAATCGGCCTTGCCATTATCGATCTGGGCGGCGGACGCCGGGTCGCCAGTGATAAAATAGATCACCGTGTCGGATTCACGGATATTGCGGCTCTGGGCGATACGGTTGATCGCGACCATCCTTTGGCAATGGTGCATGCCCGTGACGAAAAATCGGCTGAAGGAGCGATTGCCGCTTACAACAGTGCCGCAACTGTCGGTCAGGTGGCGCCTAAAAAAGACCCCGTCGTTGTCGAAAGGATTTCGTCATGACGAAACGCGCTTTCATTTTGGTGATGGATAGTTTTGGCGTCGGCGCCAGTAGCGATGCCGCTAAATTCGGCGACACCGGCGCCGATACCCTTGGACATATTGCCGAAGCCTGCGCGGCCGGCAAGGCGGACAAACCCGGCGTTCGCACAGGGCCGCTTCGTTTACCGAACCTGACACAACTGGGTCTGGGCCTGCTTGCAAAAGGCAGCACGGGTAAGGTTCCGGCCGGCCTCGACCTGAGCGGAGCACCGCAAGGCGCCTATGGCCATGCCGAAGAGGTTAGCCACGGCAAAGATACACCCAGCGGTCACTGGGAAATGGCAGGTGTGCCCGTTACCTTTGACTGGGGGTATTTTCCAACGACCGTCCCCACCTTCCCCGCCGCCTTAACTGAAGCCTTGATTAAAGAGGCGCAACTTCCTGGCGTTCTGGGTAATCGTCATGCTTCAGGCACGCAAATATTGGAAGAGCTCGGTGACGAGCATAGGCGCACCGGCAAACCCATCATCTACACCTCCGCTGATAGCGTTTTTCAGATTGCCGCCCACGAAGAAACCTTCGGCCTACAGCGGCTATACGATCTGTGCAAAATCGCCCGGCGTTTGGTTGACGACTATAATGTGGGCCGCGTTATCGCCCGTCCCTTTTTAGGAAAGGATGCAAAAACTTTTAAACGGACCGGTAACCGCAAGGATTATGCGGTACTTCCCCCTGCGCCGACCCTTCTCAACCAGATCGAAGCCGGCGGCGGAAGCGTCGTTTCGGTCGGTAAGATTGGCGATATTTTTGCCCACAGTGGAACTGGCCGCGAAGTCAAGGCCGACGGGAATGCAGCTTTGATGGATGCAACCTTGAGAGAAATGAAGACTGCCGGCGATCGCACACTGGTCTTCACGAATTTTGTTGATTTTGACACTCTTTTTGGCCATCGCCGTGATGTAGCGGGATACGCGGCGGCTTTGGAAGCATTTGATGCCCGGCTTCCCGAATTTAGAGTGCAAATGCAGGCCGGAGACCTTGCTATCATTTCAGCGGATCATGGCTGTGATCCCACTTTTCCCGGCAGCGATCATACACGGGAGCATATTCCCGTCATTGCCTTTGGTCCGGATGTAAAACCGCAAGATATCGGCCGCCGCCAAGGCTTTGCCGATATTGGCCAAACAGTGGCCCGCCATCTTGGCTTGCCGAATTTAAAACACGGAATATCTTTTCTTTAGCCCGTACGGCTTCCGCCGTGATTTTTGACATAAGAGGACGCTCTTGAGGATTCTTAAAGCAGAACTTCATTGCCATCTGGAAGGCGCAGCATCGCCGAAACTCGTGCGTCGGTTAGCCAAACGCAACCACCTTGCCCTGCCCTCTTCCCTTTTTACGGAAAAGAATGAATTTTCCTGGTCGGACTTCATTACCTTTCTTGAAGCTTATGATGTGGCCAGCAGCGCGATCAGAACACCCGAAGATTATCGCGATGTCACCTACGAATATCTAATTGCCTCGGCGATCGAGGGTGTTATCTACACAGAATTAATGGCGTCGCCCGATCATGCCGCGGCTTCCGGCCTAGGCTATGCCGGTATGCTTGAGGGAATTGTTGCCGGAATTAACGATGCGCGGGCTCATGGAATTGAAGGGCGCATCATTATGACCTGCGTGCGTCACCTCGGTCCCGACAGAGCCTTGAGTGTGGCCAAGCAGGTCGCTGCAGGGCCTCATCCCTATATTGTCGGTTTTGGCATGGGTGGAGATGAAAACAAATATCACCCTGCTGACTTTCGTCGCGCCTTTCAGATCGCTGTCGATGCGGGGCTCTCCTGTACCTGCCATGCCGGCGAGGTTGCAGGACCAGACTCTATCCGTGCGGCCTTGACCCATTTACCTCTACGTCGCATCGGACATGGGGTCCGCGCTATAGATGATCAGAATTTAATGTCTCAGCTTGCCGAACAAGGAATTGTTCTGGAGATCTGCCCTTCCAGCAACATTGCGACAGGCGTTTTTGCCTCTTATGCTGAGCATCCCTTGAAGGACTTCAGAGATGCTGGCTGTGCGATCACCTTAAACTCCGATGATCCACCTTATTTTAAGACAACGATCGGCCGTGAATACCAAATCGCCGCCGATCATTTCGGGTTTGATGAAGCGGCCTTACGCGATGTAACTCATACGGCGATTTCGGAATCTTTTGCCGAGCCTGAGCTTAAATCGCGCCTTCTCGCTCGTCTTCGTTCATGACCACTCGCGTTAAGATCTGTTGCATTGCTTCGGCCGAAGAGGCGCAATTGGCCATTGCCCACGGTGCATCGGCCGTGGGATTGGTCGGCGCCATGCCTAGCGGGCCAGGCCCAATTGATGACGATGTTATTGCCAGAATCGCAGCAATTGTTCCGCCACCGATTGCGTCCTTTCTCTTAACCAGTCGCACCGATCCCGAAAGCATTATCGAGCATGTGAAGCTTTGCCGCGTAAATACGGTACAGTTAGTGGATGCGATCAAGATTCAAGATTATGCCGCACTGCGTCGGGGGTTGCCCGGAATTAAGCTGGTGCAGGTTATTCACGTCCAGGGGCAAGATACGCTTCACGAAGCGAAAGAAATTGCCCCGCTGGTGGATGCGATCCTACTGGATAGCGGAAATCCCGGTTTAGCCGTTAAAGAATTGGGCGGGACAGGCCGAGTCCATGACTGGTCCATCAGCCGTCAGGTTGTTGCCTCTATTGGCAAACCGGTGTTTTTAGCAGGAGGCCTGAACCCGGGGAATATCGCTCAGGCGGTAAAAACCGTGCGCCCCTTCGGCGTTGATATCTGCACTGGCGTAAGAAGCTGTGGCGCTCTTGATCTAACCAAACTAAAAGGGTTCTTATCTGCCCTTCATCACGGCATCGGGGGAAATGATGACTGAGACCGGCAATGTTCATGTATTCAATCATCCTTTGATTTCGCATAAATTATCCATCATGCGGGACAAACGAACGTCAACGATCCTGTTTCGCCAATGCCTGAAAGAAATCACCCTTCTGATGGGGTATGAGCTGACCCGGGATTTACCCTTAACCTTAGAACGCATTGAAACTCCGATCTGTCCCATGGATGCACCCAAGATCGATGGCAAAAAGATTGCCGTGGTCGTGATCTTGCGGGCCGGCCTCGGCATGGTGGATGGATTAACCGAACTTATTCCTTCCGCCAGGATTGGACATATCGGCCTTTACCGCGACCCCAATACTAAACGGCCGGTCGAGTACTTCGTGAAGCTTCCTAATCCCGAAGGACGGTTGTTCGTTATTTGCGACCCAATGCTGGCAACCGGGCATTCTGCCGTAGCCGCGGTGGATACGTTGAATAAACGCGGGATTCCCGACGAGCGAATTAGATTTATGTCCTTGGTTGCAGCCCCCGAAGGCGTCGCCGTCCTGCAGCAAGCGCATCCAAAAGTACCCATTTATACCGCTGCCTTGGACGAGCGATTGAATGATCACGCCTATATCGTTCCTGGTTTAGGTGATGCCGGTGACCGACTGTTCGGAACACGGTAATTATTAGATTATGGCTGCCTTAGCCCCACGACCGTCCAACAGCGATGCGGTATGGAGAGAATTTCACCCGGGAAATCTGCGGCGATAATCTCTTTTAAAGCGCTGTCAAATTCGTCGACCTGCCGCTCGGGCAGGCTCGCCTTAACCCCTGCGCTTGCCCGAATCCGTCCCCTCCAAGCTTCCGGCTTGTAAGGCACATCAAGATCAAAAGAGAAAGTTTCAATGGCGCCGAATCCGGCCGAAGCGAGATCGCTTAGCCACCTTGGGTAAATTCCGGTGCCGCCACTCATGGACCAACGTGGATTGAATTTTAAAATCAATTTTTCAGTTACTTCGACTATATTGCCGTCGAGAGGCAGCCAATCAAAATGCGCAATGATTATTGTCCCTTTTGGCCTCAACAGGCGCAAACATTCTTGCGTTGCCTCAGATGCCTTAAACCAATGCCAACATTGGCCTGCGGTCACGATATCAAAACTTGCCGAAGGTAATCCCGTCTGCTCTGCCGTTGCGATAACATAATGAGTCTCAATATTTGCGGCCGCGTCGATATTTTTAGCTTGTGCGATAAGTTCCTTAGAGGGATCCAGCCCTATAGCCTTGAATCCCCTCAAGGCAAATCCCCGCGCAATACTGCCCGTACCTGTCCCCAAATCCAGGATACGATTCCCTGCTTTTATTATTTTCTTCTGAATAAGGGCGTCGAACCACTGGTCAGGAAAGCCTTGGCGGTACTGAGCGTAATCAGCCGCCGTTCGGCCGAAATCTATAATTGAATTATTATTTTCAGCGGCTAATTCCATAGACTCTTCCTTAGCAGATGATAAAAAATTCACAGCCCAGTGTAGTACGGGAATATAGATTTTTAAAAACTAAAAAACTACCTATGTAGAGATCCCGATGGTTTGGAGATTAATGACCAAATTCATGTGATACACATCACACAAATGTATGAAATATACTTAGCGCAAAAATCTGCATCGCTATATAACGCGGCCGATCGTTTTCTCCTATAAGGAATCTCCATGAAAGCCTGGGCCCTATTCGGTAATTTTTTCACCCTCGACGACCCTTTATCGACAAAAAATTCGGATTCACTTATTGGAAATTACGAAAGCGAACCGGCTTTATACGATCACGCTAAATCGCACAATTTTTCCTTGGGCGAGAACCTCGACGGCCTCCAGAGCGAAAATACGAATTCAATCGTCATGAGCGGCGATGGCGGATCTAATGACATTTACGGATCAAGTGATAGTGACACCATTTACGGAAACGAGGGAAATGACCTCATCTACGGTGGCGAGCAAAATGATACGCTATACGGCGGTTATTACAGCGATTGGGTTTTTGGCGATGCCGGGAATGATAGATTATTTGGTGATGAGGGGGAGGATGTAGTCGACGGTGGGGATGGCATCGACTTCGTTTACGGAGGCAACGGCGAAGATATCGCCGGTGGCGGCAATGATATGGATTTTGTTTACGGCGGCCGCGGTGATGACACTCTCTATGGCGATTCCGGTGATGACCGCGTTTTTGGCGAGGAAGACAGAGATATAATCTATGGCGGCGCCGGCAACGATAGTCTTGATGGTGGAAGCGACAACGATTTTATATTTGGCGCAGAAGGTAATGACACCATTGTTGGTGACTATGGCTACGATACCCTGTATGGCACGACGGGAAATGACATCGTGTATGGCGGCGAAGATAACGACACGGTCTACGGCGGTTTCGGAAACGACACCCTTAGCGGGGGCGACGGTGCAGACACCCTCTATGGCAATGAACCCGATTTCTGGGGTTACGGCTCTGACACGATTTATGGCGGCAACAATAACGACACTATTTTAGGCGGCGGACAAAAAGATACTATCTTTGGTGATTCTGGAAATGATTCTCTAACCGGAGATCGCGGAGACGACATCGCCTATGGTGGCGGAGATAATGACGTAGTTGACGGGGGCGATGGTAACGACATCATCATGGGTGATGCCGGTAACGATCGCTTACTTGGGGAAGGTAACGACGATTATTTATGCGGCGGCGATGGAAATGACGTCGGCCATGGCAGCACCGGAAATGACACCATTTTTGGGCAAGACCACGATGATTATCTTTTAGGAGACTGGGGTAACGACAGGCTCTACGGCGACTCTGGATCGGACTCTCTTTATGGCGGGTCCGAGAATGACAGTCTTTACGGTGGCGATGGGAATGACTCTTTATACGGCGCCGAAGATAATGATCAGTTGAACGGCGGGGCTGGAACGGACTTTCTTGAAGGTGAAGCCGGTAATGATACTTTCTGTAGCAGCGCCGGCCTTGATATGAACTTTGGCGGAGCGGGAGATGATGTTCTGGTTATGGGCAACGGCGCACAGGTCGAAGTATTTGATGGTGGCGCCGGCGGGAAGGACTCGATTTCTATGACCTCACCTTCCTGCTACGTTGATAGCTGGCTACATTTATCCTCCGGCAGCTATACCATTTCCGGGGACGGCTTAACCTTGGCCTTGTCGCAAGACTCTGCCGGATATATTGAATTGAATGACGGCAGCCTTCTTTTCTTCACGAATGTCGAGCAAATCATCACCCACTAAATTCACGCGTGCGCCTTGCTTGCGCGAATTTACCCAAATAAAAAGGCCGGCTTCAACCGGCCCTTTTCATTTACCAATAAGTCTCATTACCGGTTTACAGGCCTTTATGGATAAAATGAATAACTAAAATTTTATGAGAAATAACCTGTTGCATCTCAGAACGAAGCTCGCTACCAAAACAAGCCCTGCCCTCAACAATAGGGATCTACGCTATGAGCGGTTTTGGACCTTGGGTAATCACTGCGATTGTAGTCCTTATCCCCGTCTATGGGATTTTTCTTTATAACAGTCTCGTTCAGGGTAAAAACCAGACGCAAAATGGCTGGCAACAAATTGATGTGCAGCTAAAACGTCGCTACGATCTGATCCCCAATTTGGTTGAAGCCGCCAAGGACTACATGGGCTTCGAGCAAGAAACCCTGCAGAAAGTCATTACGGCACGTAACACCGCCGTTGCGTCAAATAATGGTAAAGCATCACCGGTTCTTGCCGAAGCGGAAAAGAATCTAACGCAAAACCTAAAACAATTTTTTGCCCTGGCGGAAAGCTATCCCGATCTTAAATCAAACCAAACGGTTCAGCAATTAATGGAAGAGATCACAACGACAGAAAATAAGATTTCTTTTGCTCGCCAATTTTATAACGATAGCGTCATGAGTTATAATAACAGAACTCAGATGTTTCCCTCAAATCTGATCGCTAACTGGTTTCACTTTGGGGCTATTCCTTACTTTATCCTTGATGAAGAGGAGCAGAGGTTAGCCAAAAACCCCGTTAGGGTTGATCTTAGATAAAATAAAGCCAAGGCAAGAAACATGGAAAAAACCGATTTTTTTTCTTCCATAGAAAAAAATAAGCGAAAAACGTTTTGGTTTTTTGTGATCATTCTTGCCGCGTGTTTTGCCACTGGCGCTGCAATTGAAATTCTCTCCAATCCCTTGAGCCTTGTTTCAGCCACTTCTTTTGCGCCCGCACTTTCTCATATGTCAAATTCACCCGTAGATCAGGCCCCTTCTCCGGTTTTTCAAGCTCTTAAAGGCGGACTCACCTTTTTATTGATTGGATTTGTCCTTGGCGGTGCAGTTTATCTATTCGGGGGCCCGTTACTGATTGCCTTAAGTGGCGGCAAAGACACAAATGAACAAGAAGAGCCCGTTTTACACCATGTCGTAGAGGAGATGGCCATTGCTGCCGGCCTGCCTAAACCAAAGATTGCGATAGCAGATAAAGAGGAGCTGAATGTCTATACAACAGGCATGAACCCCGAAAACGCCACTATCGTCATTACACGAGGCGCTTTAAAAAACCTATCTAGAGAAGAACTGCAAGCTGTTGTTGCCCATGAGATCGCGCATATCGGTAACTGGGATACGCGCTACACAACATATGTCAGCATTTTTGTCGGGTTAACTCTATTCGGAATATTCTTGGCAAATAAAATCCCTCAAGGGGCGAAGATTTATAAAAAATTTGACAAGGGGAGTTATAAAGAGAACGCTTGGATTATTAGCCTGATTTCTTTTCTCGTGGCTGCTCTCATGTGGATCGTCCCATTTCTGATGCGTTTTATGAAAAATAATGCCGCTTTTGAAAGAGAGTTCTTAGCGGACGCCTCAGCGGTCCAATTTACCAGGAATCCTAACGCTCTTATTTCTGCTCTGGAAAAATTTAAGGCGATTTCAGTCCCGCAGACAAAAATTTTAAATCCCGCCACCCAATTCTTATCTTTTGCGCCCTATTGGGAAGCAGGCTTATTTAGCGAAATATTCCGCAAACCACCCCAACCGACTTTGGATGAACGGATTACGCGCCTTAAAGTGATAACCTAAAGCCGTTACCGATAAGCCCGTTGAAGGCTGAGCAATAACTCCGGGCTAACGCCAAAAGCATCACCCAAAATTTTGGACATTTCCTGGGAAATCTTACCTTTTCCAGAAACGATTTCATCCACCAATTCCAGGGGCCGACCAAGGATTTCTGCTAAATCCCTTCGAGACCAGCCATGAGCCGCCAATTCTTCGCCTAAGAATTCCACGATCGGGGACTCTTCTATACCTAGCATCTTCATTATTTGCTCCTTGCCTTCAAACCGCTCAGGTTGAGGAACTTCCGCAAAATGATGCTTTCATAAGTTCGTTAATAATTTCTAAAAGTCGCCATGCCCCCCCAGCGCTTAAAACGGCGAAACCTGATCATTTACTTTTCTAAAGAGGGAGAAGGACATGCCTACACCATCCCTAATATCCAGGGACTTGCCGTTCGCGGGTAAAAGGCAGGAGTGCGGAATTGGTAGCAGCGGAGGGATTTGAACCCCCGACCAAGGGATTATGATTCCCCTGCTCTACCACTGAGCTACGCTGCCCCACTGCCCCTGAGGGCGGCCTTAAATCTCGGCCAGGCGGATATAGGCGGCAAGACGGCCAGGTGTCAAGCAAACCCTTGAAAATCGGCCGTTACGCCGCAACCTCGACCCGCTCTGCGGCTGAAATCCAACCCCCGCCAAGAACACGGCTGCTCGCTTGACCTTCTGAGTTTAAGGCATAGACCACACAAGCCTGACCGGCCGCGATACCATCCTGCGGGAGATCCAAAACCACCCGTGCCAAGCCGCCGGCTTGGGGATAGAGGGTCGCCCGGGTCGCCGCCGCCATATTGCGCAACTTCACCGCCACCGGCAGAGCTTGATTTTCAACGGCTGCAAACAGCCAATTACATTCTTTCAGGCTAACCGCCTCGGTGGCCAGAGCTTCCCGCGGCCCCACCACGACTTGGCGCTTAGCAACATCCAAACGAACAACATAAAGCGGCGCACTGTCGGGTGTCTCGGCGCCAAGGCCCAAACCCTTGCGCTGTCCAATCGTAAACCGCGCAATACCGTTATGTTGGCCCAAGGTTCGCCCTTGAAGATCGACAATTGCTCCAGGCTCCATGGCGTCAGGCCGCAATCGCTCAACAATGCGAGCATAGGATCCGTTAGGAACGAAGCAAATATCTTGGCTGTCGGGTTTCGCCGCCACCCCCAAGCCATGTCGCGTTGCAAGATCGCGTGTTTCGGTCTTGGTCAAATCCCCTAAGGGGAATCGTAAATAAGACAATTGTTCCGGTGTGGTAGCAAACAAGAAATAGCTTTGATCCTTGGTACCGTCCGCCGCCGCATGCAGTTCCGGTCCTTCGGCCCCTGCAATCCGCCGAACATAATGCCCGGTGATTAGAGCCGCCGCACCTAAATCCTTTGCCGTTGTCAATAAGTCGCGAAACTTAACCGTCTGATTGCATCGGATACAGGGGACAGGGGTTTCGCCGCGCGCATAGGCATCAGCAAAATCTTCCATCACCGATTGGCGAAAGCGGGTTTCATAATCCAAAACATAATGGGGGATGCCCAGCCTATCGGCGACGGCGCGAGCATCCCGGATATCCTGACCAGCGCAGCACGCACCCTTGCGGTCAATGGCAACGCCGTGATCATAAAGTTGAAGCGTAATTCCCGCCACGTCGTAGCCGGCTTCAACCATAAGCGCCGCGGCAACTGAACTATCGACACCGCCGGACATCGCCACGACGATGCGGCTTCCTGGAGGAACATCCGATAAAAGATGAGGTAAAACCTTACTCATAATCCAAAACTGTCGCGTTATACGTGGAAACTTTCACCACAACCACAGCGGCCTTTTTCATTCGGATTGGTGAAGGTAAAGCCGCTTTGCAGCTTATCTTCCTGATAGTCCATTTCAGAGCCCAGCAGAAACATCACCGCCGACGGATCGATGAAAAGCCGAATGCCTTTGTCCTCAATAACTTCCTCAAAAGCTTTTTTTTCGTCCGCATATTCGACGAAATAGGATAAACCCGAACATCCTTTGGTTTTAACGCCAATGCGCAGGCCCGCTACCGGCTTTTCGGCCTTGGCCAGAATAGCCTTTACCCGGTTTGCTGCGGCATCCGTCAGGGTAATTGCTGGGCGCATAACGATCTCCATTTCCTGTCTATCTTACTATATGGGCCGGCGATGGCAAAAATCAAAACAGATCCAAGGCCAGCCGCGCGTCTTCACTCATTCTTTCCTTGGTCCACGGCGGATCCCAGACCAATTCTACCTCCACCCGCCCTACACCTGGCACCTTAGCAACGGCTTCCGCCACCTGTTGCGGCAGGATCCCAGCCACTGGACAGGCCGGGGCTGTGAGAGTCATCATCACCTTCACATCACCCTTGGAATCGATATCGAAATCATAGATAAGCCCAAGATCATAGATGTTTACCGGCAATTCCGGATCATAAACGCTACTTAGACCTTCGATGACTGCGCCTGCAGTTGCGATCGGCGCTTCCCCGGATAGGGGTAAACCTGCTCGTGCCTTGCCATCAGGCGCTGGCTTGGCACCGGGCATAAACTCGGCAAGACCTGGTCCATCATTAAAGGATAAGTGCGCTCTGTTCATCGGAAAATCTCGCGAACTTTTTCCAAAGCCATAGCCAACTGATCGGCTTCGGCGCGGGTATTGTAAAGACCGAAGCTTGCGCGCGCCGTTCCCGGAAGGCCTAACCGCTCCATCAACGGTTGTGCGCAATGATTGCCCGCGCGAATGGCAACGCCTTCACGATCGATAATGGTCGCAACGTCATGAGGGTGGGCACCTTCAAGATGAAACGAAATGATCGCGGTTTTACGGGGCGCCGTTCCGATAAATTTTAAACCCTCAATGGAAGCCAGCCGCTGGGTGGCATAGGCCAACAGATCGGCTTCATGCCGGGCAATATTCGAAAGACCAATTCCGCTGACATAATCAATAGCCGTGGCAAGGCCGACAGCTTCGACAATGGGCGGCGTTCCCGCTTCAAACTTTGCCGGCAAATCAGCCCAAGTCGATTTCTCGAAAGACACGGTTGCGATCATATCGCCGCCGCCAAGAAACGGTGGCATTTTGTCCAGCAGCTCCTCTTTTCCATAGAGAACGCCAATTCCTGAGGGGCCATAAATCTTATGTCCGGTAAACACATAAAAATCCGGGCCCAGCGCCTGAACGTCAACAGGCATATGCATAACCGCCTGGCTGCCATCAACCAGTACCTTTGCTCCCGCTTGATGGGCATGGCGGATGATCTCCGCGAGCGGTGTAATAGTGCCCAAAACGTTTGACGCATGAGCAACGGCGACCATCTTGGTCCGTTCCGACAGAAGTTTTTTAAAATCTTCCAAACGAAGTTCGCCCTCATCGGTGATGGACGCGACTTTCAAAACAATACCTTGGCGATCCCGTAATAACTGCCATGGAACAATGTTGGAGTGATGCTCTAGAGCGGAGATAATGACTTCATCACCACGGCTAAGACCGGATCCGTAGGAGTACGCAACAAGATTGATGGCTTCGGTCGCATTCTTGGCAAAGACAATTTCGGAACGCCGGGACGCATTAAGAAATTTCTGCACTCGATCCCGCGCAGCTTCATAAAGAGCCGTCGACTGCTCGGAAAGATAATAGGATCCACGATGAATATTAGCGTAGGATTCTTCATAAACCTGCCGCATCCGATCGATAACAATGCGGGGTTTTTGCGCGGAGGCGCCATTGTCTAAATAAGCCAACGGCTTGCCGTGAACGAGCCTAGACAGAATTGGAAAATCGTTCCTAATCCGCCCCACGTCATAGACGAGATCGCTCTTCTGCATTGTCGCTGACTTCATGGCACCCCAGCCTTCCACGCCGTCGATAGCCAGGTGGAAACCCTGGTCTCGGCAACTGTCCGCAGAATACCCTCCGGTAAGCGCTCAAGGATTTCGGCAAAGAAAGCCTGGATAAGAAGCTGGCGCGCTTCGGCTTTTGATAATCCTCTGGTCATCAAATAGAATAACTGGGCCTCATCAAGCTCGCCAACGGCCGCACCATGACTGCATTTGACATCATCGGCATAGATTTCGAGTTCCGGCTTGATATCGGCTTCAGCCGATCGGGACAGCAGAAGCGCCTTAGCCAACTGGTTACCGTCAACCTTCTGGCTATCAGGGCGAACCAAGACCTTGCCTTGAAAGACGCCGCGAGCGCTCTCATCCAAAACCATCCTCACCACAGAATCGCTTAAAGTATGCGGTGCCGCATGATCAATGAAGCTGGTGAGGTCGAGATGATTGCCATCCGTTCCCATTAAGAGAGCATCCGATGTCGCCCTGGCGTCAACGCCACCGAGCAATACGCTCATCTCCCGCCGCGCTACTCGGGCGCCTTGCTGCAGCACAAACGCATTATACCGAGCGCCTTGGGCCAGGTGGGCGGCTTGATAGGCAACATGAAAACCCACGATTGATTCAGCCTGAACGATCAAATGCTGCAACGACGCTGATTTGGCAATATTGATTTCGGTAAGAAGATTGGTAAACCCTGCACCCTTACCCACCGCGGTCTCAATAATATCAAGGCGCGCCCCTTCATCCATCTGAAAAAATAAACGCGGATGGCGCACCGAAGCAAGGCCGCAAAGAATAATATGAAGAGGACGGTTGCTTGCTACATGGGCCGGTACATGAACAAATAAGCCATCAGCAAACATCGCGGTGTTTAAGCTGGTCAGCGCCTGCTCGGAAGGGGAAGCGCCGGCCGTCTTTAAAATCTGCCCAAATACTTTGCCCGGGTCCGAGGCCTCTGACAAAGCTTGCTTGAGGCTTTTAACGACAAGGCCTGCCGGTAGATTATCAAGATCGGACAAATCAGAACGAAACACACCGTCAACCAAAACCGCTGTCGCAGTTCCCTTAATCCGGGGGAGAGCTGGCACATCTAGCACTGGCGATATCGGGGAAAGATCATTAAGGCCACGAAGATTGGTATATTTCCAGCCTTCCATATGCGGTCCAGGCAATCCTAATTCCTGCCACTTTGCCCAGGCTTGCCGACGATCGATACCTAACGCGGAGCTTTCTTCGAGAAAGCTAGGTGACGGCTGAAGGATGCGGGGAATCGATGCGGTTTTCATTGGGGCCCGCCCTTATGCTGCGTTGCTGGAGAAAGCCGCATACCCTTCGCGCTCTAATTTTAGGGCCAATTCCGGGCCACCTGATTTTGCGATACGGCCCGCCGCAAGAACGTGAACCTTGTCGGGCACGATGTAATCCAACAACCGTTGATAATGGGTAATGATCAACATACCTCGGCTTTTATCGCGCAATGCATTTACACCACCCGCCACGACTTTTAAGGCATCGATATCAAGACCGCTATCTGTTTCATCCAGAACAGCAAATTTTGGCTGCAACATAGCCATCTGCAAAGCTTCGGCGCGTTTCTTTTCACCCCCGGAGAAACCAACATTGACGGGCCGCTTCAGCATGTCTTCGGAGATATCCAAAGCTTTAGCTTGAACGCGCAGCATCTTCACAAAGGCCATCGCATCGATTTCTTCTTCTCCCCGCCGGCGACGTTGTGCATTAAGCGCGGTTTTCAGAAAATTAGTCAGAGTGACGCCCGGGATCTCAATCGGATATTGAAAGGCGAGAAATAAGCCTTTCCCAGCACGCTCATCCGGGGCCATTCCCATCACGGAGTTACCCTCTAAAAGAATATCGCCCTTGGTTACCGTATATCCATCTCGGCCGGCGATGGAATAAGACAGAGTGCTTTTGCCCGCACCATTGGGCCCCATGATAGCGTGAACTTCCCCAGTTGGAACTTTCAAGGACAAACCGTTCAGGATTTGTCGGTCGGCAACCTCGACGTGAAGATCGCGAATCTCTAATCCACTCATGTTAACCGACACTCCCTTCAAGGCTTATTCCCACCAGCTTCTGTGCCTCGACGGCAAATTCCATGGGTAAGTTCTGCAGCACTTCGCGGCAGAAGCCATTTACAATCAAACCAACCGCCTCTTCCGGGGACAAGCCTCGTTGCAGACAGTAAAATAGCTGATCCTCAGATATTTTCGACGTGGTCGCCTCATGCTCAAGCTTGGCCGAAGGATTACGGCTTTCGATGTACGGCACGGTGTGGGCGCCACACTTGTCACCAATCAGCAAACTATCGCATTGCGTAAAGTTTCGCGCGTTCTCAGCCTTGGGCATGATGCGAACTAAACCACGATAGGTGTTCTCTGCTCGTCCCGCAGAGATACCTTTAGAAATGATTTTTGAGCGAGTACCCCGACCAATATGAATCATCTTGGTGCCAGTATCGGCTTGCTGGCGGTGATTAGTAATGGCAACCGAATAGAACTCACCAACCGAACCATCGCCCTGCAGAATACAGGAAGGATATTTCCATGTAATGGCCGAACCCGTTTCGACTTGGGTCCACGATACTTTAGAATTGCGGCCTCTGCACGCCGCCCGCTTGGTCACGAAGTTATAAATGCCACCCTTGCCTTCTTCGTCACCCGGATACCAGTTCTGAACGGTTGAGTATTTAATCTCTGCGTCGTCCAAAGTCACTAATTCAACCACCGCGGCATGAAGCTGGTTTTCATCCCGACGCGGCGCCGTGCACCCTTCAAGGTATGAAACATACGAGCCCTCGTCACAGACGATCAAGGTTCGCTCGAACTGACCCGTATTCTCGGCATTAATGCGAAAATAGGTCGACAATTCCATCGGGCAACGCGTGTGCGGCGGGATATAGACGAAAGACCCGTCGGTAAACACTGCAGAGTTAAGTGTCGCAAAAAAATTGTCGGAATAAGGGACGACCGAGCCCAGATACCGCTTAACAAGTTCAGGATATTTTTTAACCGCTTCTGAAATCGAACAAAAAATGATGCCCTGTGCTTCGAGTTTTTCTTTATATGTTGTCGCAACGGAAACGGAGTCAAAAACCGCATCTACGGCAACACCGGAAAGCCGTTCTTGCTCTTGCAAGGGAATACCTAATTTTTTGTAGGTCTCAAGCAGTTCGGGATCAACTTCCGACAGACTTTTTAGGCTTGGTTTAACCTTGGGCGCCGCATAGTAATAGGCCGCTTGATAATCAATGGGTGGATAGGCGAGCTTCCCCCAACTTGGCTCTTCCATTGTCAGCCAATGGCGAAAAGCTTTCAGACGCCATTCCAATAGCCACTCCGGCTCTTCCTTCTTTGCCGAAATAAAGCGGACCGTATCCTCGCTCAGGCCCTTTGGTGCCACCTCCATGGCGATATCGGTGACAAAGCCATATTTGTAGCGTGCTTCCCCTAGCGACTGGACTTTCTTCACCGTATCTAAAGAAACTGCCATTGCCTGCTCCCGTGCCTTACGCCTGCACCGATTGCCGCGCATTAGCTTGCGCAAAGCCGGCATGGGTATCGTTTATGGACATATCTGCTAGGGTGACCTGGTCTAAAGCGCTGCGTACGGCTTGATTGACGCGATCCCAGTTCCCGCGCATAGGGCATAGCTGCTCGACCTCACATCCGCCGACCGTACCGTCGACACAGGACGTCAGGGCAATGGGCCCCTCAAGGGCAACCACGATTTCAGTCATGGAGATTTGCTCCGCGGCCCGCGCCAGGTGATAGCCGCCTGCCACCCCGCGCTGAGAGGTTACAATCCCGTCGCGAGCTAAATGGGTCAGAATCTTCGCCACGGTGGGAAGAGGAACGCCGCTTTGCTGGGCCAACTGGGGCGCCGTGGCAACGCCACGCTGACGAGCCATAAGGGATAAAACGACAACCCCATAATCTGTCAACTTATTAAGCCTAATCATAAGCTTAGCTTCCTTTTCGGTGGGAATTTCCTAATTCGGATTAATTCCGTCTGGTTTCATCTCTTGATGTAGCGTAGACCACAAAGAAATCAAGAAAATTATCAGCTCAAGGGAATAAAACAGCCTTTAGAAGCTATTTTGACTGGGCATTAATTCTTGCCACCTATGCCGCAGGGCGAGACTTAGCACGGCTGTAAATCTCCACCCATGCATCACAGAACTGATCAATATGCTGAAGGGTGGTTTCAGGTCCTATACTGACCCGAATAGCTTGTCGGGCTTCTCGCTCACCGGCGCCCATAGCTTGAAGAACATGGCTAACCGCCACCTTACCGGACGAACAGGCGGACCCCGCACTCACAGCAAAGCCCGCCATATCAAGCGCCATAACTTGGGTCTCTGCGGCCATATAAGGCATACCGATGCAGCTTGTGTTCGCAAGCCGCAGTGCCTCCGCACCATAGAAGGTGGCATCTTTCGCATAAGCACGAATTCGGCTTTCCATATGATTTCGTAAATCAGCCTGACGCGATTGGTCTGCCAATCGTTGCGGTAGTTGGTTAGCTGCCGCTGCCATACCCATAATGGCAGGCAGATTCTGGGTTCCCGCACGACGGCGATTTTCTTGGCCACCACCACGCAAAAAGGGCGAAAGCGGAAACTGGGCCCGCGTCACCAAAGCACCAATACCGGGCGGACCACCAAATTTGTGAGCCGATAGCGCCAAGCTATCAACACCCAAAGCTTTGAGATCACACGGCAGCTTCCCCCAAGCCTGCACTGCATCACAATGAATATAAGCACCGGCTTCTCGAACAAGGCTGACAACTTCTGCGACCGGCTGAATGACTCCCGTTTCATTATTTGCCAGCATAACACCGACGAGGGTTTTTCCAGCGCGGAAAGCCAACAGCTTTTGCAAAGCGTCAAGATCAACAATGCCTGTTTGATCAACAGGTATTAGATTGAGCTGGGCCTCAGTCGCTTGGGCATTGCGCAAAACACTTTCATGTTCAATCGCTGAAACGATCAGGTGATCATAGTTTTGCGCTTGTAAAGCCAGAGCATTAGCTTCTGTCCCTCCACTGGTAAAAGTCACATCGCCAGAGCGGCCGCCAACCGCAGCAGCGACAATCGCCCGCGCTTCTTCAAGTCGGCGATGCGCCGCTCTACCCTCGCTATGCACCGATGACGGATTGCCCGTCGCGGAAAGACCCAATCGCACAGCCTCTTGCGCTTCATGGATGACCGGCGCGGTAGCGTTGTAATCGAGATAAATGCGCGATTTTTGCGCCGAAGTCATAGACTTGGACCCGGCTTAGATATGCGCGATTTGTTTTGGCCGTCGAGCGGGACGACAGACGACTTCGTCTCCTGCTGCTGTTGGACGACTTGCTCCAAAGCTTTGATCCGCGCAGATAAAGCGGCTATTTGCTCGCTCAGTCCCGTCATAGAGGAAGTAACAGGATCGGTTTCTTCCTTTATCGGCGTCCCGTAGGCTAAAAACGCCTCTTCTCCGGCGCTGTGACGCCCAACTGCCCGTGCTGGGATGCCCACCACCGTTGTCCGCGGCGTGACATCTTTGACCACCACGGCATTAGCCCCTATTCGCGCGCATTCTCCTACCGTGATTGGACCGAGAATTTGCGCACCGGAGCCGACAATGACCCGATCACAGATGGTCGGATGCCGTTTCACCCCTGCTTGAGCTCGGCTGTTAACCGCGGGGGCGACACCCCCTAAGGTAACGTTGTGGTACAATGTTACGTCGTCACCGATTTCTGCGGTCTCGCCAATGACCACCCCCATCGCATGGTCAATAAAGAGCCGGCGCCCGATTTGGGCCCCGGGATGAATTTCTATTCCTGTACAAAATCGGCTAAAACCGGCTAAAAGCCTAGCCAGTAACCGAAATCCCCTCCGCCACAGACCGTGGGCCAGGCGATGGATTAAAACAGCATGAATAGAGGGGTAGCATAGGAATACTTCAAGCCGGGAGCCAGCCGCAGGATCACGCGCAATAACGGCGTCGATATCTTCGCGGAGCCTGTACCACGGAATCATAAAGGTAGAAACCAAGGCATTATCCTGCACTGATAAGGTATGATATCATACGATTAGCCGCCAGGCGCCGTAAGGCGATCGACTTCCGGACGGTTTGTAACGATTAAGGGATATAGGGTTCTGGACTAAAACAGTCAAGATTTCACAATTAACCACGAGAATCTGCCGCGTAGCTGCGATTAATCAGGAAAGACCATATGCCAGACGTCATTATTAACGGCCCCGAAGGGCGCATCGAAGGTCGTTATCATCACAGCAAGACCCCGGGCGCCCCTATTGCCCTGATTTTGCATCCGCATCCGCAACATGGCGGAACAATGAATAACAAGGTCACTTACAGCCTTTATCAGGCTTTTATGCGCCAAGGCTTTTCAACCTTGCGCTTCAACTTCCGCGGCGTTGGCCGCAGCCAAGGAACCTTTGCCCGAGGTGAAGGTGAGTTGGCGGATGCCGCCGCGGCCCTTGATTGGCTTCAAGCCTACAATCCCAGCACAACCGCTTGCTGGATCGCTGGCTATTCCTTTGGTGCATGGATTGGCATGCAGCTGTTAATGCGGCGACCGGAAATCGATAGCTTTATTTCCATCGCGCCGCCAGCAAATATCTATGACTTTTCCTTTTTGGCCCCCTGCCCATCGTCAGGCCTGATTGTGCAAGGCGACAGCGATGAAATTGTTCCGCCTGACTCGGTGGTTAAACTGGTTAAGAAACTGTCGGCGCAGCGAGATATTCGGATTGATTATCGAGTCATCGAATCAGCAACCCACTTCTTCCAAGAGCACATGGACACTTTGGTCGGACACGTAGACGATTATCTGAATAAGATTTTGAAAGGCGATCCTGCTGATTTAGACAAAAAAGACAAATCACGGGACAAAAAAGGCGGATCGGGTACACCGCGTCCGTCGCGGACTCGAACCCGCGCTACGGGATAATTACGGCTGAAAAAGCACCCCGCCTTTGCACGGCGCGGAAACTCCCGTCGTCGTTGGAAAGCTTATGGGATGGCCTGCAAGAGACCTAACGGCTAGATATCCCCAAGCATGAGCCTCCAGTCCATCACCGTCCCAGCCTGCATCATCGGCAGAAATAACGGGAACCTGCAGCCGTTGTCGTAATCCCTGCATGAGAACGGGATTACGTCGCCCGCCACCGCCGATGATCCATTGCTTTGCTGCAGCGGGGAAAGTCATTGCGGCCAAGACAATAGACTCAACGGTAAATGCGGCTAGGGTTGCCGCCCCATCCTCAACCGATAGATCGGCCACAGCGCTTAAGGCGTCAAAAGCATTTCGATCCAAAGACTTTGGCGGCGGCGCCTTAAAATAAGGATGCGACAGCAAAGCCGTCACAATGTGTCTGTTGACCATTCCCTTAAGGGCTAAAGCGCCGTCCTTATCCAAGGGTACCCCGGTATGGCGCAGCACCCAATCATCGATCAGAGCGTTTCCCGGACCGGTATCAAAGGCCAATAAATCTTTTCCTGAAAGATCTTGCCCTTTACCTATCCAGGTGACATTAGCAACCCCTCCAATGTTGGCAACAGCCAAAGGCTTTTCTTGATCCGTCACCAGCGCACGGTGAAAAACAGGTACTAAAGGGGCGCCCTGCCCGCCTGCCGCCACATCGGCATAACGCAATCCCGCTATAACCGGAATTCCCGTTTGCTGAGCAAGAAAATGTCCGTCACCAATTTGCCAGGTGCGGCCAGGTGCGGCCGGATTTCCCGTCGGGGCATGGGCGATGGTATGACCATGAAAGCCAATCACATCAATGTCTGCTGAAGTTTTCTTAATATGGCTTAAAAATTTGAACACGGCATCGGCGTGAAGACCGGTCAGTTCTGCTTCGACTTCTGCAACCGCCCCTTGCCCCCCTAGGATACCCTTCAGTTTATTCCTAAATTCACCCTGATAGGGAAAGGTCGCTGTCGCACCGCAATGGACCTTGTCTTGGCCATCGGTCTCCATATAAGCAACATCGATGCCATCCATTGATGTTCCGCTCATAAGGCCTATCGCTTTCTTCACGTAAGTCGTCACCCTCTTCTCCTACGCCGATTGTTGAGCGGAGCCTATCATGCTAAACCAGAACCTCGATAAGACCCACACAGGCTAATTGCTTCATGACCTTACCCCTTTCCTTTTTGCAGGCCGCAACCCAGCGGGGCTTTATCCACCAATGCACAGCGCCTGAGGCTTTAAGCGCGCTTTTGGATAAGGGCGCTCCAATCCCTGCTTATATTGGCTTCGACTGTACGGCACCCAGCCTGCATGCCGGCAGCCTTGTTTCTATCATGCTATTACGGCTTTTTCAGCGCTGCGGCCATAAACCCATCGTTTTAATGGGCGGAGGCACAACCAAGGTTGGCGACCCTTCCGGGAAAGATGAAGCCCGTAAGCTTCTCACGTCGGAGGAAATTAACGTTAATAAGGCCGGTATTCGTAAGGTATTCGAGCGTTACCTGACCTTTGGCCCGGGCCCTACCGATGCGATTATGGTCGATAATGCTGATTGGCTGGACAGCCTGGCTTATATTTCGTTTTTACGCGACGTTGGCCGACACTTCTCTGTTAACCGTATGCTTTCCATGGATTCAGTCAAGCTGCGGCTCGACCGGGATCAACCGCTGAGTTTTCTCGAATTTAATTATATGGTCCTTCAAGCTTATGATTTTCTTGAGCTATCGAAGCGGTACGCGTGTCGCCTTCAAATGGGCGGCTCGGATCAATGGGGCAATATCATTACTGGCATAGATCTAACCCGGCGTATCCAAGGCGTCGAACTATTCGGCCTTACAACCCCTCTTCTCACGTCAGCTTCCGGCGCCAAGATGGGGAAAACAGCCTCGGGCGCGATATGGCTTAACGCCGATATGCTGTCGCCCTATGATTTCTGGCAGTATTGGCGCAATGCGGAAGATGCCGATGTCGGGCGTTTCTTGCGTCTTTTTACGGATTTACCCTTAGAGGAAATTACGCGACTTGAAAGACTGCAAGGCGCAGAAATCAATGATGCCAAAAAAACTTTGGCGACCGCTGTCACGGCCCTGGCTCATGGTCAAGAAGCCGCTGACATAGCCGCCGAGACAGCTCGCCGTACCTTTGAAGAAAAGGCTAGCGGAGACGCTCTCCCTACGATCGACATCGGACGGCAAGAGCTTACAGCAGGCGTTCCTTTTTTTGAGTTATTGCGCCGCGCGGGGCTTGCGCTCTCTAACGGAGAGGCGCGACGCCTTATCAAAGGGGGCGGTGGACGCCTTAACGGAATAACCATCGATCAAGAGGATCGTCTTGTCACTCTTGACGATATAATCGACGCCGGCACCATAAAGGTTTCAGCGGGTAAAAAACGGCACGCTCTTATCCGGCTAGTGTAATTACTGCTGATTATTATTGCGCTGACCAATAAGGGGCTTTCGCTTCGGCACACCCGCATCTGCCGGCGTTAATCCGAAAATTCCTCGGAAAAGTTCCGGCGAAAACTCCGAAAGCGGACGTTGTGGCTTGCACGTCAAACTATTGAAGGGGCCGGTGATATTATACGGAATGGCCAGCAGATCCCGGTCGTCCGTATTACTGACAAACGGTAAGAGTCCGGGATAACCCGACACGATGTCGTTAATGGTATTTATGGGAACAATCAAAGCTTCAAGGTTAACTTGTTTCGCTTGAAAGTCTATATCGCCCCGCGCGCGCAATCCCATTGGCTTACCACGCGCCGTCAAGTTACGAATAGAAATTCCTGTTCCCTTTGCCATTAAGTCAACCTGCATAAGATCAAAATCCATTCCAGCGTTACTAACGGAATCGCTTAAGGTCACCTTACAGGCCGTCTGTACGGCTTCGCTCGGCAAGAGACGGAAACTGGAAATTTCCACTCTCCCATCGATTTCCATACCTTTAGGTAGCCCCGCATCTTCGGGAACGCCAAAGCCTTTGATATTTGCGCGAATATCGATTGCTCCTCCATCCAGAGAATCAAACGCGCCTCCCGGAAGAGCGAATTTTAAAGACTGCGCCGCACTGTCAGATTTGATGACAACAGTCCGAGGGCCACCGGTTTCCTGCATGGCGACCTCAAGCGATGCACCGCCCGGCAATTTCGCCGCGACCTTAACCGCGCGCCATAATGACCCATCATAACGCGCCTGCAGCGCGACATCCTTGAGCTCGCGACCTTCGTCGATAAGGATACGATCAAATCTCGCACCGATACCTAAAGGCTGCTTCATATCGCCGCCCGTGGAATTGATTAAAGGATCAACCGATAATCGATCCCCAACAAGCTGAATTTCAAAGCCCTTCTCGCTTCGATTCATCTGCGCAAAACGGATCGATGTTCCGTTCGGTCCACCAAAAGCAAGACGGCTAAAGGAAGCTCGCGTTACATCGCCATTAGGAGCGAATACGGCGTTCCCCGCCGCGGTAAGGGAACCTTCCAAACTAATATCAAACGGCTCCACAGCCGTCGGCTTTCCGTCGACAAAACGTATCGTGGCGCGGCCTTCACCTCGGACACCGCGCTTTTTATCGACCTGCAATTGGGGTATCGCCACCATAGCATTAGTCAGATCTGCCGATAAGAAAGCGACGGCGTTTTTGCGATCGTAATCCGTGTATTCAATTCGCGTTTTGACACCGCCAGATACGTAGGGGCGAGCATCGGGGATAAGCTTGGCGATTTCCGCATCACCCATCTGCCCAACGAATACAAGATTGGATCGGTATGGGGCGCGTTCGCTCAGCTCTTCTTGCCACGTCACCCGGGCGGGTACGCCATTGACGTCAGCATTACCGGAAAATTCTAAGTATTCGTTGCCGAAGTTCACATTAAAATCGCCATTACTGAGGGCAACCCCCATGGCACCTTCGTCAAATTTTACGCCGACCAATTTTCCTACAATTCCTGGCTTTATTTGATCCACCGTCAGTCGTTCGCTTGCCGGGAATTTGAGTGCCGTGCGCAAAACTGCAACACCCCCTAACCCCTTGGGCTTATACATAGGACGATTGAGATTGAACGGCGGCTTTTCCAATACGCCAACGACACGCTCAAGATCACCACGGACAACGAAATCTGCGCTGATCTCTGGCTCCGGAGCTTCCAACTTGGTGACGCTTATGTTGGCGTTACCGAATTCCAAGCCATTATAAAAAGCTCGGCTAATCTCGACGTCGAAACGATCGGCGACTTTATGTGCCTTACCACGCGCCGCCTCAAGCGGGACGCCTGCGGGGTCAATCGCAAAACTCCCACTCGTGAACTCAAAATCGAAACCGCTATCGGTCGGCGTCAGCCGCCCAGTAAGTCCGTAGATACGAGGATAACCCTTGGCAAAAAGAATATCCGCATTATCCACATCCAACAGCAGCCGCTCACCCGCCAGCCGCGCCACGCCCTTCAGGTTGGTGATAGGCGGCATGGAATCCAGGTAAGAAATCGTCATATCGGTGAAAGTCGCCTCCGCTTTCGCTTGGCTGACTTTGACCTGCTTTTCTTCTCCCTCAGAGGTAATGATTGCATCGAGATCCACAAACGCCTGGGTAATTCGGCCCCCGCGGACAATACTCGTTATCCACTCCCGTTGTTCCGCCGCTATTTTATTCGGCCAAAACTCCGCCATACGGGTCGAAGGAACATCGGTCAGCTCCGTTCTCAATCGCAGGCCCAAGTCTTTACCGATAAGGCTGATGCTGCCTGATGTTTGCAACGTCGGACCATTCAAATTTGCTAAAAGCCGGTCGATCACGACCAACGACCCATCCTGCTCAAGTCGGCCCATTAATTCGACCTGAGTAACTTTGAGCGGTATTTCATACAGCTCGGGAATGGCTATTTCGCCTTCACCGCCCTTAAAATTAAAGCTGGCAGTCTCAATACGCATTGTACCGCTGGAAGCAGTTTCCGTTTTATCGGTGCCAATTCGAGCGGACATCTTGCCACTTAAAGGCAATCGGATATTCGCCAGAGGTGCCAGAGCCGCCGTACTTCCGGCAAAAGCCGCCGGGCGAATTCTTTCAAAACTCGCCTCAATATCAATCGAATCACCCCCGGCAGTCACAGTCAGGGATCCCGCGATAATACCACGCTCACCAGCAATATCAGTAGCAATAGCATAGTTTACTTTGACGCCACCTTGATCGCGCTCCATACCAATATCCGCATCGGTAGCGCGATATGAGACAGCCAGCTTGCGATCCACTAACTCCATCGACGCGCCGACAACACTTATTCGGCTTAAGTAGCCGGTTGCCTTAGAAGGATCGAGAGGCGCAAGAAGGTTAGCCATTAAACGCTGGATTGAGTTGCGGCTATCGCCTCCCGCATCAACAACACCAAACTCAATTTGGCCTTCTTCCGTACGCACAAGGCGCAATTGCGGTTTACGGATTTGCACACTTTTAGGGGCGACCATACCGCGGAGCAGCGCCTGAGCCGAAAGACCAATGGAGATTTCCGGCAAGGTTGCCAGCGGACCTTTGTCACCAACGATCTGCACGCCCCGGGCGCGAACGTCCACAAGGCGTTCCCAGCCTTCCCAGGTTAAGACTGTGTCCTCGATCTGGACAGAAAATGAGCCATCTTCGGAGGTTAGCGCCCGTTCGATGTAGGGTGTCAAAAAGCGAAGAGGTACCGGTTCCAGCGTTAACCGCCAGATCGCTAAGCCTGCTAAGATCGTCGCGCCGGCCGCTAAGGCTGCCAGCAATTCTAAAACGATAATCGTTGTCCGCCGGAGCAGCGGCATTAGTTAATCCTTTAATTTGGCGACGGTTAGCCGCTCTTGTCTGGAAGGTCTTGACCCATCTTCAGCCTTCCTTGAACCTCTTATGCCTTGTGCCCCCGGACATCGTGTTATGCCTTCTTTTCTTTTTCCCGCACCCGATACCGTTTTACCACAACCCGCCGATTCGGCGCGTGCTGCGGTTGGTCTTGAGCGGTGGCGCGAAACCGCTGACAAGCATGAAGATATCACGATTAGCCGCATGGCGCGCCAACTTATTGATCTTCCTCAAGGACATGCGCTTTTATCTGCCGTTTTTGGTAACAGTAGTTATCTCAGTCAAACGATTCTCTACCATCTCGATTTTACGATTGCCCTTTGTCGGGATGGGCCCGATTCTACCTTCCGCGCCGTATTAGACAAGCTTTGGTCCGAACAACGGGGCGCCACCGACCGCGTGGCGCTTATGGCCGCCCTTCGGCAGTCCAAACGGCGTATCGCCCTGCTTATTGCCCTTGCGGATATGGCAAATTTATGGCCTTTGCACCGAATCACGGAAGCTTTATCCGAGTTTGCGGCCATTGCCTTACGGCTTTCCTGCCGATATTTGCTCCGCCATGCTGCTCAGGCGAAACGTCTTAAGCTCCCAGATTCAGAAAACCCCGAATGGGAAAGCGGCCTCATTATTCTGGCCATGGGCAAGCTCGGGGCTGGAGAGCTTAATTATTCATCCGATATCGATCTCATTGTCCTCTTCGACCCCGAGAAACAGCGGGATATCGATCCCGCTGAGTTGCAGCCCACTTTTGTTCGGCTGGCCCGAGATCTTGTCGCGATAATGGCTGAGCGTACAGCCGACGGTTATGTTTTCCGCACAGACCTTCGGTTGCGTCCTGATCCGGCTGCGACCCCCCCGGCCATATCCGTTGCCGCAGCTGAAACTTACTATGGCAGCATGGGACAAAACTGGGAACGCGCCGCAATGATCAAGGCTCGCCCCATTGCCGGAGATATAAAATCAGGCGAAACCTTTCTGCAGCGCATTAAACCCTTCATCTGGCGTAAATACCTGGATTTTGCTGCCATCCAGGACATTCATTCGGTAAAGCGGCAAATCCATGCGCACCGAGGCGGCGGGACAATCGCCATAGAAGGCCATAATGTTAAGCTTGGTCGCGGCGGGATCCGCGAAATTGAATTCCTTGCCCAAACCTTCCAATTGATTTGGGGCGGCCGCAAACCTTCATTACGCATCCCGCAAACCTGTAAAGTTTTAGGTATTTTAGCGCGCGAAGGGCAAATCGACGTTGCCTCCGCAGAGCGGCTTATCGGCTGTTACGAATTTCTGCGGCAAGTCGAACATCGCCTTCAAATGATCGATGATCAGCAAACGCACTCTTTACCCGATTCCGCCGAAGGAATTGGCCATTTGGCCACCTTTATAGGATATCCGGCTTCCGCCTCAGGTGCGCAAGCCTTTCGTGATAAACTTTTAGATGTCTTTCGAACGGTTGAAAAAGAATACGCCCATCTTTTTGAAGAAGAGGCCGATTTAGGCGAAGGTGGGAATCTTGTGTTTACCGGCGTGGATGACGATCCGGACACGGTCTCCACTCTCCATCGCTTGGGGTTTCGCGATCCTTCTTCCTTATGCGCCGTGGTGAGATCATGGCATCATGGACGGATTCGCGCTACGCGCAGCCAGCGCGCACGAGAACTGTTGACAGAGCTTATGCCTGCGCTCCTGAAATCCTTAGCTAAGACTGCCCAGCCCGATGAGGCCTTTGCCCGTTTCGCACAATTTTTCGGCAAGCTACCTGCTGGCATTCAGCTCTTGACCACTCTTCACACCCGCCCCGAGCTTCTGGATATACTGGCAGAAATTATGGGAACAGCCCCTGAACTGGGTGAGCGTTTGGCGCGCCATCCAGCGCTTCTTGACGTTGCTCTGGCCCGCGGCTTCTCCGATTGGACGCTTAACCTAACGGATCTCAAACAGCGCTTTGAAGATATGCAGCGCGACAATCAAGTTTTTGAAGATGCCCTTAATACAGCGCGGCGGTTTGCCAATGATGATAAATTTCAAATCGGAACACAAATGCTGCGGGGAACGCTCGATCCTCTACAAGCTTCTATTCGTCTTTCCCATTTGGCCGAGGTGGTGGTTACAGGACTTTATAACGCAACTCAACGCGAAATCGAGACAACCTACGGCCGTCTACGTCGTTCCGATAAAGACTCCGGGTTAGCCGTCATTGCCTTGGGTAAATTTGGCGGACAGGAAATGACCCTCCGCTCAGATTTGGATCTTGTCTTCGTTTATGAAGCCGGGGACACGGAGGTTTCAGATGGCGTTCGGCCGCAACCGCCAATGATGTACTACGCAAAATTTGCTCAACGCCTTATTACCGCTCTCACCGTGCTTACCGGCGAGGGGTTACTTTATGACGTCGATACGCGATTGCGGCCTTCGGGCACAAAGGGTCCTATCGCCGTGAAACTGGAGGGCTTTTCTGCCTATCAACGCAAGGATGCCTGGACATGGGAGCATATGGCATTGACGCGCGCGCGGACCGTCGCTGGCCCGGTTGGATTGCGGGCAAGAATAGACAAAGAAATTCACGCCATACTCACAGGTCCTCGCGATTTCGATAAATTGCGCACAGACGTTTCGTCAATGCGTCGCTTGATTAGCGAAGAAAAACCATCGCGAGGCCCCCTTGATATCAAATATCGCCCCGGGGGTTTAGTCGATGTGGAATTCTTGGCTCAGTATCTTACATTGCGGCATGCTGCGGCGCATCCAGAAATTCTGGGGAGCAATACAGCCAAAACTTTTGAACGGCTGGGTCAAGCAAAATGCCTGACAGAAACTCAGGCTCAAGACTTAAAAGAGGCTACGCATATCTGGTTGCGGTTTCATGGTTTTCTACGTTTAACCATCGGTGATGCTCCCAAAAACGACGATGATTTGACCGAAGGCTTAAAAGCAACCCTTGCCAAAGTCATGCAGGTCAAAGACTATGCCGAACTGAAGATAAAGCTGGATCAAACCGCGGATGGCGTCATTCGGCATTACCAAGCCCTCTTAGATAAAGATCGGCTTCTTTCATAAGAATAAATCCTGGAGGTTCCTATGAGCATTGATGTTGGTGACAAAGCTCCTGACTTTAATCTTTTGGCTGATGGCGGCGATCGCATCAAACTCTCCGGGCTTAAGGGAAAGAAGGTCATCCTGTATTTTTATCCTAAGGATGATACACCAGGCTGCACGACCGAAGCCTGCGGCTTCAGAGATAACCTGCCCAAATTTAATAAGGTCGATGCGGAGATTATCGGTATTAGCCGCGACAGCGTCACCAGCCATGACAAATTCAAGAATAAGTATAGCCTGCCCTTTCGCTTGGCTTCCGACGAGGATGGCAAGGTCTGCAACGCATACGGAACCTGGGTCGAGAAATCCATGTACGGCAAAAAGTATATGGGAATCGACCGGGCAACCTTTCTGATCGACGCCAAAGGCATTGTTCGCAATATCTGGCGGAAGGTAAAAGTTCCGGGTCATGTGGAAGAGGTCTTAGCTGCGGCCAAAGAGATATAGGTGCCGGAAACTTTAACTGCAGCTGCAGCCCGCATTCTTCTGACACCAGATCCTTTTCAGAAGGCCGAAATATCAAGCGCTGTTGCCCGCCGTTGGCAGCAAGGTCTTATTTCTGAAATCGGTAAAGCGGTGAAAATCGATCGTCCTGGCCAGCCGGAAAAGCCGGTGCTTTTACCACCGCAGGATATGCCGCGGCGACGCGCCGGCGGGGCACCTCATCGCCGCCTAAGCCTTCTTCATGCCTTAGCGCATATAGAGCTGAATGCGATCAACCTTGCGTGGGATCTGCTTGGCCGTTTTGCAGAGTCAACACCGGTGTGGCCGCGTCGGTTCTTTGACGATTGGGTAAAGGTTGCCGCTGAAGAGTCCGGTCATTTTCTGATGCTGGCCCAGCGCCTTAGAGAGCTTGACTCCGCTTACGGTGCGTTGCCCGCTCATGATGGCCTTTGGCAAACGGCTGTGATAACGACAGACGACGCCTTGGCCCGACTGGCAATTGTCCCCTTGGTTTTAGAAGCCCGAGGCCTTGATGTTACACCCGCGATGATTGCCCAGCTGGCGAGTGTGGGTGATATTACATCCGCGCAGGTTTTACAGCGGATTCTCGACGATGAAATCGGGCACGTTGCGATCGGAAAAGTTTGGTTTGATTGGTTATGCGAACAACGCGGGCTTGATCCCATTCCCCACTTCCAATCCCTTGTGAGATCCAGATTTATCGGCCGCGTTAAACCACCTTTTAATCAAGAAGCGCGTCGGATCGCCTGCTTTGAGTCCGCTTATTATGAGATTCTGCAGTACGACTAAACCTTAAGCGTCCGAGCGCTGGCTGCCTACCCGCTGAGCAAGAGACGCCTCTAAAAACCGGTCGAGCTTCCCATCCAAAACACCTTGCGTATCCGAGGTTTCGACATCAGTCCGAAGATCTTTGACCATCTGGTAAGGATGCAAAACATAGGACCGAATTTGATGGCCCCAGCCGATATCTGTCTTGGCATCATGCTGCGCCTGGGCGGCATCTTCCCGTTTTTTCATTTCCAATTCATATAACCGAGCCTGCAGCATCTTCATGGCGGCCGCCCTGTTTTTATGCTGCGAGCGATCGTTCTGACACTGCACCACGATGTTCGTTGGAATATGAGTTATACGCACGGCGCTATCCGTACGATTAACGTGCTGACCGCCAGCGCCCGAGGCCCTGTAGGTATCAACCCGTATGTCCTTATCCTCGACTTTGATATCGATGTTATCGTCAACTACCGGATAGACGCCCACAGAAGCAAAACTGGTGTGGCGGCGCGCATTCGAATCAAACGGAGAGATCCGCACTAGCCGGTGAACACCGGTTTCACTCTTAAGCCACCCGTAGGCGTTGGCCCCCATAATCTGCACGGTGCATGATTTAAGCCCCGCTTCTTCGCCCGGACTCTCTTCCAGCCAATCGACTTTGCAGCCATGATCTTCGGCCCAGCGTAAGTACATGCGCGCCAAGATCTCGGCCCAATCTTGGGCCTCGGTCCCGCCTGCCCCTGCATGAACCTCAAGGTAACAGTCATTTGCATCCGCTTCCCCCGATAAAAGGCTCTCCAGCTGCATTTTTGCTGCCCGCTCGGACAACACCTTTAGACTGGCTTCGGCTTCAGTAACGATATTGCTGTCGCCTTCGGCCTCTCCCAACTCGATATAGCCAATCGCATCGTCGAGTTTATTTTCGAAGTCACGTACGCCGCTAATAACCCTGTCCAAATGAGTTCGTTCACGCATTATTTTTTGCGCGCGATCCGAATCGTTCCAAAATTGCGGGTCTTCAGCTTGTGCGTTTAGCTCGTCCAGACGACGAAGCGCATTGTCCCAGTCAAAGATGCCTCCTGAGCAAGGCAACCGAAGATCTTATCTCAGCCACCATTACTTCAATTTCCGGACGCATCAGAAGCTCCTGCTCGATTAATATATACCGCCAGCCGCGGCCGCCGGCGAGGATTGGCCAGGAGCATAGCCGCCGTCAAGGACGATCGTGCCATTTTCCCCATTCGGCTCGGTCCCAGGTTTGAAGGCTTCAAAAATCGTTCCTTTATCTCCGGATTTAGCCAACTGACCCGTTAAATGATTCACGCGAACGAGACGAATTCCCGGTGGAACCCGAAAAGGTGTCGCCGGCGCATCCTTTAGCGCCTCCATCATGAAGTCGCGGAAAATGGGTGCCGCCACCACACCTCCCGTAGCCGTCTTGCCAAGGGTGGCCGGCGTATCAAATCCAACAAAGACACCCACGGCAAGATCAGGGGAAAACCCTATGAACCATGTATCAAAGCTATCATTGCTGGTTCCGGTTTTCCCAGCCAAGGGTTTGCCGACCTCTTTAACTTTGGTTCCGGTGCCGCGTTGGACAACGCCTTCCAAAATAGAGACCGCTTGGTAAGCCGTTGCCGAATTAACCACCTGCTCTCGATTATCTTCAAGCTCCGGCGCCGTTAGATTATCTTGCCACGGTACAAGACAACCCTCACAGGTTCGCGTGTCATGCTTTTGGATGGTTTTCCCGTGTCGGTCTTGGATACGATCGATAAGAGTCGGCGTGATCCTTTTACCGCCATTCACCAGCATGGCATAGGCCGCCGTCAAATCGAGCAGCGTTGTCTCACCCGCACCTAGTGCCATCGAGAGATGCGGCGGCATATCCTTCATGATTCCAAATTTACGCGCATAGTCAACAACACTGTCCATGCCAATTTCGCTGGCAAGACGCACCGTCATCAAATTACGCGATTGCTCAACCCCGACCCGCATCGTCGATGGCCCATAGAATTTATTAGTATAGTTTTTGGGCTTCCAGAGCGGCAAGCCCGGCGCTTGGACCCCAACGAAGGGGGCATCGAGAATGAGTGTCGATGGGGTATAGCCCTTGTCCAGCGCGGCCAGATAGACAAACGGCTTGAAGGCGGATCCAGGTTGACGTTTGGCCTGGGTGGCGCGGTTAAACTGTGATTTACCGAAACTCCATCCCCCAGACATTGCGAGGACTCGGCCGGTGTGAGGGTCAAGAGCGACGAGCGCTCCATTCACCACTGGGACTTGCCGCAACCCGAAGGTGCCTTGCGGATAATCCTTTCCATCTTTGGCTTTTTTAACAGGCTCCACCAGGACAACATCGCCCGGTTTAATAACGTCTGTCACGGCCTTGATCGCGGGTCCTAAGGTCTGCTCTTCCTTATTTTGCCGGGCCCAAAGAACTTCCGATAACGGGATTTTACCGTGGTTTTTATCCGTAAATCCTATTTCCGCTTCTTCTGGTTTAACAGACAGGACGACCGCCGGGTACCACCCGGCAATTCCGTCGGGTAAAGTTACCGCCGCTAAAGCCTTTTCCCAGGCGCCGGTGGTTTCTATAGTCGTCAAAGGACCGCGCCATCCATGACTACGATCATAATCAATCAATCCCTTGCGCAAAACGGGATCGGCAATCTTTTGCAACCGTGGATCCAGGGTCGCACGTACGGATAAGCCCCCCTTATAAAGCTGTGCCTCTCCATACTTTGCATCCAGTTCCCGACGAACCTCTTCGGCAAAATAATCAGCGGTAAATGTTGCGGTATCTGTCTGAGATACAACAGTCAGAGGTTCCGCCATTGCCGTAGCCGCTTCCGCTGCCGTTATATATCCGTCCTCAGCCATCCGGCCGATCACATAGTTGCGGCGCTCGACAGCAGCTTCATGCTTGGTAATAGGATGATAGTTATTCGGAGCTTTCGGCAGCGCCGCTATGTATGCCGCTTCGCCTGGAGTCAAATCATTCAAAGATTTACCAAAGTAATTAAGCGCCGCAGCCGCAACGCCGTAAGATCCATAGCCGAGATAAATTTCATTCAGATAAAGCTCTAGAATTCGCTGCTTAGAAAGCGCCTCCTCAATCCGAATCGCCAAGATTGCTTCGCGAATTTTCCGCCGATAAGACAGTTCATTGCCTAATAGAAAATTCTTCGCAACCTGCTGCGTAATCGTTGAGGCGCCAACAGGCCGCCGCCCTGACCCCATGTTGACGATATTTGTACTGACGGCCCGCAGCACGCCGATGATATCGACACCGGAATGTCGATAAAAATTTTGATCTTCCGAGGCCAAAAAGGCATTAATCACCAAGGGAGGAATTGCCTCGATCGGGACAAACGCGCGCTTTTCAACGGCAAATTCAGCAATAAGAGAGCCATCCCCGGCCTGCACCCGGGTCGTTACCGGCGGTTGGTAATCTGCGAGCTGATCATAGTTGGGAAGATCACGCCCATAATAATTAAACGCCCAATAAATCACAGCGGCCGCAATGATAGCCCCCACCACACCTAAGGCGAGGAGAGAGTAAACGGCTCGTGCAAAATAACGCAGCATGGGAATCCTTTAAACCTTCGTGCTTTGGTCGACCTGAGCAGGCACTTTTATATCAAGCGCCAGGTAAGACGTTAAATACCTGGCAATAAACTATGGCCGCTTCGAGGCTTTATATGAGGCTTTATATAATGTCTTTAAACCGATGCCCAATAAGAAGGAATAAGGAACTAAACTATAGACGAGACACTCGATTGACCTCGGCAAAATAACGGTCGATGGACTTGAGCAAAGCCGTCGCCAACTTTATGCGATGGGATTTACTTCTTAAAAGCTTTTCGTCCTTTTGGTTGGTCATAAAACCAGACTCCACCAAAATCGACGGGATGTCGGGGGCCTTCAACACACGAAACCCTGCGGAACGGTGAGCCGGGTCCAACATCGGCGTGACGGTGCTCAAGGATTCAGCCGTCATCACCGCAAACTGCTTCCCTTCGTTTTTTGCCGCCCGCTGAGAAAGGTCGATAAGAATTCCCGATAGAATAGGGTCTTTATCGGAAAGATCCACACCGGCAATCACATCCGCCTTGTTTTCGCGCGCCGCAAGTTCCTCGGCCTCTTTATCGGAAGATGTTTCAGACAGCGTATATACAGAGGCCCCGCGCACTGTTCCTCTTCCCATGCTATCCGCATGGAGGGAGATAAAAAGCTCAGCCTCGGCGCGACGGGCGATTTCAACCCGATCCCGCAGGGCGATGAAAACGTCCTTTTCGCGGGTCATGATGACGTGATACCGCCCGGTAGCTGTTAGGGTTTGCTTTAGCTGCTTCGCTAAGGCAAGGGTGATGTCCTTCTCGTAAGCACCTGAGGTGCCAAGCGCCCCTGGATCCACTCCTCCGTGTCCGGGATCTATGGCGATGACCCGCTTTCCATCCGCACGGGGCTTTCGATCGGCGATAATAGGTACCGCCGGCGCAGACGCAGCGCTTGCTGCAACACTTTGGGTGCCGGCCGGCTGATCCCCAACACGCCCCGCCACGAATGCATCGCGAGGAATGGAGATTAAGTCGATCACCAATCGATGCTGTTTACTTTCCGAAGAGGGTGGCAGGATAAAGCTGCCTTTGACCTGAACAGGTCCTTTCACATCCAGCACGATTCGGGAGGTTCCTGGCTTGAACAGGCCATAACGCAATCCTTCAACCAATCCGGATGCCGACGTGCCGGGATTATCCCACTTAAGCTCTGGCAGATCGATAACTACACGAAAAGGATCTGCCAAGAGGAGCACGCCGTAATTGGGTGCTTCTGTGAGTTCAAGGACAAACCGCGTGGCGCCTTCGTTGGGGCCTACTCTTAGCCCTGTCACTTGGGGTTGTGCTTGAGATAACCCCGGAGTCGTTAAAGCCAAGCCTATTCCTACCAGGAAAGAAAATGACTTTACTTTCCAGGACCTTAGGTCAATTTTTTGCTTAAGACAGACCGGAAAAACCATCAGATTAGGGCGCCTTTAGGGTTTAGTTCCTGGCCACTCGGAAGATATACCCGAGACAACAGATGGACGCAACCCTAAACTCTTAAAATTCGGCTGCAATATGCCGATTTTACGTAAAAAATTCATGCCAGGAATGCTTTACTTTTCAACTCGCCCCGAAATCCTTCCAAGAAAATTGTTACAAATTTTTTGACGATGGTATGGTGGCATCAGCAATCCTCGGATTGCGCGTTTCGTAGAGGTGCTGGGCCAGGCCGGATGTGACGGTTTTTTTAAGAGATACGCAGGTATCTTCAGCCGTCCGCCTTATTTAAGCCGATACCGCATAGTACGAACCGCCCTTTTAACCATGGAATTTCGAGGCTTTATATCGATGCGCGCTCATATCCCAACAAACAATCGGATCGGTGGCGCGCCTTTCCTTGCTGTCTTGTCGACAGCAGGCCAATTGCGATCGGCCTCGGCGTTCGGACCCAGTCCTCTTTCTTATGAGAGGGCTGCGCGATTTTGCACGGAGCTAGTGCTACATGACCAAACGTATGCTCGTAGATGCCGCCCACCCGGAAGAAACACGGGTTGCGGTAATCAGCGGCAATCGGCTCGAGGATTTCGATTTCGAAACCGCGACCAGAGCCCGCCTCAAAGGCAATATCTATCTTGCCAAAGTCACCCGGGTTGAACCCTCGCTTCAAGCGGCCTTTGTCGATTACGGGGGCAATCGTCACGGATTTTTAGCGTTTAGCGAAATCCATCCCGACTATTACCGTATCCCGGTCGAAGATCGGCAAGCGCTGCTTGCCGAATATGCGGCCCATGATCATCACGATGAAGACGATGGGGAAGAAAAAGAAAACCCGGTGGAAACCTTGGGTGGTGAAGATGGTGGCGAAGAAGACGCCGAGCGTCGCCGGCGCCGATCTTCGCGCCGCTATAAGATTCAAGAAGTTATCAAACGCCGCCAGATACTTTTAGTTCAGGTCGTTAAAGAAGAGCGCGGCAATAAAGGCGCCGCACTCACCACCTACCTGTCTTTGGCCGGCAGATATTGTGTTCTTATGCCCAACACAACACGCGGGGGCGGCATCTCGAGAAAAATATCCGATGCCAAAGATCGCCAGCGGCTCAAGGACATTTTAGTTAGTCTTAATATTCCGGAAAACATTGGGATCATCGTTCGCACTGCCGGCGCCGGCCGGACCAAAATCGAACTTAAACGTGACTATGAGTATCTCTTGCGACTCTGGAACGACATACGGGAAAAAACCTTGGCGTCGATCGCTCCTTCCCTGATCCATGCTGAAGGAAGCTTATTAAATCGGTCTCTTCGCGACATCTACACCAAGGACATTGAAGAAATCCTGGTAGAGGGCGAAGAGGGCTTTAAGCGTTGCCGGGATATCATGAAAGAGCTCATGCCTAGCCATGCGAAACGGGTAAAGCTTTATAAAGAAGAAAGCGTCCCGCTATTTCAGCGTTTTGAAGCTGAAACTCAAATAGATGCGATTTACGGCCCCCGCGTTCAATTGCGTTCTGGCGGATCCATCGTCATCAATCAAACCGAGGCCTTGGTCGCGATCGATGTAAACTCTGGACGCTCTACCCGCGAGAGAAATATTGAAGAAACGGCGCTAAAGACCAATCTTGAAGCCGCCGAGGAAGTTGCGCGGCAGCTTCGCTTGCGGGATCTCGCAGGGCTTATCGTCATTGATTTTATCGATATGGAAGAATCCCGGCATCAGCATCAGGTCGAACGTCGGTTGAAAGAAGCGATCAAACTCGACCGAGCCCGTATTCAGGTAGGGCGCATAAGTCATTTTGGATTGCTGGAGCTTTCGCGGCAGCGGCTGCGCCCAAGCGTGGCAGAAGCATCAACCGAGGTTTGCCCTCATTGCGGCGGCAGCGGCATGCTTCGGTCAACTGAATCCACGGCCTTGCATGTTCTTCGCGCTATCGAGGACGAGGGAACAAAAAAACGATCGGCGGAGATTTCCCTGGTCGTTCCAACGGCGGTTACTTTCTATCTTCTCAATCAAAAACGCGCCGCATTGCTGGACATAGAAAAACGTTACGGCTTTACCGTAACCATTACAGCAGATCACAATCTCATACCTCCAGCATTTCGCTTGACGCAAATCCGGGGATTGCCTGGGGTAACGCCAGCTACTGATCAACAAGACGAAGAGCGCCCCGCGCCTCTTCAAGCTGACGGACCCGTATCTTCGCTTTCTGGAGAAGGCGAAGCAGTAAATAACCGCCGTCGCCGTAGACGGCGTCGCGGCAGACGTAATGATGCACCCCCTATGGAGAGCAACTCCGATATGGGTGTTACAGTAACACCCGCCGATTTCGATCGTAGCAGCGATGATGATGCCGAAGAAGAGTCTGTAAGCGCAGCGGATTCTGAAATCTCCATGGACGACAACGCTGAGACATCGTCGATTGAATTAACGACTAACGATAGCGGACAAGACGAACAACGCCGCAAACGGCGTCGTAGAGGGCGCCGCGGGGGGCGCCGGCGCAATCGCGCAGAGAATGGTGAGAATACCAACGAACAAGACGCGCCAGAACATCAAGAGCCTTGGACGCCTCCGCTCTCTTCTCTTCCGGAAGGCTTGCTACCCAGCAGTTCCGACAGTCAGACTGAAAATCCTCTCCCGGGTCCGGACGAATGGCCTACACCCGTAAATCCGTCGCGGCCGCGGCGGCGATCGCGCCCGTCTCGCACAGAATCCTCCGTTGAGTCGGATAAGGAGACCCAATCACACACGTCCCAAGAGTCCGCCGGTCAGTCAGACTCGGTAGAGGCTACTGACGAGTCTGCCCAAGGAGAAAATGGCCCCTCTTCGCGTCGAGGGTGGTGGAAAAGACTTGTGACTTAATGTGACCTATGCCGGGACCAATAGCATCGGATCTCGCGACTATATTTAATGAAGCAGTTGCCTCGCACCGAGCGGGGCAACTGCATAAAGCCGAAACTCTTTATCGGCATATTTTGCACGAAAACCCCCAAGATGTGCGTGTTTGGCGGCATTTAGCTGCCGCTTTGGCGCAATCGGGAGATTTCTCCCAAGCCGCAACTGCCATAAGAGAAGGCCTAATTACAGCCGGAGCTGACGCAGCTCTTCATCACGATCTGGGTTCTCTCCTGGTGGCACAGGGGCTTCCTTATGAAGCCATAACATCATTCAAAGCCGCCAATGTGCTCGATCCACAAAATCAGAATATTCTTTTAGATTTAGCGCGAGCCTACACTCAGGTTAGAAATTTCTCAGATGCCCAAACCCTTCTCGAAGACCTGATAAAAAAGCAGCCTCATTTTGCCCTAGCGCATTTTGAACTAGGCCAATTATATATGCTGAATGCCAACCATGATTTGGCGCGCGATGCTTATCTCACAACCATAAAATACGCTCCCCACGTCGCCGAAGCGCACGCAATGTTAGGAAACGCCTTATTTGCTTTAAATGACATCCCGAACGCCCTTAAATCATATGCTTCTGCGCTCAAACTACGCCCCGATCTTCCGGGGGGTCATTATAACCTCGCTATGGCAGAAATAGCTTGTCGCCAGCCTCAACGCGCCATTGACGCGCTCAAACAAGCCTTGCAGCTCACACCGCAATCTGCGGAGGTGTACAGCTTACTAAGCCAAGCCTACCTGGAAAACAATGATCTCGATAATGCGATAAATTCAGGAAAAACCGCCTTAAAACTGAATCCAAATTTTACTCCTGCCCTGATTAATCTGGGGAATGCTTGCCGGGACCAAGGTCTACATCATGAAGCTCTAGACTTATACCAGCGCGCCCTAAGCGATGAGCCGCATAATTTAGGCCTGATAATCAATCTTGGTAACACATATTCCAGCTTGGGTAATCTCGTTGCCGCCGAAGACTGTTACCGGCGCGCTTTAGCCTTTGATCCAAACTACTCCCCTGCCAAATGGCAGTTTAGTCTGCTGTTATTGTTGCAAGGCCGGTTTGATGAGGGATGGCGTCTTTATGAGGAGCGCTGGCGTCTTGCCGAATTTCATTCTCTTCAGCACACTCACCACGCACCATCATGGCAAGGCGATAACCTTGGAAATGGAACGCTACTTCTTTGGACCGAGCAAGGATTGGGAGACTCCATCCAATTCATTCGCTTGGCCGAGCAGGCGCGGAAACTTTGCGGTAAAATCATTTTACAATGCCAACCGTCCGTAAAGTGGCTTTTCAAAACAGCCCCTGGCATCGATGAAATCATCGGTATAAATGACCCCCGTCCTTCCTGTACGGCGCAAGCATCGCTCATGTCTTTGCCGGCACTCTTAAAAATAAATCCCGCAATCGCATCGGCATCCATCCCTTATCTTCGTCCAAATGCCGACCGCGTCGCTTATTGGCGCCAATACTTGGAGCACTTGCCGCGCCCTTGGATAGGTCTCTCGTGGCAAGGCAGCTTGCGCAATCGCAGCGATCGCCACCGATCAATTCCCCTGCGCTATTTCTCTCCTCTCGCTCAAACTCAAGGCTCATTGATTTCTTTGCAGCAAATCTACGGCTTGGAGCAGATCAATACCTGCGGATTTGCTGAGCGACTTATCCGGTTTGATGGCATGGATATAGGTGGCGCGGCATTTTTTGATACCTCAGCGCTTATGGAAAGCCTGGATGTGATCGTGACAAGCGATACCGCCATTGCCCACCTCAGCGGCGCCATGGGCCGGCCGACCTGGGTCGCACTTCAGTCCGTACCTGACTGGCGGTGGTTGCTCGATACCCCTACTTCCCCTTGGTATCCAACCATGCGCTTATTCCGACAGCCAAAACCTGGTGACTGGACAACCGTCATAAACAACATCATGCAAGAGCTTCGTCAGCTGGCATAAAAGAAGAAGCCGGCGAGCGGGGGGCGCTTGCCGGCTTCGAAAGAAATCCGCTGTGAAAGCAGATCTCTAAACCATCATTTAATTAGGCGGCGTTCCGCCAAATCCAAAGATTAACAGCTGCGCCAGGATTCAACTCAATCCGCTGCGGCATGGTCAATACTTGAGCAACAGTCACTGGGGTTTTGACTGGGGCAATCCGTGCCATACGCGTTGCGACTTTGGAAATGTCTGCGCGCATGATGCCGATATCTTCCAAAACACGATCGCTTTGCGCCTCAAGTTCACGAATTAATGTCATGCGACGGCGCTGAAAGCTGACCCAACTGGCAAGACCTTGAACTAAGTCACCAAAGAATTCGCGTGCATAGGCTGCGCGTAACGCTTTCGCCTGAGCGATGATTTCGGCCGCGTCATGATCGTAATTCCGCTCTGCAGCCATGGGATAACCCATAACGGACCGGCGCGGTGCTGACCGCAACGATGCAATTTGGGTAACCTGTGTCATAGAAGTATCCTTTTCTCATTAACGGTTTAAATCGGTCAGCTCACGCTGCAACCCCCACCGTTTGTCTTGGGGCTATAATACTCAGTAACTATCAGAAATAAATAGCTTTGCTGCATTGCAGCGTCCCACTTATTGCATAGCAGCATAATGAGACTTTTATGCCGCAAGGTAATGTTAATCTTGCTGAAAACCCAAGGTAAGCCTATCCTTTTTAAAGATGAAAGGAAAATAAGCCTATGACGAGCTCTCCTCCCTTGGCATGCCGCGATGTTTATCAAGGCGATGCGCCCCTTATGCAGCTTCTTGCAAAGGCTGGGGCACGCATTAAAGCCATTTCGGAGTTAGAAACTCTCGCGGATGGGGTTTTGGCGGGTGGCGACCTATCCTCCCCAGAAGATTGGGTTCCGCTTATCGCTGAGGCACCGTCCCCTGCTTTGACGGCGCAACTCGTCGCTTTTTTGGCTCTGCGTCGGCAGCAATTGCGCGCGCCTTCGGCCCCCCAAGAACAACGCCTGGGGGATTTGCGAAAAATCTTAAAGGAGAATGAGTTAACGGGATTCTTAGTGCCACATGCCGATGAGTATCAAAATGAATACCTGCCCCCCTGCGGTGAACGGCTTGCCTGGCTAACCGGCTTTACGGGATCGGCCGGTTTTGCCGTCGTCTTGAAAACAAAAGCGGCCGTTTTTGCCGATGGACGATATACGCTGCAGGTTCAAAAGCAGGTAAATCCTAAGCTATTTGATATCTGCCATCTTATAGACATGCCGCCGTCAGTTTGGCTCGCGGCTCACCTGTCAAAACAGGATATCATTGGCTATGACCCGTGGCTTCATGGCGTTACGGAGATTGAGGCTTTTCGCGCTGTCTGCCAGGAGGCCGGCGCAACCTTACGGGCAGTAACCCGTAATCCCCTAGACCAAGTCTGGGTTGAGCGCCCACCGCTGCCGCTTGGTCCGGTGATACCCCATCCGGATGCAATCGCTGGTCAAACCTCCGCCGATAAAAGACAGGCCCTTGCTCAGGACCTCATTAAGGCTAAGCTTGATCTTGCCGTCATCACTTCGCCTGACTCCATCGCTTGGCTGCTTAATATTCGCGGTAATGACGTCGCCCATACCCCTCTCCCCCTAAGCTATGCCTTCCTTCACGCCAGTGGCCAGGTCGACCTCTTCATTGATGAGCGAAAATTAACCAGCGCCGCTCGGCGCCATCTCGGCAATGAGGTGCACATTCTCTCGCCACATGACTTCACAGCGGCCTTAAAACGTCATGGCCAGAATAAATCCCGCATCTTGATCGATGCGCGGTCAGCGCCGGCGGCTGTGTACGAACACCTTAAGACTGCGGGAGGAATTATCTTTAAGGGCACAGATCTTTGCACTCGGCCCAAGGCCCTTAAAAATGCAGTCGAAATAGCCGGCACCAAAGCTGCCCATCTTCGGGATGGAGCCGCTTTAACACGTTTTCTGGCCTGGCTATCCCGGACTGCTCCGGCAGGGCATCTAACCGAGATGTCGGCGGCGGCCCAGCTATTGGCTTTTCGCCGAGAAACCGGTGTTTTACGTGATACGTCCTTCACGACGATCAGCGGTGCCGGTCCTAATGGGGCTATTGTCCACTATCGGGTTAGCCCGGAAACCGATCGTTCCATTCGCAATGGCGATATTTATCTCGTAGATAGCGGCGGACAGTATCGCGATGGAACAACCGATGTAACACGCACTGTGCTGATCGGTGAGGCACTTCATGCAACGCCAGAAATCCGCGATCGGTTTACCCGTGTCCTTAAAGGGCACATCGCCATCGCCCTGGCGCGATTTCCAAAAGGAACATCAGGCGGGCAGCTTGATGCTTTGGCCAGGGCCCCTCTGTGGGAGATCGGCCTTGATTATGACCACGGTACGGGTCATGGAGTGGGAAGCTATCTGGGCGTGCATGAAGGACCGCACCGGATAGCCAAGAATACGGCGCCGGTCCCCTTAGAGGCTGGGATGATCGTCTCCAACGAGCCAGGATACTACAAGGAAGGCGCCTATGGGATACGCATTGAAAATCTCGTGACAGTAGTTCCAATCACCTTGGAGCAGGCTGAGCGGCCGCTTCTTGGATTTGAAACCCTCACTGTTGCCCCCATTGATCAAGCCTTGATTGAGCCCAAACTTCTCTCGGCAGCCGAGAAAAACTGGCTGAATGCGTACCATTTACGTGTTAGGCGTGAGTTAACTCCCTTAGTGGACCCCGAGACGGCCCAATGGCTTGAGCAGGCCACCCTACCCCTTTCCTAGCCTCGGCGTTTTCGGATTGCTGCAATGCCGCTTGTGCCTTGCCGAAGGGGCTGAATTCCGCTACCAAGACGCCGTTTTGCACTGCGAAGATAGCAAGCACGGGATCGCCCTTAGGGCTCCCTCAAGGGGAAAAATATGGCACGCAAAAAAATTGCATTGGTTGGCGCCGGTAATATCGGTGGCACATTGGCGCATCTGATCGGCTTGAAAGAGCTGGGTGATGTCATTCTTATCGATGTAGTCGAAGGCATCCCTCAGGGTAAGGCGCTTGATATTGCACAAAGTACCCCTGTTGAAGGCACCGACACAAACTACATCGGCTCCAATGACTATGGCGCGATGAAAAATGCCGACGTTGTCATTGTCACCGCCGGCGTCGCCCGTAAGCCGGGAATGAGCCGAGACGATCTTATCGGAATCAATACATCCATCATCCAAAAGGTTGGCGAAGCGATCAAAGCCAATTGCCCTAAAGCCTTTGCCATCTGCATCACCAATCCCCTTGATGCCATGGTCGGCGTCCTACGCAAAGCTTCGGGATTAAAGCCTGAAATGTGCGTCGGCATGGCCGGCGTCCTTGACTCTGCGCGCTTTCGTTATTTTCTTGCCGAAGAGTTCAAAGTTTCGGTCGAAGACGTAACTGCCTTCGTGCTTGGTGGTCATGGCGATACCATGGTGCCGTTAATTCGTTATTCAACGGTGGCCGGAATTCCTGTTCCTGATCTTATCAAGATGGGATGGTCGACCGCGGATCGCATCGAAAAAATTGTTCAGCGCACCCGAGACGGCGGCGCCGAAATCGTTGCCCTTCTCAAAGCCGGCTCCGCCTTCTATGCACCCGCAGCATCGGCCGTCGATATGGCTGAAGCCTATCTCAAAGATAAGAAACGCCTTCTTCCTTGCGCCGCTTATCTAACGGGACAGTATGGCGTTAAAGATCTTTACGTTGGTGTTCCCGTTATTCTTGGCGGTGACGGCATTGAGCGGATCGTCGAAATCAGCTTCACCAACGATGAAAAAGCGATGTTCGACAAATCAGTTGCCGCGGTGCGGGGACTTGTCGATGCAACGGAAAAACTCTTGGCTAAAGCGAACTAACCTATCGCCTTTCATGTGGGGAAATTTTTATGAATATCCATGAATACCAAGCTAAAGCTTTGCTGGCGAAATATGGTGTCGCTGTTCCCAAGGGTGGCGTGGCCTATACACCCGAAGAAGCTGTGGAGATCGCCAATTCTCTTCCCGGGCCGGTGTGGGTGGTAAAATCACAAATTCATGCCGGCGGCCGTGGCGCCGGTCGCTTTAAGAATGATCCTCAAGGCAAAGGCGGCGTTCGGGTCGTAAAATCTAAGGACGACGTCAAAGCCGCAGCCAAGGCGATGTTGGGCCAGATTCTTGTTACTAAACAAACCGGTGCCGAAGGCCGCGAAGTCAAACGTATCTATGTGGAGAACGGCTGCGACATCAAACGCGAACTTTATCTCTCGCTCCTGGTGGACCGTCATTCTGGCCGTATCGTCATCATGGCTTCTACGGAAGGCGGCATGGAAATCGAAGAAGTTGCCGAAAAGCACCCCGAGAAAATCGTTCGTGTGGTCATTGATCCTAGTGTCGGCTTAAGCGGATTTTACGCGCGAAAAATCGCTTTTGGTTTAGGTCTTGAGGGAAAACAAATCAGCTCGGCCACACAGTTCCTGACTGCCATGTATAAAGCCTTCTGCGATCTGGATGCCTCAATGGTAGAGGTCAATCCACTCGTTGTGACGGGCGCGGGCGAGGTTATGGCTCTCGATGCCAAGATGAATTTCGATGACAACGCCCTTTTTCGGCACAAAGACGTCGAATCCATGCGGGATGAAGACGAAGAAGATCCTATGGAACTTGAAGCGTCTAAGCACTCACTGAACTATATCAAGTTGGATGGATCGATCGGTTGCATGGTTAACGGCGCCGGCCTTGCCATGGCCACCATGGATATCATCCAGCTCAAAGGCGGATCTCCAGCAAACTTCCTGGATGTTGGTGGCGGCGCGACCAAAGAACGGGTAACGGCGGCTTTCAAAATCATCTTGTCGGATTCAAATGTCGAAGGAATTCTTGTGAATATTTTCGGTGGAATCATGCGGTGCGATGTTATCGCAGAAGGCGTCATTGCCGCGGCCCGCGAGGTCTCTCTTCATGTGCCGCTAGTGGTTCGCCTGGAAGGCACCAATGTCGATCTCGGCAAGAAGCTGATGGCCGACTCAGGGCTGCCGATTATTCCGGCAGATAATCTGGCCGACGCCGCAGAGAAAATTGTCAAAGCCGTAAAGGAGGCTGCGTAATGGCCGTACTGGTCGATAGAAACACCAAGGTTATCTGCCAAGGCTTTACCGGCGCCCAGGGCACCTTTCACTCGGAACAGGCCATTGCCTATGGCACGAAAATGGTGGGCGGCGTGACACCCGGCAAGGGAGGAACAAAACACCTTGATCTTCCGGTCTTTGATACCGTAGCCGAAGCCGTCGCAAAGACAGGCGCCGATGCGTCGGTTATCTATGTGCCTCCGCCGTTTGCTGCCGATGCCATCCTTGAGGCGGTCGATGCCGAAGTAAGGCTGGTGGTTTGCATTACCGAAGGCATCCCTGTTTTAGATATGGTTAAGGTTAAACGTGTACTTGATGGCTCGGCCACCCGTCTTATCGGGCCTAACTGTCCGGGCGTCATTACCCCTGGCGAATGCAAAATCGGCATCATGCCCGGCCATATCCACAAACGCGGCAAGATCGGCGTAGTAAGTCGCTCGGGAACCTTGACCTATGAGGCCGTCCATCAAACGACCGCCGTCGGCCTTGGCCAAACGACATGCATTGGTATCGGCGGCGATCCCGTCAACGGCACTAATTTCATCGACTGCCTGGAGATGTTTCTTAATGACAGCGAAACCCAAGGGATCATCATGATTGGGGAAATCGGCGGGACAGCTGAAGAGGAAGCAGCCGCCTTTTTCAAAGCCCAAAAGAAGAAAAAGCCCATTGTGGGCTTTATTGCGGGCCGAACGGCCCCTCCAGGCAAGCGTATGGGACATGCCGGTGCAATTATTTCTGGTGGCCAAGGAACAGCCGATTCTAAGCTGGAAGCTATGCGGTCCGCCGGATTTATGATCTCGGAATCTCCCTCCGCCCTAGGCTCGACCATGGTTACGGCTCTAAAGGGGTAGAACCTAATCCATTATGCTATATTTATAGAGATAGCGGACCCAGCCCGCTTAGGGTAGGAATCCAAAAAGGTTTACAAGGGAGCATGGCCAAAAGGCCTGCGAAGACCATATGGCATCGTTGGAAGCAACCTCCTTTCTTTCGGGTTATAACGCCGACTTTATCGCGGAGCTCTATGCCAAATGGCTAAAGAATCCTGAAGCCGTGGAGGGAAGCTGGCAAAGCTTCTTTAAAGACTTGGGAACCGACGCCTCCGCCGTCTTGGAGGAAATGAAGGGGGCAAGCTGGGCGCCTCGCGAGGCTTCCTTCTCCGCCTCGGATGACTCATCCACGAGCCTTTCTCCCAGCAAAGAACGGCCTTGGGTGCGAGGCGAACGCCAGCCGGCATTTCGCAGTAACGAAGTCCGACAAGCTGCTCTAGATTCCATACGCGCCCTTATTCTCATTCGAACCTATCGGATCCGTGGCCATCTTCACGCCAATCTTGACCCGCTTGGCCTTGAAAATAAAAAGACTCATGCTGAACTTGATCCGGCAACCTATGGATTTGGACCGGACGATTGGGATCGCCCTATCTTCATCAATAATTATCTGGGGCTTGAGTCCGCAACTTTACGCGAAATCGTCACCGTTTGTCAGGAAACCTACTGCGGCTCGATCGGCATCGAATACATGCATGTGCAAGAGCCGACGGAAAAAGCCTGGCTACAAGAGCGCATGGAAGGCATTCGCAACCGGACCGATTTCACCGACCTTGGCAAGCGCACAATTCTTGAACGGCTGGTCCAAGCCGATATTTTTGAAACTTTCCTCGACAAAAAATTTACCGGCACCAAGCGCTTTGGACTTGATGGCGGTGATTCTCTCGTTCCCCTCATCGAGCAGCTATTCAAGCGCGGCGCGCAGCTTGGCATCGAAGAGGTGGTTTTAGGCATGGCTCACCGAGGACGGCTTAACGTTCTCGGCAATATTATGCGCAAACCCTACCGCGCCATCTTTTCCGAGTTTCGAGGCGTATCCGCCAATCCGGATGACATCCAAGGCTCCGGCGACGTAAAATACCACCTGGGAACCTCGGCCGATCGCGAGTTTGACGGCAAGGTCATCCATCTTTCTTTGACGGCGAATCCCAGCCACCTGGAAGCCGTAAATACGGTCGTCTTAGGCAAGGTTCGCGCCAAACAGAAACAACGTGGTGATGTGGCTCGCGACAAAGTCGTTGGCCTTCTGCTGCACGGCGACGCGGCCTTTATCGGCCAAGGCATCGTGGCTGAAACTTTCTTGACGTCGCAGCTTCGCGGCTATCGGACGGGCGGCGCCATTCATGTTGTCATCAACAATCAAATCGGCTTTACAACATCACCGGCTCATTCACGCTCCTCACCGTATTGTTCTGACATGGCAAAGATGATTGATGCGCCGGTCTTTCACGTCAATGGCGATGATCCAGAAGCTTGCGTCCATACAGCACGTATCGCTGTCGAATACCGGCAAAAATTCAAGAAAGATGTCGTGATCGATATGTGGTGTTACCGCCGCCATGGTCACAACGAAGTTGATGAACCTTCTTTCACACAGCCTCTCATGTATAAAAAGATCGCGACCCAACCTCGGGTGCGAGAGATCTACGCAAAAAAATTAGAGGATGAAGGCACCATTGAGCCCGGTACCGGCGCGGCCATTACGCAAGAGTTTCAAAAATATCTCGAAGAAGAGTTTGAGGCTTCTACTTCTTATCGCCCCAACAAGGCCGACTGGTTTGAGGGTAAATGGGCCGGCTTAGGTCTCGCTCAAGGGGATGAGCGGCGCGGCGAAACTTCCGTGGATATGGACCTCCTCCGCGAGGTTGGCCACGCCATATCTCAAGCGCCGAAAAACTTTAATGTTAATCCCAAAATTGTTCGGCAGCTTCAAGCCAAGCGGAAAATGATCGAAGAGGGTGAAGGCATTGATTGGGCTACTGCTGAAGCCTTATCGTTCGGCACCCTCTTATGCGAGTCCACCACGGTTCGTCTATCGGGCGAGGATAGTCAACGCGGCACCTTTAGTCAGCGACACGCCGTTCTGATCGATCAAGAAACCGAAGCTAACTATATTCCACTTAATCACATCCGCTTCGGCCAAGCTCCCTTTGAAGTCATTGACAGTCCCCTTTCGGAATTTGGCGTATTGGGATACGAGTACGGTTACGCCCTAGCGGAGCCTCATGCATTGGTTCTTTGGGAAGCCCAATTTGGCGATTTTGCCAATGGCGCTCAAGTAATCATTGATCAGTTTATCGCCTCCGGAGAATCAAAATGGCTGCGCATGTGCGGCCTTGTCATGCTACTGCCTCACGGATACGAGGGCCAAGGCCCCGAGCACAGCTCTGCACGGCTGGAACGATACCTGCAGCTTTGCGGCGAGGACAACTTGCAGGTTTGCAATATCACAACACCCGCCAATTATTTCCATGTTCTGCGACGCCAAATCCGGCGTAATTTCCGCAAACCGCTCATACAGATGACTCCAAAGTCCCTGCTGCGCCACAAGCGATGCGTTTCGCGTCTCGTGGATTTCGGCCCGGGCACAAGCTTCCACCGCGTCTTGCATGATGACGCGGAGGGCACGGAGGCCTTAGCGAAAGATGAAGCTATTCGCCGCGTCCTTCTCTGTTCGGGTAAAGTCTATTATGACTTACTGGAGGAACGAGAAAATCAAAAGATTACAGACATCTATTTATTGCGGCTGGAGCAGATCTATCCATTCCCGCACAAATCTTTAGTTCGCGAATTGTCACGGTTTCCCAACGCGGAAATCGTCTGGTGCCAAGAAGAACCGCAAAATGCCGGCGCATGGTTTTTTGTCGATCGCCGAATCGAAAGCGTGCTGGAAGAAATCGATCATAAAGCTCGTCGCCCCAAATATATTGGTCGCCCTGAGGCCGCCTCACCTGCAACAGGAAGCCACAAGCGACATATGGCGGAACAGACGGCCTTGTTTGAGGCGGCTTTTGCCGCAGCAAGACCTGTTGCCAAACCGACTATCGTGACGTCGCCTACGGCTTTGGCGAAAAAAAGGAAGGTATAGATCATGGCTGTTGAAATACGTGTACCCCAATTGGGTGAAAGCGTTAGCGAAGCCACCGTCGCCAAATGGTTTAAAAAAGTGGGAGACTCCATCGCCGCCGATGAACCTTTGGTCGAGCTTGAGACTGATAAGGTAACTGTTGAAGTGCCCGCGCCTTCGGCAGGCGTTCTAACCGCTATTTCCGCTGCGACCGGGTCCGAGGTTTCTGTCGGCGCCGTCTTAGGAACGGTGGATTCGAAGGGAATGGCCGCAGCGCCCAATAAAACCGCGAGCAAGCCTGCCGCACCAAATGGCCATCAACCAACCGCACAGACAATACAAAAGACGACGGCCGCTCCGGCCAAGACGTCGCCTTCAAGCACAACCCTTGCCCCAGCGGTACGGCGGATTGTCGATGAAAACAAGCTGGATCCGGCAGCGATCCCGGCAACAGGACCCAAAGGAAATATCACCAAGGGTGACGCCCTCGCTCAAGCGGCAAAGAGTGCTTCACTTGGGGTGGCACAACCATCTCCTTCACAAGTGACACGACCGCCGGAGCCTTCGACGCCACGCGCGGAGCATCCGCAAGAAGAACGTGTTCGGATGAGCAAGCTTCGGCAGAAAATCGCTCAGCGCCTTAAGGAGGCTCAGAATACAGCTGCCATTCTGACGACATTCAATGAAGTCGATATGACGGCTGTCATGGAATTACGGAATCAGTTCAAAGACAGCTTTGAAAAGAAACACGGCGTTAAGCTCGGCTTTATGAGCTTCTTTGTAAAGGCCGCCATCACCATTCTAAAAGAAATTCCTTCCGTCAACGCCGAGATTCGTGGTGATGAAATCATCTATAAAAATTACTACGATATCGGCGTCGCCGTCAGTACACCCCAAGGCCTGGTTGTTCCCGTTTTACGAAACGCGGATAAACTTTCTTTCGCTGCGGTGGAAAGCGCCATCAATAGCCTTGGTAAAAAAGCCCGGGACGGCCAACTTTCTATTCCTGAATTGACCGGCGGCACATTTACCATCACCAATGGAGGTGTGTTTGGGTCTCTTATGTCTACACCAATTCTAAATCCGCCACAGTCGGGCATTTTGGGAATGCATAAGATCCAAAATCGGCCCATCGCCGTTGGCGATAAGATTGAAATTCGTCCGATGATGTATCTTGCCTTAAGCTATGATCACCGCATCATTGATGGCCGTGAGGCCGTTACTTTCTTGGTGCGCATTAAAGAACTGATTGAGAATCCGCAACGGCTGCTCCTTGACATGTAAGGAATAAAGAAATGGTTTTGTGGGTCGTATTAGGTACAATTTTTGTCCTGCTTGCCATTTCTTACGGCTGGTATGCCTCTATCATAAGCTACCGGAATCGGGCTCAAGAGGCCCTGGGTTCGGTTGACGTGCACCTACGTCAACGCCATGACTTACTGCCGAATATCCTCACCATCGCCCAGAAATTCATGCAGCATGAACGCGAGCTGTTAACCAAAATCACTGAGCTACGCACCGCAGCGACAGCCCCTTATCTAAAAGACGACCCGAAGTCTATTGCTGCGCACTTACAAACGGAAGGCGCGCTTACCACCGCCATGAGCCGACTTTTTGCTGTTGCCGAAAGCAATCCTGATCTCAAATCACAAGAACCCATTATTCGAGCCCAAGAAACCTTTGAAGAGGTTGAAGGTCACATTGCAGCGGCTCGGCGCTTTTATAATTCCGCCGTGGCACAGCTGAACAATGCCGTGCAGATTTTTCCCGGACCGATCTTTGCCCGCATGGCCAATGTACGGGCCTTGCCTTTCTACGAAGAAACCGATGCAGCGGTCCGAGCCCCCATTGACGCTGGCTCTTATCTAAAATAGCGATATTGTTCTCGTCTATCTAGGGCGCGTTACATATTACACACGGGTTTGTCCCGTGACCTATGAATCTTCATAAGAGCGAAGCTGCTTATATGATCAATCAAAAGGATATCACCGCTTTTTACCTGAGTCGCATCGAGCCTCGCTTTCAAACACTTGAGCCGGAGCGACGTCGGATAGCTCAGAAACGCATTTTGATCGTTTTAGGCTTTGTCTTGGTCTTTGGCGGATTTATTGCCGTGTACAATTACGCGCCGCCTTATGTGCCTTATGCGGCAGGTATTTGCATTATTTCCGGCTTAGCGGCACTCGTCTCTTATTTCCTTACCGGAGCTGATTTTGAAAAAGAGCTCAAATCCTTTCTCCTGCAGGAAATCACCCGTTTTCTCGGGATAGAGCAAGGTAAAAGCCCTTCTGGAAACCCTCTTTCACTTCGAAGCTTTCAGCGCTTCGGCATTCTGCCTTCGGGCAATCAACAATCTCTTAGCGATTATTTTCATGGCAAACAGGACGGCATCGAAATTGATATCGCCGATGCCTTGATAAAGCATAAGACCGAAACGCGCACCAAGGATGGCAGAACGGAAACCTCGATTAAGACTTTGTTTCAAGGACCAGTATTCCGTTTTTCCTATAATCGCCCCCTTAAAGGTCATGTTATCTTGGTGAAAGACGGAGGAAAAATTATCAATTTCCTCACGAGAGACACCTTCCCGGGCGAGCGAGTCAATTTAGAAAACACAGAATTTGAATCGCGGTTCGAAATTTATGCGACAGACCAAATAGAAGCACGCTACGTATTAACGCCCCGCTTTATGGAACGGCTTTTGGGCCTTTCCGCTTATATGAGAGAAAAATCTTTCGGCCTCGCCTTCAGCAACAACTTTGCATACCTGACTCTCAATACTGGTGTTGATTGGTTTGAGCCCGGTTCGCTATTTACTAAGTTGGCCGATCAGCGTCGTGTAGAAAATCTTATCGAGCAATTGAGCTTTGCCTTCGAAGTTACAAAAATTCTAAATTTAACCGCAAAAAGCTATATATAAATTCAGGCTTTACTAAGAGTGCAATAACCATGGACACCATTAACAAATCCATGACCGACCCAAAAGACTTTCCGGTATTTTATGCGACACGGATTGAGCCAAGGTTAAAAGGCTTAGAAAATCAGCGGCAAAAGATCGTCCTCCGTCGTCGTATCATGCTGGCAATTTTTCTGGTTATTATTGCATTCATTCCCGTTGCCTTTTTTATAAACCCCACCGCGGGACGTTTCCTGATGATCATGACGGCAATCACCGGTTCGGTCGCTTTCGTCACGGGATCGGTTATGGGCGTCGGACTGCAAAATAAAGTCAAACTCATCATGCTTCCGGAGCTGGCCCAATTTGTAGGGCTAAAGCTTGGAAGCAGGCGTGAAAAATCGTTTTCTTTGGATATGTTCCAGTCTATTGGGATTCTGCCTGTTGGCAACCAGCAATCGATGGGAGATCAATTTTACGGAGAGAAAGATGGCATTAAAATCGATATTGCAGATGCCCTCATTCAGCAAAAAACCAAGCAACGGAGTAACGGAAAGACTACGACTTCTACAACGACTCTTTTCCAAGGGCCGCTATTTCGGTTGACATTCAATCGACCGCTAAAAAGTCAGGTCACGCTGGTTAAAGACTTTGGGAGACTAATCAATTTCATGTCGCAGCGGAAAATTCCTGGCGAACCTATACGTTTAGAAGATATTGAATTTGAGAACCGCTTTGAGGCTTATGGCTCGGACCAAGTCGAGGCTCGATATATTCTAACGCCCTACTTTATGCAACGCGTGCTCGCACTCTCGGACCACAGCCAAAACTTACCCCTAGCCATCGCCTTCACGCCAGGATTTGTATACCTTGTCCTTAACGACAGTGTGGACTGGTTTGAGGCCGGATCATTATCAACCGAACTGATTGATCAGAAGCGCGCGACTAGGCTTCTGCATCAGCTCACCTTTGCCTTCAAGATAGCTGAAATTCTTGACCTTTCAAAAGAGACAAAGGCGTAGCCTATCTTGGTGGATTCGTATCGATTCCTTATAAATCGAGCATTTCCGCCATAGTTAGAGTGAACCAGCTTCTCTAAGGATGGCATGGGTGGCCCAACTATTAGGCGCACGATATATCCACCTAACTCTTGCAGCCTTTTTCGCGGCAGGTTAAGCCTAGGCCAAAGAGCGGATAGTTAAGGACAAGACCTATGGCAGATGCATATGATGTTATTGTAATAGGAGGTGGACCGGGGGGCTATGTTGCAGCGATTCGTGCAGCGCAACTCGGTCTAAAGACAGCCTGCGTTGAAAAACGCGGTGCATTAGGCGGCACCTGCCTCAATGTCGGTTGCATTCCTTCAAAAGCTCTGCTGCATTCTTCAGAAAAATATGATGAAGCCGCCAAGCATTTGGCCATTCACGGCGTCGACGTTAAGGGTGTCACGCTGAATTTGGGTGCCATGATGGGCAGAAAAGCCAAGGTCGTCGAGGGACTGACCAAAGGGATAGAGCTTCTCTTTCGCAAGCATAAAGTTGATTACTTAAAAGGTGCCGGGACCCTTGCGAAAGCACCCAGCACTGGCAATCCTGGTGCCGTAGAGGTTGACGGCACCTCCTACAATACCAAAAATATTATTATCGCCACAGGTTCAACTCATGTTGATCTTCCCGGGATCACAATTGATGAGAAGCTCATCGTTTCCTCAACTGGCGCGTTATCTCTACCTAAGGTTCCAAAGCATCTCGTGGTTATCGGCGGGGGCTACATCGGCCTGGAAATGGGATCGGTGTGGCGCCGTCTGGGAGCCGAAGTTACTGTTGTCGAGTTCCTAGACCGTATTGTTCCCGGCATGGATGGTGAAGTGGGCAAAGCTTTTCACCGCCTTCTCGAACGTCAGGGTTTTAAATTTCGGCTTGGCATGAAAGTTACGGAAGCCAAAACAGCAAAATCCGGCGTAATTCTTTCCCTTGTACCCGCAGCGGGCGGCAAAGAAGACGCCTTGGAGTGCGATACTGTTCTGGTTGCCGTGGGCCGGCGACCCTATACCCAAGGCCTGGGCCTTGAGAAAATAGGTATTAAAACCGACAAGCGCGGAATGATTGAAATTTCCGATGACTTCCAAACGAGCATTCCTGGCATCTACGCCATTGGCGATGTTGTGCGCGGACCCATGTTGGCTCATAAAGCTGAGGAGGAAGGCGTTGCCGTTGCCGAACTTATAGCTGGCCATGCCGCTCACATCGATTACAATACCATACCGGGTATTGTTTACACCTCGCCCGAGGTCGCGGCGGTGGGGAAAACCGAAGAACAGCTAAAGGAATCCGGAATCGCGTACAAGATAGGGAAATTCCCTTTTCTTGCCAACAGCCGGGCACGCAGCAACGATACCGCTGACGGTTTTGTTAAGATATTGGCTGATGCGGCAACCGATCAGATCCTGGGCGCTCATATCATTGGACATGAAGCCGGAACATTGATTGCAGAAATTGTGGCTGTGATGGCATTTGGCGGATCAGCCGAGGATGTCGCCCGAACCTGCCACGGTCACCCTACGTTGAATGAGGCGATAAAAGAAGCCGCCTTAGCCGTAGATGGACGCCCCATCCATATCTAAGTCTTTTGGGCGCGCGGGTGGGCTTTGGAATAAACCTCCACTAAGGCTTCCGTATCTACCGCCGTATAGCGCTGCGTGGTACTAAGGGATTCATGGCCGAGTAATTCCTGAATCGTCCGTAAGTCGCCCCCAGCGCTTAGAAGATGCGTGGCAAAGCTATGGCGCAGCGCATGCGGCGTAGCCGTTTCTGGCAAGCCCAAAGCCCTGCGCAATTGCCGGACTTCCCGCTGGACTACGCCCGCCGCAAGTCTCTCCCCTTGTTCTCCGTAGAAGAGCGGGCCACCTCCAGGTTCATCCGGGCGCTCTTGGTAGGGACAGACGGCTACATAAGCCTCTATCGCCGTTATAATGGCTGGAAGAATGGGGACAAGTCGCTCTTTATTGCCTTTACCACGGATGATGAGTGAATCGGTTAATGGCCGGTTATGCCGGTTAAGCTGTAAAGCTTCGCTAATCCGTAAACCTCCGCCATACAACAATGTCAAAATGGCGCTGTTACGCAGCTTAACCCATTGAGGTTTTATACCCTGCCCTGCCTCATAAATAGCCTTAAAGGCATCAATTGCCGTCAACGGTTTGGGAACCGTATGGGGAACTTTCGGTGAGCGTATTACGCTGAGAGCTTCTTTACTTGCCAGGCCTTGACGAGCCAGCCAGGTGTAGAAGTTGCGCAAGGCGGACAAAGCTCTAGCTGTGGATCGACGCGCACGCTGCTCGCCGGCACGATGGGCTAGCCAGGCCCGAAAATCCGCCGGTTTTAAATTTTTTAATGCGGGTAGATCAAGAGTATCACCATGATATCCTTGAATGAAAAAAAGAAAATCCGCTATGTCGCTTTGGTACGCAGACAGGCTATGGGCCGACGCCCTACGCTCTTTGCCAAACCAACTCAACCAGGCCTCGACGGCGGCGCTCAAATCGGGCGCCAAGTTGTCTAACGAAAATTGCGTGATTTTAAAGCTCCCGCTTTAGCAAACTGACAATCATTAACTCCAATGATTTTGCAAGAAACACCAAAAGTTCAGTTGCTTGCCCTGGATTAAATTTTGTAGGGTTGCGCGAGCCGAGAGCCAGCAAGGCCGGGGGCGTTTCCAAGCCGATGTTGAGCCGCACTAAGGCATAGGAGCGAACAAGATCGGCGGCTGAGTCAAATATTTCCACACTGCCAGCACGATCAGCCGCCAAAATACAGTCTCGCGTACCGCCCTGGAAAATACGGGTGATGACCCCAGGCTCCAATAAACGCAGCCCTTTCGGCGTACTGTAGACACACTCGGTATCGCGCTCAACTGCCAAAGAAATCGCATCAAGATCCAAAAGAACCATAAGATCGGTTCCGACGATCTGCATTAAGTTCTCAAGACTGCTCGCTGCCAACATGGCAAGAATGCAATTATGCACACGCTGCTGAATAGCAAGGTTAGAACGCCCCGTCGCCAATATCCCCTTTTGGCCTGCTTTAAGGCGATCCACTTCGCTGCGCAATTTCTCAACAATGAATTGGGATAAATCAACTATGCCCTCATTCTGATGGCGTGGGGTTGGCGTAACTGTTTCAACAGCGCGTAAAAGACTTTCCGGGTGCCGGTCAAAAAAGTCAGGGTGCTCGGCCAAATATGCGACTACCTGTTCCTCGGTAAGCTCCAGAGGCGCCGGCCGTTGATTATCGGGTACCTTTATCACTGGCCGTCCCCTTTTCCAAAATAGATTGACCTGTTTTCTCCCAATCGGCCAGAAATGCCGCCAAGCCTTTGTCGGTCAACGGATGATGCACCATCTGCTTCAAAACTGCAGGAGGCAGCGTCGCCACGTGCGCCCCCATGCGCGCGGCGGCAACAACATGCTGAGGTCCGCGCACAGAGGCGACAAGAACCTCGGTCTGAAAATTGGAATAATTACTGTAGATCTCGACAATTTCCTCAATCAAGGCAAGACCATCTGTTCCCACATCATCTAAACGACCAACAAAAGGCGAGACAAATGCAGCACCGGCCTTCGCAGCCAATATCGCTTGCGCTGCAGAAAAACAGAGCGTCACATTTACTAAAGTTCCAGTGTCGCTAAGCTGGCGACAAACCCGTAAGCCATCGATTGTCAACGGTACCTTAACCGCAACGTTACGCGCCAATTTGGCAAGCTTACGTCCTTCAGCCAGCATAGTATCGTAATCGGTGGCCGTTACTTCGGCGCTTACCGGCCCAGAAACAATTTCGCAGATCTCCCGAATCGTATCGAGAAAAGGCCGACCGGCCTTGGCTATCAGTGTGGGATTTGTCGTCACGCCGTCCACAAATCCCGTGGCGGCCAGAGTGCGTATTTCTTTTGTATCTGCCGAGTCGATGAAGAACTTCATGGCCGTACCTAAATAGATCTCATTTATTTTCGGGCATTCTACCCCATCTTAGGTCTATCCGGCAAAACAACTATCAGCAAGTTTCACGATCAAAAGTAGTTAAGGCCTTGACAAGCGACGCCGACCGAATAAAGCGAAGTGCTTGCAGTAATAAAAAGCCGATTCCGTTGCGGGCCGCCAAAACATAAATTTGCAACCTTTTCCGGAACGAGGATCTTGCCCAGAAGCTGTCCAGATGGCGAATAGCACTGAACGCCATCCCAAGCACTTGTCCAAATATTACCCTTAGTATCTAATCGGAACCCATCGGCAAGACCGGGCGATATTTCGGCAAATATCGAGCTTTGCGACAAACGGTTATCGGGGGCAACCTTAAAAACCCGAATATGATGCGCGCCGGTCGGATTGTGTGAATATCCCGTATCAGATACGTAGAGCAAGCTTTCATCCGGAGAAAAGGCAATACCGTTTGGCTTGTCGAAATCATCAGCGACTATGCGCAATTTGCCTGCGGCGGGATCAAAGCAATACACATGACAGCCGCTTTGCTCCATATCAGCTTTATGACCTTCATAATCGGTTAAAATTCCATAGGGCGGATCGGTGAACCAAACCGTGTTATCCGACTTAACGACGACATCATTGGGTGAATTCAACCTCTTGCCCTGATAAGAATCAGCCAAGACCGTAATTTTTCCATCTTTTTCCGTTCGTGTAACTCGCCTTTCGCCGTGCTCACAGGTAACGAGCCGGCCTTGCCTATCCCTTGTATTGCCATTGCTGTAATTGGCCGGCTTGCGAAAACTAGAAACCTTGCCGTCTCGCTCATCCCATCGGAGCATCCGGTCATTCGGTATATCGCTCCAAAGTAGATATCCACTTTCCGCAAAATAGACGGGGCCCTCTGCCCAAAGCATGCCATTATAAAGACGCTCAATCTTTGCATTTTTATTAATCAGGCTGTCAAAGCTTGGATCCAAAACATCGTAGAAATGCGCCATGAATTCCACCCTCGCGGCTTAATTCGCTTAGAACATAATCCCCTGAAAGGGCATTGTCTTTTAGAGAATTGAATAGGATCGAGTTTTTCTATAGGGATAATCGCCCTTGCCTCCCTTATACTTGACCGATGTCCTCATCTTCACGGATCAGTGTTCTTCTTCCGTTACCGGTCGCCGGCTGTTACGACTACCGCGCATCCGGAGAAACAGAATATCTGCCTGGCGCTATTATCGAAGTGCCATTTGGTGGACGCTCTGCCATAGGGGTCGTCTGGGGACCGGGAGAAGGCTCACTCGCAGAGGACAAATTAAAGCCTGCTGGTTCTGTGCTTCCCTTACCCCCCATGACGGCTAGCTTACGGCAATTTATCGACCGGGTAGCCGCTTACACATTAGCGCCCCCGGGAGCCGTACTTCGTATGGCTTTAAGCGCACCCAAATCCCTTTTGCCCGTCCGGTCATCTGTTTCATATAAATTAGCTTCCGAGGATAATCTTTCAGCAAAAAACCCCGCACGGCTGCGTGTTGCACGGCTGCTCGCTGACGGGATGGCACGGTCTGCGGCAGAAATTGTCCAAACCCTTGGCTGTAGTCCCAGCCTTATAAAGGCGATGGTCAAATCCCATGAGATCGTCCCGATTACTACCGAGCCTCCCTCGCCGTTCCTTAAACCTTTTGTCGCTTCACATGTTATTTTTTCACCGGCACAAGCCGCGGCAGCAAGCGCCCTTCAACAGACCATGCAAGAAGGTGCTTTTTCCGCGACTCTTCTTGAAGGCGTGACCGGATCCGGTAAAACCGAAGTTTACTATGAGGCCATAGCCGCCGCATCTGCACAGGGTCAGCAATCTCTCGTCTTGTTGCCGGAAATCGCCTTAACCGCCCAATGGCTCGAACGTTTTGTGGCGCATTTTGGTGTTCGCCCAGCCGTATGGCACTCTGACTTAAGTATTGCCCAGCGTCGGATAACATGGCGCGCTGTTGCCGAAGGTAAAGCCCCTGTGGTGATTGGCGCAAGATCGGCTTTGTTTCTGCCTTTTTCTAACTTGGGCCTTATTGTGGTCGATGAAGAACACGAAGCCGCTTATAAACAAGAAGAGGGTGTGATCTATAACGCCCGAGACATGGCGGTCTTGCGCGCCCACATAGGGAAGCATCCGATTCTTCTCGTTTCAGCGACCCCGTCGCTTGAAACCTTGGCTAATGTTGAAAATGGAAAATACCGGAGACTGCATTTACCTAATCGGCACGGTAGCGCCCAACTTCCGGAAATAAACGCCGTTGATATGCGACGCGCACCGCCTCCCCGCGGTCGTTTTTTGTCCAACCCTCTTATTGAAGCCCTGAAACAGAATTTGGAAACCGGCGAGCAAAGTCTTTTATTCTTAAATCGGCGCGGCTATGCACCGCTAACCTTATGCCGCACTTGTGGCTACAGGATCCAATGCCCGAATTGTACGGCATGGCTAGTTGAACATCGTCAAATCGGGCGGCTACAGTGCCATCATTGTGGATATACATCATGCATCCCCTCTAGCTGCCCCCAGTGTCACGCGACCGATAGCTTTGCCGCCTGCGGACCTGGTGTCGAGCGCCTGGCCGAAGAGGCTTCCACCCTTTTGCCCAACGCACGCATTGCCACCCTGACCTCAGATAGCCTGGATAGCCCAGCTGTCGTCGAAGGCTTGGTCAAAGACATGATCGCCGGAAACCTCGATGTTTTGATCGGAACACAAATTATCGCCAAAGGCCACCATTTCCCCCATTTGACCTTGGTAGGGGTTGTGGACGCCGATTTAGGTCTTGCCGGGGGGGACTTACGCGCGGCAGAGCGGACTTTTCAGCTACTGAGCCAGGTGGCAGGCCGGGCGGGGCGGGAAACCCGGCCAGGGCGGGTTTTTTTGCAGACCTACGAACCCACTCATCCTGTGATAGCCGCCCTAGTTGCCGGCGATGAAAAAGGCTTTCTTCATCAGGAAATAACAGCCCGTAAGATGGCCGCTATGCCGCCCTATGGGAAACTAGCCTCCCTTATCTTATCAGCAACCGACGAACGCTTATTGGACCACGTCTGTCGAAGCTTGGCGGCCAGGGTGCCGCATGGCGACGGGATCACCGTTCTTGGACCAGCGCCCGCCCCCCTCGCCATTCTACGGAAACGCCATCGGCGCCGTTTCCTTCTTAAATCAGCCAAGAATCTTGCGCTGCAACCCATTATTCAGAGTTGGATTGCAACCGTTCGTTTACCGCACCCAGTTCGCCTTCAAATCGACATTGACCCCTATAGCTTTTTCTAGCGTTACTTATGCGATCGGCGGACTATGCGCTGCCGAAATGTAATCGGCGGATTGCATCTCCATCAATCGAGAAACTGTGCGCCGAAATTCAAAGTCGATGCGCTGAGGCGGGGCCAGTTCTGCCACCGGCGCTTCGGCACTGGCAATAAGATTAACGTGAGCCTCGTAAAGCACATCGATTAGCGTCATAAATCGCCGAGCCTCATCCTCGCGGGTTTCGCTGAATTTTGGAATCCCACTCATAATAATCGTGTGATAATTTCTAGCCAAAGCAAGATAATCGCTCGCCCCGAGGGATTGCGAGCAAAGATTTTTAAATTCGCAAAAAGCAACACCTTGGGCAGCCCGCGGAATAATAATCTTACGACCATGATGGCCGATTTCCTCACGTTGCCCTTTGGCGTTGTCAGTTAAATCGGCAAACGCCTTGTTAAGAGCCGCGCCAGCTTTAGAGCCACAGGGCGTGTAATAGGTTTTAATATTTTGGTATCGCTGCAACCGATAGTCATGAACGGACTGCAAATGAAAAATGCGCATATGCTGCAAAAGTAAATCGACAAAGGGAAGGAATCGATCACGTTGCAAGCCATCCTTATAAAGGTCTTGCGGACGCCAATTAGACGTCGCCACAATGACAATCCTGTGCCGCCACAATACCGAAAATAGGCGCCCTAAAATCATCGCATCGGCGATATTCGTAACATGAAACTCATCGAAACATAATAAAGCTGCCTCCTGAGCGATTTTCTCTGCCAATGGTTCGATGGGATCGCCCGTATTCTCGCCGCGCCATTTATGGATACGATCATGCACCTCCTCCATAAAGGCATGAAAATGCACCCGCCTCTTCGGCGTAAGAGGAGCCGAGGTAAAAAATAAATCCATCAACATGGATTTACCGCGACCCACGTCCCCATAAATATAAAGGCCTTTTGGGGGTGGGGCCGATTTGCGGAAAAGCGCAAAAATTCCTTTAGATCTTCCCGGCTGATAGACTGCTAGAGCCTTATAAAGATTCTGCAGAGCATCAACAGCGGCCGCTTGAGCTGGATCCGGAGCAATCAAACTCTCAGCTAAACGGGTTTTATAGATAGCTAGCGGGCCAGTGCCATCGAATACAGGAATGACAATCTACCTTACTTTGCAGCAACGGTAGACAATATGACGGATGCACTCAGACGCATCCGCTCGGCAACGGCCATGGAGTCACCATCACCGGATTGATCGGGCGACGGTGCTGCACGCGCTTCCATGGGAGCAGCACCGCCCATACCTGCTTTAAAGGCCACGGTACTCATTGGCACTGGCTGAGCCATGCCATTAAAGGAAATCGTACCGGGACGATAAATACGATCGGGGAAACTGGTCTTAAGCGCGGCGATTTCTTCAGCAACCCTCTTGTATATCTGGGCTCGTAATTTAGCCTCCGCCGACTCACGCTCGGCCAAGGTCGGTGTAAATCTAATGCCGGCGACACGAATTTGCTTTCCTGGAGCGCTTGCTTTTTGCGCCTTATCATGAAGCCCGGAAAGCTGCTTATCCGTAAGACGCGCCTCAGCCAAAACCTGCCAACGTTCCAATCCTGCAGAATCGCGACTCCGATCAAATCGCAGGATTTTCCATTCAGCTCCGGGAACAACATTATTCAGTAAAGCCGTAACATCTTCGCGAGCGCCAGGAACCGTATTGCTGTTGATAGCGGCATCGATCAGCATATTGACCACAGCAGTCTGAGTTTGAATCCAATCCTCAACCGCCAAATTCAAAGTGACGACATCATCGGGTTTGTAACCCTCCTCGGCCTTGGCTGGGTGAGCATTGATAATCCCTACCGCCAAGCCCAAAAGCGTCAACAAAACCGAGAACCGGAGATCAAAAATACGCATGACGTTTTCTTTCGCTATCTATCCAACACTATTACTTAGGAGCAATGGCCGAGAGCACTACCGTCGCCGAAAGCCGTCGACGTTCTGACACGGTCATGGTCGGACCACTCTCTACGCTACGCGTCACCGTAGCATCTTCTTCTGCCTGCGTGCTTTCCCTAGGTTGTTCTGAAACTTGTTCGGGATCATCAAAGGTTACATCGCCAACTCGAAAAGACCTGTCCGGAAAAGTCGCTTTTAACAAGGCGATTTCTTCAGTTATTTTCTTATAGATTTGGCCGCGCAACTTGATCAGCAATGCTTCCTGTTCTGCCACGGTAGGGGAAAAATAGATCGATGCAACGCGAACCTGCTTTCCTGGAATGCTCGCTTTTTTTGCACGGTCATAAATTCCGGCTAGTTGCTTATCCGAAGCGCGCACCTCGGCCAAGATTTCTTGCCGATCCAGCCCTGCCCTATCTTTGGTTGGAATGAATTGCAAAATCTTCCAATCGCCTGGCGTCAAGGTCGCCAAGATTTTCAACACTTCTTCACGAACACCCGCAGAGACACCATTACCCGCAGTAACAATCGCTACCTGGACAGCAGCCGTTTGAGTTTCAACCCAATCTTCAACATTTAAGTGCAAAGTAATTGTATCGTCCGGCTTGATGGCTTCCTCAGCCCTGACCGCCATTGAACAAATCGAAAAACTAAGAAAGATTATCCCACAAATAAGAATGCGAAGAGAGCGCATTGAATCGTACCTTTAATCGTTCACAGGTTTGAAATTTAGGCCCGGATTACGGCAGCTTAACGGCAATTTTTATCTTTATTATATTACTTTATAAGGTCCAGCCACTCCTCTTCAGTTAAAATCTTAACCCCTAGCTCGGCAGCTTTTTTTGCCTTTGATCCGGCGTCGGCACCCACAACAACGTAGTCGGTCTTTTTTGACACGGAGCCTGCCACTTTTGCCCCCAAACTTTCTGCGCGGGCTTTTGCCTCATCACGGGTCATAAGAGAAAGTGTTCCGGTGAAGACAACCGTCTTATCCGCAATTGCAGATCCGGTCGTTTGCCGAGCCACAAAGTTCTCGACCTTTACGTATTTTTTAAGGCCGTTCAGAACCTGTTGATTATGGCGCTCGGCAAAGAAAGCCAACAAATCCGCCGCAACCAAGGGTCCGATTTGGTCTATTGCTGTTAACTCACGATAGGCGTCAGACTCAGGATTTTTGCCCGCTTCAAGGGCAGCACTTAATGCAGATAAACTGCCGTAATGCTTTGCCAAAAGTTTAGCGGTTGCCTGGCCGATTTGCCTGATGCCCAAAGCATAGAGAAACCTTTCCAAAGATATGGTCCGCCGCGCATCAATAGCCGTGAAGAGCTTGCGGGCAGATAAGGCCCCCCAACCTTCACGCGCCCTCAAAGGGGTCAAAGACGCCGCGTCTCTTTCTTCAAGGGTAAATAAATCAACCGGGCTTTTTAGCGTACCATCTTCAAAAAAAGCCTGGATCGATTTTTCTCCCAAGCCTTCAATATCAAAGGCGGCTCGTGAAACAAAGTGTTTCAAACGTTCAACCGCTTGCGCCGGGCAAATGAGTCCCCCGGTGCAGCGTTTAACCACTTCCCCCTCTTCGCGAATCGCAAGGCTGCCGCAAATGGGGCAATGAGTTGGAAATATGAAAGGCCGGCTGTTCTTGGGCCGCTTTTTCAACAGCACAGAAACAACTTGAGGAATAACGTCGCCCGCTCTCTGAACAATAACTCTATCGCCTTCTCTTACATCCTTGCGTGCTATCTCATCTTCATTATGAAGAGTTGCCCGCGAAACCATGACACCACCCACAGAAACAGGCGCAAGATAAGCAACGGGAGTTAACGCCCCTGTTCGGCCAACCTGTATGGCAATCTTTTCGAGTATGGTCTCGGCTTGCTCGGCGGGGAATTTGTGCGCAAGCGCCCACCGGGGAGCCCGCGAGACAAAACCCAATCTCGACTGCCAGTCTAGACGATCTACCTTATAGACGACCCCGTCTATATCATAGGGTAAGTCCGCCCGCTGTTGCTGGATGTCATGATAGAAACTTAAAGCTTCCTGCACCGTCAAACACCGCCGCACCAAAGGATTTACTGTGAATTTCCAAGACTTTAATTGCTCTAAAAACCCCCAGTGAGTATCAAATACCGAAGTGGCGATTTCCCCCCAAGAATAGGCAAAAAAACGAAGCGGTCGGCTCGCGGTAATTTGCGGATCTAATTGACGTAAACTGCCGGCCGCCGCATTGCGGGGATTAGCAAATATTTTACCTTCAACCGATGCTTGCTTATTATTCAGCGCGATAAAATCCGAACGCGCCATATAAACTTCACCACGAACTTCGAAAACTGCAGGGGCGCCCTTGATAACTTTTGGAATGTCTTTCAGCGTTTCCAGGTTACGGGTAATGTCCTCGCCTTCCAGGCCATCCCCTCGGGTGGAACCTTGAACAAAACGGCCGTTTTCATACCGCAATGACGCCGACAATCCGTCAATCTTCGGCTCGGCCACAACAGCCACTTCAGTTTCCTGAGCGAATCCCAGAAACCGGCGAATGCGGTCAAAAAAATCAACCACCTCTTCATCGGAAAAGGCATTGGCTAGAGACAGCATCGGTACGCGGTGCGCAACCTTAGCGAATCCTCCCCCTGGCGCGGCACCTACCTTCATAGTAGGGCTTTCCTTAGTTTTTAGCGTCGGATATTGCTCTTCCAAAGCAACAAGTCGCTTGAAAAGCGTATCATATTCGGCGTCGGAGATAACCGGCGCGTCCTCTTGATAATAGGCAGTGTTATGACTTCTTATTTCTTCAGCCAACTGTGCGTGTTCTTTCACCACGCCAGCAGGAATTTTCTGCTCAGACGCCATAATCAACCTTTAGATTGCCGACGTTTCGGCGATGCATCAAAACCCAGCAATCGTCCCGCTGCTGCATGGGCCTCACGGGTGATCGTTGCCCCTGATAACATCCGGGCAATTTCCTCCTGACGCGCATCAGAAGCCAGACGATGAGCTTCGGTAACAGCCCGATCCTTTTGAGTTTCTTTGCGAATAACCCAATGATCGTCTGCCCTGGCGGCCACCTGCGGCGAATGGGTCACGGCGAGAATTTGCACATTCTTGGACAAGCGCTGTAACCTTTCACCCACTGCATCTGCCGTAGCCCCACCAATACCGGCGTCAACCTCGTCAAAAATAAGCGTAGGAACGGGATCAGCTTTTTTAAGGGCAACCTTCAAAGCTAGAAGAAACCTGGATAGCTCGCCCCCTGAGGCAATTTTATTGAGCGGACCAAAGGGCTGACCTGGGTTGGTAGAAACTTCGAAACGGATACGATCCATTCCAGTTGCCCTCCATTCCGTCTCGGGCAACTTTTCCACCACCGTCTTAAACTGAGCCTTATCCATTTTTAGAGGCGCTAGTTCACCAGCGATCGCCGCGTCCAGAGCCTGAGCCGCCTTTTTCCGCGCCGCACTTAAGTGAGCTGCCCCTTTTTCATAAACTGACGTGGCCTCAGCGACGGCTTTGCTTAACTCGGAAATAATGACTGTTTTCTGGTCTAGTTGCCCTAAGCGATTGGCCATATCTTCTTTAATACGGGGAAGATCTTTACTGCCTACATGGTGCTTGCGGGCCAAATCGCGCAAGGCAAAGAGCCTCTCATCAATCTGGGCTTGGCGTTTAGGATCCATATCCAACTCATGCAGTAAATGATGCAAAAGTGAACCCGCCTCCGCGACTTCCTCCCCAGCTCGCTCAAGCGCGGCTAAAACATCGTCGAGTTTATCCGTGGCTGGCTTTGCTATGCGTGTCAAACCGCGTATTGCCCGCGATAAAGCTTCGCTAACCCCAGCATCACCATCAAGCTCGTGAAGCGCCGCCTGTGCGGCGGCGATCAATTTTTCAGCGTTCATATAGAGGGCGCGGCTGGCAACAAGACGGTCTTCCTCGTCAGGCTCTAATCCAAATCGGTCAAACTCCTCCAGAGAATGGCGCAGCCAAACTTCATCGGCCTGCGCACGTTCAGCTTCAGCACGGGCCGCCGCCAAGGCTTGACGCGCCGATTGACAAGATTCCCAAGCTTGCATCACCTCGATAACCCTGGGCCTTAAATCGGCAAAACCATCCAAAATGCCTCGGTGAGAGCCCGGATCTAGTAAGCCTCTTTGATCAAATTGCCCTTGAATTTCGACTAAACGAGAGCCGATTTCCCGTAAAAATCCTATACTAACGGCTTGATCATTAACAAAGGCCCGGCTGCGGCCATCCGACGTCACGGTTCGGCGCAAAACAATATCGGCCGCTTGATCAATCGACTGATCAAGCAAAAGCACCATCGCAGAATGATCTGCTGGGACATCAAATACGGCCGTAACTGTTGCCTGGGATGCGCCATCGCGAATGAGATTGGCATCTGAACGGCCACCCAAAACCAATCCTAATGAATCTAACAGAATTGATTTACCTGCACCCGTCTCTCCGGTCAGGACTGTCAGCCCTGCAGAAAAATCCAGCTCAAGCCGCTCGACCAGCACCACATCGCGGATCGATAAAGCCCTGAGCATCTCCCTTATTCTCCTTAAAGACGACGCGGCGCGTTAACTACGCTTCCCAAACACCCGATCCAGCCATGATTTTTCGTCACGCTGAGGCGCAAGATTTGATCCCGCTAGCAGCTGATAGCTATCTTCATACCATTTACTGCCCGGAAAATTAAAGCCCAGAACAGCTGCAGATGCTTGAGCTTCACTTGTGACGCCTAAAGCTAAATAGCTTTCGGTTAAACGATGCAGGGCTTCAGGTACGTGGCTTGTGGTTTGATAGTTTTCCACCACGTTACGGAACCGATTCACCGCCGCCAACGGTTGCTTGCGATTAAGATAATAACGACCGATTTCCATCTCTTTTCCGGCCAAATGGTCTCGAGTCAAATCGATTTTGAGTTTCGCGTCACGGGAATAACTCGATTCGGGAAACCGAGCTACAAGTTCTTCCATGGTTTTAAGAGCAAAGTCCGTCATTTTTTGATCACGACCAACGTCTGAGATTTGCTCGTAATAACAAAGGCTTTTTAAATAGTACGCATAGGCCACATCTTTATGGCCAGGATGAAGCTGAATGAAACGATCAAGGCCGATTATAGCTTCGTCGTACTTAGCCTGACGATAATAGGCATAGGCGCTCATCAATTGAGCTTTGGTGGCCCAAACCGAATAGGGATGCTGCCGTTCAACCTCATCAAACATGAGCGCTGCCGGCAAATTATCCCCATTCTCCATCGCCGTCATGGCACCGTTATAAAGCTCTTCAACCGGTCTCTCTTTGTAGCCCGAGGTATCGTCCCCGGCGCAGCCAGTTAGGAAAAGCATGAGAATAGCTAGGCCGCGACAGCAGCCCCGGAGTGGCGATTTTTTTGGCAATTTAAGCATCACATGCAATTGTTATAGTCGATTAAGGCAGATCCAAGGCCCTGACCCTAGCGCATTTTACGTAATTCCGCTATTGGAGCGTTGGGCGGTCGCCTGGACGCTAAAACACTAACTTATTGATTTAAATATATAATTTCCACCGACTAAATGGCCACCGAAACAAGCGGGGTCTCTAAGGGTGTTTTCACAAAAGACGCCTTTGCTTCAATGGATGATGCCCAGCACCAATTTGCCGAGTCAGCAAACAAAGCCCGCAAGACCATATTATTTAACCGGTGGCCGCTTCTGATACCAACAAATCGGCCTAGGATCGGCGCTCCAGCCAGGGCGAGATCTCCAACGGCATCCAAGAGCTTGTGACGGACGAACTCATCATCATAGCGTAAACCCTCTTGATTGAGAATTTTCTTG
>CAYNIC010000001.1:101506-366001 GCA_964397465.1 uncultured Rhodospirillales bacterium
TTGTCGCCATCGACAACGACGGCATTTTCCAAGGAACCACCGCGAGCTAAACCTACATTTCGTAACTGTTCGACTTCATGTTTGAAGCCAAAGGTTCGCGCTGATGCCAAATCATGGCGAAAGGCGCCATTTACCAGAGTAACGGAACGATCCTGACGCGCGATCGCCTTGCTATCAAAGTCAATGGCCACGTCTAATTCTAACCGATCATGGGGGACTAGGCGCGCCGTTCGATCACCTTCGGTAACCTCGACAGGGCGCAAGACGCGAATAACCCGCCGTGCCTTATCCTGAATATCAATCCCAGCTTGATCAACCAGATCGACAAATGGCGCCGCGCTGCCATCCATAATAGGGACTTCGGCGCCGTTCAGGTCGATAATGACATTATCGATTCCACAGCCCGTAAGAGCCGCCATTAAATGTTCGACCGTACTAACCGTATGGCCGTACTCATTTCCTAAAACCGTACATAAAACCGTATCGACAACATTGTCCCAGCGGGCGGGAATCCGGTTGTGGCCCTCTGCAAGGTCCGTCCGGCGAAAAACGATGCCGCTATCCGTTTTTGCTGGGTGCAGCGTGATTGAAACAGGAGTTCCGCAATGAAGGCCTACGCCAACACAAGAAACAGAACGCTTAAGACTACGTTGTTGGTCTGCAGATTCATGTGTAGTCCGTCCGACACTAATATGTGTCATTTTAGCCCTTTCTGTTCGCCTCTTTAAAGCTTTACGACCTTTTGCTGGGGCCGGTTGCCTAGGCATCTCCCACTCCTCGCATTACCCTTCTTTAACTCCACCAATCCCCGCCGGTGACAGAAGCCGGTTTCCCGGTAATGCTGATAGTTGGGCGCAGAGATATCTAACAAAGGGCCCTGCGCCCAACAAATCACTCTTTATTGCCAATTGTTACCCAAGTTTTGCTTCTCCTTAGGCTTTGTATTAATTGGCTTGGCGCCGCAGAAATGCTGGGATATCCAACAAATCGTCATCAATCGACTTCTCTACGGGCCGATCAACGGCGGACAACCCGCCCAACCGGGGCTGATGGCCAGCCGGGGTTGATAGGGGTTGACGGGCCGACTCGGGGCGGGTCCCAGGTGTTGCCGTCAAGGTTGGCGTCGCAGTTAAAGGCTCCGCTATCGTTGGCTCCAACGCCATAGACGTCTCATAAGAAGCCGATAAATTTAGGGCCGTGTTTGGCTCTGAAGCCTCTGTCCGAACGGCTGACTGCGTAGAAGGTGCCGCCACAGCAGTATCATGCGCTGGAGCTGCAGCCGTTTGATGCGATGGCCCTTGGCTAGGGATCGGAGGACGTGCGCGACCCGTTCCTGTTACCCGCTCAAACAGACTTGGTGAACGAGCCCGTTCCGGCATCATGACCCGTGTCGCAAAGGTCGGCTCTGCCGACCGGGGTGCTTGAGACTGCGGCGCCTCCCGCGAAGGGGCAGCCTCAACCGGTGCCGGAGCAATAAACGGCTCATCTTGAGCTGCTCTGACAACAGGCTCAGCTTCATTCTGCTGTTGATGCTGAACTGCTACATCATGATCCTGGTGGGTATCTAGATCTAACGCAAGATTACCCGCAATCACAGGTTGAGTTGAGGCCGTTGGCTTTACCTCAGATGACGCTCTGAGGGCGGCATCGGCATAAGAAACCTGCGGAGAGGCTTTAGCTGTTGCCGCAATAGGCGCAGGAGAATGGGCCGTTATAGCCGGGCGGCTGGCCGCAAAGGAAGGCATCGCCGTTGAACGAGCCGTCATTGCCGGTGCCGAAACCGGCATTGCGGGGGCCGAAGCCGGTGCAGCTGCCTGTGGAGCAACTTCACGCCGCTCGTTTTCAACCAAGGTCAAGGTTCTTGGCTTTGGTTGAATTGATGCAGCTGCATCAATTCCCGTAGACACAACGGTAATCCGCATGACCCCTTCCAAAGAAGGATCAAAGATAGACCCGAAGATGATGTTGGCATCAGGATCCACTTCATCCCGGATACGATTTGCGGCCTCATCGACCTCAAATAATGTCATATCCGTTCCGCCGGTGATGTTAATAAGAACACCACGAGCGCCCTTCATCGATACTTCATCAAGTAGGGGATTAGAAATCGCCGCTTCGGCACCCTCAATGGCACGCCGCTCACCGGTCGCCTCGCCCGTCCCCATCATCGCTTTGCCCATTTCACTCATGATTGAGCGAATGTCGGCAAAATCAAGGTTGATAAGACCAGGCATAATCATGAGATCGGTAATTCCGCGGACGCCGCTATAAAGGACGTCATCGGCCATGGCGAAGGCTTCGGCGAAGGTTGTACGTTCTGTAGCAACACGAAATAGGTTTTGGTTAGGAATGACGATGAGCGTATCCACATACTGGGTCAGCTCTTCAATTCCTTGCTCCGCCAAGCGCATGCGATGGGACCCTTCAAAGTGAAAGGGCTTTGTTACAACGCCGACCGTCAAAATGCCGGCATCCCGTGCGGCCCGCGCCACGACAGGAGCAGCTCCCGTACCTGTGCCACCGCCCATACCGGCAGTGATAAAGCACATATGCGAGCCTTGAAGAGCCTCTAGAATTTCGTCCATGGCTTCTTCTGCCGCGGCCCGACCGACATCTGGACGCGATCCTGCACCCAAGCCTTGCGTAATGGTGCGGCCTAGTTGAATGACACGGCTGGCGCTGGTCATGGAGAGAGCTTGGGCATCCGTATTCATGACCAAGAATTCCACACCATCCAAACTCGACTTAATCATGTTATTAACAGCGTTGCCACCGGCACCGCCAATTCCAACTACCGTAATCCGAGGCTTTGTGTCCGGCTCGGCCCGGGGAACTGTAATATTGATCGTCATATTTGCCTCCAGTTTCATTTCGCCGCTTCGCCCTCGCCGGGGCTAAGCAATGGTTTAGTCGCTTGCCTTGCTTCGCCCCTGCAGTCCGATATGACGGTAGGGGTATCTTCCCGAAAGACGCATCAAAACGCCTCCCGGAACCAGGAGCCAATCCGGCTAATAAAGCCTGACGGCATGTCGATATTACGCGGCGCGTGCACAGCAGAAACCTGTGGCTGACGCACTGTCGCGAAGTTCAGTAATCCTATGCAGGTAGAAAACGCCGGCCCGCCTGTTGATTCAGCAAGTCCGGTGCAACGTACAGGGCGGCCAATCCGAACGCGTTTATCCATAATTTGCCCTGCGAGCTCGCGAACACCCGGCAGCTGACAGGCACCGCCCGTCAGAACCAGACGACTACCCCCTAATTTGTCGAATCCTCCGGCCTCTAATCGCCCTCGCACCAACTCAAAAGTTTCCTCTAAGCGCGGCGCGATAATTGAAACTAGAATTGAACGGGATATCCGCGTTGTTTTAGGCGGGTCTTCTTCACCAACCAATGGCACTTCGATCATATCACGATCGTCGCCAGGCGCCGGAATTGCAGCGCCATACAAAGTTTTCATTCTCTCGGCATGGCGTGTCGCTGTCGACAAACCGCGCGCCAAATCCTGCGTAACATGATTTCCACCTATGGGTATCGTATCGGTGAACACAACAGCACCGTCGAAAAATACAGCGATCGAAGTCGTCCCGCCGCCCATGTCGATCAAAGTGACTCCCAGATCCATCTCATCTTCCACCAGAGAGGAAAGACCCGACGCGTAGGGAGACACGACCAAGGCTTCAACATCTAAATGACAGCGCGCAACGGCCTGTGTCAAATTTCTGACGGGACCTGAGGCGGCCGTGATTTGATGAACATGGACACCTAAACGCTCTCCGTACATGCCTCGCGGATCGCGGATGCCCCTATTGCCGTCAATGGAGAACCCGACGGGAATAGCGTGGATCAATTCGCGCTCGCTTAATTCATCAAATAACTGACTTTGATCTATAAGCTTGCGGAGATCAGGATCGCCGATGACTCGGCCATTAAGAAGTATTTCGTGACCAAGCGTTTGCGAAGTTGGTGCGCCACCAGAAATATTCACCAGCACAGAAGATATGGTTTGGCCCGCCATCTGCTCTGCGGCATGCACAGTTGCTCGGATTGAGGCCTCTGCGGCTTCCATGTCAATGACCACACCGCCGCGAACACCATGCGCCATTTGATGCCCGATACCCATAATACGCGGCTTACCATCGCCCATTATTTCAGCAATAAAACAGCAGGTTTTTGTGGTGCCTATATCAAGCGCCGCCACTAATCCCGAGCGCGTTTTGGCATGCGACTTCATTGCGGCTTTTCCTTCCCTACGGACCCAGCAAGGCCAAGTTTCTGAATAGAGTTAGGCGTCAGTTTAACCACCACTCGATCCGGCAAGCGGAGATCGATACCGATAACATCACGATCCAGTATGTGATTTTTCTCTTGCATCTGCGCCAAACGATCCCACGCCCCTGCAATACCTTGAGCCGGCAAATGGATATCGATACCGTTATCAAAACGTAAGTCCCAACGGCGCTCTCCCAGACGCGTAGCAACGAGAATTTTTGCCGCAAGATCCGGTTGACGCATTAAAACAGACATAAGCTGCTGAACGTGGCGCGGTGCATCAACACCAATAACATGAGGCAGTGATGGGTATTGCGTAACGTCAGCATTGGCGATGACTACGCCTTCAATATCCACCAAATCAAATTTTCCATCATGCTGCCATAGCGCTGCCGGTGTTCTTTCGGTAACCGCTACGTAAAGACGATCGGGTAAGCGCCGCTCAATTGTGGCTTTACTGATCCAGGGGAGTTCTTCTAATTTGGCTTTTGATTCTTTCAAATTTAAGCCAAGAAGCGGGGCTCCCCTGCGCGCGTCCAGAGTTGCTATGATTGATTCGCGATTGGTATGTGAATTACCCTCAATACCAATAGTATCGATCTGCATTCCCAAGGCTGCCGTTGTAGCAATAAGAACTTTTTCCGCCTTATCGCCCAACACTTCCAGCATGCCACTACGCCAAATCCAGATTGGTCCGCCGATAAGCGACCCTCCCAAAACAACCATGCTCCCAACACGCAAGAGCGCACCAAGAGTGAACTTAGATTGACGCCGCTTGCGAGCCGCGGCGTGCTGTACTGCCGTTATGCGTCGCATGTAGCGCTCTCCACCATCCAGCTCACAAGATCGGGAAATGAGATTCCACAGTACCGAGCTTGCTCCGGCACCAATGACAAAGGGGTCATACCCGGCTGAGTGTTGACCTCAAGCAGCATGATCTTTTGTGGGTCGTGTCCCTTTGTATCATCATAGCGGAAATCAGATCGGCTAACGCCGCGGCATCCGAGAACTTGATGAGCCGCGAAAGCCATATCTAAGGCGCGGAGCGAAACATTCTCAGGAAGCTCTGCCGGACACAAATGAAGCGTCTGGCCTTCTTCATATTTTGCCGAATAGTCGTAAAATCCAGTTTTCGGCCGTAACTCCGTTACACAAAGAGAACGGTCGCCCATCACAGCAACGGTAAGCTCTCGTCCCGGGATGAAGGGCTCTACCATCACTTCATCGGCGTAGGGCCAGGAAATATCGAACGGCCGCGTATTATCCCCCTGACGAATGATGGCTACACCAACGCTAGACCCCTCATTGATGGGTTTGACAACATAGGGGCGCGGCAGAGGATCACCTTCTAAAAGTTCTTCCTTGGTTATGGTTCGCCCTTCCGGGCAGGAAATACCCGCCGCGGTAAAAAGGCGTTTGGCAACGACCTTATCCATGGCTAAGGCCGACGCCAGCATTCCCGAATGGGTATAGGGAACTCCCATAATATCCAGCAAACCTTGGATCCGGCCGTCTTCGCCAAACCGGCCATGCAAGGCATTAAATACCACATCCGGCTTTGAGCGAGCCAAGACCGATGCGATATCCCGACCAACGTCTATTTCCGAAACGCCATATCCTTTTTTGCGCAAAGCAACGGCGCACTCACGGCCGCTAACTAAGGAAACCTCGCGCTCTGCGGACCAGCCACCCATCAGCACCGCAACATGTTTTGTCATAGCGCGCCTCCGGATGTATCCGAGCCCATTATCGCGAATGCATCTCCCCGAGGAACACCGATGCGCCTAATCTCCCATTCCAAAGTAACATCGGATGTGGCCTTAACCCGGCGACGAACCTCTTCGCCCAAACCTTCAATATCCGAAGCCGTTGCGGTGCCTTCATTGATGAGAAAGTTACAATGCTTCTCCGAAACAACCGCCCCTCCACGGCGTAACCCACGGCAACCGGCGGCATCGATAAGTTGCCAAGCCTTTTGACCCTGAGGATTCTTAAAGGTCGATCCTCCAGTTCGTGTTCTTATAGGTTGATTTTCCGCACGCTCGGCTGCAATTTCCTTCATACGATCAGCTATCTTCGCTTTATCGCCGCGCTGCCCGCGCAATAATGCTGAAAGAAAGATCCAGTCTTCAGGCAAGTCGCAATGCCGATAGACATAGCCAATATCCGCGCGATTAAGCGTATGCAACTTACCTGCGGCATCAATTGCAGTTACTTGGACGACGACCTCTTGAGTTTCCCCGCCAAACGCGCCTGCATTCATACGAAGAGCCCCGCCAACGGTGCCCGGAATTCCCGAGAAGAATTCCAGTCCTGCCAAACCCGAATCTCGGCAGACCGTAGCAAGATTAATATCCAGCATTCCGGCGCCAACCTGAACATGATCGCCTTCTACCCTGGCGTCGGCAAACCCGCCCATCAAACGCAGCACGACGCCAGGAACTCCGCCGTCACGTACTAAAAGATTGGAACCTACGCCGATAACGGTAAGAGGGATTTCACGTGGGCGCGTTACCAAGAAGAAAGCCAAATCATCCGGGCTAGCCGGACGGAATAAGACTTCGGCAGGGCCGCCCACTTGAAACCAAGTAACACGATCCAACGGCGCAAACGGCGTATAGCGACCTTTCACTTCAGGCAGCTTCTTAATCAAGAGGTCTGAGGGCCGAGAAGCAGCCATCATGCGCTCCTTCCCTGCTGACGACCACCCGAGACATCCATAAGTTTTTGTAACTGCGCCGGTAATTCGTGCGCCCAATAGGTGATAGACCCCGCTCCCAAGCACACAACCATATCGCCCGGTACAGCTATATCAAAAATCATCGCCGGCAAATCTTCGGGAGCCCGTAACGGTAGGGCATGGCGATGGCCATGGCTTATCAGGCCTTGAACCATCGAATCACGGTCAGCGCCTTCGATGGGCGCCTCGCCGGCCGCATAGACATCGGCAACCAAAACTGCATCAGCCTTGTTAAAGCATGCGCAGAACTCTTCGAAAAGATTAGCTAGCCGGCTATAGCGATGCGGCTGGACTACGGCGATGACCTTACCTTGACACGCCGCCCTTGCGGCGTCGAGAACAGCTTCAATTTCTACGGGATGGTGACCATAATCATCGATGACAGTGATGCCGCCAGCCTCGCCTGTTTTAGTGAAACGTCTTTTTACTCCGGCAAAATCTGCCAAAGCATCACGCACTTTCCCATCGTCAATGTTCATTTCACTGGCAACAGTAATAGCCGCAAGCGCGTTACGAACATTATGTTGACCTAACATTGGCAATACAACATTCGTTATTGTACGCCCTGTTCCCGTCTGCCGGTTCGTCAACACCACGTCAAAACGGCTGCCTCCCGGCCCTATGCGAAGGTTCATCCCTCGTACGTCTGCTTGTGGGGAAAATCCATAGGTAACAATTCGGCGATCCGTGACACGGGCAATAGTTTTTTGCACAACGGGATGATCGAGGCAAAGCGCGGCAAATCCATAGAAGGGTAGATTTTCTAAAAAGGTGACATAGGCATCATTCATCTTCTCAACGCTGCCATAATGGTCAAGATGTTCGGGGTCCATATTCGTGATCACCGCAATCGTCGCCGGTAACTTGAGAAATGATCCGTCGCTTTCGTCGGCTTCGGCGACCAGCCATTCGCTGGCTCCTAACCGAGCATTTGTCCCCCAGGCGTTAACGATACCCCCATTGATTACTGTCGGATCGTATCCCGTCTTTTCCAGGACCGTGGCAATTAGCGATGTAGTGGTGGTTTTGCCATGAGTCCCTCCCACAGCTATCGACCACTTTAGTCGCATCAACTCGGCAAGCATTTCAGCGCGCCGCACGACAGGAATGAACTTTGATCGTGCAGCGCTAACTTCTGGGTTGTCCGACTTAACCGCAGAGGAAGTTACCACAACAGAGGCACCAACTATGTTCTCAGCCTTGTGCCCAATAACGACCGCAACCCCCAATTCGCGCAGCCGCTTGACATTATAACCATCGGCAACGTCGCTACCTTGGACATGATAACCAAGATTGTGCAGAATCTCGGCAATACTGCTCATGCCTATCCCGCCAATGCCGACGAAATGAATTGTTCCAATATCTAACGGTAGGCCTCTCATGCTGCCGCCCTCCCGTGATTGGCGTTTTTATTTGTCGAATTTCCCGGCAGGGTCTCCATAACAAGATCGGCCAATCGCTCGGCTGCCATAGGAATTCCCGCTTGACGCGCACAACGCGCCGCCGTGATTAACGTTTGCGGCAACGCAAGCAAAGCTGCCAACCGCTGGGTTAACGCTTCGGCCGTAAATATGGGCTGGGGCATGACCCAAGCACCCCCCGCATCGGCGAGATTACGAGCGTTTTCTGTCTGGTGATCATCTGTCGCGTAGGGATAGGGAACAAGGATGGCCGGACGCCCCGCCACCGTTAACTCCGCCGCCGTTGACGCGCCTGCCCGACAAATAACCAAATGGGCTTTTTTAAAGCGCTCGGGCACATCCGTAATGAACGCAGACAGCTCAGCTTTAATACCGATCCGCTCGTACATTGTCCCTACGCGTTCAAGATCTTCCGCACGGCACTGTTGGGTTATATGAATTCGTGCTCGATCTGCAGAGGATAATTGCGCAATAGCGGCCGGAACTACATCGGAAAAAATTGTCGCCCCCTGACTACCACCTAGCACAAGAATATTGAGCGAACCTTGAGGCTCCGGTTCAGGATAGAGTTCCGTAGATAAAGCTGTTACAGCCGGGCGAACAGGATTACCGGTCCTGATAGTCCGGGACTCATCATCCTCGGACAACCCTTCAACATGCACAAATGCTGTTGCGATACGTGTAGCATGAACGGCAAGTAACTTATTTGCACGCCCCAAGACCGCATTCTGTTCGTGAATGATGGTACGAATCCGAAGTAATTGCGCGACCGCTAAAGGAGGAACAGAGAGATAGCTTCCAAAGCCTATCACTATTGTCGGGCGTAACCGGCGCAATAATAAGAATGCCTGCACGATTCCCAAAATCAGGCGACCAGTAGCGACAATGACATTCTTCACGCTACGTCCGGCCAATCCGCCTGCCGCTATGCGATAGGTCGGGAGGCGCGCCAATACCCCCTCATAAGCAGCGCCGCGACGATCCGTCACAAAAGCCAACCGAACACCACGTTTTGATAAGGCATCGGCTAAGGCTTCGGCCGGGAAGATATGCCCGCCAGTACCCCCGGCGGCCAATAGAATAAGAGGCGCGTTATGCTGCAGCGTCATCACGCCTCCTCTTCTGGGCCGAATCGCTTGCGCGTCAAAGCCAAAACCATGCCCATACCGAAGGCCAAACCCAGCATTGAAGAACCGCCATAACTTAAGAAGGGTAAAGTCATGCCTTTGGTCGGCATCAAATGCAGGGAGGATGCCATGTTAATGACGGCTTGAAGGCCAAATTGAACCAGCAAACCTGTGGATGCCAAGACAACAAAAAGATTGGTATCCTGCATCAATCGAGAAAAACCTCGCAGAACAATGAAGGCGAACAAGCCGACAATGGCGATGCAGGCGATGACGCCAAATTCTTCGCCAGCAACCGAAAAAATAAAATCGGCATGAGCATCAGGAAGATGGGCTTTTACCGTGCCTTCGCCAGGACCACGACCGAACAATCCACCATTCATGAAGGCTTCCAAAGATCTTTCAATCTGGAAGCTGTCGCCCGACGACGGATCTAAGAAACGGTCAACGCGGCTTTGTACGTGGGGAAAGAGAAAGTAAGCGCCGACAAGACCACCAAATCCCGCACCGGCGAAAGTCCCAACCAACATCAGAGGCAAGCCAGCAACAAAAAATTGTGCGAACCATACGGCAGAGACAACGAAGGCCATGCCTAGATCTGGCTGAAGCAATAAGAGACCCAACACCAAACCATAAAGACCGGTCGCTATTAGATTTCCAGGCACACCACGATTTTGTTTTTGGGCCGCAAATAGGGCCCCACTGACTACGGCGAAGGCGGGCTTAATAATTTCCGACGGCTGAAGGGAAAAACCACCAATCGCGATCCACCGCTGCGCACCTTTGATCTCAGAACCTGCTACCAGCACCAAGGCCATGAGGGGAATGCAAAGGAGAAATACAAGAGCCGAGATCTTACGAATTTCTTTGGGGCTCGCCAGAGATGCCGCGATCATGATCAAGAGAGCAATCGGCATCATTTCGACATGACGTCGCACGAAATAGAAACTATCGAGCCCGATACGCGTGGCCACGGCGGGGCTGGCTGCCATGGCCAGCACTATGCCCACGGTGAACAACAGCAGGATCGCCAAGAGTAGCCACCGATCCACCGTCCACCACCAACGGCCGAGCTTACTCGTATCAGTACGGGCAAGTACCATCATGCGGCAATTCCTTCACTTTGAGGAGAGCGATGACGCCCCGGCAAAGCGGCAACAGCGGTCCGAAAACGGTTACCGCGATCTTCAAAGTCTTTAAATTGGTCAAAGGATGCACAAGCCGGAGACAACAAGACAACCGGACTTTTTAATTGATCACTTACGGCGTCTTGATGAGCCTGCTCAACGGCCGTCGTAAGGTTGCCGCACAAACGATAGGCGACCTTATCCGCCAAAAGTGCCGCAATAAGCTCGGCGGCTTCACCAATCAGATAAGCGGAACGAATATGCGGCAAGAACGGTTTCAAAAGTTCAAATCCACCCTCTTTGCTGCGGCCACCTGCTATCCAATAAATATTCGAATAGCAAGAGAGCGCCCGTGCGGCACTATCAACATTCGTTGCCTTGCTGTCGTTGACATAAAGTACATCGTCCACATAGGCGACACGCTCTTGTCGATGTGCCAACCCAGGATAGCTCTGCATAGCCTGAGCAATTTCATCCGGAGCAACCTCCAGAACTCTCATGGCCGCATAGGCGGCCGCCGCATTCTGCCAGTTATGATGACCCGGCAAAGTCGGAATCTCGGTAAGGTCTAATGCTTGTTGCCTCTGCCCTTCCATGTCATCGATGATGATGCCGTTTTCAACATAAACACCGCCGGACGGTTTTTTCTCTGTTGAGATAGGAATTATCCTCTGTGCGGATTTTGCCCGTAATTGATCATAAATTCCGCTGCAAATAGGATCGTCTATGCCAATGATCGCCGTTTCCGTTTTGCCTTGACCTCTAAAGATCGTTCTTTTCGCCGCCACATATCCTGCCATATCGCCATGACGGTCCAGATGATCCGGGCTTATATTGAGGAGAAGACCAATGTCAAAAACAATGGAGTTTGTGAGGTCCAATTGATAAGAGCTCATCTCCAGAACATAAATGCCATTCTGATCAAGAGATTCAAGAGATAGCACAGGGATACCTAAATTCCCCCCAACCTCTGTAGGGCGTCCGGATCTTGTCAGGATATGACCGATCAAAGCTGTTGTCGTGGACTTACCGTTTGTTCCGGTAATGCCGACATATCGCGCCGCTTTTTGCACTCGGCCCAGCAGGTCGATATCGCCTATAATCTCGCAGCCAGCCGATCTTGCTCTCAGGACGATAGGGTGCGGCTTAGGATGATGCAGCGGGATGCCCGGGCTTAACACCAATATCCGCACCGTACCCAAATCTTGCTGATAGAGATCCACCAAAGGGATGCCGCGTGCGCCGGCGGCTTGGCGACGATCCTCGCTATCATCCCAGGCCCATACATAAGCCCCGCCGCTGTGCAGAGCTTCTGCCGCAGCCAAGCCGCTACGCGCCAATCCGAAGACCGCAACGGTAACGCCTTTAAAGGATTTAAGCTCGATCATATTCTTTACCGTAACTTCAAGGTAGCAAGACCAAACAACGCAAGGATGAATGCGATAATCCAAAACCGAATAACCACCGTCGATTCTGGCCAACCCTTTTGCTCAAAATGATGATGTAGCGGCGCCATTCGGAAAACGCGCTTACCTGTCAACTTGAACGATAGAACCTGAACAATGACGGATACGCCTTCCAACACAAATAAGCCGCCAACAATCACAAGGACTAACTCGTGCTTAATCGCAACACTGACCGCACCGAGCGCTCCTCCCAGAGACAAAGATCCTGTATCACCCATGAACACCATGGCGGGAGGCGCGTTGAACCAAAGAAAGCCTAATCCACCACCGACCATTGCCGCACAGAAGACGGCCAGTTCACCGGTACGCGCGACGTAATGAAGCTGAAGATAAGTTGCGAATATTTTATTTCCGACGACGTAGGCAATAAGGCCAAAACACGCCGCCGCAATCAGAACAGGCATGATTGCAAGACCATCCAAGCCGTCGGTCAAATTAACGGTGTTGGAAGCCGATACCATAACAAGGCTGGCAAAGGGGATAAATAACCAGCCGAGATCGAGGACATAATCTTTGATAAAAGGCACGGCCAGACCTGTGGCCATGGCGCCTTCGCCCCAAATCGAAAAGCCAAAAGCCACAACACCCGCCAAGGCAAATTCTAGTATTAACTTGGTTTTTCCCGGCAAACCTTTTGTATTGCGCTTGGAGACTTTCAGATAATCATCGGCAAAACCAATTGCGCCATAACCTAAGGTTATCGCAAAAACTGCCCATACATAAGGATTCGCCAAATCAGACCACAGAAGTGTCGATATGGTGATCGCCAACAACACCATGAAGCCTCCCATGGTGGGCGTTCCGGCTTTCTTAAAATGACTTTGCGGACCATCGTCACGGATAGGCTGGCCTTTTCCTTGGCGACGACGCAACAAAGCAATGATGTAGGGGCCAAACACAAAACAGATAAACAGGGCAGTAAAGATGGCGCCACCGGCTCTGAACGTAATATACCGGAACAGATTGAAAAGGGAGATCTCATCGGCCAGAGGATATAGAATGTGGTAAAGCATGATTTTCCTCAATGACCGTTAGCCGCGCGCGATGGCGCAACTGCAGACAGTCGTTCAATAGCTTCGATAATGACGGCCATTCCGGAACCCAATGACCCTTTAACGGTAACGATATCGCTTGGCCGTAAAGCCGCCGTAACCAATGGGGCCAGGGCTTTACTCGTCGGCGCATGGCCGCCGCGTTGCGCGGGAGGTAACGCCTCTTGAAGCTTAGCCATGAAGGGCCCACAGGTGAAAACCGTGTCTATGGCGTGTCCGGCGATACTTTTAACAAGATCAATATGCGCGGCTTCACTGGCGGCGCCAAGCTCAAGCATATCGCCCAATACGGCAATGCGGCGGCCGCCTGGCGTACGCTCTAAAACGGCCAGCGCTGCTTTGACCGAAGCAGGACTTGCATTATAGGACTCATCAATCAGCGTAAACGAGGCGCCTGCTCCAAACATCGGAAGAGAAACCTGGCGGTGCTGGCCACGGCCTTTAGGCGCTTCCAGTTTTGCCAACGCCGCCGCGGCAAGATTAACATCGCCCCCAATACCTTTGACAGCGGCCAGGGCGGCCAAACTATTTGAGATCCAATGACGCCCTGGCGCTGCAAGCCCGTATTCAATCCGATCATCGGCGATTGAAGCTAATACGGCGCTGCTATTTCCATGGAGAGAGCAGTCAATCAGCCTTACCGTGGCATCCGGATGGCCGCCAAAATCTAAAATATGCTCGACCCCAAATCCCTTTGCTGCACCCAAAAGCCGCGTGTAGTGCCGATTATCATGGTTTAGGACAACCGAACCACCGGGCTCCAATCCCGTCATAACCTCTGCCTTCTCGTCGGCAATTGCTTCTTCAGAGGCAAAGTATTCGATGTGAACGGATTCAACTGTGGTGATTACAGCAAGATGCGGCCGCAATAAATTTGAAAGGGGCGCGAGTTCGCCAGGATGATTCATGCCCAACTCAAATACCGCGTATACTGCATCGTCAGGCAAACGGGCCAAGGACAAGGGTAAGCCGATATCATTATTTAGGTTTCCCGCACTGGCGAAAGTTTTACCGCTTTGCGACAGCGCCAGCTTTATCATTTCTTTGGTGCTTGTTTTACCAACGCTACCCGTGACGGCAATAATTCGGGCCCGGCTACGCATCCGGGCGACTATTGCCAAATCGCGAAGAGCTTTCATCGTATCTTCAACTTCGATGACAATGCCATTCCTGGGAGATTCACCAAATGGCGCCTGAACAATGGCGGCGACGGCACCCTTTTTAAAGGCGTCATTTACAAAGTCGTTGCCATTAAACCGTGGACCCTTAAGGGCTATAAACAAATCTCCCAGAGAGACAGCCCGACTATCGATCGAGACACCAGTAGCCGCGAAGGGTTGATCTGCCTGCGTATCAATCGCGGCTGTTACCGTCTCTTGAGTCCAAAGTGGCAATTCGGTCATTGTCATAGCAACCCCGCTTGCCGTGCCGAATTGACAGCAACCAAACGGTCATCAAATGGAAAGGTTTTATCACCGATAATTTGGCCAGCCTCGTGACCTTTTCCAGCTATCAACAAGGCATCTTCCGGGCCAAGACCGCGTAATCCGGCCATGATTGCCTCACCACGGTCGCCAATTTCTTGGGCGTGCGGGCACGCTGCCATAATTTCCGCACGAATAGTTGAGGCGTTTTCCGAACGCGGATTGTCGTCGGTAACGATCACACGATCGGCAAGCGACTCTGCAATTTTACCCATAAGGGGTCTCTTGCCGCGATCGCGATCACCGCCACAACCAAACACGACTGTTATTTTACCTGAGCAGTGCGGGCGTAATGCTCGCAATACCGTTTCCAAAGCATCCGGCGTGTGGGCATAATCCACAAAGGCAACGCCGCCATTTTTAAGCTCGACAACCAATTCCATGCGGCCGGGGACACCGGGCAATTTTTCCAAGGCCTGAACCGCAGCCTCATAATCACCACCGGTGGCGACAACCAGACCAAGAGCTGCCAAGCAGTTCATGGCTTGGAACCCACCAACCAGGGGTAATTTAATACGGTGCTCTTTACCGCCATCAAAGCGAATACCCACCGTTTGACCCGACAGGCTTGGCGCCTGGTGAGTCAGCATGATTTTCTTCGCTTTATGGCCGTAATCAATGATTGATAATTTTCTTTTCTGAGCCGCGTTTCTAAAAGCTGGAAATGCATCCGCATCGGCATTCAAGACCGCGTAAGCTCCGGGATCTAGCCGCTCTGAGAATAGGCGCAGCTTTGCTTGTTGGTAGGCCTCCATGGAACCATGGTAATCAAGATGATCTCGCGTCAGGTTCGTAAAGGCAGCCGCTGCCAATCGCACACCATCTAAACGATGCTGGTCTAGCCCGTGACTGGATGCTTCCATCGCGGCATGAGAAATGCCGTTCGACGCCAGCCCTGCCAGTATTTCATGAAGTTTGATGGGATCAGGTGTTGTAAGGGATCCGGAGACATGGCCCTTGGACGTAACAATACCCAGCGTCCCGACAGCCGCACTAGATTTTCCTAAGGTCGCCCACAACTGTTGAAAGAATAACGCAACAGAAGTTTTTCCATTGGTCCCCGTAACGGCGACCATGACTTCCGGCTGCTTTGTATAAAAGGCTGCGGCCATCAGCGCTAAACTGCGCCGAGGGTTCGGGTCGTTAATAAGAGTTGCGCTGCTGCCTTCTGGTAAGGTGACGCCTTCAGGTGCCAGTACCGCGACCGCACCACGCGCTAGAGCATCGGCAACAAAGCGGCTACCGTCTTCTTTCGTGCCCGGCAAAGCGGCAAAAAGATACCCCGGGTGCACGGAACGGCTATCGGCGGTTAGGCCGACAATTTCCGTTCGTCTATTTACTGCACCCATGAACACCTTAAGAGAACTCCTGTCTAAAATCTCACCGAGCTGCACCTGAACCACCTTGGGCTCGCGATGCAACAGATGTTACCCCGGTAACCGTTGCTGTCTTTGCTGCCTTAACCGGCGGCATTTCGATCGGTTGTGGCGGAATTCCCGCCATCGGCGCAATACGCGCAATCATGCGACCAACCATCGGCGCAGAAACCCAGCCTGCTGTTGCATAGCCATGCGTTGCTTTATTTCCCTTGGGCTCATCCAATAACCCAAGAATGACGTAGCGTGGGGCATCTATCGGAAAGGCTGCGACAAAAGAGGAAATGCGAATTCCTTCATCGTATCCGCCGGATGTTTTTAATTTTTCGGCCGTACCTGTTTTTCCTCCGACTAAGTAACCGGGAATATTGGCCGCTTTACCGCTTCCTTTTTCCACCACAAGGCGCATTAAATGACGCATCGTCACGGATATTTCCGGCTTAATAACCTGCTCGCCAACGACATCCATGGCATCTGTCCCAACTGGATTTTCTACCGCCGCATAGCGAGCTCCATTCCCGCTGCCGTAATCTCGGCGCAAAAGCGTTGCAGGGCGCAACTGACCGCCATTAACGATTGCTGCCATTGCGGTTACTAAATGTAAGGGCGTCACCGCTATACCGTGACCAAACCCAATCGTCAGCGTGTTAATTTCACGCCAGGGCTTCGGCCAAATTGGCGAGCCGAGCTCCGGTAATTCCAGAGAGAGTGGACGCAACATACCCAGCTTTTCCATAAAAGCTTTATGGCGTTCAGGACCGACATCCCGCGCCATAAGCGCCGCGCCGATATTCGATGAATAAATTAGAATTTCTGGGATCGTCAGATAACGATGCTGGCCCTTGTAATCATCGATCGTAAACCGGCCAATGCGGATAGGATTTGCCGCATTATACCCGCTCGTAAGCTTGATCGTTCCAAGATCCAACGCCATGGCTGTTGTGAACAGCTTAAACATTGATCCCAACTCATAGACGCCCAACGTCATTCTATTAAAGCGCGCTTCGGGAATCTCCGAGCCTGGGGAATGCGGATCAAAATCGGGCAGAGATACAAGGGCTAAAACTTCTCCCGTCTGAACATCGAGAAGAATACCGCCTGCACCAATGGCATTAAACTCCGCCATCGCTCCGGTCAGCTCTTCCCGCATAATATGCTGCATGCGCGCATCGATCGACAAAGCGATCGACTGCTTATGCCCATGCAGCATATCGTCGAAGCTCGCTTCAGCACCGGCAACGCCATGACCATCCAAGTCGGTGAAACCCACAATATGCGCTGTCAAACGGCCTTCTGGATAAACCCGACGCTCTTCCCGTTGAAAATCGAGGCCGGGAATCCCCAGATTATTGACTAAGAATGTCTCACGTGGCGTCAGGTTTCGCTTTAACCAGACAAACGACTTATCTGAACTTAGGCGGCTTTCTATGTCAGCAACATTTATGCTCGGCAAAACTTCTGCCAACCGCCGCGCTACATCTTTTGCATCCGTTATAAGATGAGGATTAACATAAAGACTTTGAGTAAATAAGCTCGTTGCTAGAAGCGCCCCATTCCGATCAACGATATCGGCGCGTGTTGTCTCCAATTCGGGCAGCGTGCCGTCTTCTCCCATTTCGGCGACAGGGCGAGTATCCGTTATCCGCGGCTCCGCACCCAGCTGCAAAATTCCGAGATCGATCAATCTTCCGCAAATTACCAAGTAGGCCAATACAAATGATGTCGCGGCGATCAAAAGTCTTGTTCTGCCGACATCGATGGCACGTTTGGTCGTACCGTCCATACGCAGTCGGCCCGCTGCTGGTGTTATTGGCACCCCGTAGCGGGCCGTAGGATCATTATGAGGATAAGCCGTCATGGCCGCATCCCCAATCTTGCAACTCCCTCGGGCGATTCAGGCAATGGTGGTGGGACCTGATGTGTGATCTCTTGAGGCACAGGGCCATTCACCATGGGCACCGTTTCGGTTGCAGGAGGCGAAACCTCCGGGGCACGTACAGGGATTTGATCTATGGCGCGAATGCGGGTTGCGATAATAGGCTCCAGAACGAAATGTTCTTTCGCGACCTTCTCTAGAGCGACCGGTCTATTGAGATAACTCCACTCCGCACGCAGAACATGGATCGATTCTTGGTCCTTAACAATTTGGGCATTCAAATAGCTGAGCCGCTCTTCTAAAACCTGCACTTCATATTTAAGGGCAAAAATCGCCGCGGCGGCGCCAGTTACCAAAGCAGACCATAAAAGGATAAATCTTAAACTCATGCGGCCACCTCCTGCGGCCATGGTGGCGCGCTGGTACGAATGGCCGCCCGCAGCCGGGCCGAGCGAGCACGGGGGTTGGCTCTGATCTCGTCGTCATCCGGGGGGGTCGCGCGTCGGGACACGTGCAGGAAGGAGGGGGTAGGCGTGTCCTTAATCGACGCGGGACGATGACGCGAGCCACGAGGCTCAGCCCCGCTGCGGGCGTTCAGAAAGCTCTTGACCATACGGTCTTCGAGCGAATGAAAGGAAACGACAGCAAGACGACCACCGGGCCGCAGAAGATTTTCTGCAGCGCACAAACCCCGATGCAATTCGCCAAGCTCGTCATTTACGTAAATGCGTAAAGCCTGAAAAGTTTTAGTCGCAGGATCAATACCGGGTGAGGATTTCCTAACAACGGCGCGCACAATCTCAGCCAATTGTCCTGTCGTTTCGATTAGCGACTCTTTTCGCGCAGCAACAATCGCGCGCGCGACGTGGCGCGCACGATGTTCTTCGCCATAAACATAAATGATGTCGGCCAAAGTTGCTTCATCATAGCCATTGACAATGTCTGCCGCCGTTGGCCCTTGTAATGACATTCGCATATCTAATGGACCATCTGCGCGGAAAGAAAACCCCCTTGAGGGCGTATCAAGCTGCATCGACGACACGCCAATATCGAGTGTAACGCCATCGACCGCATCAACACCTTGAGCGCGCAGCAGCGTATCCATATCGCCGAATTTACCGGCAATGAGCTTCAAACGGCCTGCCGATTCCTTAACGAGATCGGCGCCACCTTCCAAAGCCGTCGGATCGCAATCAATTCCCCAAACGGTGCAGGTCGCGGCGTTGAGGATACCCACCGAATAACCACCGGCACCAAAAGTTCCATCGACATAGACTGCATCATTCTGCGGCGCCAACGCCTCCAAAACTTCTCGCAAGAGTACCGGAAGATGGCGCGTCATCTCCCACCCCCATTGCGCGGCGTGCCCCCCAAAGGCAGAGACAGCGGGTTGAACTTTTGCTGATTGGCTTTACGCGCAAGAGCAGCGCTGTGAGCCGCAAATTTATCCGGATTCCATATTTGGAATGTTTTGCCTAAGCCAACGAAGGTGACCGTTTCGTCAAGAGCAGCAGCTTCAGCAACGTCATCGGACAACATGATCCGACCTTCTGCGTCAAATCCCGCCGGGCGAAACGAGGCAAAGGTTAGAAGAGCAAGCTCTCGCTCTTCGGGGGTAAAACGGTTTTGGTCGTCAAGACTTTCGGACAAGGCGGCAACCCGTTCAGCCGGCCAGCAGTCAATCGCCTGTACAACTTGATTGGGAATCAGCATGACCTGAGGGGACACCAAAACGGCACGAAACTGCGCCGGAACGGACACGCGCCGTTTCCGATCGACCTTATTCGTCCAAGTTCCGGTGAAAACTTGCACCCGAAACCCCCTTTTCCAGCCTGCTTAACCCCGTCATCCCCATACCAGCCCGGTAACCCCAGTTGGGCTTTTATGGGATAACATGGGATAACATGGGAAACAATGGGGCGTCAATGGGGCAAGGGCCAAAATACCTATCTAAAGCATTGAATTTGCTAAAAACCTGAGGAATTTTCAGAAGATTTCTGAAAATATATGATTAATATCAAATGCTTAACCAAAAATTCTTTGGCCAACGCATCCATATTAAAAGAAAGAGAGTCAGGCGACCTATAAGCCGGGTTCTGTCTTCGCTTGAAGCGAAGGATGACCATTCCTCTAGGGCGTTCGTTACCGAACGCCTCGTGCAACCGACCCGGACGACGGCTCGGAATATGCCTGCCAAGCTTACGCCTGGCGCTCGTCCCTGCTTGGTCTTGCTCCGGATGGGGTTTTCCCTGCCACTTCCGTTACCGGAAGCGCGGTGCGCTCTTACCGCACCCTTTCACCCTTACCGAGATCTAGCTCGGCGGTTTGTTTTCTGTGGCACTTTCCCTGAGGTTACCCTCGCCGGGCATTACCCGGCATCCTTACTCCGTGGAGCCCGGACTTTCCTCTAAAGATGAAATCCTTAGCGGCCATCCGGTCGCCTGACCTCCATGGACTTATAGCGGACCCAGTAAGGCGTCAAGGATAGCTTCGCTTTCTTCGTCAGGGATACCGGTCAGGAGACGAGGCCGGAAATGCCGCTGGAAAGCGGTAATTACCTGCCGAGTTTCGTCATCCAAAGCACCGCTTTGCGGCACGGCATAGCCGAACTTCGCCAACTTGGCTTGGATTTCTTTAAGTGACGATAGATGAGTGCGTTGCTTCACATTATGCGGCCAAACTGCAAGACCCTTCGCCGCTAACCGTGGCCAATCAAACAACTCACCCGGATCTTTCTTCCGTTGAGGCGCTACATCAGAATGGGCAAGCACCCGTATGGGCGGAATTTGGTGACGCTGAATAATCTCTTCGACCAGGTCCATCAAAGCCAGCATTTGCGCTTCGGGAAAGGGACGATACCCATTTGAGTGACCGGGATTCACGATCTCAATTCCAATAGACCGGTCATTAATATCGGCCGCATTTCCCCAGGCCGAAACACCGGCATGCCATGCGCGCTGCGATTCAGGCACAAGGCCATGTATTGCTCCATTTTCTTCAACAAGATAGTGCGCACTAACCTTTCGTGTCGGATCAAGAAGAATACCTAAGGCGGATGCCGTATCGACCGTATCCGTATAGTGCAGGATAAGCATATCGATCGGCACACCCACAGGCCGCGGACCTTGGTTGGGTGACGGATTTTGTCGAATCGTTAACATGGCATTGCCCATTTCAGTATCGACTCAAGAAACTAAATAGCGATAGCACAGCGGTAACCGAGATAAAACAGACCAGTGGCTAGTAAAAAACGTTAGGAAATAAGCCTTTGGGGCATTTTCAGAGGAGTGCCTTGTTTTCGACGCGATCAATACCCATAACTAATTGAAGATATGCATAAGACTGCCGTTAGGCAGCGTCTACCTAGGAAACGCCTCGCCTTGTTTATAAGGAGAGTCCTGGTATGCATCTTATCCGTAAGCTGCTCCCAAGTGATACAGAGTTACTGATCGGGCACTATCTGCGTCTTGATCCCGAAGATCGTCAGTGCCGCTTTGCGGGGTATGTGTCCCTGGAACGGGTCACTGAATATTGCCGTCAGATTGACTGGTCACGGACCGACGTCATCGGCTGGTTTGAAGAGGGCGAATTAATTGCTGCCACCGAATTGGTGCGATTAAATACGCAGACCGATGCCCTTACGGCAGAGCTAGCTGTGACAGTCGAAAAACCCTTTCAAGATCGAGGAACAGGAACGGAATTATTTCGTCGTATGCTAACCGTCGCGCGCAATCGAGGCATTTCGGGAATAGTAATGCGTTGCTTGCTTGAGAATCGCCGGATGCAGACGCTTGCCAAGAAATATGATGGCAAACTCCTGTTTTTGGATGGTGAAGTCGAAAGTGAAGTGCGGGTCGCCCGTGCTGACGGACTCTCTTTTCTGCAAGAAGCTATGGATGATGGCTTTGCCATCTTTGGACTTATTGCAGAGCAATGGACCAGCAAAAAGCGAAACGACCGTGCTGCTTAACGGTTAAAATCCCATACGACCAAGACCTATACGACCAAGACCAGGAATTTCGATCGCCACGTCCTCTGGATCAATGGCGATTGTGAGACCCAGCACGGTCGCCTCAATGCCCTCTGCCCGTCCGATAGCCAATCCAAACAATCCTGCCAAAGATAATTGCCAACCCGTGCCGCTTGGTGTTGGCGCAAAACCAATGCCTCGGCTGAGCCAGTCTTTCCCAACTGCAAGCCCCGGTAATTCTAAACCTAATTCGGGCACGGCGCGCGCAACGTAGGCAATAAAGGTATTACTATTCGGGCCGGGCCAAGCTTGATAGACCGTTGCCCACGGGTAGGCACGTGCCGCAGCATCGAGCTTGGGAATTAGCGTTTGCGCCTTATCTCCTCGTATATCGAGAAGCAGCTGAGGTTTGCTGCCGAACCAATAACGGTCCGGCGCAGACTCGCTGATAGCCAGGCCATTTCCGCTCCGCATCTGCCGCCACCCAATTACTTCATAAACTGTATAGGACGCCGCATTGCTAGGTTTTACAGCCAACCAGGAGTGGACGGCGAATGCTCCCCGCCATCCGTAGGTTCTGGCTGCATAGGCTTGAATAACCGCTCCGGATTCTGTAGCCGGATTTGGGGCCAAGCCGGCTATTTGGCGGCTAGATTTAGCTACGGAGACCTGGGCACGACCATCAGAGATATAGGCAATGGCAGGGCCAAGAAGAAGCAAAACAACCAGAATCAGACTTGCAGTAAAAATTTTTATCACTCCAAACAATATCCGCCGACCCAATCCCGTATTCATAGCCCCTACCCTAATAGCTTCGAGTAGCTTAGGCTCTACCCTCGAATTGCGGCAGTGCCAGGACAAGCTGCAAAGCAACACGGCGGAAAAGTGGCATGACAAAGAATAAAACGAATAAATGGCAGTTCTGGATCGATCGCGGCGGAACTTTTACCGATATTGTCGCCCGCCAACCTGACGGAAAGATTCTGACCCACAAATTACTTTCAGAAAATCCCGAACGCTATGTTGATGCCGCCCTTCAAGGTATTAGAGATCTCCTTGGCATAAAGGCTGAAGACCCTATACCGCCGGATCTTATCGACGCCGTCAAAATGGGCACAACGGTCGCCACTAATGCTCTTCTGGAACGGAAGGGTGACCGCACCCTACTTGCCATTACCAAAGGTTTTGGTGATGCCTTAAGGATTGGCTACCAAGCGCGCCCCAAATTATTTGAGCGACATATCGTTTTGCCGGAGTTGGTGTATGAACGCGCCGTTGAGATTGACGAGCGTATAGGCGCCAAAGGCGATATTGTCTCACCCCTCGATCTGACCGACGCCGAGCAAAAACTCACCAAGGCTTATCAAGAAGGAATACGATCTATAGCCATCGTTTTTCTTCATGGATACCGATATACGCAACATGAAAAAGCAGTGGCTGAACTTGCGCGCCAAATAGGCTATACACAAATTTCGGTCAGCCACGACGTCAGCCCTCTCATGAAAATGGTCAGCCGAGGCGACACCACAACCGTCGACGCCTATCTTTCCCCCATTCTTCGACGTTACGTAGACCGGGTTGCTCAGGATCTGGGCAATGTGCGCTTGATGTTTATGCAATCTAACGGCGGCCTCGTAGACGCCCGCTTCTTTCAGGGCAAGGATAGCATCTTATCCGGGCCTGCCGGGGGAATTGTCGGTGCCGTTCAAACCAGTGCCTCAGCCGGATTTGATCATATTATCGGTTTCGATATGGGTGGCACATCAACCGATGTGTCTCATTATGCCGGAGAATATGAACGTACTTTTGAAACTCAGGTCGCCGGTGTGCGTATGCGCGCTCCCATGATGCGCATTCATACCGTAGCAGCCGGTGGCGGCTCCATTCTTCATTTTGACGGTTCGCGCTATCGGGTAGGGCCAGATAGCGCCGGCGCCAATCCTGGCCCCGCTTGCTATAGGCGCGGCGGACCTCTAACTGTGACCGACTGCAATGTTATGCTGGGTAAACTACAACCTGCGTTTTTCCCTAAAGTATTCGGCCCCAACGGAGATCAGCCGCTGGATGCCGATATCGTCCGACAAAAATTTACCGATCTTTCTATAGAAATTGAACGTGCCACCGGCGACAAACGCAGCCCCGAAAGCGTTGCAGAGGGGTTTTTAAAAATCGCCGTTGAGAATATGGCAAATGCCATTAAGGAAATTTCCGTTCAACGCGGCTATGATATTACAAAGTATACTCTCTGCAGTTTTGGCGGTGCCGGTGGCCAGCATGCTTGCCTTGTCGCCGACGCTTTAGGCATGACAAAAATCTTTCTTCATCCTTATGCAGGCGTATTATCCGCTTACGGTATGGGCCTGGCTGACCTGCGCACCCTACGTGAAAAAGCGGTTGAAGATCGATTGACCGACAGCCATCCGATTCTAAGCAATCTTCTAGATAAGCTAAGTGAAGAAGCAAAAATTGATATGCTGCGTCAGGGCGTTGCAGAGACACAGATCGAAACCTTGCGAAAAGTTCATCTTCGATATGAAGGAACCGATAGCGCCTTGATTGTTCCCTACGGCTCCATCAAAGACATTATTGCCGCCTTCGAGACCGCCCATCGTCAACGTTACGGCTTTATCGTTCCCGACAAAGCTCATATTGTCGAAGCCGTAGCGGTGGAGATCATTGGCCATGCCGGCGCTATCGAGGAGATAGTGCAATCCGACAATCCGGCCAGGTCCACCCCTGAACCGATCGCCAGAACTCGGCTGAAAATCTTAGATCAGTCGATTGACGCGCCGATTTACAACCGTGATCTTTTAAAACCCGGCGCCGTTATCGACGGTCCGGCAGTGATTATCGAAAAAACCGCGACCAATGTCATCGAAGCAGGATGGCGGGCTGAGATTACGCCACGCGCTCATCTTGTTTTAGAGCGTATTGTCCCCTTGCAACGCACCCATGCCGTCGGCACAGAAGCAGATCCTGTGATGCTGGAGATTTTTAACAATCTCTTTATGTCCATTGCAGAGCAGATGGGGGCGACTCTCGAGAACACGAGTTACTCCGTAAATATTAAAGAGCGGCTGGATTTTTCCTGCGCGGTCTTCGATGCGACGGGAAATCTTATCGCTAACGCCCCTCATATGCCTGTGCACTTGGGGTCCATGTCGGAGAGCGTTCGTGCCGTACTTTCGGCTCGGCAAGAACACCTAAAGCCCGGCGATGTGATAATGCTGAATGCCCCCTATGCTGGCGGCACCCATCTTCCAGATATAACAGTGATAACGCCTGTATTCGATAAAAGCGGCAAAACACTTCTCTTCTTTGTAGGCAGCAGAGGTCATCATGCGGATATTGGGGGTATTACCCCGGGATCGATGCCTCCCCTTTCATCCACGGTCGAAGAAGAAGGCGTTTTACTTGACAACGTTACCCTTGTTGATCAGGGGCGGTTTGATGAAAGCAAAATCACCGAGATCCTGAGCTCAGGTCGTTACCCCTCACGAAATGCCCAACAAAATATAGCTGACTTAAAAGCGCAAATCGCCGCCAATGAGTGCGGCATCCGCGAGTTGCGCCGGATGGTAGATCAGTTTTCTTTACCCGTCGTTCAAGCCTATATGCGGCATGTACAAAATAACGCCGAAGAGCAAGTGCGGCGCGTCCTTGACGTACTGAAAGACGGCTCATTTGTCTATGAGATGGATGATGGATCAACAATCAAGGTAACTATTTCAATTAATCGCAAGAAGCGCTCGGCCCGGGTCGACTTTACCGGCACAAGCCTACAGCGTCCAACTAACTTTAACGCCCCCTCGGCAGTGGTTCGGGCCGCGGTTCTGTACGTTTTCCGAACCCTTGTGGATGACGACATCCCCATGAACGAGGGTTGTCTTAAACCAATTGATATTATCATCCCCGAAGGATCGATGCTTCGGCCCAACTATCCTGCAGCCGTTGTCGCCGGAAATGTCGAGACGTCGCAATGCCTGACCGACGCTTTATACGGAGCCTTGGGCGTCATGGCAGCCGCCCAAGGCACGATGAATAACTTTACCTTCGGCAATGACACTTATCAGTACTATGAAACCATTTGTGGCGGATCCGGCGCCGGCCCGGATTTTGACGGCACAGATGCCGTTCACACTCATATGACCAATACACGACTCACCGACCCTGAAATTCTAGAATGGCGTTTTCCTGTGCGTTTGGAAGAATTTCGTATCGCTTTAGGCACCGGCGGTGAAGGCCAGCATCGGGGCGGTGATGGTGTTGTTCGCCGCATAAAGTTCCTCGAAAAAATGACCGCATCTATTTTATCCAATCGGCGACGCATTCCCCCTTTCGGGTTAAATGGCGGCGCAGCTGGCTCTCCCGGACGAACCTGGGTCGAACGAGCGAATGGCATTATCGTTGAACTCGGCAGTACCGGCAGCGCAGAGATGTCGCCTGGCGATATTTTTGTTATTCAAACGCCAGGTGGTGGTGGCTTCGGTCCTCCTAGCTCCCGTCGCCTGGCGGCGGAATGATTGCTATTGAGCTTGCCGAAAAAACTTTCCCGCCCTACCCTTGGCGAGGATAACCAACGCGGGAAGTATCATGAATGCTGAACTGGTTCCTGCACGGCTTACAGCGCAACTTTTAGCCGAGCTAAAAGCTCTTGTGGGAGAACGCGTATCCACGGCGGAGGCCGTGCGGCATCATCATGGTCATGGCGAGGGCTACACCAGATCCATGCCGCCTGATGCCGTTGTTTTCGTCCGCACAACTGAAGAGGTCTGCGCCGTCGTCAAGGCATGCGCACGGTATGGTATTCCTCTTATTCCCTTCGGAACGGGAACGTCCCTGGAAGGGCACGTCATGGCCCTGCACGGCGGTGTTTGCATTGATATGACGCAGATGAATAAGATTGTGGCCCTAAGTACCGAAGACTTAGATTGCCGCGTTGAAGCAGGCGTTACCCGTAAACAACTCAATGATTATATCCGAGACCAGGGCTTGTTTTTTCCTATAGATCCCGGCGCCGACGCTTCTCTTGGCGGCATGGCGGCGACACGCGCTTCCGGCACCAACGCCGTCCGTTACGGCACTATGAAGGAAAACGTCTTGGGCCTTACAGTCGTCCTTGCAAATGGGGATGTCATTAAAACTGGCGGGCGGGCACGCAAGTCCGCTGCCGGTTACGATCTAACAAACTTATTTATAGGCTCGGAAGGTACGCTCGGAGTTATTACCGAAATTCAACTTCGCCTGCGCGGCATTCCCGAAGCCATGAGCGCCGCTATTTGTCAATTTTCTAATCTCAAAGATGCCGTCGATACTGTAATCATGACCATCCAAAGTGGAGTCCCTGTTGCTCGAATCGAGCTTTTGGACGAGAAACAGATGGCCGCCTGCATTAAGTTCTCTAAGTTAAGCGGCTTTGAAAGTAAGCCTACTCTTTTGTTTGAATTTCACGGCACGCCATCTTCCGTTGCCGAACAAGCTGAAACAGTGGGTATTTTTTGCGGCGATAACCATGGCAGCGCCTTTCGGTGGGCCACCCGTCCGGAAGAGAGGTCAAAGCTTTGGCAAGCGCGTCATGATGCTTATTATGCGGCTTTGGCCTTGGCTCCGGGGAAAATGGGCCTCGCAACCGATACTTGCGTCCCGATTTCTCGATTGGCCGATTGCATCCTAGAAACGCAAAAAGATGTCGAGGCGTCCGGGCTGCTTGCGCCGATTGTGGGGCATGTCGGAGACGGCAACTTTCATTTGGTCATTCTGGTAGAGCCTGAGAACGCGGAAGAAATGACTCGCGCCGAGGCCCTAAACCATCGCCTTGTTCATCGGGCTTTAGCCATGGGCGGGACTTGCACTGGCGAGCATGGGATCGGCTATGGCAAACGTGAGTTTCTAGCAGCCGAACATGGCACTGGCATTGCAACAATGCGGACGCTTAAACAAGCCTTGGACCCTCAAGGAATCTTAAATCCAGGCAAGATCCTGCCGGCTTAGCGTGCCGCTTTCATGACAGGAAGCTGAGTGAAAAGAAAAATCAGCGTAGCAGCCACTACGATAGACGGCCCGGCCGGCGTATCAAACTCGAGCGAACTAAAAAGGCCTATTATGACCGCGAGGATGCCATTAAGCGCGGCTTGTACTGCCATGCCTTCTGGCGATCTGGAAAAGCGCCGGGCCGCTGCAGCGGGGATAATCGATAAGGCCGTAATAAGCAGAATACCTACGATCTTCATGGCGACTGCGATAACGAGTGCAATGAGTACCATGAAACCGATCCGCGTCTGCACAGCTCTTATCCCCTCGGCTCGAGCCAGATCTTCATGAATGGTGATCGCAAGCAAGGGTCGCCATAATACGGCGAGGCTCGCTAAAATGATAGCACCTCCCCCCCAAATCCACATAAGGTCTGCTTGATTAATCGCCAAGATATCCCCAAAGAGATAGCCAACTAAATCCACTCTAAGCCAAGGCATTAAACCAATTACAACCAGCCCTAACGACAATGTTGTATGCGCGAGGATTCCCAAAAGCGTGTCCGTGGCAACCCGGTGTTGGCGTTGCAGCAACGCCAACACCACGGCAATAGCCACTCCTATCGCCAGCACACCAACAACAAGATTAATTCCCAGCAAAAAACCAAGCGCGATACCTAAAAGACCCGAGTGTGCCATGGTGTCGCCGAAATAAGCCATGCGCCGCCAGACGAGGAAACAACCCAAAGGCCCCGTAACGATAGCGACACCGATACCCGCAGCCAATGCGTTCCAAATGAAGCTATCCATGGCATTCCGGCCCATGAATATGCCCTGAGGCTGCAGGCTTTACATCTCCCGTCAGATCGTGATCATGATCGTGGCGATGAACGTAAAGAGCAAAAGCTTCCGCTGCTCGCGGACCAAATAGACGCAGGAATTCCGGATCACGGCCAACGGCATCAGGCAAGCCATGGCAACAAATATGTCGGTTGAGGCAGATCACCCGATCTGTGGCTGCCATTACCAAATGGATATCGTGCGATACTAATAAAACAGCACAACCCCGCATTATTCGGATGTCCGCGATAAGTCGATAGAACTCGGCTTCTCCGGTCATATCCACCCCTTGGGTTGGTTCGTCCAGTATCAACAGCTGCGGTCGGCCGATTAAGGCTCGCGCCAAAAGAACCCGTTGCAATTCACCTCCGGATAAAGTGGCAACCTGAGCTTTACGCAGATGCCTTGCTTTGACTTCATCCAGAACCCGATCGATTTCTTCCGGCGTCGCAAATCGGGTTAACGTTAGTAATCGATCTACAGCAAGAGGCAAGGATGCGTCTACCGCAAACCGCTGCGGCATATACCCAATCGTTAACCCCGGCCGGCGTATAATTTTGCCTTTTGTAGGCGACCGCAGATTCAATAATACCTGCAATAACGAAGTTTTGCCGGCTCCATTCGGCCCTATAACGGTTACTATCTCTTGAGACTGAATTGCGATATCCACATGATCAAGAATCACTTTTCCCGAGAGGGCGAGACCCAAGCCTTGCGCTTGAATAAGAGGCCTAGAAATACTCATGCGGACTGCCCCCGGCATTCTGGGCAGGTTCCCGCAATTTCGACTAACGGCGCTATAGCCGTATAACCTTTGCGATCGGCCAATTTCGTAATTGCCGCTTCCACAGGCTTGTCACAAATTTCTTCGGTAGCCCCACAGCTTCGACAAATTAAAAGTTGAGCGCCATCATCATGGTTAGGATGATCGCAGGCGATATATGCATTCAGACTCGCTACACGATGCACAAGCCCAGTATTCATTAGGAATTCCAAAGCACGGTATACCGTCACTGGCGCTTCGCGACTATTTTTTAATCTACTGAGCTGCGCCAATATTTGATAGGCTCCTATCGGCTCCCTACTGGCGAGAACGATTTCAAGAACTAGACGTCTTATCGGGGTCAGCCGGAGCGATTTTTCGGCGCAAATCTTCTCCGCGCGCGACAATTGAACATTAGATCCAGGCGTTTGAGGCTTTCGCCGCCTGGCGGAAGATAGGTTGATCTTGCGGGACTTAATCATTTTTATCCTTGCAACAAATGTAATGATATAACATTATATCTAAGAACGCAACTCAAACAACTTAGGATACCTATGTTTCGTCGTTTCCTCAGAGCCAGCCTTAGCCTTTCTCTCTTGCTCGTTGCGGGCGGCGCTGTGGCAGAAAAACCCACCGCCCTCCCTCGGGTGGTGGCAAGCATCAAGCCTATTCATTCACTGGTTTCGGGAGTTATGGGGGATCGAGGATCGTTGTTTCTTTTGGTTCCGGGAAATTTCTCTGAACATGGTTATGCCCTCAAACCCTCTGATGCGCGTCACCTCCAGAAAGCAAACATAGTTTTTTGGATTGGAGAGGAGATGGAAACTTATCTTACTAAACCCTTTCAGTCTCTATCTAAAGAAACAAAAATCATTACTTTAAGCGCGGTTGAAGGCATTACCCTTCTCAAAACTCGGGAAGATTCCGCCTTTGAATCCCACGATCATGGTAGCAACGAGAGTCACAAAGATGGGGCGGAACATGACGAGCTCGATCTGCATATTTGGTTTAACCCTCAGAATGCCATAGCCATGGTTAACACGATTGTTGCTTCGCTAAGCAAAGTTGACCCGGCGCAATCTACATACTATGCGGAGAATGGTGAAAAACTTAAGAAGAAATTAGCGACTTTGGATCAAGAGATATCTGAATCGTTGCGCCCCCTCACAGGAAAAACCTATATTGTTTCTCATGATGCCTACCAGTATTTGGAGCACCGATACGGCATCCAAGCCGCTGGATCGATTACCTTATCACCCGATCAAAACCCGAGCGCCGGTCGTTTAAAAAATATCCGCGCCAAAATTAAGGAACTCGGAGCGATTTGCGTCTTTGCCGAGCCGCAAGTTAAATCGAACTTAATAGAATCCATCATCGCCGGAACATCAGCTAAGACCGGGGTTTTGGATCCCATTGGAGGATTGATAGAACCCGGTCCCGAGCTTTATTTTAATCTCTTACGAGCAAATACTGCCGCCTTAGTCCGCTGTTTAAGTCCATCTTAAACAAGAGGATCGCCGATCACGACAGTCTCCTTGGAACGAATTGCCGTATAAAAACAGCTACGCCTATGGGTGTGGCAGGCCGGCCCTATTTGATCCACAAGCGCCAACAAGCTGTCTCCATCGCAGTCTATGCGTAATTCTATAAGTTTTTGAGTGTGCCCAGAGGTTTCACCCTTACGCCATAAGGATGCTCGTGATCTTGACCAATAACAAACATTCCCGGTTTCCAAAGTTTCTTTAATGGCCGCCGCGTTCATCCAGGCAAGCATTAGCACTTCACCCGTATCATGTTGTTGGGCTACGACTGGAATTAAGCCAGACTCATTAAAAATTAACTGATTTTGTATCTCGCTAAACCATTCCGAAGCCATCTGTCTCACCACATAGAGGTTGTAGACCGTTCATATAATTAGGCATAACATGCTACCACTTAAGACAGCCGGGTTTACAATTTCTGTTAACGCCAAGCAACCTATTCAGCTTTACGGCATTAACTTAAATTAAAATATAAACTTGCTTTGGGCTACATGAGGGAGTTTTTCATGTCTTACAGCTATAAATTCATTCGATTACTCAGCGTAGCGGCTCTTATTCTTTGTATTGGAGCTTTGGGAACTAAGGCCAACGCACAGACCGCCAATAAGGTTGTCGTTGCCTCTAAAATCGATACTGAGGGGTCATTACTCGGCAACATTATCGTACTGATGCTTGAGAAGAACGGCTTTCAAGTTGAAAGCAAGGTACAACTAGGACCAACAAATATTGTCAGGGCAGCCATTCTTTCCGGAGAAATCGACATCTATCCTGAGTATACGGGAAATGGAGCTTTCTTTTTTGGTCCCAAGACAGACCCTGTATGGAAGAAAGCCAACGACGCCTACGAAAAGGTTAAGGCGCTCGATTTAGAGAAGAATAAGCTTATTTGGTTAAGTCGCGCTCCCGCAAATAACACATGGGCGATCGCTGTCCGGAAAGACATTGCCGCAGCCAATAACCTGCGAAACTTGGAAGATCTAGCGCGCTGGGTAAATGCAGGCGGCAAGATCAAACTTGCCGGATCAGCGGAATTTGTAGAAAGCCCCCTGGCTCTTCCTTCATTCCAAAGTGCCTATGGATTTAAACTATCATCTGACCAGCTTGTTGTTTTATCGGGCGGCGATACCGCGGCCACGATAAAGGCCGCCGCCGACCAAGTTTCGGGAGTGAATACAGCCATGGCCTATGGAACCGATGGTGCTTTGGCCGCCTTAGGCCTCGTTGTCCTCACCGATACGAAAGGTGCCCAGGCCGTTTATGAGCCAGCACCCGTTATTCGCGCCGCTGTATTAGAAAAAAACCCCAAGATCAAAGCTATCCTGGATCCGGTATTTCAGACGTTTACCTTGGAGACGCTTCAGGGGCTTAACGCAAAAATAGCTGTCGATGGCCAGGACGCCAAAAAAGTCGCTCGAGAGTACTTAGCGCAGAAAAATTTTCTGACTAAGTAAAAAACTGGATCAACGTTTGACATCTCTGAATCGTGTTCTTCTTCTCCTGTGCCTGACGCTTGCTATAGGCGCCTTTATCCTTAATTTTGTTACCCTGGCGCCAAATAGGTTGGCTGCGGGCCAACCAATCATGCTGATAACGGCTGAACCGAGTTGGCCAGTCTTTGCTCTCATAGCCACACTCACGCTATTTGTAAGCGCATCTTTAAGGCCAGTTCGCTTCATGAGTTGGCTGACGCTTTTCTCAAGCATAAGCCTCCTGCTGATCTTGGTATTCTCCGTCGGCGATACAGCTATCCATCTTCACCAACACGTCAATAATCCCTCTGCGCGTGTTTCCCTTGGAGCTGGTTTCTGGCTAATGCTATCGGCAACATCGCTTATTATTATAGATTCCATTCATCGACTAAATCTCGCCTTATGGGCACGGGTGATCATTTTTATGGTTATTCTAAGCGGTCTGATCGGTATAGGTATGAGTGGGCGCTTAAATATGCTTTCGCTGGCCCAAGAGTATTTTAACCGTCAGGACATCTTTATTTCCGAAGTCATCCGACATAGTTTCTTGGTGGTGGCCGCGCTTATTCCTTCACTCGCTATTGGTAGTCTCATGGGGTTATGGGCTTTCCGCGTTTCGCAAATCCGAGCGCCTTTGTTCTCCATTCTTAATTTGCTTCAAACCATTCCCTCAATCGCCATGTTTGGGTTGCTTATGGCTCCCTTATCAAGCCTGACAGAACTACTGCCGTTTCTTAAAAATCTCGGGATTCGCGGGGTTGGCCTTACTCCGGCGATTATTGCCCTAACACTTTATGCCTTGCTGCCAGTCGCGCGGAACGCTCTGGCGGGTTTCTTGTCGGTTCCACGCAATGCGATTGATGCTGCGCGCGGCATGGGAATGAAGCCGCGAGAATTAATTTGGCATATTGTTGTTCCCCTGGCATTGCCAACTCTTCTCGCCGGAACAAGAATTGTTATCGTTCAACTTATCGGTCTTTCTGTTGTGGCTGGACTTATCGGTGCTGGGGGTCTTGGGGCCTTTGTATTTCAGGGCATCGGCCAAACAGCGGCCGATCTTGTGTTGCTTGGAGTTCTTCCCGTAGTTTTAATGGCTTTATGTGCAGATCTTATTTTTGATTTTATTATTACAGCGACAAAACACGCATGATTGAACTTAATTCAGTAACCAAAATTTATAGTGGTCGCCACGCGGTAGACCATGTCAACCTTACCATAAACCAGGGCGAATTTTGCGTGCTGGTAGGCCCGTCTGGGTGCGGAAAATCCACAACGCTACGGATGATCAATCGTTTAGTTAACGTTGATGAGGGCACCATTCGCATCAATGGTGAGGATATTTCAAAAAAATCACCGGAAATTCTTCGGCGCAGTATCGGCTATGCCATTCAATCCATTGGGCTGTTCCCTCATTGGACAGTCGAAAAGAATATAGCCACAGTTCCATGCCTCTTAAAGTGGCCTCAAGACAGGATTCAAGAGCGCGTTACGGAGTTATTGATCTTATTGGATCTAGATCCAGAAATTTTTCGGAAAAAATATCCTAGCCAACTATCCGGTGGTCAGCAGCAGCGCGTTGGCGTAGCCCGCGCGCTTGCTGCAAAACCCGAAGTGCTTCTTATGGACGAACCCTTCGGAGCTCTGGACCCGATCACACGTGATTCCTTGCAGGCGGAAATGTCACGTATCCATAAAAATACCGGAACCACCGTAGTATTCGTCACGCATGATATGGAAGAAGCCCTGAAAATGGCCACACGAATCGCGGTGATGGAAAGTGGAAAAATTCTTCAGTATGCTCCCCCTATCGAGATTCTCCGGAGTCCAGCTCATGATTTTATCAAAGAGTTTGTTGGACGTTCCGATTTTGGATTGAAATTATTAACAGTGCAAAAAGTTCGCGATCGTTTACGCCCGGATGAGCATGTCGACGGTGAGCCTATCTCCCCTGAAATGCCTCTTAGAGAAGCCCTTTCCTTAATGATCCTGCAAAATCGTGACAACCTGCCTGTAAAGGGAGGAAATCCCAACGTAACGGGCGTCATTCGACTTGCCGATATGATAGGAATATAACATGGAGCGCCGCTTCATATCTTTGCTGGGAGTAAGCTTTCTTCTTATTTTCGCGGTATTCGGTATCGGATTTTCAGAATCGCTTTTTCATTGGATTTTTCCCGATCTTGAAAACCCTATTTATATGCGAACAAGCTTACCACTTCTTCTCCTGTATCATGCTGTTATTGTCGCTGTCTCCAGCCTGATCTCTATCTTTATAGGAGTAAGCGCCGGTATTTTCGTGATGCGACCCATCGGCCATGATTTCTTACCCATAATTCGGACCATTACGGCTGTCGGCCAAACCTTTCCACCTATTGCCGTCTTAGGCATTGTTGTTTTGATGATCGGTTACGGTTCATTGCCTATCCTTATAGCCTTAAGTATTTACGGTTTATTGCCCATCGTCGAGAATACCGTAGCCGGTTTAGCAGCCGTTCCCGCTTCGGTGAAAGATTCGGCCCGGGCTATGGGTTACTCATCACTAGAAAGATTGATCCATATTGAACTTCCTATCGCCTCTCCGGTGATTTTAGCCGGCATTCGCGTATCTGTTATCATTAACATCGGCACCGCAACAATCGGCTCAACAGTTGGCGCACAAACCCTCGGCGCCCCAATCATTGAGGGCTTAGCCGTATCAAATACGGCTTATATTATACAAGGAGCGATAGTTGTTGGTCTTTTTGCAATTCTTGTCGACATGGCCCTGGGCAGAATTTTCCACCACCTTCCCCGTATTTAATCAACAAGCCGAAGCATTGCCGATATTAAATTTTGGGCGGCTGTCGACTGCGGATTTGCAATAATCTGCTCTGCATTTCCTCTCTCGATAATCTTTCCGTCGTCCATAACAGCCAGGTGATTAGCCATGGCGCGAACGACAGCAAGATCATGAGAAATAAAAATATAAGCCGCTGTAGTTTCCCGCTGAATCCTTTTTAGAAGACCGAGTATTTGCGCACGCACAGTTACATCAAGGGACGAAACGGGCTCATCAAGGATAAGTAACCGGGGCTTTAAGGCAATAGCGCGCGCAATAGCCACGCGTTGGCGCTGCCCCCCGGAAAGCTGATGGGGAAAGCGTTCGGCAAAAGATCCCGGCAGTCCAACACGATCAAGCAATAAGTCCACTTCGTGCCCCCATTGAGATTTAGGAAAAATGCCGTGAATACGTATTGGATCGGTAAGTATGCGTCTCACGCGCGCCCGAGGGTTCAAAGATTCTAATGGATCCTGAAAAATCATTTGGAAACGAGCCCGCGCTTGGCGGAGCTGCCCACCTCTTAGAGCCAAAAGATCCTGACCATCAAAAGTTATAGCTCCCTGATCTGGCTCTATTAAACGGGCGAGAATTCTTGCCAGGGTCGTTTTCCCGGAACCAGACGCCCCCACAATACCTAGGGTTTCGCCCGCCGCTAAAGATAGAGCCACCCCATTAAGCGCAGCCGCTTCTCCATAAAGTTTAACAAGGCCCTTCACCTCAAGCAGCGAGCGACCACTAGGCGCTAAGTTCATCGGAGTCTTCCGGATATAGAATACAGGCCACCCCTTCATGCATCGATCCCCGCCATAAAGGAAAGCCCTCAGAACAGCGAACATCCGCCTTAGAGCAGTAAGGCACAAACGGGCAGCCTTTGTCAGGCAAGATCCGTCTTCCAGTTGGCTCTGCATCTTCTGATATAATATTTAAGCTAGCCTGCCATAAAGCCTTCGTGTATGGGTGTCGCGGGCCTTGAACTAGACGAGCGATAGGTCCGGTTTCAACCAGCCTTCCCGCATATAGAACAGCATATCTATCCGCCATGATTGAGGCCAAGGCAACATCATGCGTGATGAAAATCAATGACATCAAATCTTTTTGCAGAATATCTTTCAGAAGTTTTATTACCTTGGCTTGGGTGATCGTATCCAAAGAGGCAGTTGGCTCATCGGCTATCAGAAGTTGAGGGTTTCCTGCTATCGCCATTGCGATAGCTATGCGCTGGCATTGTCCGCCGGACAATTCATGAGGATAGGCATGCTGCCGGCGGTGAGGATTTTTAATACCCACATGCTCCAAAAGGGTAATCGCCAGATGGGATGCGTCATCCCAGGCCAAACCGAGATGCGTTACTGCAACTTCGGCAATCTGTAACCCAACTTTCATAGTGGGATTCAAACTCGCGGCCGGAGATTGAAAAATATAGCCAATATTCCTGCCCAATTGCGGTTTGATTAGAGTAGGCCATTCTATGGTGCCCTCAACTACAGCGTTTGCAGACAGCAAACTCGCAATAGCCAATCCCAAGCTTGTTTTTCCCGAACCGCTCTCACCTAAAACGGCCAAGCGATTTCCAGGCAGTAATGCGAGATTTATATCCTGCAACGCCGGTGCAATTTGATCTTGGTCGGCATAGATGATCCCTAAGTGTTTAATTTCTATAAGAGGTTGGTGCATTAAGATTTTTTACGTGGATTGGTAATTTCGATTATGCCCTCACCGACAAGATTAACCGCCAGGACAACCGAAACGATCGCCACACCGGGAATAATGGACAAATAGGGCGCGGAACGAAGAACAGTTCTTCCTTCAGCAATCATTTTACCCCAACTCACATAATTGGGGTCGCCTAACCCCAAAAAAGAAATTGCAGCCTCAATAAGGATGTCGCCCGCAACAATGATAGAGGTCATGGAGAATAACGCCGGCAGAGCATTCGGTAGAACTTCCCAAAAGGCTATTTTAATAGGGTGCATACCTATTGCCCGATCCGCTGCAACAAACTCCCGCTCCTTCAGACTTAATATCTCTGCCCGCATGACACGGGCCAACCCCGCCCAAGAGCTTGCCGCAATTCCAACAATGATGCTGGAAATAGAAGAGCCCAAAACAGCCACCAAAGCTAACACGAGAATAAACCCCGGTATGGCTTGAAACGCCTCAGCAAGGCGCATAATGACTTCATCAATCTTTTTCCCCATGAAACCAGCCATTGTACCCATTATTGTACCAAGACCGACCGTCACCATAGTTGCAACCATAGCGACAATAAGTGTCGCGCGCGCGCCATGCAGGATGCCACTTAGAATATCGCGACCCAGCCTGTCCGTCCCGAGGGGCCATAAAGCATTCGTAAAGGGAGGCAATAGGGGTAGCGCTACAAGGGCCTGTGGATCACCGGGGCGTATAATCGGGGCCAAAACAGCCATCAAACCAATGGCCACTAGAATACCCGCGCCTAACATCCCCTCCCAAGATCGATAAAATCTCATGATTCGACCCTACGCTGCGCCCCGATCCGGGGATCGAGCCAACCGTAAGCAAGATCTATAACAATGTTTGTTATGATAACCGTTAAGGCACCCATTAGGAGAACGCCAATAAGCAGCGCAAAATCACGCTGAACTACCGCTTCATAAGCTAAGCGACCAAATCCCGGTATGGAAAAAACGGATTCGATAACAACACTCCCTCCCAACATAGACCCCAGCTGCAAGCCCAAAACCGTCACAACCGGCAATAAAGCGTTGCGGGCAACATGATGAAGAACGATGCGATTTCGATTAAGCCCTTTGGCGCGCGCTGTTCGTATGAAATCCATACGCCAAACCTCAATCATTCCAGAACGCATTAAACGCAAATAAAGACCTAAATAAATTAACCCTAAGGATAAAACAGGAAGTGTTAGATGCCAGGCAATATCTAAGATCCGATCCACTCCCTCTTTATCGGAAGCAATCGTCTCAAAACCGCCCACAGGGAACATGCTCAGCCATACGGCAAAAACTATGATGAAAATAAGCCCCAGCCAAAATCCGGGAATGGCGTAAAGCAGCAGCCCGATAAAAGAAAGGATACGATCGCGGAGGCTGTAAGGCTTGGCGCCCGCAAGAAAACCCAAAGCCGTTCCCAAACCAAAAGCAACGAAAACGGATGCACCCATCAACAAGAATGTGGCTGGGAGTCTTTCCAAAATTACGTCAAAAACCGGCCGCGAAAAGATCAGCGACTGACCCAAATCCAGCGTTACAAGGCGGCTAAGATACGCAATAAAGCGCGACGTAGCGCCCTGATCCAATCCCCATAAACGGCGAAAATTTTCGGCGAATTGATGATCTCCGCCGGAAACAGCCAAATAGGTGTCGACTGCATCCCCGGGAGCTAACTCAATCAACACATAAGATGCGATAATAACCACAAGAATAACAGGAATCGCGCTTAGAAAACGGCGCAGCAACAAGCCTGGCAAACGTTTCATGGCTCAAACCCTTATGTTCCAACGCCGAGTATACGACGCCTTTACTTATCGAGCCAGGTATCCGCCCAATGCGAAGTTGCCCATCGAGGGTTATTGGCCAAATTACGGACCGCAATACGCGCAACCGTCACAAAAGAGAACTCAGCAACATTTATTATCGGTTGATCCTCGGCAACTAACCGCTGAAACTCTTGGTAAAGCTTAATTCGTTCATCCCCATCCACCGCGACGGCGGCCTTGCTAATGACCGCGTCTACCGCTGGGTTGCGATACCCGTACTGGTTAGAGAAAGGAACCCCGGCAGGGATGCCGCTTTGATAAAGAATAGTAGTTGAGATAGCCGGGTCATTCCTGTAGACGGGAGATCCAATCGCCAGATCAAAGCTGTGATCGGTATAAACAGCCTTTTGATGGCCGGCAGGGTCATAAGAAACAATCTCAGCCTCGATCCCCACAACCTTTAGCGCCTGGCGCAAGTAATCGCCAAACTGCCGAGTTTCTTCAAACCAGGGCGCAGGCAATAATTTCACACTAAAGCGAATGCCATTCGACCCCCTCATATATCCCGCCTCATCGAGAAGAGCGTTCGCCTCTTGAGGGCTAAAGTCCGCCATCTTTTTGTTGGGGGTGTAAAATAGCTTATCCAATTTTGGAATAGGGCCCGTCGATGCCTGAGCGTAGGTCAGAAAAATAGTGTCAACAACGAACTTTCGATCTATGGCCAAAGAAATGGCTCGACGAACGCGCGGGTCGCTCAATTCTTTACGGCGATGGTTGATCTCGACCGTCAGCTGATAAGTTAAATTCTCATATCCTTGTGATTTGATGAAAATTCCCGGCACTTGGCTAATTCTTTCGAGATCGGCCAAAGGCACTGCCGAAAACGCGGCCATATGAATCTCTCCTGCCTCGAGAGCCGCTGCGATTGCTCCTTTGTCCGGCAAAACACGGTATATAATTGCATCCAAATAGGGGCGATCCTTTTCCCAATAATTGGGGTTGCGTTCCAGCTTGTAATATTCCCCGGGGCGATACTCAACAAAGCGGAACGGGCCGGTACCGATAAGCTTTTGATTTGCCGGGTTAGCAAGGATATCCGTACCTTGATATATGTGGCGCGGGACCACGCTGGTTAAAGCTGGCAAAGCATTCTTGATTAACTGGAAGGGTGTCGGTTTCGAGAAGCGAAAGATGGCTGTTTTTGCATCTGGTGTTTCAACAGCCTCAAGATTTTCAAATACGGCACGGCCTAGATTTTGGAGCTTCCGCCATACTTCCAATGCTGAGAAGGCGACATCAGCCGATGTAAAGGGTTTACCGTCGTGCCAGGCCACGCCTTCACGCAGGGAAAAAGCAATCGACAATCCATCTTTTGAACCCATCCAAGAAGTTGCCAAACGTGGAGAAGTTCCATCACCCTGATAAGATGCCTCAGCTAGGGGTTCGATAACCTTACTCGCAACATAAAAAACGCCGTTAGAGGCGATAATTGCAGGATTAAGATTTCTTGGCTCCGTATCCGCAGCAACAATTAAAGTTCCCCCCCGGCGCGGCGGATCATTGCCGAACGCTAGTCGCGGAAGTGTTGCGGCACCAACTAAACCGAGCCCAGAGCAAAAGAAGGTTCGACGCGAGAGAAATTGGTGCATGGCCATAAAGTAGATTGGCGGAGTTCTCCGCATAAAAACAATAACCTTAGGCGATGGTGGGCGCACCAGGACTCGAACCTGGGACCCGCTGATTAAGAGTCAGCTGCTCTACCAACTGAGCTATGCGCCCGCCTGTCACCTGAGTTATAATTGGCGATATAGCATCGTGTTTAACCGTTGTCGAGCAGCTGTTTCCTGCGAAAATGGCTCAAAGTCTACCAATCCCCCGCATCGCCCCTGCGGCCGATATAAATATCTTTATGGATCCCAACGCTTAGCACTAATCCAAAGCCCAACATAACAGTCAGCATGGCCGTTCCCCCATAAGAGACGAGGGGGAGCGGGACACCCACAACAGGGATAAGGCCGGTAACCATAGCCATGTTAACAAACATGTAGAGAAAGAAGGTTGTGGATACACCCAACGCCAAAAGCCGGCCAAAATGGTGCCGACAACGCAATGCAATGGAGTACCCATAACCAATAACCAAAACATATAAAAAGATCAGACCTAAACCGCCAATAAGGCCCATTTCTTCGCCCAGCATGGTAAAAACAAAATCCGTTTGTTTTTCCGGCAAGAAATTGAGATGGCTCTGAGAGCCTTGAAGATAGCCTTTTCCGAATACCCCTCCCGCACCCAAAGCAATTTTAGACTGCAGAATATGATAGCCTCGTCCTAAAGGATCGCGCTCCGGGTCAAGAAAAGTAAGAACGCGATCTTTTTGATAATCATGCAAGAATTGCCAAGCCAGAGGCAGCATTCCCAGGCCGGCAACGATAACGGCGGCAAACTTCCACCACCGCACGCCGGCTAAAAACATCATCGCCGCTGCTCCAAAAAGAATCATGATGGCCGTTCCCAGATCAGGCTGTTTTATCACTAAAGCGACAGGAACCAGGACCAAAACTAAAGGAACTGCCAGACTTAAAGGGCGATTGCGCAGCTCTTCCAACGGAAGAGTATGAAAATAGCGGGCCAGCGCAAGAATGGCAGCCAGCTTCATCAACTCAGAAGGCTGGATAATAAAAACACCGAAGTCCAACCATCGCTGAGCCCCCATGCCGATCATGCCGATCAAATCCACAGCTGCCAGCAAAACAAGGACAACGGCATAAATCGTATAGGCCTGGTAAAACCAAAAGCGCAAATCTACCAGAGCCAAAAGCAGCATGATGATTAGCGTCACACTAAAACGTACAACATGGCGCATTGCCCAGGGTTCGGCACTACCGCTGCCTGCCGAATAAAGCATAGCGAACCCTACAGCGGCGATTGCCATCAGCAAGGCAACAAGCGGCCAGTTCATATGGCTTAGCTTATCTGTATAGGACATCTCATTATCACGCAGGCCGTGCAAACGAGAGCCAGGCATCATCCAACTCCCGCAGCAACAGGGTTGGTCGTATTTTGCAAAGGATCTCTTTTCTGCACTTCCAACAATATATCCCGAGCTATAGGCGCCGCAACTTTTGCTCCACTACCGCCATGCTCAACGATAACCGAACAAGCATATTGAGGACGTTCAACAGGAGCAAAAGCTACAAATAAAGCATGATCACGCTGAGCCCAAGGCAAATCCTCGTTTGCCCTAACGCCTGACTCCCGTTCAGAGACAGTGATCCGGCGAACCTGGGATGTTCCTGTCTTTCCTGCCATAGCAAAGCCAGGAACAGAAATGCGGCTTCCATAGGCTGTTGCCCCTGGCTCATTTACCACAGCCGACATCGCTCCAGCGACAATCGCCAATGATTCAGGGGAAATGCCGAGGTTAGCCGGCAAAATCTCCGGATCTAACGCCATCTGAGTTACGGTCGGCCCATCCCTTAACTCGCGCGTCAGACGCGGGGCAACCGCCTTACCGCCGTTTGCAACTCGAGCAGCCATAATCGCCAACTGAAGGGGCGTGCCTAAAACGGCGCCTTGGCCAATAGATGTAATTAGGGTATCACCCTGCCACCAGGGCTGCTTCAAAGCCGTCCGCTTCCATTCCCGCGTAGGAATGAATCCTGCAGCCTCTCCCGGTAAGTCGATGCCCAGGGTGGCGCCTAATCCCATTTTCCGTGCCATGGCGGCAATTCGGTCGACGCCCACCTTGAGGCCTAACTCGTAAAAAAACACATCGCATGATCCTGCCATGGCGCCATGCAAATCAATTTCACCATGTCCGCCATGCTTCCAGCAGTGAAATCGATTCTCGCCAATTTCCGTATAACCATGGCATGAAGTGGTAAAATCTGGCTGCAGCCCCGCCTCTAAAGCCGCCAGCGCAACAATGATCTTAAAGGTTGATCCTGGGGCATACTGACCATGAATGGCTTTATTCACTAAAGGCGTCCGAGGGTCCGAGATCAGATCGCGCCATTCATTAGGGGCGATGCCGCTGCTAAATCTATTGGGGTCGTAACTGGGCGTGGATGCCATGGCGAGAACTTCGCCGTTATGCACACCCACAACAACAGCGGCAGCTCCTTCCGGGGGAAGCTTGCTCATCGCAAATTGCTGCAAACCCATGTCTAAAGTTAGAACAACGTCGCTACCGGAGCCGCCTTCATGGCGGCGGAGCTCGCGAACAATGCGCCCCAAGGCGTTGACTTCAACCTCCGATGTACCTGCCTTTCCTCGCATGATTTTATCATGGCGCCGCTCAATTCCGTTTTTTCCCACCCGAAAATCCGGCAGCTCCAACAAAGGGTCGCCTGTCTGCTCAGTCTCAGAAACAACCGAAACATACCCAAGCACATGCGCAGCCATGGCACCTTGAGGATAAAGCCGACTTTGGCCGGCATCGATGACAATACCCGGCAACTCCGGAGCATTTAATTCGATACTGGCTACTTCATCCCAACTTAGATCATCGCGAACCGTGACCGGCACAAATGCGCGCCGCCTGCCAATCTCTCGGACGATACGACGACGATCATTTTCTCCGACAGAAATGAGCTGCGATAAAGCCGCAAAAGTGGCAGCGGGATCTGTTGTCTGCTCTGGAATGAGTATAACCTTGTAGGTTTGCCGATTAAGCGCTAAAGCCGTCCCAAACCGATCAAGTATCCGGCCTCGAGCTGGCGGCAAAAGCCGAATATTAATGCGGTTCTCTTCCGCCAAAGTCGCGTAACGATCGGCCTGCATGATTTGCAGGTAATAAAGTCTTCCGGCGAGGACACCAACCAAGCCCCCCTGAGCCAAGCCGAGAATCGCGGCGCGGCGCGTAAAGACTCTCTCCCGACTTTGCTCAGTTTTTTTCACAATACACCTAAAGCCATACACGTTCGGGAGGAAGCGCCTTCAGGCACAAAGTAAAGAGCCAGGCAATCGCCGGGTAGATAATAACAGTGATGATGTATTGGAGCAAAGCCGGGGAAATGAGCAAAAAACTCTTAGACATTATGGAAATGCATAACCACTCCAGAAGCGTTGCCGCAATTGCTACGGCGGCGAATACGCCCCATTCCACAAAAAAAGTCTGACCAATGACAAATCGGCGCTGAGCACCTAGTAAACCGCGCAAGGACACAAGCAGCAGCGCACTAATACCGAGCGGACCACCCGTCAGAATATCTTGAAATAAGCCCAACAAAAAAACCAAGCTTATAGGTAAAAGATCTGGACGTTGGGCCGACCAATAATAGACAGCAAGTACAACCCAGCTCGGTCCAACCAAAGAAATATCCGGAAACCGCCAAGGCAAAATACTCATCAACATACTGCAAAGCACCAGGCCCACGGGGATACAGGACCGAGCCCAAATATCCATGCGCTTCAATAGCTCTAAGCGCGCTATAAAGCCGCTCATCTATCGACAAGGCGTGCTTTGCCAGTTGGCGGCAGCGACACCATACCTTCAAGCCCGTAATCCAAAACCCTTATATGCTCCAAACGGGTAAAATCAACATGGGGCTTAACTCGCAAACTTCCATCCGCGGCAACAGATACAATGCCTACCGGTATCCCAGGCGGAAAAACCCCGCCATGCCCCGACGTTACAACACGATCACCAGGCGCAACAACGGCATTTGGCGCCAAGTAAATCAGCCGCGGCCAGTCGCTATTATCTCCGGCCATAACCGCACGATGGCGGGAGGACTCTACCAACACCGGCACACGACTGTTCAAGTCAGTCAAAAGAAGTATCCGTGCCGATCTGTCTCCGGCCTCAGCAACACGACCGACAAGCCCTCGACCAGAAACGGCAACCAGCCCCTTGCGCAAGCCTGAGCGCGTTCCTGTGTTCACCATAACCGTACGAAGGAAAGCTCCGCCCTCATCGGCAATAACCCGTGCCGTTATCTGAGCAACTGCCGCTTCGGGGACGAAGTTTAGCAGGCTGCGGAGATTTGCGTTCTCAGCTTCAAGAATTTCATTTTGATGGCGCCATTTTTGTAACTCCTCGTTCTCGAGACGAAGATCTGCATTTTGTTGGCGTAAATTGATAAGCTCTATAATTCCATCCACCATGCCTTCAACGGCAGCTATGGGTCTGGACAGTGCGTCCAAAACCGGCGCCATCATGTCAGCTACAGCGACGCGAGAATTTTCCACGAGGACCGTTTCAGCCTTACCAACGAGCATAAGGCCAAAAGCGGCGATAAGTAAAAAAGTTAGAGTCAGCCGACGCGCCGCCGCCTTAAGGGGCGTAATGTATTTTACTAGCCAGCTGTCCCGGTAACGCACAACCTTGTCCTTACCGCCCACTATTTCCTAGTAAGCATTAATCAAAACATTCCGCAGAGTCCGCATTTCTTCGAGACACCGGCCCCCGCCCAGCGCAACGCATGAAAGTGGGTCATCACCTATGGAAACAGGCAGACCCGTCGCATGACGCAGCACAAAGTCAAGATTACCCAACAAAGCACCGCCGCCCGTCAAAACAATACCTTTATCCACAATATCTGCGGCGAGTTCCGGAGGCGTCTGCTCCAAGGCCACTTTCACAGCCTCAACGATAGCGCCTACCGGCTCAGCTAAGCTTTCCGCAATTTGCCGCTGCGTTATAACTATTTCCTTAGGCACACCATTCATAAGATCGCGCCCCTTAATCTCCATAACGCGCCCTTCTCCGCTTTCTGGTGGGCATGCCGTTCCAATCTCTTTTTTAATGCGTTCAGCCGAAGACTCACCCACTAAAAGGTTATGGTTTCGACGGATGTAAGCGATGATCGCCTCATCCATTTTGTCGCCGCCGACCCGAACCGAACGTGAGTAAACAATCCCACCCAAAGATAAAACGGCGACTTCTGTAGTTCCGCCACCAATATCCACCACCATTGATCCCGTCGGCTCCGTGACAGGCAGATTAGCGCCTATGGCTGCTGCCATAGGCTCCTCGATCAAGAACACCCGGCGTGCGCCAGCGCTCTCGGCGGACTCTTGGATAGCCCGACGCTCAACCGCTGTTGAACCAGAGGGCACGCAGATAATGACTTCCGGCATCGCAAAGCTACGGCGCTTATGCACTTTCCGGATAAAATGCTTGATCATTTCCTCGGCAACCTCGAAATCGGCGATCACACCGTCACGCAAAGGGCGGATCGCCTGAATGTTGCCGGGCGTCCGCCCCAGCATTAACTTTGCTTCCTCACCGACAGCCAAGACCTGTTTTTTGCCTTTGACTTCTGCGATAGCGACCACCGACGGTTCATTTAAGACAATCCCCCGGCCCTTAACATAAACAAGCGTATTGGCTGTGCCTAAATCTATGGCCATATCCGCTGAGAACAGCCCCATTAAACGCGATAACATGGTGTCGTGTGCCTTCCGTTTTTTTATTATGCCTAAGCGGTCATAGCGGCCGGAGCCGTTTTTTCCCGTTTGATGAGAAGCTTGTTAAGTGCATGAATATAGGCCCGAGCAGATGCACAGATCGTATCGGGATCGGCACCTTGACCGTTGACCGTTTTACCATTTTCCTCAAGACGAACAGTGACCTCTGCTTGAGCATCAGTTCCCTGTGTCACAGCATGAACTTGGTATAGCTGCAGCTTGGCTTCATGCGGCCACAAAGCTTTAATCGCATTAAAGGTTGCATCAACAGGGCCATTTCCCTCAGAGACAACTGTTTTATCAACCCCATCGATCGCTAAAGTCAGCGTAGCTTTTTGCGGGCCTATTGAGCCGCAAATCACTTGCAGAGCCACAAAACCGATCCGCTGATGTGCTCGGACGACCTCGTCATCCACCAAAGCAACGAGATCTTCGTCGTAAACTTCTTTTTTCCGATCTGCGAGCTCTTTGAAACGCCGGAAGGCATCCTCCAGAGCGTTATCACCAAGGTCATAACCCAACTCGCGAAGCTTTTCTCGAAATGCATGACGACCTGAATGCTTTCCAAGCACAAGGGTCGACCTTCCCAGCCCTACCGACTCCGGCGTCATGATCTCATACGTACCCGCATGTTTGAGCATTCCATCTTGATGAATACCGCTCTCATGGGCAAAAGCATTGGCGCCAACGATGGCCTTATTGGGCTGAACAGGAAAACCCGTAATCGTCGAGACCAATCGTGAAGCACGCGTGATGTATTCCGTCTTTACGTCACACTGGAAAGGATAGAAATCGCGACGCGTCTTAAGCGCCATGACAATTTCTTCCATAGCCGCATTCCCCGCGCGCTCACCCAAACCGTTGATCGTGCATTCGACCTGCCGTGCTCCGGCCTTCACAGCGGCCAAGGAATTGGCGACCGCTAAACCTAAATCATTATGGCAATGAACCGAAATTACAGCTTGATCGATGTTCGGCACACGATTGCGCAGCATCGCAATAAGAGCGGCGAATTCCTCAGGAATTGTGTAACCCACCGTATCGGGAACGTTGATTGTTCTTGCGCCGGCCTTAATGGCGCTTTCGACGCAGCGGCAGAGAAAATCATGTTCGGTTCGGCTGCCATCTTCTGGGGACCACTCTACATCATCGCAAAGGTTGCGGGCATGGGTGATGCTATCAATGACTGCTTGGTGGACCGCCTCCGGCTCCATTTGCAGTTTATATTTCATATGCAATGGGCTCGTGGATAAGAAAGTGTGGATGCGCGGACTTGCCGCTTCCTTCAAAGCTTCCCAAGCCCGATCGATATCACGCTTGGCGGCCCTCGCCAATCCTGCGACCTTGCTGGTTTTCACGATGCGCGCAACTTCGCGTACCGCCTCGAAATCTCCGTTAGAGGCAATCGGAAATCCCGCCTCAATGACGTCGACACCCATTTCTTCCAAGACCCGGGCGATCCGCAACTTCTCTTCAAGATTCATGGACGCGCCAGGCGACTGCTCGCCATCGCGAAGCGTCGTATCAAAAATAATAACCCGGCCACCAGCCGCCGCTAAACCGTCGAGAGTTGACCCCTTAATCATGATCCCGTTCCCTTGGAGACCTATCGCTTAATACCGGCAACTATGGATAGAAAATAAGTCCGGCCAATACCTTAGAGCCGTTTCTTCTATTCCTACGCTGTTTAGAGGCCGTTGGGCAATGGTTTTTGGGGGAGTTTTACTGATTAGGACGGTGGCGAAGACTCAGGCGTCTCATTATTAAGTCTTTGAATTGGTTTGCCTTTATCATCAGCCAAGCCTGTCAGAAAAGCGTCTCCCTCCGGACTGATCCTGACAATGGCAAACCGGGCTGCGCTATAAAGGTCTTGATCGCCTTCTTGGAAAAAGAAGGATTCTATCCCAAACCGCACCCGCCCCGTACGAGCGGATTTCTTATAGCGTAACCGTTGCTCGTTAGCCTGCAAGGGCGCCCCATCATCTAAGCGTTGAAACTTTGCCATACGATTTTGGTCTACCGATAAAATCACAATTCCCGCATCGGGCGCCTTGTCAGGAAAGATCGCATACTGCAAAACCATGTAATCTCCCTGCATGAGCGATCGGGGATCTACAGGACGTAGAGGCAACAAAACCTCAGCGCCATTTCTTCGCAAATTCTCATTTTTTACGATCTGCCAATTAATGGCCATTAGAGCCACGGCAACCCCGGCAAGAAACAGAAAAATCCGCAATGTTTTACTCATGAGGGCTTACTCATGCGGGCTGCGCGCTCAGCAACAATCCATAGGCAGATACATATTATTCCCGCCCCGGCGAGTAAGAATGACTTAATCATCAGCGTCAGATCCATATTGTAATAGATTCGCGACACGGCAAAGGTGACGCCTAAGCTACCGACGAAAGCCCACGGCACACTGCCCAAGGCATAGGCGATGAGCAGAAAAATAATCGATCCATAAAGGCCCGCCGGCATTAAAATTCCCAAGACCAGAACCGCCGCAGCTACCAGAATCCAAACGAGACGATCGCGAATAAAAATTTTGCACTGCCAGACAAGCCACAAAGAGATCGCTATCAGAATAAGTTGAGCGGCTCTGCCGGGATACCAGGCATAGTCACCAAGCTCACTTGCCATTCCCAGCTCGCCCAGGCCTAAAATGATCGGCCCTAAAAATACCAGACCTGTGGCCAATCCCCGTAAATCCAACCGATGCGGCGGAGAGATCAACAAATAAACCCCGAGCGCCATGGCCGCCGTAACGACCAGGTCGATCGCCCATACATGATACTCCATGCCCACACCCAATATGACGAGGCCCAGAGTGGCGATCGTTGCCGGAAATTGGATCGATGCTTGGGGTAGAAACTTCAGCGAGATCATCAGCAAAACCACGGCTGTACCCGCTGCGACGAGAATAGACTCTGATAGGCTGCCGGCAACCGCAACCAAAAGTCCCTGGCCTACCAGGGCAATGGTCGATGCAAATTGCCGGAGGAAAGGCCCGCCCTCGGCGCGCCGCAAAAGAAAGAAAGCAACTCCTACCATTAGGAGTGCGGGTAAAAGCAATCCGGCTTCGGAGCCGTTGGCAAAACTAAAAAGCACAGCAATCGGCAAAACGAGAGCGATGGAACTAATCCATGCGCCCACCGTAATAAGAACCTCAATATACCAAGCTATATCAGCATGCTTGATACCGTCGTCTTCGACGCCAAGCTGCGCAAAAATCTGTTGCCTATCATAAATCATCGGACTTGCCTGCGCTGTGCTTGAGAGAGACGAAGCAAGAGAACTGCCGCACCGCCGAAAACCCCCATCACGGCAAGTCCGATCATAAACAAACCGGAGAAATTCTCACCAAAAACAAAATAAAGCGTCCGACCTAAAACCAAAGAAAGGAAAATGCTTATGGCCAAAAAAGTCATTGTTATAGCGGGCATATCATAAGGGGTACGGAGCGCCAATTTGAGGGTTCCAGCACAAACAATTGCGAAGCCTGAGACGGGAATTAATACCGAAGCAACCACACCTAACCTCAGAATATCAGAATCAAATATGGTACCGCTCGCACAGAAGGTCCAAAATATAAGAACGGCAGCAAGAAGGATAAGCCTGATCCAGAAAGGTCCTGCCTCCTGAAATTGTTTTGCAGCAAGAAATTCTCGAGCACCCAAAGCCAAGGTAAGAATAAGCGCGAGAAAAACGGGAATCATGCTGATAACCATTCGACCATCAGCAACCAAAACCTGCTCCGCATACAGACTTACAGCCGTAAGGGCAATAACCAGCCATGCCAACCACCCTATGGCGCTGCGCAAACCAAACAAAAATGGCAAGGCTAATCCAGCCCATATGGCAAACAGGGTCCAGGCATCAGCCCCCGTTTGATATACCTGCCCGACGACGGCCAAAAGCACGCCGAAAGAGACAAAGGCCGCAATGCCGGCTGCTTGACCTAAAGGACGATCAAAGCCGACCAAGACCGCTGTACCGGCGAGGACAATCATAAGAATCTCAACCACTGCGAATTTTCCAATGTCGGGAAATTCAGCCCAGTTAAAAGCAAAGAAGAAAATGACGGCCGCGATTAACTGGCCAACTCCCAGAGCTAAGAGCGCAAGCCGCGCCCACTGCCGCCATTTGTCTTCATTACGCAGCAGGGCGCGAGACTGTAGGTAGCGACCGGACGGAACCTTGCCGGCAACGAATAATCGATGGATATCTGAAACTGTAATTTCTTCGTCTGCCACAAAACCTTCGCTTTCTGGCGGGTTAATTTCTAGCCTTATCGACCAACTTATTTTTAGAAATCCACGGCATCATAGCACGGAGCTTCGCCCCGACTTCCTCGATCGGATGCTCTGCTGCACGGCGACGCAACGCTCTAAAACTGGTTTGACCCACTTGATTTTCGAGCATCCAGTCACGAGCAAACCTGCCCGATTGAATATCCTCAAGAACGCGTTTCATTTCTTGGCGTGTTTCATCCGTAATGATTCGAGGGCCACGCGTATAGTCGCCGTATTCAGCTGTATTTGAGATCGAATAGCGCATATTGGCCATACCGCCCTCATAGATCAAATCTACAATCAGCTTAACTTCATGCAGGCATTCGAAGTATGCCATTTCCGGAGCATACCCTGCTTCGACCAAGGTTTCAAACCCTGCTTGAATAAGGGAGGTTAGCCCACCACAAAGCACGACTTGCTCGCCGAATAGATCTGTCTCGCATTCTTCACGGAAGGTGGTTTCGATAACACCGGCGCGGCCACCGCCGATGGCAGAAGCATAGGATAGGGCAATCTCTAGAGCATTCCCTGAAGGATTTTGCGCCACCGCTACAAGACAGGGGACGCCGCCGCCCCGCTGATATTCAGATCGTACCGTATGACCAGGTCCCTTTGGGGCGATCATGAAAACATCCAAGTCCGGGCGCGGCACGATCAGATTAAAGTGAATATTCAACCCGTGGGCGAAAGCCAAGGCTGCCCCCTTTTTCATATGAGGGGCCAGATCTTGCTCATAGAGGCCCCGCTGTAATTCATCGGGAGTAAGCACCATGATAACGTCGGCCCACTTAGCCGCATCGACCGGAGATAAGACCTTAAAGCCTGCTCCTTCGGCCTTAGCGATGGTGGCAGAACCGGGGCGCAAGGCGACAGCGACATCTTTGACGCCAGAGTCTCTAAGGTTCATGGCATGCGCATGACCTTGACTGCCGTAGCCGACGATAACAACTTTTTTGCCCTTGATGAGATTCACATCGGCATCACGATCATAGTAAACGCGCATAATACTTCCCTTTCTTAACTTATAGTTCAGGGCTATTTACGCCCCTTGCCCTTTTTAGCAGATGATTTTTTCGTAAGAGATGTTTTGACGGCGGAAGGCGCCGATGACGGAGACTCCGTGCTCGCCACCAATTCCGCCCCCCGCGACATAGCAACAATCCCACTTCGGGCGACCTCGACATTGCCAAGACCCCCCATGAGATCAATAAAGGAATCAATTTTCTTGGCCGATCCCGTAATTACAAAAACAAAACTTTCGATCGTGGTGTCAGCTACCTTGGCACCAAAAATATCGGCGATCCGTAACGCCTCATGACGTTCTTGCCCACCTCCGATGACTTTAACCAAAGCCAAATCCTTTTCGATATGATCGCCTTCGGCTGTTAGATCGCGAACCTGATGCACAGGTACCAGACGGTCTAACTGATGTTTGATCTGTTCGATGACCATGGGCGTTCCGGTTGTGACGACCGTAATACGCGACAGACTCTTGGTATGGTGCACTTCAGAAACCGTGAGGCTTTCGATGTTGTAGCCCCGGCCGGAGAAAAGTCCGATGACCCGCGCCAAAACACCCGGCTCATTATCCACCAAGACGGCAAAGGTGTGCCGCTCAATCTGATCGGATTGCGTAACGAAGGTATAAGCAGCCGGCGGGTGACCGGCGACAGATGCTTGCCGTTTATTCATAGAACTTTGCATCCCTTAAACTAAAACCATTCCATCTTCGGATACAGTCCGGTTGGACTGATCCGCCGGCCCCAACAACATCTCGTTATGCGCCGCGCCCGAAGGTATCATGGGGAAACAATTTTCGCTTTTATCCACCATGATATCAGCAATAACGGGCCGATCGACCGCTAGCATCTCATCGATAACATCGTCTAGCTCAGACGGGGTTCTGGCCCGAAGCCCAACAGCGCCAAAAGCTTCAGCCAATTTGACGAAATCAGGAAGCGCCTCGGAATAGCTTTCGGAATAACGGCCGCCATGAAGCAGCTCCTGCCATTGCCGAACCATACCCATATACTCGTTATTGAGGATGAAGACCTTCACCGGCAACCGATACTGCGCCAGCGTCGACATTTCCTGAATATTCATCAATATTGAAGCCTCACCCGCGATATCGATCACAAGCGCATCAGGATGAGCGATCTGCACCCCCATCGCCGAGGGCAAACCATACCCCATGGTACCAAGACCGCCCGACGTCATCCAATGCTGCGGCTTCTCAAATTTATAAAACTGCGCCGCCCACATTTGATGCTGCCCCACTTCGGTCGTTACGTAAGCAGAGCGCGACTTGGTTTTTTCGTAAAGACGTTGAATGGCGTACTGCGGCTTAATGATGGTTTTTGAGTTTTGATACCGTAGGCAATCGCGGGCGCGCCAGGCATCAATCCGTTTCCACCAGCTGTCCAGAGCCTTGCCGTCCACCCGAGCCTTGCGGCGCTTCCATTCCTTGATTACTTCACCCAAGACCGCACCGCAATCGCCGACAACTCCCAAATCCACATGAACGCTCTTGTTGATGGAGGAGCGATCAATATCGATGTGTATCTTTCGGCTATTTGGCGCAAAGGCGGTAAGCTTTCCCGTCACGCGATCGTCAAAGCGCGACCCTACGGCGATCATCAAGTCGCATTGATGCATGGCGTGGTTCGCTTCCCATGTGCCATGCATACCTACCATGCCCAGAAACTGCCGATCGGAACCGGGATAGGCGCCGAGCCCCATCAAGGTTAGGGTGATCGGAAACCCTGTTATTTGGACTAAGTTTTGCAAAAGCTTGGTCGCCTCGGGGCCCGAGTTGATGACGCCACCGCCGCAATAAAAGAGCGGACACTTCGCGGCCTGCATCATGTCGACTATGGCCTCAACATCGCTCTGGCGCGGCTGAACGACAGGACGATAGGTCTTATGTTCAATCCCTTCAGGGCCCAAATAATCCGCTTCGGCAAATTGAACGTCTTTGGGCAAGTCAACCACGACAGGTCCCGGACGCCCGCTGCGTGCGACATAAAAGGCTTCATGCAGCGTGCGGGCCAAGCGACTAGCGTCCCTCACCAGATAATTATGCTTGGTGCAGGGCCGGGTGATCCCCACCGTATCTGCTTCCTGAAAGGCGTCATTCCCAATCAAGTGGGTCGGCACCTGGCCTGTAAGACAAACAAGCGGGACTGAGTCCATCAGGGCATCGGTTAAACCGGTTACGGCATTTGTCGCACCAGGACCTGACGTCACCAAAACCACGCCAACCTTGCCTGTTGATCTGGCGTACCCCTCAGCGGCATGGACAGCCGCCTGCTCATGACGCACCAGAATATGGCGGATACGATTTTGCTTAAATAGGGCGTCATATATGGGAAGAACGGCACCGCCAGGATAGCCAAATACAACCTCAACCTCTTGATCTGCCAAGGCTTTCAAGACAATTTCTGCACCCGTCAAACGACGGGGGGGTGTTGAGGGACGTGCGGCCATTCCTTAAATCCTCGACTCGGTAGGAAGGCGCGCACCGTAGTGGGTGTTATCCTTAGGGTCAATGGAAACTTCGAACAAATGATAAGATTTCGGGCACAAAACTTTCCGAAAATTGCGCGTTAACTATTTTCTGCCCTTGCCCAAAATCCCGCATTTGGGTCCGAAGCCAGGTTTTCTGCCGTTTTGCATATTGGCGACTTGCAATGTTGGCTTGGGCAAGCGCCTCCTCCTGAGAGCACCGACCTTCCAGATAAGAAGAAAATTCGCGGAACCCTACGGCCCGCAATATTGGCCGGTCAGAGGGCAAATTAAGCTTCATCAGATCACGCACTTCCTCCAGGGCCCCCCGTTGGATCATCTGTGCGAGACGAGCGGCAATTGCCGGCAACAGGGTTTCTCGGTCGGGCTCAAAGGATATGAACAGCACCTGATCAGAAGATAATGCGGCCTTGGTTGCGGATCGTTGCCAATCCAGTAAAGAACGGCCGGTTTCCATCATCACCTCAAGCGCCCGAACCAAACGCTGGGTATCTTGCGGTCGCAGCTTTTGCGCCATGGCGGGGTCGGTGCGGGACAACTCCCCATAAATACCGTTTGTACCTTCGTTTTCTAACCTCTCTCTTACTGAATGGTGTACCTCGTCAGAAATTGACGGAACATCAACAATACCTTGGAAGAGCGCCTTAAGATAAAGACCGGTTCCTCCGACAAGAATAGGCACATGATTTCCGTTACGCGCGACCTCGATCTCTTGAACTGCCTGTTGTGACCATATCCCCGCAGAAGAAATTTGCGTGGGGGGTACGGTAGCGTAGAGCCGATGCGGCGCCCGCTCACGGTCGGCCGCGGTTGGCTGTGCGGTCAAGATAGGAAGAGCTTGGTAGACCTGCATGCTATCAGCATTGATCACAACCCCCTTCAGACTTTCTGCCAGCGCCAAAGCCGCTCGCGATTTGCCAGACGCGGTTAATCCAGCGATAACTATGATAAGATCTGACGCCATAGAGGTGGTTTCTGCTTTCTTGCCAGCGCGACTATGTTATGCAGATAACATGGAACTTGTTCTAACCCTGATCTGTAGCCCTGATGCTCCTTGCCTCGATCATAAGCTAATCGACGCGATCTGTGGAGTGCTTCGCTCGTCCAGAGTCAGGGTCGATCGCACAGAAGTTCTCGCACCAAACATTGCCATGGATATCTATATAAGCGCGGACAAAGCCCAAGATATAGAAATTCTTATCCGTCAATATCTCGGTAATAAGCCTATCGATCTTGCTGTTCAGTCGCGCAACAGGCGTCGTAAGCATCTTTTGATCGCGGACATGGACTCCACCATTGTAACCTCAGAAACCCTCGATGATTTAGCCGCCGAGGCAGGAATAGCCGATCAAATCGCCCCCATCACTGAACGCGCCATGCGCGGCGAGCTTGAGTTCTCCGAAGCCTTGCGCTACCGCGTCAATCTCTTAAAGGGAATAGATGCTGAGCTTTTAGATCGGGTTTGGCGGCAAATGCACTTTACTGCCGGTGCCGCAACGCTTGTAAAAACGATGCGAGCGCATGGCGCCTACACCGCGCTTGTATCCGGAGGTTTCACTGCCATTACGGAGCAGGTGCGCAAAGCGTTGGCTTTCGATGAAGACCGCGCCAATACGCTTGTCATTGAACATGGCAGGCTTACCGGCACCGTCGCCGATCCCATCCTGGACAAGAATGCCAAGCTGTCATCCATGCACGAAATCGCAACTCAAAGATCAATCTCGCTGCAAGATGTTGCGGCTGTGGGCGATGGGGCCAATGACATTCCCTTATTAGCCGCGGCCGGGCTTGGCGTTGCCTTTCATGCCAAACCCAAGGTTCGAGAAGCTGCATCCGCACGCATCGATCACGGCGATCTGACAGCCCTGCTGTATTTGCAGGGCTATCATATTACTAATTTTATCGCATGATTCTTAAGTTGTCCGCCCTAGCGACGCCATTAATTCCCGCCATTCACGCGGGCTGAGGCCGCTCTCAACCTGAGAGACGTTATCACCAGCAAGAAGGCGCTTCACAACCTTGAGACCCGATGCGGAAAGCTGTACCGATCCCAATCGGTATTCTTGAAACGCGTCGTAGGTGAGAGGCACCCATCGTTTAAAGGTTTCCAACATGGTCTCCGCATAAACGCGGATCTCGTATTGAGCATGCGCATCTGCACGCAAACGTAAAAAGTTCATCAAATTATGCAGATCCGTTTTCCAGTACCATTGGGTGTAATAATTCAATGACAGATTCATTCGGGCCAATTCCCGAGCCAGCCCCGGATTATCATCTTCGGCCCCTTCAGCCCCCCCCAACATATCCTCATAGTGTGCATAGGCACGTTCCGCATCCTCGCGGAGCAAATTTAAGACTTCGGTTGCCCTAGCGGAATCGAGTGGCTTGTCCCGTCCCTGCCTGTTACTTTTGGATTGCACAGCAAGATGTTCGGGCGCCGGCAGATAGAACTCCTTATCCAAAATGGAATAACGCGCTGAATATTCATTGACGTTCGCCATGCGGTGGCGAATCCATTGCCGAGCCACAAAAATCGGTAGCTTCACGTGGTATTTGATCTCGGCCATTTCAAAGGGTGTTGAATGCCAGTGCCGCATCAGATACCGGATTAACCCCGCGTCTTCTGAAACCTTGCGGGTTCCCCGGCCATAGGAAACACGAGCTGCCTGAACTACGGCGCCGTCATCCCCCATGTAATCAATGACACGAATGAACCCATGGTCGAGAACGGGGATCGGCTCAAATAAAATTTCTTCTAAAGCCGGCACGGTTGCGCGGCGCGTTGGAAAATTTTCGGCGCGGCTTGCCGTGACATCCGCCAGCTGATCCTGGGTTAACAGCTTTGGCTCTTCAGCAGACCTCGACACTTTTGGCCCCCGGCCTTGCGGCTCGATATTTCGTTCCGAAGAAGCTGTTTTTTGCATCTCTCTTATCCTCAGGCAGGCCAAGCATCACGCTACTGATAAACCAGGACGAACCTAGAGGAATAGTGCCTATTTCAAGAATATGGGGATAATTTTGCCCCAGGGCTGTCAAGGGGGTTTCAGAACCCTCATTTAGTTTCTATATTATCTGTGTCGGGCAACCGACTATGACGCTAGAGGGCCTCGCGGCATAAGCGATGCGGACCCGGGGGCAGTACCCGGCGCCTCCACCCTTAGGAAAGCTTATGGGGGCGAACTAGGATCGACGCGCGTGGTAAAGGCGTGGTTTGCGTTCGGCATGGTTCCGCCGTTATCGGGCCATTTTCTAGGTGCGAACGATAACAAAATCGCACTCGCTGCTTAATAGCTAAGCAAGCGCGGCTCGGGGGGCGCCGGGCAACAGAAGCCCCCCACCGCGGCTGACTAACCACAGGTTTCTGAAGGGTGTAATGACGGAAGGACCTTATCGTTACGACCGAATGGTCGAGAATGCTTTGCGTAGCGTTATTAAGGAATCTCTAGCGCAGGCGATGAAAGTCGGCCTTATCGGAAATCATCATTTTTATATTACTTTTCGAACCGATTTCCCCGGCGTTGTCATCGCCGATTGGCTGCATGAACGGTACCCAGAAGAAATGACCATTGTTCTACAAAACCAATATTGGGATCTGAAAGTTGACGACAAGAGTTTTTCAGTCAGCTTAAGCTTTAATGACATTGCAGAACCTCTAGTTATTCCTTTTGCTGCGGTCACGGCTTTTGCCGATCCTGGCGTTAACTTTGGCTTACAGTTTCAACCGACGGTCCCATCTGAGGAGACTAAAAAACCCTCAAAAGTAAAGCCAAGCAAAGAATCACAACCTAATATCAAGTCGATACCTGCCGACTCGGCCGCCCCCAAAGCCCAAGAGAAAATCGTTACCTTAGACGCCTTTCGTAAGAAGGACGGAGGCTAAGGCTAAACGGATAGATGAACCGGAATTGGCTAGTTAAAACCGCCTTTTTCCTAGGGTTTAGCCAAAACAAAAAATGGATGCAATTTTCTCTATCTTAGGACCGCCGCGGCTATACAAAGAATTTGCCGCCATGGCTAGGCCTATGGTAGTTCACTAGCAGTGAAGATTATCGAGCCAAACGGCCATATCCCGATTACTTTAGGTGTACTGATCCATGCTGACGCGTCGCTTCATACTAAACAGTTTCGCATCGGTTATTCTGGCGATGAGTTTCGCTACTACCGCACGCGCCCAAGTTTCGACCGACGGTGCCGTGGCCTTCATGAAAAATTTATCAGAAACAGCAGTAAGCGTCTTAACCGGCAAGCAAATGGATGAAGCGGAACGCGAACGGCGTTTCCGAGACCTGTTTCAAAAATCTTTTGATGTTGGCACAACAGCAAAGCTTGTTTTAGGGCGTAATTGGCAACGCGCCACAGACGCTGAGCGTGACGAGTTCCTGAAGTTGTTCGAAGATTTCGTCACAAGCGCCTATCTGGATCGGTTCCGTCAATTTTCTGGCGAAAAGCTCGCTGTAGCTGATGCAAAACCCATGGAGAGCCCCGACATGGCCATGGTTAATAGCGAGATCTTACGCCCCAACGGCGCCCCTATCCGTGTGGGTTGGGTCTTGCAGCAAAAAGGTACGGATTATCGCATTATCGATATCCTCGCGGAAGGAACCAGTTTGGCGAAAACCCATCGTGAGGAATTTCAGTCCGTCATCAACAGCAACGGCGGCAAAATTTCCGGACTTTTAGAGGCCTTGCGTAAAAAGAACCAAAAACTCGCAAAGTGATCTACCTTTGCTGAATTAAAGGGGGGCTATTTAGCCCCCTTTTTTATCGTTCAAGCGGCTTAAAGCGAAGGCGATGCGGCTGTACGGCTGCATCTCCGAGACGGCGTTTTCTATCCTCTTCATAGGCATCATAGTTACCCTCAAACCAGGTAACCTGGGAATCGCCTTCGAAGGCCAGGATATGAGTGGCAATCCGATCCAAGAACCACCGATCGTGACTAATGACGACGGCGCTACCGGCAAAATTTAATAAGCCCTCCTCCAGCGCGCGCAAGGTATCAACGTCAAGATCATTGGTCGGCTCATCCAATAGCAGCAAATTGGCGCCGGACTTAAGCATTTTCGCCAAGTGAACACGATTACGCTCACCTCCGGACAACTGACCAACTTTTTTCTGCTGATCGGTTCCTTTAAAATTAAAGGCGCCGACATAAGCGCGCGATGACATTTTGCGCTTACCTAACTCCAGCTCTTCATTGCCATCGGAAATTTCTTCCCACACGGTTTTTGTAGCATTCAATGAATCACGGCTTTGGTCCACATAACCAAGTTTTACTGTCTCCCCCAATCGAAGCTGTCCCGAATCAGGCACTTCAGCCCCTGTAATCATGCGGAATAGCGTCGTTTTTCCGGCGCCATTGGGACCAATAACACCAACGATCGCACCCGGAGGCAACCGAAACGACAGCTCGTCGATCAACAATCGATTGCCATAGGCCTTACGCAGTTTTGTAGCATCGATAACAATGCCCCCTAGCCGCGGACCAGCCGGAATAACAATCTGCGCCGTTCCCGGACCTTTTTCTAAGGATTTAGCTAGGAGCTCCTCATAGGCGGCGACCCGCGCCTTACTCTTACTCCGGCGAGCAGACGGTGACTGACGAATCCAGTCCAACTCCTCTTTCAGAGTGCGCTGACGCGAAGATTCTTCTTTTTCTTCCTGTTCGAGGCGCTGCTCTTTTTGTTCAAGCCATGCCGTATAATTTCCCTCGAAAGGAATGCCTTTGCCTCGATCTAATTCCAGAATCCATCCGGCCACATTGTCTAAAAAGTAACGATCATGGGTCACGGCAACAACCGTTCCTTCATATCGGGCCAAAAATTGCTCAAGCCAAGCAACACTCTCCGCATCTAAATGGTTGGTCGGCTCGTCAAGCAATAGTAAATCCGGCTTAGACAGAAGTAGGCGACATAGGGCGACGCGGCGGCGCTCTCCACCCGAAAGCTTGGTAACATCGGCTTCTCCCGGCGGACAGCGCAATGCATCCATGGCAACCTCGATGCGGCGATCTAAATCCCAGGCGTCAGCCGCATCGATCTTTTCTTGAAGCGCACCCTGCTCTTCAATCAATTTGGTCATTTCATCCGGATCTTCAACCGTACCCAATTTTTCCGAAACCGCATTAAATCGATCCATCAGTTGCTTAACCGGCCCAAGCCCCTGCATGACATTGCCAGCAACATCTAATTTTGGATCAAGTTCGGGCTCCTGCGATAAATAGCCGACCGTCGCGCCCTCTGCGGACCAGGCCTCGCCGGTGAATTCCTTATCCATACCGGCCATGATTCGCATCAAGGTGGATTTACCGGCACCGTTATACCCCAGCACACCTATTTTTGCCCCTGGCAGGAAAGACAGCCAAACGTCCTTAAGGACCTGCTTCCCGCCGGGATAGGCCTTCGAAAGGCCCTTCATTACATAGACATACTGATAACTAGCCATAAAGAACTCCACCGAAACTTTATTGGAGGGGGTTGTAGCAAGCTCTTCTGCTAGGGGCAAATAGGGAAAACATGGATACCCCTTACCGAGTCGGTGCTTATTTTGGCGGCAAATAGCCTTATTCCGGGCCTAATCCCCTTGTGGTGGCTGATCTATCTACGTTACGCTGAGGCGACTATGCAGGTGACTGGTGGGCGGCCTCAGGGCGTAAGAAAGGTGCACCTTCAGGCTGATCGATAAAGGCGTTGCCTTTTCGATGTAAAGATTTTCGTTAACTTTTCTCCGTCAATCTAAACTGCAAATGATCGTATCGGGAAAACCCGAACGCCAACGCGAGGCCATCTACGTGTAGAGTTTCGCATCTAACTGAGGGGAAACGATTTATGAATTCCGCAACAGCTCGGGCAGCATCAGCCGGAAGGCTGGTATCACCCAAAGAAGAGCGATTTGTTATTTTCGCTTCTTCACTTGGTACCGTCTTTGAATGGTACGACTTTTATCTTTATGCAACCTTGGCGCCCTTCTTTGCGGTGCTTTTCTTTCCGCCAGGCAACGATACGGCCGCTCTGCTTTCAGCCTTCGTAACCTATGCCGCCGGCTTTCTTGTACGGCCTTTCGGCGCGATTTTCTTTGGTCGCATTGGCGATTTGGTGGGACGAAAATACACTTTCTTAATCACCATCGTCGTGATGGGCGCTTCTACCTTTGCTGTCGGGCTTTTGCCAACATTTGCGCAAATTGGTTGGGTCGCACCGATTCTGTTGGTCACCCTTCGCTTGCTGCAAGGCTTAGCCTTGGGCGGTGAGTACGGAGGGGCGGCAACCTATGTGGCCGAGCACGCCCCTAATAACAAACGAGGACTGTCTACAAGCTGGATCCAAACTACGGCAACCTTGGGCTTTTTCCTCTCGCTATTAATTATCGCCCTATGCCGCGCTAACATGGAGGCGGCAGAGTTCTCCGCACAAGGATGGCGTTATCCCTTCTTGATCTCGCTCGTCCTTTTGATTTTCTCGGTTTACATTCGAATCAAGCTCAGTGAATCGCCTGTATTCGTGCAGATGAAAAAGGAAGGCAAAGGTTCTGACAGGCCCTTAACTGACAGCTTCTTCCGTTACCCCAATAACAAATATGTTCTTCTTGCCTTGTTGGGCGCAACGGCGGGTCAAGGCGTCATCTGGTATACGGGCCAGTTTTACGCCTTGTTCTTTCTGTCGATCACTCTCAAGCTTGATTACCTGACAACTTATATGCTGATCGGGGCATCTCTACTGATTGGCACGCCATTCTTCATCTTTTTCGGGGCTTTATCCGATAAAATTGGCAGACTGAAAATTATCCTGGCTGGCTGCCTATTGGGAGCGATCACCTATATTCCGCTGTTTCATGGGTTGACCCATTACGTCAATCCGGCTCTGGAGGAATTTCAGGCGAAAACGACCATCTCGGTAACGGCTGATCCAGCGCAATGTAACTTCCATCTCTTTGTTACACCGCGCACGAAGTTTTCGGACTGCGATCGAGTGACCGACTTCCTGGCGAAACAAGGCCTATCCTTTACCTCTGTCGATGCACCGGCAGGTACACCTACAAAAGTAATGATCGGCAGCACGGAAATTAGCGCTATGGACTGGGTCGCCAATAAAGTCCAGGCTCAAACCGAAGCGGCATTGAAAGCTGCGGGATATCCCGGCCCAGCCGATAAAACCAAGGTCAATTATCCTATGACCTTACTTATCTTGGTCATCTTGGTTCTTTACGTGACGATGGTTTACGGGCCTATCGCTGCCTTCCTGGTGGAGCTGTTCCCCACCAAGATCCGCTACACTTCCATGTCCTTGCCTTACCACATCGGCAATGGCTGGTTCGGCGGACTGTTACCCTTGATCGCAACAGCGACCATGGCCGTAACCGGCAATATCTATGCCGGTCTGTGGTACCCGATCGGCGTCGCCATTATGACGGTGATTATCGGGTTCATCTTCCTGCGCGATAACACAGGCAAACCGCTTAATGAAATTGAAGTTATGAAATAAATAACTTCATTCTACTTAAAAGGCCTGCGGAGGCAGCTTCGCAGGCCTTTTTTATGGCCGGATTTTAGAAGCGAAACATAAAGACAACAGCACCAATGAGACAGGCAAACGCGGCAAAATGATTCCAACGTATTGCCTCACCTAAATAAAGAACTGCAAAGCCGGCAAAGACCACCAAGGTGATAACCTCTTGAATGACTTTAAGTTCAGGACCCGAGAATTGGCCATAACCCAGGCGGTTAGCAGGTACGGCCAAACAATACTCAAAAAAAGCGATACCCCAACTGATTAAAACGACCTTCCAAAGAGGCACATTGGGAAATTTGAGATGACCATACCAAGCAAAGGTCATCAGCACGTTCGAGCCGACCAACAGCAAGATCGTGGGCATTGGGAACTCCAGAGCTTAAGAGAAATATGGTGGGCCCGGCAGGATTCGAACCTGCGACAACACCGTTATGAGCGGTGCGTTCTAACCACTGAACTACAGGCCCTCTAGGTTAGGGTCGCCAACCTACAGCGCTCAGATAAAGTCGTCTACGGTTTCGACGTTTATTTCTCGCGCAGACGCGGAATAAGTTCGACAAAATTACAGGGTCGATATCGGCTATCCAGCTGATACTGCAAGATTTCATCCCATCCATCGCGGCAAGCACCCGGCGAGCCCGGCAATGCAAAGATAAATGTCCCCTTGGCGACACCGGCACAGGCGCGGCTTTGAATGGTGGACGTGCCGATCGTTTTATAGCTGATCCAGCGGAAACACTCGCCAAAACCCGGGATGTCTTTTTCACACACGCGGGAAAGAGCTTCAGGGGTCACATCCCTGCCTGTAATACCCGTGCCTCCGGTTGTGATGATGACGTCGGTTAGCGGGTCATCGATCCCCTGCCCAAGAGATTTTATGATCAGCTCTACATCATCCTTAACGATAGCTCGTGCGGCTAGGGAGTGACCCGACTTGGAAATTCTTTCAATCAGAACATCCCCTGATTTATCGTCAGCCATTGTTCGCGTATCCGATACGGTTAATACGGCAATTCGGACCGGGATAAAGGCTAAGGTTTTGTCGATACCGGCCATGGCGTTGCCTCGGCAGCCTTTGTCTCTGGGGCATCCATCGCCACATAAGACGGCCACCGACCCTGAACGAGATCTTCTTTGGATGGAGATTTCTGCCCTAGCTTGGCGCGATAAATCCAGAAATTGGTCAAAACCTGCTCAACAAAATCTCGGGTCTCGCTGCGCGGCAAGGACTCGATAAACAATAGAGGATCCCCGCCGTGCCGGATACGGGCATGCCACCGTTTTGCGGCGCCGGGACCCGCATTATAGGCCGCCGCCAACATGAATAAATCTCGCTCTACCGGGGGAGATTCCAAAAGATGCTCAACATAAGACTGCCCCAAATCTAAGTTAAACTCTGGATCATCGAGAGCGTCTGGATCGTAATGAGCTACGCCTGTCCGCTTGGCTATCGACTTGGCTGTCGCCGGCATAAGTTGCATCAATCCTCGAGCCCCTACTTTGCTGCGCGCTTCCGGACGGAAGGCGGATTCTTGCCGCATCAGAGCAAATAAGAGGGCCTTATCAACAACAAAGCCTTTGCGAGGGCGATACGGCGGTACGGGATAAGCCAATATGTCAGCCAGACCGCTGCCGCGCAGATTGGTTGACTGTCCCATATGCAGAGCAACAGCCGACATCCCCGCTTTCTCAATAACCTTTGCCAAGGGCGAAAGTATCTCTGCAGGCGCCTCATTCGCCAGTATGCGCAGCTCTTTCTCGGCACGATCTTTTTGACCTACCTGAAGAAGCGCCAAAGCGCGAGCAGCCCGTGAGGACGCCATCAAGCTCGCCATTTCCTTCGTACCTTGCGTACCAAGGACGAGGGTTAGCCCTGTATCTAAGCCTAACTGGTGTCGTGCTAATTGGCCGTACAGGGTTCGCGGATAATTTGCCGCTTGCTTTAGATATTGCGTTTCTTCTGATTGGTGACCGCGTTTGTTCGCTGAGCGTGCAGCCCAATAGGCTGCCGCCGCCCGATTCCAAGCCGATAACGATTGCCGCTCAGCCACCACAGCAAAGCGCATCTGCGCTTCCTCGTAATTTTTCTGACGCCAGGCGATCAGACCTGTGATCCAGTGAGCTAAGGGAACAGCGGATTGAGAACGTGAAATTGCCGCTGAGGCAATTTCACGCGAACGGCGGTCGTCCCCCTCAAGGAACGCGGCAAAAGCAATTCGTGATTGCCAAAAGTCAATCTCAAGCGGACTAAATATATTCAAGTTTTCTGAACTTTTCAGAGTCTCTTGAGCGCCATCGATCCATCCCCGCGCCAACCTCTCTTGCATCTTATCAATCGACGAAGCGGCAAGTTTTTCTATAGCGGGCTTCCGAGGCGGAACAGTCGGCGCCATTTCTAGCGACGGCAATTCATCTCGGCTATCCGTCAACCAAATTCGTCCCACCGGCTGCACCAAAGCCGGCGCATTGTTGCCTCGACGTTTAAGCGCAAGCTCATAGATTTGTCGGGAATCCGGCAACTCGGCATACTTATCCATCCAGCCTGCGAGTTCCAGATAAGAGCTTCGATAGCTGGCATAAAGATAGCGTTGAGCATAAACATGGCCCTGCAATCTTTGATCCTGAATAGTTGCGATAATTTTATCTGCAGCCTTAAAGTCGCCTTTGTCCTGCAGGGCAAAAACCAAACGATACCGCTCGGCGTCGGCGGGCGTCAGAACGACAGGAATATCATCAGAAGTAGGTAAATTTTTATTTACATCGAACGGCGTGGGCGCAATAGCCATTACCTCGCCGCCGGGGCGATCAGAGGTTTTATTCACCTCGCCACTGAGCGCAGCCGGCACCGCTTCAATGGACGGCTTGGCCTGAAGAGGAGGCGTCGGCGCATCAATATCCACGAGTGTTGAGCTTGAACCACAGCCGGCAAGAAATAAGGTGGCTGTGGAGATTGTGAGGCTTACTGCACAAACAAATTTAATCACGCGATCTCTCTTGAGCCGACGCGGGGAGGCGGATCGTTATCCGACTCTGCCACCCCTGGCAAGGAGTGGAAATTCCTGTGCCTCAACCGCTTGAAATGATTGATTGTTCGCTGACTAATTTTTGTTTGAGAGCCAAAAGATCCCGCCACGCGAGTCGTTTATGCGCTGGCTGCCTAAGAAGATATGCCGGATGGAAAATAGCCATCGCAGGAATAGATTCGGTTAACATGGGGGTTTTATACTCAAACCACTGACCCCTTAATTTATTGATTCCTTCAGTGCGCTCTAACAGAGCCTTGGCAGCAGCGCCGCCGACCAGAACAAGAACGCGTGGATTCACCAATTCAATATGGCGTTGGATAAACGGTAAACAAGCGGCAACCTCTGAAGCGGATGGCGTCCTATTACCTGGTGGCCGCCAATAAATATGGTTGGTAATATAAAACGTCGATCGGTCACGACCTATATACGTTAGCATCTCATCCAAAAGGCGACCTGACACACCGACAAAAGGCTTACCCTGGCGATCTTCATCTGCACCTGGCGCCTCTCCGACAAACATTAAGCCTGACTCAGGATTGCCATCACCAAATACAAGGTTTGTCGCTGTCTTTTTTAAGGCGCATCCCTCAAAAGCTTCCAAAGCTTGCTTAAGATCCCCTAAATTATTCGCGTTGTTAGCCATTTCACGGGCAATACTTTCCACTGCCGTTTCGATGGGTAGAGCCTTTTCTACGATGACGGAAGGTGCTGTTTTCGGAGACTCCTTTGTAGCTTTATCCAATGCCTTTAAGAGGGGGTCAAAGGGCGAGTCTCCTGAATGAACCTGTACCTTTGCAGACTGAGCAGTCGGCGCTTGCGAAGGCAAGAAACGGTTAACCGGCATATCATTAATAGCCTCGTCAACGCCGATTTCCGTTTGCCATTCTAAGGCTGTAAGGCTCGATTTCCGATCCACCTGACCCGACTCTCATGCTTAGTTTTTGTCGATATCTTTTCGACTCTGGCGTCATGCTATATCAATAGCAAGGTAATCCATTAAAGGTTGCAAGAAATTATGCAGCGCGAAACCATGGAATTCGATGTCGTCATTGTCGGGGCCGGTCCGGCCGGGCTTTCGGCCGCCATACGGCTACGCCAATCAGCGGCCACGCTTGGCCGGGACATATCAGTCTGCGTCGTTGAAAAAGCCGCTGAAATTGGCGGTCATATTTTATCCGGCGCAGTTATTGAAACGCGCGCTTTAGACGAATTACTGCCCGATTGGAAAAACCGCGGCGCCCCTTTGCACTGTCCCGTCACCCAGGAGAAATTCTCTTTCCTGACTGAAGAAAAGGCCTTTACCTGGCCCCATTTTCTTTTGCCAAGGTCCTTAAAAAATCACGGCAATTACATTGTTAGCTTGGGTAATGTCGTTCGCTGGCTTGGTGCCGAGGCTGAATCTCTCGGTGTGGAACTCTACCCGGGCTTTGCCGCCGCCACGATTAACTACGACGATAAGGGCCAAGTTGCCGGAATTGTTACAGGCGACATGGGTGTCAATAAAGACGGGACCAAAAGCAATCATTATCAGCCGGGGATGATTCTCAAAGGCCGGTACACTTTATTTGCCGAGGGTTGCCGTGGTCATCTCGGCAAAGAACTTATTGAGCGATTTTCTCTTAATCGCCACGCGGACCCGCAAACCTACGGTATCGGCATTAAGGAATTGTGGGAGGTTGATCCTGCGCAACACCGCCAAGGCCTCATTCTGCATACCGCCGGCTGGCCTCTACCCCAAGATACTTATGGAGGATCTTTCCTTTATCACTTAGAGAATAATCAGATTGCTGTCGGATTTGTTGTTGGCCTTGATTACGTCAACCCTTACCTTTCTCCCTTCCAGGAATTTCAGCGCTTTAAAACCCACCCGTCTATCCGCGGAATATTCAAGGACGGCCGGCGTATTTCTTATGGCGCTCGCGCGCTAAATGAAGGCGGTTTCCAGTCTTTGCCGGAACTGATTTTCCCCGGAGGTGCTCTTATTGGTTGCGAGGCCGGCACCTTAAATGTGCCAAAAATCAAAGGAACTCATACGGCGATGAAATCCGGCATGCTGGCCGCCGAAGCCATTGCCAAGGCGTTAGGGCAAGACAACGCCCCGGCACTGCTTGAGGATTATCCTCGATCATTTCGAACATCGTGGATCTGGGATGAGCTTTATAGGGCGCGAAACGTAAGGCCAGGCTTCCACAAAGGGCTTATTGCCGGAACAATCCTCGCGGGCATTGACCAGGTTCTCTTTCGAGGCAAGGCCCCCTGGACCCTGCGTAATCAGCGGCCCGATCACGAATCTTTGCACCGCGCAGCTGTTTCTAAACCTATCGTTTATCCCAGACCCGATGGTACGTTAACTTTTGACCGTTTATCTTCGGTTTACGTGTCCAACACTAATCACGACGAGAATCAGCCGTGCCACCTCAGGCTTAAAAACCCTGAGCTACCTATAAAAGTTAACCTGGCTCTGTACGATGAGCCTGCCCAGAGATACTGTCCAGCTGGTGTTTATGAAATTGTTCAAGATCCGACGAACAGCCCCCACCTTCAAATTAATGCGCAGAATTGCGTTCATTGCAAAACATGTGACATTAAGGATCCGAGGCAAAACATCGATTGGGTCCCTCCCCAAGGGGGGGAAGGGCCCAATTACCCGAATATGTAGGGAATTTGCGGCAGGCAACTAAAGTTTCTAAACTGCGTAGTCACTTTTACTGTTAAGGGCCCCGATGGCGTTTTCTAATACTTCCAAATCCCCGCGTCATATGCGTCAGTGGCTGGCTTATAGTTTCGCCGGTATTGTCTTGATCGGCTTAATGGGATGCGAGTCAAACAAGCTAAGCCTTCTGACGGATGAGGCACAGCCCATCAGCAAACTCACCTTATCCGGGGCCTACCTTGCCCGAGGTCACGCCCGCGGGATGGGCGACCATTACACGGCGGCGGAGTTCCTAGAGCCGGCCCTGGCGGCAACGCCGAATGACGTTATCATGCTTCGCCACGGTATGGTTCATAATATTGACGCCAGAGATTATAACCGTGCACGCGATATCGCACAGCGCCTTATCAAAATTGATCCTACTTCACCTGAAGCAAATATCCATCTGGCTGTTGACGCTGTCATCAAGAACGATATCCCGACAGCGACAGCCCGGATCGCCGCCATGTCGAATGAGGGCGTGTATCGCTATGCTCGTCCTATGCTTCTTGCGTGGCTTTACCGATTGGCTGGCAATAAACCTGCGGCAGATAAAACCCTAGCACCTTTGAAAGGGGAAGACGTCAAAGCCCTGTATCTCTTACATACGGGTCTGATGGCCGAATTAGACGGCAACAAGGCCGCGGCGGAAACTGCCTATGAAGCAACGCTCCTTGCTTTACCGCAAACGCCTCTGCGAATTTTGCATACCGCAGGAAGTTATTTCGCGCGCAACGGCAAATTGGACCGAGCCCGAAAACTCTATACAGACTTTGCCCGCAATACAGCCGAGAGCGTGACAGGACTGGCCCTTTTGGCCGAGCTGGATTTGCCCCCCGCACAAATACAAATTCCGGTCAAAACCCCCAAAGAAGGTTTTGCCGAAGCTCTTTATCATTTGGCTTATCTCTTGGACCAAAACCGCGGCTATGAGTTGGGGTTAGTTTTTGCCAATGAAGCGGTGCGCGTACGGCCAAACTTTGACGCTGCGCAAAGCCTCATCGGCGACATGCTGGAGAGCAACGAAAGATTTGCCCAAGCCATTATTACTTTTGAGCAGATCGAACCTCGCTCGCCTCTTTATTGGAATAGTCGCCTTCGTGTTGCGCGCGATTACGAGGAACTTGGCCTTATCGAATATGCGATCAGCCAATTCCGTTCGATGGGTGAGGAGCGCCCCCAACGTATCGACGCTCTGATGGAATTAGGCGGCTTATTGCGTCAGAAAGAGCGTTATGCGGAGGCTGCGACTGTTTATGATCAAGCGGTTGGCCGTATCGCAAAGAACGTTCAACCTTATCACTGGGCATTATATTACTCACGCGGCATTGCCTACGAACGGTCCAATCAATGGGATAAGGCCGAGGCTGATTTCCTAAAAGCCCTCGAGCTGTTACCGGACCAACCTTATGTGCTCAACTATCTCGGCTACAGTTGGGTTGACCGGAACCTCAATCTTGATCGCGGACTTGGCATGGTGAAAAAGGCCGCCGAGCTTCGACCCAATGACGGTTTTATTGTCGATAGCTTGGGATGGGCTTATTACCGCCTCAATAAATACCCCGAGGCGGTAACCGAGCTCGAGCGGGCCATTTCCTTGCAGCCACAGGATCCAACAATTAATGATCATTTGGGCGATGCCTATTGGCAGGTCGGACGGCAACGGGAAGCTCGCTTCCAGTGGGAACGCGCTCTTAACCTTGGGCCTGATTCTGATAAGCGGCCCGCCATTGAAATCAAGCTTCGTGAGGGGATGACGTCTTCTCTCTCGAAGAAGAAGGATGATAACGGTTAAATAGTCGCCGCGATTACCCCTATTATTTTTGGTTAAGAGATATCCTGCAGAATGACCACCCTTACTGAAGTTCGCGTCGCGGCACCCGCAAAAATTAATCTGTACCTTCATGTCATTGGCCGCCGCACCGATGGCTATCATGAACTTGATAGCTTGGTTTGCTTTGCAGACGTTCATGATACCGTCATCGCCCGCGCCGACGACAAATTGACTTTTCGTGTGTCAGGACCTTATGGCGATCTTCTGCAGGAAAGTGCAGGTTCTACGGGCCTTCCGGAAAACCTCGTCATCCGCGCGGCAAAGCGGTTGGCCGAACTCACCAACCGGGCGCCGCATGTTCATCTTGAGCTGATTAAAAGACTACCGGTGGCCTCGGGTATTGGCGGGGGATCCGCTGATGCAGCCGCTACACTCAAAGCTTTATGTAAGTTGTGGGGCATAGCGCCCTCACCTGCGGAACTTCATAGCTTGGCGCAAAAGCTTGGCGCAGACGTCCCGGTATGCCTTGCCGGCAAATCTGCCTATATGGGCGGGATTGGCGAGGCCTTGGAGAAGATCCCCTCCTTGCCAAAACTCGGCCTTATCCTGGTAAATTCCGGAACTCCGCTTGAAACTCCTCCCGTTTTCAAGGCACGAACCGGGCCCTTCTCTCAGCCGGCACGGTTTAACGCTCCCTTGAACACCGAAGAATTTATCGACCTTCTTGAGGCCCGACAGAACGACCTCATGGCCCCGGCTATAGGATTAGCCCCCGTCATCGGCACGGTCTTGGAAGCGCTTAAGGCCACCTCAGGATGCCTTCTGGCCCGTATGTCCGGTAGCGGCGCCACCTGTTTTGGCCTTTATGCCAATACCGCCGAGGCGGAAAAGGCTGCAGAAGCCTTGAAATCAAGCCATCCTCGGTGGTGGATTGCCCCGGGCCGCCTTATCGATGACTGCGACAAAATAATACCCGCTTAATTTACAAAAGATGGGGTTGAGCCAAACCGCACAAGCGGTTAACGTCGCGCACCTTTACCGCAAGGAACAGAGCATTGGGGCGTCGCCAAGTGGTAAGGCACCGGATTTTGATTCCGGCATCCGCAGGTTCGAATCCTGCCGCCCCAGCCACTTTTTCTCTTAGTTTTGATTCTGAGTCTCGACTATCTGCAAATACTGAAGGTTGCACGGTCGAGATGAAAATGGCCCCGGTGTAAAGCGTTGTGGTCAGGGCCCAAAACACTCTTAAACAGGGTGCAGGCGCCGGCGTGCACACATCCAAGAATTTGCCGGCATCGCTGTCCTTCGCACAATCGAGAAAAGATCGGCATAGGACCAGGTCATCTGCCATACGCCTGATCTTATATCGGGTGAACAATCCGGGCGGCGTATCCGGATCAAGCGGGTCCACGGCTTATATGCAGGTCTATCTCTTCCTTAAAACAGCCTTCCCCCATTCGGCACCGGCTTATCTGTGCCCACCAGCACCACCGCACCGTTTTGATCGGGAAAGCCCAGCACCAATACCTCCGAGATCATGGGACCAATTTGCTTGGGTGGAAAATTGACCACCGCGGCAACCTGCCGGCCGATAAGGTCGTCAATCTTATAGTGAATGGTAATTTGCGCGGAGCTTTGCCGCAGGCCTATCTCCGGTCCAAAATCTATTTTAAGCTTGATCGCAGGTTTTCGCGCTTCAGGGAAAGGATCGGCAGCAACAATAGTACCAATCCGAATATCGATGCGGCTAAAATCATTATAGGAAATGGTTTCGGCCATAGCGCCCCCGGTTACAGATAACTATCTATTTGATATTGTAATAGCGCCGGTACCAGTCGATGAACCGGGGTATGCCTTCCTCAACCGTTGTGCGGGGGGCATAGCCTAAATCCCGCTGGCTGGAGGTGATATCCGCATAAGTCTTCGGCACGTCACCCGGTTGCATCGGGAGTAAGTCGAGAATCGCTTTCTTCCCAATCGCCCGTTCCAGCACGGCGATAAAATCTAGTAACTTCTCCGGATGATTATTTCCAAGATTATAAATTCTGCCTTGGCGCTCGTTGGACGGTGGTGGACGGTCCAAGGCCGCAATAACACCTTTAACAATGTCGTCGATATAGGTGAAGTCGCGCTCCATCTTCCCGTGGTTGAACACGGGAATTTTTTCACCCGCATAGATTTTTGTGGCGAAGATATAAGCGGCCATATCAGGACGACCCCAAGGCCCATAAACCGTGAAGAATCTCAACCCGGTTTGGGGAATGCCATAGAGATGAGCATAGGAATGGCTCATCAGCTCGCAAGATCTTTTGCTGAAAGCATAGAGGGACAAGGGATCATCAACTCTGTCCGCTACGGAAAAAGGGACCTTGGTGTTTCCGCCGTAAACAGATGACGAGCTGGCATAAACAAGGTGTTTAAGCTTTGGCGTCCGGCGGCAGGCTTCTAGAATGGAAAGGTGCCCTTCGATATTGCTGCGCACATAGGCCAAGGGGTTTTGTAGCGAATAACGAACCCCCGCCTGAGCCGCCAGATGAACCACCGAGTCGATGTCGGGATGCGCCGCGAATAGCACCTTAACCCCTTCGGCATCGATAATATCCAGGCGATGAAACGAAAAACCCTTGCGGCCCTGCAATTGATCTAAGCGAGCTTGCTTGAGCTTGGGATCATAATAGTCATTAAGATTATCAAGCCCGATCACAGAAGTGCCGCGATCAAGAAGCGCCGTGGCAACGTGAAAGCCGACAAAGCCAGCCGCGCCGGTGACGAGAACCGTCATGCCGTTCCTATACCCTCAAAAATAATGGAGCTTGCACCCCAAGTGACCCTGCCTGACGATATAACCTCTTGCGCGAGAGAGTTCACCTTTAATTATTGGTTATTCTCATCCATTCCCATCATAGATGGCCTAAGGGCTTGAACTCTGAGCAGCATCTACGCATTTCACGAGAAAGTCTTGATTAGCGACGCAAAATAGGTCAGTATATATTACCTATCTAAGGCTCAACGCATGCGGGTAAAAAGTGGGATGGTGGTGTCATGGCACTGGCCGCGGTAAACCTTCACGACAAGTATACCCTAGAGTCAGGGCGGATCTACCTGACAGGGACCCAAGCGCTAGTCCGCCTTCCTCTCATGCAATATGCCCGCGATAAGGCAGCCGGCATAACGACAGGCTGTTTCATTTCCGGTTACCGCGGATCGCCTCTCGGCGGCTTGGATCAGGCCTTGTGGAGCGCCAAGAAATATCTCGAAAAAGCCCATGTGCATTTTCAGCCCGGGGTCAATGAAGACCTCGGTTTCACGGCCATATGGGGCAGCCAACAAACCCCGCTTTTTCCCGGTGCCAAGGTCGATGGCGTATTCGCTTTAGGCTATGCCAAAGGCCCCGGCATCGACCGCTCGGGGGATGTTTTGCGTCACGGTAATTTGGCCGGCTCTGCGCGTCATGGCGGAGTGGTTATCCTGGCCGGTGATGATCACACCTGCAAGTCATCCACCACGGCGCATCAGACGGAATTCGCCTTCGTCGACGCGATGATACCTGTGATCAATCCTGCGGGTGTTCAAGAATTTCTCGATCTCGGGCTGCATGGCTGGGCGATGAGCCGTTACTCCGGTTGCTGGACCGCGTTTAAGACTGTTGCGGAAACGGTCGACACCTCGGCTTCCGTATTTGTCGATCCGCATCGCTTGACCATTCAGTTGCCGCAAGATTTTGCTTTACCGGTCGGGGGTCTGAACATCCGCTGGCCCGATGACCCCCTCAGTCAAGAGCGCCGGCTGCACGAATGGAAACTGGAAGCGGTGAAGGCCTACACCCGCGCCAATCGTTTGGATCGCATTATTATGGGCGGCCCGCAACGCCGATTGGGAATCATTACTTGCGGCAAAAGCTATCTCGACGTTCGCCAAGCACTGGATGACCTCGGTATTGATGAGCGCCTTGCCGCCGAGTTGGGTCTCTCTGTGTATAAATTAGCCGTCACTTGGCCGATTGAACCTCAGGGGCTTCGCGCTTTTGCCGAAGGCCTGGATCAAATCCTGGTCGTCGAAGAAAAGCGCGGATTAGTCGAAGGTCAGCTTAAAGATCTTATGTATCATTGGCCCGCCGATAAAAGACCGCAGGTTACCGGTAAGCAAGACGAAACAGGAGCGCCCCTTCTGCCCTCTTTTGACGAGCTAACCCCGGCGATGATTGCCAGGGCTATTGCCGGCCGCTTGCCGACGGCTCAGGCTATTCCTACGGTCCAAAAACGTCTGGCTGATATATCGGCCAAAGAACAAGAGCTGGATCATCTTTCTGGTCCTACAGTAAAACGAATTCCCTATTTCTGCTCCGGCTGTCCGCATAATACGTCAACCCAGGTTCCTGAAGGCAGCCGTGCCTTGGCGGGAATCGGCTGCCACTACATGGTGCAGTGGATGGACCGGGACACCGACACCTTTACGCAAATGGGTGGTGAAGGCGTGACATGGGTCGGGCAAGCGCCGTTCATGACGGAAAACCATGTCTTCACCAACCTCGGTGACGGCACTTACTATCATTCTGGCCTTCTCGCGCTGCGCCAAGCTGTCGCCGCCAAGGTCAATATCACCTACAAGATTCTTTATAATGATGCCGTGGCCATGACGGGCGGTCAGCATGTCGATGGGCCACTAACCCCCTCACTCATAAGCCTCCAAGTTTATGCCGAAGGCGTGCGCCGGATTGCCCTGGTGTCTGATGACCCGACGAAATATCCCTTGGGGACAGAATGGGCGCCTGGAACGAGCCTGCATCACCGGCGTGAGCTTGACACCGTTCAGCGCGAATTGCGGGAGTGGCCGGGGGTGTCGGTTCTGATTTACGATCAGACCTGTGCCGCCGAGAAACGCCGGCGCCGGAAACGGGGGCTATATCCCGACCCGCCAATGCGCGCCTTTATTAATGCCCGCGTTTGTGAAGGATGCGGCGACTGCTCAAAAACCTCCAATTGCCTTTCGGTTGTTCCGCTGGAAACGGAGTTCGGCCGCAAGCGTGCCATTGACCAATCCTCTTGCAATAAAGATTTTTCGTGCGTCGAAGGTTTCTGTCCGAGCTTTGTCACTGTTCATGGCGGAGACTTGCGAAAGGGCAAGGCGGCACAATTCAAAGAAACTACCTGGCCTATTTTACCTGAAGCGACGCCTCCGACTCTATCGGCGCAACCTTACGGAATTCTTGTCACCGGTATCGGTGGCACGGGTGTTGTTACCATCGGGGCGCTTTTGGGTATGGCGGCTCATTTAGAGGGCAAGGGTTGTTCCGTTTTGGATATGGCGGGATTGGCGCAAAAAGGCGGCGCCGTCACAAGTCACATCCGCATAGGCCGTCTTCCAGACGACATTCATGCTGTGCGCATCGCCGCCGGCGGCGCCGATCTTTTGCTGGCTTGCGATATGGTAGTGGCAAGCGGTCCCGACGTTTTGGCCAAGCTGCAAAAGGGCCGCAGCCGCGCCGTAGTAAACTCTACCGTCACACCTACCGCCGACTTTACATTGCATCGCGATTTTCAGTTTCCTGAAGAGACCATGCGCCAGCGGATCATCGCCGATGCCTATACCGATTTTGTTGCGGCAAGCACTCTGGCAACTCAGCTTCTGGGGGATTCCCTCGCTACCAATATGTTTATCCTTGGGTATGCCTGGCAGAAGGGCCTTATCCCCTTAAGCCGCGAAGCAATCGAGCGTGCCATCGAAATCAACGGTGCCGCGGTCGATATGAATCAGCGCGCCTTTTTATGGGGGCGCCGCGCCGCGGTTGATCTTGCGAAGGTCCAAGCCATAACAAATCCAACACCCAATCCTCCAGCTACTTCCGAGACTTTCGAAGATAGCGTAACGCGGCGAATTAGCGACTTAACCGCCTATCAAAATCTAAATTACGCCCGGCGATACAAAGACTTGGTTGTCGCCACGCAAACAGCGGAAAATCACAAGGCATCCGGCAAGACTGGGTTGGCCGTTGCCATTGCGAAAAACTACTACAAGCTTCTTGCCTATAAAGATGAATATGAAGTCGCGCGGCTTTATACGGATGGCACTTTTCACCAGCGTCTTCGCGAAACTTTTAGCGGCGATTATAAGCTTCATTTTCATTTGGCGGCCCCCCTCTTGGCGCCCCAGGATCAAAAGACCGGACACTTAAAGAAGGTCAGCTACGGGCCTTGGGTCTATATCGCATTCAAAATCCTAGCCCGCTTAAAGGGGCTTCGGGGAACCTGGCTAGATCCATTTGGTAAAACTGCCGAACGCAAACTAGAGCGGCAACTTATCAAAGATTATGAAATTTTGGTGGGCGAGCTTCTGGCAAATCTAACGCCGGTCAATCATGGTATCGCCGTGGCTTTAGCATCCTTACCTTCGGAAATAAGGGGTTATGGCCATATTAAAGAAGCCAGTATTTTCCAAGCAAAAGAGCGAGAAGCCGAACTTCTCCAAGTCTTCCGTGCACCACCTGTGATCACTGCCGCCGCGGAATAGCCTAACCCCACAGTTTTGCTTCAGCCGGGGATATGACACTGCCGCTATAGCCTAAACCGGGCTCCCGATCCTTAGCCAACAGCAACGGACCATCAAGATCGGCAAACTCTACTCCTTGCGCCAGGATTAATGCCGGCGCCATCGACAAGGATGTCGCCAACATGGATCCCACCATGATTTTATAACCATTTTTGACCGCTTCTCTTTTAAGAGTTATGGCCTCAGTCAGACCTCCCGTTTTATCAAGTTTAATATTGATGGCCTCATACTTACCTTGCAAGGACGACAATGTTTTAATTCCATGACAGCTCTCATCGGCGCAAATCGGCACGTCATGAAGCAGATCCCGAAGAACATCATCCGCATCAGCCGGAAAAGGCTGTTCGATGAGAGCTACCCCAAAATCACGCAGTTTCGGCGTCAGAAATTTATAAGACTCTATTGTCCAAGCCTCATTAGCATCAACAATCAGTGTTGCTTTGGGCGCCTGCGTGTGGACCGCCTGTATCCGTTCAAGATCCTCTCGATCTCCTTTTAGTTTAAGTTTAAGAACGGGGCGCGCCGCATGAGACTTTGCGGCCACCGCCATGTTATCGGGCGTATCCAAACTTAAGGTATAAGCCGTTACTACAGGATCGAGCTTCTTAAGCCCCAGTAATTGCCATACAGGCAATCGTGCTGACTTGGCCTCCAGATCCCAGAAGGCACAATCCAAGGCATTACGTGCCGCTCCTGGCGGCAGAACGGTTTGCAGCTCCGCTCGGGTTAAACCGGCGGCAACTTCGGGCATGAGTTTTTCTAAGTCTTTAACAACACCAGCAACAGTTTCACCATAGCGACCGTAAGGAACACACTCACCCCGGCCCAAAAATGGATCATCCCGCAATTCGACTGTGACCACCTCGGCAACGGTTTTACTCCCTCGCGATATTGTGAAGCTACCTCGGATGGGGAAAGATTCGGTCGTAACGGATAAAAGGGTCATGTTTTCAACCTAATAAGTTTGCCAGTGTGATGACCTATTATAGGCCATTGCGGAACTTTCCTATACCAATTGATTTATCTTTGGAGATCTTAAGTCGTTGAGGAGGATTAATGCAGTCTGCCCCTAAGCTTCGCATAGTCGGCGCGGCTCTTTCTGCCATCCTCATTTTTCTTTTCGCCCCGCATGCAAATGCTGATCCTCCCAGTCCCGGGCAAAAATTTAACGTTGCCCCCAATTCTTTGCTCCCACCCCAAGCCTCCTCAAGCGGCGCAAATTCATCCAGACATATTAAGCGCTCAGAAAATCACGGGGTTACTGTTTTACCGGGCTTTCGTGCCAATCTCTTTGCTGAGAATTTGGAAAATCCCCGCTTGCCTCTCACAGCGCCTGATGGCGCCTTGCTATTGGCTGAGTCATCAAGCGGCAAGATCACCAGACTCTATGATAAAAATGGCGATGGCATTGCCGATGCCAGCGATACTTTCCTTAGCGGTCTTCAACGTCCTTATGGGCTTGCCATCCGCGAAGGTTATTTACTTGTCGCGGATACCCAGGCTGTCTGGCGTGTTCCCTATCCCGCTGGGGGAACGCCGCGACGCATTACACCCGAAGGAGCTCTGGGAGATGCAAGCGGCCACTCGACCCGGAGTTTGGCTATCCATCCAGACGGGACACGTTTTTATGTCGGCATCGGCTCACGCGGCAATATCGCCGAAGAGAATGAACCGCGTGCGACAATACGGGAATTCACTTTGGACAAGGATGGCACTGCCAACCCGGCAGCTATCCGCACCTATGCTTCCGGCTTGCGGAATGCCGTTGGGCTTGCCTTTAGGCCCGGAACGACAGAGCTTTATGCGACAATCAACGAACGCGACGGACTAGGTGACAATCTTGTCCCTGACTATCTAACCCGCATTCAAGAAGGTGGGTTTTACGGTTGGCCGTATTCTTATATTGGCTCCCATCCTCAACCTGGTTTTGCCGATCGCAAGCCCAATCTCGTGCGAGCCGCCCTCGTACCTGACATGCTATTCGCCGCCCATTCTGCGCCACTAGGTATGGTTTTTTATGAAGGAGACTCATTTCCACCTTCTTATAAAGGCGATGCCTTTGTCGCTCTTCATGGGTCTTGGAATGCAGCCAAGCCAACGGGCTATGCGGTAGCCCACGTCCCGTTCCGGGACGGAAAGCCCACCGGCGACTACGAGATCTTTGCTGCCGGCTTCTGGGTTGAGGGTGACAAGCCTCCGGTAGTTTGGGGCCGTCCCGCAGGCTTGGCCGTTTTACAAGACGGCTCACTCATTATCGCTGATGATGTGGGAAAAACTCTCTGGCGCGTCAGCTCAGACAAGAAATAAAGTTATTTCGGCGACTCTTCGTCGGGTAAGCTATGGCGCCGGATTAATGGCGCTTGGAGAAAACCAAACACAAGAGTCATTGGAAAAATTCCAAAGGTTTTCCACGTCACCCAATCATCCGTAGAAAAATGGCGCCATATAATTTCGTTTGCTATCGCCATGAGAAAAAAGAAAATACCAAAACGAAAAGTAAGTTTTTCCCACCCTACCGAATCAAGCCGCCACAAATTTCCCATAAGTGGCTGTAGTAACGGTCGCTTAACGATCAAACCACCCAAAAGAAGGATCGCAAATATGCTATAGATCAGCGTCGGCTTTAGTTTGATGAATGTCGCGTTATCAAACCATAATGTTAACCCTCCGAAAACCAAGACAACTACAGCCGTAACGATTGGCATAGGATGAAGGCGCCGCTCAATCCACCAGCTAATGCCAAGGCTAACCGCGGTTATAACCATAAAACCAGTCGTTGCCGCCATGATTCCGGCATAGCGATAGATTACAAAAAATAAAATCAAGGGACCGAGATCTAGCGCTAGTTTCACAAAAGGATTTGGAGGGGAGTGCGGACTTAACGACATTATGAATGTCCCTCCTCAAGGCCTAGCAATATGCGAGAAAATTCTCCCGGATTAAACTCTCGCAAATCCTCGGCACTCTCGCCAACGCCGACCGCATGGATAGGCAAACCAAAGGCTGCCGCAAGAGCAACCAAAACTCCCCCCTTCGCCGTTCCATCAAGTTTTGTAACAATAAGTCCCGTTACATTAACTGCCTTGCGAAAGGTTTCAACTTGGCTAATCGCATTTTGGCCAATCCCAGCATCTAAGACAAGAACCGTATCGTGCGGCGCCGTCGGATCACGTTTGGTTAACGTACGTGAAATCTTTTGCAGCTCCTCCATCAGGTGAAGCTTGTTGTGAAGACGCCCTGCTGTATCAATCAATAAAAGCTCTGTCCCATTGGCCGCTGCTTGTTCATGCGCCGAAAAAACCAGGCCTGCCGGATCAGTTTCTGGCGCCCCAGCGATGACGGGTACTTTTGTTCTCTGTCCCCAGATTTGCAGTTGCTCAACTGCCGCCGCTCGAAAGCTATCGGCCGCCACAAGAGCTACGCGTCGTCCGCTTTCTGCATGATACTGCGCCAGCTTGCCGATGGTGGTTGTCTTTCCGCTACCATTTACGCCGACAATCAATACGGTATGAGGATGGTTGATCGGATTAATGATCAACGGTTTTGCTACAGGCGCCAGCAGGCTTGCGATATTCTCCGCCAGAGCTTGACTCACTTTTTCCGCAATGGAATCGCCATCAAATTTTCTTGCAGCAATTCCCGATACCAACCGAGCCGCCGTCGCAGGACCAAGGTCAGCAGCGATAAGAATTTCTTCGAGAGCTTCAAGATCTTCAGCTGTTGCTTTCTTACCTGTGAAGATTCCTTTTATGCCCGTGCTAATTTGCTGAGACGATCGGGAAAGACCCGACTTAAGTCGTGCGATCCAGGCAGGCGATTTCATGATGCCACATGCAGCATATTGCTCTCAAAACCAATGACCTTCCCGCTTGCCACCCCGTTTTGTCCAGTCTTTGCCAGAACACGCGCGGGAAGATAATTCTCGGTCCGCCCTTCTCCTTGCGTCTCCATAAGGACCCGTACCTTGCGCCCCATTTGACCTTCCAAACATTTTTGTAAAGCTTGCTCACCCTTTTCTCGCAATCGCCCTGCGCGTTCCCTTACGACTGCCTTCGGCACGGCGGGCATGCGCGCGGCCGGCGTTCCTTCTCTCGCGGAAAAGGGAAACACATGCAGCAAACTGAGATTGCAAGCATCCACTATGTCTAAAGTACGCGCAAAAGCATCCTCCGTTTCCGTAGGGAATCCTGCGATGAAATCAGCTCCCAGCACAAGATCGGGCCGCATTGCCTGCGCTTGAGCCGCAAAGGCAATAGCCTCTTTGCGGGAGTGACGACGCTTCATGCGCTTGAGGATAAGGTCGTCGCCCGACTGCAGGGATAAATGAAGATGCGGCATAAGCCGCGGCTCATCTGCAATCAGCTCCCAAAGCGCCCTATCTTTTGCCGCCTCGGCCACATCGATCGACGATAGCCGTAAACGCTTTAGCTCGGGAACTTGGGTCAACAGGCGCCGTATCATCTGACCTAGCGACGGCTGACCAGGTAGATCGCCACCATAACCCGTAATATCAACGCCGGTTAAAACAACTTCGACTACTTTATTATCTACCAAGCGTCGAACCTGGCTGACAATGTCACCCATAGGAACGCTGCGGTTATTCCCTCTGCCAAATGGAATAATGCAGAAGGTGCACCGGTGATCGCACCCTTGTTGAATTTCAATAAAAGAGCGCGTTTTCGCGGCGAAGCCCTCGATCATATGGGTTGCAGTTTCGCGCACCGTCATGATATCGCCTACCGCAACGCGAGGACCATCTATCAGCCACGCCTCTTGGCGCATTTTTTCTGCATTACCCAAGATGCGATCGATTTCAGCCATGGCCGCCCATTTCTCGGGGCTGACTTGCACAGCACAACCAGTCACCATAATGCGTGCTTTTGGCCGCGCGCGACGTAGCTTACGAATCGCCTGTCTTGCTTGACGTTCCGCTTCAGCGGTCACCGCACAGGTATTGACAATAACCGTGTCGCTAAGGCCAGCGTTTATCGCCAAGGTCTTCATGACTTGGGATTCGTACGCGTTCAAACGGCAACCAAAGGTTACCACATCAATTTGCGGCACGGTTTCAGCCTGCTTAATATGAGTGCTTAAGGTTCGGTCCATAATCCCACAAAGCTCACAGCGACAGGCCCCGTCATTAGCACATGGCCATCCTCGCGCCAGTTCAAAAGCAACTCACCGCCGTCAGTGCGGATCGTCACGTGGCGTCCGGTTAGTCCTCGCCTCGCCGCCGCCACCGCAGCCGCGCAAGCACCTGAGCCGCATGCCTGAGTTAAACCGGCCCCTCGCTCCCAGACCCGAAGACGTAACCGATCTTTCCCCTCCAGGCTGGCAACCCCGATATTCGCCCGCACCGGAAAAAAGGCATCCTTTTCCAAAAGCGGACCAAGATCGCCCAGGGGAATTTCCTCGGCATTCGCAACAAAGAAAGTTGCATGAGGATTTCCGATCGAGGTGCCGACAGGATCACGGAGAATACCCTGATGAAGCGGCATGTGGAGAGTATCGCATTCCTGAGCCACCGGAATGTCACGCCAATCTGTCAAAGCGGGCCCCATATCAACTGTGACCTGATCTTTCGCCGCCCTGGTCGCGGGCAACGACCCTGCTTTGGTTTCGATGACAAGATGTGACGCTCTGCTTTCTGTCATTAAAGTTGCGGCTACGCACCGTGTCGCATTACCGCAAGCTTCGGCCTCACTCCCATCGGCATTTATAATCCGCATGAAAACATCCCCGCCGTTCTGCGGCGGCTCGATAACGATGACTTGATCACAGCCGATGCCGCGGCGGCGGTCCGCCAAAAGACGAGCCTGTGCAGCACTAAGCATGACCGGCGCCTGACGTGCGTCCAAAACGACGAAGTCATTTCCCAGGCCGTGCATTTTGGTAAAAGCAAGAGGCATCATAGGAGGTTATATGGCCCCTGAATGCGACGCCGTCCACTCGAATTTGCCTAATGGGCGTTAAGATTTACCGTCAGATAAAACCAGAGCATCGACGATAGCCTTAAAAATCCCAACCAACTTTCGCCGGGCAGCGGGATCCATAATTCGCTCAAACTCTAGGGCCAATTTTAGGGTATCTGGCTTGCTGAGAGGGTCCATCTTGAACTCCGCACGCTCTTCCGCGGCGCGGCGCGAGGATGATCGCGGAGAGGGTAATCGCTCAAAAAAATAATCCATATCCACATCAAGCGCTTGAGCAATATACCAAAGAACACTAGAGCTTATCCGGTTGCTGCCCTTTTCATATTTTTGAATCTGCTGATAACTAAGTTCCAGTACGTGAGCTAAGTCTTTTTGCGTCTTACCAAGCATCTTACGCCGCCACTTGATGCGGCTGCCGACATACCGATCGATAGGATGAACCTGATCTTCGGCCACGTTGCTCTCCCTTCCCCCATGAGTTATAGCAGTCTTATACAGTCAAAACGTGTCCTTGCACAACTAATGGTTAAAGAATAGGCAAATTTTTATAAACGTAAAGGTTGCGGGGGCCATACCATGGCACCGCGTGCTAAGACAAAGCTTAAGGATAATCTGTAAAAAGAGAGATAACGCCGTAAATTCAACGGCTAAAAAAATGATTAAGCGCCGCGATCCGCGGGTTTGAGGCTCAACCGAACGAAATTGTTGATGAGTTCAACAAGATTCCGCCGCAGGGACGGATCGCCAATCTTAGACAGGGCAATATTAACGGCACCTGCATCTGGATCCGTGTTTTTCGCGTCTCCTGCAGGGTCTAAGCCCTGATAAAACCAAGCAACCGGGATATCAAGGACCATCGCCAGGCGGTAAAGCGAGCAAGCGGCAATTCTGTTCTCGCCCCGCTCGTATTTTTGAATTTGTTGATAGCTGACACCAAGCCGGGCAGCGACCTCGCCTTGACTTAAATTAAGCTGATGCCGCCGAGCTTTTAGCCGCTCACCGAGGTGTGCCAAAACACGTTCATCGTTAAAGCGCATGGTCTTTTACCTTTTACGAACGCGAATCTACTTATAGGCGATTTTGGTATCTTCTCAATTCACGCGAGTATTGGAGTAGCATAATTTTTGCCTATCACAAATAGGTTGCACGAAAAAATTCTCGCCACACGGGAATTAAACTGGGCCAGAACCGCCTTTTCCCAGGTTTATCCAGCCCACCTTGACTTTTCACTAAAACCCCTTAATTTCCGCCCCTCTAGCAAAAGGCTCAGCCCATTTGCGCCAATCCCCATAACCCACTTTGGTGTCTTATGGGGGCGTCCACCGGTCCGCGCGTTGCGCGCACCGGTGCATTTGGTGCTGCAGTCAGGTCATCACGGCAACCTTTACGACGGATTCGGAATACTAAGACGATGTTCGACAGCCTTTCTGGCAAGCTAACGGGGATTTTTGAACGGTTAACACGGCGCGGTCTTTTGACCGAAGCCGACGTTGACGCCGCTCTGCGTGAAATCCGCATTGCCTTGCTCGAAGCTGATGTCGCCCTGGTTGCCGTTAAGCACTTCATGCAATCGGTGAAGCCCAAGGCCATTGGGCAAGCCGTCCTGCGGTCGGTCACCCCGGGCCAGATGGTGATCAAGATCGTTCAGGATGAGTTGATTGAGCTTTTAGGCGGCGCCGAACCTAGCCCACTTAGTTTAGCCGCCGTACCACCTGTTCCGATCTTAATGGTAGGACTTCAGGGTTCAGGTAAGACGACAACCACCGCAAAACTTGCCCGCCGACTGCAAAAGCACGACAAGAAAAAAACATTGGTCGCGTCCTTGGACGTGCACCGCCCGGCCGCTCAAGAACAATTGGCGGTGCTGGCAAAGCAGGCTGACGTCACAAGCCTTCCTATCGTTCCCGGCCAAACGCCGATTGCGATCGCCCGTCGCGCGATTGAAGCCGGACGCCTGGGCGGTTTCGATGTTGTTATCCTTGATACCGCAGGCCGTCTGGCCATAGACGAAGCTTTAATGGCAGAGGTTAAGGCGATCAAGGATACCGTCTCTCCGGCGGAAACGCTTTTGGTTGCCGATGCTATGACCGGCCAAGATGCCGTAAAAATTGCCGAAGCCTTTCATAAAACTTTAGGCCTTACCGGCATCGCCTTAACGCGTCTTGATGGCGATGGTCGTGGCGGCGCGGCCTTGTCGATGCGCCATGCGACGGGTTGCCCCATTAAGCTGATCGGCGTCGGAGAAAAGATCGACGATATCGAACCCTTCCACGCCGGCCGGGTTGCAAGCCGTATCCTGGGGATGGGCGATGTCGTCAGCTTGGTGGAGAAAGCCGCCGCCTCGATCGAGCAGGAAGATGCCGAAGCCTTGGCCGCCAAGATGGCTGAGGGCCGATTTGATCTCGATGACATGGCGAAGCAACTCAAACAAATGCGGTCTATGGGCGGCCTTGAAGGCATTATGGCGATGCTCCCCGGTGTTGCCAAAGCAAAGGCGGCGATGGCAACCCATAAAATCAACGACAAGATGCTTCAGCATCAAGAAGCCATCATTTCATCCATGACGCTCAAAGAACGTAGCGATCCGCGCATCTTAAATGCATCGCGTAAACGCCGTATTGCAGCCGGATCCGGCACTCAAGTCCAAGATGTAAACAAGCTGCTTAAACAGTTTGATCAAATGTCTCGCATGATGAAGCAAATGAAACGGCTTGGCCAAAAAGGTTTAATGCGCCAAGGCCTCTCGGCCCTAATGCCGCGGTTTCCGGGACGATAGAAAAGAAGAAGGAAAGAAATATGCTTGATCATTGTTCGCTTGGCGTGACCGACTACAAAAAATCTTGCAGCTTTTATGACGCTATCCTGGCGCCTCTTGGGTACAAAAAGGTTATGGATTTCGGCACGGCGGCAGGATACGGCGCCACGCCCGAACAACCTATGTTTTGGTTGGGTGCGCCAGAGGACGCGCAGCCCATTGCTAGCCGCGGCACCCATGTTGCCTTCTCGGCACCCAACCGCAAAGCGGTTGATACCTTTTACGCCGTAGCCATTAAAGCGGGTGGCAAAGATAACGGCAAACCCGGACTTCGCCCTAACTATCACCCTAACTATTACGGCGCCTTTGTGATCGATCTTGACGGTCATCACATTGAAGCCGTGTGCCATAAACCTGAATAGCTTCTAAGAAAGGAAACAGACTATGTCGGTTAAAATTCGTCTTTCTCGCGCCGGTGCCAAAAAGCGCCCCTACTACCGTGTGGTCGTTGCGGATACGCGCAGCCCTCGTGATGGTCGTTTTATCGAGAAAATTGGTTCTTACAATCCGATGGTTCCCCATGATAATCCGGACCGTATTAAGTTTGATGCCGATCGGGTCAAGCATTGGATCGCCAATGGCGCCTTGCCGAGCGACCGCGTTGCCCGCTTGATGGCGACTGTCGGGCTTGGTGAGAAACCCGCCCTGCCGAAGGACCAAACCAAGAAGCATCTGCCGCGCGCCAAGACGCAAGAAAAGATGAAAGCCGCCGCCGAGGCTGCTGAAAAAGCAGCTGCTGAGAAGGCTGAAGCAGATGCCGCGGCTGCCGCAGCGCCAGCGGGCGAAGAAGCTCCCGCTTCCTAAGTGGCGACACCCGGCCGACAGCTTATCTGCGTGGGCGCCATCGCCGGCGCCCACGGAGTCCGCGGCATGGTGCGGGTCAAAAGTTTTACCGCCACGCCTGAAGATTTAGGCGCGTATGGCGATCTTTGCGATATTTCGGAGCAACGGCAATTTCGACTGCGCATCATGGGAACCGCACCGGGAAAACGGTCGCCGGATGTTTTGCTCGCCCAGATCGACGGTGTTAGTGATCGCAACGCCGCCGAATCCTTGCGCGGACTGCGGCTCTACATACCGCGGTCACGTCTGCCCGAGCTTGAGGCTGAAACTTACTACCATGCGGATTTAATCGGCCTTACCGTCGTAACAACCGCGGGTGATCCTTTTGGAAGAGTGCGATCTGTACAAGATTACGGGGCCGGCGAGTTGCTGGAAATCGAACGCCCAGACCGCACCACCCAGTTTTTACCCTTTAACCATGCGGCGGTCCCTGAGGTTAATCTCGCTAAAGGACAACTGGTGATTGATCCCAGCGCTCCAGAGTTTATCTCTTCTGGCAAAGAGCCTGCAGGCAAGAGCTAGCGATGTTAACTCATTGGAAATCAATAGTTTTAACCCTTTTTCCCGAAATGTTCCCTGGGCCCCTAGCTGCTTCTCTCGCTGGACAAGCCTTAAAAGACGGTCTTTGGGTGCTAGAAACGATGGACATTCGCGGTTTTGCGCGCGATAAACACCGCACTGTTGACGACGCCCCCTTTGGCGGCGGACCAGGTATGGTCATGCGGCCCGATGTTTTGGATGCGGCGTTGACAGCGGCGATCACCCAGGCACCGGCCGGTGCCGCGGTAATCTATCTGTCGCCGCGCGGCCAGCCTTTGACTCAATCTCGGGTCCGGCAACTTGCCGCGATGCCTGGTATTGTTCTTCTCTGCGGGCGATACGAGGGCGTTGATCAACGGGTGCTTGAGGCCCATGAAGTCGAAGAGATTAGTCTCGGCGACTTCGTTCTATCAGGCGGCGAGCCCGCGGCCATTGCCTTAATGGATGCGGTGGTCAGACTACTGCCAGGCGTCATGGGCAAAATGGCAAGCGGCGAAGACGAAAGTTTCGAACGGGGTTTATTGGAATACCCCCACTATACGCGGCCTCAAGAGTGGCAAGGCCGCACGGTGCCCGAGGTGCTCACCTCCGGACATCACGATAAGATACGTACCTGGCGGCATGACCAATCGGTGCGGATCACCAAAGAGCGACGGCCCGATCTGTGGCAGCAATACGCTGGCAAAGATCGGCCGAAAGACAAAAGAGATTAAGTGGCCTGATGGCCAAAGATGATTGTAAGGATGACGACGATGAACCTACTGCAGCAAATCGAACACGAACACATTACCAAGCTGACTGGCGAGCGGGGCGTGCCTGAGTTCCGCCCTGGCGACACGCTGAAGGTTCACATGAAGGTCGTCGAAGGTAACCGTGAGCGGGTACAGGTTTACGAGGGCCTTTGCATCGCACGGAAAAATGCCGCCATCAATTCGAATTTTACGGTACGTAAAATTTCTTACGGCGAAGGGGTCGAGCGTATTTTCCCGCTCTACAGCCCGCGAATCGAAAAAATCGAAGTGATCCGCCGCGGTGAAGTCCGGCGGGCCAAGCTGTATTATCTCCGCGGCCGTACGGGCAAGTCGGCGCGCATCCGTGAACGTCAAATGGATCAAATGACCGAGGATAGCGCACCAGAAACCGCCGCCCCCGTGAAAGCCGCTTCGCCCAAAAAAGAAGCGAAGAAGGCAAGCTGATCTCTAACGATCTTAAAGTCAGTACAACCGCAGCGACGTTAGATGGGGGTGAGCCGTCGGCGCCCACCCCACCAGCTGTGGATCCGCCGAAGAGGCATCCGCCTGAAAAGGATCCTCCCTCCAAAAAGCATCCGCCGGTTAAAGAGCCGAATCAATCCCCACCCGTTAAAGATTCTTCATCTGATTAACCAGTGCGGGCTTTTCTGGCAAAGGCTACCTCACTGATCAGGCAGCCTTTTACTTTTCAGCATCGGCCTCGGCAAGAAATTTACTTGCGAAGTTACCCACACTAAAGAACTCTCGAATACTCAAAAAGCATCTCCTTTTGCCTAGAGGGCCAATGATGCGGCTTTTCTTCATCATGCTTAAATGTCTCACATTAGGCAGCTTGATTTTAATCGAGGCGGGCTTCCTTGGCCGTTACAGCCCCTACGCTGATTTAACAGCACATTTTTCTGTCTATTACTTTTTAACCTTCGCAGGCTTGTCCTTGATCTTTGCCCTGATAAAGAAATGGGCATGGGCGCTGACAGCGATCCTAGGCGTTGCCCTTAGTGTTATTCCGCCAACCCTCGCCTACATGCCGAGATCAGTTGCGCCGCACACTGCGGGAACAGAGCTTACTTTCTTGCAGTTCAACATGAACTACGCAAATCCTGCCCCGGAAAAAGTTCTCTCTTGGATCACGTCTCTCATGACTCAAGACAGCAGGGAGCATTCTTTCCCAGCGCCGGACATCATCTTATTGCAAGAGCTAAGCCCCAATATGGCGAACGCTCTGGCTCCGCTTCTTGACAAGCGCAACATGAACTACCCATACAAAATTGTCGCCCCTCGTCCGGGCGCTTTTGGTATGGCCCTCCTAAGCCGCCATCCGCTTCGCGATATACAGCGCGCTTCTTTTTCGATATCCACACCCGAGCACACCATGGCGACAGTTACGCTGCCGGACGGGCAAATATTGCGGCTTTATGAGACTCACACTCTCCCGCCTATTTCTTCCAGGTATAGTGCGGCTCGCAATGACGAACTGACACAGCTTGCCGATGTAATCGCAGCCGATCCAGAACCGCATAAAGTTTTTCTAGGAGATATGAATATAACCCCCTACTCCGCATGGTTTCGTGATACGGAAAGTCGCTCAGACCTCAAAAGCTCGATGAGAGGATCCGGCTTTCAGGCTGTTCTCAAAGGAACTTGGCCATCCTTCTTGCCTGCACTCTTTCGTCTTCCCATCGACCATCTTTTGATTAGTCCGCACATTGACGTCGTCAAGCGCAACGTGGGTCCCGATCTTGGGTCGGATCATTTGCCCGTGCTAACCATTCTTAGATTTTCTTCGATCGCGGGATAGAAATTTCCCGCACCTCTCTCAATCAGGATAACATTTATGTTTTTTCTTTTCATTTTACCGAGCTTTTGCCCTTTCTCTTGGCTTCTTTGGCGCTCAACCTTACGCCCGGCGCTGATATGGTTTACATCACTACCCGCAGCGTGACTCAAGGTCGTGGCGGCGGCATCGCCGCCGCTTTCGGTGTCGCTCTAGGATGCCAAATCCACGGTGCCGCAGCGGCATTAGGTTTAGCGTTTTGCTGGCGCAGTCGGAAACCGCGTTTCTTGTCGTTAAGTACATCGGCGTTACTTACCTGGTTTATCTTGCCTTTAAAACTTTGCGGCAAGGAGCGATCCGCTCAACGAGCGAAACACAACGCCCAGGGTCACAATGGCGGATCTTTATTGAAGGGTGTCTAACAAACCTTCTCAATCCTAAGGTGGCGTTGTTCATTCTGGCTTTTCTACCCCAATTTGCTGATCCGGCCAAAGGCCATGTCGGTTTGCAAATTTTTCTTTTAAGTCTTATGTTTAATTTCAGCGGGACAGTCGTGAATATTATCGTCGCCGTCTCCGCCGGGGCAGCCGGGCGCACCCTTACTAATTCGCGGCGTTTTGCGGAAATTATGCGCTGGGCGACGGCCAGTGTGTTTACCGCTCTCGCCCTACGCCTTGCCTTTCAGCAACGACAATAACTCAGCGCCGTCCGAATAATTTCTCGATATCGGCGCGCTTAAGCTCCACATAGGTTGGGCGGCCATGATTACACTGGCCGGAATGGGGCGTCGCTTCCATCTGCCGCAACAGTGCATTCATCTCATCGGCATTGAGTCGCCGTCCCGCGCGCACCGAACCATGGCAAGCCATCGTCCCGCACACCTCTTCGAGTTTTTCTTTTAGGGAAAGATGGTCGCCGAGCTCCGCCAATTCCTCTGCTAAATCGCGAACAAGCCCCTGCGCATTCGTTGTGCCAAGCAGAGCTGGCATTTCCCGCACCAATACGGCGCCTCCGCCGAACGGTTCGATGATAAGCCCTAACTCAGCAAGCTCTTCCGATCGATCGATTAGTCGGCGGGCGGCATTGTCATCCAGTTCGACAACCTCCGGAATGAGCAACCCTTGTCGTGCGACCCCACCGTTCTCAAGCGCGGTCTTCATCCTTTCATAAACAAGTCGCTCATGGGCCGCATGCTGATCGACAATGACAATGCCATCCGCGGTCTGAGCGACGATGTAGGTCTCGTGAACCTGGGCGCGCGCCGCTCCCAAGGGATAGGCTTCTGATGAGCTTTCCTTAGATACAGCCTCGACACGACCAGCCGGCATTGCCGGCGTCAACGAACCTTGCGTTTCCGGCGCTTGAAAAGCCGCCGCAGCTTCTCGGGCAACACGGGAGGATTGCGAAAAGCTCCGGCCAAATGAAAACACCGGCCCTTGCAATGGATTCCCGGATAAGGGCCGCGCCGCGCCTAAAGCCGCCGCCGCAACAGTGGTAGAAGCCCGATGTCCTGCTGCGGCTAGCGCGTGCTTTAACGCCCCGACAATGAGGCCTCGCACCAGTCCCGCATCGCGAAATCGAACCTCGGCCTTGGCGGGATGAACGTTGACATCCACCTCTTCCGGCGGTAGCTCAAGAAAAAGAGCCAACATGGGATGGCGATCCCGTGCCAAGAAATCTTGATAAGCCCCCCGCACGGCACCATGCAGAAGTTTATCGCGAACGGGTCTTCCTCCGACAAAAAGATATTGGCCTGCCGTCGTGGGCCGATTAAGGGTCGGCAGTCCCGCAAACCCATAAAGCCGGACCCCCTCCCGCGCCGCATCTATTTCCAAAGCATTATCGGCGAAATCATTTTTAAGTACCGCGCCCAACCGGGAAAGGCGGCCTTGCTCACCCTCCCCTGCAATCGGCAACCGCAAGAGCACCTTTTCATCATCACTCAAGGTGAAGGCGATCGACGGGTGAGCCATCGCCAATCGTTCGACTGTGTCTTTGGCCGCTTCGCGCTCGCTACGGGCCGATTTCATGAATTTAAGACGTGCAGGCGTAGCATAGAAAAGGTCTCGCACTTCAACGCGCGTACCTACGGACAAGGCGGCCGGGCGCACATCGCCTTTCGCGCCGCCCTCGACCATAATAGACCATGCCATATCGGCGGCGGCGCGACGTGACACAAGACTGAGTCGGGCCACCGCGCCAATCGATGGCAGGGCCTCACCGCGAAAACCTAAACTATTGATACGTACCAAATCGTCATCAGGGAGCTTCGAGGTCGCGTGACGCTCCACCGCCAATGCAAGGTCATCCGGGCTCATGCCCCGACCATCATCGCTGACGGCGATCATCGCCCGACCACCATCGCGCAGGCTTATATCAATCCGCCGCGCTCCGGCATCGATGGAATTTTCAACCAGCTCCTTTACCGCCGAAGCAGGCCGTTCCACCACCTCGCCTGCGGCGATACGATTAACCAGGGTTTCAGGGAGGCGACGGATGAACGCCACGGTTTACGCCTTCATCTCGGCTAGATACTGACGCGTGAGGATCTTTCCTTCTTCGACGGCCGGCTGATCAAAGGCGTCAATGCCCATCAGTTGCGCCGCAATGATCGTCTCCAGCATAAAATGCATGAGTAACGCGCCAAGGACCTGCTCATTTAAGCCTTCAAGATGGAATACACGCGTGGGCCGCCCATTCTTTATCAAGGTCGCTGCCGTGGCGCGCTGCTCCGCGTCCATTAAGTCACCTAAGGTGCGGTCCTTTAGATAATCAAGTGAATTATCGTTCGAGGGGGTAAGCTGAGGGCCGCTACCCGCAACACGTAACATGACCAACGTGAATAATTTATCCTTGGGCCCGCCCAGGTAGAGCTGCACCTGACTATGCTGATCGACGGTTCCCAAGGCATCGATCGGGGTTGATCCTTGGCCGTCCTTCCCGACGCTCTCGGCCCAGAGCTGGCGATACCACCGGGAGAAACTGGCCAGGCGATCAATATACGGCATGAGTACCGTCATAGGCTTATCAGTTTCCATGGCTGCAACAGCGAGTGCCGCCCCCTCGGCGGGCGGTGACTCCGGATGATGAAGCACGCCATCCAAAACCGTCTGAGCGCCGGCCCGAATAGCCTTGATGTCCAATCCGGCAATCATGGCCGGCAGCAAACCGACGACCGACAGCACGGAGAACCTGCCCCCAACTTTCGGATCATGTTCCAAGATATCTACCTTATGCGCAGCCATCAAACGGCGGAGGGCATTATCATTGGGCTCCGTGATCGCTACAGCTTGAGCTGTCACCTTATCGGCGCCAATCCAGGGCAACAGGCTCAGCACCTGCGCCAGGGTCTCAGCGGTGCCGCCCGACTTTGAAATGACAACCAATCCTGTCCGGGCTGGATTCAGCCGAGCTCTCAAGCTATCAAAACTATGGGGATCGACATTATCGATAAATCTTACTGCTGGCCGACCAGGTTTAGGGCCAAAACCGCAGTCAGCTAGAGCAAGCAAGGTTTGCCCCCCTAAGGTTGACCCGCCTGTGCCCAAAATCAAAACTTGATCAAACCGGCCCCCTAGAAAGCGATGTGCCGCTTTCTCTATAATCGCCAGATCATCCTTACGTTGGGGGAGATGGAGCAGTGGCAAAGTGCCTTTATCATACCAGGTCTTGATCACCGTGATCGCCTTGGTCAAGTCCTGGCGCCGCCGATTAAAGGTCTCTTGGAAGGCGCCTTTATCTCGCAGACTGCTGGAAAAACACCCCGAAATATCATGACGATAAGAAAGGGAAGAAGTCATCGCTGCTCACAATTTTGAAGTTATGGCCGACCTTAGCAAAGGCGTCTCGAGTCGCCCAAGCCCCTTTTCAACAAGAAAAAATCTTGGAGTCGCAACGACAAATCCTTTAAAACTAGCTTTCTTCGCCATCTTTTGTTTGTTTTCTTTAGAAAGTTAAAAACTCCATTAAGAATTATTACTTTAACTCTCTCGGGCTTTACTTTCGCTTTTGCAACAAGATCCCAGTGGTCGGATGCCGAAAAACCTAGGCTTTCCGGGCTTTACACCCGCGACTTTCAGTTGCAAATCTGCCACAGTTCTCTTTAAAGACAAAAAGCGGGGCGAAAAACCGTTGCCTGCTTAGGTTATGTCCCACATCATCCCCACCATTAATTTCTAAGATCACATGAGGGGACCGCGATTATGGCTAATCAAAGCACAACGATGGCTGGGGTAACGAAATCCCTGCTTTTAGGAACCACAGCGCTTGCCGCAGTTGCCGTGGCGCCGGTTGCCCAGGCTGCGGACCCCTTAAAGCTTTCCTTGGGTGGTTTTGCCGAATACTACCTCGTCGCCCGCTCTCAGCGCCCGCTGAATGACGATGGCGCAGGTAATTCGCAAAAAGGCCGCGGGTTCACCACCTACTGGGAAGACGCCGAAATCTGGTTCTCTGCGTCGACCCAGCTGGATAACGGCGTTACCGTTTCTTACCGGATGGAAATGGAAACCCGTAACGTCGACAACAGCGGCTTACAAGGCGATAACACCATCCGAAACAGCTCAACTGTCCGCAACCACTTCCGCGATCAACATCAGATTGCCTTCACCGGTGGCTTTGGCCGCTTTGAAATTGGCGACGTCGATGGTGCAACTAATGCCATGACTTACGCCGCTCCCTGGGTGACCAAGATCGGCGTGGTCGACGGTACCGATCTCTTGATCAACCCCTCGGACAACTTTGCCGGCGTCGGAACCAAAACCGGCGATCTTAACCGCAATAACCGTATCAACTATTTCACGCCGCGCTTTGCGCCGGGCTTCCAGTTTGGTGTGTCCTTCGCCCCTGAAAACGGCACGACTGGTCGTGGCGCAGGTGGCCCGGACGGCAATGCCGGACCCGTGCAAACCGAAGAAGATAATGGCGATTGGCAAAGCATCACCGAGCTCAGCGTAAACTTCGTGCGCTCGATGAATGGCGTAGATGTCGCCTGGTCCTTAGGCGGTATTTATGCGCCGCTTGAAGAATGCGATTTCCAAAACGCGCCCGTTCCTGGTGATGCTGGTTGCATTGCCATATCGCCCAATGCGGATCGTATGATCGGCGGTACCGGCTTCCAAGTGAGCTTTGCCGGATGGACGGTCGGTGCAGGCGCCTCGATTGATAACCGTGGTTATCACAGCAATAAGGGCCTTGCCTGGGAAGCGAACGCGGGCGTGACCTACGCTGTTGGACCTTGGTCGGTTGGCGTTCAAGGCGGCTACGGCCAAACCAACCAATTTTATTGGGATGATGTGAGCGTTCCCGACACAGTAACAGGGGGTGGCCGTTATCAAGGCGGCACCGATACCAAGGGCTCTGTCGGCCTTGGTGGCTCCTACACGCTTGGGCCGGGCATCATGTTGCAAGCTGAAGCTCAATACATCGTTTGGGACAACCAAGACTTCGAAAAGGCCAACGGCGTTTCTGCGGGAACCTATGACAAGCTCCGGAGCCACAAAGAAGGCAGCGGTTTTGCTTTCGCCTTTGGAACGGCCTTGTCGTTCTAATATCAAAGCTTCTATCAAAAGGGCCGATCTTATGGATCGGCCCTTTTTCTTATGGCTGCCAGAATCGTTAACGTCCTCCCGAAACGGGGAGCACTGCGCCTGTCACGTACGATGCCTCATCACTGCACAGCCAGAACGCCACCGCCGCCACTTCAGCCGGAAGACCTGGGCGGCCTAGGGGGATCTCGTGGCTCATCGTCTTAAATCGGGCCTGGATTTCCGCCTCCCGTGCCGGGTCGTTGATAATTAAGCCCGGCGCGACAGCGTTAACGCGAATGCCTTCTGCGGCAACTTCCGCAGCTAGGCCACGGGTAAAAACATCAACCGCCCCTTTTGCCGCAGCATAGTGCACCCATTGGTGAGGGCTGCCCGCTTTCGTTGCGGTCGAAGAAATATTGACTATCGATCCACCCTTACCGCCTCGAGCCGTGGACATCCGCCGCACCGCTTCGCGCGACACCCAAATTGTGCCGATAGCATTTACGGTGAAGATCTCCTCAATAACAGAGGCATCAACGTCAATGAGATCGGTTTTCGGACCTGTAACCCCGGCATTATTAATGACGGCATCCGGGTAGACATCCCGACGATCCAAATTAGCAAAAAGGTCGCTGATATTTTGTGCCGACCGCAGATCGCATTTAATTATTTCAACGCAGCCGCGTGGCGCCGAGCTTGCCAATGTTGCAGCCGCAGGTTCATCTTGGGCGTAGGTTATGATGACACGCCACTTCTCGGCTAAAAATCGCTGCGAAATTGCTGCACCAATCCCACGACCGCCACCCGTGATAAGAATCGTTTTGATGGGTGGCATATTCGTCCTTTAGCCCTAGCGCCGGGCGACCATCAGCTTTTTTATCTCGGCAATGGCTTTCGCAGGATTGAGGCTTTTAGGACATGTCTTCGTGCAGTTCATAATGGTATGGCAACGATACAGCCGAAAGGGATCCTCCAAATTATCCAGTCGCTCCCCCGTATGCTCGTCCCGGCTATCGGCAATCCACCGATACGCCTGCAGAAGAACCGCGGGACCTAAATACCGATCCCCGTTCCACCAATAACTCGGACAAGAGGTGCTGCAGGAAAAACACAAGATACACTCCCATAGCCCATCCAACTTGGCGCGCTCTTCCGGGCTTTGCAGCCGTTCACGCTCAGGCGGCGGGGTCTCAGTCTTCAGCCACGGCTCAACTGAGGCGAGCTGAGCATAGGGTACCGTTAAGTCGGGAACCAGATCCTTCACGACCGGCATATGGGGTAAAGGGTAGATCTTCACATCACCCTTCACATCGGTCGTAAAGCTCGTGCAGGCGAGCGTATTGATCCCGTCAATATTCATCGAGCACGAGCCGCATACGCCTTCTCGGCAAGAGCGACGGAAGGTTAAGGTAGGATCGATCGTGTTCTTGATCCAGATGATGGCATCCAAAACCATTGGCCCGCAGGCATCCAGATCTACGTAATAGGTATCCAGCCGCGGCAAATTACTCTTCAACTTGTCGTCGTTGGCCGCCCGCTCTTCAACATCAGGGTCGTATCGATAAACTTTAAAGGTTTTAAGTCGTGTTGCGCCTTGGGGCTTTGGCCATTCCTTCCCCGGACGGATTTTAGAATGAGCAGGTAAAGTAAATTGGGCCATACGGTTAATCCTCAAAGACACAGACGATTCGGCTGGATGTGACGACTGACAAGCCTGATCTAAGGGTAATTTTTACGAGGTTCTCCCTTCCAAGGCGAGTATTTTGTTACCCGCAATGCTATAAACGGGCGGGGTATAGCTATGATAATAGGCCTTTACGAGGACGAACCATGAAGCCCATATTTGATTCCTGGCAATTTTGGGCCATTTTATCCGCCAGCTTTGCGGCTCTAACGGCTATTTTCGCCAAGATTGGAGTTGCAAACATATCGTCAGATTTCGCTACACTCATTCGCACCATCGTGATTCTGGCGGCAATTTGCCTGGTGGTGGTTGCTACGGGACAGTGGCAATCCTTGAACCAAATATCGCCACGAACCTATCTTTTTCTCACTCTCTCGGGTCTTGCTACAGGGGCTTCTTGGCTCTGCTATTTTCGCGCGCTTAAAATTGGCCAAGCCTCCCAGGTGGCTCCCGTCGACAAGCTAAGCGTCCTACTTGTGGCGGTTTTCGGCGTTATGTTCTTAGGCGAAAAACTCTCCGCCCTCAATTGGATGGGAGTCGTATTGGTTTTAGGTGGTGTTTTGCTTTTGATTCGTATCTGAGTCTTGGATCACAGCGATAGATTTCTTTGCCACGAGCTTTCTGGCCGTCTTGGTATTCATCACCACCAATATCGATGACATTGTTCTTTTAGGCATGTTTCTTGCCGCTGCAGTCGCTATGCCTGTCGTCGGTCGGCGATCTTCTGCTCTTGCAGCAGTTTGCTGCGGGGCAGTTTCTCGGTATAGGATTTTTAGTCAGCGCAAGCCTCATTGCTAGCAGCATAAATCTCGTCATCCGGCAGCCCATATAAAGCTTTTGGGACTTCTGCCCTTCCTCGGCATCTACCCAGATTTTATCCGGTAAGAAGGACGACGCCACGCCGGCTATGTCGAAGGCCATTAGCACCTTAGGCGTAGCGGCGATCACTATCGGCAATGGGGGCGATAGTTTTGGAGTTTACATTCCGTTATTCGCCACACAAAAATTAAAGGAAGCCATCATAACCGTAGTGATCTTCGGAATAATGACGCTAGCCTGGGTTTTCATAGCGTATTGGATTGTTCGACATCCTTACCTTGGAAATCATATCCAAAAATTCGCGCTGCGCCTTTTCCCTTTCATCCTCATCGGTTTAGGAATTCTTATCTCATTGGAGATGTGAGGTTCGGTGCGATGCCGGAGCCTAGGCAGCGCTATCAGTACACCCGGGCTTTGGGTGGAAAACTCTGAACGTCATTACTGAGCGGTTGCAGATGCACAGGACGATAATCAAAGGCTACTTTGCCTTTATCGTCGATCCAAGCCGCCGTATGCTTCAACCAATTTTGGTCGTCTCGTTCGGCATGATCTTCGCGGGCATGAGCCCCGCGTGATTCGGTGCGGTTATGGGCGCCTTCGATGGTTACCACCGCCTGAGCTAGTAAATTATCCAACTCTAGCGTCTCGACCAGATCGGAATTCCAAATCATCGAACGATCGCTTACCCGCAAATCATCCCGACCACCCCAGCATTGGCGCATTTTCTCGGCGCCTTCCTTCAAGACATCACCGGTACGAAACACAGCACAATCTGCCTGCATAACTTTCTGCATTTCAAGGCGCAAGGCGGCGGTTGGCGTTCCCCCATTAGCGTGCCGGAACCGATCCAAACGGTCTAAGGCCGCATCACCTGCGCTCGCAGCCAAGGCTTGCGGACGCTGCCCGGCAGAAACAATGTCGGCACACCGGTTCGCGGCAGCACGGCCAAACACAACTAGGTCCAGCAGTGAATTAGAACCCAGTCGGTTGGCCCCATGCACGGAAACACAGGCTGCTTCACCGATTGCCATTAATCCAGGCACTACTTGATCGGGATTACCGCCCTTAACCGTCACGACCTCGCCATGGTAATTCGTTGGCACGCCACCCATGTTGTAGTGGCAGGTTGGCAGAACCGGGATCGGTTCTTTCGTCACATCAACCCCTGCAAAGATCCGAGCGGTTTCGGAAATACCGGGTAAGCGTTGGTGAACAACCTTGGGATCTAAATGCTCAAGGTGGAGATGAATGTGATCCTTACTTGGGCCGCAACCACGGCCTTCGCGAATCTCGATCGTCATCGAACGGCTAACCACGTCACGCCCCGCCAGATCCTTGGCAGAAGGCGCATACCGCTCCATAAATCTCTCACCTTCGGAGTTTGTGAGATAGCCGCCTTCTCCCCGGGCGCCTTCGGTGATCAAGCAGCCCGCGCCATAGATGCCGGTCGGATGGAACTGCACGAACTCCATATCCTGAGCCGGCAACCCTGCGCGCAAAGCCATTGCGGTTCCATCACCAGTACAGGTATGTGCAGAGGTGCAAGAAAAATAAACGCGGCCATACCCTCCGGTGGCCAACACCACCATTTGCGCATTGAAACGATGAATTGTTCCATCGTCCAGATTCCAGGCCATGACACCGCGGCATACGCCGTCTTCCATAATCAAATCGAGGGCGAAGTATTCGATAAAAAACTCAGCCGAATGCTTGAGGGATTGTTGATAGAGCGTGTGCAGGATCGCATGGCCCGTACGATCCGCCGCGGCACAAGTTCGCTGGGCGATCCCTTTGCCGTATTCCGTGGTCATGCCGCCGAAGGGGCGTTGGTAAATCTTCCCAGCCGCGGTACGGCTAAAAGGCACCCCATAATGCTCAAGCTCGACGATGGCCGGGATTGCCTCTCGACACATATATTCAATGGCGTCTTGGTCGCCAAGCCAGTCGGATCCTTTGACCGTATCGTACATGTGCCAACGCCAATCATCGGCACCCATGTTGCCTAAAGCGGCGGAAATACCGCCCTGAGCCGCCACGGTATGGCTTCGCGTTGGAAAGACCTTGGTAATACACGCTGTGCGCAGACCTTTGGCCGCCATACCAAATGTCGCCCGAAGGCCGGCACCGCCGGCTCCTATGACAACCACATCATACGCATGATCTATTACCGTGTAGGCCTTACCGCCTATGGCCGGTGCGGCAGCACCGTTGCTTTTAGTGCCAGAAGAAGTATTGGTGCCGTTCATCGCCATAAAGCTCTCTTCGCTACAATTCAAAAGTTAAGAAACAAAAGCCAAGTGCAGAATCGCAAAGATCCCCACAGCCGCCAATACGAAACTGGCAAGCTTTAGAATCACAATCAAAGCAATCTTTGCCCCTTCATGATGCACGTAGTCTTCGATTACGACCTGCAAGCCCAGTTGCGTGTGATGAAATAAAGCGATCAAGAGCAGCATCGCCATAATGGTCGAGATGGGGCGCGCCAGCCACTGAACCGCCGCCGCATAACCGCCATTCGCAGCCTTGATCAGACCCGCAACAAACCATAAGCTCAAAGGTATTAAGGCCACAGCTGTGATGCGCTGCGCCCACCAATGATGCACACCCTCTTTGGCCGACCCAAGGCCACGAACCCGGCCTAATGCTGTCCGACGATCCATACCACCACTCCGGCTCATAGCCACCACCCTTGCAGGGCGGTAATCCAGCACGCCCCAGTTAGGATCACTGAGGTAATGACAACCACCCAACCGCTTGTATAGGTCGGCCCTAATTCCAATCCAACTCCCATATCCCAGAATAAATGCCGAATTCCGTTCGCCAGATGATAAAAAAGCGCCCATGTCCAGCCGACTAAAAAAACTATTCCCAACCAGTTACCAAAGACCATGGTGAAGTTGCCATAGGCCTCGGGGCCAGTTGCCAAAGCCATCAACCACCACGTCAAGACGGGGGCGCCAACTGCAAGGCCAATTCCTGTCGCCCGATGGGTGATAGACAGCAGCGACGTGAGTTGCACACGATAAATTTGCAAGTGCGGCGACAATGGACGCTGTGACATAAAACTCCCCAATAATCTTACCTGGCCTTAAATAAGGGCCCACCAGCCCTCATGGCAGGTTTAGTGCGGCCAGAAGCCTTCGTCAACGGCAGCGAGGCCACCCTGTAGCGTTTCTTTATTCCGATCTCATCTTGGCATCAAAACCCAATAATCTAAATCCAATACCGCCGCCGGATGAGGCTCTTTTCCATCTTCATTGCGATCAGGAAAGTCCGTGCAGGGAAGGTTCTTAGTAGCGATTGTCCTTAGTCTTAGGGCCCCCACCTCTGGATTGGCCGCCAGCTCCGACTTGGCCAAAACCTTCGTCCAGGCATAAACCGTATCGCCGGCAAAACACGGAGCCAAATGCGCACCACTATTAATTGCGGCCAAGCGGAAGGCATTTGCTAAACCATTATAGCTGATGGCCCGGGCTAAACTGATGATATGCCCTCCATAGGTAATGCGGCGGCCGAACTGACTTGTTTCTGCCCGATGCTGATCAAAATGAATGCGCGCCAAGTTTTGATACAACCGCGCCGCCAGCATATGGTCGGCTTCTTCTATGGTCGCGCCATCAACATGGTCGATCTTTTCGCCCACCGTATAATCCGACCACCCATAAATTGAGCCGGCAAGGGTTCGGTCATAACCCCGCACAGAAAAAGCAACAGAAAGAGGCAAATCCTCTGCACTAACCGCATTTGGCAGATTTGGCACTACCGGCGGATTACGCGGTTCACCGAAATTTCGCTTGTTCACCATAACCCAGCGGACAAAATCTAGTACCGTCTCTCCGCGCTGATTAATGCCGACGGAACGGACCCATACGATGCCTGCTTTGCCATTGGAGACCTCTTTCAGGCCGATAACCGTTGAGCTTGCAGCCAAGGTGTCGCCCGGATAAACCTTGACGCCAAAATGGCAGGCGGCATAGCCAAGGTTGGCAACCGCGTTCAACGACACATCCGCCACCGATTTGCCAAAGATAATGTGGAAAACCAAGAGATCGTCAATCGGCGCACTGGGCAGCCCACAGTTACGCGCAAAAGGTTCTGATGAATTTAGTGCGAATCGACCACCGTAAAGGGCCGTATAGAGAGCAATTTCGCCTGCCCCAAGGGTCCTGGGTGTGGCATGGCGCAAAACTTGTCCTAGGCGAAAATCCTCAAAAAAACGACCCGAATCGGTCTTTCCACGCAGCATAAAATTAACCTTTGGAACCGCAAGAATATCCTGATTTCTTCATCATACGGCCATTCAAATAAAAGCTAAACCTATGATACCGATGCAGGGTTGCAAAAATCACCCCGTCAAGGAAAAAATGCAAGATTCTATGCTTGCATCTATCGAAAACCACCCCTAACTTTCGATGCCACGCCGTAAGGGTTGACCACTCCTAAGAGAGATTGAGCCTTTATCCAACGTGAAGAATCGAATTCCCCCCCTATAGAGGATACTCGATGTACCGAGCTTTGTTTTCCGGCTTTCGGCAAATCGGTTTGATTGCCGCAGGTCTTTTTCTTATCTGCAGCACTAACGCCTCATTACCGGCTCTAGCCGCCGAGGCGATTGCTCTCAATCCAGCAAAAACCCAGCCTGACCCCGCCAAATTAAAGCCGGGCCTGGCTGTTACTTACTATTTCGGCAAATTCGATCATGTCGATCAATTGAACGCGATGATCAAATACAGCAAAGGCAAAGTTGGACAACCCATTCCTTTCCTGAACTATGATGAGGGTGAAGGCAACGTTTTGGGCAGCGAGTATGCCGATCTTGTCGGTGCCCATATCACAGGCATGATAAAGTTCGACAAAGCCGGAACTTACACCATGCAAATGCTCAACAATGATGGTGTAACAACGATGATTGGCGATCAGGTTGTATACAACAATCCGGCTAAGCAACCAGGCGACAGCCTGGGACCGGAATTTACCGTCGCTGTAAGCAAGCCCGGCTGGTATCCGATTGATGTTAAATATTTCGAGCGCAAAGGCACATGGGCCATTCGCCTTCTTTGGCGCGCCCCTGGCGCAACGGGCGCTTTAGAGCCCGTTCCCGCAGAGGCCTATGGGTATACACCCGGCTAGTTCGGCATAAATCGATGATGAACGGCGGCACCTAAGGTGTCGCCGTTTTTATTTGCGCAATGCTCTCGGCAAGAGATACTAGGCGTTGAGCATTTTCAACGTGCAAACTCTCTATAAGTTTCCCATTAAATAAAACAACGCCTTGGCCCTTTTCTCGTGCCGCGAAAAAAGCTGCTATGATCTTGCGAGCCTCTTCCACCTCCTGCTCACTGGGGCCAAAAATCTTATTAGCAACATCAATCGTTTTGGGATGAATAAGCGTTTTACCGTCAAATCCCAACGCTACACCTTGGTGGCATTGCTCGGCAAAACCTTCAGTATCCTCCAGATCCAAACAAACACCATCAAGGACACTTAATCCGTTTGCCCGCGCAGCCAGAATGCACAGCTCCATCGAAGCCATGAAAGGCAGACGATCCCGCGTATGACGAGCATGAAGATCTTTTGCTAAATCGGATGTACCCATGACCAGACAGCTCAAGCGTGGACTAGCAGCTGCTATCGCAGCTGCGTTTAATATTCCCCGCGGCGTTTCCATCATGCACCAAATGGCCAGAGACTCAGCAGCGCCAAAGCTCGTCAGTCTCTCGGCAACTTTTTGCACGAGATCAGAACTCTCCACCTTAGGCAGTAAAACAGCATCGGCTTTTGATGCGGCAACCGCCGCCAAATCATCCTCACCCCACGGGGAATTAAGATCATTGATGCGGACGACAACCTCACGCGGCCTATACTTATTTGATGCTACGGCGGCAACAACCTGGTCTCGAGCTTTGATTTTTTGATCCGGGACTATGGCATCTTCAAGATCTAACAATAAAATATCGGCTGGAACCTCGCGTCCCCTACTCAGCGCGCGGCTATTGGATCCCGGGATATAAAGCGCGCTTCGGCGTGGCCTAATGGATGCCGCCATGATAAAGTTCCTCTTACATTCCGGCTATTTTCCAGCCTATAGGTAAGAGCGGTTTGATGACAAGACCGCAGTGGGTCGTTAGAGGATCGTTTATGGCTATCCTTTCTATCCAGTCTCATGTTGCATACGGCCATGTCGGCAACGCTGCCGCTGTTCTTCCGCTGCAACGTTTGGGATATGAGGTGTGGCCCATTCATACCGTTATGTTCTCTAACCATACAGGTTACGGCAGCTGGCGCGGCCCCGTCATTTCTGCCGCGGACGTCACTGCCGTGATTGAGGGCATTTCCGAGCGCGGCGTCCTAAATCAATGCCAAGCCGTACTTTCCGGATACATGGGCAATACAGACTTAGGTCAAGTCATCGTTGACGCCGTGAACCGCGTTCGTGCGGCTAATCCAAAGGCGCTTTACCTATGCGATCCTGTTATGGGCGATGTTGGTCGAGGCGTTTTCGTGAAATCCGATATACCGGAGTTTATGCGCAAATACGCGATTCCTGCCGCTGATATTATCACACCCAATCAATTTGAATTGGAGCTACTTACAGATCAAAAAATTGAAACCCTAGAGGACGCTCTTGCCGCGGCGGAAATTGCGCGTCGATTGGGACCCAAAGTCATTCTTGTTACCAGCCTTATACGCCGCGACACCCCGGAAGATAGCATTGAAATGTTGGCGGCTTCAAATAAAGGTAGTTGGCTTATTTCTACGCCTCGGTTTAAGCTAACCCCGCCACCGAACGGTGCCGGTGATGCGACATCGGCTTTATTTCTCGCCTATTATCTCGCCCAAAGCAGTCTTTCAAAAGCCTTGGCAAAGGCAGCCGCTTCCATCTTTGCCTTGTTCGAAGCTACTGACAATGCTGGCAGCCGCGAGCTTGCTTTAATCGCCGCCCAAGATCGCATCGTGCGGCCACGAACAAAATTTATACCGCGACGAATTTCTTAGGCCCCAGCAACAAACAGAACCGAGTCGCCGTCATCCACCGTTTGAGTTATCTGCCAACTGGCCGCCTTTAAAGCAGCCGTTAATTCTTCCCGGTTATAGTCATTAAAATAACCCGCAACGCGCCGGCTATGAATGTCCGGCTGAGTATCATAATGGAGAACTAATCGTTTGGCGGCAGCCCGACACCCGCGCAGAAATGTGGGGACATCATGCACATACTCCAAGACTGAAAGCAGAACCGCCGTCTCAGCGGAATCGGCGGGCGGGAGCCAACTTTGGTTAAAGTCCGCCACCACTGTACTCGCATCCCACCTTACAAGATCGACTGGACGATAAGAACATCCTACGGGGAGGTGTGTGCGAAGAAACATCAAACCAGCGCCTAGATCAAGAATGCGGCCTTGCGTTCCCAAATAGTCGCTTGCCAAGAGCGCGCGCTCGCCGGCTCTTTTTGTATCCGCCGTTAAACTCCGGATATCCGCCCAACGACCGGCATCGCTAATCTTAGCATCCATTAATTTGTGAGTTAAATCTGCTCGGGCCGATTCCGGCAAAGCAATGGAAGGCGCTCGCGGCGGCATCGGCGGCGGACCCGGCGGCCGTGAATAATGAGGCAGGCGCTTAAAACCTGGCGGTAAACTGTATATATTGCAGAGTTCGTGGGTAATGACGAAAGGCAGCAGAGTACCGCCCAAAGTATCCGAAGGAAATCTCCAATGGCTATAACCGAGCCCCGTGAGCATATCGAGCAGCTCTTGCAATCGAGCCTCACCTTGAGGGCCATCATAGTTACGGCCACGCTCCCAAATAACGGCAGCGACCCGGCCAGACTTTAATGTATTCAAAGATCCTGCCAAGGCCTCTGGTTCATGGCCCTCAACATCAAACTTTAGAAACAAACGACCTGTTTTATAGGCCGGACGGTTTCCCAACATCTCGTCTAGGGAAGCGACCGTAACCGGGATGTCGCCTTTATTGGGATTGAGAGTGATTTGATGGCCCATAGTGCTGTTTCGAAGCATGCTCGCTTGGCCCGCCTTCGCACCGCAGGCAACTTGCAAAACTTCAATGTCCTTTTCCAGGCGATTGACGGCTATCGCCCGCCTTAAGCGCGCGACGTTGTCGGCCATGGGTTCAATGGCAAGCACCTTGATTTGGCCTGGGTGCAGGGTGGCCGCGCTTAAAGCAAATACGCCCCAATGAGCTCCGACATCGATTAGGCTGTCGCCCGGCTGCATATGCTGATCAAAGAAATTTCGCGTGGCCCACTCATATCCGCCATAAGTTGTTTCATACCGCTGAAGATAGGAAACACCCGCATCAGCCAGCAACCTTTTTGGTAAGGGCAGGAAAAATCGGGAACGACCGTCCGCCGTTTTACTTGCAGAGTCCAACCGAACTTCATTTCCGCCGGCCTCAGGCATTGCCGCACCTGCGCGGGCCGCCAAAGCATCTTGAATGCGATCAAAAACCTCATCCCAATCGCCCGGTTTTTTTTGACGAAATAACCGCATCGTTGGGTACCAAATACTATCGTCACGGTTGTGCACACATCGCCAATCGCCGGTAGAGGTTAATGCTACCCACACTGGGCGGCCTAATGCACCCGCCAAATGTACCATGGATGTGTCGCTGGTGATGACGAGGTCCACTTGCTGCAGCAGCGCTGCGGTATCAGAAAAATCTTTAATTCTGGGTGACTGATCATCAATGAGCGCCCGTGCGCCATGGGTATCAAGATCCGCGACCCGAGGGCCGATCTGGAACCCATAGAAACGTACGCCGGGAACTGACATGAGGCGCAGGAAAGGCAACAACCCTACGGAACGATTGCGATCATTTTTGAAACTGGGCTTCCCCGCCCAAACAAGACCCACTTTTAATCTCGTACCATTCGGCACTTGTAGCTTAAGAGGTGAATTAGGCGGCGGAAAAACATAAGGCACGCGGTTAGGAATATTCTGTATCGTTGTCCCTAAAAGCCGGGGCAATGACAAAAGTGGCGCGAAGGTATCATGTGGAGGCAAAGGGCGTCGATCACGGTCGACCGCTAAATCAACCCCGGGCGTACGCGCGAATAGGCTGACTAAAGGACCTTGGCATGCCACAATAACTTTCGCACCCCTTTGTTTCAGTAACGGCGCGTACCGAACGAATTGGATTGTGTCCCCAAATCCCTGTTCGGCAGTGATCATAATGGTTTTACCCGTCAGATCTCCCCCATCCCACATCGGACCGTCAACCAGCATCTTACCGGCTTCGCTTAGCCGCCAACGAGCTTCATAATGTTTAAAGCCGTTCGCCAAGTCCCCTAAAGTGAGATAGGCCAAGGATAAGTCCCACTCTACTTTATCAAAGGGATAGCCGATATCGACAGAATGCTTAAACATAGCGATGGCATCATTGATACGGCCAAGATCACGTAGGACGAGACCAAGATTAAAAGCGGCGGCGCCAAATTTCGGATCCAATGCTAGAGCTTTACGGTGCGCCGCTTCAGCTTCTTCAAATTGATTAATGCCACGCAATCCATTGCCGTAACTTGTCCAGGCCGCCGCTGAATTTGGCATCAATGCCACGGCATGGCGTAGGGCTGCAGCCGCCGCTTGATGCTTATCAGTTATACGAAGAACGATACCTAAATTAAGCCAGGTACGACCGTTACTTTGATCTAGACTCAAAATGCGGCGATAAATTTCCGCGGCGGCGGCATTATCGCCAGCTTTATGCTTCACCTCGGCTTCGGTCATAAGCCGCTGGATTTCGGCTTCGACTGCTGTAGGCGCAGCACTGGGCGCCGCCACTGTTTTTGGTGCAGTCATTTTCTGGATAGCCGCCCGCTGCATCGCCGCTTTTTGGGCGGGTGTTGGGATCGAGATGGTTTGGCCTTTTAAACGACCTTTTTTCCCTTTTGCCACATTAGCCTCACGTTACGACGAGTCAGTTTACGTTAATTCAGGCTCAAGCCTGGGGGATTTTGCCCGGAACTGACCCGTCTCGTCCAGTAAAGCTAGCGTTTTTTCGTAAAGTGATCAGATATCAAGCGTTCCGCGATTTGAACCGCGTTAAGGGCCGCGCCTTTACGAAGGTTATCCGACACAACCCAGAGGTTCAACCCGTTAGGTACCGTAGGATCCTTACGAAGGCGACTGACATAGACCGCGTCCTCACCCGCGCACTCAACGGGGGTGACATACCCCTCGTCCACTGAATGGTTAATGACGGAGACACCCGGGGCTTGACGCAGAGCCGCCTCTGCCGCCTTTACCGATAAGGACCGTTCCAATTCAATATTGACGGCCTCGGCATGGCCCACAAAGGTGGGAACTCGAACGCAGGTTGCGGTAACTTGAATATCCGGATCGAGAATTTTCCGGGTCTCGGCCGCCATTTTCCATTCCTCTTTGGTCGATCCATCTTCCATAAAGACGTCGATGTGAGGAATGACATTAAAGGCAATTTGTTTGGTGAATTTCTTTTGGTATTGCGTCCAGCTGTCGTTGACATATATCCCCCGCGTTTGGTTGAAAAGCTCATCCATTCCTTCCTTGCCCGCCCCGGAAACAGACTGGTAGGTCGAGACCACAACTCTTTTTATTTTTGCTATATCGTGCAAAGGCTTCAACGCCACCACCATCTGAATCGTGGAACAGTTGGGGTTGGCGATGATATGACGCTTTTGATAGTTGCCGATGGCTTGCGGATTCACCTCCGGCACAACCAAAGGCACGTCTTTTTCCATGCGAAAATAGGAAGTGTTGTCAATCACGACTGCTCCGGCCTTAGCTGCGCGCGGGCTAGATTCGGCAGAAATCTTGGCCCCGGGAGAGGACAAAACGATATCGACGCCTTTGAAATCGAATTTGGCCAGATCGTGCACCTTAAGCACATCGTCCTCACCAAAAGATATTTCCCGACCGGCAGATCGCTCGGACGCCAGTGCAATTATTTCATCAGCTGGAAAATCTCGCAGAGATAAAATTGATAAAATCTCGCGGCCTACATTCCCCGTCGCCCCTACTACCGCAACCTTATAGCCCATATCCCCTTCTCCCTTGTTGCTCCGACACTTCCGTTACCCGTGCCAGAAATGAAACGGGGACCACTTTCGCGGTCCCCGTTCGACTTAACGTCGATGTACCGCGCTCTTACCCGGATGGTTTGGTTGTTTTAGTTGCCTTATCGGTTGGAATCTTCGTCGTGGGCGCATTAGTCACGTCCACGGTGGTTTCTGGAGCGATTATTGACGCTGAGGCGTCATGCTTACCGCAAGCAGAAGCCGCGCCTGATAAAACTATAAATCCGCCCATAACGGCGACCGTCAGAATGGAACGCATAGGTGGGTTCGCTTCCAAAAATGAATTGAATCACCATGAACCCTTGGGGCGTTTTCGTCAACAAATACCGCATACCCGCAAAGGCTGAATTTTAAGCCGCCAAACGGTCCAATTCGGCTCGAATCGCCGACCCCATTTCCGTTGTCGACACCGTTTTCTCACCCTTTGCCGCAATATCCGCAGTGCGTAATCCCTTAGCCAAAGCCGCGGCCACCGCTTTTTCAATAAGCTCCGCATCTTCGGGCAAATCAAAGCTATATCTTAACGCCATGGCAAAGCTCAGAATCTGGGCAATTGGATTGGCTAATCCTTTGCCGGCGATATCCGGCGCACTTCCGTGTACCGGCTCGTAAAGGGCGTGCCGCTTCCGGGTGTTGGGATCGAGTGCGCCCAACGATGCCGACGGCAACATGCCAAGCGATCCCGTCAGCATGGCGGCAATGTCGGAAAGAATGTCGCCGAACAGATTGTCGGTTACAATAACATCAAACTGATGCGGCCAGCGGACCAACTGCATGGCGCAATTATCCGCCAGCATGTGATGAAGCTCCACATCCTTATAATCGCGGCCATGAAGAGCGCTTACTTCTTCTTTCCACAGCAGGCCTGACTCCATAACGTTATTTTTTTCCACGGAGTGAACTTTTTTCTTACGTTTGCGCGCCAGATCGAAGGCCACACGGGCCACACGATCAATCTCCGCGGTTGTATAGACCTGGGTATTAACACCTCGGCGCCCACCGCCAGCCAGGGGGAAAATCCCCCGCGGTTCACCAAAGTAAACACCGCCGGTCAATTCACGAACGATCAGAATATCCAGCCCCTGCACAACCTCCCGCTTCAAGCTGGACGCGTCTACCAACGCATCAAACACCAAGGCTGGACGCAAATTGGCAAAGAGATCCATATCTTTACGCAAACGTAACAGGCCACGTTCGGGTTTTTTATCAAAACTATTGCCATCCCACTTAGGTCCGCCGACCGAGCCAAATAAAACACAATCCGCCGCCATGGCGTCGGCCATGGTTTCATCCGTGATTGCCGTATTGTGCTTGTCGAGAGAGGCCCCTCCCACCAAACCGTGTTTAACGGTAAAGGTAACCTTACGGCGCTTATCTAACCAATCCAGCAAGGTCAAGGTTTCGCGCATCACCTCGGGACCAATCCCGTCTCCCGGCAAGACTAACATGGTCCGGTCGGGCATTGTCCGATTGGATGGCATTAGGCGTCCCCCCTATGGTCTTGTTAGACAGAGCCCATCAACGTGAAAGCCACGGTTGTTGGCGGCGGTTGTCATTCTCAAAACGATCTATTGCGGTAACCTGCTGCAGGGTCAAACCAATATCATCCAGCCCGCCCATCAGGCACTGCTTACGAAAAGGATCAACCTCAAAAGTAACCTCATCGCCCTCGGGCGTCGTTACAACTTGCTTGTCCAGATCAATCGTGAAGGTCGCGTTGGCGCCATTTTCGGCTAGCTTTGATAAGCGTTCACAAATTTTCTTAGAAAGAATGACAGGCAAAATACCATTTTTGAAACAATTGCTATAAAAAATATCGGCGAAACTCGGCGCGATAACACAGCGGATGCCAAAATCAAGCAAAGCCCAAGGCGCATGCTCCCGCGACGAGCCGCACCCGAAGTTCTCTCCGGCGATTAATATCTTTGCCTTTTGATAGGCCGGCTTATTTAACACAAAATCCGGAATGATTTGGCCGTCCTCATTGGTGCGCAGCTCATGAAATAAGGCTGCGCCCAAACCTGTCCGCTTAATCGTCTTCAAGAATTGCTTGGGGATGATCATGTCCGTATCGACATTGGTCATCGGCAGGGGGGCAGCAACTCCGGTAAGGGTGGTGAATTTTTGCATAGCGATTAAAAGCGACGGCGGCCCAAGGCCCAGATCGCTACCACATTGGCCATTTCATCCTCCCCATCATCAACTTCTGAGGACACGGGCGCCGTAATGGGCAGCGCCGCCATCGGTAATTGGATTAATTTTCCAGTAACGCCATCCCTAAACCAGGCTTCTGTTGCATGCTCAACGGTAATGTCACGTTTCAGTGCAGAACTTCTCGATGCCATAGTTGCCTCCCCTACTTCCCCGATTCTTTATGAAAAATTTCGGACATCAGCCAGATGACCGGACAGCGCCGCGGCTACCGCCATGGCCGGGCTGACAAGATGAGTCCGTCCCCCTCGGCCTTGGCGACCTTCAAAATTGCGATTAGATGTCGAGGCACAGCGCTCGCCCGGCGCCAGGCGATCGGCATTCATTGCCAAGCACATCGAGCATCCAGGCTCGCGCCAATCAAAACCTGCTTCGCGGAAAATACGATCTAAACCTTCCGCCTCGGCCTGTTCCTTTACGAGACCAGAGCCTGGCACCACCATGGCTTGGACGGTGGGTGCTACTTTGCCGCCTTTGGCGATGGCTGCAGCCGCCCGCAAGTCTTCGATACGCCCGTTCGTGCACGAACCGATAAATACGCGGTCGATTTTAATGTCGGTTAACTTTATTCCCGGCTGTAATCCCATGTAATCTAGAGCTCTGCTTAAGCGCATGCGGCGATTTTCATCTGCCTCGGCGCTGGGGTTGGGGACGTACCCATCGATAGGCGCCACATCTTCCGGACTGGTACCCCATGTCACTTGCGGCGCAATCACGCTGGCATCCAAAACAATTTTGCTGTCGTAGTGAGCACCGGGATCAGACGGCAAGGTTTTCCAATAAGCCACCGCCGCCTCAAAGGCGGCACCCTTCGGCGCCATTGGGCGCCCCTTGATATAATCAAAAGTAACGTCATCAGGCGCAATCAAGCCTGCGCGGGCACCCGCTTCGATCGACATGTTGCAAACAGTCATCCGACCTTCCATCGATAAGGCACGGATCGCTTCGCCGGCATATTCGATAACATAGCCTGTACCCCCAGCCGTACCCAACTTACCAATTACGGCAAGCGTAATATCCTTCGCCGTTACACCCGGAGATAAGGTCCCGTCGATACGGACCAGCATATTTTTTGCCGGACGCTGAATGAGCGTCTGGGTTGCGAGAACATGCTCAACTTCAGAAGTACCGATGCCAAACGCCAAGGCGCCGAACGCGCCATGGGTGGACGTGTGGCTATCGCCACAAACAATCGTCGTTCCCGGCAGGGTGAACCCTTGTTCAGGACCGATGATATGTACAATCCCCTGTCGAATATCATCCATGGATAAATAAGGGACGCCAAACTCGGCGCAATTGGCCGCCAGGGTTTCTACTTGGATGCGACTTTCTTCGTCTTTAATCCCCTGAGCCCGATCGGACGTAGGAATATTGTGATCTGCAACGGCAAGAGTCGCCTCAGGACGCCGCACTCTCCGTTTTGCCATCCGTAAACCCTCAAAGGCTTGCGGGCTGGTCACCTCATGGACCAGATGGCGATCAATATACAGCAGGCAGGTTCCATCCTCCCCGCGGCTAACAAGGTGGCTATCCCAGATCTTATCGAATAGGGTTCGTGGCCCAGCCATAAATATTAATGCTCCCAAAACTCGCCCGGCCCTTCTTCTCCTTGAGTTTAAGGGGGGCAGGTACGCGAGGGTTTACATACTCTGAAAGGTATCTTTTGGAAAAGTGGGAAACCGCAAAGGAGGAATGCTTTTTATCAATATATGTAGGATTTTAGTCTTCCTAGACTGTTTTTGAGCTGAGCAAGACGAGGCGCGCAGCCCCATAGCGCCGTTCATCCCGAAGATGCCAGTGAGGTGGGGTCGCAAATGCCTCAGCGGCAGCAACTTCCACAACGGCAAAGCTGTCACGGGTTAGCCATCCCGCTTTTTCCAAGGCCAGAAGTGCAGGCCCAGCAAGCCCCGACCCATAGGGTGGGTCCAGAAAGACCAAAGATAGCGGCTCGCCTTTCAAACCAGGCGGCTTTCGGGCGTCACCCAAAACAAAGTGGCATTGCGTCGTTACGCCCAAAGCTTCGGCGTTTGCCTTTGCCACCGCAAGAGCATCAGGCGAACTATCGATAAACGTAGCCTGTGTGGCACCGCGAGATAACGCCTCTAGACCAAGCGCTCCACTTCCACAAAAGGCATCGCATACAGCAACCCCTTGAGGTAACCCCGTTCCATCCCCTTTTAAATCTCCGTGAGCCAAAATTGAAAACAACGCTTCACGGGCCCGATCCGATGTCGGTCTGATGGCCTCACCCAGAGTTGTAACAAGGCGTCGGCCACGAAACTTTCCAGCAACAATTCTCATGGTTTCTTAGTGTATGACCGGATAGGTACTGGAATGGCGAAACGACCGCCCAGCTGTTCCCGCAAGATTTTACGGGGCACTTCGACCGCCTCCCGTTGAGAAAGATCACCTAATTGAAACGGCCCGTAAGCCAAACGGATCAACCGTGACACCTTCCATCCCAAATGTTCGCATAGACGACGGATTTCGCGGTTCTTGCCTTCAGCTAAACTCATCGTCAACCACGCATTACGCCCTTGCATCCGATCTAATTCCGCTTCAACAGCGCCATACCGAACTCCGTCGATCGTAATTCCCGCCGCCAAACGCTTAAGATCACTTGGCACAGGTGCGCCGAAAACCCGGACCCGGTAACGACGTGTCCATCCGTTTTGCGGCAACTCCAAATGTCGTGCGAGTTCGCCATCGTTTGTTAATAACAACAAGCCTTCCGAATTAAGGTCGAGACGTCCGACCGACACCACCCGCGGCAATTCTTTCGGCAGGTTGGCAAATACCGTTGGGCGCCCTTGCTCGTCTTTATGCGACGTTACTAAGCCTGCAGGTTTATGATAACGCCAAAGACGCGGCGGTTCTGCCGCAGGCAAAGGCTTCCCATCAACCATGATGCGGCTTGGATCATCAACAACCACGCCGGGAGCAGCCAAGACCTCGCCATCTACGGTAACCCGGCCTTCGGCAATCCATCGCTCGGCTTCCCGGCGGGAGGCAAGGCCGGATCTTGCCATAAGCTTAGCAACCCGTTCGCCCTTAGTTGATGGATCCTGCTTTGAGGAGGAGCCGCTTTTTTTAATGATTTTTATCTGAGTCATAACCTGACTTTAAGGTTGGAACCTGTCGCTGTCCATTGACAGTCGCCCCGCTTCCCTTTCAAGTCATTTCATGAAAATTAGCCCTTTTATGTCCAAAGCCATCGCAGAAGCGGTTGCTGCCGCCAATCGTGGTGAGGTTCCTATCGGTGCTGTCCTGGTTGATAGCGAAGGTAAGGTCTTGGCCGCGGCCGGCAACCGAACCGAAGAACTCAGCGATCCAACCGCCCATGCGGAAATTCTGGCTATTCGCGCCGCCTGCGCCGCCCGCGGCGACCCCCGTCTCCCGGATTGTGATCTATGGGTTACCCTTGAGCCCTGCGCCATGTGCGCCCAAGCCATATCAAATGCCCGGATACGGCGGCTATACTACGGAGCCTACGATGCTAAGGGTGGCGGCGTAGACCACGGCGCTCGGGTCTTCTCACAAACTACCTGCCATCATCGTCCCGAGGTCTATGGCGGCATTGGCGAGGAGCGCACCGCAGCCTTGCTAAAAGAGTTTTTTGCATCCAAACGATAGTCTCGTTCAAGCTTTTACTGACTTTACAGCCCGCCAGCCGATATCGCGCCGACTAAAACCTTCAGGCCAATCAATCAAATCCACCGCTTGATAGGCCCGTTGCTGCGCTTCGGCAACGTCACGGCCCAAGGCTACGACATTGAGAACTCTTCCGCCACACGACAACAAGCGTTTATCCTCGCGCTGAGTTCCCGCATGAAAAATAGTGACCCCGGGGACGCCTGCCGCAGCTTCAAGATTATTAATCTCACTACCTTTATCATATTTTCCCGGATAGCCCTTCGCCGCCATGACCACGCACAAGCTGGTTTCATCACGCCACTCTAACTCATAACCCGCCAGCTTGCCGTCACAGGCCGCAACGAGGAGCGGCACGAGATCACTTTTGAGCCGAGGCAAAAGCACCTGGCATTCAGGATCGCCAAATCGCGCATTATATTCGATGAGCCTGGGCCCTTTGGGAGTGATCATAAGACCGGCATAAAGAATGCCTTTGAAAGGAAAACCCAACTTCTTCATCTCGGCCAAGGTAGGCCCGATAATGCGTGACATGACCGTTTGGATGACTTTTGACGTCATTACCGGCGCCGGAGAATAAGCGCCCATCCCTCCCGTATTCGGACCCTTGTCGCCGTCAAAAACACGCTTATGATCTTGGGCGGTTGCCAAAGGCAGGGCGGTTTCTCCGTCGCATAGCGCAAAAAAACTTGCCTCCTCCCCTTCCATAAATTCTTCAATGACGACTTCGCCCCCAGCAAGGCCGAATTCACGTCGCACCAATGCTGCATCCATCGCATCCATCGCAGCATCCATGGTTTCAGCGATAACAACTCCTTTACCGGCAGCAAGCCCATCAACCTTTATAACGATTGGAAGAGTTTCTTTACGGATATAAGCTTTGGCCGTGGCGCTATCTTTGAAGCGCCGATAGCGCGCGGTCGGGACACCCGCACGAGCCGCAAGGTCCTTCATAAACCCCTTAGAACCCTCGATTCGCGCTGCCGCCGCCGTGGGGCCAAAAGCACGGACACCGATCGCGTTTAGCCGATCAACCAGCCCCTCACACAACGGCGTTTCCGGCCCCACGACAACGAGGTCAACCTGTTCGGCTGCAGCAAAATCAACGATGGCACCAAGATTTTCCGCCGCGATGGGCACGCAACGCGCAATCGCAGCGATACCGGCATTTCCGGGGGCACACCAAAGAACTTCGGTTAGAGGAGAAGCCGCAATTGCCCAACATAGGGCGTGTTCCCGCCCCCCCGACCCTACAACTAATATGCGCATGCCCGCCCCAAATGCCTGCTATCTTGTCTTAGGCTTGTATCCCAAACACTTTATTGTACCACTTGTCCTAACCTGAGGGGCTGTATCATAGTCGTAAGTTATGAGCCAACACCCATCCAGCCCTTCTAGCAATCAATATGAATATACCGTGTCTGAACTCTCAGCGGTGCTAAAAAACACCGTTGAGGAACGATTCGGGTATGTACGCCTGCGGGCGGAGATTTCCGGCTTTAAACGGCACGCTTCAGGGCATCTCTACTTTACCTTGAAAGATGACGGAGCCTGTCTCGATGCCGTTTGCTGGCGAACCTCCAGCGGAAAATTGGCGCTCCAACCTGAAGATGGACTTGAGGTCATCGTCACCGGCCGATTGACGACTTATCCGGGGCGTTCAAAATATCAAATTGTTGTTGAGACGATGGAGCTTGCCGGCCAGGGAGCTCTTCTAAAGATGCTTGAAGAGCGAAAAAAGCGGCTTGCCGCCGAAGGCTTATTTGACCTTGCCCGCAAAAAAACTTTGCCTTTTCTGCCTGAAGTCATTGGCGTGATCACCTCACCAACAGGGGCGGTCATTCGTGATATTCTCCACCGGCTTAAAGACCGTTACCCCTGTCGAGTATTGTTATGGCCAGTGGCCGTGCAGGGCGAGACTGCTGCAGCTGAAGTTACGGCAGCCATTCAGGGATTCAATCGCCTCAGCCCGGGAGGAACGGTTCCCCGGCCTGACTTGATCATTGTGGCACGAGGCGGCGGATCTATCGAAGATCTTATGGCTTTCAATGAGGAGATCGTAGTCCGCGCCGCAGCAGAAAGCTCGATTCCTTTACTGAGTGCTGTTGGTCATGAAACGGACATAACCTTAATAGATTTCGCTTCCGATATGCGCGCCCCTACCCCCACCGCCGCCGCTGAGATGGCGGTTCCTATCCGTACGAATTTGCTGGAAAACCTCATAGACTTGCGACGCCGAGCGATTACCGGGCTTGGCCGATATATCGGCGAGCGTCGCTTACATTTAGATGGTCTTGCACGAGGCCTTCTCGATCCACGGCGTTTGCTTGAAACCAAGAGTCAAAAACTCGATGATGAGACGGAGCGCCTTGCTTTGGCTGCGCGGAATTTGATTGAGCGTCAGGGACAAAAGGTTTCACAGTTAACGAGCCGTCTTAGATCTCCTCTGGAACTTTATCGACGCAGCCTGGAGGCATTAACCCGCGTAGCTCCTCTTATGCTAAGGGCAATTCAACAAAATCTTCGGACAACAGAACGCCACATGATGGCGGTGGGCGCCTTGTTGGAAAGTCTTTCGTACAAACGAATCTTAGAGCGCGGGTTTGTCTTAGTCTTAAGCGCCGATGGCCATCCCGTTCTTCGTGCTGCTGAAGCGAAGGTTGGCGCGGAGGTTGCCTTGACCTTTGCCGACGGCACTGCCGCGGCTCAAATCTTGTCAGGGCCGAAAGGATCGCCATTGGCTAAACCACGCCGACAGACAACGCCACCGTCCCAAGGAAAGCTTATATGATATATCGCCTGGGCTTGGCTTGCTTTCTTCTGATCCTAGCCACCCCGAGTCTTGCCGACCAACGCTTGCCTCTTTCGTTAACGGGCAAAGTGGAACAAGGCGGCTTAGTTGTCGGCAAAACTCTTGCCAAGTCTGTCGTTACCTTGGATGGGCGTAACCTGCGTGTTTCCGATCAAGGTGATTTTGTTTTTGGATTTTCACGAGATCAGGGGCCGACAGCCATGCTGGTCGTGCGCCTGCCCGATGGAAAACAGCTCGAAGAGACGCTGACTATTGCCAAACGTGAGTGGCAGATCGAACGCGTTGATGGTTTGCCCCCCGAAAAAGTAACGCCTCCTAATGAGGCAATTTTGAAGCGCATCAAAGAAGAAGCGGCCCTCGTTAGCCGGGCGCGTGAACGTGATGATGATCGAACTGATTTCTTAAAAGGTTTCACATGGCCAATCCTCGGCCGCATTAGCGGAGTCTATGGCAGTCAACGCATTTTGAATGGCGAGCCGCGGGCCGTGCATTACGGCGTTGATATTGCAGCTCCGCGCGGCACACCGATCACCGCACCAGCCGATGGACTTGTGACATTGGCTTATTCCGAGATGTACCTTTCAGGAAACACCCTGATCCTGGATCATGGCCATGGCGTCAGTTCGACTATGATTCATATGGATTCAATCGCCGTCCATGAAGGACAGTCCGTTCGGCGCGGCGACGTCGTCGGAACACTTGGCGCAACGGGTCGCGCGACGGGCCCTCACCTAGATTGGCGCATCAATTGGTTTGAGACTCGCATAGATCCTGAACGTCTTGCGGGCCCCATGCCTGCGTCCGTTACAAAATAATCATGCATCGTCCCAAGCAAGCGTTTGGGATATGCTCCATTAAAGAAGTCGATGTTAGAAAAACGAATAACAATTTACAATTATGTATCTTTGATAACACAGTATTCATTAATCATTCTTTAGATTTTCAATAAAGTTCTTTTCAATTTTCCCTTGGGCTATGGTCACCAAGAACTCAGTTCAGCATGAGAGTTTTAGTGACGCATGAGCACTTTTAAATCCCGTGTCCAAACGGCTACTTTTTTAACCGCCACAGCAGGCGGAGCCTTAATGGCAATGCCGGTCTTGGCTGCCGATCCTTTGAAATTATCATTGGGCGGGTTTGCCGAGTACTACATGGTTGCGCTTGTGCAAAAACCCTTAAACAACGATCAAGTTGGCGGTCAGCAAAAACCTCGTGGCTTTCAGATGTACTGGGAAGATGCGGAGATTTGGTTCTCCGCTTCGACCCAGCTGGATAATGGCGTCACTGTTTCTTATCGTATGGAAATGGAGACAAGAAATGCCGATGTCAGCAATCCCGGTGATGTCGGTATCCTTAACAGCACGACAAGCCGTAATCATTTCCGCGACCAACATCAGATGGCCTTTACCGGAGGCTTTGGTCGGTTTGAGCTGGGTGATACGGATGGCGCCGCTAACTCCATGCAGTATTCTTCACCCTGGATTACCAAGATTGGGGTAGTTGACGGAACGGATTTACTGTTAAATCCTGACGGCAATAATTCATTTAGCGGCGATGCCAATATAGGCACAAAGACCGGCGAGTTTAACCGTAACAACCGCATCAATTATTTTACACCACGCTTTGCTCCTGGCTTCCAATTTGGCGTTTCCTATGCACCGGAGAACGGAGCGACCGGTCGCGGTAATGGGGGACCTGATGGCAATGCGGGACCGGTGCAAACCGAAGAAGACGATAGTGATTTTCAAAATATAACGGAATTAGGCATCAACTTTGTCCGCTCATTAAATGGTATCGATGTGGCCTGGTCACTAACGGGTGTTTACGCTCAGCTTGAAGAATGCAGTAAGTTTTTCTTAGTTATTGACGGTTACGATGGATGCACTAATACCCAAGCCAATGTCGATCGTTATATTGGCCACACCGGCTTTCAAATAAGCTTTGGTGGATGGACTGTCGGCGGTGGCGGGTCAGTCGATAATCGTGGCCTCAAAGGCGGACAAGGAATTTCCTGGGAAACAAATGCTGGCGTGACCTACACTATCGGCCCCTGGGCGGTTGGTATTCAAGGTGGATATGCCGAAGTCAACCGACATAATCGCGAAACAGCCGAACCCTTTAATGTTGTGGGCGGCGTGGGAACAAAGGCGGCTGTAGCTCTGGGCGGATCATACACCTTGGGCCCTGGAATACAGCTTCAAGCCGAAGCTCAGTACATTAATTGGGGAAATTATCATCTTCAGGATTCTGATAGCGGATTTAACGCTGAAACTTATGAGCAGATCGATTCACAGCGTCGCTCCCACGGTTTTGCTTTTGCTTTTGGCACCGCTTTGTCGTTCTAAGAGTCTTTCTACCGACCCTCGCGGCGCCAGGCCAAGATTATCGCCGCCAGCAAGAGCGCCGTGGCCAACAAGGGCGGTAACAAAGCGATCCGACGGGCGCCAATCGTTCTGGCTTCTCCCCCAGCCTTAAGGCCGATCCAATCCCGGCCGCTGGCGTCTTGGTCGGCGGCAATGCGACGTAGCCCGGGCATTCCGTCTTGAAGCCAACGCACGCTCCCCTTCGTAGCGGCCGCAAGGGGGCGTAACCTATCACCTGTAGCCCTTACATCGGCGACTTCCAGCGGGTTAGGTGGACCAACGGCAACCAAGGCCCTTCGCCCACCATCTTCAGCCCGATACAATCCGGATTCAGTAATCTCGATACGGGCAATGGCGCGCCCTGGGGCCTCTTCCTGCAACGTAAGCTTTTGCGTTTCTCCAGAGGGCAAGGTCAAAGTTACAGGCGCAAATTCCTTACTCAGGGACCGGCGGCGAATCTCCAGTTGATTACCCTGAGGTATCAACCGGAGCTCTTCCTCTTCCAGATCCGGCTCTTTCATTAGCCAATGGGCTATCCGGCGCAGAAGCTCGGCTTGGGGGCCGCCTCCCTCAAACCCCCGTGACCATAGCCACATATGATCTGAAGCCAATTGCGCGACACGCCCCTTCCCATAACGATCGAGAACCAGCAACGGGCGATTACCAAGCCCCGTCATCAACACCTCACCGCGCCGGGCTTCCAAACCAATCTGACGGAACCAGCGTCCCCAGGTTGGATCATTTGCTTTTCCTTCTTCATCAAGCGGAGAGTTAGCGCCGGGCAAGTCTTGGGTCACAGGGTGACGCTGGCCAAGATCGGAGACCATAGGGCGAAAGGGAAGCTCGCTTGTCTCACCGGTTGGGGCCCCGGGCAAAGCCGCCTTCAGCGGCGATGCATAAAGGCTTAATTGCATGGCATTGGTCGGTCCGGCCGCCTCCAGAAAGGCACCGCCTTTATCAATATAATCAACAATATTTTGCAAATAGGCATAAGATAAGACGCCTTGCCGGCGATAACGATCAAAGATCACCAAGTCGAACTCTTTAAGCTTTAACTCAAATAATTCGCGCACCGGAAAAGCGATCAAGGACATTTCGTTGATGGGGGTCGCATCATATTTCTCGGGGGGCCGCAAAATGGTAAAATGAACCAAATCCACCGCGGGATCCGCCTTCAGAAGCGACCGCCATGTCCGTTCGCCAGCATGAGGAGCACCTGACACCAAAAGGACCCGTAAGCGGTCGCGCACCCCCGCAACACCCACCGCCGCACGATTATTTTCTAAGGTCAATTCTTGCGACCCAGGCTCTATTTGCAATTCGAAGGCGATTAGCCCGCGCCTTTCAATATCGACCGATATAGGCGTAGGCACCCCTATGGGAACAGAGACAGGGGAATTTGCGAGTGCTTCGCCATCTCTGCGAACAGCAAGACTTACCGTGGAGCCTGCCGCCGCTGCTTCATCGTCTACGCGTACAGTGAAGGTCAGGGGGCGCCCTACAATGCCGTAACGGGGCGCATCGATAACAGTTAACCGCCGATCCACTTCATTTGGTTTGCCGGTCAACAAAACATGCAAAGGCGCGCCCAGGTCGGTTTTCGCAGCATCTTCTGGTACATCATGAACCTGTCCATCGGTGATCAGAATCGCGGCACCGCGCCGACTCTGGGGGACATCCGCCCAAGCCCGGGCGATGTCATCGATCGCCAATGTCCCTTCCCGGCGTAAGCCAGCAGTTGCCGCCGCCGTACCAACCGTTAAACGCCGCAACTCGATCCCGGGAGAACGAGACAGGATTTCTGCGAGTTGATTGGCTGCTTTCTCTGTATCATTTTTACGCGTACCGATGGCTTGGCTGCGGCTTTCGTCAACCGCCAGAATAACCACATCGGATAATGGTTCCTGCAAATTGCGCGTTACGACTGGATTACATAAAGCAATGGCAAGTATGGCCATGGCACTTGCGCGTAGCCAGCTCCCTCGCGCGCGACGCCACAATGAGAAGGCCAATATTACAGCTGCGGTGCCAGCCAATCCGACAATAAGCATGCCTGCAATTAGCGGATCGAAACTGAGGGAGTAGGTTGGTATCATTCTCCCAACCTTTCGATAATGGCCGGAACATGGACCTGGTCCGTCTTATAACTCCCCGTCAAGGCATACATTACCATATTAACGCCTACGCGATAGGCGATCTCACGCTGAGCATCCCCGCCCGGCACAACAGGATAGAGTGGGCGACCTAACTGATCCGCCGCCCATGCCGCGGCATAATCGCCGTAGCCCACAATGACTCCGCTAACTCCATCATTGACGCGATCTTCGGTTGCCTCCACCCAAAGAGACCCTCCCGACCAGCGGCCCGGGAACTCCGCCAGCAAATAGAATGACTTTGTTAAAACATGATTCTTAGGAAGAGGCCGCAAAATAGGCAGCTGCAGGCTTCGTCCAAGATCACGTAGCCGCGCCGCAGCCGCTCCTTGTGGATTTCCATCTCGGACATCAAGGATAAGCGTACCACCACTGCGCATAAAATGAGACAGCTGCTTTATCGCTTCCGGTGATATATCCGCTTGGCGCGCATCAATCGGCCAATACAGCAAAGCAAAAAAAGCAAGATCGTCTCGGGCCGGGTCAACACCCAATGGCTCAGCAGGCTCCGCCGAGGTTCTTTGTTTCAAAATATAGCTAAGCCCTGTTAGGCCGGCCCGGCTTGTCTCATCGACCTCGCGAATACCTGTTATGACATAGGCCAAGCGCAAATCCAGCGATGCCTTGGCGGCAAAATCATCTGCTGAGACTGTTTGTGCTTTGCTCTGACCGCCAAACGACAGCAGCCCGAACAAAATCAAGAACCCAGCAGTTGTTTTTTTTGCCTTGGATCCAATTCTCCCATTATCACCGAAGCGAAGGATGCCCCGCAAGGTAAGCGACGCTACGCCTTCGGCCAACAACAGCAAAAAAGCCACTGCCAAAAGGGAGCCTGTTAAATCTTTAGCCGTCGGCGGTGTATAACTTTGTCTCTGCACGCCGGGCGGAAGATCCCCGAGCACTTTAGCTTCACCAACACTTGGCCCCAGATTAAGGGCTCGACGCAGATCTGCCTGGCCGTAATAGCCGGGCGGCTGACGAAATGACACCAAACTCGCTTGTCCTTGATCCGCTTGGAGAGGCTGCACACCAAGGCTTGTTCCGGATAAGCGTCCGAAACCATCCAATAGCTGCAAAGGGGGCAATGGGCCCTTCATCATGGAAGCATTTGATACACCTTCAGATAAAGCAACAATCCGGCGCAGCATATCAATAAACAGCCCCGACAAAGGCAGACTCGACCATTCTGGAGTGCCTCCCGTATGCATCAAAATAAGCCACCCTTTGCCGCGCTTTTCTGCCGTCACCAAAGGCGTACCGTCCACAAGCTGCACCCAGCTGCGCTCAGCAAGATCAAGCGACGGCTCTGCTAAAACTTGCCTCTTTATGGTCACATCATCCGGAATGGTCAAACCGGCGAAAGGGCTGCGCTCTTCAAATGGCGCCAGCCGTGCCGGCTCACCCCATAACAAAATCCCGCTGAGATTCCGTTCGCCCCGCCGAAGCCGCACCGGCGTGAAATCGTCTTCCGTTTCGGCTAAATGCGACCCTGCAAACCGGAGAGCAACCCCGCCCTCTTCAATCCAACGGTCAACCATTTGGCGCTCTGCACCCTTCGCCGGGGCCGTATCCGCAACCACCAGCACAGCAAGATCACGCTTCAGCAGAGTCTCAATATTACCGCGCCTAATCTCAACAAACGGCTGCATCGCTTTATCGATGTAATAGAGCGGGTCTAGAAAAGGTTGCGCGCTGTCTGGCGATCCTTCGGTTATCAATCCAACAGGACGGCGTTTCGTACCTTCATCCACCAGAGCGATGCCGGCCGCCGTCCGCCTGGTCGCTACTTCAACCCGCCCCAACTCATTGCGCAGTTCTAATGGTAAATCCAGCGTGGTCGTCGCCTCTGTCGCCCCTTCGGGGAAATTCACCTGAAGTTCCGCGAGCGCACGACCATTCTCCGCATAGGCGGTTATAGGTACAGGCAGAGCCGCATCTGCTCCCGGACGACGCAATTTTATCCGTAATGCCGGGCCATTGCTTTCCGGGGGAAGCATAATAATAGGGAGCTGATCTTTTTGCGGAATATAAACGGTCAAATTTCCCCGCCGCTGTAATCGTGTTGCCAGGTTATGCGCCCCTGCCCCCTCCAAACCGTCACTTAAATAAATAGAGATTGCTTGGGGAATAGAGACCGCCTCCAACTGGGCACCCGCCGCTTCCCGATCCGATGCCCATGGTTTTGGTTGCAAAGCGAGAATTCGTTCTCGGGCAGCGCCGGCTGACAATGGGCCCATTACCTTTGGAACTCCATTGCTCTCGCCAACGGGCGCAGTCGTCATAAGATAAACGTCCTTAGTTTCTTGAAGTGCCTTATCTATCAGCTCAACGGCAAGCTGTTGGCGGGCCTGCCAGCCAGCGGCACTCGCCCAGCCATCATCCACAATCAAAAGCAACGGACCTTCTCCGGCTAGGTTTTTTCCCGGAGCAAAAATCGGCTGAGCAAATCCAAAAATGGCCAAAATGAGAGCCGAAAGGCGCAAGGCGATCAACCACCAGGGCGTTTTGCGCGGCGTCTCTTCACGCGCGATCAAACCAAACAGCAACCTTAGTGGCGGAAAAAGAATTCGCCGCGGCGCAGGGGGGAGAACCCGCAACAACCGATAAAGCGACGGCAAGACAACCAACGCCGCCAAAGCCCACGGCCATACAAAGCCCAATAAACCTGCCGCTGCAGCCGCGGGAACACCTACGACGAGTGATAGCGCAATGATCAGAGAGAGGATAAGCGCAAGAACTAGACCGCGATCCATTCTACCACGCTCCATTTCCTTGCCGAGAATTTACCCGGTCGGTTTGAGCGAGGGCTTGGTACAAGGTCATCAAACTCGACGCTGGGGAGGCATCCGTACGGAGGCGGATAAATCCCCAATCGCCTGCGCGCGTCAGGTCGGCAAGCCCTTGTTGGTGAGCCTCCATTCGCCCTTTGTAGTCGATACGAATGGACTCAACACGAGGCACCATAACTTCCTCGCTCTCCAATTCAAGGGAAGCAAATTTAACTCTTCCTGAAAAAGGCAGCTCACGCTCGGCAGGGTCAAGAACCTGCACCAAATGACCCCGCACGCCGCGGCTGTGAAACTGCGCAATGCACTGCCGCAACTCTTCTAACGGCGCGAGAAAATCGCCAAACAACACGACATGCCCATATCTGGGTAACGGCCGAAATGGAGGCAATGACTGAGGGGCTTCACGAGACGAGGCAAGATCATCGGCAAGACGTCTTAAGGCAAAACGCCCTGTAGTCGGCGCGCGTCCCTCTCCTCCCAGCAAAGCAAAACGCTCGCCCCCGCGACTAAGCAAGGCCGCCAAGGCAATCAGCAAGATTTCAGCGCGCTCCGCTTTCGTGACCAACTGCCGGGAAGAGCGCCAAATCATGGATGGCGATGCATCGCGCCACAGCCAAATGCTTTGGGCAGCCGCCCATTCATTTTCTCGTACATAAAGAGCATCTGATCTGGCTGAGCGGCGCCAATCGATCCGGCGCAAGCTTTCTCCAGGTTCATATCGCCGGTATTGCCAGAAACTATCACCGCTTCCGACCCGGCGGCGACCGTGAATACCCTGATCAACCGTCGTAGCAACCCGCAAGGCGGCCACAAGCAACGGGGGCAGTTCGGCGGCTAGGGCCTCTGCGCGAACAAGGGAGATAGGGGTGGCGGTCGTTACCATGCCAATCTAGAGCTGTGCGCAGAGATCATGAACGATAGACTCAAGCGCAGCCCCTTCGGCGCGGGCGGCGAAATTTAGCGCCATCCGATGTCGAAGCACCGGTCCCGCCAAGGCAATGACATCATCTACCGATGGCGCATAACGACCATCAAGCAAGGCGCGGGCTCGGCTGGCCAGCATCAAGGCCTGACTGGCACGCGGTCCTGGACCCCATGCCACATGACGCCGGACAGCATCGAGCTGCGTCGTTTCCGGTCGCCCTGCCCGCACCAATTTTAGAATCCCCTCCACAACATCTTGGCCGACGGGGATGCGCCGCACTAAGCTTTGCGCGGCTAGTAATTGCTCACCGGACATAGCTGCTGTTGGTATTTTCTCTTCTCGCCCTGTGGTTGCTAAGACCATTTTTCTTTCAGCATCAAGATCCGGATAAGCCACATCAATCTGCAGCATAAACCGATCGAGCTGAGCTTCAGGCAGCGGATAAGTACCTTCCTGCTCGATAGGGTTCTGTGTAGCCAGCACGTGAAACGGGTTGGGAAGAGGCCGATAGTGTCCCGCGATTGAAACGCGACGCTCTTGCATCGCCTGTAAAAGCGCCGATTGGGTTCTTGGGCTGGCGCGATTGATTTCATCCGCCATAAGCAACTGACAAAATATCGGCCCTTCAATGAAACGAAAGCCGCGTTTACCGTCGGCACCTTCCTCTAAAACCTCTGAACCTAAAATATCGGCAGGCATTAAATCCGGGGTAAATTGAACGCGTCGCTCATCTAAACCAAGAACTGCGCCGATCGTCTCGACTAATCTTGTTTTTGCCAAACCAGGAACACCAACCAATAATCCATGGCCGCCGGATAGCAGCGTGATCAAAGAAAGATCAACAACCTGCTCCTGCCCAAAAATCACCGCACCGATGCGCTTGCGCACATCTGCAAGATTATCAACCAAAGCGGCTATTGCGGCTTCCACCTGGCGGGGCTCGGCCTTAGCGCTCGGATCGGAAAGAATAGTAAGGGACTCGCGGCTTGCCGTCACACGCTTCTCCTTTAAAAATTAACCAACGCTAACTTAGGCCGATAACAGCAATATAAATACGTATGCTTGCTCGCCCAGCCCTTCATTTCCGGCTAGACTAGAGAGTGGAGGCATGAATGAAAAGTCGCAACCCTGTAATTCCTCAGATTTGTCACGATTTCGACATTAGAATTTCGCGGGATGGCACATGGCTCCACCAAGGAAACCCTATCAAAAGACCGGAATTAGTGCGGCTCTTTGCTGGAATTCTCAAGCGTGACAAGGAGGGGATTTATTGGCTGGAAACCCCCTTTGAGCGCGGCCGTATCGCCGTTGAGGACGCCCCCTTTATCATTGTTGGCTTTCGGATTGAAAGCCATAACCAAGACCAACGGCTCGTTTTCATCACCAATACGGACGAAGAGGTAACCCTAAGCAGCCAGCACCCCCTACACTTTACGTCGCAAGGGGACGAAGCTATCCCTTACGTTGCAATGAGGGACGGTCTTTTCGCGCGCATTTCACGCCCGGTTTTTTACCAATTAGTCGACAAGGCAGAGGCCATCGACGTTGGCGGAAAAACCGAGTGGCAAATACATAGCGACGGTTATTCTGTCTCTCTGGGGCGCACTGATGAAAAGAGCTAAGCAATGACCCGAGAGGAAATGGCTGCCTGTTTTCCGTCGATCGATAATGCTCAAGCGCATATGCCCTTGCGTGGCGACGATCCAAACAGCTTATCAACGGACATTCCCTCTATCCCTGCCGCTGTTTTGATACCAATCCTGCTTCGTGACACGGGGCCAACTATTTTATTTACCTTGCGAACACCTCACCTGGCGGCACATGCGGGTCAAATCAGCTTCCCCGGCGGACGGGTAGATCCCGTAGACCGGGATTCGACCGCCGCTGCCTTGCGAGAAGCCCGCGAGGAAATCGGTCTGGCCGCCGATGCCGTTGAGGTTATTGGCCGACTTGACCGCTATATTACCCGTACCGGCTATGCTATTGATCCCATCGTTGGCTTTGTTGACCCTCATTTTACCGCGGAGGCCGATCCCTTTGAAGTTGCCGAGGTGTTTGAAGTCCCGCTTGATTTTCTTTTGGCATCGCAAAACCGGCGAACTGAGCTTCGCACTGTAGAGGACGGGTTGCGGCAATTTAATGTTTTTATTTATGGCAAGTATCGTATTTGGGGCGCAACCGCCGGCATGTTGGTAAATTTCATTGAAGTCCTCCGCTCTCACAAAGGATAGAATATCACATGCGGATCGTCTTAACTATCTTACTACCGCTGCTTCTTCCTCTGCTTATTTACATGCTGTGGATCACATGGGCTCGCCATCGGCTTCGTCGCAAGGGCGAGAATTTGCCAGGTTTAAATCTTGCAGAAACTCCTTGGCTTTGGCTTTTTGCGGCTGGGACCATTTTAGCGGGCATAGCCATCGCAGTGACTTTTTTTGACGAAGGCGCCGCACCAAGCGCGATTTATGTTCCACCGCAACTGAAAGATGGCAAAATCGCCCCTGGACACTTCGAAAGCCAACCGTCAAAACCATGATTGCAACATCGACAATTCCCGTCCCTGCCTGGATGGCCGCCTCCGGGGTCAAAGCCATACTTGATGCTTTACGCTACGGCGGGGTTCCCGCAAGATTTGTCGGGGGCTGCGTACGCGATACCGTAGCCGGCCTTGCCGTCAGCGATATTGATGTGGCCACCCCCTTACCACCTAATGATATTATCGCGCGCTTGGAAGCAAAAAATCTCCGCGCCATCCCAACCGGGATTGATCACGGAACCATCACCGCCCTCGCCGGGTACGGGGACAATGTTACCAAGATCGAGGTAACGACACTACGGGTCGATACAGAAACCGATGGTAGATACGCCAAGGTGGCATTCACCACGGACTGGTTAGGGGACGCGGCCCGTCGAGACTTTACATTTAACGCTCTTTATTGCGATCCAGACGGCACCCTGTACGACCCCTTTGACGGACAAAAAGATCTTCGTGAAGGGCGCGTTCGTTTTATTGGCCGCGCGAGTGATCGCATTGCCGAAGACCGCTTACGCATTCTCCGCTTCTTTCGCTTCTATGCGCGATTTGGCACTCTGCCCCCTGACAATGAAGCCCTATCGGCTTGCACCGCGGCCGCCGGACAAATCACCCTTTTGTCCGGCGAACGGGTGCGGGGGGAGATTCTAAAATTGCTAGCAGGACCACGTGCCGCCGAGGTTATGCGGCTTATGAGTTCAGCCGGCATTCTTCGTCATACGCTTGAAGTCGCCACAAATTTAGATCGGCTTGATCGTCTTTGCGACATAGAGACAAGGCTAAACGACGCCTCGCCTGTACGACGTCTTGCTGCACTTTTACAGGATGGCGACACCCAAGCGACAGTTAAAGTTACGGAGCGCTTACGGCTATCCAATGCAGAGGCCATGCGCTTGGAAAGGGCTTTAGCAGAAAAAAATCTTTGGCCGACGCCTCTTCTCAGCCCTACCGAGTATCAGGCACAACTCTATCGGTGGGGTCTTGAGGTCTTTATCGATCGTCTTCTCCTCGCCTTTGCCGATAAAGGTTCGGCGACAACCAATGATGTGGCGTGGCGAAACCTTTACCAGAACGCCCGAAACTTCAAACCGCCGGTTTTTCCATTAAAGGGTAAAGATGCCTTACAACTGGGGCTTCATGGCCCTGATATCGGTCAAGCTCTGCGAACGGTCGAGGACTGGTGGATTGCGCGCCAATTCGCCCCTGATTATGCCGCTTGCTTGATTGAGCTAAAACGTTTCTCTGTTCAGAGATAAAGCGGGTCTCGGTAAGGAATATCGTTTATGGCCAGGCAACTTCGGGCGGCAGCGACATAAGAATCGCCTCAACATTGCCCCCCGTCATAAGGCCGAACTTGGTTCCCCGATCATAAAGCAAATTAAATTCTACGTACCTTCCGCGCCTTATCAGCTGATGCCGACGCTCATCATCTGTCCAAGGCTTTTCCATGTGGCGCCGGACAATTTCCGGATAAACCTGCGAAAACGCCTTACCGACACGTTGGGTTAAGGCAAAATCAGCAACGAAATTATTTTCGAGATAATCGTAGAATATGCCTCCGACACCTCGGGCTTCGGCACGATGTTTCAAAAAGAAATATTCATCACACCAATTTTTGAACCGCTGATAACTGTCTGCACCGTGCGGGTCGCAGGCTTGTCTTAACGCCTTATGAAAAAGCAGCGTATCGTCTTCGTTAGGTATGATAGGCGTCAGATCCGCACCCCCGCCGAACCACCCCTTGCTCGTTACGATATGTCGCGTGTTCATATGCACGGCCGGTACATGGGGTGACCGCATATGGGCGACTACGGATATGCCCGAAGCCCAGAAGCGGGGATCGTTCTCGGTCCCCGGGATTTGTTTGCGAAATTCTTCCGAAAACTCTCCCCAAACAGTCGAGACATTCACGCCGACTTTTTCAAATACGCGTCCGGTCATGATCGCCATGACGCCGCCACCCCCACCGGCACGGTCCCATGATTTTCGGATAAATCGGCCGGGCATCAGATCAGCATGCCGGGCACCTTGATTCCCAGTAAGTGAATTCTCCACATCCTCAAAGGCTTGACAGATCTGATCGCGAAGATCCTCAAACCATAGGCGGGTTTGGTTTTGCTGTTCAGATAAAGAGTCGACAAGGGTCATGCATAAAGCCGTAACATAAAATGACGGATGAGCCAGCTGTCAGTTTGCCGCAAATCTATGATAATTCTTAGATATAAGGACACCGCATTAAATTATTAACGCCGCGGCAGCCCTTGGGTTTGCCGCAAAGCCTCCGCCAGGACAATCGCGGCGGCCAGCGCAACATTTAATGATCTTAGGCCGGGATGTAAGGGGATAGTCACAGCAGCGTCACATACCTCTCTGACTGATCCGGGCACCCCTGCGCTTTCCTGCCCGAGCAAAAGGGAATCGTCGCCCTGGAACACAAAGTCAACATAAGGAATCTCGGCTTTTGAACTGAGTAAAATGAGGCGGCCGGGAGGCTTCAATTGCCGATACTTTTCCCACGACTCATACCGCCGCAACGCCACGTGATCTATATAGTCCATCCCCGCCCGACGTAACCGCCGGTCATCGACAACAAAACCGCAGGGCTCAATAAGATCCACCCCCGCCCCCAAGCATGCCGCCAGCCTTAAGATAGCGCCGGCGTTTTGGGGGATATCCGGTTGATAAAGGGTAAGACGCATGAGATCAAAACCTTATGCCGCGGGCCCAAAACGCGACCGAGAGGGAAGTTGCATTTATACTTAACTGGTGTATACCCCTCGCGTCTCATCGGGAAAGCCCGATGGGACGCCCTTGGCCCTTGGAAATGCTCTGCGGTTAGCTTATGCGCTATAATGTCGCGTTTCCCTCTAGAGGGCCGAGGCAAGGTTGTCATAAGGGGGGTGGCTCCGCCACACTTATGACTTGAGTGCGCGTACTGTAGAAGGACTTTGATCGTATGGCGATGACTCCGGATTCCAAAGCTGCTTATGGAGCAGCAGGTCATACCAGCAGCCATTCCGCCGGCGCTCCCGGTGATGGGTCACGACGAGATTTTATTTACATAATGACCGGTGCTGTCGGCGCGATTGGTGCCGCTGCCGTGGCCTGGCCATTTCTGGACACATTAAATCCATCTGCCGACGTTCTTGCCCTCTCGACGGTTGAAGTCAATTTAGCGCCGGTTCAGCCGGGTCAATCTATTACGGTCATGTGGCGCGGCAAGCCGGTGTTCATCCGTCGTCGCACCCCCGCCGAGATCGATGCCGCTGCCAAGGTCAATATATCTGAATTAGTCGACCCTGAACCCGACTCCGCCCGCGTGCAAAAACCAGAATGGCTTATTCTAGTCGGCATTTGCACCCACCTCGGCTGCATTCCCTCGGGTCAAAAAACAGGCGACATGCGCGGCGATTATAACGGCTGGTTCTGCCCTTGCCACGGATCGCAATACGATACTTCAGGGCGCATTCGCAAAGGTCCGGCGCCCAAGAATCTTGAAGTTCCGACCTATACCTTTCTCTCTGACACAATGATCCGTATCGGCTAAACGCCGAAACTCGCTAGGTTATGAATTGGGGACTAAGACGATGAGCTTATTAAGCTGGAATACTGTCGATAGCGTCGGCAAATGGATCGACGTTCGCTTACCCATTATTTCGACTTTGAAAGCGCACACATCTGAATATCCTGCGCCGCGAAATCTGAATTATTGGTGGGAATTTGGTTTCATCGCCATGTTCATGCTGATCATCATGATCGCGACAGGCATTTTTCTTGCCATGAACTATACCCCTCACGTCGATATGGCTTTCAATAGCGTTGAGCGGATTATGCGCGACGTTAACTACGGCTGGCTGCTTCGCTACCTGCACATGAACGGAGCATCCCTGTTCTTCATCGCCGTTTATATCCATATTTTCCGTGGCGTTTATTACGGGTCATACAAAGCACCTCGCGAATTACTCTGGATGCTGGGCGTCTTGATTTTGCTGCTGATGATCATGACAGCCTTCATCGGTTATAGCTTAATCTGGGGCCAGATGAGCATGTGGGGCATGACGGTTATCACGAATTTGATGAGCGCCATTCCGCTGGTCGGACAAGAGGTGGTCACCTGGTTATGGGGTGGATTTTCAGTCGGCAATCCGACACTGAATCGCTTCTTCTCCCTTCACTACCTATTGCCGTTCGTGATTGTTGGCGTCGTGTTTTTGCATCTTTGGGCGCTGCACACGACGAAGTCGAATAACCCTTTAGGGATTGACCTTAAAAGCCCGCAAGATTTTGTGCCCTTTCATCCCTACTATACGTTGAAGGGGGCTTTCGGCACGGTCCTGTTTTTGATCTTGTACTGCTATTTCGTATTCTTTAACCCGAATGCGCTGGGTCACCCGGACAACTACATCCCCGCCAATCCTTTAGTGACGCCAGAACATATCGTGCCTGAATGGTATTTCTTGCCTTACTACGCCATGCTGCGCGCCATTGATTTTAATATTGGCATTCCCTTTACCGATATCGTCATCATCAATTCCAAGCTCGGCGGCGTTCTGATCATGCTGGGGTCAATTCTAATCCTGTTTGTCTTGCCTTGGCTGGATACATCACCCGTCCGAAGCTGCACCTTCCGGCCCATTTATAAATGGTTGGTGTTTCTTCTGATCATTGATTGCTTTGTCTTGGGGTATGTGGGATCGCAGCCGGCTGATGGTGTCTTAGGCGGGATTCCTCTTAACTGGATTGGGAAACTGGGCACTTTTTGGTACTTTTTACATTTCCTTGTTCTCTCGCCTGTCATTGGTCGTATAGAGCGACCACTTCCTCTGCCAACCAGTATTGGCACACCGGTTTTGGGAGGTCGCGCCTAATGCTTCGCTTTTTATCTTTCCGGCATCTTCTTCTCAGCGCGGCTGTAAGTGGATTAACTTTTATCCAGTTTCCTCTGCACGCCGCTGAACAAGAGCATGTACTACTGCCGCATTATGACTGGTCTTTTTCGGGGCCTTTCGGCACCTATGACCGGGCGGCCCTCCAGCGCGGATACCAAGTCTACAAAGAGGTTTGCTCCACCTGCCATTCCCTTCATCAATTGGCCTATCGCAATCTAGCCGCCCTGGGATATTCCGAAGCGCAGGTAAAGACCCTCGCCGCACAAAATGAAATCCAAGCCGGTCCCAATGACGCCGGAGAGATGTTTATGCGGCCAGCACTTCCCTCCGACCGCTTTAAATCTCCTTTCGCCAATGATCAGGCCGCCCGGGCTGCCAATAATGGCGCGTTACCGCCAGACCTATCTTTGATTACAAAGGCTCGTAAGGGCGGGGCAGACTATATCCGCGCTCTTTTAACCGGGTACGAGCCCCCTCCTGCCGGTTTCCCGCTAACCCCCGGCATGAACTACAATAAGTGGTTTCCCGGTCATCAAATTGCCATGCCCGCCCCCCTCGCTGAGGGTGGGGTTTCTTATGGCGACGGGACCAAAGCCAGCGTCGACCAAATGGCGGCGGATGTTGCTACTTTCCTAACCTGGGCTGCCGAGCCAGAGGCTGAAGTCCGTAAACGCATGGGAATTAAGGTCATCCTTTTTCTTATAGTTTTCAGCGGCCTCCTTTACGCGAGCAAGCGGCGGCTTTGGGCAAAACTTCACTAAAAGAACGCCTCAAAAACCGAGACAAAAAGAGGCCGATCCCTGGAGTCGGCCTCTTTTAATTTTTCCCCATGACTGTCATAGCTTAGGTTGAATGCTCCGCTTGATAGGCGCACACTCCCGGCGCGTCTTAGCGGATGCATCGATCTTATTCAGGGGGTTACTATGGCCAAAGCCCATTCGACCAAACCGTCATCCCGACGCAGCGACTCCAAAAAACCGATTATTGGCGTCATTGGCGGGAGCGGACTTTATGAAATCGACGGATTGAAAAATGTTAAATGGCGGAAAATAGACACCCCCTTTGGCGATCCGTCAGATGAATTGTGCTTTGGCGAGCTTGATGGGATCTCGATGGTATTTCTGCCGCGACACGGCCGTGGGCACCGCATTCCGCCGACCTATCTCAATTATCGCGCCAATATCGATGCATTAAAGCGGTCCGGCGTTACGGAAATTCTTTCTCTCTCCGCCTGCGGCTCGCTTAAGGCAACCCTGCCTCCTGGCAAATTCGTCATTGTGGACCAATTCATTGACCGAACCTTTGCCCGCAATAAAAGCTTTTTTGGTCCTGGTCTTGTCGCGCATGTCAGCATGGCCGATCCCGTTTGCGGCAGGTTAGGCGATCATCTTCTAACCTCAGCGCAAAATCTTGCTCTCGATGTGGTCCGCGGCGGAACATATCTGGTTATGGAAGGGCCGCAGTTTTCCACGCGGGCCGAATCCGAGCTCTATCGAAGCTGGGGCTGCGACGTTATCGGCATGACGAACATGCCCGAAGCGAAACTCGCCCGTGAGGCCGAAATGTGCTATGCAACCGTGGCTATGGTAACAGACTTTGATTGTTGGCATCCACATCACGATGCGGTCACAGTCGATATGGTGGTTAAGGTTTTGCTGGGAAACGCCGATAAGGCAAAGTCGTTAGTTCGCGAAGTGGTGCCGCATTTAGCGCACCGTCGTGGGCCATGCGATAAGGGATGTCATCATGCGCTTAACACGGCTATCATGACGTCGCCGCACGCGCGGGACGAAAAGCTTGCCGCCCAGCTTGATGCCGTAGCCGGCCGCGTACTCTCAAGATAATATCTTTCAATAATTAAGGACAAACGCTTGGGTCTTTTTCGTAAAAAATCATCTCTGCTCGACAAGCCCGCGACGACAAAGCAACAACCGGCATCGACCTCTGCAAGCGACCGATTAATGACTCACGCGCTTGCCAAAGGCGCTGTCGTTCAAGAGGATGACCGCACCGCCTTTCTCGGCAATGTCCTCATATCGATCCAGTTGCATGGCAAAGAAACCCGGGAGGCGCGCCAGGCGCGCTATCGGGCGGCGATGACCGCCTTGGAGCCCTTAACCGAGTGGCGATTACCCCTGGGACCGGGATTATGGCTTTTGGGGGCTGGACGCGGGCACACCGCCATCTACGAAGCATTGGCAGGCTCTTTAAACCCCCAAGGCAGCAGCTTTACGGTCATAGATCTAACGGCAGGCCAAGGCTATTCCTGGGATGGGCGCACCAATCGTGCGGTGGAAGTTGCGCCAACCTCCTTTGACGAAGATAGCTTAGTCGACCCCTCGACCCAAGGCCGTCTTTCTTTAGACCCTGGAACCGCTCCCGTGGTGGAAAATCAGCCAGTGAGTTCTGCTCCTATTGAAACTTCCATTGTTTCATCGGAGTCAAAATCGGGAACACCAAACGTGGGTTCCGCTCCCGAAACTCCTTCCGTTCCCGACAGCACGGCTGAACCGGAAGAGAAAACCCAACCCTCCGTGGGAAATTGGCCTGGCGCAGAGCGATTTGCGCTTATCGGCATCGCTGATGAAGGTGAGCTCGCAAATGTCATTCAGCAAGCACCTGAAAAAGGGCGTAAGCTTGCCGGCCTAGCGGCCACCCTTCCCGGCGAGACAACCCCGCGCAGTCTTATTGCCTATGCCAATCCCGACGGCCGGGTTCAAGTCACCAGCTTGTTCAGCTTCGACCGCGAAGCCAATATGCTGGATTTTATGACTTCTTTTCCGAGCAGCGAAGACGGATTACGCTATAATTTGACCTCAACAGAGGTTGCTGTCAGCACCACCGGTCTGGAAGCAGAAATCAGCGCGACAAATGACTCTGGTTCGGCCATCAAATTCTTTGACACACGGTTCTTTGCCCATCAGCGCCGCTACCGCATTGGCCAGGCTCAGCCTTTCATCCTTCTTGCCTTCGCCTGCCGAATTGATGTTGTACGATCTGCCATCAAAGCAAAAAGCACAGCAAAAGAGCCCGGGGATATACCAGCCCCTTGCAATTGGCGGGCAAGCGGGCGGGTAAAAACCGTATCCCGCTATTTAACCCTTGGACGGGCGTTTACGCGACTGCTTGTTGCCTTCAAAAGCGACAGCGATCGCGATTTTGATTTAATCGTTCATGCGACCGATGGCGTTATTAAAGGCGCAGAACCTCAAGTTGGCGATTTGATAGAAGGGCAATTATGGGTCCAAGGATTCCTCATCGCCACACAAAGCGACCTTGCCGTTGATTGATCTTTACGAGAAACGGATTGGTTACATTGCTGGAATCTCCGCCTACATAATCTGGGGATTGTTGCCAATCTATTGGCATAGCATGGCTGGGATTTCCTCGTGGGAGATTTTAATCCATCGCATCATTTGGGCCGCGGTATTGACGGCAGGAATGATGACTGTGCTTGGCCGCTGGCATACTATAGCTGCTTTACTTAAGAACCCTCGCACCAGCTTGGCAGCAATGGCCTGCGCTGTACTGATTTCGATAAATTGGCTGGTATTTATTTGGGCCATCAGTGTCGGCCGAACTCTGGAAACCAGCCTAGGCTATTTTATTAATCCTTTGCTCAACGTCCTCGTTGGCGCACTTATCCTGCGCGAGCGGCTAAGCTCCTTGCAAATAGCCGCCGTTATCTGCGCTGCTTTAGGGGTATTTTACGCTATTGTCATTGCCGATCATCTCCCCTGGGTTGCCTTACTTCTTGCGGCGAGCTTTACCGGCTATGGTTTTCTAAGAAAGGTTATGATGGCGGACAGCTTAACCGGCCTTACCGCCGAAACCTGTCTTCTTTTTCCCTTCGCCCTCGTCGGTATTGGCTGGTTCTGGCTTAAAGAGGGCGTTGTTTTTGGCGCATCTCGCGGAATGACGCCCAATCCTTTTATCGTAAGCCTTTTTCTTGGCGCCGGACCGGTAACAGTAGCCCCTCTTCTTTTGTTTGCCATTGGCGCCAGGCGCCTCCCTTTCAGCACCATCGGCTTTTTGCAGTATCTTGCTCCCAGTATTGCGTTTTTTATTTCCATCTTTATTTTCCATGAGCTGCTTACGACGGCATCCTTGATCACCTTTGCGTTCATTTGGGCCGGCATCGGTCTTTACGTCGTTGACGGCATGAAGAGACAACGCGCAACCAAGATCATTGAAAAATCCTTATGCGAAAATCCGTGATCGGCAGACAACTGACCAAAAGCATATGAACGGTATAGAAGGTGTCGACCACTCTATTATCGGCGTCGGGAATCTCGAGATCGCACGAATAGTCTGGCAGCGACTTGGGTTTACTCTCACGCCGCGTGGCCGCCACATCGGCTGGGGAACGGCCAACTACTGCATCATGTTCGAACATGATTATATCGAGCTTCTCGGCGTTGTGGATCCGACCCAGCCCCTTAACGGTCTTGATCATTTTCTCGAGAGACGCCAAGGGTTGCTGACTCTCGCCTTTGGAACGGCAAATGCCCAGGTGCTGCACTCTGATCTTCAAGAGATAGGCATCGCGACCGAAACACCCAAGGCTCTATCACGCAAGCTCGAATTGCCGAAGGGGCCTGTGGAGCCAAGGTTCAGTCTGCTGCATCTTCCTGAGGCGGTCACGCCCGGACTCAAAACCTTTGCGGTTCAACACCTAACGCCAGAGCTCTTGAGGAAGCCGGAATGGCTGATCCACCCGAATGACGCGGCTGAAGTTATAAGTTACACCTTAATCTGCCCCAACGCTGATGAAGCAAGCAGGATTTGGAAGAAACTATTTCCAAAATCTGCAGCAAAGAATGTTGTCTCTCTGGGTAAAACCGAAATAGCTTTTAAAGAAGGGACTTCACCTCGGTTATCTGACATGACCGTCCGGGTCAGAAATCTCGATCAGATCCAGAAAATCCTCGATCGATCCAAGGTTCACTATTCTTACGGCAAGAACAGTTTGACTATCGCGCCCGATGACGCAGCGGGTGTCGGTCTTTGCTTCGCTGTATGACTGTCGCCGTGGTAGGTTTTCTAAAGACCTATTTAGACATTAAATCGGAAGAGCAGAACATCCCCGTCTTTCACGATATAGTCTTTGCCTTCTTGACGCAGCTTACCGGCGTCCTTTGCGCCCTGTTCGCCATTGTACGCAACATAATCATTGAAGGCGATGGTCTCGGCCTTGATGAATCCGCGCTCAAAATCCGTATGGATCACCCCTGCCGCCTGGGGCGCGGTCCAATTGCGCTGGATAGTCCAGGCGCGCGCTTCTTTGGGGCCTGCGGTAAAATAGGTAATCAGCCCTAGAAGATCATGTCCGGCACGAATAAGTCGATCAAGACCGGGCGAGTCCAGTCCTAAGGTCTCAAGAAAATCCTTCTTCTCGGCCGGATCAGTGAGCTGAGCCACCTCGGCCTCAATCGCCGCCGAGATAACTACATGACCTGCGTTCTGTTCTTTTGCCATGGCGGCGACCCGCGCCGATTGTGCATTGCCTGTCGCAGCCTCTGACTCGGCTACGTTCGATACGTAGAGAATCGGCTTGGCCGTCAAGAGTTGCTGCTGGCGAAATAGATCTTTCTCGTCGTCTTCAATTTTGACCGTTCGGGCCGGACGTCCCTCTCGTAACGCCGGAAGAATTTTATCAAGCAATGCCGACAGCGCCTTTGCTTCCTTATCACCACCCTTAGCTTTTTTTGCCGCCTGATCGGCGCGCCGCTCAAGGCTATCCAAATCCGCCAACATCAATTCTGTTTCCACCGTAGCGGCATCACGCACGGGATCAATCGCGCCCTCAACATGCGTAACGTTTTCATCTTCAAAGCAACGCAGCACGTGAACAATCGCATCAACTTCGCGGATATTGGCCAGAAACTGATTGCCCAATCCTTCACCCTTACTTGCACCACGGACAAGTCCGGCGATATCGACAAACTCCAATACCGTCGGAACGATCTTTGCCGATCCCGCCAACTTTGCCAGTGTTTCCAACCGCGGGTCAGGAACAGCGACACGGCCGAGATTAGGTTCAATCGTACAGAAGGGATAATTGGCTGCTTCTGCTTGGGCCGTTTGCGTCAGCGCATTAAAAAGGGTGGATTTGCCCACATTGGGAAGACCGACGATGCCGCAATTAAAGCCCATGGTTACTCCTGAAAATTTAGGCTATTGGCCTCAGCCATTAGCCTTCTATCTGATTAAGCCGTAGGTGATGAAGTTTGAGTCAAGAAAGCGACCCGCGTCATAAATCGATTGGCTTCACCCTCTAACATAAACGGTAAGGCGTCCGTGACAGCATCCAAAACCTGTGGCAACCATTCATTGTCTATTTTGGCAAAATCTGAAAGCACATGAACGTTAACGGCTTCTTTGGCGCCGGGGTGACCAATTCCTATACGCAAGCGCCAGTAATCCACGCCACAATGGGCATCAAGACTGCGGAGGCCATTATGCCCACCGGCGCTGCCTCCTTGTTTGACCCGCACCTTGCCGGGAGCTAAATCGAGTTCGTCATGAATCACAAGAATTTCAGCGGGGTCGACTTTATAGAACCCCATCGCCTCACGAACAGCCCGACCGGACTCGTTCATATAGGTAAGCGGCCGCAAGGCTAAAACTTTACGGCCGCTTACCTCGCCTTCACTTACGGCCGACTGAAATCGCGACCGTTCTGGACCGAAGCTATAACGACGTCGAATGGCATCGATCGCCATGTAACCAACGTTGTGGCGGTTTCGTTCGTACCGCGGACCGGGATTGCCGAGGCCGACCAAAAGACGCACGAAGCTTTCCTTTCACAACATCCCGCACATCCGGGAGAAGTCGCTGATTAGTCCTTCTTGCCCTCTGGCTTTTTCGCATCGGGCTTTTTAGCCGCATCAGCGCCCTCGGCTCCCGGCGCGGCCGCACCCTCTGCAGCAGCTGCCGCTGGCTTATCCTCGGCCTCGCTCTGGATCGTCGGGGCAACGATAGTAGCGACGGTAAAGTCCCGAGCAATCGTCGGCTTAACCCCCTCAGGCAAAGCGATCGCACTGATATGCAAGCTATCGCCGATGTCCATAGCGGCGAGGTCAGCCACCAACTTATTTGGAATATTGTCTGCCCGACAAGTAACTTCAATTTCGTGGCGTACGATATTCAAGACACCGCCGCGCTTGATACCCGGGCATGTCGTATCGTTAAGGAATTGCACCGGCACCGCGACGGTAAGCACCGTATCCGAACCGACACGCATAAAGTCGACATGGATAGGGTTGTCTGTGACAGGGTGGAACTGGACATCCCGGGGGAGGACGAGCTGATTTCCTTTATCAAGCTTGAGATCCACCAGTGAGGCAAAGAAGCCCGTGCGATGCAAGGCCTTATTAAGCTCTAAGGGATCAAGCGAGATATTTGTGGGGGCCTGGCCGTTTCCGTAGATCACCGCCGGCACGCGGCCTTGGCGGCGCGTTGCACGTGCGGCGCCTTTTCCGGACTTATCCCGTGCGGTAGCTCCCAAGCTATAGGTCTTCGACATTTTTGCGCTCCTTCATTATCGCAACAGCATTTCTGCCGTGCGGCTTTCGTTCATGCTCCCGGCGATCCACCGGGGCGATTATGTCGTCTCGTCACGGCACTCGCAGAGTGCCACATCGGTGCCCGTTAGGGCGGGATCAATCGAACAGGCTTGAAACCGACTGCTCTTCACTGATCCGGCGGATTGCATCCGCTAGAAGCGGGGCAATCGATAGCTGACGGGCATTTTTAACCTCGGCCTGAGCCGCTGTCGCCCGGATGCTGTCGGTTGTCACCAACATCTCCAGCGGGCTTTCCTTGACCCGTTTTAAGGCCTCTCCGGAAAGCACCCCATGGGTCGCGTAGGCGGCGACTGAAGCCGCCCCCGCCTCTTTTAGGGCGCGGGCCGCATTGCAGAGGGTTCCCGCAGAGTCGACGATATCATCAACCATGATGCACCGTCGTCCCTGCACATCCCCGATAATGTTCATAACCTCGGAGACCCCTGCCCGTTCGCGCCGCTTATCGATGATTGCGAGGTCGGCGTCAAGCCTGTTGGCAATTAAGCGGGCTCTTATGACCCCCCCCACATCCGGAGATACCACCACTAAGTCCCCACCGTTAAAGGCAGTTTTGATATCTTGGGTGAAGATTGGGGCGGCAAATAGATTATCGGTGGGAATATCAAAAAACCCCTGAATCTGGGCCGCATGGAGGTCCAAGGTAAGAACCCGGTTCGCCCCCGCGGTCGTGATCAGATTAGCCACAAGCTTAGCCGAAATAGGGGTGCGAGACCCCGTTTTACGATCCTGACGCGCATAGCCAAAATAAGGCAGAACCGCTGTCAACCGGCGGGCTGACGCCCGGCGCAGAGCATCAAGAGTGATTAGAAGCTCCATCAAATGGTCATTGGCTGGATATGAGGTTGACTGCACGATGAAAACATCGGCGCCACGGACATTTTCGGTGATTTCAACAAAGATCTCTTCGTCGGCAAAACGCCGGATAGTGGCTTGGGTAAGCGGTAATTTCAGATGTCGCGCAATTGCTTCGGCCAGCGGGCGATTACTTGTGCCACTAACGATCTTCATAAATCCCCCTGCCCCTTAGGCGCCAATCCATACCTGAATAGGCACATCGCCGTCGCGCGCCGGGCGGAATTTATCAATGCATCATCCCTCTGTAAATCATCTCAGCATGGGCTGTGGATATTTGGGCGAAGCCCTTACAAGCTGCGGCTTTGCAACGGACTCTCGTTGCGAAGAAATCGCCGGCCGCATAAAATTACGGCGGCGACCCTGTGACGAGTCGCCGCCGTAAACCTTAGCTATCTTACCAGTTACCCTTGGCGACGGGTTTCAAATTGGCTGGTGATTTGCTGGTAGAGCTCGATAATCCGCAAAGTACCCGCCTGCGCGACAGGATAGGCAATCTCACCCCAGCTTTTTGACAATGTCTTACCAGGAACACCATTCGCCTGTTTTATCGTTCCAAGAATTTTACCATCGCGATCGATCAGCGACCAATAAACCGTCACAAAATTCGATCCATCTTTAAGGATCTCGGTCTCCACCTCCCCCTTCAGCAGGAGGTCTGGGCCATTGGCCCGGTTAACAAGCCGGATCTCCGTCTGCTCAAGATAAGACATCAACGCCTTGAGAATCTGCCCATTGCCGTCACTGGGTGCGCCCGTCACCGGAAGAACAGCCATGGTGGGGCCGCCTTTGCTCAGCTTAGCTTGCGCTATTTGGATCGGCGCAGCGAGATGAACATCACCGCCCGGCAACGCATCCGCAGTGGCTAATTTGGTTTCAGCCCGCGCAGGCGGCGGGAGCTTCGTTACGGCACCTGGAACCTTGGCCGGCCGGGGCGTCAAGGTTTCTTCAAGGGAGGCGACCTGCGCGCTTGCCGCCTTAGTTTTTTGGGCCGTTTTTTCGGGCAAACCATCGCCCCGGATGAGATCGGACAACTGAGGTGCCGAGGCTATAGAAAGGTTTTTGGCCAGACCGGCATCATTTTTCTGCCAGCTTCCCACCGGCGCTTCAACATTCTGCGCCAAAGTACCGATGCGATGCCCGCTGCCATCAATCAACTCCCAATATGCCAAAACATCCTCAAGGCCCCCTACTGAGTCCTGGCGAAACACCTTGCCGCGGAGGACATGATAACTCTGCTTAGGCTCCTCGGTTACAGCCGTCACGCCACGGGCACGCAAATCCTCTGCAACATCAGCGGCAATGCGGGCGGCAAACTCCGGAGCCGCACCATGCACAGGCTCAACCAAGATCGGGGTTGAGCTTCCCATGTCGCTTAGGTGAAGCTTAGCACCATCAGTCGACGCCATTTCATTGCATGACGACAAACCAACCATCAGAACCGCGCCAAGCCCAAGAATAGCGGCACGAGAGCAAAGAAAAAAATGAGATCGCACGGACACCACCTGCACAAAGGTTAAAACAAAGTCACGCGGCTACAGTCCCTATATGCTTTTAGCCGTTTACGCCTCCAATAAAGCTGTCCGGAAGCGCAAAACTCACAACCATCGGAATAAGCCCCTTAGCCCAATTCCGTCAACGGCTGCCGCCGGTTATTACTACCATTTCCCGAGGGCTTAAGAGGAAGCAAAAAATTATAATAGAAATTAATCCTTAGATTCTAAAGTGATGGCTGACATATTGCGACCATAGTCAGGCTCTCGTTGCAGCACAGATCGTCGATAACTAAAAAATTGACCCGAATCGGTAACCGTATCCGCCGGGACCATATCAACGGACCCTATTCCTGCCTTTCGCAATCGGTATTCCACATAAGGTTTTATTGCAAAAAGGAACTTATGCGGGCGCTCGGGAATGGGTTTGAACCAACGAGAGTTTTCCGCATCGTGCCGCAAAAAAGGTTCAGGAAACTCCGGCCCCACCTCATAAGAGGTCTCACCGATAGCGGGACCAATCGCGGCGCGTAAGCATTGCGGTTCGGCGCCCAACGCCAGCATTCCCTCAATAGTCGCCTCGAGAACGCCCCCCAATGCTCCTTTCCATCCAGAATGACAGGCGCCAATAACCCCAGCCTCACTATCCGCCAATAAAACAGGCACGCAATCCGCAGCCAGAACTCCCAGCAAGATACCGGGCTTATTTGTTACCATCCCATCAGCCTGAGGCGCAGCAGAGGGCAACCACACATCTTCCACCGTTACTATCTTATTGCTGTGAATTTGGTGACACGTAACCAGCGCCGACAACGGCAAGTCAAATGAGGCCGCCACGCGGCGCCGATTTTCAATAACGTGGTGCTGATCATCGTTTGAACCAAGCCCCACGTTAAGAGACGCATAGAGTCCGGAACTAACGCCGCCCAAACGCGTAAAAAATCCATGGCGTATCGATGGGAGCGATAGGATCGGAGCGGATAAAAAAGGCAGCGACTGAGAAGGCATGAGTGCTAAAACTCTCTTGAAGGAAGAATCAATCGGCAAAGCCCGATGGTAAAGGGGCCTGAGCCTGGGTAAAGGCCATCACTTTAAACAGACGACCCATTTGACCAGGGTTGATCAAGCGGGTCACGCCCATACGTGTGATTTCGGCTTTTTCCGGAACCGACGCCATCAATTGTTCACAGCGAACCTCCGCCCCAAGTCGGCGCAAGAATATACCTTGATCGACCGGACCATGCACCACCAAACCCTTGGCTTTTCCCTGCGCCGCCAAAGCAGAAAAATCGACGTGGGCACTAATATCCGCACCACCCGGCTCGGTTAACAAATCAACCGAGCGATGATTCTTTATTGCCTGAAGCGTCGGTTTGCCCAACGGGGTGTCATATCCATAATCAATCAGAAGCGCCGCCCCCGGAACATGATGCAGCCGCCGGGCGATTTCATCCACGATACTTACCGCAGCGGGACACCATTCTATAACATCACCTTCTGACACGGAGGGCAAAAGATCGGATAAGACCGATACATTCGACGCTACACCTAAAGTTAGATTTCCGTCTTTATTGATCCCGACCATGACCTCGTGCCAACCATCGTCTTGGCGGTGAAACTGGCGCACCGGCAACGCATCTAGAAATTCGTTGGCAATCAGAATAAACGGGGCCTGCGGCACCTCACTCACATGATCGTACCAAGCCAGAGACACATTGCTTTTTCCTAAGCGATCCTTCTGACTGGCCCGTAACCCCGGACTAATTTCAACCAGATGAACCGATAAGTCCTTCGTCATTTTAGGATGCCGCGCCATTACGCGAAGAATATCCTGCATCAGACTACCGCGCCCGGGACCCAATTCAACCAGCTGCATAGGACCCGGAATATCCAATCTTTGCCAAAGATCAAGTGCCCATAGTCCCAGCAACTCGCCGAATACTTGGCTAATTTCGGGTGCGGTAATGAAATCGCCGGCAATACCGAAAGGATCGGTTTGCTGGCGCTGCTTGGCGTAATAGCCGTGCTGGGGATGGCCGAGTGCCGCCACCATAAATTCAGCAAGGGTTATAGGGCCTGCTGCCCCAATGCGCTGAATCAGAAGTGCGGCAAGCGGCGTCGTCACGCCCGGCGCGACCGGGAGACGCTCGATTGAGGTTGCCGGGAAATAGAATGGCGCGACCAATAGAGCAGATAAAGCCCGATCAAAATCATCGGAAAGGATAGAAGTTGCCCCATACTGACCGAGTTCCAAAACAAACCTAAATGCGCATCGGGCTGACGGGTAAATTCCACCACGAACCGGAAACACCCGTAGGCGATCATGAACACCCCGCTCATAGCACCCGTGCGGCGCCATAAGCTAGTTTTCCAGACGGCATAAAGAACAAAAAACAACAAAATGCCTTCAAGCCCGGCTTCATAAAGCTGCGACGGATGCCGCGGCAGCGGTCCTCCTCCGGGAAAAATCATCGCCCAAGGAACGTCGCTCGTGCGCCCCCATAATTCGCCATTAATGAAATTAGCGATGCGGCCGAATAACAGGCCGAAAGGCACACTTGCACCAACGATGTCAGACAAAGAGAAAAAAGAAAATCCGTGATGCCGCGCATAAAGATACATCGCCAAAAACACGCCCAACATACCGCCGTGAAAAGACATTCCGCCTTGCCACATCATGGGGATTTCAAGCGGATGTTCCAGAAAATGTTCCGGCTTATAAAACAAGACGTAACCCAGGCGGCCACCTAAAACGATACCCAGCGTAATCCATATGACGATGTCATCGATATGCTTTGGAGTGACAACACCTCCCTGGATATGCGCCATGTGAAGCGCCCACCGCCAACCACATAGGATGCCGGTGATATAGGCGAGGGCGTACCAACGAATGGAAAATCCCCCAATGGAGAAAATGACAGGGTCAATGACTGGAAAGGGAATAGCGAACATCAAACTCACTCAAAGAAAAGGATCCTCGGCGTCAAGATAGGACAGGACATAACTTCGAACGCCGTCTTCTAAACTTGCAAAGGGTCGGTCATATCCGACCGCGCGCAACCGATCCATGCGCGCTTCGGTAAAATATTGATAATGATTACGGATTGCGTCAGGCATTGGGATGAAGTCGATCTCTTCCGGCTTACCCATAGCCGCGAACACTGCTCGCGCTAAATCGGCGAAGCTGCGTGCCTTACCTGTTCCCAGATTAAAAATTCCTGAGATTTTGGGATGATCATACAACCAGGCCATAACGGCGGCGCAGTCTCCCGCCCACACAAAATCCCGGCGTTGATCACCATCCGCAATGCCTGTGCGATGCGACTTAAACAATCGTACTTTTCCATCGCGCTTAATCTGTTCGTACATTTGCACAACGACCGACCGCTGACCTTCTTTATGATATTCGTTCGGTCCATAGACATTGAAGAATTTAAGGCCCGCCCACTGGGGCGGCTTTAGGCCCGCTGCCACCAACCGCACCACGCGACGATCGAAAGCATGTTTCGACCACCCGTAAGGATTGAGGGGCTGCAGCCGCGCAAGAACGAAGGGATCATTATTGTCGTCAAATCCCGCCTTACCGTCACCGTAGGTGGCCGCAGACGACGCATAAATAAATTTTACTTTTTGCTTTGCACACCATTCCCAGAGTCGCAACGACATCGAGAGATTGGTTTCAGCAATAAGATCAACATCCGTTTCTACCGTCGACGAAATGGCGCCCATATGAAATATGGCGTCGATTTTCTTTTCGTGGGAATTTAAAAAATCGAACAAGCGCTCGGGCGGCACCCAATCGGTGATTTCACGCTTCGCGATATTGCGCCACTTATCCCCAGCCCCTAAGCGGTCGCACACCACCAACTCCGGACGTTGCGATTTCGCAGCCCGCGCCTCAAGTGTGGCTAAAAGATGAGAGCCGATAAACCCGGCACCGCCTGTCACCACAATCATAACGCCCTTCCTCTATCGCTCAACAATCCTTGGTCTATAGAAGCATAGCTTAAATTACGCAACCTTGGCTCACTGGTTTTGTGATATAAGGCTGCCGCAAGCCTTGCCAGTAAGGCATTTCCTGCCCATAATTTCCCGACCTTAGATAAGGCTTTCCTGGAGATGGCCATGCAAACCGATAAGCGTATCCTTGATGATCTTGCTCGCCTCGCCGGCGGGGCTCTTGGCGCCTTTTCTGGACTCAAAACCGAAACCGAAGCGTTTATCCGCGATCAATTAGAACGGATTTTATCACGGATGGACCTTGTCCGCCGAGATGAATTCGATGCGGTTAAAGCCATGGCGGCCAAAGCCCGGGAAGAAAACGATGCCTTAAGCCAGCGGTTGGCTTTACTCGAAGCATTACAGACAAAGCCCATCAAACCCGCAGAAACAAAAAAATCCCCTAAGCCGACCGCGTGATTTCCCCTCATGGTACGGCGCAGCACACCTAGCTTTTCTTTGTTAAGGGACCTGGCACAGCGGTCGCATCATGGGTGAGGCCCATCTTGCAGCCATCGTTGCCATTGTGCCCATTGCTTTGCTTTGCGGCCTTTTAGCAACTTGGCTCCGCCTACCGCCCTTAATTGGTTATATGGTTGCTGGCATTGTCGTTGGGCCCTCTGGCTTTGGCCTTGTCACCGATCGGGAGTCCGTATCCGGATTGGCCGACCTTGGCGTTTTGTTACTGCTTTACGTCCTTGGAATGGAGCTTAGTCTTTTTGCCTTCCGCAACATTTGGCAAAAAGCCGCCGTCACTACCTTGATCCAGGTCGGCGGCAGCGTCGGCTTCATGTTCCTTGTGGCCATGATCTTTGACTGGTCCAACGAATTCGCCGTCTTAACGGGGTTCATGCTAGCGCTTTCGTCCACGGCCGTTGCGGTAAAGCTTCTTGAAACCTCCAATGAGTTGCGGACTCGAACAGGCCAGCTGGTGGTCGGCGTTCTCATTGCACAGGACATTCTAGTCATGCCGATGCTGTTGATCGTCGGCAATCTGGCGACCGCCGGGGTTGGAATTGAGCTTGCCGTGAAGGTGATTGTCGCCCTGGGACTCTTGGGCGGGGTCGTTGCGTTCTTGTCGCGTCGTCAGCGCATTAACCTTCCTTTGGCGCGACGCCTTTCCCCCAACAGCGATCTAACGCCGATTCTTGGTCTGACCTATTGCTTTATCGCCGCTTGGGCGACCCATGCTCTTGGATTATCTCCCGCATATGGCGCCTTCTTGGCGGGGCTATTTATTGGAAACAGCGCCCAACGCCAGGTCATGTTGGATACGGTGATTCCGATTCAGAGCACCTTGATGATGGTGTTCTTTCTTTCCGTGGGCATGTTGATCGATCTGCATAGCATCCGCGACTCTTTTCTCCAGATTACCCTGCTGCTAGGCGTGGTGTTGATCTTCAAGACCACCTTTAATATCGGCGTTTTTGCTCTTCTGCGGCAGCCAACCGATCGCGCTTTGATCGGGGGCGCTGTTCTAGCGCCCTTGGGAGAATTCTCCTTCGTTTTGGCGCAAACAGGGGTGGGCCTCGCTCTCTTAAGCGATGCCGATTACCGTCTTCTAGTGGTCGTAACAGCGATGACTCTCTTCCTAAGTCCTGTCCCAATGCTGGTCATTCGTCGCTGGATGCGGCCAACCGCCGAGTTTCCCGAACGCACTCAACCGCCTCGGCTGACTGAAATCGGCGCCGATCACCCTAAACATATGCCGCCCCATGCCTAATCTCACCATCGAGAAAAATACTTGTGAGGGCGGGCGTGGTGTGGCCGGCATGGATGAGGTCGGCCGTGGACCATGGGCCGGGCCTGTGGTGGCTGCCGCCTTTATGTTTTTACAGCCGCCACCGCGACACCTTGCTGCCCGAATTGACGACAGTAAGGCGTTACCGGCGCCCCAACGCCGCACGGCAGCCGACAAGTTAGAGGCATTTTGTAGCAAGGGCGGGGCTGTTTTTGCGATCGGCGTTGCCAGCGTCGAGGAAATTGATCGTTTTAATATTTTGCAGGCGACCTTCCTCGCCATGCAGCGCGCGTTAAAGCGGTTGCCTCAGCCCGCCGAAGCGGTGCTGGTTGATGGCAACAGGGCCCCCCTTGGCCTGCCCTGTCCTGCCATACCCGTTATCGGTGGAGATGGGCTTTCCCTATCCATCGCTGCCGCCTCAATCATGGCCAAGGTATATCGCGACAATCTTATGGCCGAATTGGCCCTAATTCATAAAGGATATGGATGGGAAACCAATGTCGGCTACGGGACGAAAGAGCATCAAGACGCCCTTCTACGGCTTGGGGTTACCACACACCATAGACAAAGTTTTGCCCCCATACGCAACCTATTGAAATTCAAGACTCTTGACGAAACCATCCCCATGATTCACAGTCTATTGGATTAATTATCCACAGGGAAAGATCGCTCATCAAGGCGGCAATTCCTTTGCCTGCACGTCAGGCACCAGGGGAGCATCAGGAGCTCATGGCTGTTACTCAGTTAGCGCGCAATGTCGTGCTCGATGGCGATTGCATCGAGCGTATGGCAAGTCTGCCCGAAAAATCGGTCGACCTCGTCTTTGCAGACCCACCCTATAATTTACAGTTGGCTGGCGACTTGCACCGCCCCGACAATTCTAAGGTCGATGCCGTCGATGACGAATGGGATCGTTTTGACGGTTTTAAGGCCTATGACGACTTCACTCACGACTGGCTGAAAGCCGCCCGACGCGTCATGAAGGACGATGCGGGACTGTGGGTCATCGGCAGCTATCACAATATTTATCGCGTAGGCGCCATTCTGCAGGATCTCGGGTTCTGGATCCTCAACGACGTTGTGTGGCGTAAATCCAACCCTATGCCCAATTTCAAAGGCAAGCGCTTTACCAATGCCCATGAAACTTTGCTGTGGTGTGCAAAATCATCAGAGTCGCGTTACACCTTCAACTATCACGCCATGAAGGCCTTAAACGAAGATCTGCAGATGCGGTCGGATTGGGTTATCCCGCTTTGTACCGGTGATGAGCGCCTTAAAAATTCCCGCGGCGAAAAAGTCCACCCGACGCAGAAACCGGAAGCTTTGTTGCATCGGGTTATTCTCTCGTCGACCAATCCCGGCGATGTGATCCTTGATCCTTTTTTCGGCACAGGTACCAGTGGCGCCGTAGCCAAGATGCTGGGCCGGGCCTACATCGGAATTGAACGGGATGGCGACTATCGGGCCGCTGCCGAAAAACGTCTTTCGCGCGTGCGCACTGCTGATGCTACAAGCCTTGAGGTTACGGGTGAAAAACGCGCCGAGCCGCGCATTCCCTTTGGCTGGTTGGTGGAGCGGCGCTTGCTTGCCCCGGGCGATCTCGTCTGGGGCCCACGCCGCCGCTGGAGCGCCAAGGTCCGTGCCGACGGGACTTTATCGTCGGATCGCGCCAAGGGATCCATTCACAAAGTAGGGGCCGAGGTTCAAGGGGCGCCTGCTTGTAACGGTTGGACTTTCTGGCATATCGATGTGGAAGGCAGTTTAATTCCGATCGATGTTTTACGTCAGAAACTTCGCGCGGAATTGGTCTAGATTATTCAACCGACGGCAGATTGATAACGGCGCGAAGACCGCCGCGGGATGACTCGCTTAAGGTGACGGACCCGCCATAAAGCGCGGCAACATCCCGTACGATGGCAAGACCCAGGCCGGATCCCGGCACGGCCTCGTCCAGCCGCATCCCGCGCTTAAATAACTTAGATCGCTGTTCCGCGGACAATCCCGGCCCGTCATCCTCAATGGTTATTAGGACGCGCTCATTGACTTGGGCCACTGTGATATCAACCCGACGTTTCGCCCACTTACAGGCGTTGTCGATCAAGTTTCCTGCCATTTCTTCCAGATCATGCTGCTCTCCCTTGAAGAAGGCGTTGTCCGCACCATCAAGCGATAAAATCATCTGGCGATCGGCATGAACTCTTTCTAGGGTGCGAACAAGCGCATCCAAAGTCAGCATGACATTCGTGCGTTGCCCCAACACCTGCCCCGACCCAGCCGAGCGGGCTCGCGCCAAATGATGATCAACCCATCGCCGCATCACCAAGGTCTGCTCATTGACTGTTTGTTTCAGATTTTGCGCGTTTTCGTTCCCGTCTTTATTTGCGGATGAAATATTTGACAGCACCGCCAGCGGCGTCTTCAAGGCGTGCGCAAGATTGCCCACGTGGGTCCGTGCTCGATCCAAAACCTCGGCATTATGCTGAATCAGCGCGTTCAGATCCCCAACAAGCGGTACGACTTCGATAGGAAAATCACCTTCCAGACGATCCGCCGTGCCGGCGCGGATATCAGCCAGAGCTTTTCGCATCCGGCGCAACGGATCAAGACCGTAGCGGACCTGCAAGAGAACAGCTAAGACAAGACCGACGCCCAAGACTGCCAATGCCACAATGACCGTATTTGCAAAAGTAGCTACTTCAGCCTGCAGCTCACCTTCGTCGCCGGCGACGGTAAACCGTAACGGCCGATCCCGACCCGGCAACAAAACATCGCGAACGGCGATCCGCAGGTTCTCATCTTGAGGACCGATCTGCCGCTCCCAATTCACCTCTGGCAATAAAAGAGTAGTCGGCGACGGCGAGACCACGCCCAAATCCGTATCGAATAAGGACCGCGACCGCAAAACTATGGCGTCGGACGAATCAATCTGCCAGTACCACCCTGAATACGGCTGATTAAAGCGCGGCTCGCCCGGGACGTTGGTTAGGTGCACCTCGTCCCCATTGACCTCGGCAACGGCGATCAGCCCCTCTAACAGAACGCGCAGGCGATTATCGAAATTGCGTTGGGCGACGTCACGGAAAAGAGTTGCCAAAAGAACGCCCGTCACGACCAGGGCGATGGCACTCCACAGGGCGGCTCCCGCGACCAGACGTACCGCCAATGATCGGGGTCTGGCCCATGACCAGCGCCGGATCATCGCCTATCCGCCCGCAGCATCACTGATACGGTAACCAAACCCGCGGACTGTTTCAATGATATCGACACCCAACTTCTTGCGCAGCCGTCCGACAAACACCTCAATCGTGTTACTGTCGCGATCAAAGTCTTGATCATAAATATGTTCCGTAAGTTCAGTCCGGCTAACCACCTTACCGCGGTGATGCATCAAATAAGATAAGACCTTAAATTCTTGAGCCGTTAATTTAATCGCCGTACCGTCGACCGTCACCCGACTGGAGCGGGTATCCAAATGCACCTTGCCACAGACTAGCTCCGCAATGGCGTGCCCTGCGGCCCGCCGGATAATGGCGCGAAGACGCGCCAGAACTTCTTCGATCTGAAATGGTTTTGTAACATAGTCATCGGCGCCGGCATCAAAACCCGCCACTTTTTCTGACCAGCGATCTCGGGCGGTGAGAATCAACACCGGCATAATGCGGCCCGCCTTGCGCCATTTTTGCAAAACGGTCACGCCATCCATGTTGGGAAGGCCCAAGTCCAATACCACCGCATCATAAGGTTCCGTGTCGCCCATAAAGTGAGCATCAACGCCATCAGTCGCAAGATCGGTTGCATAACCAGCACGGCGCAGGGTTTCACTTAGCTGCTGACCTAAACTTGGGTCATCTTCAGCAATCAGGATACGCAAAGGTTTCTCCTATCCGTCGGCTATTACCTGACACCAATGACGCGGCCATCGCGGGCATCGACGGCCACCCATGTCACCCGGCCATCAAATCGAGCCAATTTTACTTCATAAACAAGGCCAGGACCAAAAGTACTGCAGCGCAAATCCACCACCCGTCCGCCGAATTGGTTCTCGACATTACGTTTAATCATCGGGAACGGCATAGCTTGGCCGGCTCGAACGGCTGCCATAGCGCGGTCTTGGCAAGAGTCTTCGGGGGGCCTTTGCATGGGGGCTGGTACCCCATAAGGAAATATTTGCATCGGCGGCTGATAATAACGCCGCTGGGGTCGGTCTTGAGGAGGAAATCGATCAATGGGCCCTCTGTCGTAGCTTGGCGCACGCTCCCGATGCTGGATAATCGGAGGGCGACGCTGACCGTCTGAGTCTCGGCTTTGGGCATAGGCTGCGGGCGATGCCATAAGCATCGCGAAGAAGACAACCACCCATGTTCGCCATACGCCCTTCATGGACGAGATCCTGTCTAAATCTACGTGAACCCAGCCTGAATGGCGCAAAGTTTAGGTAAATCTACCCTATTTTAGACGGCTTCCGGGGCTTTAGCGAGCTAGATCCGAGGGCGTGAAGCGCCACCTTTTTCATCAGGCTTGGAAGTGCCAATTCGGAAAATTGGTCCGGCTTGACCCACTTTTCATCAGCCGCCGCACGACTTATTTGTCCCTTCAAAATTCTTAATTCCAACGTGAAATGAGTAAAAACATGCCGGACTGTTCCCGGCATTAACTCCCATGGCTCCAGAAGATGTGCGGGAAGATGAAACGCAGACTGTGCCATTCTTGGACTATCGAGAGCCGCCGCCCACACGGTTGATGGAAATTCCATCATGCCCCCCAATAGGCCGGCTGGCGGACGGCGGCGAACCCATACCTTGCCTTCAGGCGACACAACCCAAAATACATATCCGTAGCGGGTTGGCTTTACCGTTTTAGCCGCGCGCTGCGGTAAGTCGGCGGCAATTTCCAAAGCATAGGCGCGGCAATTCTCTTGCCAAGGACACAGGGCGCACTTTGGTTGTCGCGGCGTACAAACCGTGGCGCCCAAGTCCATAACGGCCTGAGCAAAATCACCGGGCCTTGCTCCAAAGGCAAAGCCGCGCGCTAGACCCCGCAATTCCGGTTTAGCTGCGGGCAAAGGCGTTGTCACGGCAAAGAGACGGGCCATGACACGCTCTACATTGCCGTCAACCGGAACTGCGCTTTGATCAAAGGCAATAGCGGCTATCGCCGCGGCGGTATACGGCCCGATACCCGGGAGGGTCAGTAGGACCGCCTCCTCCTTTGGCCAAACACCTTTACGTCTGGCGATTTCCTTGGCGCAGGCATGAAGATTTCGCGCCCGCGCATAATACCCAAGCCCCTGCCAGGCATGCAGAACCTCATCCTCTGTCGCAGCGGCTAAGGCTCGTGCCGTTGGCCAGCGGTTTAGGAAATTTTGGTAGTAGGGCGCAACGGTCACGACCGTGGTTTGCTGCAGCATGATCTCGGATAGCCAAACCTTATACGGATCGGGAATTTTTCCTTGGCGTCGATCCGCAGGGCTTATGCGCCAGGGCAATGATCTAGCCGTTCGGTCATACCAAGCCAATAGCCTTGCCCTTAAACCCTTTAGATCTTGGGGCTTTTTTACCAAAGACTTTTTTAAGGCGCCGGCTGACCGTACCATTTATCTATAACCTCCTTAAGGTGGCCTACTGGGCAATAGTTTTTACGGTGATGCAAGGTTATGGAGAGCGGCAAAAAGTCGGGCAAAGACGGGCGCCCTAAGCCTCGGCTATCCAAAGAGAAAATTCCCGAGCCGGCTTCGCCTGCGGCGATCAAACGATCCGGCAGCACACGGACCTTGGCGGCAATCCTGCCTAAGGTAACGGCAGAAAGCCTTGGAAAACAAGGATTTGCGGCGGCCGCTGTCATTACGGACTGGGCACTTATTGTTGGAAAGGAACTTGCTGATGTCACCCTGCCTCAACGTATCGTTTTTCCCGTAGGAAAGCGTAGCCATGGAACGCTATATTTGCGGGTAGCAAGCGCCATGGCCCTTGATGTTCAACACAGAAGCCCCCAAATCTTGGCGCGCATTAACGGCTATTTTGGCTATGCCGCCGTGACTCATCTTAAACTTTCGCAAGGCGCTATCGCGCGCTCGTCCCTGGCGAGTCGGCCTGAGGGGTCGCCGCCCCCTGTAAAGGAGGCAGAAGCTGTGCCGGAAGCTGCCCCTCCCAATGTCGCAGCAGCCTTAGAGCGACTCGGCGCTGCAATCGCCGCAGACTCGGCGCGGCGTCGTCGTACTTGACAACCCACCCTGATTATCGCGTCCAATCAAAAAAACTAGAGGGAAGCACCCGTGAAAAAAACCTATCTTGCAGCTGGCCTGGTCTTGGTCGCTGGTATCTTTGCTTTTGGCGCCTGGTATGTAACCACCCAGCGATCTGCAGCGCCTGGCATCGCCACGTCCGGACAGCCGGCACCCCTTTCCGATGCGGCGCGACAAGCGCTTGTGATCGCGCCTGATGATTTTGTTCTTGGCAAGCCAGAAGCGCCCGTGACGATCATCGAGTATTCCTCGCTAACCTGCCCTCACTGTGCGGCCTTTCATCGTGAAACCCTGCCGTTGCTTAAGGAAAGATTTATCGATACCGGCAAGGCCAAGCTTGTTATTCGCGACTATCCGTTGGATGAGGTTGCCTTGCGCGCCGCCACAGCCGCACACTGCGTGGGCGATTCAGCTGGCACAGCAGCCTATTTTGCTTTTATGGATGTCCTGTTTCGTCAGCAAAAAGAGTGGGCAACAGCACAAGATCCTATGACCGCCATCGGCCAGTTGGCTGCCTTCGCGGGCTTAAAGCCCGAAGCGTTCCAGGCTTGCGTCAACAATGAATCTATTGCGAATAAGGTGCTGAGCCGTCGGTTAACGGGCGAAAAAGCCTTCGCGATTAGTTCGACACCCAGCTTTGTCATCAACGGACAGGTCTTGTCGGGCAATCGGCCTATTGAGAACTTCGCCACCATTATCGACGCCCAAACAAATAAGTAGCATTCTTCGCCAGGGAGCGGCTCGTGCATTTCACTAAGATCAGATTGGCCGGATTTAAATCGTTCGTCGAGCCGACTGAACTTGCCATCGAACCCGGCCTTACAGGGGTTGTTGGGCCGAACGGTTGCGGCAAATCCAATCTGGTCGAAGCCTTGCGATGGGCCATGGGCGAAACCAGCGCGAAGTCCCTAAGGGGCGGCGCCATGGATGATGTTATTTTCGGCGGTTCGTCCAATCGGCCGGCACGAAATGTCGCCGAAGTAGTCCTATACCTCGATAACGCTGACCGCTCGGCACCGGCTAACTGGAACGACTTCTCCGAAATCGAGATTGCCAGGCGCATCGAACGCGAGTCCGGATCGAACTATCGGATTAACGGTAGTGAAGTTCGCGCGCGCGATGTGCAGCTTTTGTTTGCGGATATGGCAACTGGTGCTCACTCGACTGCCCTGATCAGCCAAGGCCAAATCGGTGCCCTTATCGCGGCCAAACCGCAAAATCGCCGCGCACTTTTGGAAGAAGCGGCCGGGATCACGGGCCTTTATAGCCGACGTCACGAAGCAGAAATTCGTTTGCGCGGCGCAGAGACAAATTTAACGCGGCTAGACGATATCTTAGCGGCTCTGGATACGCAGCTTCAGGGCCTGAAACGTCAGGCGCGACAAGCGAACCGCTATCGTACCGTGGGCGAATCCATACGCCGCCTTGAAGCGATCGTGCTACACCTTCGCTATACCGAGACAGTGGCCGATCTTGCCAACAGTCGCGAAGCTCTTCAGCAAATTGAAAACCAGGTTGTCGAATTTACACGCGCGGCGGCCGAAGCTGCACGGATCCAAGTAGAAACGGCATCGAGCCTGCCGCCTCTGCGGGAAGCCGCCGCCGAGGCTGGAGCGGAGTTGCAGCGATATACTTTGGCACGGACTCAGCTGGATGCCGAAGAACAACGCGTTAGCGACGCACGGGAGAATTTAGCGCGACGTATCACGCAAACCGAAAGCGACGTCGACCGTGAACAACGACTTGAAGCCGATGCGGCATCCGCTCTGCAACAGTTGAGCGGAGAACGCGCCGAGCTGATGCAGCTGGAGGCTGCCGATGCCGAGGCGGAGGACGCCGCCACCCGCCAAGTCACCGCTGCCGAGTCAGAAGTCGCGTCCTTAGATGAAACCGTCGCCACGCTGACCCAGCAGGTTGCCGAAACCGAGGCGCGGCGTTCTGCCCTTAGCCGCCGTCTGGATGACTCTCGCACGCGGCTCGCGCAACTCGATGCGCGGACACTTGAAATAAGCCGTGAACGCGAAAACCTGATTGCGCGGCTGGACCAAAACACGGCGCTAAAAGAAGCGGCCGAGCGTCATGCCACAGCCGTGGCCACTGTCGAGGCGTCGCGTCTTACGGCAGAGGCAACAGATCAACGCCTCAGCGACGCGCGGTCGGCTGAGGCCGCCGCCAATGAAACGGCTACGGCGGCAGCGGCAGCGCGCGACGGCCTCAAGGTTGAGCAAAGTGCCCTCGCGCGGCTTGTAGCACCAACGGCTGATGGGCCCTCCCTGCTCGATTCCGTTGAGGTGGAGAAGGGCTTTGAGGCCGCTATGGGCGCCGCCCTTGGTGAAGATCTTGATGCGCCCACCGATGAAGCCGCCCCGCTACATTGGCGAACGCTTCCGCCACTGGGCACTCTTCCAGAGCTTCCTGCCGGAGCCGAACCTTTAGGAGGCTATGTTGAAGCACCCGAAACTCTGGGACGCCGGCTGTCACAGATTGGTATTGTGGACACGGCTGACGCGGCCCGCAATCTACAGCCCCAGCTTAAGCCCGGACAGCGCCTCGTTACCCGTCAAGGCGGGGTATGGCGCTGGGATGGATTTGTGGTTACCGCTGATGCGGAGACACCCGCCGCGATCCGGTTACAACAAAAAAATCGCCTTGTTGAACTTGAGCGTGCCATTGTCGAAACGGAATCTGCGGCAAATGTCGCCGCTAACGCCCTGGCTGCAGCCCGGCAATCCCTAAATAACGCCAGCGACGAAGACCGCACCGCGCGCGAGGCCGTGCGCAAGGCCTTCGCCAATGAGGCGGAAGCACGTCGCGTCCTCAACACTCTTTCGCAAGAAGCTCTTGCACAACAATCTGAGATCGCTGCCCTGGACGCCAAGGCGACCCAAACCGCGGCCGACATTGAAGAAGCCCGGGCCCAGGTTCATGCCGCCGAGACCGAGTTGGCCGCAACACCCGACCCCAAAGAGGCGCGTGAGAATGCCACCCTGCAACGCTCTGTTCTTGCCGAAGCGCGGACAGTCCTTGCTGAAAAGCGCCTGGCCCGCGATCGCTTGCAGGCTGAACGTGAAGCACGTCGCCGTCGCCTCGACGCCATTGCCAATGAGAGTGATTCCTGGAGCCGCCGCGCCGAAGAAGCCAAGCGTCAACAAAATGATCTCAACGAACGGCTGCAGAAGTCTCGCGAAGAAGCGGATGCCCTCGCACGCCGCCCAGCAGAGATTGCCGAAGAACGCAATCGCCTGCTGGCGCTTATAGAAAAAGCGGAAACTCATCGCCGCGAAATGTCAGACAATTTGGCTCGTGCCGAAACAGCCTTAGCGCAAGCCGACCGTACCTTGCGCGAAACTGAAACGACGTTATCCGACGCGCGCGAACGACGCGTCCGTTCTGAGGCGCGATTGGAACAAGCGGAAGAATCCTTGAATGCCATCACTGGACGCATACAAGAGCGGTTGCAAATAGAGCCCGACGCCATTCTGGCAACGATGGAATTAACCGAAGATGACCTTCAGGAAGATCGCGAAACGTTAGACGCACGCCTGGGACAACTCGAGCGTGAGCGCGAGAATATTGGCCCCGTAAATTTACGCGCCGAGCAGGAAACCGAGGAACTCGAGAACCGTCTGGACGGGATGCGTCGTGAACGCGAAGATTTGATCGAAGCCATTGCCCGGCTCCGCCAAGGCATTTCCACGCTCAATCGCGAAGGCCGGGAACGGTTATTGGCCTCCTTCACCGAAGTTAATCAGCATTTTCAAGAGTTGTTCGTTAAGCTTTTCGGCGGCGGCAAAGCGCACCTCGAGTTGGTAGAGTCCGAAGATCCGTTGGAGGCTGGACTTGAGATTATGGCTAGCCCTCCAGGCAAGCGGCTGCAAAACTTGACCTTGCTCTCGGGCGGGGAAAAAGCCTTGACGGCTCTCGCCCTTCAGTTCGCGGTGTTTATGACCAATCCAGCCCCTATCTGCGTGCTGGACGAGGTGGACGCGCCATTGGACGACAGTAACGTCGATCGTTTTTGCTCGTTGCTAGAGCATATCGTAACGACCGGCAAAACCCGCTTCCTTGTGGTGACGCACCATCGCATGACAATGAGCCGTATGGATCGGCTTTTTGGGGTAACCATGGCTGAACGCGGCGTCAGTCAATTGGTCTCGGTCGATCTGCAAGGGGCGGAGCGCCTTCGCCGGACAGCCTAGCATCTCAAGACCCAGGCATTCCGCCCTTTACCACCTCGTAGGGTGACACGAAAGCGCCTTGACAGCCTTGCGGGGCCGCAAGTAACTTCCGCCTGCCTTTTGGGGGGCCGCTGATGCCTATCGGGCCGGAGCATATTCAGGGCGAACTGGGGCTATGACAGCACCGGAACCGCCAGATTTACGTCGGCTGGACGAGCGGTTAACTGCCGCAAAAACGCAAGGAAAGCGTGGGCGGCGGCAGACCGATAACCAAGGCATGGGAGTGGGGCTACGGATCGCGGTTGAGCTTTTATCGGCGATCGCCATCGGCGCCCTGGCTGGGCTGGGCCTCGATCGTTGGCTGGGTACCGGACCATGGTTATTGATCCTGTTTTTTCTTTTAGGATCAACCGCCGGGTTCTTGAATGTTATACGTGTTTCACGCTCGATGGACGTGGAGCGCAGGAAGAAAAAAAACGAACCCGAGGCTTGAGGGATTCAGTCTACAAGTCTAGGGGTATCAACCGAGGGGAACCGGCGTGGCTAGTCCGCTTCATCAATTTGAAATTACGCCGATCATTCCGATCGAGGTTGCGGGAACCGACTTATCCTTCACCAATTCCGCTCTGTTTATGGTTATCGCCTCCGGATTGGTCGCGCTGTTTCTGATTTTGAGCATGCGCAAAAGCACCCTGGTGCCGGGCCGTTTTCAATCCATGGCCGAGCTCTCCTACGAGATGGTCGCCGGTATGGTTCGCGATAATGTGGGCGAAGAAGGCCGCGGCTATTTTCCCTTCGTCTTCACTCTGTTTATGTTCGTGTTATTTGGCAATCTCTTGGGTTTGATCCCGGGCGGCTTCACCTTCACCAGCCACATCGCGGTAACCTTCACTATGGCCGCGATTATTTTCCTCGCCGTCACGGTCATCGGCATTTTCCGGCACGGCTTCCATTTCCTGCGTCTGTTTTTTCCTGAAGGCGCACCGTGGTGGACAGCGCCTATCCTGGTCCCGATTGAATTGGTTTCCTATCTCTCGCGGCCCATCAGCCTATCGGTGCGTTTATTCGCCAACATGACGGTTGGTCACGTTCTCTTGAAAGTGATCGCCGGTTTCGTCATTAGCCTTGGATCGATCTTCTTCTTGCTGGGCGCCTTCCCGCTGATTGCTCTTGTCGGCATTACCGTGCTGGAATTCCTAGTGGCCGCGATCCAAGCCTATGTCTTTGCCATTCTCACCTGCATCTACTTACATGATGCAATCCATTTGCACTAAAACACATCAACCTTAGACGACCTCAAGAAAGGGATTAAACCATGGACGTAGCATCAGCCAAACTTATCGCCGCCGGACTTGCTTGTATCGGCATGATCGGCGCCGGCATCGGCGTGGGTAACGTATGGGCGAATTTCTTCGCCGCCATCGCGCGCAACCCCGCCGCCAAGGAAGAGATCGGCGCCAACATCTGGATCGGCTTCGCCGTGACGGAAGCTATCGCCCTGTTCGCGCTTTTGATCGCTATTTTGGCTTTGTTCGGCTAAACGGCGCTAGTAGCTCTTCGGCTATTTAAGGCGAAATCATGCGCTTTTTATTCCTTGTCCTGACAGCTATGAGTTTCATGACAGCCCGGTCCGCCCTTGCCGCGGAAACCGCTGCCGAAGGTCATAGCGGTTTGCCTCAGTTAAATCCGGAAAGCTTTGTCAGCCAGGCTTTTTGGCTGATCGTCATTTTCTTCGTGCTCTATGTGATTATGGCTAGAATAGCCCTGCCGCGCATCGGGACAGTGATTGATGCGCGGCGGCACAAAATCAGCGACGATCTTGCGATGGCAACGGCAGCCAAGGATCAGGCTGCCTCGGTCATCGCTGCCTATGAGTCCGAGCTAGCCAAGGCTCGGGCAAAAGCGCAGGGCGCCCTACAAGCTGCGACGGAACGGGCCCAAGTGCATGATCGCAATAGACAGCAGCACCTGGCCGATAGCCTAGCGCGTGACGTTGCTTTGGCAGAGGCAAGCATTCTTACGGCAAAGAAAGACGCCATGGCGGGACTGCGGCAAGTAGCGACCGATATCACGTCCAGCATTACGCAGCGTTTGACGGGTGAAAAACCAGATGCAGCTGCCGTCACGGCAGCTATCGATGCCGTTAGCAAAACGCGATAGGAGACGCCACAATGGAAGTCCTGTACGTTGGTATCGCTTTTGCCATCACTGTTACCCTGATGATCTGGAAGGGCAGCAAGGCGATCATAAATGGCCTTGATGCCCGAGCCGCACGTATCGCTCATGATTTGGAAGAAGCGGCACGGCTACGCGAAGAGGCACAGAAAACCCTGACCGACTATCAGAAAAAGCAACAGGATGCCCTTCGCCAGGCCGCCGCCATTTTAGAGCAAGCAGAGGCCGAGGCGCGGCGATTAACGCAAGAAGCCGAAGCGAAAACCCACGCCGCCCTTGCCCGTCGTGAGATTCAAGCCAAGGAAAAAATCGCTCAAGCTGAAGCTGCGGCCGTAACGGAACTTCGGGCAATTGCGACCGACATGGCGATTGCCGCAGCCGCACGCCTGTTGGCCGAGCAAAACAACGGCGCCAAAGGCGACGCCTTGTTGGCTGATGAAATAAGAAATCTACCGTCACGCTTAAACTAATTACGCCGACCTTGCTGTTTATTATACGCAAGCTGCTCCGGCGTCAGTTGAAAGCCGATAAATAGCTCGAGATTCTGCAGATTATCCGACGGGGCAACTTTAATTTTTTCGGAAACTTCGGCGCTAAACGTTCCGACGGTATTTCGGCCGAAATTAGCTTCCACCGTTTTGGGCAATTTCTGGATTGCTTGATCGCCGGTTCGATAAACGACGATGAAATAGGAAATAGGGAATACATACTTATCAAACTTGGCTCCGCGCTCTACGGTAAAGCGGATATCAAGCTTGATATCCAGAATTCCATTTTTCAGCGTACATGCCCCAAAAACTTCGCCGATTTTTGCCCCGTACTGCACAGAGTCAAGGCCCGCCGGAACACCAGGCTTAAATTGCATGACCGTATCCGCAAATCGGACTTTGCGCGTTTGCGGACAATCTTGATCCGCAAAGGCAGGGGCAGACAAGCCCATGAAACCTGCCGCAAGGAGGGTGCAGAATAACAACCGGAAATACTTTTTTAGCATAATGCCATGGGGGTAAGAGCCAATAACGACGCCAAACGCCACTTTTTGCGTTATGATAGCTCCATTCATCTAAGGTCCCTTCGGATCGCCCCAAGAATTGAGGTCTCAATGATGCCCGGCAAGTACAAAGCCCCCGGCATGGCTCGACGCCCGGAGTCTAATGAAACCCAAGCGCCGACACAAGATCACCACCCGCATTGTTTAGGGGTAAGGCGCTGATATGGCTGTTTATACGGAAGTTTCAGACGCGGATTTATCGCGCTTTCTAGCCAAGTATGATGTCGGCGAGGCTCTCTCTTGCAAAGGAATTGCCGAGGGAGTCGAAAACTCAAACTACCTGGTTCAGACAGACCGTGGCACGTTTATCCTTACCCTTTACGAAAAGCGCGTAAAACGCTCCGACCTTCCTTTTTTCTTGGGATTGATGGAACACCTTGCAAAACAGAGATTTCCGTGCCCAACACCCATCATTGGCAAAGACGGCAAAAGTCTGCGTGAATTATGCGGTCGGCCGGCGGCGCTTATCACCTTTTTGGCGGGTATGTGGCCACGACGGATCCTGCCGTTTCACTGCCGTGAACTTGGCGGCGCAATGGCCTTTCTGCATATCGCAGGCGACGGATTTACCCTGGTCAGACCGAACGATCTCTCGCTACAAGGTTGGCAAGGCCTGATCGATGCGACCCGGGGCAATGCAGACGATGTACGAAAAAATCTGGGCCAAGAACTCGATAAGGAGATTGATTTTCTGCGATCTGCTTGGCCGAAAGATTTACCGCGCGGCATCATCCATGGCGACATGTTTCCCGATAATATTTTCTTTCGTGGCGAGCACGTCACCGGCGTCATCGACTTCTATTTCGCGTGCAATGACTTCTTAGTTTATGACTTGGCTGTTGCCCTAAATGCCTGGTGTTTTGAGAAAGATTCCAGTTTTAATATCACGAAGGCTCGACAGCTTATCGCCGGCTATCAGTCACGGCGGCGACTTGAACAAGCAGAAATTACCGCCCTTCCCATTCTTGCCCGCGGTAGCGCCCTCAGATTTTTGCTGACACGTCTCTATGACTGGTTAAATCATCCCGCAGGGGCTTTCGTACGGCCGAAAGATCCCTTGGAGTATTTTAATAAACTCCGCTTCCATCGCAGCGTAACCAGCGCCACCCAATATGGGCTGAAGTAATGATCCTTCCTACGTCTCGCGTGCAAATCTATACCGACGGCGCCTGTAGCGGTAACCCTGGACCTGGAGGATGGGGCGCCATTCTCCGTTATGAGGGCAAGGAAAAAGAATTGTTCGGCAGCGAGCCTTTGACAACGAATAACCGAATGGAATTGATGGCTGCCATTGCTGCGTTAGAAGCCTTAAAGCGGCCCGTCCAGGTGGATCTCTACACCGACAGTAATTATCTTCGGGACGGCGTGACTAAATGGTTATCGGCGTGGAAGGAGCGGGGCTGGCGCACAGCCGATCGCAAACCCGTTAAGAACATCGATCTTTGGCAGCGTTTAGAGAACGCGATCGAGTCACACCAGATCGAGTGGCACTGGGTCAGAGGCCATAGCGGCCATCCAGAAAATGAACGGGCGGACGCCTTGGCACGTGAAGCGATCTTATCGTTAAAGGATATGCCATAAAAAATGAGCGCCCTTACGAGGACGCCCATTTGAGCTTACAACCAAAAGAAAGCTTAAAGTTTTTTCAGTACGCTTTCCGCACTGGAGACATCAAGCTCACCGGGGGAAGCTTCTACGGCTAAATGCTTCACCACGCCATCCTTCGCAACCAAAGCAAATCGTTTGGAGCGTGTGCCCAAACCAAAACCTGAGCCATCATAATCGAGACCCAGAGCCTTGGTCAGCTGAGCGTTACCATCAGGCAGCATATCGATGTTCTCGCCAACCTTCTGATTCTCTCCCCACGCCTTCATGACGAAGGGGTCATTAACTGAGAGACACACAACCGAGTCTACACCCTTGGCCTTTAGGTCGCTCATCTTGTCCAGATAACCTGGTACGTGACGGGCCGAGCATGTTGGTGTGAAAGCACCCGGCAATCCAAACATAATGACGGTCTTGCCTTTGAAAATATCATCGGTCGCAACTTGGGTCATTCCATTAGGACCCAGCTTGTTAAGCTTCATTGAAGGAATTTTATCGCCAACCTTAATGGCCATGGGTCGTCCTTTCCTATGACGAATCTTCGTAAACTACTGCGGCAGCCACCGCCCCCTCCGGTTACATAGACGACTCTGACAGGTAAAATCCAGCGTTATTCGCCCCGCGCCTTGGCCACGGCGGCAGAAATATCCCCTTCCGTCAGAATTTCGGGCAGAACCACGCCTTGGGGTGCCCCGGGGCCATAGACCACATCAAAGGGGATCCCATACCGGCTAAAGCTCGCCAGATACTTGGCAATTCCCGGATCGGGCCGGGTCCAGTCGGCTTGCATCGCGACCAGGGAGGTCGCCGACAAAAGGGACACAACCTCTTCGCGCCGTAAAACGGTGATTTCATTTGCTTTGCATGTAATGCACCAATCCGCCGTGACATTAACAAAAACAACTTTACCCTCGGCAATGCGTTGCGCAATCGTAAGGGGAGAAAATCTCTGCCAAGGATGCGCCAATACTTTACGTTCTGTTTTTTCAAAGCTTCCATAAATGGGCGACAGGAGCGCGACCAATCCCAAGCCCATCACCACAATACCGGCTTTTTGCCCCAAGCGACTTAACGGCAACCAGCGACGGAAGCTTAGCACCAACAGGCTTAACGCGAAGAGAGCGCCGATAGCGGCAGCGAGTTGGGAGGACGCCTGAACAGCAATGATGGACAAAAGCCATGCCGCCGAACCCAAAAGCAAAACACCCAAGAACCGCCGCAACCGCACCATCCAGCTACCTGGCCGCGGCATGATCTTTACCAACCTGGGAACCGCCGCGATGAGTAGATAGGGAATTGCCAGGCCAATCCCCAGGGTAAAAAACACGACAACGGTTTCTGCGGGGCCACGCGATAAGGCGAAACCTACAGCGGTTCCTAGAAACGGCGCCGAGCACGGGGTCGCCAAGAAAGCTGCAAAGGCGCCGGTCCAGAACTGGCCGCGCAAACCATCGCCCCTATCTGTACCGAAATGCGTAGCAAGCCTGCTAGACAAACTTATTTCGTAAAAGCCGAACATGTTGGCGGCAAACAAGGTGAGAACAAAGGCCATGGCGGCCAAGAAAACAGGCTGCTGAAACTGAATGCCCCACCCCACAAATACCCCTAGGGCTTTCACAACCATAACCGCAGCCGCTAGCACCAAAAATGCAGCCACAATGCCTGCTGCAGATACCAAAAACCCCTTGCGAACCTGGTTGACGGACTTATCACGGTGTTCCGTTATGGCGAGAAATTTTAACGCCAACACCGGAAGCACACAGGGCATTAAGTTCAAAATAAGACCGCCGACTAATGCGAGAAAAATAATTCTTACCCACTGACTGAGAGAGGGCGCCGGCTGCACAATCGTCGGTTCGCGACGAAACTCACCAAAACTTTCCTGATCAACCAAGGTAAATGTTAGAGGTGTTTGCAATACGCCAACGCCGCGCCGGGCGTTGAACGGAACCGAGAATACGGCAGCCTTTCCTTCGTCGCGCAACTCAACGATGGGAACGCTGAATACCGCTCCCGCCGGACCTTCGATAAAGAGATCAGGCTTCACGAACTTGCGATCAGCATGATGAAAAGTGGCGCGTAAAAGGCCACCTTCATCTTCGGTAGAGGATTCCGCCGTCACTTTTTGCAGATCAATACGCGCAGGGTTCTTTGCCGGCACGCGAGCCAGATATCGATCGATCTCGCCTTGATGAGGCGTAACGACTTTCTTACCTTTGGGCAGGCTCAAGGCAAGATCACCCTCTCCGGGAACGCAAATCGTACTGCAAACAAGATATTGAACATTCAAGCGCAGATCGGCCGGTCGATCCGCGTCTATCGTACGAGCTTGCATGGGCAAGGTGATTTCACCGCCATATCCTGCCGTTGTCAGTCCAAAAGCATCAAATCGCTCCGGTGCCGGCCATAATATTTCTGCACTGACGGGGTCAATATTCTGCGAGCCAGCCCAATTCAGCTGTGGCGGAACCCCCGCATCGCCTGGGGAGCGCCAATAAATTTTCCATCCAGGCTGCAAGTGGAATTGCAACCCAAGCGGAAGACTTTTCGAGTCGTCTACCGCTGCGACCCCGGACACCAGACGGATGGCGGCAAAGGGTCCAATCGACCAGGCAGATGCCCCGGGTGTTTCCGCCTCAGGATAGCTTTGCTTTTGAGCCAAAACCCCAACCGGTACTCCTACGCACAGGAATACAACCAGATAGCGGGCTAAGGTTTTAATCAGGGAAGACCTATCGCGCATAAACTTGGACCCAGTTATCGATAGAAAGGGTATAATTGGCTAAGGTGCCTCGCTGTTGTCACAATGCCGTGCGCTCCTGCAAAGTGCTTGGAATTAAGCTAAACTACCCCTACCGAAGTCTCAATGGAGGCAATTATGGCGCAATCGTCCGGCGAAGCTCAAAAAGGTTACTTGACCGGCCAACTGCTTATCGCCATGCCCAGCATGACGGATTCCCGATTTGCTCGAACTGTTATTTACATGTGCGTGCACAACGAAAGCGGCGCTATGGGAATAGTTCTTAATAAGCTGCTCAAGGAAATCAGTTTTTCCCAATTACTCGCCCAATTTGAGATTTCCACGAATAGCGGGCTTATCCATCGGGATATCCATTTTGGCGGCCCTGTCGAGCAAGGCCGGGGGTTCGTTCTTCACTCTGATGAATACAATCGGGACGGGACGGTCATGGTCAGCGATGGAATTGCTCTTACGGCGACACTTGACGTACTCAAGAATATCGCTGCGGGCGATGGCCCTCAGGCCAGCCTCCTTGCCCTTGGCTATGCCGGATGGACCGCAAGCCAACTAGAGAATGAGCTGCAGGCCAATGCATGGCTCACCGTTCCTGCAGATCCCGACTTGGTCTTTGATGCCAATTTTTCCACAAAATGGGAGCGTGCCATGGCAAAACTAGGGATTGATCGAAACTTTCTGTCGACAGAAGCCGGTCACGCCTAATTCACGCGTAAAGAATCACCGTGCCCTCCCCTTCTAAAATAGTTGCGGTGCTGGGTCCCACCAACACCGGCAAAACTCACTACGCTATCGAGCGAATGCTCGGCCACAGCGATGGGGCGATCGGCTTTCCCTTACGCCTCTTGGCGCGCGAGAATTACGATCGGATCGTCCGACAAAAAGGTGCAGGCAGCGTCGCCTTGGTTACGGGAGAAGAGCGGATTATTCCTAAATCCGCACGATGGTTCTGCTGTACCGCCGAAGCTATGCCGCTGGAACGGTCTTTTTCCTTCATCGCCATCGACGAGGTACAGCTTGCGGCTGACCCCGAGCGGGGCCATGTTTTCACCGATCGTCTTCTTCATGCCCGGGGCCGCGAAGAAACTCTTTTCCTTGGCGCCGAAACGATCCGCTCCTTGATCCGCCGTTTGATTCCTGAAGCCGAGCATGAAACACGGCCGAGACTATCAAACCTCATTTATACCGGATCACGCAAGCTATCGCGCCTTCCTCCCCGCAGCGCGATTGTCGCCTTCTCCGCCACGGAGGTTTATGCCCTTGCTGAAGTTATTCGCCGTCGACGCGGCGGTGCCGCTGTCGTTTTGGGTGCGCTTAGTCCCCGTACCCGAAATGCGCAAGTCGCCTTATTCCAAAACGGCGAGGTTGATTATTTAATCGCGACCGACGCCATCGGCATGGGTCTCAACATGGATATTGATCATGTTGCTTTTGCCTCCCTGTCAAAGTTCGACGGATATCGAACCCGACGGCTCGGCGCCTCCGAAATGGCCCAAATTGCCGGACGCGCTGGCCGACACATGAATGACGGAACTTTCGGCGTTACAGTCGAGGTCTCTCCACCCGACGATGAAGTCATCCAGCGCATCGAAAACCATGACTTTGAATCGATCCGCCATGTTTTTTGGCGAAATTCCAACCTTAATTTTACAAGCTTGCCGAATCTGCTTGCCAGCTTGGAGGATCGCCCGCCGCGCTCAGAATTGCTGCGCGCCCCGCCGGCGCCCGACCTTGCGGCGCTGAGCATCCTGGCGCAAGACTCTGAGATCGCTTCGCGCGCATCGCACCGCGAGGGCCTTCGTCTCCTTTGGGAAGTATGCCAAATTCCCGATTACCGAAAAACCCTAAGCGAGGCGCACGCCCGGCTTTTGGCGCAGCTTTTCATGCGCCTGACGGATCCGGCTTTAGGCGGGCAGCTGCCTATTGATTGGATTGCAAATCAGATGCATCGCTATGACCGCGCCGACGGCGACGTCGAAACCTTAATGGGCCGCATTGCTCATATCCGCACCTGGACTTATGTCGCTCACCGCGATGGGTGGCTGAACAACGCCGAAGAATGGCGCGACAAAGCCCGGCAAATCGAAGACCGGCTTTCCGATGCGCTGCATGAACGTTTGACGGAAAGATTTGTTGATCGGCGGGCCGCGATTTTGGTCCGCCGTTTGGCAGCGGGCGATGATTTGATCGGCGCAGTCAACAAAAACAACGAAGTTTTGGTTGAAGGACAGTATGTCGGCCAAATGGCCGGCTTTACTTTTTTACCTGATGCGCGGGCGGTCGACGTTCACGAAGATGATGGCCGCAAGGCGCTTATGCGCGCCGCGCGCCGCGCGCTGGTGCAGGAAGTCTCGCTCCGTCTTGCGAAGGCACAAAAAGAGTCCGATGACGCCTATAGTTTAGCTCGCGTTGAGAAGGGATTGGCGCAAATTCTGTGGCGCGGCATGGCCATCGCTCAGCTTCGCCCGGGATCGGATCTGCTCTCACCGCGTATTGTATTACCCATCGACAGCTTAATCGATGGCGCGGAAGCCCGGCATCTTATCCAGCATCTAGAAGGCTGGCTTGATCGCCATATACGCTCGATCTTGAAGCCCTTGTTCTCGCTTATCGAGGTTAAGACTTTGTCGCCCGCAGGCCGCGGCGTGGCATTTCAGCTTTTTGAGGGCCTGGGCATCGTGCCCACACCCAATAGCGCCGATCAAATTGCCAATCTCACCTTAAGCGACCGACAGATTTTAGGTCGGCTTGGAATACGCCTGGGCGCTTACGCCAGCTATCTTGCCCCGCTTTTAAAACCTGCACCTCTTCAGCTCAAAGCCTTACTCTGGTCGGCAGCACATCCCACGACATCTCTTCCCGATACAATCTTTCAAAATCTTGGAAAGCGCGCGTCATTTTCCATTAAAGGCGCAACAGCGCCAGAGGCTCTGCTTTGGACGGCGGTAGGATATTTGGCTGTGGGCCCGCTTGCCCTTAGATATGACATTGCCGAGCGGCTGACCGCAATGGCACGACAACGCGGCTACAAGGGAGCCTTCTCTATCGATGCAGGCATGCTGTCCTTAGCCGGATGCAGCTCTGTGGAAATGGACGGTGTTTTGTTGGACTTAGGCTTTCGACACGATGCAACGAAAACAGAAAGTCTTGAGCCGCGCTATGTTTTAAGCCACCGATCGCGAATCAACGCCACGCGACCCTCCCGCCGTAACCGTCCCGGGCATCGCCAAGAGCCGCGTATCGATCCCGCCCATCCCTTTGCGCCCTTGAAAGGTTTGCTGCCCCCTAAATGACCGATTCACTGCCGGATAACCTTACGCAGCGTCTCGACCTATGGTTATTTTATGCGCGGTTTTTTAAATCGCGCAGCATCGCCACAGACGCCATCACGCAAGCGCCGATGCGGATCAATCAGGTGCCAACCAGCAAAAGCCACTCCCGCATTAAAGTGGGGGATGTTCTTACCTTCGGCAAAAACGATCGTATCCGCGTCATTGAGGTTAAGGCCCTGGCCCCCCGTCGCGGGCCCGCATCAGAGGCGCAAAGCCTTTATACAGATTTATCCCCGCCCGACTTGGCCAAACCAGCGCCCAGCCATCTTTCTGACACGTCTCGCCCAACGAAAAAGCAACGGCGAGATCTCATCCGTCTGCGCGGGAAGGATTAGGTTTGCGAGCCCTCGCCCACTCGACGACGGGCGCCCAAGGCGGCCGCCAGGGTGCCGTCATCTAGATAATCCAGCTCTCCGCCGACGGGAACGCCATGTGCCAGCCTGCTGACCGTCACATCACAAACGCCAAGACGATCCGCCAAGTAGTGAGCGGTTGTTTGACCATCCACCGTCGCATTCAGAGCAAGAATGATCTCTTTAACGTCCGGGTTGCTTGCTCGGTGCAAGAGATCATTAATGCGCAAGTCTTCGGGGCCGACACCTCCTAATGCGGAAAGCACGCCGCCCAGAACATGGTAGCGCCCCCGAAAACTCCCGGAGCGCTCCAAAGCCCAAAGATCGGCCACGCCTTCCACAACACAAAGAAGCGACGAATCCCGCCGGCCGTCAGCGCAAATACCACAAGGATCTATCGCATCCAGATTACCGCAGGTTGAGCAGGGCTTAACTTCATCTGCGGCGGCGATTAACGCCTTGGCCAGCGGCTCTAAAAGAATTTCTTTTTTTCGGATCAGATAAAGCGCCACACGGCGCGCCGACCGCGGACCCAATCCCGGCAGCTTCGCCAACAGCCTAACAAGATGCTCGATTGATTCAGCGGCCATGGCCTTTAGAACGGCAGCTTAACGCCGGGCGGAAGCTTCAAACCACCCATTAGCTTTTGCGTCTCTGCTTGAACTTCGGCGTCAACCTTTGCTCGCGCATCATTGACCGCCGCAATAATCAGATCTTCCAGAATCTCTTTTTCTGCGGCGACAACTAAAGACGGGTCGATGCTGAGGCGGCGCAGATCACCCTTCCCGCTTACAGTCGCCTTAACCATGCCGCCGCCAGCCTCGCCCAAAGCTTCCATATCAGCCATCTTGGCCTGCATCTCTGTCATTTTGGATTGCATTGATTGCGCTTGGCGCATCAATTCGGCAAGATTCTTCACTGGCTATCCTCCGTTTCTGTCATTTGCGCCTCATCAGCACTATCCGAACCTATGGGCTTTACCTCGGCAATTACTGCGCCCGGAAAAGCATTCATAACTGCCTGAATATTCGGATGCTGCAATGCTTTCTCACGCTTACGTTTTTCGGTGAGTGCCCGCTGTTCTTGTAAGGTCGCCTCACCGCCACTTTCCGCCGTACTGACGAACCACCGCATGCCAGTCCATTCAGATAGGCACCGCGCGAGATCCCTGGGCAAGGTCGTTGGCGCCGCAGAATCCATCTGTATTGCAATTTGTCCCTGCTCAAATCGAACCAAGCGGATGTCTTTTTTAAGATGAGTCGCCAATTTTGCTTCCCGCCGCGATTCGAACAGAGCAACCACCTCTTCAAAATTCTTCACGACAACCGAAAGAGCCTGGGGCTCCGCGGATGGAAAAGAAACTAAACCAGGTTCTGACTTAGCCGCGATGGCAGAGGCCATATTTACGTTGCCATTGCGGCCTGCGCTAATCGCTCGTGGAGCTGACGAGCCGTTTGCGGAACTACCCGAAGCGAGCGACGACGCGCCCGCCCCCGCGCCACCAGCTTCTTCACGAAGCTGGCGTATCAAATCTCCCGGCGGAGGTAAATCGGCTGCGTATGCCAAACGTATCAGTACCATTTCCGCCGCTTGCAGAGGTCGTGCGGCGGTCTGTGTTTCGCCGAGACCCTTCAGAAGAATTTGCCATGCTCGAACGACTTGCGGCATGGCTAGACGCTTTGCCAAATCCGTACCCCGACTTTTTTCGGCCTCCGCAACGCCTGGATCCTGTCCCGCTTCGGGGGCCACCTTCAGACGGGCGAGCCAATGAGCAGCCTCCAACATATCCTGCAAAACCACCGCAGGGTCGGCGCCCGCACGATACATATCTTGCAGCCGCGCCAAAGCTTCCGCCGGATGACCGCTGATCACATCTTCGAATAGATCCCAGACCTGCGTACGATCGGCCAAACCCAGCATGGCCTGAACCTGCGCTTGGGTGACCGGGCCTTCCGCCATGGCAATGGCTTGATCCAACAAGGACAGACCATCGCGGACGGAGCCGTCAGCTGCGCGCCCCAGCATGGCGGCAGCCTCAGCATCAATCGCCGCGCCCTCTTTAATGGCAATACCGGTCAGATGTTCGGCAAGCTGCGCTGCATCCAGCCGCCGCAGATCAAAACGCTGACAACGCGACAGGACTGTGATGGGAATTTTACGAATTTCTGTCGTTGCAAAGATGAATTTCACATGGGGTGGCGGCTCTTCCAAAGTTTTCAGCAAGGCGTTAAATGCCGCGGTCGAGAGCATGTGAACTTCATCAACGATATAAATTTTATATCGCCCCAGCACCGGCTTGTATCGGACGCCCTCGATCATTTCGCGAATATCACCAACACCAGTCCGCGATGCCGCATCCATTTCAATGACGTCGACGTGTCGATCTTCCGCCAAGGCTTTGCAGCTGGGGCACACGCCGCACGGTGTCACCGTAGGGCCACCTTGGCCATCCGCACCGGTGCAGTTAAGTCCGCGCGCAATGATCCGCGCCGTCGTCGTCTTACCGATACCTCGGACCCCCGTCAGAATAAAGGCATGAGCGATGCGGCCGGACGCAAAAGCGTTGGATAATGTCCGCACCATCGCTTCTTGACCGATTAATTCGGCGAAGGTGCTCGGACGATATTTACGCGCCAAAACCCGGTACGCCGTTCCCTTATCGTCGATACTAGGAAAAAGACCTGGCGTTAGAGGGGCATCGTTCATGATAAATCCGGCGGCAATGAATAGGTGATCGCCATAAAGCAAGGCGGTTGAGGTGGAAGGTCGACGTTTTGATGCGACCCGGAACGAATCTTGGTGCGGCTGCTTCCTTCCGGACCTGACCGGATTAACAAGCCGTCCGTCCGCCGCCGACCTTCCGCGGCTTTTATATCAGGATTCATACCTACTCTGGCAAGGATCACCGCGTGACTTATCAACAGCCCGAAAAACCGCCGGATTTCGCCAGATGACGGCTATGGCGAGGGTTTTAGCTCAACCGTACCGATTGACCCGCCGCCCGCGGGAACCCGCGCCAAGACCAAAACCCCGCGCGAATCGAACCAGGCATCGCCTTCGAGATCGCCTTTAACATGATAGCGATGCAGCTTAAGGGGTTTATCTCCCACCAGCACCTCGTCCTGGCCCATATCCGTCCCGAGCAAGGCTTTGACCTTACCATCGGTAAGATCAAAGTACTTCGGGCCTACAAATCGTGCCGGACACCAGACCCAGACCGGAAGCGTGCCTAAGGGAGCAACAACAGGCTCTTCGCTGCGATCAACAATAATCCGGTCAGACTCAACGGTGATGCCCAGCTTCCGGACATGAGTTTTATTTGTCGTCACGCCCCGATAATCAATAAATCGCCCATCCCGCCATCGCTCTTCCGATTGATGGGCGATTTTGACGACATCCGCCCAAAACAAACCAACTTCAATCGCCGCCATATTACGGGCGATCACATCCGTTCCTTGGCGTTCGAAATTTACCGTTACATCGCCAACCTTGCGACCTTCCCACCGCAGGTCATAATCCAAGCGCTTTACACCTTCCGGCGGTACGCAAAGCGGCTCCGCAAACGCAACTGAAGCTTTAAGCGCGATACCAAAAACAAGGCCCAGAAGGACGAGAGGTTTTTCCATGACTTTGTTTATAATCTTTATCCTGAATGGAAAATTAACATGAATGATCTTATTGCTGCCGTCTTATAGGCGTGGCAGGGTCATACCATGAAAGAAGCTCGGCCAAATATTTATGCTGCAGCCAGTTTAGATCGGCTTGGTCTCCTCCGCGAGGACAAAGATTTCTATACGCGTCATTTGGCCGACCCCAAGTGTCATATTCTCGCCTACTGGCGCGGCAAGCATCTGGTCAGTCCCGAAGGAGAAGCGCCGCGTCCTGTTCGTATTGACATAACACAGCTTCACACCACGTGGCTGCCGCAAGAAACGCCCATTCTTTTGGGACGGCAGGACGAGAAAATCATCTTTGCTGTCGATTTTTCCACTTACGAAGTTCCGCCTTTTGCCGGACAGGGGCGATACGAGGATTTGCGGGTTATCGGACCGCTTCTGCCGCAAAAAGATGCGGCGCTATTGGCCTATGCTCGGGGACTTTTTAACTGGCATCGCAGTCATCGTTTTTGCGGTGCTTGCGGCGCCGTTACCGAACCGCGCCACGCCGGGCATCAGCGCCAATGCAGCAATCTCGGTTGCGGGGTAATCCATTTTCCGCGAACCGATCCCGCTGTGATCATGCTGGTGACCGACGGCAACCGTATCGTTCTCGGCCGCCAAGCGTCATGGACGAGAGGCCAGCATTCGGTTCTCGCCGGTTTTGTCGAGCCGGGCGAAAGCCTGGAAGATGCGGTTCGCCGGGAAACCTTTGAGGAAGTCGGTCTTGCGGTGGCGAATGTCTTTTACTGTCATTCTCAGCCGTGGCCGTTCCCTCTGTCGCTTATGGTTGGGTTTATCGCTGAGGTGGAGGCGGGCTCTCCTCTGCGCATCGACCATCGGGAGCTTGAGACGGCGCGATGGTATTCGCGCCATGAACTTTTGAATTCGCCGGAAAACGACTCATTTCGTTTGCCGCGCCGAGATTCCATCTCCTGGCGCCTCATTGATGATTGGATAAAAGGTAAATCTGACTAACTAGAGAAATTTTACCACAGCACCAGTTGCTGATCGCCCTCATTCGGCGGTATGACTTAAGCCTAACATAAGGGGGCTGCTGATGGATGAAATTCTGGGCATTCTTCTCGGCATCGCCGCGATCCTAGCCTTCCCCATTTTGACAATCGTCTCACTTGTCCGTGCGAATGCCGCCCGCGCAGATATTGCCGCCCTAAAGCTAGATCTGGCGGCTTTGCGGCAAAAACTTGGTATCCCCCCGGATCCAAGCCCATCTTTCATATCATCCGTAGTTGATAACAATTACATGCCGGTGACGCCCTCAGCCGAGCCCACAGCGAAGGTTTCAGCTCCGCCGCCGCCTTCCCGACCCGTGGCGCCGCCCCAGATGGCCATACCCAGCTATGAGGCACCGAAAGCCGCCCCCGCACCAGCGCCATCGGGGTTTCAGTCAGAAACGGCAGAGTCTCTGCCCAACTCTCAAGAGCAGGCCGAGATCCGCAGTTTTGGTTTTGCACAAAATTGGTTAATTTGGGCCGGCGGCGCCACTGTCGCGATCGCGGGCGTATTTTTGGTCAAGTATGGAATCGAATATGGTCTATTAGGGCCAAAGCAACGAGTTGTTGCCGGTTTCCTTTTTGGTTTGGCGCTGATTTTTGGCGCCGAGTGGATGTATCGGCGAGAAGCAAAGTCTGAAACGCGTATGGTCGCGCAAGCCCTTGCCGGCGCCGGCCTGGCGACTCTTTTTGCCGTTCTCTACGGCGCCCATGCACTTTACGGACTAATCGGCCCCCAAACCAGCGCCGTTCTTCTTGCGGTGGTTGGATTTTCCGGTATCGGACTGGCGTTGCGATTTGGCGCATTCATCGCAGCTCTTGGTTTGGCCGGCAATTACATCATGCCGATTTTGCTGAATACCCCCGACCCGTCTATCCCCTTGCATTATTTTTATCTGACCGTGGTGAACGGTGCGGGACTCGCGCTGTTGCTTCGCCGCCCGTGGTATTGGCTCGGTTGGGTCGTGTTGATTGGTGGTTTCAGTTGGTCGCTGTTGTGGATCACAATGGTATCGAATGTCTTGGCCGATCGTGCGGTTATCGGCGCCTATGTGCTGGTGTTAGGCGCGATGTTCTGGGCGGTGAGCGCACGGACTTCCCGCCCACGGTGGACGATCGTTTCGCCATTCAATCTTGCGAACCTTCCCTTGTTGGAAGCCCTTAGCGTTATTGCGCTTATCTTTGCTGGCTTACAAAGTGTCGGACTTGCCCATCTCGGTCATTATGACGAGTTGGCGTTGGCGCAGCTTGCTTTATTCGCTGTGCTGGGGGTGGCAGCCGCAGCATCGCGGCCAAACCTGGAGCTCTTGGCGCCGATTACCGGCATCATTATTGCCATTGCCGTAGTTTATTGGCCGCTACCGTCCTTCGCCCCGGCACCGACGGACCTTGGCCGTGCCGTCGGCAGCGAAGACACTTTTGATCCTTTCTATCGTTTCCTTGTCGCACTGGGTATTTTTGCCGTCGGCTTTGCCGGAGCAAGCCTTGCCATGTTGCGTCGATCAACCTGGCCTTATCTTTGGGCCATGATGGGCGGTGGCAGTCCTGTCGTTCTTGCAGCGCTGGGTTATTGGCGCGTCGCCGACTTCGCTCCGGATGCGGGATGGGCCACAGCAGAACTCTTGGCAGCAGCTCTGGCCATGTTAGGCGCGCAGCAATCCGCCCAGTATCGGGGCCAGCGCGGTGCCGAAGCCGCCCTGGGAACCTACGCCGTTGCCGTCGTTGCTGGATTGGCGGCGGCCCTGGTTATGGTCTTGCGGGAAGCATGGTTGACGGTCGCCCTTTCCGCCATGCTGCCGGCAATTGCGGAAATTAATCGCCGGGTCACGGTGCGTGGATTGCGCCCCTTGGCCTTTTTGATTACCGCCGTTGTCGCGGTCCGATTACTGGCGAACCCTTATTTGCTTGACTATACGCCAAGCAACCCTGCCGCGGCGCAGCTTTGGCTGTTTTACGGCTATGGCTTGCCGATGATCTTGTGCCAAATCGCGGCGCGCATGTTCCGCCGTGATCGGGACGATAGTTTGGTTGCCTTATTGGAATCCGTCTCCCTTGCTTTCCTTGCATGCCTCCTATCCTTCTCGATCCGGATTCAAATCGCCGGCTCGTTGACGGCAAGTACCTTTGATCTTGCCGAGCGCAGCTTGCACGGTTTGGTCTTCCTAACCATGGGCTATGGACTTCTATCCGTCCATCGATACGAGCCGCGCCGGATAACCTTGTGGGCTGCCCGCGCCTTGATGGTGCTGGGCAGTCTTTTTGTCGGCATCAACCTTTTATTCAATCCGTTATGGTCCGGCGAAACTGTCGGCAATAAGATGATCATTGATCTCTTGCTTCTTGCCTATGGCATACCCGCGTTGATTTATGGCGCCCTTCGTTACGAGTTTGCCAAACGCGGTGAACGGCTTGCCATGACCCTTAGCGGTGCGGCAACGCTGTTCTTGTCTTTTGTCTACCTGACACTCGAGATTCGCCACGCCTTTCAAGGCGTACGGCTTGATGGCCCCTATCCGTCCAATGCGGAGATGTATGCTTACTCAGCAGGATGGTTGCTGTATGCCGGCGTTCTGCTGGCTTTAGGTTTCCTGGCACGGCGGCTGGATCTTCTTCGCCTCGGCCTTGGGGCGTTGCTAATCGTCTCGCTCAAGGTATTCCTCATCGATATGTCCGCCCTAGAAGGGCTATACCGTGTCGCTTCCTTCCTCGGTCTTGGATTTACCTTGATGGGTGTCGGCTGGCTGATCAAACGTTACGGGATCAAAGCCCATGAACCCGGGCCTCCGCTGCAAGCGGAAAGTTAGATCCGTTTGCGAAAGGCGTTTTGCGGATAGGTGCCAAGAAGCTTTAGCTTGTTGGAGAAATAACCCAATTCGTCGAGAGCATAGTCCACGGATTTATCAGCGGGATGGCCTTCGATTTCGGCGTAGAATTGCGCAACCGTAAAACTGGCATCAACGATATAGCTTTCCAGCTTCACGATGTTAACGCCATTGGTCGCAAAACCACCCAAGGCCTTATACAGCGCGGCGGGAACGCTCCGCACCTCGAATACAAAACTGGTTAGGCACGGACCAGAACGCGGATCGGGCTCTTTACGGCTGCGCGCCATAATCACAAAGCGGGTAGTATTGCCGATCTTGTCTTCAACGCGGCTGCGCAAAATATCCAGACCATAGATTTCCGCCGCGAGGGAGGAAGCCAGCGCACCCACGGTACGATCGCCGGCCGCGGCGACGTCGCGGGCGGCGCCTGCCGTATCCGAATGAGCTTCGGCCCGAACCTTTAGACCGCGGATAAGTTCGCGGCACTGCGCCAAACCTTGCGGATGGCTGCGGATGATCTTGAGGCCTTCCAGCTTTGCCCCCTTCGGCGCAAGAAGATGGTGTTCGACCTGCTCGAAATGTTCACCGATGATGAAAAGCGCCGACCGTGGCAGCAGGTGGTGAATATCCGCCACCCGTCCGCCCAAAGAATTTTCGATCGGAATCATCGCCAGCCTCGCCCGCCCTTCTTCCACCGCGGCAAAGGCATCTTCGAACGAGCCGCAGGGCAAGGCCTCCATCGATGGAAAGGCATGGCGGCAAGCAAGATGCGAATAGGCTCCGGGAAAGCCCTGAAAGGCAATGGTGTTATCGGGTCCTGTACTCATGACATCCTCTCCTGTCTCGCCAAACGCCAGCCACCCCGGATCACAGGCCAGCAGCTCCGCTAGCCGGGCGACCTGCCCCAAATCGGGCAGGCTAGTCCCTGCCTCCCACCGCGTGACCGTCGGCTGGGTTACATCAAGGGCTGTTGCCACTGCCGCCTGGGTTAGTCCCACGCGCCGCCGTTGTTCGCGGACCCGCTCTGCAAACTTCATACGTTTGACGTATATTATAAAATACGAATTACGTATATAGCTTATTTTGGCTTGAGAATCTGCCGCGCCCGAGCCAAATCATCCGGGGTATCCACTCCCAAAGGAACCGCATCAACTACGGTGACATCAATATGCATCCCCGCTTCTAAGGCGCGCAATTGCTCCAGTTTCTCGCGTTTTTCCAAGCCCGAGGGCGGCAGAGAAATAAACCGGGTCAAGCACTCGCGCCGATAAGCATAGATCCCGATATGGTGCAGGAACGGTCCCGTGCCCGACGGGGCCGTCGATCGGGTAAAATAAAGGGCACGGCCCATTTTGCCGGCGGACGCCGCCTGATCATCTGGAAAGCTGACGACAGCCTTAACCACATTCGGATCGTTCTTTTCTTCCTCTCGAGTGATAATCGCTGCCAGGGTAGCGATATCGGCGCCGGGCGACTGGAGCGGCGTTAAAACGCTTTTTATTGTCTCGGGTGCAATGGTTGGAAGATCACCTTGCAGATTAATGACGACCCGGTGTCGGTCATTTTTATCGAAGATTTTAAGGGCTGCAGCAATGCGATCTGAACCCGACGGCAAATCGGGATCCGTCAAAATGGCGGTACCGCCCGCTGCCTTGACGACGGCGGCAACCTCGGATTCGGCGCAGGCGACAACGACCGGACCTACCCGGGCCGCCTCGGCACGCCGCAGAACATGAACGATCAACGGGGTGCCGTGGATATTCGCCAGAACCTTATGGGGCAAGCGAGTCGACCCAAGCCGGGCGGGAATCATTACGATCGGATTAAGTTCGGCAGCAGTCATCATCATAACCCTTACAACAGAAGTCGCTTAAGCGCGACCTTATATCGCAGCGACGTCCGGCGGCAAATCGCCTTGCATACATAGGCCTATGACAGGCTGTTTCCGCCGCTTGTGGTTGAGGAAACGAAAATGTAAAGTGCGCCCGCCCGGGTGGATAGAACCACAGTCGGGAGAGCGACAAAAGCTATTCGGAGATTGATCGCGACATGGCCGGAGATAAGGACCACGGAACCGATCCGTTACTATTCAACAAGATTGCGGCAGGAATTCTTGCGGCAGGATTGATCGCGATGGTTACGGGGTTGATTGCTGATGCTCTAGTCAGCCCTCATCCGTTAGAGAAAGATGCCTTTGCCGTTGAAGCCGCCGAAGACACGGCCGCTCCGGCCGCCGGCGGCACCGCTGCGCCAACCGAAATTGCGCCGATCGCTCCGCTGTTGGCTGCAGCCGATCTTAAAGCCGGTGAAACCTCGGCGAAAAAATGCCTTACCTGCCACACCTTTGAAAAGGGCGGAGCAAACAAAATCGGGCCGAATCTGTGGGGCGTCGTTGGCAATCACAAAGCTCATTTGGGCGATGGCTTTGCTTATTCACCCGCCATATTAGAGCACAAGGCCGAGACGTGGGATTACGAAAACCTCAATAAATTTATCGCCAGCCCAGCCGGCTACATGAAAGGGACCAAGATGTCCTTCGCCGGCATACGCAACGACAAGGAACGCGCCAACGTCATCGCTTGGCTCAGGACCTTGAGCGACTCTCCGATTCCTCTTCCGTAAATCTAGGGGCATGGCGTGACGCAATCTTCACCCCTTGCCACCTTCGCTTTATTCGCAACCCTCCTCGCCGATGCGGCGGGACCTTTGCTGCGGCGTTATTTTCGCACGCCTCTTCTGACCGAAACGAAAGCCGATCTTAGCCCCGTTACGGAAGCCGACCGCGGCGCCGAAGCGGTCATGCGTGCGCTGATCATGCAGCGATATCCTGATCATGGAATCATCGGGGAGGAAATGGGCGGCCATCGTGCCGATGCCGAATGGGTATGGGTTTTGGACCCGATCGACGGCACCAAGGCTTTCATGGCGGGGGCGCCCACCTTCGGCACTTTGATCGGCCTGTGTCACAAAGGCATTCCGGTCGTCGGCATTATCGATCAACCTATTTCCTGTGAAAGATGGATCGGCGTCCGCGGGCAACCGACCACCTTGCGGGGAAATGCTCTTCACGCCCGCATCTTTTCGCACACTCCTGAACTCGGAAAAGCTTTATTGGCCGCAACCGCTCCGGATATGTTTACAACCCCAACCGAGCGCACCAGTTTCGCGCAGCTGCAGCAAGCCTGCCGCTTCACCCGATTTGGTCTCGATTGCTATGCCTATGGCCTTTTGGCGGCGGGGCAGATCGATCTGGTCTGTGAAGCCTCTATGAAACCCCATGATATTATGGCTCTGGTTCCTGTTATTGAAGGCGTCGGGGGGCTGATAAGCGACTGGACGGGCAGGCCTTTCACTCTGGATGGGCAATCAACCCAGGTTCTAGCCGCGGGAAATCAGGACTTACATCGGTCGGCCTTAGCCCTGCTCGCGTAGGTTTGTTATATTTTTGACACTTACGGCTTGCACTCTCGCTCCAGAGCGTCAGACTTAAGTATCTGAAGCCTTTACAAGGACGCCTCATGATTCGCCTCCCTCTTGCGCCATTTTTACTCTCCGCTCTGGGTGCTGTCATTTTTATGGGCTCTATTTTCGGGGGATCGCCGTCAGCCGCAGAGCCCGCACACGGCATTGCCATGCACGGCAACCCGAAATACCCAAAAGGCTATAAGAATTTCGACTATGTAAATCCTGGGGCACCCAAAGGGGGCGATATTAAACTCCCTGCTATCGGGACTTTTGATTCATTGAACGCTTTCATCATCAAGGGGACGCCGGCGGCAGGACTTACGTTGATTTATGACACCTTAACCGAAGCCTCAACCGATGAAGCCTTTACCCAATATGGTCTTCTGGCCGAGGGAATTGAAACGCCTGAGGATCGATCCTGGGTCACCTTCACTTTGCGCACCGATGCCAAATGGCACGACGGAAAGCCGATTACAGCCGATGATGTGATCTGGACTTTTGAAACTTTGAAAGTAAAAGGTCCGCCCCAATTTCGCTTTTATTACGCTGGCGTTGAAGCCGTCGAGCGGATCGGCGAGCGAACGGTAAAATTTCGTTTCAAGCCTGGAGTAAATCGCGAATTGCCTCTTATTCTCGGCCAACTGACCGTCTTGCCAAAACACTGGTGGGAAAAACGCAAATTCGAAGAAACTACACTCGAACCCCCGCTTGGTAGCGGCCCTTATAAAATCGATGGTTTTGAGCCCGGTCGCTTCATCACCTATCGCCGTGTGGACACCTATTGGGCCAAGGATCATCCCGTCAATAAGGGCCGTTATAACTTCGACACCATTCGCTACGACTATTATCGCGACAGCACCGTCATGATCGAAGCGCTAAAGGCCGGAGCCTTTGACTTTCGCGCGGAAAATTCCTCCAAGGCTTGGGCTACCGCCTATGACGTTCCCGCCGTGAAACAAGGCGTTTTGATCAAGGAGGTTTTGCCGCACCAGCGCACCTCGGGCATGCAAGGGTTTGTCTTCAATACACGCCGCGAGATTTTTAAGGATCCCAAAGTCCGCCAAGCCCTTGCCTACGCCTTTGATTTTGAGTGGTCGAACAAGACGCTGTTTTACGGACTTTACCATCGCACCCGAAGCTATTTCGGTAATAGCGAGCTTGAAGCCAAGGGCTTGCCTGGACCCGAAGAGCTTAAAATTCTTGAACCCTATCGCGGGCGTATTCCCAACGAGGTTTTCACCACCGAATACAATCCTCCCTCGACTGAGGGCCGGACCATTCGGGACAATCTTTTGACTGCGGCCAAAATGCTGAGGGAAGCGGGCTGGTCGGTTGACCCCAAAACCAAGAAACTTACCCATCAGTCAAGCGGCAAGGTTATGGCGTTTGAAATCCTGCTGGATGATCCGCTGTTCGAACGAATTGCCCTTCCCTTCATCCAGAATCTGGAGCGGCTGGGGATTGAGGCCAAAATTCGCAATGTCGACGTGGCTCAATACCGACGCCTGACCGACAATTTCGACTTCGACATGATTTCCAATATTTGGGGGCAATCGATGTCGCCGGGCAATGAACAGCGCGACTTTTGGGGCAGTGATTCAGCCGCCTCGCCGGGCAGCACCAATCTTGCCGGCATCGCCAATCCCGCGATCGACGCTTTGATTGAGTCTCTGATCGCCGCTCCAACACGAGAAGCGCTTGTGGCGCAAACCCGGGCACTGGACCGTGTCCTGCAATGGGGGCACTGGGTTATTCCCCATTGGCATTCTCGCGAAGACCGGGTTCTTTATTGGGATAAGTTTGGGCATCCGCAGAAAGTGCCTGTTGGAGGCACCGACGTGATGACCTGGTGGATTGATAAAGACAAAGCCGCCACTTTAGAAGCTCGTAAGGCCAAACTGCCTAAACAATGACGGGCCAACAATAACGGGATAAACATCCATGCTGGCCTATATTGTTCGTCGACTTCTGCTGATGATCCCGACCTTGTTCGGGATCATGCTGCTGAGTTTTCTGATCATTCAAGCGGCGCCCGGCGGACCGATCGAACAGATTCTTGCGCGCCTTGACGGCACGGAAATAGATGCGACCGCCCGAATCTCGAACAACAGTCAGAACGAGACCGGGAACACAAACAAAGGCCGCGCCTCGGAGCAGCAGGGCGCCGGCACCTATCGCGGCCGGCAAGGAATCGATCCGGCCTTTATCAAAGAGCTGGAGCGGGAGTTCGGCTTCGACAGACCGTTGGCCGAGAGATTTGTTCTAATGATGGGACGCTTTCTGCGCTTTGATTTCGGGAAAAGTTTCTTCCGGGACCGCAGCGTTGTTGACCTGGTGATCGAAAAAATGCCGGTCTCCATTTCCCTTGGATTATGGACGACCTTGCTGACCTATCTAATTTCCATACCGCTTGGCGTCGCCAAAGCCGTCCGCGACGGCAGCCGCTTTGATGCCTGGACCTCGGCGGTCATTATCTTTGCCAACGCGGTTCCGAGTTTTTTGTTTGCGATCCTGCTGATCGTTCTTTTCGCCGGCGGCCGTTATTTTGAATGGTTTCCTCTTCGCGGGTTAACTTCGGATAATTTTGATTCCCTCGGCCTCTGGGATAAAGCGCTTGATTACGGCTGGCACATGGTCTTGCCGATAACATCGATGGTCATCGGCGGATTTGCCGGCTTAACCATGCTGACCAAAAACAGCTTTCTGGATCAGATCAGTCAACAGTATGTCATCACGGCGCGGTCAAAGGGCCTTCCCGAGCGGCGGGTTTTGTACGGGCACGTCTTTCGCAACGCCATGTTGCTGGTGATCGCCGGTTTTCCCAGCGCCTTTATCAGCATTCTTTTTACCGGATCGCTTTTGACCGAAGTTATTTTCTCGCTTGATGGATTGGGTCTCCTGGGGTTTGAGGCGGCGATCAATCGCGACTATCCGATTATGTTTGCGACCCTTTATGTTTTTACCCTCTTGGGTTTGATCATGAATCTCGTGGGTGATTTGATGTATGTGGTGGTTGATCCCCGCATTGACTTTGAAGCCCGGCACTGACATGCGCCAAATCTTATCTCTTTCGCCCCTTAATCAGCGCCGGCTGGCCAACTTCCAGCGCCACCGCTTGGGCTATTGGTCGTTCTGGATTTTTGCCGTTCTGTTTATTTTGAGTCTGTTCGCGGAGTTTCTGGCCAACGATCGGCCGTTGCTCATCCGTTACGATAATTCCTGGTACATGCCCGTTTTCACCAGCTATCCCGAAACCACCTTCGGCGGCATGTTTGAGACCGAGGCAGAATATAGGGATCCAGCGGTTAAGGGCTTGATTGAGGAAAAAGGCTGGATCCTGTGGCCGCCCATTCCTTATCGCTTCGACAGCGTGATCAGCAATCTCAACCAACCTGCACCGTCGCCTCCCAGTAAAGGGAACTGGCTAGGAACGGACGATCAGGCCCGCGATGTTCTGTCCCGGCTGATTTATGGTTTTCGCATCTCCGTGCTGTTCGGTCTTATCCTGACGATTCTATCGTCAATTATCGGAATCGCGGCGGGGGCGATTCAAGGTTATTTCGGCGGTTTAACAGATCTTCTCTTCCAACGGTTTATCGAGATTTGGTCGGGCCTGCCGACGCTTTATCTGTTGATTATCCTGGCCAGCGTGGTCACGCCTAATTTTTGGTGGCTGCTCATTTTGATGCTCGCCTTTTCCTGGATGGCGCTGATCGGCGTGGTGCGGGCCGAGTTTTTGCGGGCCCGTAATCTCGATTATGTCCGCGCCGCCCGAGCTTTGGGGCTTGCCGATCTGCGGATAATGGTTCGCCATGTCCTGCCCAATGCCATGGTGGCGACGATCACCTTCCTGCCGTTCGTAACCTCCGGCGCGGTGACCACCTTAACCGCGCTGGATTTTCTCGGATTCGGGTTGCCGCCGGGATCGCCGTCCTTGGGCGAGCTTCTCAAACAAGGTAAAGAGAACCTTCAGGCCCCTTGGTTGGGCATCACCGGCTTTTTTGCGATCGCGGTGATTTTAAGTCTGCTCGTCTTTATCGGTGAGGCTGTTCGCGACGCTTTTGATCCCCGAAAAGTCTTCGTTGCGGAGAAAGAAAAACCATGAGTAATGCCCCGTTGCTTGAAATTAGCAATCTTGCGGTGCGATTTGGCGAAGGCGCCCACGCGGTCGACGCCGTCCGCGGCGTTTCCTTCACCCTTGATCGCGGCGAGACATTGGCGCTGGTCGGGGAGAGTGGATCCGGAAAATCCGTGACCGCCCTATCTGTCCTGCAACTTCTGTCTTATCCGTTTGCGTCGCATCCTGCCGGCAGCAGCATTCGCTTTGACGGTCAGGAGCTGATCGGCGCGTCCGCCAAAACCCTCCGGCAAATTCGCGGCAACCGCATCGCCATGGTGTTTCAGGAGCCGATGACATCGCTTAATCCCTTACACACCGTTGAGAAACAGATCGCAGAAACTCTTTATATTCACAAGCGGCTATCGCGCCCAGCGGCCAGAGCCCGTGTCCTTGAGCTGCTTCAGTTGGTCGGCATCGACGACGCCGAGCGCCGATTAAGCTCTTACCCCCATCAACTTTCCGGCGGGCAACGGCAACGCGTCATGATCGCCATGGCCCTGGCGAATGAGCCCGACATTCTTATCGCCGATGAACCGACCACGGCGGTTGACGTCACTATCCAGGCTCAACTTTTAAAATTGCTCGCCGAGTTGCAGCAACGCCTGGGCATGGCACTTTTGTTCATTACACATGACCTGAATATCGTTCGTAAGATCGCCCCCCGGGTTGCCGTCATGCAAAAGGGGGAGATCGTCGAGATAGGCCCGACCTCTCGCGTCTTAAAAACACCCAGCCATCCCTATACTCAGCGGCTCATCGCGGCGGAGCCAACCGGGGCGCCTCCCATTCTTGCCCCCGACGCCAAAGAGATCCTGAAGGTTCGGAACCTCAACGTTGCGTTTCCCATACGCAAAGGGATCCTAAATCGTATTACAGGTCACGTCGTTGCGGTTAAGGACGCGGCTTTTACCTTACGGACAGGGGAGACCTTAGGTATCGTGGGAGAAAGCGGGTCCGGAAAAACCTCTCTCGGTCTCGGTATTTTAAGGCTTATCGCGGCGAAGGGTGAGGTGTTATTCGATGGGCGGGATCTTTTGAAATTATCGGCGTCGGAAATGCGCGCGATGCGGCGGCATCTCCAAATCGTTTTTCAAGATCCTTATGGATCGCTTAGTCCGCGCATGTCGATCGGGCAAATCATTGCCGAGGGTCTAGTCGCCCATCATATCGGCGATAAAGCCGAGCGTGAATCACGTGTCATCGAAGCTTTGCGTGAAGTCGAACTGGACCCGGAAACGCGTCATCGTTATCCCCACGAGTTTTCCGGTGGTCAGCGACAACGAGTTGCGATCGCCTGCGCCTTGGTGCTGAAGCCGCGGGTGGTTATTTTGGATGAACCTACCAGCGCTCTTGACGTTTCCATCCAAAAACAGATCGTGGAGTTACTCCGCAGCCTGCAACAACGCTATAACATGGCTTACATCTTTATCAGCCATGATTTGCGGGTGGTCCGTGCCATGAGTCATCATGTTTTGGTTATGCGCCAAGGGGCCATCGTCGAACAAGGAGCCGCAGAAACCATTTTCACCCAGGCACAGCATCCCTATACGCAGGCTTTGTTGGCGGCCGCCATCGATTTAAACGCGGTCAGCGGCGGAATTGTCCGGCAATAACGCCTACTCGCCGGTTTGCCGGGTCACCAAGATCTTGTCGATGCGGCGTGCATCCATATCGACAACTTCAAAACGCCAGCCGCCGATGGTGAAAATATCCCCGGTCTTCGGCAACTGACCAAACTGACCCAAAGCAAAACCGGCGACCGTGTGATAATCAGACTGCTCCGGCAGGGGCACACGCAACAGGGTCACCATCCGATCAATAGGCAAGGCTCCGTCGAGCAGAAACGATCCATCTGCCCGTTCGACAATTTCTGGCGGCGATTCATCGTGCTCGCTAAAATCACCGGCGATACCCTCCAGGATATCGGCTGGCGTCACGACGCCTTCAAAAGTACCGTATTCATCCACCACCAAGGCCATATGCACGGGAGCCTGCTTCAGGATCTCCAAAGCCTCCAACGCATCGGCACGGTCATGAATAGCCGAGGTCTTGCGCAGGATCGCACGCATATCCAGGCTTTTTCCTTCAAGAGCCGCGCTCAGGATATCTTTGGCCTGAACAATTCCCACCACCTCGTCCAATTTTCCATTGGCGGCAGGAAAGCGTGAATGATCGCTATTCCGCAAAGTATGAAGAATAGTCTCTTTATCCGCGGAAAGATCGATCCAATCCACGTCGTGGCGCGGAGTCATGAAGGCCCGAACCGGACGATCGGCAAGACGCATCACCCCCGTGATCATCTCGCCTTCGGCGCGCTCGACAACGCCGGCACGTGAAGCCTCGGCCAGCAAGCTGTGGATCTCTTCATCGGTCACCGTTTTATCGGCGATCCGCTGTCCACCTATCAACTTGAGAACAAGTCGCGCGGATAAATCCAAAATCACCACAATCGGGAAGGCCGCCTTTGCGACAATCAACATCAGCGGCGCAACCCTGACCGCCACCCGCTCTGGATCGGCGAGAGCAATCTGTTTTGGCACCAACTCGCCGATGATTAACGAAATGTAGGTGATGCCGGTGACGACAACCGTAAAGGCCAGAGGCTCGGCCGCCTTCTCCAGTTGAGGCAGCATTTCCAACAGCCAAATCGTCAGTCGGTCGGCCAGGGTTGCGCCACTAAAAGCGCCGGCCAGGATGCCCACCAGTGTAATCCCGATCTGCGTGGCCGAAAGAAACCGGCCTGGATCGGCGGCAAGTCGGATCGCAATTCGGGCGCTACGGCTTCCCGCCTCGGCCATAGATTCAAGCCGCGCCTTGCGCGACGACACGATCGCCAACTCGGACATGGCGAGCAGCCCGTTGGCAACCATCAACGCCAATATCAGAAGCAGTTCAAGAGTAAGCATGATGACGTCTTATATAGCGAAGAACGGCAAAACCCCAAGAGAAGAGAGAAATAATCCCCATTTAATCGGCAATCAGCTGGAGTTCCGCCAATCTTGCGTAAAGACCGCCCCCCGCAACAAGGCTTTGGTGTGTGCCTTCGGCAAGGATACGCCCCTGATCCATAACTAAGATTCTCTGGGCACGCTGAACCGTCGACAGGCGATGGGCGATAATCAAAGTCGTTCGACCGACCATCAGCCGGTCCAAAGCCCGGGTCACCGCCTGTTCGCTTTCCGCATCCAGGGCGCTGGTGGCTTCATCCAGCAATAATAACGGCGCTTTCCGCATGATAGCCCGGGCAACGGCGATGCGCTGGCGTTGGCCACCGGACAATCTGACACCTTTTTCCCCCAGAACCGTCTGATAGCCTTGGGGAAGAGCCTGAATAAACTCATGGGCAGCAGCAGCCCGAGCCGCGTCCAAAACCTCGGCATCGCGGGCGTTTGGGCGGCCATAGCGAATATTCTCCATGGCGGTGCCGGCGAAAATGGCCGGCTCTTGCGGCACCAAAGCCATCGACGACCGCAACGCCACGAGATCGGCATGCCGCACATCAACGCCGTTCACCATTACGCGTCCGCTTTGCACATCATAAAATCGCAGCAGCAATTGGAACAGCGTTGTCTTGCCGGCCCCTGAAGGGCCGACCACGGCGACGGTTTCACCTCGATTGATAGTGAAGCTGATCCCCTTTAACGCCGAGGTATCCGGCCGGGAAGGATAGGAGAATTTTACCCCATCAAAGACAATGACATCTCGAGTGCTCACGTTAAAGGCAACCGGATGTGCGGGTGATAAAATTTCCGGCGTTAAGGCCAAAAGCTCACTTAAGCGCTCGGCGGCGCCCGCCGCACGCTGCAAATCTCCGGCAACTTCAGACAGGGCCCCAACGGCGCCGGCAACAACCACCGCATAAAAAACAAAGGAGGAAAGCGCACCGACGGATATCTTTCCCGCCAGCATGTCGTGGCCGCCTTGCCACAAAATCAAACCCACCGCCGAGAAAACCAAAAAGATCACCGTTGCCGATAAGAACGACCTCGCCCTCACTCGGCTGATGGCGGTGCGAAAGGTTTCTTCCACCTTGCCCGTAAAATCGGCGCTTGTCGGTTGTTCATGACTAAAGGCTTGAACGGTTCGGATAGCATCCAGGCTTTCCTGGGCAAACGAGCTTGCCTGAGAAAGTCGATCCTGAGACAAACGGGAAAGCGTACGGACCTTACGGCCGAATATCAAAATCGGCGCAACCACCAGCGGAACGGTGAGCAGCACCAAACCTGTGAGCTTGGCGCTGGTGATAAAGAGAAGCGTCATCCCTCCCAAAAGCAGCAATACATTCCGTAGAGCCACGGAAACCGATGATCCGATCGTACCTTGCAAAACGGTCGTATCCGCGACAAGCCGTGAAAGAAGATCGGCAACCGGCGTCGCTTCATAAAATGACGGTGATAATAAAATCGCCCGATCAAAAATCGCTCGGCGAATATCGGCAACCACGCGTTCGCCCAACCAAGAAACCAGATGGAAACGGGCAAAGGTGGCTAGGGCCAAGACAATAACCACCCCCAGCATGGCGATGAGCGCGAGATCTAAGAGACGCGGATTTCCGGCGGAAAATCCTTGGTCGATAAGGATCCGAAGGCCGGCGCCCATGGCCAAAACCGTCCCTGCGGCAACGATCAAGGCGATGCCCGCCCCGCCAATAATCATCCAATAAGGGCGTAAGAACGGAAGCAGCCGCGGCAAGGCGCTCGAAGGTTTAGGGTTTAAGGCTTTGAACATTCTCATTATTATAAAGGTTTTATTTCCTAAAAGCACCAGGCTTGCGCCTCGCAGCGGCAATCGCTATACCACGCACCTTGCGCAAGGAATCAAGACCATGAAAAAAGATATTCATCCTGACTACCACGAAATTACCATCCAGATGACCGACGGGGCCACCTACAAGACCCGCTCGACCTGGGGTAAAGAAGGCGATCTCCTGCGCCTTGATGTTGACCCGAAGTCCCACCCCGCGTGGACCGGCGGCAACCAAAAACTGAACGATACCGGCGGTCAGGTCGCGAAGTTCAACAAGCGTTTCGAAAAGTTCGGCCTTAAAAGCTAAACCTTTCGTAATCTCGCCTTAAATTATCTTCTTAAAAGACTGCGCTTGCGGCGGCGGCTGTTTCTTCAGCCAGCTGCCGGACCAGCTTGGCCGCAGGCAAGGTGCGCATAAGCCCTACACCTTGCCCCGCCCACAAAGATAACAAGCCTGGATCATTCGCCTTGGCCGCAGCGGCCCGTATATCGCGCGTGAGCGTATGTTGCTGCGGATAAGCGGCGATCGGTGCATCCGCCATCTCGGCCATAAATCGGTTGCGCAATCCGCGCGCCGGCTTTCCCGAAAACACACGCGTAAGCGCCGTGCCATCATCTTGTCCTTGTTGCAGCGCCCGGCGATAGGGATCCGAAATACCTGCTTCGGGGCATCCCAGAAACGCCGTCCCTAACATGGCGCCCGCCGCACCTAAGACCAGTGACGCCGCAACACCACGTCCATCCATAATACCGCCGGCCGCAATCACGGGCAGTTTAACCGCTGACGCCACTTGTGGCACCAAGGCCATCAATCCCACCAAGCCGACTTCATGGGGCACGGCAAAGGTCCCGCGATGGGCGCCCGCTTCGGCGCCTTGAGCAACAACGACATCCACTCCCGCCTTCTCCAGCGCCACAGCCTCACCGACTGTCGTCGCCGTACCGAAAATCATGATCTTACGGCGACGCATTTCATGCAGAATGGCGGCGTCGGGAATACCGAAGGTGAATCCGAAGGCCGCCGGCTTTGCCTCAAGAACGGCGGCAATTTGCGCGTCAAACGGTTCGGCAAACTTCGTCGGAAGGGATGACGATCCCAAACCCAGGGCTTGCCGATAGGGTTGCAATCTTGCCGCTGCCTCCGCCAAGGTCGCACCCTGTGACCTTGTTTCAGGCACAAATAAATTAATCCCAAACGGTTTTTGCGTTGCCTGGCGAATAGCCGTCACGGCTTTCTGAATCTCGGCCGCAGGCATATACCCCGCGCCCATCCATCCCATAGCGCCGGCATCGCTCACCGCGGCGACCAGCGCCGGCGTTGTCGCCCCGCCCGCCATGGGCGCCTGAAAGATCGGCAGCTGAATATCGAGAGCCTGAGTGAGGCGATTATGAGGCCACATGCAATTTCTCTAATGTTTCCCGCAACGCCAGAGGGATCGGCACAGAACGAAACGTTTTCCGGTCGACATAGACATGAACAAAGTGACCCACCGCCGCCGGCGCATCTTGCCCGTGAACAAAAACCCCGAGTTGATAGGTCACGCTGCTGGTGCCAAATTTTTTGATTTTAATGCCGACCTCGATCATATCGGGAAAGCTGACGGGACGAAGAAACCGGCACCCTGTTTCGACCACAACCCCGATCGGCCCAGCGCCTTGCGGATCTTGTCCCGCAACCTCAATCAGGTGACGGTTAACCGCCGTATCGAAATAGCTGTAATAGGTGACGTTGTTGACGTGACCATACTGATCATTGTCGGCCCATCTTGTCGCGAGGGTCAGATGCCACGGAAAGTCGCGGCGAAGGAGCGCCTTATCTTCTCTCATCGCGGCAAGCCTCGCTTGATCGCCGCGGTAGTGGCTACGGGATCTTCCGTCATCATCATATGACCTACACCCGGCAATGTTTCCGAATTGGCATTTTGCATAAGCTGACTTAAAGCCACCCCTGCTTTCGGCGGCGTCATCCGATCGGCCGCGCCGCAGATGATGTAGGCCGGACAAGTAACCGCTCCCGCCGCCTCCGCCCCGCGCAGGTAATTCGCACAGGCGGCAAGATCCTGCGCCAGGATTCCCGGCTTCGCCCCTTGAAGAATACGCGCCGCGCCGCCGGCAAGCCACAAACCGGGGGTAGGCGCGCCGCCAACATGGCCGCGGATACCGTGGCCCCACTCAACAATAAGCGCCGCCGCCTTTGCCGGATTGGTTTTTGCCGCTTCCAGTAAGACCGGGTGAACAGGCATGGCGGCCGCAGCGCCCAACAAAATAATCGAGCGCACCAAAGCCGCATGCCTAGCCGCCAGTTCCAAAGCGATAAGCGCACCCATACTGTGGCCGATAACGACGGCCTTGGTCACATTCAGCGCCGTTAAGGCTTGTGCTACCCACTCCGCCATCGCCGAAATATCTTTAAGCGGATCACCGCTGCTGTCCCCGTGACCAGGCAGGTCCAATGCTAAAACACTGCATCCATGGTGCGCCAAATGCCGCGCCTGCAATGCCCAAACCACATGGGACATTCCCGCGCCGTGCAGGAAAACAACCGGAAGCCGCTCGGTATCGAAACCTTGGCCCCCTGTCGCCGCGAAGGTCGGCGCGCCTGCAACGGTAAAGCGCATCGTTTACTCGGCTGCCTTGCTTTGCTGCCGAACCGCAGCCTGCAACGCCTGATCAAGATCGTCGATAATGTCACCGCTTTCTTCAAGACCAACCGACAAACGAATAAGATCTTCGCCGATACCGGCGGCCCGAAGCGCCGCACCGTCCAACTGTTGATGAGTCGTGCTGGCCGGATGAATGACCAATGTCTTGGCGTCGCCCACATTCGCCAGGTGAGACACCAGACGTAATCGCTCGATGAAGGTGGCACCGGCAGCTCGCCCACCCTTGATACCGAAGGTTATCATCGAACCTGCGCCCTTGGGCATCAAGTATTTCGCCAACTTATGATCGCGATGACTCTCCAAGTCCGGATGATTGACCCATGCGACTGCGGGGTGGTTTTGCAGGAAAGCCGTAACCTGCCGCGTATTATTGATATGCCGCTCCATACGCAGCGGCAGGGTTTCAATCCCTTGCAGAATATGAAAGGCGACCGCCGGGCTCATGCAGGCGCCAAAATCACGCAAGCCTTCGGCGCGGGCGCGCATCAAGAAGGCGAGCGGACCAAACTCTTCGGCAAAATCAATCCCATGATAACCGGCATAGGGTTCGCTCAATGTTGGGAACAAACCCGATGCGGCCCAGTCGAAATGCCCGGCATCGATCAGGGCGCCGGCGATGGCGACACCATGACCGCCCAACCACTTGGTCGCCGAATGAACCACGAGGTCGGCACCGAAGTCGAACGGACGGCAGAGGTATGGCGTGCAGAAGGTCGCATCAATCAAAAGCGGGATACCACGACCGCCCAGCGCGCTATGGGCGATCTCGGCCAAGGCGGTGATATCCAGAATTTCCAAACCGGGATTGCCGATCACTTCGCCGATGATCAGGCGGGTCTCGGGTTTAATTGCGGCGGCAAAACCCTGGATGTCGTTTGGCGCGACAAAGGTGGTGGTGATGCCAAATCGCAGAAGGGTATGGGTTAACAGATTAATCGTGCCGCCATAAAGCGAGGCGGAGGCAACGATATGATTTCCCGCACCCATTAAGGTGGCGATGGCCAAATGCATCGCCGCATGGCCCGATGCCGTACCAATAGCCCCGACGCCACCTTCAAGCGCCGCCAAGCGTTCTTCCAGCACCGCCACCGTTGGGTTGGCGATCCGGCTATAGATATAGCCCGGCCGTTCCAGATTAAATAACGATGCTGCCTGATCGGTATTTTCAAAAACGTAGGATGTCGTTTGATAGATCGGAACGGCGCGCGCCCCCGTAACCGGATCGGGCTGCTGCCCCGCGTGCAAACTTAAGGTCGCGAATTTTAAAGGCTTGGGCTCGACCATCACGTTCCCTCCCGTTAGGCCTTTCACCGAATAAGGCCTAAGGACGGTACGGCGCTGCCTCTACCGCGTCAACGCGTGGCTTACGTGTGAGGGCCTGGGATCACAAAGAAATCGCCCGCCGGAGTGCGGCGGGCGATTATTCTTATCCAGCAGGCGAACCTACTCGAGGATTGGACTTACTTCGTCCACCAGAGTTGAGCTTGGTTCTTGCCGTAAAAGCGTTGTGTCCAACCCGAAGAATAGATGATGCTTGTGTCGGTGAAGGGACGAACTATGTATTTGTTCGGCTGATATCCCGCATTACGGGTTGGTTCCGTAGCAACCCACCAACCGTTGTTGGTCCATGTGCCGGGACGCAAGGCAACAGCAGAACCGCCAACCTTAATCGAGCTAACGCCGCTTGAGCCGACCATAACTTCGACTTCCTTACCATCTGCGGTTTTACCCTTATAGGTACCCGGCTTAATGGAAACCGCTTTCATATCCGCAGGATTATAGATGGCTGACGCGGCGCTTGTTGCCCAAAGAGCAGCTGCAGCGCAACCGGCCACCAACAATTTCGTAAACTTCGTCATTAACACATCCTCCCAAACACAGTTGGAGCCGAAAAGAAATCTCTGTGTAAGGCCATACCATTGCTTTCCTTTTGCCGCAATCCCCGATGCAACGATTCCGGGCCGATTGTTGCTTTTTTCCCACAGCCCGGCGGAAAGTGAGGGCCTCCGCCTTATTGAGCGGTCCAGGCCCCATCCACGGGAAGGGCAATTCCGGTCATATTTGCCGCCGCTTCGGTACAAAGAAAGACCGCCAAGGCCGCAACATCGCTGGGCTGGGTAAACCGATGAGATGGCTGCTTTTCCGCCAAAAGTTCGATCGCCGCCTGCTCAAGCGGCAGGTTCCGCTCTTTGGCTCTCGCCTCGATTTGACGCTCGACCAAGGCCGTCCGCACCCAGCCCGGGCAAATGGCATTGCAGGTTACTCCCGAGGTCGCCAGCTCGAGCGCCGTCACCTTAGTTAGGCCGAGCACCCCATGTTTCGCCGCCACATAGGCGGACTTAAAGGGCGAGGCAACCATTCCATGCACCGAAGCGATGTTGATGATTCGCCCCCAGCCGTTTAGCTTCATGCCCGGAATGACCTGGCGGATGGCGTGAAATACCGCCGACAGATTAATCGCGATGATGGCGTCCCACCGCTCAGCCGGAAAGTCGTCGATGGGGCTGGTATGTTGGATACCCGCATTATTGACCAAAATATCTATCCCACCCAGTTTTGCCTGACCCTCCTCCATCAAGACGGCAACACCGGCGGCGGAACTAAGATCGGCGGGACTGTAATGAGCCTTGATCCGGTTCTTGCTGCTCAAGTCCTGCACCAAGACATTAATCGCATTCGCCTCACCAAAGCCGTTGATCATGAGATCACATCCCTGCTCGGCTAAGGCGGTTGCAATGCTCAGTCCAATGCCGCTGGTAGATCCCGTCACCAGCGCTTTCTTGCCGCGTAAACTCATTCCCGCCCCCTTACGATCAAGATTTAAATAAGGCTTCAGCCGCGCCGCGTTGCGCCGCCTTCGCCTTGATGTCGGTCTTTACTCGAGCAATCTCCGCCTCGAGCTCGGCGATATAAGCCTCAAGCTCGTGGACCGACAACGGAACAAGATGAGCCGGCGTCAAGAGCGTCTTCTTGTTGCGCCCGGAAGTCAGCGGCAGATCGTCATCATCTTTAGCCATATCTTTCGCCCTTATCGCTTCGGCCTTGTCGTCTTCGTCATCCTGCTCCTACTATCCCCTAGCTTTCAATCTGCGCAAGAGGTGAGACGTCATGGCTGCCCTAGAAAACCTGTCTGACGCCATGACGGCCATCGAGATTTCAACTCCTGGCCCCGCTGACGTTTTAAAATCTGTTCACCGTCCCATGCCGCAACCCGGTCCGGATGAGGTCTTGATCAAAGTTGCCGCCGCCGGTGTCAACAGACCCGATATCTTGCAGCGTAAAGGCGGCTATCCGCCCCCGCCTGGGACGACCGACATTCCCGGCTTGGAGATTTCGGGCACCATTGTCGCCTTGGGCTCTAAGATAACAACGTGGAAAATCGGCGATAATGTTTGCGCCCTCGTCGCTGGCGGCGGCTACGCCACTCACTGCGTGGCACCGGCCGTTCAATGCCTTCCCGTTCCAGCAGGTTTATCCCTGATTGAAGCCGCCGCCTTACCCGAAACTTTTTTCACCGTGTGGACCAACGTGTTTGATCGGGCGCAGCTTAAACAAGGCGAGGTGCTCCTGGTTCATGGCGGCAGTTCCGGTATCGGCACCACCGCGATCCAATTAGCGGCCGCCTTTGGCGCGACTGTTTTCGCCACAGCGGGATCGGACACCAAATGCCGCGCCTGCGAAAAATTGGGAGCGACGCGCGGGATAAATTACCGCATCGAGGACTTTGTCACCGTGATCAAGGAGACAACGGCCGGTAAAGGGGCCAACGTAATCTTGGATATGGTGGGCGGCGACTATATAGGACGCAATCTTGTTGCCGCCGCCCCCGATGGTCGAATTGTGCAAATAGCCTTTCTGCAGGGCAGCAAGATCACCGCCGATATGACGCCTCTTATGCTGAAACGCCTGGTTTTCACCGGGTCGACCCTCCGGCCGCGCTCGGTGGCCGAAAAAGGGGTCATTGCCGCAGCTTTGCGGGAGAAAGTCTGGCCGCTTTTAGCCCAAGGCCGCATAAAACCTCAGATAGATTCGACCTTTCCGCTTGCCGAAGCCGCCGCCGCACATAGATATATGGAAAGCAGCCAGCATATCGGTAAAATCGTTTTGGTTGTAACGACATAACGGCAAAAACCGGCGATTTTTCGCCAACCCGTAACGGCGGCCTTGGCGGATTGGCAAACCCCGCTTATAAGAAGCGCCTGCAAGGTTGATCCTTGCCAAGGAGAACAAAGACGATGACCCAGCCACTTATGCCCAAAGCGACCGCCGTTTGGTTGGTCGAAAACACCACTCTCACCTTTCAGCAAATCGCTGAATTTTGTGGCTTACACGAACTCGAGGTTCAAGCCATCGCCGACGGCGAGGTCAGTGGGGGGATGCGCGGGCTGGATCCCGTTACGGCTGGACAAGTCACCCACGAAGAGATCAAGCGCTGCGAGGGTGATCCCGAAAGCTCTCTCGCCCTCATCAAAAAAGATCTGCCGCAGCCTAAAGTGCGCGGTAAAGGGCCCCGCTATACCCCCATTTCCAAGCGTGGAGACAAACCCGACGCCGTGGCGTGGCTGGTCAAGAATTTCCCTCAACTCTCCGATGCGCAAATCACCAAGCTGATCGGCACCACCAAGGCGACCATCGCCGCGGTGCGTGATCGCACCCATTGGAACAGCAGCAGCATTAAGCCGCGCAGTCCGCTTGAACTGGGTTTGTGCACCTCGGCTGATTTGGAAAGCGCCGTGCAGCGAGCGGGCCGGCGGATCTCGCCGGAAGAATATGCCGCCATGCAGGAATCTGGCGACGCCTAATCTCGAGTGTTTTTCTCTGCGGAAAATTATGCCGGGGTATATCCCCGGCATTTTTATTATCTTTTATGGATTTTCTTCGCTTCCCGGCGTTGCCGTGCTTTGCGGCGCAGATGATAATAGCCCAAGACCGCGATAATTCCCCCGATAATGACGCTCAAAATAATGGCTTGGATCGCGTGAATATGCCCCAGCATGGCTTCAAGCCCGCGGCCAAAGACGTATCCACCGATCGAAAAAATAATCGCCCATAACGCCGCAGCGATTCCATTCAAAACAAAAAAGCGGAACCACGAAATATCGCTGAGGGCAATGGCGACTGGACTGACATTGCGCAACCCATAAAAGAAACGAAAGCTCAAGATGAATACGGTGTCATTTCGCTTGAGAAGGTGTGCAACACGCGTCACCCGCTCATGCCAATGGGGTTTTTTGGCCAACCAGCGCCTGCCGTATCGGCGGCCTAAGTGAAACCAGGTTTGATCCCCGGCATACGATCCCAAAAAAGCGCTTAACGCCACCAGCTCGACCGTCATCAATCCTTGATGCGCGGCAAGTCCGGCCAGAATGACGATGGTTTCGCCCTCAAAAAAGGTGCCGATAAAGACAGCAAGGTAACCATAGTCGCGGATCAAGTCTTCAAGCACACCGGCATCCTTTATCAGCCGCAGCACCGCTAAAGTGTAACGGCAGACGAATCATAGCACGGAGATATAGAGCGGCAAATGATCGCTATCACAAGGGCTCATCGGGGGCTAATCAGGCACTGGAACCGTATAATTAAGGGCCAAGCGCCCGCCGTCGGCATAAATGGTCGTTCCGGTCACATAACTGGAATCGTCAGAAGCCAAGAAAACCGCAACGCGTCCAATCTCGTGCGCTTCACCTACACGGCCCATGGGTGTACGCGAAAGTATCCGGTTCATCGCCGCTTTGTCCGTTGCCACCTTCGCAAATACCTCGGTGGCAATGCTTCCAGGACCAATTCCATTGACGCGAATTCCCTTCGGGGCGAGCGAAATCGACATTGCCTTGATCATTTGATTGATTCCGCCCTTGGATACCACATAGGGAAGAATATTCGGAATAGCCAACACGGCGTTGACCGAGGACATGGCAATGATGGAGCCGCCGCTTTTTTGCGCCACCATCTGCTTAGCGGCCGCCTGCGCCACCAAAAATGCACCCTTCAGATTGACTCGCAGCACCGCATCAAAATCAGCTTCGGTTAAATCCAAAACATCGGCCGTCTTGACGATGCCGGCATTGGCGACGGCGATGTCAAGCCTGCCGAAAGCGCTCAGCGTTGCGGCTATACCGCGATCCACCGCGGCCTTGTCACCGACATCGCAATCCACATACTGCGCCCGCGTTTTATCGACCCCCAAGGTCTTAAGTGCCTTTTGCCCGGCGTCCGGATCGACATCGGAAATGACAACCTTTGCGCCTTCGGAGAGAAACGCTTCGGCACAGGCAAGGCCGATGCCTCGTGCTCCACCCGTAATGAACGCTACTTTATTTTGCAGACGCATAACCTTTTGTCCTTAAAGCTGTGGCAATCTCGTTAAGGATCGCCGGATCGTCGATCGTCGCTGGCGGTTTATAGGACTCACTGTCGGCGATCGCGCGCATCGTTCCTCGCAAGATTTTTCCCGACCGGGTCTTGGGTAACCGCGCTACGACCAAAATCGTCTTGAGCGCGGCCACAGGACCGATACGATCGCGAACCAGGTTGACGCAAGCCTTTTCAACATCGGCAGAAGAAATATTCTGTCCCGATTTCAAAACAACAAATCCAACGGGAAGCTGACCTTTTAAGGCATCGGCGACGCCGACCACGGCGCATTCGGCAACGGCGGGGTGACCAGCCAGAACTTCTTCGATCGCCCCGGTCGACAGCCGGTGTCCCGCGACATTAATGATGTCGTCGGTCCGGCTCATGACAAAAACGTAACCATCTTCATCAAGGTAACCGGCATCTCCGGTTTTATAATAGCCGGGATAATCTTTGAAATAGGCTTGACGGAATCTTTCTTCGGCTTGCCACAAAGTTGTTGCGGCACCCGGCGGCATTGGCAAGGCCACCACCAGGGCGCCGATCTTGCCCGCTTCCGCCGTTTTTCCCTGGTCATTCAGAACCCGCACATCCCAGCCCGGCGCCGCTTTGGTCGGCGAGCCCGGTTTTACCGGTAAAGTTTCTATGCCGCAGCAATTGGCGGCGATCGCCCATCCGGTTTCCGTCTGCCACCAATGATCGATCACCGGAACCTTTAATTTAGCTTGCGCCCACATCAAAGTGTCGGGATCGCATCTTTCACCCGCCAGAAAGAGCGTCTTAAAATTCTTCAGATCATAGGTGGCGATCAGCTTGCCTTCGGGGTCCTCTTTTTTGATCGCGCGAAAAGCCGTGGGCGCCGTAAACATCGCCTTGACCCTGTGTTGGGCGATCACGCGCCAGAATGCCCCCGCATCCGGCGTGCCGACGGGCTTGCCCTCGTAAAGCAATGTCGTGCATCCCGCCAACAAAGGGGCATAAACAATGTAGCTATGCCCAACCACCCACCCCACGTCGGAAGCGGCCCAAAACACCTCGCCAGGCGCCACATCATAAATATTTTTCATCGACCATGCCAAGGCGACCGCATGACCCCCGTTATCCCGAACAATGCCTTTCGGTTGACCGGTCGTGCCTGATGTATAAAGGATATAAAGCGGGTCGGTCGCCGCCACCGGCACGCAATCAGCCGGACTTGCGCGTCTCATCGCTTCAGCCCAATCAAGATCGCGGCCCGGAATTAGTTCCGCAGTCTCTTGGGGCCGCTGCAAGATAAGACAGCGACCCACCTTGTGTTTGGCAAAATCGATGGCGGCGTCCAACAGTGGTTTATATTTGACCACCCGGTTCGGTTCGATGCCGCAGGAGGCGGAGACAATAACCTTGGGTTTGGCATCATCAATTCGCGTCGCCAATTCATGGCTGGCAAAGCCGCCGAAAACCACGGAATGGATCGTCCCGAGGCGAGCGCAGGCCAGCATGGCGATGACGGCTTCCGGAACCATCGGCATATAGATGATGACGCGATCCCCTTGGCCGACCTGTTGATCTTTCAAGACTCCGGCGAACCGCGCAACCTGCGCCGTCAACTCTTTATAGGTGAAGGTCTTGATCCTGCCGGTAACCGGACTGTCGTAAATAAGCGCCGCTCGCTCCCCATGCCCTGCCGCAACATGCCGGTCGAGAGCATTCCAACAGGTGTTTAACACCCCGCCCTTAAACCACCGCGCTGCGGGTGCCGCCTCCCGATCAAGAACCTGATCCCAAGGCCGACTCCAATCGATAAGCTTGGCCGCATCACCCCAAAACTCCGCCGGGTGCGACAATGAGCGCGCATGGATTTCAGCATAAGAAGACATAGGCCGCCTCTGATACTCCGGAACAACCTCGAGTTTGCGACAAGCCGGGGGTAGTGCCAAGAGAATAGAATTTATGATAAAGTCCGCCTTGTTTTCTCCCTTTGTTTTGTTAGGCATAGACGCGTGCATCTTACATTACGATTTTTAGAAACCGGGCAAGCATGAGCCTGCCCTCCTCTTCTCCCCTTAGCGACAAGCTCGACGCCCTATCCGCCCGGTGGGTCGATTGGGTTCGCCGTCACGCCAAGCTGGTTTTGATTCTCGGCATTGTTCTGACCCTGGCATCGGCGGTTCATATCAGTTTAAAACTTCGCATTATCACCAATACCGATGAAATGCTTTCTACCGAGCTGCCATTTCGGGTTGCGGAACACGATATCTATACGGCTTTTCCTCAACTGAAAGAGGTCCTGGTCATCATTATCGATGGCGACCACGCCGATGCCGCAGACGACGCAGCAACCCGTCTCGCGCAAAAACTTCGGAGCCGGCCGGATTTATTCCGCACCGTTTTCGCCCCATCGGATGATCCTTTTCTACGCCAACATGGGCTTTTGTATTTATCGACCGACGATATAACTGCCATGTCCGAGCGGTTGGAAGAATCGCGGGATACCGTCGGCTTAATGGCACAGGATCCCAGCCTTCGCGGGTTCTTTGCGGTTTTGGGCGATGCTTTACGCGGATTACGCCTGGGATACGCCCATGCCAATGAAGCCTCGAGTTTGTTCAACGCCACCTCCGAGGCGATTGAACATGCGACGGCGGACCGACCCGGCCAAGTATCGTGGCGGGATGTTCTTGCCGGTGGCAAGACCACCAAGGATGATCGGCGGCGGTTCATCTTGGTTCAGCCCGTCATCGATTATACATCGTTTGATCCCGGCGGCCCGGCGATGGATGCGGTCCGGTCCTTGGCGGCAGAGGCCGGCATCACCGCGGCGGAGGGATTACGACTTCGCCTCACCGGTGATGTCGCCCTTTATCGCGAAGAACTTCAGACCGTCAATCAGGGCATGGTGGCTTCCACCTTGATTTCCATTCTTTTGGGAACGATCATCTTGGCGATTGGGATGAGTTCGTGGCGCCTGTCCCTCGCCTGTCTTGCGGTACTTTGCGCCGGGCTTTTATGGACAGCCAGTTTCGGTCTCATCACCGTCGGACGGTTCAATGTTATCTCCATTACCTTTGCCGCAATGTTTGTGGGTCTTGGCATCGACTATGCAGCCCACCTTGGCCTTCGCTATCGCGAAGCCCGCCTAGAAGGACGAGATCACGCCGAAGCTCTCCGCACGATGGCCGCATCGCAGTTTTCTCCGCTGTTGTGGTGCACCTTGACCAGCATCATCAGCTTTTTATCCTTTGCACCTACCGCCTATAAAGGAATCGCCGAACTGGGACTTGTGTCGTCCGGCGGCATGATCCTATCGGTCATTATCAACTACACGTTGCTGCCGGCAGTTTTGACTGTTCTGCCGGTTCGCTTTCGATCGGGGCCGCAGCCGGTCGATCGCAAAATCGCCTTTCCGTTCCGTCGTTTTCTGGCGCGCCGTCCCGGAACCATTCTTGCCGTTACTTTTGTTGCCTGCCTGATTGCGAGTTTGGGCGCCACCAAGGTTTGGTTTGATCCCGATCTTTTGAGTCTGCGCGATCCCCATAGCGAATCGGTGATGACGTTGCGCGAAATGATTCATGAAGGCGACTATTCGGCGATGCGGGTTGTCGGCCTTGTTCCCACCATGGATGCCGCCGCCGCCGCTCAGCAGCGCTTGGCGTCGCTACCGTCTGTTGCCCGTTCTGAAATCATCACCGACTTTGTCCCTAAAGATCAGACGATCAAGCTCGCCGCGCTCGAAAAATTAAAAGACATCGTTCCGGCACCTGACGAAGCTGTCCCCAGCCCCACCAGCGAAGAAACAAAAGCCGCCTTCAACTTCTTTCGCGACCGACTGCAAAAACTTCTCGAGGGAAGCAACCCGTCGCCCGTCGCCCGTCGCTTGGCCGCAGCCCTTGACGATTTTTCCACCAAGCAAGGGACCAGTCCCGAAGCCCTGACCAAGCTGCAAGACCGTTTGATCGGCACGCTGCCGCTTCGCCTGAACGATCTTCGTCAAGGTTTAGCGGCCGGGCCGGTTACCCTTGACAATTTACCGCAAGATTTGCGCACTCATTGGATCGCCTCTCAAGGTCAAAGCCTTATCGCCGTTTACCCCCGGGAAGCGCCCAACAATGTTCCGCGCATGGCAGAGTTCGTTGCCGACGTGCGCACCGTCGTGCCCAAGATCATCGGCGCCCCCGTGGCGATGACCGATGCCGGACTTAGCGTGGTGCAGTCCGCCCTTATTGCGACCATCATCGCGTTTTTCGGCAACGCTGCGGTGCTTTACGGCCTGCTGAAATCCTTGCGCGACACTTTTCTGGTTTTATTGCCGATGGGATTGAGTGCGCTTTTGTTTTGCGGCTTGGTCGGTTTTTTCAACATGCCTTTCAACTATGCAAACGTCATCATGGTGCCGCTGCTCATCGGTCTGAGCGTTGACTCAGGGGTGCATATCGTCTTGCGCCGCCGCGAAGCCGGTTCGGGCCTTGCCGTCCTCAATACCAGCACCAGCCGCGGCGTTGCCTTAAGCGCCCTTACGAATGTGGTTTCTTGCGGAAGCCTGGCACTTTCGGCCCACCGCGGCACCGCCAGCATGGGTGAATTTCTAACCCTGGCGCTTGTTCTGACCTTGGCGACCAGCTTGGTGGTTCTCCCCGCCTTGCTTGAATTTCTTGACCGCCGACCGAGACTGGTGACGCAGCCCTAAGGTTATGGCACGGTACCCCTCTCCGGGGGAGGAATTCGACCATGACCAGCGCCTATGACCGCGACCTAGATCGTAATGCCGCTAACTATGCGCCGCTCACCCCTTTGGGATTCATTGAACGGGCCGCCGCGGTTTATCCTAACCGCATCGCCGTCCTGCATGGCCGTCAACAAGTCACCTGGCGCGACACCTACGCCCGCACGCGCCGGCTGGCCTCAGCCTTAAAAAAGCGCGGCCTTGGCAGCGGTGATACGGTTGCCGTCATGGCGCCCAATATTCCCGCCCTGTTTGAAGCGCATTTCGGCATTCCCATGGCCGGTGCGGTTTTGAACGCCTTAAATGTGCGGCTGGACGCCGATACCATCGCCTATATTCTCGAGCATGGCGAAACCAAAGTCCTCTTCACCGACACGGAATTCGCACCGGTGATTGAAGATGCGTTAAGCCGTCTGAAGACCAAACCTCTTGTCATCGACATCGATGATCCTGAAGGCCCGGGCGGCAAGCGACTTGGCGCGCTTGACTACGAAGCCTTTCTTGCGGAGGGCGATCCCGATTTCGCTTGGACCCCGCCCAAGGATGAGTGGGACGCCATCGCGCTCAATTATACCTCGGGTACCACCGGCCGGCCCAAGGGCGTCGTATATCACCATCGCGGCGCCCATCTTCTTGCCATGGGAAATATTCTGGTGTGGGGATTGAAAGGCCATCCGGTCTACCTGTGGACGCTGCCGATGTTTCACTGCAACGGCTGGTGTTTTCCCTGGACCATCACCGCCCTCGCCGGCACCCATGTTTGCCTGCGCAAAATTACCGCGGCGACAATTTACGGCGCGGTTGCCACTCATAAGGTTACCCACTTTTGCGGTGCACCGATCGTCCTGGGCATGCTTATCCATGCAGCCGAGACGGAACGCAAACCTCTTCCCCACACGGTTGAGGTGATGACCGCTGCGGCACCGCCGCCGGCCGCCGTTCTTGAAGCGATCGAGCGTCAGGGTTTCCGCATCACTCACGTTTATGGTCTGACCGAAGTCTACGGTCCTGCGGTCGTCTGTTCCTGGAAAGACGAGTGGAACGATCTCGCCCCGGCCGAGCGGGCCCGCATCAAGGCTCGGCAAGGTGTGCGCTATCCCGTGTTGGAAGGCCTGACCGTCGCCGATCCTGATACCTTGATCCCGGTTCCCGCCGACGGGGCCACCTTGGGCGAAGTTTTCATGCGCGGCAATGTGGTGATGAAAGGTTATCTGAAAGATCCCGATGCCACCGCCAAGGCGTTCCGGGGCGACTGGTTTCATACCGGTGATTTGGGCGTCATGCACTCGGACGGCTACATCGAACTTAAAGATCGATCCAAAGATATCATCATCTCCGGCGGCGAGAATATTTCATCCATCGAAGTCGAAAACGCCCTTTACCGTCATCCGGATATTTTGGAAGCGGCGGTGGTCGCGCGACCCGACGCGAAATGGGGCGAACATCCCTGCGCCTTCGTCGCGCTTAAGCCCGGGGCAACCACGACGGTAGACGACATCATCGCCTTTTGCCGCAAGGAGATCGCCTCCTTCAAGGTGCCGCGCACCGTGGTGTTCGGCGCCTTGCCCAAAACCTCAACCGGAAAAATCCAAAAATTCGTCTTACGCGAACAGGCGCGAAACATGGAGAGCGCTTAAAACCAGGCCTTGATCAAGGTTTCGACCAAAACCACGCCGCCCAAAACCAAGAACAGATTCCAAGCAACAGCCAGAACACCGACAACGCTGCCGATTAATACCGCCAACCCATCCTCTTCGATAAGACCTAAAGCCAAAAGAATGATCGCCCAAGCCGGCAGCAAATTGCCGAAAATGATCGGCAAGGCCAAGATCGCCCCCAGGACGGCAATCGCAAAGGCGACAACCCGGTCCGCCCCATAGACGGTAAATCTGCGCATCCGCGGCTTGAAGGCGCGCTCCAGCCACAACAGCCCGGGAAGAATGCGGTGAAACAGCCGCGCGAAATCACCACGCCGCAAAGACTTGCCGAGCATACTTTTCGGCAACCACGGATCCCTCCGTCCCACTGCCAGCTGCAAAGCCAGAAGAATAAGCGGCGCACCAAGGACAGCCGATACGCCGGGGATCCCCGGCAAAGGGAGCGCATTGGGCAAAGCGAATAACAATATGCCGATGCCCATGGCCCGCTCATGCAGGGCGCCGATTAAATCGGCAATGGTGACGCGGTCATCCGGATCACCGGCGTCAAACAAGGCAATCAACACATCACTCACCCGCGCAGGCGCTTGGCCTTTTGTTTCGCTTCCCATGGAGCTATGAGTGTTCATTTACGCATCCCGCGGCAAACCATGAAAAACCTTTTCCGCCTTCTGAATGTTCAGTATATGGAGGGAGTTCCCGCTCTTCGCAATGATCATCTCGCTCCTGGGACACAACGCCGCCATGACAATCCTTGTCTTTCGCTCTGATGCCGACGACTTTTCGTTATGGAAATCAGAATTAGAGCGCCTTATTCCCAACCTTGAGGTTCGACATTACCGAACCGATCCTCAGCCTGCGGCAGCGGATATTGTCTTGGCCTGGAAAGCGCCCCATGGCGCCTATGCGGCCTATACGGGTGCCAGGTTGATTCATTCATTGGGTGCGGGCATTGATCATTTATTGGCCGATCCGGACCTTCCCTTGCAAGCCGCGATCTGCCGTTTGGTCGATCCGTTGTTAACCTTACGCATGATCGAATATGTCGCCTTGCACGTGTTGCGTCATCACCGCCGTCACAGCCAACTGGTTCAGCAACAACAAAACCGGGTTTGGCAACCCCTCGCCGCGCCGGCCGCACGCGATCGTACCGTCGGCATCATGGGTTTGGGGGCCCTCGGCGGTGCCGTTGCCGCCAGCCTGCATCATCTCGGCTTTCGGATTCGCGGCTGGAGCCGCAATGAAAAAGTTCTTTCCGGTATCGAAACATTCCATGGCGCCGATGGTCTTAAATCCTTTCTTCGGCAAACGGAGATACTCGTCTGCCTGCTGCCTCTAACCGAAGCGACGCGCGACATCATCAACCAAAAACTTCTCTCCCAGCTGCCGCGCGGTGCCTGTTTCATTAATGCCGGACGGGGACATCACGTGGTGGACGAAGATCTTTTAGCCTCGCTGGATAGCGGTCATATCGCCGAGGCCACCTTGGACGTTTTCCGCACGGAGCCCTTGCCGGCCGATCATCCTTATTGGCGTCATCCGCGGGTTTCTATCACACCGCACATCGCCAGCCTCACCGATCCCATCTCGGCGGCAAAGGTCGTCGCCGACAATATCCAACGGTTGCTTCAGGGCCGGCCGCTGCTCAATCAAGTCGACCGTACCGCCGGGTACTAGCGCTTGCGGTGTGGGACCCAGAATTAACATAGGCATTCGCCCCAAAATAAACCCGCCACGGTTTTGCCGGGGCGGGTGAAGCAATAAAATAGCGACGGAGATAGTATAAGGCCTAGAAACCCAGGCTTTGTTAGGGGTTTACCTTGGACACAGCTTGAGCCTCATAAAGAACATATAGCGAACATTTGCGATAAAGTCAAGGAGATTTTTTAGTTGGCGTTACGGCCGCCGGTACGAGGCTTCCAGCTTGTGTTTGGTCATGATCCGGGTTTCCGCCTCCGCCAAAGGTTCGATCATGGTGTGCATGCCAAAGGCCGTCGCATGCAACAAACGGTCATGATCCAGCATCAATCCGACATGGCCGCGCCAAAAAACAAGATCGCCGCGACGAAGATCCTCGCGATTAACTTGTTTTGTGAAAAATGCGTTTTGCAAGTCGGTATCCCGCGGCGCGGCAACGCCTGCGCCCGCCAAAGTCATCTGCACCAAACCCGAGCAATCAATGCCCAAGCTCGTGCGCCCTCCCCACACGTAAGGCGCATCCAAAAACCGCTCGGCATCCTTGGGCCAATCAGTGCTGAGTTCGGTCAAAGGCACAATATGAGCCGCGACCACAAAGCTTCCGTCCGCCATCCGCGCAAGCTTTACATCCGACGATCCGTCGACAAAATCGGTTACGGAAATGCGGGTTCCGAAACTTAAAAATTCCGACGGCATGGATTTAATATCGGATGTCGGTACCTTGACGGTCCGCAAAACGGCAACCCGATGGGTTGGTTCCGGTCCCGGCGCCCCTAAGGCTGCCGCCGGTACATAGCCCATATACTGATCGGTCGTATTTTGCACCCAGCACCATCCGTCTTTTTCCTCGTAAACGGTGACTGTCTCACCCCACAGCAATTCTGATCCGCGCCGCGCTGCAGAGTCGGGAGCAAGACGCAGCGGAACAGCCGTATGGATAACTTGGGCCCGGCGGCCCTCGGCATAACGCGAGGCTTTGATGCGATCACGATACTGAGCGGCAACAAGATCATCCCGAATAGGATGGATACGCGGATCAAGTTCAGTCATGTCGTTAACCCTACGCTAAATTATTTTAACACCTTCGCCGCGCGAACAATCAGGCCGGCGAACTCGCTCAGATAACTTGTGCCTTCCGGCGTGCGTTGAACAAGAACGCTGCGCTTATCCAGCTCGTCCGCCCGGCGTTTGATTAACTTTAGAGCGCCTAAACGATCGAGCGCCCGCGTTACCGCCGGCTTCGATATATTTAATTCCTTTGCCAATCCCCGTACCGTGTGCGGGCCCGGACGCAGATATACCGTCAACAAAGCCGACATTTGCCGCGCGGAAAGATCCGCGCTTTCCCGGCGGACGCTTGCCGTCAGGGCGCGGCGCCAAATCTCTAAAGCTGCAGCGGGCTTAAGTTCGATGCTCATTCATTTCACGCTTACGATGCGCCGCTTCCATAGCGCGCTCTAAGAAGCGAGAAAATGGCGCGTATGGCAAAGGCTTCTCCGCCTTGCGGACGGCCAGGCTTGTCGCTGGGATTCCAGGCAAAAAGGTCGATGTGAGCCCACGGCACCTCCGGCTTAACGAATTTTTGCAAAAAGAGCGCGGCAGTAATGGCGCCGGCGAACCCATTGTCCGGGGCGCTGTTCACGTCGGCAATTTTGCTTTCCAGCATCTTGCCGTAACCCGCCCACAAGGGCATCCGCCACAAAGGGTCCGCCTCTTTTTGGCTGTGCTGCAAAAGCTCGGTCACAAAACCTTCGTTGTTGCAGAATAATGCCGGCAGATCGGGGCCCAAGGCCACCCGGGCGGCACCGGTTAAAGTCGCGAAGTCGATCAGCAAATCCGGTTTTTCTGTCATGGCTTCGGCAAGAGCGTCGGCTAAAATGAGCCGGCCTTCCGCATCGGTATTGCCGATTTCCACGCTTAATCCCGCGCGAGACGGAACAATGTCCAAGGGGCGAAAGGCATTGCCGGAAACACTGTTCTCAACCGCGGGAACCAAAACCCGCAACCGCACAGGAAGTTTAACCTCCATGATCATGCTTGCCAACGCCAAGGCATGGGCGGCCCCACCCATATCCTTTTTCATCAACTTCATATTCGAAGCGGGTTTAAGATCAAGGCCACCGGTATCAAAGCAAACGCCCTTCCCAACCAAAGTTATTTTGGGCGCCTTTTCGTCACCCCACGTCAAGTCCATCAGACGCGGTGCCCGCGGGTCTTGAGAGCGACCGTCGGTCGCCGCACGGCCGACTGCATGAATCAGGGGATAATTTTGCGCAAGCAGATCATTGCCCACAATGTGCCGGATCTTGGCCTGATATTGTGACGCCAGTTGATCGGCGGTCATGGCAAGTTCTTGAGGCCCCATATCTGAAGTGGGCGTGCTCACTAAATCGCGTACAAGGGTGATCGCGGTTAAGGTCGCCGTCACCAAGGTTCGGTCGGCGCCCTCGGGCCACACCAGGCGAACCAACGCGTCATCCGATTTTTCCCGATACCGGTCGAAACGATATCCTCCCAAGGCCCAACCCAAAGCCGCATAAGTGGGGTGATCGGGAGGAGAGTCTAACCGATAAACACCCCCGGGTAACTTGGCTGCTATGGCCGACCAATCCCACAGATCAGGTTTTTCGGACCCGGTTCCCGCCATGACAACACCAGGCTTACCGTCGGGTGCGGGTAAAATAAGGATCTGACCGGCTTTGCCCTTAAAGCCCGCCGCCGCGCAAAAAAGACGTTCGGTTTCGGAAAGCTTATTCTTTTTAAATCCGTTTTTATCCACTACAAACAGCCGGCGAGCGGATGATTCTGATTCCACCAATCGGCTGGAAAGCCGAGCGCGGTCGGGAGGGGACGTCATGATCGAACCTTAAAAACGAGACTATATAGGTATGGACGCTAATCCGGCGCCGGCGTTACAGCAAGGCCTCGGTTGCGATAAAATTTAGCCGCTCCCGGATGGAGAGGTGCTGTGACACGATAGGTAACGGTTTCAAGGGTTGCAAAAGTCATTTTGGCGCGCCCCATTTGCAGAGTTGTCTGTGTCTTGGCGTTCCAAAAAGCCGAGGTTAAAGATTCCACCAATGCCGGAGAGGCATTGGCATGGACCACCCATAAAATACCTACGCCTAACGTCGGTACGGCATCTATGCCCGGGTAGGTCCCCTTCTCGATGCGCTGGGGCATGTAAGCGATATGCCGCGTTGCCCAGACCTCGGCCTCCTTACCTTGAATGGGCAGCAACCGGATCGGTAACTTTCCCGCCAATTCGGTAATTGCCGGTGCCGGCTCATTCTCGACGGTGACAAGAGCATCCACCTCATTTTTGACCAGCATCTCTACCGCCTTCACACGGCGCACATTAAACCGTTTGATTCGATTTACAGGAAGCCGATACGCCTCAATCATGGCGTCTGCTGCCATATCCGAGCCAGACTCCGCTTCACCCACCGCGATGCGCTTACCCGCCAGATCAGCGATTTTTGTAATTCGGCTATCCGCTCTGACGACAATGTGAACCTTGGCAATATAAAACTCCGTGACTGTGCGAAGATCGCGCAACGGCGCGCGCATCCCGCGACCTTGATAGGCGCGGGCGGCCACATCCGCTTGAACGAGGCCTGCATCGATACGTCCTTCGGCAACAGCCTTAGCGTTCGCCATGGATCCTGCGGAAGACTGCGTAACCACGACAAGTCCCGGTACACCGCAATTGCCGCCTTGCTCACAAGTCGGCGCCCCCGGAGGATTGGACAAAGCACCCGCCAAAACAGCCCCCATGACAAAAACACTGTCAGAGGTTTCGCCCGTGCCGATGCGATAAAAATTAGGGGTTTGCGCTTGCCCCAGTCCGGAAGGCAAAATCGCCTGGAGCAATAGAAATACAGCAGTAAAAATTCCGGACCGATACCTAAAAGTCGCCATAGTCGCCCACGATAACCTTTCTTCCGGAAACATGCCCTCCCTGAGCTGAACAACCCCTGAAGATCCATGCCATAGCATATGCCTCTCAGGGGTGAAGCGAAAGGTAAGGATAGGCATTCATTGAAGAATTTTTGCCGCATTGCATCACTCTTCAGAGATCGGCATTCTGCCCCTATGACCTTATCTGTTTTTCCTGCCTTATTTTCACCCCGATCGGGTCCAGCTCTGCGCTTAGCCGCTGGCGCCCTTGTTCTAACAGGATTTAGCATCTTCGACGCCCGGTCAGCTGAACCGCCGCAGGTTATCGCCGAACGCGGGGTGGAGCGTTTTGCGCTTCTCTGTTTGGCTCACATGGGTCAACCTGAAGGAACAGTCGCCGCAGCCCGTCAAGCCGGACTTTCATCCCTCTCGGGCGACACTCTTCGCCGATATGATGCGACCCAAGGCTGGTCGACCGTGGTGGCCGATCGTCACGCCTCGGTTTTGCTTCACCCAGATGGAAATTGTAGTCTTTTGATTGATTCTCTGCCCTTGCCCTTTGCCTTTAAAGCGGTTGAAGGAAAATTAAGCGCCCTCTCCGCGGGAGATCGTCTGCGCGGCGGCAAGATCGGTCGCGACTATGCCTTACGCTATCGTAACCTTCCGGCTATGATCAATGTTGCCGGATCTCCGGGGAATGAAAGCGGAGAAGTTCTGCTTAAAACCCTTGCCAGTGACCTGCCCGGTAAACGCGCAGAAAGGCCGCTTGCGCCGCCAGATGCTCAAGCCCCGGTATCACCAGCTTCGCCGACTGTGGCGTCACCCTCTCCTCCTGTTCCTCACTCCGCACCGCCGGCTCAGCTTTCGGCACCGCCAGCGGCCTCCTCAGCTTCGACTCCTAAAGCCGTAACAGGATCCGCACCGGCACCTTTCCCACCTCCAGGACATTCTGGATGGAGCAATTCTGGACAGGGTACTTCTGAGTTGCCTGGTCAAATACCCGCAACCGCGGCGCCTGTTGCTGCAAGTCCGGTGATAGCACCCTCGGCCGCCGTACCTGCATCTAATCTGCCTCTGGTAAATTCACCACAATCTTCACCGGCACCGTCTCCAGCGACAACACCCCAAGTCGCCGAAGCACCCGTACCGAATCTGCCGCTTTTTCCGGCCGCCCCGGCCACCCCAAGCCTTTCACCCGACCTTTTACCGGCGACGCCCTCGGTGGCCGCGACTCCCACAACACCTGTGGATCCGGATAAACCGATTGCTGAAGCGTCCCTTGTTGCCTTGTTTGCCGATTCCTGTCTTACCACCAAGGGGTCCTATGCAGCTCTGCAAGCCAAGGCCGATGCGCAGGGATGGCGCGCCATGCTTCCCGCCGCCGCGCGCGACGGCTTTGATTTCTCGTGGCTGATTGTTCCCGGCAAAGGCGTTCGGCTGGGGTTATTTTTGGATAGCCTACGGCAGAAATGCTGCGTGTCGGCTTTTCCCGCCGATCCTTCACTCATTCGACAAGCGATAGACACCCGGTTGGGGCTAGGAGCGCCCACATCGCAGGTCAGCCGTTTAAAAGAAGTTTATGTATATCCGCCGAAAAACGGCTTAACCGTTAGCGCAGATTTCGAACGCACCGAACCCACGGCTGTTTTTGCCAATGTCTGCAGTCGTCCAAAACTTCCTTAAATCAAAATAAAAAGGGGAACCGAAGTTCCCCTTTCTACCTGTATCCCCGCACCCTTACGGAGCTCGCGGACCGTCATCATCGTCGTCATCGTCATTGTTGCTGGGCGCTGCCGCAGGTTCTGCCGATGGGCTGGTCGACGGGTTATCGCTTGTGCCGGTATAGGATTGATCACGAACGTTTTCACCAGGTGTTGCCGCCGGGATGTCACGAAAAGCCGCAAGAACGTTAACCTGGGGTGGTGCCAATACCTGTTGCGGCACGACATGAACCGTTTCGGTCGAGCTAATCATGATCATATAAGGCTGGACCACTGTATTCGCATTGCTTGTTTCAGTTGTCGCAGTCGTTGTGGTTATGGTTTGACTATCACCTTGCTCCCGCACGCGAAGCGTAATGACCGGAGTTGCATCTACTGGTGTTGTGCTTCCTGGTACTGTGACCCTGTAGGATTGAACTGTGGGTTGTTGTTGCATAACGTAGGTATAAGTCATGACAGGTTGCTGCGGAACAGTATAGGTATAGGTGTAAACCGGGCTCGCCGCAGGTTGTTGCACTGTGTAGGATGAGACCATTACAGGTTGATTATTAATCGAGGATTCCGCAACAACGACCTGGGGCGGAAAATACGCTACCGATGGCCTGATTGGGGCCGGTGCACTCTGCATCTCAACCGCGATTGGCGTTTGAGGTAGGGGTGCCGCGCTTGGTCGTGATGGCGATTCCACAGGCACAGGAGTCCGGGCTTCCGTTGAGGCTAAAACTTGACCATCCGAGTTAACCGGGATGAGTTCTTGAGAAACGACAACCTCTTCCATATCCAGAGGTGCAGCCGGTTCTTCAGCGGCCGTAACCTCGGATGTCACCGCCGGCCTTGCCGTTGGATTGCGGATAATTTCTCTCTCAATGTACTGCCCTGCTTCATCGGACAGATTTACACTATACGATGAAGACTCACCAGTTTCGTCTCTCACCGTAAAAACAAGTCGGCTGGACGGCGTGCTTTGATCATTTACACCGCGCTCATATCGAACCACCACCGGTAATGATGGAGGGATAAGGGCTGGGGGAAAGACCACCGTACCTTCGGCTGTTTCTTCAGCCGATTGAGGAGATCTACTTTGTGGCCGCGCCGGTGTCGTGCTGTTCGGCGTAGAGCCGTTGCTGGAAGCTGTAGAGTCATTTCTCTCCGGTGGCTGTATGGGGACAGAACCGTTATCCGAAGTAGACGTCTCCGCCGTTGACCCCGACGGATTACCCGAGCCGGGTCTATCCTGAAGTCGGATCGGCGTCGTGCCGTCTGCGCTAGAGCCATCAGGAGTTAAAGTATTTCTTCCCGGCGGCCGTGTTGTCGATCCGTCCGTATAACTGTAATCAGGTCTGTCTCTGGAATCTGAATCGGGGAGCAGAGAATTTCTACGCTCTACCTCATCGCGATACATCGCCGCCGCAATGATGTCTCTCAACTGCCCGAAGTTTAAAACCTCACCGCGCTCGACACATCCTGCGTTCCCACCTGCAGTCGTCCTCCCCTGAGAAGAACTGCAGTCCAAATATTTCGCGTATGGCGTGTTATTAGCATCAGCCGCTTGCACCATGGCAGGACCAAAGCCCAACACCAATGCCGATACAGCTGTAAGAGTCCTTGCTGTCCTACTTATCATCTTCCTTCTCCTTCGCCTGCGAGCCTGGGTTGCTATGCTTGGCCCCCTTAAGCGTGATTCAGCGCAGGAGTGGTTTAAGAAAAGGTTAAGACTGCATCAAAGAGTTTTGAGGAAGATTGCCGTGGCCGACTTTTAAAAATCCTGCTCGTATTTGATGTAAATTTTATTCAAAATCCATGCATCGTTACATTAAGACAAATGCCACTAAAACGATAAGAGAATCATAACTTTAGATAGTTTCTTTCTTGCCAATAAGAAATTGGGTTGCAGGAAGTAGCTTTTTAATTCTCATCACGAATGTCGACCCTCTGTCTTCGCCAAAAGCATAGCTGTAAGGCATTACTAAAGTATGAATTTCCTTTAATTCCGAGTTTGAACGAAAAGTGTCGTCGCCAAACCGGACATCCTTGCCGGCTTATCTTTTAAAATCTCGGCATAGATATAGGTGATGATCAATTTAACCTTAAGTTTATCGCTGGACTTGTCGGCAATGACGACGGCGCTGTTATTTTTCGAATTTTTCCGGGCTTCCAGCATGATGTCGATGATAGGAAAAACGACGGCGTTTTCCTCATCCCCCACTACGGCCACAGTGTAAAGATTTGTCGCCACATCAACACTAATTTTTATGCGTTTCTGAGAATTAGGGCTCAGCAGAAATTCCTCTGAGAACACCTGCGGATTATCGGAGGTCTTATTAAGATGATTATCGATCCTGATCATATAATCATAGTCCTTGATGGCAAGAACCGACGCCTCCTGCGGCCAGTTGCCATAGAAGTCTATGCGATCAACGTCCTCTCTTTCTTTAAAGGGGCGATCATAGGATTCAATGTATTTGATCTCCGCAAAACCGAGTAACGCCTCCGGCGTTACGTCCGTTAGTGAGGGCTCATTCGCGACCCAAGACCGAATGCGATCGACCTTACGGGTTTCTATCAGATATTCGGCGATGGAACTGATCGTAACCCGATCTTCCCAAGAGATCGACTGCGGCGCTTTAACCAGCACGCCCTCCGCTAAGGCGCCATTCTTTTTCAGGGCCGTTTCCAAGCGGGAGATCTGACTTTTTGCCGAAAGATAAACGGCGCCCCACGGACCAAAAGATGCCGCGACTAAAAAGACGATCAAACTTGCAAACATTATTTTAGGAACGAGATTCGATTGCTTGGCAAGGGCGACGCCGCTCACCAAACCAAGCCACAGCAGGCACAGCACAATCGCATAACGCTCTTCCGTCAAGCCATAATCATGAATGCGCGTATATATGCCCGCCGCCAACAGCAGCAACGGTATCACGAGCAATTTAAAGAAATGCCGCTTGTATAGAGCGACAATTCTTGAGGTCTGATGAAGAGGGTAGCCGGCCAGATAAACGATGACGCCAAGACAGCCGAAACCCGAAACTAAATAGGCGACACCGCCTTTCGGCAGTTCCCAGGTCATGATGATTTTCGCCGTATACCCATAAAGAATAACCGCATAGACCAGCAAAAGCGGAATAACGATGTAGCATAAAATAATTCGCACAAATTTCGGAAAATCAGTTGCCGCCTCATCAAAGCGACGAGGGATTCCCGCCATGGCGACAATGGGCGAGAATAGGGTGGCCACAATGAACCAGATGTCCTCGTAGATATCATGATAAAATTCAACGCCGAATAAGAAATTTAAGCTGGAGACGATCGCGGACACGCCGAGAAACAAGCAGATCGCCGCCAGAACCGTCACAAAAATATGCGTCCAAAGCCGATAGTTAAAAGTCCAGACTTGTTGCGCTTCACTATGCTTATTAATGAATGGCGCGATGAACATCGCCAGGAATAAAGCCGGCCCCAAAAAAAAGAAAACCATAACCGCTTCTGCGGACAGATGAACATACAGCACGAGAGCGGCGAAGATCGGAACGCCGACAGCGTAAAATCGCCGTTCGCTCCAGCGGCGGCTTTCCGCGAATAATTTGAGAGCTATAAACAAGAAGCAGCCGTAGAAAGCGCTTTCCAGATACGGCAGCTTTTCGGCATCCGCCAACTCGGACAATGTTACGCCACAGAAAACCGCGGCGCATAGCATGGGAATGGGAAATCGTCGCACCGCGAGAATAAGTTCTTTTTTAAATGCGTCGAGTACGTCTCTTGAAATCAAAACCATAAAATTCCCGTGGAAACAGATTTGCCTATAACCTTAGCTTTACCGAGGAGCTATGGCAAAAAATAACTCTGAACTACACCTATAAGATCCGCGAATTAACTCAAATTGCTTAAAGCCAAGCTCATCTAAATCGGTTCTACCTGTCCCGCATAAAGCAGAAAGGCCGCCCGTTAGGGCGGCCTTTCAACGTCAATTCGTCATCTTTTAGGACATGGTCGTGAACACAACGTGCTCAACATTGCTGTAGTTGAGAATCGATCCATCCTCAAAGGCGACATAACCGCTATTAATACCCGTACTGACATAGCTTTCGACCGCCAGCTTATTGTCGATGTACAGCCAATCATCGCCGGCACCGCCATCATAGGTGTCGTTACCGAAACTGGTCCCGCCTCCTATGGTGAGATACATTGTATCATCGTCGTTGCCGCCATAGATGTAATCATTGGCGCCATCTCTCGCGTTTATATCCCAGATAAAAACGTCCTGATCATCACCGCCATAGAGGCTATCCGTCCCGGAGTCGCCGAAGATTTTATCGCTTCCGGCGTCGCCATAAACAGTGTCGTTTCCGTCGCCACCACTTAGATCATCGCTACCGTTACCGCCAGCGATCGTATCATTCCCGGATCCGCCATAAAGAGCATCGTCTTGGTCGTTGAGATCCTTAGCGGGATCCCCGTAGCCGCCGTAAAGTTTATCATCGCCGCTACCACCGTAAAGGCTGTCATACTGGGCTCCACCATAGAGAATGTCATTACCGCTTTGGCCGTTAAGCACATCGTTACCTCTCGCGGGATCGCCCATGGCTTCTGAGGTATCACCCCATAAGGTGTCATCGCCCTCACCGCCGAATAAGTAATCGTTGTCATTACCTCCAACTATAGAGTCACTGCCGGCATCGCCCCAGACATTATCGCGACCGTCTTGGCCATATATGACGTCGGTACTATCCCCGCCATACATGTTGTCATTTCCTAAGCCGCCATCAAGCGTATCATTGCCAGACTGGCCATAGAGCGAGTCACTGCCGGCATCGCCTGAAAGGTAGTCCGTTCCTTCACCACCGACGAGGCTATCATAGCCTGCGCCGCCATAAAGGGAGTCATTGCCTTTATCGCCGATAAGGGTGTCTTGGCCATCCATGCCGTACAGGGTGTCATTACCGGCCCAACCAAAAATTTTGTTATCGCTGGCATCGCCGGTGATGGTATCCGCAGTGGATGTGGTGTCGTAGGCAGTAACCACTGGATTGAGAATATCGCCAATGCGGATTTCCTCAACATTCGAAAAGGTAAGGACAGATCCGTCTGGCAAAGTAATCGTTCCGGCGGCGTCGGCCGAAAGGGTAAGCACGGTGCCGGTTCCGTCGGGTTTCTCCGTAACAATAGTACCGCTGGTTAGCTTCAACCACTCGGTTAGGGCCGGAAGGCCGCCCTTCAGCACGATGATGTCGGTATCTCCCTTACCACCATCAAAGGTGTCGTTGCCGATCCCGCTGCCGGAAAAATCCCCGAGTAAGACATTTCCATAGTTATAGACATCGTTGCCCTGGCCACCATAAGCACTGTCGTTTCCCGCACCACCGGTCAAAATATCATCTGATAATCCACCATACAGGCGATCATTGCCATCACCACCATCCAGGTTGTCATTGGTGTCGACATTTCCTGCCGCAGCTGCCGCCGTATTCTCGGCGTCGGTCGTGCCGTAACCGCCGATCAGCGTATCATCACCGGTTCCGCCATTTAGAAAATCTTTCCCAGCGCCGCCATAAACAAGATCATTTTCCGCACCGCCGTAGATACCGTCGCTACCATCACTGCCCCTGTCAGCTGCCGCATTTGCGGCACCGCCATAGAGCGTATCATTTCCATCATCTCCTGAAACGGCATCGTCGCCAGCACCGCCGTATACGCGATCCGTCCCGTCGCCGCCATAGACAGCATCCCAACTCTCTCCTCCCGAAAGCGTGTCGTCTCCCGCATCCCCATAAAGAGAATCAGAGTCGGCGTTTCCATTAAGGCTATCGTTGCCTTCGCCGCCATAGACTTCGTCCTTGCCGCCATCACCTTGGGCAAGGTCGTTGCCGCTGCCGGCCTTGATGACGTCGTCGTTCTCACCACCAAAAATGCTGTCGTTTCCGGCAAACGATAGAATGGTGTCGTTCCCTTCGTCGCCAAAAAGCGTGTCCGTACCATTGACATCGACCAGCGTATCGTTCCCTAAACCGCCATAAGAAGTGTCGTTACCCTGACCCCCTTGAACGATATCGTCACCGTTGTAACCGCTGACATGATCGTTGCCGATACCGCCAAAGACAGTGTCTCTATCGTCACCTGCCCACAAGGTATCATTGCCAGCATCGCCTTTTAACGTATCGTTTCCTTCATCGGCGTAAACGTAGTCGTTGTCGTTTCCACCGTACAAGATATCATTGCCGCTTCCGCCTCCTAAAGTATCTACGCCATCAGCGCCGACGAGCAGATCATTGTCAGCCCCACCCCAAAGGCTGTCCTTGCCCGCGCCGCCATAGATTCTATCGTTACCGGTATCGCCATAAACGATGTCGTCCATGTCGTAACCATAGATAAGATCATTTCCTGCCCCGCCGTAGAAAGCCGATCCCGCCTTGAAGCCGGCCTTGGTTGCCGCCGCGGCATTCTGCGCCAGCGTAACAACGTCGTTACCGCCACCGGCGTCATACTGGCTTCCATCATCATAGTTGCCAGCGGTAATCCGGTTAAAATTGACAATATCTGCGCCATCGGTGAATAGTTTGGCCATGGGGGTACTCCTTAAAAAACAAAACGGACAACTTCACCTTGTCCCTGTAGTTTAAAAATTATTCCCCGTTTAGACTCGCCATGTGTGACGACCATCACACTTGATTTTGCGGCTAAAAATTTGCGAAAATTAAACTCATATTCTTGCGACCGAAGCTTTGCCTTATGATTCTCTTCCCGCGCGCGTTTGCGAGAGACGCGTGGCAAATGGTCAAAAACTTATGGTGGTAAAATCAGCAACACAACTGCGGAAAAAAAATTTCATGCGCAGCGCTTTCTGTCATAGATTTTTTATCTGACAAAATTACCAGGCAAAATTTTGAATTGTCACGCTTGCTGCAACGCTTTCAAATGCCAATGCTGCTCAACCCGCATCAAGATCCAGGCGATGCTGCCTAATCCCAGAAAACCGCAGGTAATAGGGATCAGGGTATAGTCATACATCTGACCGATCGCCGTTCCGAGAGCGAGCGATAGGACCGACGACACCGCGGCCATGATCGCCGACGCCATGCCCGCCACCTCGCCCATCGGCTCCATGGCGATGGCGTTAAGATTGCCGAACATCAGCCCGAAGGAAAAGAACAACACCGCGGCATAAATGACGAACATCCAGAGAGTCACGGTGGTGATCGCCAGCTGCACCCCTAAAAATACCGCCGAGGCCAGAATGATGACCGCCATGGCGCGCAGACAAATAAACCGCATGCCGAACCTTCCGACGACGTGGGAGTTCAGCAAGGACGCCCCGCCCAAGACCAGCGCCAGGCCGCCGAAGTAGAAAGAAAAGGCATCGCCGGTGCCGAACTGATCCTGAAAAATCTGCTGCGACGCACCCAAATAGCCGATAAAGCTGCCGAAGCAGAGGCCCATGCACAAGGTATAAATCCGCGCGGTGCGATTGCCGGTGACCACCTTAAAACCGTGAATAAAGGCGCGCGCCTCAAGCGGAATGCGGCGGCTGGGCGGCAAGGTTTCCTCCAGACGCAGCATGATCCACAAGACGATCACAACCGAATAAACGACATACAGCAAGAATATTTCCCGCCAGCTCGCAAGATACATCACTGCTTGACCAAGGTTGGGGGCGATGGCCGGCACCAGGATGAAGATCATCATGATAAGCGACATGACGCTGGCCATGTCGCGGCCACTGTACTTGTCGCGCACGACCGAGACGGCGGTCACATAGGGCGCCGCCACGCCAAGCCCTTGGATCACCCGGCCAACCAGCAATAGGGAGAAGTCATTAACGAAATAACAGAAAACACTGCCGAGCAGATAGATAACGATGCCGATATACAGGACCGGCTTGCGGCCCATGGCATCGGACAGGGGCCCGGCGATCAACTCGCCGACCGCCATCCCGGCAAAAATGCACCCTATGACCAGCTGCACTTGATTAGGATGAGTCACGCCCAAGTCCTTGCCCAAAATGCCCAAGGCCGGCAGCAAGGCATCGATCGAAATGGCGACAATCGACATCAGCAAGGCCATGAGCACAGTAAACTCTTTCGCGGTGGCGGATGATGTCGCGGTCATGAATAGGCCTTTATGGGAAAATGAGCTAGGGGGCCATTCCTTACACGATCGGATCGCCGCAAGTCAAAGACCAAACCACGCTTGTAGTGAAGAAACCGGCGCCTATTCGGTGCGCCTACTTCAAGGGCAAGAAGATATCCGTCACCGCTTCATGTTCTGGCACCGCAGGAAAGAAGCTGACACGCTGACAAAATAACGGAAAGTCGCGCGGCTCCAGGCCGCTTTCCGGCAGCCAGTCCTTATAAAGGTAGGTCACACTGTCCCGTAAGTTATCGTTGGGGCCGACATGACGCAGGACGGCGCAGCGGCCGCCGGGAATGATTTTCTCGATGATACCCGCCTCGTTGGGCGCAATCTTGTTCTCAGTCGCAACGCAAATATCGATTCGGTAATCCTCCGGCGGGATGGTCAGGGGATCGACATAGAGGATATTGAAGGTCGCACTATTCTGCGGCGATAGGCCTTCGGCTTTGCGCCAGGCGATGAACTTTCGGATCAAGGTGGCCAGCAAGGCCGGATCACCGCGATGTTCCAGCGCCGCAACACGGGTCGTTTTAAAATCGATCACCTTCACCGATAGACCAGCCGTATCTTGCTTCATATGTGCGCTCCTAATTTCGGTGAGGATGGCGAAGGTTGCCTCCCATCCGACAACCGGCGCCTGTCTGAATTCCGATGGGGTTTGGCCGATCAACTTCTTAAAGGCCCGGGCAAAGGCTTCCGGACTGTCGTATCCGCCGGCCAAGGCGATGTCGATCACGGCGGTGTCGTGAAACGCCAGCTGATAGGCGGCGCGTTTTAGCCGCAATAGTTGAATGTACTTGGCAACACCGATATTGAACACCGCACTGAACTGACGGTGAAAATGAAACTTGGAAAAGGCGGCGATGTCGCTCAGCCCCTCCACGGTCAAATCCTCATCAAGGTGCGTCTCGATATGCTGCAGCACCCGCCGTAGCCGCGCGTAGTAGATCTCTGTTGCCGATGTGGTTGTCGTGTCGTCCTTCATGACCAGGAGACTAGCAGCAAGGAGCGGCGCTCACCTGATCAAAGTTGCGGAGTTTTTAACAAAACCAACGCCAACGGCGCATGAGGCTATTTTTTCTTTGGCTTAGGCGCGGGAAGCTCTTTGGCGGTTACCTTGATAAGGTCGGTTAACCATTCTGCATCTTCCCACTGATCACCGGAAATAAGAAAGCTCGGTTTGGCGCCCGTATACGCCGGTGCCTCTTTCACCTTACCGATATAAGCTTTGCCCGCTTTCGTGGGTTTGACGTAAAGCTGATCATCGCAAACTAACGCCACCACTTTTCTTCCACAATAAATCGCATACTCGCCGAACATTTTACGTGCGGATACGTCGCCAGCGCTGGCGATTTGCTCAAGAATGAAATCCACCGTTTTTTGTTGGGAAGCCACGTTTTCTCCTGGAACTACTTTAGCTCCGCTGAAAGCAAAATCGCAAATAAACTCTAACTCCAGTAGGTGCGAATTTTCACCGTCGAGCCATCGGCAGAGATCGTCACCTCGGCAAATTGCGCGCCCGAAGCCGGCTTGATGCGATAAACCCATTCGCCCTTGTCATTCTTGGTCGGGGAAACATCCTTTGTTCCGGGGGATTTCGCGATCCATGCCTTGATGTCATCGCCCGTGGCGGTGAAGGTGACAACAAACTCTCGGGTGAATGAACTGCCTTTTGTTTCAACTTTTACATCAGTTGTTTCAGGTAACGGTGCCAAGTTGGCCCATTCCCGCGCAATGCGAATTTCTTCCGAATTATCGCGATCGGTGCAGGCCACAAGAAAATGACCACCGACAACAATCAGGACTAAAATTAAATGTCGTAACTGACTATGACCTCTGCGCAGCAACCTTAATTCTCCCGTAGATCGCAATTCAAAGGGATGGAACAATTGGATTATCTCGGCCTGATGGCCTCGTTGCAAACGCTAAGCGACGAAAGCGGCTCAAGCTTTTTGTCGAACCGGTGGGCTCTCGCCAAACCCATCTCCATTTATAAAAAGCCCCCGTGAAGGGGGATTTTTATAAATGGAGGAGGGGATGGGATTCGAACCCACGAGGGGCTATTAACCCCTACACACTTTCCAGGCGTGCGCCTTCAACCACTCGGCCACCCCTCCGGATCCCACAGTTTCTTAGCCCGGCCTTAACCGGATACAAGGACCCCGATTCGGGCCCTTTCTGCTGCGGAGCGGCGGGACCCTACCCCGGCAGCATCACCGGCGCAACCGGGCTTATGCGATGTGTTTCGCTTTATCTATCGAAATCAGTTATACTGGGCATGGTTGCGATGCGGGCAGGGAGACACGTGCTTTGGCGCGAACGTTGCGGGGCCTCGGTTGGATCTTGATATTACTAGGTATCGGGTTTCTCGCCCTGGATACCTTCACCTTCATTCAGACCGGCAGCTTCACCCCCCATGCCACAGGCCAGGTCTGGCACGATATTCACGGCGGATCGCTTAACCTCGTTCAGGCGGTGGTGCAGCGGTATATCCACCCGGCGCTGTGGGATCCTTGGATTGTCACGGTTTTGCTGTGGCCGGCCGGTCTGGTCTTCGGCATCCCGGGCCTTTTGCTGTTGTTGCTGGTACGCCGCCCGCGCCGTCATAAATTTTTTTAAACGCGCTTGGCCATTCCCGATTGTTAATCCTTCAGTCTGACCCACATCATGTCGGTCCCGGACTTGGTGCCCACATTGGCAGCGAAAGGCGTTTTCATGGATCAGCAGCAACAGACAGAACTTGAAGCCGCGGCTTTCCGCGCTCTGATTGCCCACTTGCGCAACAGAACCGACGTGCAAAACATCGACTTGATGAATCTGGCCGGATTTTGCCGCAACTGTTTGTCCAAATGGTACCGCGCGGCCGCCGAAGAGCGGGGCATAGACCTAAGCGATGCCGCCGCCCGGGAAATCGTCTATGGCATGCCCTATGAAACCTGGAAGGCCACCTATCAACGGTAGGTTTCTTCGGGACAATAACCCGAGGATTCCTGGGCTTAAGCCCGGCCTTTAGCAAGTTATCCCCTTTATCCCCACTACGCACCACCCCCCTATGGCTTTTGCCCCCGGGCGCGGCGGTTTAGGGTGCGCCCTTCGCATAAGGTGCCGGTAGGGCACAAGCCGCAGGAGAAGTGACTATGGATGAGGTTGTTATGGATGACGGCGATACGGAAACCAGCGCGCCCCGCACCGTGGGCGGCATAGCGGGTGACCGCCTTCGCGCCTTCATCGAACGGATTGAGCGGCTTGAAGAAGAGAAGACGGCGTTGGCTGCCGATGTGCGCGACATTTATGCCGAGGCAAAATCATCCGGCTTTGACACCAAGGTCATGCGGCAGATTCTGAAGCTGCGCAAAATGGACGCCGCCGATCGTCAAGAACAGGAAGAATTGTTGGACCTTTACAAAAGGGCCATCGGCCTTGCGGCCTAGTCGCCCCTTATCGAATTGTCCCTGGCCATGCTGTCATCAGCGGCCATAACTCAGCGAGCGACCTAACTAGTCGCTCGTTTTTTTAGATCCGCCGCACGCAACGCCGCCTGCAGTCCGCCCAAGGCGGGGGTGGCCGCCACCACTAAGCGCGTCGGAATGGCCTCAAGGTAGGCGACAAACCGTCCCTTGGCTACAAAGCGCTCGCGAAAGCGCGAGGCATTTAACTGCGCCCCCAGCTTGGGCAAGATTCCCCCGGCCAGGTAAACGCCGCCCCGCGCAGCAAAAATAAGCGCCAGACTTCCGGCGGCATTTCCCAGAAACGAGAAAAACAGATCCAAGGTTTCGGTGGCGAGATCGTTTGCCCCGGCCTCACCAGCAATCGCCTGAGGCGTTAACGGGCGCGCCGGCACGCCGCGCATCGCCGCCACCGCGTGATAAAGATTGCACAGGCCTTCACCGCACAGAACCCGTTCGGCCGAGACATGGGTGAATCGCCGGCGCAGTATGCTCAAGATCTCGGCTTCGCGCGCATCATAAGGCGCAAGACTAGCATGACCGCCTTCCCCGCCAATCGGCACCGGTTTTCCGTCGACCCAAATCAGTCCGGCAACGCCTAATCCCGTGCCGGGACCAATCACTACGCAAGGCGCACCCGAGACGGCAACCCCGCCACCGACCGGTTCGACATCGCCGGGTCCCAAAACCGCCAAGGCATAGGCCTGGGCGGCAAAGTCATTCACGCACACCATTCCTTCAAAACCAAAATCTCTTGTAAGCTCAGCTTGGGAGAACACCCAGTCGCGATTGGTTAAGGCGATTCTATCGCCAATGGCGGGACCGGCGACGGCTAGGGCGGCGTAATGGGGCACCGGGCCACCCACCTCCGCAAGATAGGCCCGGATCACCGCCGCCAAATCCGGATAATCATCGGCGCGCACCAGCTTCACATGGGTCGGTGCGCTTCCATCGCCTAAATCGAGCGCACACCGCACATGAGTACCGCCAATATCGGCCAGAAGAGCAAAGGGTCGAAAAGTTGCCATGCTAAATCGCTATATCGTTGTTGCCGCTTAACGGTCCTGCGGCGGCGTTTTACTGCCGGGACCCAGGCTGCGCTGCATGAAAACCGTATCCAACCACTGACCCTTTTTGAAACCAATACCGGTCAGCCGGCCGGTCTCCTGAAAGCCGCAGGCGACATGCAGCGCGATCGAGGCTGGATGGCCACCGCCAATGACCGCCACCATTTGGCGAAATCCCTTATTTGTACACCGCTTGATTAACTCTTCGATCAAGGTCTTACCCAGACCTTGCCGAGCAAACCGCTCGTTCACATAAACACTGTCCTCAACCGTATAGCGGTAGGCGGACCGGGTGCGGAAAGGTCCGGCATAGGCATAGGCGGCGATCATCCCCTCGGTCTCGGCCACTATATAAGGCAGGCCGCGCTCAATAATGGCGGCATGACGGGTCGTCATCTCGGCTTTTGTGGGCGGAACCTCTTCGTAAGAGGCAAGCCCGGCCAGAACGTGATGGCCGTAAATCTCGGTAATGGCAGCCATATCGGCCGGCGCAGCCTCGCGCAGATGGAAGGAAGAAAGCCCCATAAGCCTGGTTTACGCCATGATTCTACAGAAGGCAATGCGGGCGGACTTGCAGGCTGGCTGCGTTGGTGGTAGGTCAAGCGCGGCCAGGTCTAGGATGCGGGGGTCTAGGATAACGACCGAACGCCGGGTCATGGGCGCTTAGCTCAGCGGTAGAGCACTGTGTTGACATCGCAGGGGTCACAGGTTCAATCCCTGTAGCGCCCACCATCCCTGTCCTATCTATTCCTTGAATCCGATACCGCGCAGTACCTGGGCAACATCATCGTTACCAAAAAACGCCGTGCCGGGCCGGCAATATAAAAGTGTATGATCGCCGCGGTGGCCGTAGTCTTTGTTACCAAACGGCTCGACATAAAATAAGCAGACATCATTTGCCGTTAAAGCCTGAATGATCCGGCCTTCGCCGATCCGGCTTGGCGCCGACCACGACCGCGCTTGGGTCGCCAACCATCCGTTGGACCCCTGAGCCAGGCGTTGCACCTCAGCATCGGAGATCGCCTTGCGGTAAGAGTCGCCGACGGCGCGGCGCGCCACCGCCTGCACAAAAATCCCGCCGCTATCCGCGGTCAGACCTTCATAGCGCAGCCCCACATTGCCGCCAGCATCACCCTGCTGGCATCGTGCGGCATAGGGATCAAACCCGTCGATTTTTAAACTGATGCCGATTTTTTCACAGGGCACGAGATCGCCCGCCGCCAGAGCCGATTGACTTAAAACCGCACCAAAAACAAAGGCTGCGAGAAAGAAAAACTGACGCACGGGATCTCCTTAAACGTCCCATATAAAAATGAGATTACGGCGAACTTATGCCGTCGGCGATAAATCCGCCGCTTGGCACCAAAACTGGTACATCCCGGCAAAAACCGTGGGGTGAGACGCCTCGTAACGCGCCCAAGTCGTCAGGCCTAAACCATACTTATCTTGCGGAAAGGCTTGATGATAGGCCGCCAAGGGCGCTTTGGTGGGAAATTCAAAGCCGCGAAATACCAGATCCAACTGTTTCAGCATTGTCGCAATCTCACCGAGATCAACCTGATGCTCTTGAACATGGCACAACAGATCCCGGCATCCCGACAGACTATAAAAATCATCACCGCCCGTTATTCGCTTGAGCGGGTCCGCGTCCGGCAAATTTAAAATGTGCTGACGCAACGCGCGAATACCCGCCGCGTCCGCCGCAAGATTGTTTTGCGACATTATGACCTTGGCGGCGCTCAACGGTCGCCGGGCGGTGCGACTATACAAAGCGATGCGCATCAAGCCTCGCGGCTTTAGAAGACTGCGAAGAACTTTCCAGCCGTCCAAAGGATTTTCCAAATGATGCAAGACCCCGGTTGATTCAATAACGTCAAACCTTTCGGAATAACCCGTCAATTTTAAGATGTCGCCCTGAGCAAACTTAATCGATGACAAACGCAACTCACCGGCCTTTCGGGCCGCGTAACCCAGGCTTGCCCGGCTGAGATCCATCGCCAAAATATCCGCATCGCCAAAGTGAATTGCCGTCTCCGCCGCATGACGCCCGGTGCCGCAGCCGGCGATTAAAATGCGCGGCGGGGTACGCGTGGGAAGATCCGCCGCCGTCAGCATCGGCAGAAGTTTCAACATGCGATTCTGAAACCGGTCCCGCGGCGCCTGATCGATTGCCTGCCATCGCGGATAGGGGTTGACCTCGTACTGATCGCGCACGGCAGCCGACACACCGATTGAAATCTCCGTAAGGGACATCAGCCGATCCGCTAAGGATTTTTCCTGCGCCGGTTCTTCCACCTGTTGCTGGCGCAATGCGGGGGAAGCGGCAGCTTGGACCGAAAAAGGCAAGGAGTTCAGTGGCCGGTAACAGGCAAGGATCGCCGCAAGAGTGGATGTTGAATCCTTCTCTGCCTGAGAAACAAGCTCGGCAATTTTCCCAGTCTCGTCTTTTGACTCAGCAAAAATATACTCATTATTCCAGCACTGGACTGCCAAAGCTTCAATGAGCTCTTTCATTTCACCAACCAACGACGCGTTCTCCAGAAATTCACGCCGTAAATTCGTCAGAACTTTTTCGAACAAAGAATCAGTATTGAGGCATCGATGCAAAATGCCCTTGGCTAAGGGTGTATCCAAATAGGCCTTTACCTTTGTCATGCCTTTTGGATCTTGCAGTGTGGGTAGCGGCCATAAGGCCTGCGGCCTAACTAAATCAAGAGCGTTCTGAAAAAGATGCTGATGGTCAAGATCGCCACGGGAAAAACATGTCAAAAGTTCTTGCGTTAGCTGTCGCTCGTCGCCACCGATGTTCTCTTTCCTGAGCAACCGTGCGTAAGCCGTCCACAAAATTCCATCATCGGATCCCAGCGCCAAGGCCCGACGATAGGCGGCTACAGCCCCGACAATTTTTCCCTGTTCTTCGCAGGCGGAAGCCAGATTTGCCCAATGTCCGCGATGACTTGGCGCGATCTGGGTTGCTTTCAAGAAACAAGTTTCGGCTTCTTGGTGCCGGCCCGCCAACCCTAAAACAATGCCAAGAGAGTTCCACGCCTTATCCGACAGCGGGGTCAATGAAACCGCTTCCCGAAGCACTGTTTCGGCTGCCGCCAGATCACCCTGATCCTTCAAGGCCAACCCCAGGAGAATATGCACACCTGCTCCTGCCGGCGCCAAACCCTTAGCCTGCCGCAAAGCGTCGATGGCCCCCGGCAAATCGCCCGTCAGGCGCAACGCCGCCCCCAAATTTGCCCTGGCAAAATAGTTGCTCGGATCAATTTTTAGGGCCGCCTTAAAGGCCTGAATCGCTTCCGGTAAAAGTTGGCGTTGGGTATATACCCGCCCTAAGCCAAGGTGGGCGTCGACCTGCCGGCTATCCTGGGCTAAAATCGCCTGATAAGCCGATTCAGCCCCCTTAAAATTCCCCGTATTCTCATAGCGGATCGCCGCCTGGATCAGATCGGATAACGTAGCCGGGGGGTTCTTCATCCAATATCCAGTTTGTCGACCAAAACAGGGAACTAACCCACCTCGGCCATAGGAATGCCGGGCGGGTTGACAGATGACAGCCTTACCCCTATGGTCCGGCGCTTTCAAGGGCCGCCCCAATGGCGGTATCCGGTGTTTTAGGCGTGGGACTTGCGGCCATGAAGATCGTTAACTCATTGAAAACTATGAAAAAGCGCGACAAAGATTGCCGTCTTGTCCGCCGCAAAGGCCGTGTTTACATCATCAATAAGAAAAACCCTCGGTTTAAAGCCCGCCAGGGTTAATTATTGCTGCCGACGATCTGGCGCTCATCCTCTTACCATTATACTTGACCCCCTTCGCGAAAGGGTTTGATGCTCCTTTGAACCTTAAAGGAGCGCGCAGCCATGCTGCGAATGCCGGAACTTGATCAGGATATTTTAAAGCGCCGCTCCGCCATTGCGGCCGAGCTACGCGGTTTCGTTAAATCAACCTCGGTCATCGACGACATCAGCGCGCTCAAAGTTTATGAAAGCGACGCCCTAACGGCCTACCGAACGCCGCCTATGTTGGTGGTCTTACCAGAAACGGTCTCCGAAGTTTCCGCCGTTTTACGCTACTGCCACAGCAACAGGATCAAAGTAGTGCCGCGGGGCGCGGGTACGTCTTTGTCCGGCGGCGCCTTGCCTCTGGGGGACGGTATCGTCCTTGGCCTTGGTAAATTCAATCGGATCTTGGACATCGATCTTGGCAATCGTTGCATCGTGACCCAGCCTGGGGTGACGAACCTTGCTCTCTCCCAGGCTGTTGCCGCCGATGGTTTTTACTATGCCCCGGATCCCTCTAGTCAAATCGCCTGCACCGTCGGCGGAAATGTCGCGGAAAATTCAGGCGGCGTGCATTGCCTGAAGTACGGGGTCACAGCGAATAATCTTCTGGGTCTTGAAGTCGTTTTAATGGACGGAACCCTTATCCGTCTTGGCGGCAGGCATATGGATGAGGGTTTTTATGATCTGATGGGGGCTCTCACGGGATCGGAGGGGCTTCTGGGCGTCATTACAGAAATCACCGTACGCATCCTGCCCAAACCCGAAACCGCGCGGGCGTTATTGATTGGTTTTGGCAGCAGCATTGATGCCGGAAACTGCGTTGCCGCCATCATTGCCGACGGCATTATTCCCGCCGGCATGGAAATGATGGATCAACCCGCCGTTCATGCCGCCGAGGCTTTTGTGAAGGCAGGATATCCCCTTGATGTGGCAGCCTTGCTTATTGTTGAGCTGGATGGACCGAAAATCGAAGTCGATCATCTCATCGATCGCGTCGCCCAGATTGCAACCGAACATCACGCGCTGAGCGTTCGTTTAAGCCAAACCGAACAAGAGCGGTTAAGTTTCTGGGCCGGACGCAAAGCCGCCTTCCCGGCGGTAGGCCGCCTTAGTCCCGACTATTACTGCATGGACGGGACAATCCCGCGCAAAAGATTGCCCGAGGTTTTGCAGCGGATAGCGGACTTATCCGCGACCTATTCTTTGCGCGTTGCCAATGTCTTTCATGCGGGAGACGGCAATCTGCATCCCTTGATCTTGTACGACGCAAACAATGCCGGCGAGCTGGCTCGTGCCGAAGCCTTTGGCGCCGACATTCTAAAGCTTTGTGTCGAAGTGGGCGGGGTTCTTACCGGTGAACATGGCGTCGGTGTCGAAAAACGCGATCTCATGGGCAGCATGTTCAACGACGACGACCTGGCTCAGCAGCAACGGTTAAAATGCGCATTCGACGAACAAGGCCTGCTTAATCCGGGGAAAGTCTTTCCCACCCTCCATCGATGCGCCGAGTTGGGGCGAATGCACGTGCATCATGGCGCTCTTCCTTTTGCCGATTTGCCGCGTTTCTGATCATGCCATCGACCCTTGAACGCCCAAGCACGACCGAAGATCTTGCCGCTTTCATCAAGGATAGCGCCAACAACGGAAAATCGCTCGAGGTCGTCGGCAGGGCCAGCCGCCGGGGTTTTGGCCGTCCTACCGAAATTCCTCATCAGCTCGACCTGTCGCGGTTCGACGGGATTATCAATTACGAACCGGAAGAACTCATCCTGACGGTAAAGCCGGGAACGCGGCTTTTTGATCTTGAGCAAACTCTGGTTTCGCATGGACAACACCTCGCGTTTGAACCGCCGGATTTTGGCCCTTTGTGGGGAGTGCCCCCTCACCAAGGCACCATTGGCGGCGCGATCGCTATGGGATTAGGCGGTCCACGTCGCCTCAAAGTCGGCGCACCCCGAGATCACCTTTTAGGGCTCATGGCTGTTGCCGGAACTGGAACTATTTTCAAAGCAGGTGGCAAGGTTGTCAAAAACGTTACCGGCTATGATTTACCCAAGCTGATGTGTGGGTCTTTTGGAACTCTGGCGGTCCTTACGGAACTTACGCTGAAGGTTCTGCCCCGACCGGCAACTGAACGCACCTTGGTGGTGCTAAACCTGAACCCTGCACGGGCTGGCGCTTTAATGACGCGCGCCCTAAGCGAACCTTGGGAAATTACCGGCGCGGCCTATCTTCCCGAACAAGTCAGCCGCACCTCCCAAGTCGGGGAGGTCAGCCACAGCAATCGTTCTGCAACTGTTTTAAGGATAGAAGGCGTTGAACTTTCAATTCCTGCCCACTGTCAGAAAATTTCTCTCCAGCTCGCGGAATTCGGCCCCCACCTTATTTTGGACCAACAGCCTTCTCAGTTATTGTGGCAAGAGATACGAAACGCCACATACTTTATTGCCGATGGGACTGCCTTGTGGCGCCTCTCCGTTCCTCCCGCACAGGGATACCAGCTGTTATCCTCGCTTAACCAAAACACTATGCGTTACTTTATGGATTGGGCCGGCGGACTCATCTGGGTCTCCGTTCCCGCTATAGATGATGCGGCGTCGGGATTGCTTCGGGGTGCAGCGCAAAGACTTGGCGGCACGGCAACCTTACTCCGTGCTCCGCCCGGCATTCGCCAGGCGATTTTACCGTTCCAACCGCCAGCCGCACCTTTGGCAGCCTTATCTCGGCGTGTTAAAGCGGCTTTCGATCCGCAAGGTGTTCTAAATCCCGGTCGCCTTACTCCTTCAGAGCAGGGTTGAGATGCAGACATCCTTTAACCTGGCGCAACTGAGCGATCCGCATATTCAGGAAAGCGAGAAGATTCTTCGGACCTGCGTTCATTGTGGATTCTGCACCGCAACCTGTCCGACCTATATCCTATTGGGTGACGAATTAGACAGTCCGCGCGGCCGAATTTATTTGATTAAAGAGATGCTGGAACAAGGGGGTCCGCCATCGGAATCAACCGTGACTCATATTGATCGCTGCCTCTCTTGCCTCTCCTGCATGACAACCTGTCCTTCCGGTGTGCACTATATGCATCTGGTTGATCACGCCCGAAATCATATTGAAAAGTTTTTTAAGCGACCTTGGTTTGATAAAATGTTGCGCCGCGTCCTCATTCTACTTTTGCAGCACCCCACACTTATGCGGCCTGCCCTTGGTTTTATTCAGTTTTTTCGTTTTGCAAAACCTCTTCTACCGAAAAAACTTCAACCGGTTTTTGCTCTCACACCTCAAAATCTTGCCCGGCCTCTTCCCTTGCATCCGCAAATCTTTTCGGCCATAGGAACACGCCGCAAGCGGGTTGCTTTGTTAACCGGATGCGTGCAAACCGTTCTTGTTCCCGAGATTAACGCCGCCACAATTCGTCTTTTGCAACGCCATGGATGCGAGGTTGTGGTGACAAAGGCAGGTTGCTGCGGCTCTGTTGCGCATCACTTGGGCGATGCAGAGACCAGCCGCAACAGCGCAGGTCAGGTTATCACGGCGTTTGATGCCGAGATTAGTGGCGCCGGACTCGACGCCATTATCAGCAATACTTCCGGCTGCGGCACCACACTTAAAGACTACGGATTTATGTTCCGTCACGACCCGCAGTTAGCCGAAGCAGCAAAACGCGTCTCCACCCTAACTAAAGATATTACCGAAATCATCAGCGACCTGGGCCTGAAAACACCTGTACAAAAATCACCTTTGACGATCGCCTATCATTCCGCCTGCTCAATGCAACACGGTCAGAAACTTAATGAAATTCCCCGCCAGTTGTTGGTCGCGGCGGGCTTTAGCCTAAGGGAAATTCCTGAAAGTCATCTCTGCTGCGGTTCAGCCGGGACTTATAATATTCTGCAGTCAGAAATTGCCGATCAGCTTCGCGATCGCAAGCTGATCAATATAAAATCCGTTGCCCCCGATATCGTCGCGACCGGAAATATCGGCTGCATGATGCAATTGGCAACTGGCGTGATGACTCCTATTGTTCATACAGCTTGTCTGTTAGATTGGGCCACAGGGGGCCCCAAACCTCCCAGCATTATTTAAGACGCAGCAAGTCCGCGCAAGGCTTGCGCAATGACTTGGTCGGATTGACTGCGGACTTTTTCCTTCCATGTCGGCTCATCGCCATAAAAACAATCGCGAACCGCTTGTTTGATTTTACGCCCTTCAGCCGAAGATATATCGCCATAGACATGAAGCCACGCATCCGCCCGCAAGGCCTCAACCACCTCCGGCAAGGGCTTCGTTCCATATTCGATGGCAATACTAGTAGCAACCGCTTGGGGCAGTACTTTCTCCAACCCCTGCATCATCGTTCCAATGACCTGCGCCGAAGCGCTATTTCCTAAGTCAGGATTAGTGACATTATCGGCGCCGTACCAATCCCTACACCGAAGATATCCCGGATCGTCCTTGGCGCCGCTCGCAATCAGCTCGCCGTAGCCATAAGGTCCTAGTCCCGTGTGGTAATCGATAAAAGCAATATGCTGTGCCGAGCCCAAGTAGCGCCGCGCGAGATCCTCCAAAGTGCGCCGAGACCACGTCGGCTTCGCGCCGCCATAAAATAAGCCCTGCGGATGGCGATACTGACCAATACTCATGGCGGACTGCAGTGCGAAATCTCCATGTGCCTTGGCATAGGCGGCGAGCTCTTGATCGGCAGACACTCGTGAGGCCCCCGCCCATTCTTTAGGGCAGATGGCGGCCGCCAACTGATCGTAGCCTTTATTTTCGGGCAAAGATTTAGAGAAATCCACAAAGTTGCGGTTAAGATCGACGTTGTCTTCGTTAGTCCGACGCAGCCACGAAAATCCGTAAGGATTAACCCCATGGATGACGAATAACGCCGTATCCTTGGGCAAGGTCTCAGGCCCGACCTCGGCCAGCCAGCCAATCTGACACCCAGATCCGCAAAACCCTTCAGCACCATGGGTGCCTGAAAGAAGAACCAAAACCTTGGAGGCGTCGCTGGCGCCGAACCAAGCGTAATCTATACTGAGCTCTTCGCCATGAAATCCCAAAGCAGGATTATGCGCGGCTCGAAGCTTGCCCCCCTTCCGTTCGGCAATGGCGCGAAATTTATCGCGGGCGTCAAGGTAAGATTCTGCAAAATGCGTAGCTGCCGCCATATAAACCTCCCTTTTTCTTTTTATATTTGGAATGCCGAGTTTCCCCGCAATTGCACGTGACCCCTGCGCTTTTGTCATGGGTTATGGCACAGCTTACGCTTTCTTCTGGCGAGAAAGGAAGGCATGCTGTGGCCATGAAAAACACTTTCTTAAGCGGCGGCGCGTTTCGCCAAGCCCCTCTTCTTATTTTGCTCTGCGGCGGGATCACCCTGGCGCTTAATCTTGGTCTGCGGCAGAGTTTTGGGCTGTTTCTAGAGCCATTAACCACAGCTCATGCCTGGCCGCGTGGCGTTTTTGCTCTGGCCATGGCCATCCAACAGCTTATGTGGGGGTTATCCCAGCCTTTTGCCGGCATGGTCGCCGACCGGTTTGGCGCCGCCCGTACCATCGCCGCCAGCGGTCTGCTCTATGCCCTGGGCATTGCTTTCATGGCGCTGGCGACAACGCCTTTCGTATTCACATTAAGCGCCGGGCTCATGATCGGTATCGCCCTTTCCGGCGCCAGCTTCGGCGTTGTTTTAGGCGCCGTCGGACGCTCGGTTGCGCCGGAGCGCCGAGGAAGCGTGCTAGGAATCACCAGCGCGATTGGATCTTTGGGCATGGCCGTATTTCCCTTAATCAGCCAAGGATTGATCGGAAATCTCGGCTGGTCGGCAGCGCTTCTGACCTCTGCCGCCTTGGCTTTAATCATCGTACCCTTGTCGGCTTCGATGAAGGGGAAAAGTGTTGTCACAATCGGCGGGCTTTCCTTAACCGAGGCCATCCGCGAAGCCATGGGACATAGCGGGTTTTGGTTCTTAACCTTGGGCTTTTTCGTCTGCGGATTTCATGTGGCCTTTATCGCGACGCACTTGCCGGGATTTGTGAATCTGTGCGGACTGCCGGCGTCTGTGGGGGCGACGGGGCTTTTCATTATCGGCGCATTCAATGTCGCGGGCACCTTGCTTGCCGGACGCTTGGGCGATCGTTTTCGGAAGAAATACCTCCTGTCGCTTATTTACCTTTTGCGCGCTGTCGTGTTCGGTGCGCTTTTATTAGCGCCTAAAACCGAGACCACCATTCTTCTTTTTGCGGCAGGGGCCGGGCTGTTGTGGCTATCGACCGTCCCTCTCACCAGCGGACTTGTCGCGCAGATTTTTGGGCCGCAATACATGTCGACCCTATTCGGCATCGTGTTTCTTTCGCACCAAGTCGGTGCCTTCTTCGGTGCTTGGCTGGGCGGGGTCGCCTTTGATACCTGGGGCAACTACGACGCCATGTGGTGGGCATCCCTATTGCTTGGTGTGTTAGGAGCCGTTCTGAACTGGCCGATTGCGGATACCAGCTTGCGAACCGAAGCCAAGCCCGCTATCGCCTAACACCTAACTACTCTCTGAAAGAACATGTCCGGCCAAGTAAAGCGAGCCGCAGATAAGAATCTGCGCCGGTCCTGATTCCATGGATCTGATCGTGGCCAATGCCGCCGCGGGAGTTTCAGCTTCAAAAACCCGGCGGTGACCGGCGTCAGTTCCCGCCGTAGCGGTGACGGCAGCGGGAAATGTATTCGCTTCACCTGGGATGGACACGGCGTGAAGTGAGGCCGCCTTGGCGGCAAGAGGCTGCAAGAATCCACGCGGGTCTTTGGTATTCAACATCCCGCAGATGACATGCAATGGTTCCGTAATTGAAGCGCTCCACGCACCTAAAGCTTCTCCCGCGCCGGGATTATGACCCCCATCCAACCACAGCGTCCAGTCTGCGGGGATCGCCTCAACCAAAGGCCCTTTGGTCAATCGCTGCAACCGCGCCGGCCACTCAACCGCCGTTAAACCTTGGGCGATTGCCGCATCGGGAATCATGAAAGCACCGCTTTCATCCAAAAGATCAAGCGCGGCAATGGCCGTTCCAGCATTGCCGTATTGATGGGCGCCGGGCAAGGCCGGAAGCGGCAGCGTTAAATTCCGCCCAACACGTCGCCAATGCAATTGGCCCCCGTCGTCTTCCTTGTGATTGACAGACCATTCGATCCCGCTCCGACGCATCTGAATACCGAGCCGCTGAGCTTCAGCTTCGATAACGGCGGCAGCTTCGGCTACCTGGGCCGCGATAACGGACGGTGTACCACGTTTTTGAATAGCCGCCTTTTCCGCGGCGATCTCGGCCAGGGTATTTCCCAAGTACTGTTGGTGATCGAGACTGATCGGGGTAATCACCGTCACGGCCGGTTTTTCGACGACATTCGTCGCATCAAGCCGCCCCCCTAAGCCCACCTCCAACAACAACACGTCAGCCGGCGTCCGCGCAAAGGCCAAGAAAGCCGCCGCGGTGGTAATTTCAAAGAAGGTGATGGGCGCGCCATCATTCACTTTTTCACATTCTTCCAAAAGATCGGATAATCCGTCTTCGGAAATTACTTTCCCGGCAAGACGTATCCGCTCGGTAAAGCTCACTAAGTGCGGGGAAGTATAAGCATGAACCTTATACCCGGATGCTTCAAACATGGCGCGCATGTAAGCTTGAACCGATCCCTTACCATTGGTCCCAGCGACATGAACCACCGGCGGCAGCTTATTCTGAGGACGGCCCAACCGATCCAACAATCGCTCGATCCGGGACAAGGACAGATCAATAACCTTCGGATGAAGGCCGAGCAATCGCTTGAGGATTGCATCGCTCCTGACATCAGGGGTGGACGATGAATTCAAGGGCAACCTTAATGTCCGCTGGGAACCAGGGATGTGGCGCGGGCAAGTTTTTCCTTGGCAGGCTGCATCATCATGCTCAGCACCCGGCCCAGGGTTTCGCGTAGCTCTCCGCGCTTAACAACCATATCGACCATGCCGTGATCCCGAAGATATTCGGCGCGTTGAAAACCGTCGGGAAGTGTTTCACGAATGGTTTCCTCAATGACCCGGCTTCCCGCAAAACCGATAACCGCACCGGGCTCAGCAATGGCGATGTCGCCCAACATGGCGAAAGACGCGGATACGCCGCCCGTGGTTGGGTCGGTAAGCAAGACGACATAGGGTAAACCCGCTTCCTTAACCATCTGCACGGCAATGATCGTGCGCGGCAACTGCATGAGCGAAAGAATACCCTCTTGCATTCGCGCACCGCCCGATGCCGGAACGGTGATTAGCGGACACTTTTTATCAACTGCCAGGCGTGCCGCAGCCAATAATCCATCACCGACAGCCATTCCCATCGAACCGCCCATGAAGGCGAAATTAAATACGGCAATCACGGCCGGCACACCCGCAACCGTACCCGATGCGACCAAAATGGCATCGCTCTCTCCGGTGCGAGTTTGCGCTTCCTTCAATCGCTCGGTGTAGCGACGAATGTCGCGAAACTTGAGCGGATCAACCACCGAGCGACTCAAAGCGATTTTTTCGTAAGCACCTTCATCAAACAAAAGTTCCAACCGCTCGAGCGCCGGCAACCGCATGTGATGATTGCAGTTCGGGCACACATGCCGCGCTTCGATCAGCTCTTTACGATAAATCATCTGCCCGCAGGCGGGACACTTTGCCCACCGGGTCTCTCCATCATCCGCCGCGCCGACGAGGGCTTTAATCTTGGGCCGCACAAGGTTGGTTAGCCAGTTCATATCACCCTCTCACCTGTTCATACGCGCGACGCTGAAACGCCCGCGGCCAGGTCTTTGACTAAAGACAAGACACTGGGAACACAATTTGCGCCAGCGGCTCCGGAAGAGTCCAGATTTTCTGCGACTTTCCGAATTAAAGCCGAGCCTACCACAGCGGCATCGGCATAGCGAACCACCGCCGCCGCCTGAGCCGGGTCACCAATACCAAAGCCAACGGCAACCGGCAAATGGGTATGCCGCTTAAGCCTGGCTACAGCCGCACCGATATCCGCCGCGGCGGCGGCCTTTGTGCCCGTAACTCCGGCCACGGAAACGTAATAAAGAAAGCCTGATCCCCCGTCGACAACTGTGGGCAACCGCGCCTCGTTGCTGGTCGGGGTTGCCAAGCGGATCCAGTCAATTCCTGCTGCGGCGGCCCGTTGGCGCAAATCCTTGTCCTCTTCCGGCGGTAGATCCACAATGATCAATCCATCAACGCCGGCAGCCTTGGCGTCGCGAATGAAAGCCTCATCACCATAGTGATAGATGGGATTGTAGTAACCCATCAGAACCAGCGGGGTGTCACTATTGTCCGCCCGAAACTTTGTCACCATTTTCAGGAGACGCCGGAGCGTCATGCCTGATTTCAAAGCCCGCAAAGATGATGCTTGAATCGCCGGCCCATCGGCCATGGGATCGGAAAACGGCATTCCCAACTCGATGATATCCGCGCCGGCAGCCGCAAGGCCGGCCAGGATTTTGCCGGAGGTTTCAAGATCCGGATCCCCGGCGGTAATAAAGGTGATGAGTCCGCCGCGGTTCGCCTGTCGTAACGTCTGAAATCGGCGCGTCAGCCGCGAGGACGAAGATTGATCCTGCTTCACAACGCCACTCCCAACCGCTCGGCGACTGCAAAAATATCCTTATCGCCACGACCGCAGAGATTCATCACGATGATACTGTTCGTAGAAAGCGTCGGGGCGAACTTACGCACATAGGCAAGGGCATGAGACGGCTCGAGCGCGGGAATAATTCCTTCGGTTCGGGCGCAAAGTTGAAACGCATCCAGCGCCTCGTCATCTGTCGCCGAGACATATTCGGCACGGCCCGTATCATGCAACCAGCTATGTTCCGGACCAATTCCCGGATAATCAAGTCCCGCCGAAATGGAGTGGGCGTCTTTGATCTGCCCATCTTCATCTTGCAGCAAATAGGTTCGGTTTCCGTGCAAAACACCCGGCTTACCGCCCGACAGAGAGGCCGCATGCTCGCCGGTTTCGATCCCATGCCCCGCCGCCTCGACACCAATCAATCGGACCTCTTGGTCATCGAGAAAAGGATAAAACAACCCCATGGCGTTGGATCCGCCACCGATACAGGCGACTAAGGCATTTGGTAATTTACCTTCGGCCGCCAAAATTTGCTCCCGGGCCTCAGTGCCGATCACCGATTGAAAATCCCGCACCATCATCGGATATGGATGTGGTCCCGCGACAGTCCCAATGATATAAAAAGTATCGTCCACATGGGCGACCCAATCACGCAGGGCTTCATTCATCGCATCCTTGAGCGTACCCGTTCCGGCCGTGACCGGTTTCACTTCGGCGCCGAGAAGCTTCATCCGAAACACATTAGGCTGCTGCCGGGTAACATCGGTCGCACCCATATAAACGCAACAGGGAATATTAAATAATGCACAGACGGTGGCCACGGCGACCCCGTGCTGGCCCGCACCGGTCTCGGCAATGATCCGTGTGCGGCCCATCCGGCGCGCCAAAAGGATTTGGCCCAAGACGTTATTGATCTTATGACTGCCGGTGTGATTAAGTTCGTCACGCTTAAAATAAATCCGCGCTCCGCCCAATTGCTTGGTTAAGCGTTCGGCAAAATAAAGGGGGCTGGGCCGGCCGGCATAATGGGCGAGATAATAATCAAGCTCGGATTGGAACGATGAATCTGCCTTGGCCGCCGCATAGGCCCGCTCAACCTCAAGAATGAGCGGCATCAAGGTCTCGGCGACAAATCGTCCGCCAAAAATACCGAAATGCCCGGTCTCGTTCGGTCCCGTGCGGTAGCTATTAAGTTTTGACATGGCCCTGTTCTAACCCTTCGCCTTTATAATGCAGGGTTATAGCCAGACTGGCGGGAAACTGCCAGCAACTCGGCGATTTTGGCAGGATTCTTGACCCCCGGCCGATCCTCGGCCCCCGAAGAGACGTCAACCGCCGCAGCCCCGCTCTGCCGAACGGCATCGATGAGATTTCCCGCATGGATGCCGCCTGCCAGCATCCACGGGCGGTGAATACGAGCCTTGGCCATAATTTCCCAGTCAAACGCGCGTGCATTACCTCCCGGCAAACTATCAGGACGATCAACCGGGGGCTTGGCATCAAAAAGCAGCCAATCAGCCACCGGCTCGAAGTGGGAGATAAGCGACAGATCCTCGGTCGCCGCGACTTTTATCGCCTTCATAATCTTTAATCCCGTCCGCTCGCGAATAGCCGAGAGTCGCGTCGGAGATTCATTGCCGTGAAACTGCAGCATCTGCACACCGCTTGTTACCGCTTGGGCGACATCTTCATCATTGGGATCAACAAGAAGACCAACGGATGTAACCTTTTCACTTAAACTACGGGTCCATGGCAAGATGGCTGCCGGCTTCACGGCGCGCGGGCTGCGCGGATAAAAAACAAATCCGACAAACCTGGCGCCATGGGTAACGGCAGCCTTCAAAGAAGCCTCGTCGTTAATACCGCAAATTTTTACTGTTACCGTCACGACCCGGATCCCTGCCGAAGTTCTCTTAGAATGTTTTCAGCGGACCGGGCGGGATCGTCTGCCGCAGATATCGGCCGGCCAATCACCAAGTAATCGGCCCCTGCCGCCAGAGCATCTTTTGGAGTCATAGCGCGTTTCTGATCGCCTAAGGCTGCGCCTTGCGGACGTATTCCCGGCACCATCAATACCGGATCTCGTCCGACGGCGCGACGAAGCCGTGCAATTTCGTGAGGCGAGCAGATTAGCCCGCTTGCATGGGAGGCTACCGCCATGCATGCCAAACGCTCCACCTGTTCTTCCATCGGAGCCTTTTGTCCTGTCGCTGCAAGATCGGCTTCGTTAAGACTCGTTAGGACCGTTACGGCAAGAATTTTCGGGGGTGATGACGGGGATGATTTTCTTGCCGCTTCGACAGCAGCTTCAATCATGGCCTCCCCGCCTGCTGCATGGACAGTAATAAAACTCGGCCGGAGGCGCGCCACTGATGTTACTGCCGCCGCGACAGTATTGGGTATGTCATGCAATTTAAGGTCCAGAAATAACGGAAGATTCGGGGCCGTGGCCATAACCGCGGTTATACCGTCCGGCCCTTCGGCGGCGAAAAACTCCAGGCCGAGCTTTACACCGCCGATCAGATGTTTAACGCCCGCCAAAAGAGCTATGGCGTCGCTCCGCTTAGGCTTATCAATGGCCAAGAAAATAGGATTATTCATAAGCTTCCTTATACATGACTATCGCCCGACGCCCAGCGCATAAATCGCACCGGATCTTTTCCATTAACGATCTCGTCAACCAAATGATCGCCCAGAAGCGGCGCAAATTTAAAACCATGACCGCTACAGGCGCTTATAACCCAGCTCTGCGGCCGAGCTTCCGTGCTTAAGGGTTCGGCAATAAACTTCTCATCCGCAGTCACCGTATAAAAGCAAACTCTCCCCTCAAGAAGTCGATAACGACTAAAATCGCGGAGGCGTGCCGCACAGGTAGCAACAATCTGTTGGACTTCGCCAGCAGCAATGGATCGTTCATTAGGATTACCCATTCTTGAAAAGGAATGATCCGCAATCTTCATTTTAAGCCCGGAACCCGGGGGGACCAGATAAAACCCATCGGCCCGATCGACATCAATAATGGCCGGTGAGTTTTCCCATAAAGATTTTAATTCTTCAGGTGGATCAAGATAGGCCACAACTTGCCGCGAAGGAATGAGACGGGTTGCCAATTCCGGCACAAGCCCGTTGATCCAGGGACCGGCGGCGACGACCAAAGCATCCCCCGTCAAGCGTTCACCATTCGCGAGATTAACGGACCGTTCCTCGGAATTGATATTTTGCACCCGGGTATGCGTCCTTAGATCAGTTCCGTTCGCCGACAAATGATCCGCCCAATCCGTAACGATACGGCGCGCAAAGAGCACGCCGCCATCAGACGTATATAATGCCGACAGATTGTCCGGGTCGATAATAAGAGGCCACCTTTCGGTAATGGCCGTACCTTCTATCCACTCGCAGGAAACATTTAATTTTTCCAAAATGCGGCGACTATTACGGGCCCAGCAGGAATGGGGATTACTTTTAGACTCTGCAAGAGCAAGAATACCTGTTTTTGCATAATGCCGCACACCCAGCTCTCGCCAAACGACCTCCCAGGCTCGCAAGGCATCGATGGCCATTCGGGCATAGCCTTCTTGGGTCCCGTAAGGAATACGGATAAGCCGATGATCATCTACGGAAGATCCTTTTTCGAAAGGAACATCACCTTGCTCGAGAAGAGTTACATCCCATTTTCGGCGGCGAAATCCTGCGGCTATACTTAAACCGTAAATTCCAGCCCCAACGATTATGGCGTGGGGCATTAGAACAACCTCGTTGCCGCCAAACGGGCCGCGGCCAAGTCTTCGATCGCGGCACCAACCGATTTAAAAAGGGTTATTTCGTCTGGGGTTTTTCTTGCCTTTGAATGCCCTTTCGTCAAATCGAAAAGATCGGCGACGATGTTCTTCGGATCCAAAATGCCGTTGTTAATCGGTTGGACGATATCTCCGGCTTCCTTGGTTGCACCCTCCCGGGTATCGACAAAAATCCGAGAGCGGCGAATAGCCGTATCGTCCGTCTCGCGCATAGTAGGGCGAAATCCCCCAACAAGATCGAGATGGGTTCCGGGTGATAACCATTCGCCTTTAATCACAGGATCCATAGATAGAGTGGCACAGGAAATAATCTCGGCTTGACGAACCGCAGCTGCCAAATCGTTAACCGCCGTCACCTTATACGGCCGATCGGTCAGGCGCCGAACCAAGGCTTCCGCCTTGCTGAGGTTTCTACCCCAAACCATGACATCAGTGAGAGGACGGGTTGTAGCGTGAGCGTCGATAAGATGGGGCGCTAAGGCACCTGTTCCAACCATCAGCAATCGTGTCGCTTGATCGCGCGCTAAATAATCTGCAGCAAGAGCCGAGGCCGCTGCCGTACGGCGTAAAGTGAGCCGTGTGCCGTCCATCATGGCAAGAGGAACACCTGTTTTTCCAGCCAAGAGAACATAAATACCCGAAACCGCCGGTAACCCCTGCTGAGCATTATCGGGAAAAACACTGACAATTTTGATTCCGATGACTTCGTCCGCCTGCCATGCCGGCATCAATAAAAGATCGCCTCCGGCAGCCGGCGGGGCCGCCTCAATATGATAATGCTGACGCGGCGGCATGATCACACCCTCGGCAAAGGCCTTACGAAGCGCCCCTATCAATGAAGGAAAGTCGAGAACGGCCTCCAACGCGTCGGGGCCGAAGAACCGCATTACCTAGGGCCTTGCACTGACGGCAAGGTCATTTTCACCTCCCCTGCCCGTGCCTGCTGCAATTGCTCTACTTTTTGCGATAACCGAAGCACTTCCGCCCGTGCTTGCGCAGCTTCTGCGCCCCGCTGGCGTGCTTTCTGGCGACTATGACTGCCACCAAACCAAGCAATGACGCCGCCGGCAAGGAATCCGATCAAGGCGGCGGCGAGGACTGGCAGGAAACGCGGCGTCTCAAGCTCGAATGGAAGCGGCCAAAGCTCAAGCACAACGGGTGTACGGTTAGAGATTGCAAACAAGATCGCTACGACCGCCAGCGGCAAACCGATCAGCCAAAAAGCTATGCGACGCCCCCAAAGACCCATGATCGGTTATCCGTCAGGTAATAATACTACTGGGAGTCATTACCAGAATTTAGCCGATCCCGTAGCTGTTTGCCGGTTTTGAAGAAGGGAATATGTTTTTCCGAAACCTGAACCGTGGTGCCGGTTCGCGGATTGCGGCCGACACGCGGATCGCGACGCTTCACAGAAAAGGCGCCAAAGCCCCGGAGCTCAACTCGCTCGCCCCGCGCCAAAGCCTCCGACATTTCGTCGAAGATCGTCGAAACAATTCGCTCGACGTCCCGGTGATAAAGATGCGGATTGGCTTCCGCAATTCGCATGATGAGTTCAGATTTCGTCATATACTAGTGCCCCCACACACTCCGACCGATACCTTGTCTCCGTATTGATATCTTTATCGGCTAAGTTAGCTCACATGACCCAAATTTTGATCACGGGCGAAGATTAGGGTGCCAAACCGATACCAACCCGTCAAGGGTAACCCGTTCAGAAATTTGGGTTTTTTCATTAAAAATGCGATTAAGTACCCACGAAAACGCCCGGCCGGCCGGCCAGGAGTCGTCTTCCGGGTCCGGAATGGATAGATTTTGTACTGGCAAATCCTTCATGGCTGGGTCCTTTTCCACCAACCAGAGCTTGGCCTGCTCCTCCCCACCGATGGCGTCGATAAGGCCAAGGTCTAAGGCCTGGCGACCCGTGAACACTCGACCGTCGGCCAATTCCAAGGCTTTCTCCCGGGATAAAGAACGCCGCTCAGCCACCATCGACACAAACATATTGAACATGTCATCAATCACCTTACGCGCTGCCGCCCGGACTTCATCAGTCATCGGTTCAAGGGGGGACGGCGTTGCCTTAAGCGGCGCACTTTTTATCGCCTCGGTGGAAATCCCTAGCTTAGTCAAAAGCCCCGTAACATCCGCTGTCTGCATGATGACGCCGATCGATCCCGTTAATGTTCCTTGTCGGGCATAGATGCGATCGGCAGCGATCGCCGTCATATAAGCCGCCGAGGCTGCTACCGTTCCCATAACGGTCACCACCGGCTTCTTGGCAGAGACCATCCGAAGCCGCTCGTACAAGGCTTCGCCACCCACCACCGTTCCGCCCGGGCTATCGATCACGACCAACAAAGCCTTGACCTTAGGATCGTCAGCCAGCTTTTTTAGCGCTTCGTCACGCTCGCGATTTTCGGTGATGACACCATCAACCACCAACCGCTCGATCCGATCGCCCGTTGATAAGCCTGTGCGATTGAGCAAGACAATGGCCACAGCCAACGCGGCAAGAATAAACAATGCCCGCCAAATGGACACCCATCGCTTTAGGCGAAGACGATCCGTGCGCATATCTGCATCAAAAGCCATAAGCCATCCTAAATAATATCTCTTATCCAAAAACAAAAACCCGCCGCTGGATCACCAGCAGCGGGTTTGATAACGGCAACTTATTCTTTCGTCGCCTTTTCTTTTTGCTTGGCCTTGAGAGCCGCACCCAGGATTTCACCCAAGGCAGCCCCACTGTCGGTCGAACCGAAATCAGCCATGGCCTGCTTTTCTTCTTCCATCTCGAACGCCTTGATGGAGAGGTTTAGCTTGCGAGTCGCCTTATCAACCGCTGTGATTTTGGCATCGACCTTTTCACCAACGGCGAAACGATCTGTGCGTTGATCTTGGCGATCACGGGCCAAATCCGCCTTGCGGATGTAGCCTGGGATCCCTTCAGCGACGATAACTTCTATACCGGTCTCTTGAATCGACTTGATGGTGCAGGTCACCACTTGACCCTTCTTCATGCCTTCGATTCCGGTACCGACTTTATCTTCGCTCAGTTGCTTGACGCCCAGCGAGATCCGTTCTTTCTCGACATCGACATCCAGGATCTTGGCCTTGACCATGTCGCCTTTTTTGTAATCGGCCACCGCTTCTTCGCCAGGTTTATCCCAAGAGAGATCCGACAAATGGACCATGCCGTCGATGTCAGCAGGCAGTCCCAAGAACAAACCGAATTCGGTGATGTTTTTGACTTCACCTTCAACCTCGGCGCCGATCGGGTACTTCTCGACAAAGGTTTGCCACGGATTCGGCATGGTTTGCTTGAGACCCAGAGAGATCCGGCGCTTAACGGGATCCACATCCAGAACCACCACTTCGACTTCTTGCGAGGTCGAGACGATCTTGCCCGGATGGACGTTCTTCTTGGTCCAGCTCATTTCTGAAACGTGGACCAAACCTTCAATCCCGGCTTCCAGTTCAACGAAGGCGCCGTAGTCGGCAATATTGGTGACACGGCCCTTCAGCTTCGCGCCGACCGGATATTTCTCGATGACGCCCTGCCATGGATCGGCCTCAAGCTGCTTCATGCCCAAGCTGATCCGCTGGGTCTCGGAGTTGAAGCGAATGACTTGAACCGTCACGGTTTGACCAATCGTTAAAACTTCCGACGGGTGATTGACGCGCTTCCACGAAATATCCGTGACGTGCAACAAACCATCAACGCCGCCCAGATCGACGAAGGCGCCGTAGTCGGTGATGTTCTTAACCACGCCCTGCAGAACTTGACCTTCCTTAAGGCCCGCGACCAGTTCAGACCGCTGCTCGGCGCGGGTTTCTTCCAGAACCGCCCGGCGTGAAACCACGATATTACCGCGACCGCGATCCATCTTAAGGATTTGGAATGGCTGCGGGCTGCCCATCAAAGGCCCGACATCGCGCACGGGGCGGATATCGACCTGACTACCCGGCAAGAACGCAACCGCGCCGCCGAGATCCACTGTGAAACCGCCTTTGACGCGACCAAAGATAACGCCGTTGACCCGTTCGGTTTTCGAGAAGCTTTGCTCCAGAACCGTCCAGGCTTCTTCGCGGCGGGCACGTTCGCGGGACAGAACGGCTTCACCGTTCTTGTCTTCCATGCGATCGACGTAAACCTCGACCACATCACCTGGTTTTAAATTCACTTGCTGGCCGGGCTGAGAAAATTCTTTCAGGGCCACACGGCCTTCTGATTTCAGTCCCACATCGATCAGCACCATGTCGCTGTCGATGGAGAGAATTGTGCCCTTAACAACACTGCCTTCAAGGGCGGCTTCGCGGCCAAGGCTCTCTTCCAAGAGATTGGCGAAGTTTTCATTTGTTTGCGGTATTTCGGTTACCGCGGCTGCACGCACCATAGTAAAAGTCCTTCCGTTCATCATCTAACAGGCCGGCCGGTTGTTTCCGGCGGTCTCTCCACGCGTATCCGCAGCGGAGGGTTGATCCAAAGGCTCTTCGCCTTAACTAGAACCTCGTTCGTCTTCAGTCCCGGGATTCAGTGTGACGCATTCAGGTTAAAACCCGGTTGCGTCAGGATATAGGCTAGAGCCGCGGCCAAGGCCCCTTCGGCGTCTAGCGTCGTCGTATCCAGCAGGAAGGCATCGGGGGCCGCTGTAAGTGGAGCGGTCGTACGGTGCGCATCCCGGTCGTCGCGCGCCATAATGTCCTGCAGAACCTGGGCGTATATACTCGGCAAGCCGCGGCCAAGCAACTCTTTATGCCGCCGTGTAGCCCGGGCCTCGGCCGTCGCCGTAACAAACAGCTTGGCATTGGCATGGGGGCAGATGACGGTGCCGATATCCCGGCCGTCGAGGATAGCGCCTTTCCGGCCATCCGGAGGGGTTTCCGAAAAATTTCTTTGAAAATCAATAAGTTGCAATCGAACACCGGGGATGGCGGCGATCTTGGACGCCATAGAGGCTACTTCATCGGTGCCCAAGAGCGAATTATCAAGATCTTGGGGAATCAACTGCTTAGCAGCCTCGACTGCGGCGCTAATATTGTCAGGGCTGATCCCCGCCTGAAGCAGCTTAAACGCCACTGCCCGATAAATACGGCCCGTATCCAAATGGGCAAAGCTTAACTTCTCGGCCAATCGCCGGGCCAAGGTTCCCTTGCCCGAGGCGGCCGGACCATCGATCGCCACCACCAGGGAGCGCGCTAAGGAATGCGGGGCCATGGTTAACGTCTCTCGATCTTGGCGCCAAGGCCGGTCATGAGCGGCAAAAAGTCGGGAAAGCTGGTGACGATCGGGCTGCCGTCATCCACCGTCACCGGCTGCTGCGCCGCCAGCCCTAGGATCAGAAACGCCATGGCGATCCGGTGGTCAAGGCGGGTGGGAATTGCCGGTGCGCCCTTTTTAAGACCCGGCGGCGGACCATTGCAGCCCTCGACCATCAGCCAGTCGGGTCCGGTTTCAACCTTCACCCCGCAGGCAATCAACCCCTCGGCCACCGCCGCCAAGCGATCGGATTCTTTTACCCGCAGCTCGGCAAGACCACGCATCACCGTCTTACCCTTGGCGGTCGCGGCGGCCACCGCCAGGATTGGATATTCATCGATCATCGAGGGGGCGCGGGACGCCGGCACCTCGATCCCCTTCAGCCGGCTGTGGCGCACCACCAGATCGATCACCGGCTCGCCAGCTTCGATCCGCGCCTTGTCTTCCGCAAAGTCGGCGCCCATTTCCCGCAAGGTCGTCAGCAATCCGGTCCGCAACGGATTGGCCCCCACACCTTCGATCCGCACCTCGGCCTCGGGCACAATTAGCCCCGCCACCAAGGGAAAGGCGGCGGAGGAAATATCGCCCGGCACAATCACCGGCGCGGCGCGAAGCTCCGGCTGACCGGTCAACACAATCCGCCGACCCTTGCCATCCGGTCCCGGCCCCACATCAATCTTCGCCCCAAAGTGCCGCAGTAAAAGTTCAGTGTGATCCCGGGTTGGTTCGGGCTCGATCACGGTGGTATGGCCCGGCGCCGCCAAACCGCACAACAATACCGCCGACTTCACCTGGGCCGAGGCCATGGGCAACACATACTCGATCGCCAAGGGCGCCGACACGCCGGTCACCACCAGGGGCGGACGCCCGCCATCGCGGCTGAGGATCCGCGCACCCATCTGTTGCAGCGGCGCCGCGACCCGGCCCATCGGCCGCGATCTTAGGGACGCATCGCCGGTGAAAAAGCTGGTGAAGCCGTGGCCGGCGACAATCCCCATCATCAACCGCGTGCCGGTACCGGCATTTCCCATATCAAGAATGTCATCAGGTTCGGCCAGGCCGCCGACACCCACGCCATAGACTCGCCATTTACCGGGACCAAGACGCTCCACCGGCACGCCCATCAACTTCAGCGCCGCCGCCGTGCGCAAAACATCTTCGCCTTCCAGTAAACCCTCGATCCGGGTTTCCCCTACGGCGAGAGCCCCGAACATCAAGGCCCGATGGGAGATCGACTTATCCCCCGGCACGGAGGTGCGCCCGGCAAGACGGCCGACCGGATAAGCGGTCAGTGCAGAGGGGGCAGAAGAAGAGGCCATAGTGAATCCAAGAAAAATCGGCAGGCAAGGTTAAGGTCCCGTCTTTAGCACGGAACTTGGCCTTTCAGGCAAGGGCTTGTTAGGACAGAAAGGCTGCTGAACCGGCGGGGCAATAAATACCTGATCTTTAGGCGATTTCGACTATTACCCCCCGTTGGCCCCTCGTTGACCTGGCGCGCCGGATCTATGGCCTGCGATTTTGTTTTGACAGCCGCCTAGGGATCGTGGCACTTGCCACCCGCGCGGCCTTAACCTTTAGGCCACGAGTTCAGAAAGCGTAGGAGATCAGTGGTGGCGAAACCGGAATGGGGCATTAAGCGCATTTGCCAAAGTTGCGCGGTTGCTTTCTACGATTTTAACAAAAGCAAGATCAGCTGCCCGGCCTGCGGCGCAGAATACGATCCCGAGAATCTTTTGAAGTCGCGCCGCCTGCGCGCCGCGCCGGCCGAGCCTGCGGCGAAGAAGGCTGTTCCGATCGCGGCCGCTTCCTCCGATGATCCCGAAGCGGTGCTCAGCGAAGCCGGCATCGAGGACGTCGAAATCGACGCCGAAGAATTACCGGAGGGCGCCGACGCCCTGGTCGAAGAGGAAGAGGAGATCGAGGACGTCTCCGAACTCGGCGAGGACGAAGACGACATGGCCGAGGTCAACGAGCATATGGAAGACGAGCCGGAGCGCTGAAGGCTTCGTGTTAAGTTAGTCTGAGCGCTGTGATTGAATATAATGTTGAGTTACGTGTCCTTCATTTCAGGACACAGGTTAATTAGATTGTTTTGGCTTGCGAGAGATGCTTCCGTCTCTTAGTTTTTGATTATCGCGATGGGACCCATCCCATCGCTTCAAGGTTGGGGCCATAGCTCAGCTGGGAGAGCGCTACAATGGCATTGTAGAGGTCAGGGGTTCGATCCCCCTTGGCTCCACCACGCTTCGCCTTCGGCTACGCGTGGCGCAGCCACAGCGAAGACGACCTTAGGCGAAGCAGTGCCGCGGCATAGCCCGAAGGGCGACGCCGGGCAGCCAGGCGGCAAGCTGAAGGCTTATGTAGCTGAAGCAATTATGTGGCTAAGCAACCATGTGGTACGTTTACATTATCCGCAGCGTAGATTTCCCGGATCAAAATTATACCGGCGCAACTGCTGACTTAAAACAGCGGATGATCGATCATAATTCAGGAAAATCAAAACACACGGCTAAATTTGCCCCGTGGGAATTACTTTGGTACAGCGCTTTTCCGGATAAATATAAAGCGCTAAACTTCGAGACGTACCTTAAATCCCACTCCGGCCGCGCCTTCGCGAAGAAGCGTCTGTAAACCTCCCGCCAACCCTCACTTAAAATCCTCCATTTCGTGCAGCGGGCGGATTTCGATCTCGCTCGGGCCCGGCATGGGATTGGGACAACGTTTCACCCAAGCGACCGCCTCGTCCATGTCTTTCACGTCCCACAGCCAGAAACCGGCCACCAACTCGCGCGGATGAGCGAAAGGTCCGTCGATGACGGTGCGCTTGGCGCCATCGAACGCAACACGCTTGCCTTTCGATGACTCCGTCAGACCATCGGCGAAAACGAAAATGCCGGCATTGCGTAGCGCGTCGTTAAACTTTCCCATCTCCTCCATCATCTTCATGGTTTCGGGCGTCGGAAAGAAACCCTTCTCGCTGTCTTCGGTCGCCTTTACCAAAACCATTACACGCATTGTCTGGCTCCTTGTTTGTTTATATTATAAGATCTTAAACAAACCACAACTTGCACCGCTTTATAAACAATGGTTATGCCGCTAGCAGTCCAAATAGCCCAACCAGTTGTTAATTATTTAATCTACATTAAGTTGCATTTATGATAGACAGCTATCTATGATCGACAGTATTCAAGTCAATCTCGGAAACGTAGGCGATTTTGCTAAGCCTATGGATAAACTTATTGACGTCGTAGCAAAATGTACCGGTATCGGACCAATAGGAACCGTTTTACAAGCAGGTGCCGATGCCGCTGCTGAATTCATCAAAACCAAGTCAGAAATTTCTGCGAATAATCTCAGAGAACGAGCCAAAATTCGTGTGGATTATCGTGAAGAATTGCGCCAAAAAAACTTGGAACAAATTTCTTTTAAAGCTGCACAGGAATTACCAACTATAGTTTCTTCTAAGCCAGTAAGTCATGATTGGGCATTACATTTCTTTGATTGCGCCCAAGATATTAGCGATGAAGACATGCAAAGCATTTGGTCAAGAATATTAGCAGATGAAGTATCTTCACCAGGCCGTTACACAAAACGTACACTTAATTTTTTAAAAACGATCGAAAAATTTGAAGCGGTTAAATTTTCTGAACTTTGCTCTTTCGCGTTTACACAGGATCGTTGGAATTACATAAGTAAAGATGCCTATACCGAAAAAGTACTAAGAGAGAAAATTGGGAAGTTTGATATATTCTCTCATTTTAAGTCGATTGGCTTATTGTTGCCTGACGAGCTCGTATTTAACGCGACAGAATTCCATTATTTTAATAAAAAATATCAAGTTCATGGACTAATCGCTCCAGGAACAGGGGTTAATCTTTTATGGATTCCTATACTGAAGTTCTCATATGTTGCAAACCAGCTGGCACGAGTCGCTAGACCAGAGTTAGTAGAAAATTATCCAAAAAATTTATCTGAACACTACAAAGAAAAGATTGGAGCCTTTTTTACTGAACAGCCCACTGAGGCCGCAACCTAAGTCATTCTTATGCGATTTTTTGTTACAAGCAATCCCGCGATGGTTAAATCCTTTAATGATAATTGACTAATTAAGGATGCACATGTCTCAAAAGACAAAAAATATTATTATCGTTGCCTCCTCTATACTCTTGGTGATGTTTTGGTTTTTTCCCTTATTTATATCCAATACGACAGGGATTTACTGGATCAATAAATTAACGCCCGAAGAGGAAGCAGCCTACGCCAAGCAATATATTAATCATATTAAGACGCGCGATTTTGCAACAGTCGGAAAACAAACTGACCCTAAAATACTCAACGATGAATCACGAAAAGCGTTTACCTATCGGCATGGACACTGTCTATACCAACAGCACCAAACAGCTTTCTTTAACGTTTGAGTATGAACTTCCCAACAAATGGCTGACTGTAAATATCATCTTGGTAAAACAAAATAATAACTTGTTTGTTCATGGTGCGCATATAAACTTATTACCGGACTCTTTGGAAAACCTGACTCGCTTTACATTTGAAGGCAAAACTCTCACACACTATATCGTTTTTGCAGTAGCGATAGCGTTACTAATTTTTAGTATTTATGTCTTGATATTGTGCATTAAAACACCGATTCCAAAACGGAAATGGCTTTGGATTATTTTCGTCCTCATAGGGTTTTGCGCAATCACCTTTAATTGGACAACCGGGCATTTCTTTTTCCAGCCTTTCATATTGCGAATCCCGCTTGCCTATTTTTCTCAGGACCCTTACCAGCCACTGCTTATCACGATGGCCGTTCCCGTCGGAGCCATGGTATTTTTATATAAACGTAAAAAATGGCTGGCACCCTCATAGGCTATACATAGCCGGGAAAAATCCTAATAGCGTAGCCCGCGTATTCCCGTTATTTTATAACTAGCCGCAACATTCATACCGCAACGGAAAGCCGTGACCTATCAATGAAGCAAAACCATTTAACCAAGCTTGTCGAGGCGTCGTGGTTCACCAAAACCATCATGACCCTTATCATCATTAACGCTCTGATTTTGGGAATGGAAACATACCCCGCCATCACGGCGAAATACGGCTCCGTGCTCAAAACTATTGATCATGCAATTTTGTGGGTGTTCGTTGCGGAAATTATCTTAAAGCTTGCCGCTTATCGCCTGAACTTCTTTCGCGACTCCTGGCGTATTTTTGATACTTTGGTGGTGGCGATTGCCTTCATGCCTGCCAATGAAGCGTTTGGTGTCCTCCGCGCCGTCAGAGTTCTAAGAGTGCTCCGGCTTATTTCCATCTTTCCGCGTCTACGGCGGGTTTTGAGCGGACTTGTCGTCGCCATTCCCGGCATTGGCTCGATAGGGGCCATTCTGGCGATCATATTTTATGTTTTTGCCGTCATGTCGACCAAGCTGTTTGGCGCCACCTATCCCGATCTGTTTGGCTCACTCGAAGCCTCCATGTTCAGTTTGTTTCAGATCATGACGCTGGAAGGATGGGGCGATATGGTGCGCGAGGTTGCAAAGACCCATAGCTTCGCCAAGCCCTATTTCATCATTTACATTCTCATCGCGACCTTTACCGTTCTTAATCTTTTCATCGCGGTTATTGTCGACGCCATGCAGCGCGAGGATCAAGCCGAAGAAAGGCAAGAACAAGACGCCATCAAACGCATCGAAAAAGAATTGGCTCGTCTTCATCGGAAAATCGACATCTTGAGAAAATGAGAGACGCCTTTGCTCAATTTTGATTATTGGGCTTACAATCGAGACCTGCTATGGTTAAAAACAATAGATAATCGGCATTAGGTGATAGGGAGATACGCGTCATGGGTAATCCTTTCGTTCATATGGAGTTGATGTCCACCGATCCGGACAAAGTTAAAACCTTTTACGGCAAGCTGTTCGATTGGAAGCTGGAAGACATGAAGGCCGGGGACGGTATGGAGTACACCGTCATCCGCGTCGGCGAGGGCACCGGGGGCGGCATCATGAAGAATCCAATTCCGAATTCACCGTCGATCTGGATGCCCTATATATCGGTGGATAATCTGCGCACCGAAACCGCCAAGGCCCAGTCCTTGGGTGCCACCCTGATGAAGGACGTGACCGAGGTTCCCAACATGGGGTCCTTCACCATCTTGACCGATCCCGCCGGCGGCATGTTTGGCCTGTGGCAGAGCAACACGTAATCATCGCCCGGTAATCCGATGACCGCGTCCCCCCTTCGCACCACCTGCTGCATCGTCGGCGGGGGTCCGGCGGGGATGATGCTGGGGCTGCTTCTGGCCCGGGCCGGGGTCGACGTGACTGTGCTGGAAAAGCACGCCGACTTTCTGCGCGACTTTCGCGGCGATACGGTTCATCCCTCTACTTTGGAGATCATTCACGAACTGGGACTGCTGGATGATTTCCTGTCCCGGCCGCATCAAAAGGTATCGCGCATTCTGGGTCAGATCGGCGGGCAAGCGGTGGTGGTGGCGGAGTTCGGGCAGCTGAATCTTGCCTGTCCCTATATCGCCATGATGCCGCAATGGGACTTCCTTGATTTCCTGGCCGACCACGCCAAAGACTATCCGAATTTTCATCTGAAGATGAACGCCAAGGTCACGGGTTTGATCGAGGATCAAAGCCGCGTCACCGGGGTTCAAGTTGAAACACCGGACGGACCATTGCAGGTTCACAGCGATCTTGTCGTCGGCGCCGACGGTCGCAGCTCGGTCGTGCGCGATCACGCGGGTCTTGTGGTGCGGGATCTTGGCGCGCCGATCGATGTGCTGTGGATGCGGCTGTCGCGCAAACCAGGCGATCCCGACGACAGCATGGGAAATTTCAATCCGGGCAGCATCTTTGTCTTGATCAATCGTCAGGACTATTGGCAATGCGCCTATGTCATTCCCAAGGACGGGACGGCCGAGGTGCGCGCCAAGGGCCTTGACGCCTTTCGCCGGCAGATCGCTGCCATCATGCCTTTTTTGAGCGACCGCGTGAATGAATTGACGTCCTGGGACGACGTGAAACTGCTGACGGTGAAGGTGGACCGGTTGACGCAATGGTCGCGGCCCGGATTGTTGTGCATTGGCGATGCCGCCCATGCCATGTCGCCGGTCGGCGGGGTCGGCATCAATCTTGCCATTCAAGATGCGGTGGCGGCGGCGAATATCTTGGCCGGCCCGTTAAAAACGCAAGGCCTCACCTGGGATAATCTGAAAGCGGTGCAAAAACGTCGGCACTTTCCGGCGCGGGTGACCCAAGCGATCCAGGTCGCGGTGCAAAATCGGATCATTCACCGGGTCCTGGCCAGCCGCACGCCCATGGCCCTGCCCTTACCGTTGCGATGGTTGCGGCGCTGGCCTTTCTTAAGGCGTTGGACCGGTTACGCCATCGGCGTCGGCGTACGACCGGAACACATTAAGCCCCGCACCGGGTAACCGATTAAGCCTCGGCGGCCATGTCGACCTGATCTGCTTGGCCGGGCGGGCGGCGCGGCGGACGACGCAGCAGAAAAATGACCGGCAAGGCTAGAATGGCGATAATCATCATCATCTTAAAGTCGTTGGCATAGGCGATGATCTGCGCCTGGCGCGAGATCTCGGCATTGACCGCCATCCGTCCGGCCTCGGTATTGAGATTCCAGATCCGGCTGGCCGCGCCATGTTGAAACAGCAGGTTAAATTGATTGATGCCCTCCGCCATGGTGGCATGCATCATCTGGGTATTTCGCCCCAGCAAAAAGATCACCAAGGAAATTCCCGTACTGCTCCCGAGGTTGCGCATCAAACTAAACAAGGCGGTCCCTTGGGTCCGGTACTTTGGCTCCAGGGTGGCAAAAGTCATGGTGCCAAGCGGCACAAAGACGAAACCCAAACCGCAGCCTTGGATCAATCCGGTATGAACGATATGGGAAAAGGAAATATCTGGGGTGAAATCGGTCATCATCCATAACGATATCGCCACCAGCGAGAAACCGATAAAAACCATGATGCGCGGATCGATGCGATTGATTAGACGCCCGACGATCATCATCGCCACCATGGTGCCCACGCCCCGCGGCGCCAACACCAAACCCGCAGTCAAGACCGGATAGCCCATCAGGTTCTGTAAATAAGGCGTCATCAGCGCGATGGTGGCCAGAAGGATGATCCCCACCAAAAAGATGAAGGCGAGGCCCATGCTGAAATTACGGTCGTTGAACATCTGCGGTTCAATGAAGGGTTTTTTCGCGGTGAAAATATGCACCAAGAACAGATAGCTGCCCAAGGCGACCAGTCCCGCCTCGATCACGACCTCGGTTGATGAAAACCAATCCAATTGCTCGCCGCGATCCAGCATCATCTGCAGAGACCCCAGAGCCAGGCTCAGGGTTGCGAATCCCATCCAATCAAAGCCGAGTTTGGAATCTTTCTCCGTCTCGTGCAGAAACATCCACAGTCCGGCCGTGGTCAAGATTCCCACCGGCAGGTTGATGTAAAACACCCAGCGCCAATTGTAATATTCCGTCAGATAGCCACCCAGGGTCGGACCTAGGATCGGTCCCACCATCACGCCCATGCCCCACAAGGCCATGGCGGAGCCGTGTTTCTCCTTAGGGTAGACATCCAGAAGCACCGACTGGGATAGCGGCACCATCGATGCGCCAAACATGCCTTGCAACAGACGAAAGAAGATCATCTGATTAAGCGACGTCGCCATGCCGCATAAGGCCGAGGCGATGGTGAAACCGACAACGGCAAAGACGAACAATCGCTTGCGGCCGAACCGCGCCACCAACCATCCGGTCGGCGGCGTCATGATCGCCGACGCCACGATGTAGGACGTCAGCACCCAACTGATCTGATCCATGGTCGCCGACAGGCTGCCCTGCATATAGGGCAAGGCCACGTTGGCGATGGTCATGTCCAACGCCTGCATGATCGTCGCCAGCATGACGCAGGCGGTTATGGCCCCCCGGTGGGGGGTCTTAGATGAGATCGGCGTCATGGCGAACCTAACAGGGGTTTACTGCCACAGGACGTTGAAGCCCCGGGTGCGGCCGGTATCGATCTCGACCGCCGCGCTCATGCCGGCGCGAAGCGGCGGCGCCTCGGGCGGCATTTCAACCCGCACCCGCACCGGAACCCGCTGCACCACCTTCACCCAGTTCCCCGAGGCGTTTTGCGCCGGGATCAACGAAAACTCGGCGCCGGTTGCGGGGCTGATGCTTTCCACCGTGCCGCGCCACTTAACGCCCGGATAGGAATCCACGGTCACGACCGCAGCGTTGCCCGGCTTCAAATAGGTGAGGTCGGTTTCCTTGGGATTGGCTTCGATCCAAAGGCTGTCCTTCACCACCAGACTGAAGGCCCCGGTCGCTGTCGGAAGGTAGGTGCCAACTTGAATCGTGTCGACCTTGGTTACCACGCCTGCCGCCGGTGCAGTGATTATCGTGCGACGAAGATCGCGGCGCGCCTTCTCCACTTCCGCCACGGCCTGACGATATCGGGCGTGAGCTTCAATGGGCTGATTGACGTCGCCGCCCAATTCGGCCAGGGCCGCTTGCGCCTCTTGCCGTGATACGATCAAACGATTGCGCGCATTGTCTAAATCATTCCGCGCCTGATCGACCTTGACCTCGGCGGCGGCTTGCCGGCCGGCCAAATCCGATTGGCGTTTGAATTCCCGCTCATAGAATGACACGTTTGTTTCTGCTTGCCGGGTTTCACCCAAATGCTGGCGGTAGGTCGCCTGAAGATTGGCGATCTGGTTCTTCACCACGCCCAGCTTGGCTTCGGCCGCGGCCAAGGCGATACGGTACGGCTCGTCATCGAGACGAAACAACTCTTGCCCCGCGGCGACGGTGTCGCCCTCGTGCACCTTGATCTCGGCGATGACCCCGCCGATATCGGTGTTAATCATCACCTTGTCCGAGCGGACATAGGCGTTATCGGTCGACACGTATCGGCCGCCCAACAAATAGGACACGGCAACCACCAGCAGCACCGCCAGCGGCCCCGCAATCATCAGCCCGTAACGCTTGGTAAAAAAGCGCTCCCACGAGCGCGGCGTTTGTGCGGCGGCTTCCGGCGGCTCGACGACGTCGGCGGGCGGCGGCGGCACTTCGCGCAACGGCGGACGGTTTGCCTCCGGCGCAGCAGCCCCCTTGCCTTGCTTGCGGCGACTTAAGCTATCGATCTTATCCATATTTTTTCTGCCTTTCTTGACTGCCCCGGTCTAGTCGGATCGTTTCTTGTCGGGCCTTTTCTTGCCGGGCCGTCTTGTACCGACGCGACCGCCCTTTCGGCCCCGGATGACTGCCTGATAGATTCGTCTTCATGGTGATCAGCGTCTCAAGCATGATATCGCGGTCACTTTTGCTGATCCCCTTCAAGGCCTCCTCCCGGGCGGCCATCCCCATCATTTTCATCTCCGCCAACAGCGGATGCGCCTTTGCCGTCAGATACAGCTTGCGCACCCGGCGATCGGTCGGATCGGAACGACGTTGGACCAACCCCGCTTTCTCCATCCGATCCAACAACCGTACTAAAGTAATAGCCTTGATTTCTAAAAGATCTGCTAAGGCGCCCTGATGAATCCCTTCGTTCCGGGTCAACTGAGCCAGAACCTGCCATTGCGAGCGGGTCAGCTTTAGCAGCCGCGCCTTTTCTTCGAAGCGGCGACGCAACAGCCGCGCGACATCATGCAGCAAAAAACCAAAGGTTTTATCGGGATATTGGGAGGAGGACATGCCTGCTTAATATAAGCTGGCCCGTTCATAAGCAAGCTTACATTCGTTGCGCAAAGCGCATGGAGCCCATGCGGGAAATAAATTGTCATGTCAGCGCGAAGAAAATCTTTGGGGTTTCTGGTTTGGTAAGAAAAAATTAACAAATACTAAAGTTTTACCTATCGGCCTTGCGACATTCCGCATCGTCCCGCATCCGCCATGCCACCAAATCCGTTGTCGCGAGTTATGTCTCAATAACGGAGGCGGTATGGCTAAGCTTAACGGGGTTGATCTTCAAAAGGGCGATGTAAAACTTACCCCGAATAACGCGCTGTTTTTAGACGTCGACGGAACGCTTCTGGACATCGCCGCGCGGCCGACGGAAGTGACCGTCTCGTCCCACCTTGTTTCCACCCTCATGCGGATGCATCATTATCTTGGCGGCGCCTTAGCCCTGATCAGCGGGCGCACCCTCGCCAACCTCGATCGCTTGTTTTCTCCCCTTCGATTGTCCGCGGCGGGACAGCACGGCGCTGAAATTCGCCTCGGTGATTTCCGTACTCTGCTGGCAAAACCCCTGCCGCTTGCGGTCGGGGAAGAACTTCTCCATCGCCTACACACCATCGACAAGATCACGGTCGAGGACAAGGGCTGCACCCTTGCTGTACATTACCGCCAGGCGCCCGAGCAAGGCGAAGAAGTGAAATCCCTACTTCGAGAGCTCGCCCATCGGCATGACCTCTCGCTTATGGCGGGGAAGATGGTGTGGGAGCTGCGCCGGCCCGGAATCACCAAGGCCAAGGCCATCGCTTTTTTCTCTAGGCACGAACCGTTCACATCCCGACGCCCGATATTTGTTGGCGATGACCGAACGGATGCGGAGGGCTTTGATTTCATCGACGCTCAAGGCGGATTGTCCCTGCCCGTAGGCCGTGATCACGGCACAACGCGTGACACGGCCTTTGCCGGGCCGCAACAGGTGCGGGATTGGCTAGCCGCGTCCCTTTCCCCGGAAGTGCAGCATGGCTAATCTCGATCTCGGCGTCATCGGCAACGCGGTTGTCAGCGCGCTCATCGATCGCAACGCCCGCATAAACTGGTTCTGCTATCCCCGGCCCGACGGCGATCCCATCTTTTGCAGCCTTCTTAACGGCACCGAGTCCCAAGCCGGATTTTTCGATGTCGAGCTCGAAGACTGCGTTGCCCGCGAGCAATACTATCTGGGAAACACGGCCATCCTGGTCACGGTTCTGCGTAACGCCCAAGGGTGCGGCGTCCGGATCATAGATTTTGCCCCGCGATTCAAACGATACGAACGCATCTATCGTCCGCCGATGCTGGTGAGACGCCTCGAGCCCTTCGGCGGCACGCCTTTGATTCGCGTGCGCATACGTCCCAGCCTTTCTTATAACGCGGCGACGCCGCTTAAAACTTTCAGCAGCAATCATATCCGTTACATCGGCCCCGACTTCATACTCCGCCTTACCACCGACGCGCCGATCCCCTACATCGCAGAGGAACACGCGTTCTCCCTTGCGGCGCCGGTGCAATTCATCTTGGGGCCCGACGAAACCGTACCCGATTCACTCACCCACCTCGTCCACGATTTTCAAGAACGAACCCAAGGTTATTGGATTGAATGGAGCCGCTATCTTTCCATTCCTTTTGAGTGGCAGGACGTCGTCATCCGAGCCGCCATCACCTTGAAACTTTGCTGTTATGAAGAAACCGGCGCGATCGTGGCCGCCCTTACCACGTCGATCCCTGAATCGGCTGGTACGCAAAGAAACTGGGACTATCGTTTCTGCTGGCTCCGCGACGCCTACTTCTCGGTCCACGCCCTAAATCGGCTGGGCGCCACGAAAACCATGGAAGATTATTTGGGGTATATCACGACCGTCGTCGCCTTGGAGCGCGCCGACTATTTAAAACCGCTTTATGGAATTTTGCCCGAGCAAAGCCTGCGCGAAAGAGAGGTTCCCAGCCTTCGCGGCTATTTAGACCACCAGCCTGTCCGCATCGGCAACAACGCCTATTTGCAGCAGCAAAACGACAGCTATGGTAGCGTTATCCTGGCCATCGCCCAGATGTTTTTTGACCGACGGCTGCCGCTTCAGGGCGATCCCAGTTTATTTCACAACCTTGAGCGCCTTGGAGAGAAAGCCGCCGCCATTGCCTTTCATCCCGATGCGGGGCTTTGGGAGTTTCGCGGACGGACGGACATTCATACGCACTCTGCAGCTCTATGCTGGGCGGCCTGCGATCGTCTCTCCAAGATCGCCTTTAAGCTGGGGCTCAACGACCGGGCGGATTACTGGGGGGCAAAAGCAAAGCAGCTGCGCGGTGAAATTATCACCCGCGCATGGAATCCCAAATTGAACAGCTTTGTCAGCACTTTCGACGGGAACAATCTCGACGCCAGCCTGTTGCTTCTGCATGAAATCGGATTCATCGCCCCCAACGACCAGAAGTTTATGTCAACCGTCGACGCCATAACGCGCGAGCTTTACGCCAACGGGCATGTTTTTCGCTATAAGACGGCCGATGATTTCGGCCATCCCGAAACCACCTTCACCATTTGCACCTTTTGGTACATCGATGCCTTGGCGGCGATCGGCCAGTTGGCGGAGGCCCGGAAACTGTTCGAGAATCTTTTGTCTTGCCGCAACCATTTGGGCCTTCTGTCGGAAGATTACGACATCAAGCGCGGCGAACTTTGGGGTAACTTCCCACAAAGCTATTCCATGGTCGGGTTGATCATCTGCGCCATGCGTCTTTCGAAGTCATGGGAGGAAGCGTTTTGGCGCGGCTTATAGTCATATCCAATCGCGCTATTGGCCCGCACGAACGCGGGGGCCGCGCCGGCGGCCTTGCCATTGCCTTGCGCGAGGCCCTGCGGCAGTCGGGCGGCGTCTGGCTGAGCTGGAGCGGAAAAATTTCCGACACCCCTGCCCCGCCGACCATAACCCAGGTCGACAACGTCACCTACGTCACCAGGGATCTCGGCCAACAGGACTACAACGACTTCTATCTTGGCTTTGCCAACGGCATGTTGTGGCCGCTTTGCCATTACCGTCCTGGTCAGTTTGATTTCAACAAGACGGCCCTTGAGGGATATACCCGCGTCAATCAACTATTTGCCGAGGCGCTTTTGCCGCTACTCCGGCCGGACGATTTGATTTGGGTGCATGATTACCACTTTCTTTTAATGGCAACGGCGCTTCGTCGTCTTGGCGTAATAAACCGCATCGGGTTTTTTCTGCATATTCCGTTTCCCGTTCCCGAAGTACTGACTGTTCTTCCTCGTCATCGCCGTCTTTTCCGGGACTTTCTTGATTACGATCTCATTGGCCTGCAAACGGAAGGCGACGTTCATGCCCTGTCCCGTTATCTGCGTGAAGAATTAAACCTTAAGCTGAGTAAAGAAAAGTTTGGGATTACTGTTCAGAGCACCAACACCAAGATCGCCGCTTTTCCCATCAGCATTGAAACCAATGAATTCAACCGGCTGGCGCAGCGGGCCCTGCGAAGCGCAGAAACAAAACGTCTAAAAGAAAACCTCCGCGAGCGCCGTCTGATCATTGGTGTCGATCGGATCGACTACAGCAAAGGCTTGGTGGAACGGCTGCATGCCTTCCGGGAGTTGCTTGAGATTCATCTGGAGCACCGCAACCGCGTAACATTTTTGCAGGTGGCCGTGGTTTCACGCGGCGACATCAGTCGCTATCAAAGCTTGCGGCAAGAGCTTGACGCCCTGGCCGGGCGCATCAATGGGCAATTTGCTGATATTGATTGGACTCCTGTCCGATATTTAAACCGCACCTTTACCCAGGCAACCCTGGGCGGATTTTATCGTAGCAGCGCGGTGGGGTTGGTGACGCCGGTCCGCGACGGGATGAATCTGGTCGCCAAGGAATATGTTGCCGCCCAGGATCCGGAGGATCCCGGCGTTCTTGTCCTGTCGCAATTTGCCGGAGCGGCGCGGGAATTGACCGAAGCCCTGATTGTGAATCCTTACGACGTGGAGGAAGTGGCCGATGCCCTTCACCGGGCCCTTACCATGCCCTTGGCGGAGCGGCGGGCCCGACATCAAGCCTCGATGGCCGTGCTGCAGAACAACAGCCTAGCCCATTGGCAGGCGAGTTTTCTTGATGCGCTCCATGGATCTATTATCCAGACAGTAAGTACTGGGTCTCAGGTAACCGAGACAGACAATATTTCAACACATCAAAAGCCTGATCAATTCCTGCATTAAGGAGCGAGTTACTCCCCAAAGCCACCCATTCTTCGGCGGACTTCGCGTTTACCGGCGTGGTTGGCGGCGCCGACGACGCCTTCGCTCTCCATCCGTTCGACCAAGCGGGCGGAGCGGTTGTAACCGATCTGCAAATGCCGCTGAATGAAGCTGATCGACACCCGGCCTTCGCGCATGATCAACGCGACGGCTTGATCATAAAGATCATCATCCGACGCCCCTTCACCCAATGCGCCCGGCGCCGGTGTCACCTCGCCGGCGGCAGCGGCAAGTTCCTCTTCATCCTCTTCGACGATGGCGTGTTGATAATCAGGTTCGCCTTGCGTTTTCAGATATTCGACTGCTTCCTGCACCTCGGCATCCGACACGAAGGGTCCATGCACCCGCACGATACGGCCGCCGCCCGACATATACAGCATATCGCCTTGGCCCAGCAAAGCCTCGGCCCCGGCATCGCCCAGGATGGTGCGGCTATCGATGCGGCTGGTCACCTGGAAGCTGATGCGGGTTGGGAAGTTCGCCTTGATGGTGCCGGTGATCACGTCAACCGATGGACGCTGGGTCGCCATCACCAGATGGATGCCCGCCGCCCGCGCCATCTGCGCCAAGCGCTGCACCGCCGCTTCCAGATCCTTGCCGGCAATCAGCATTAGATCCGCCATCTCGTCGACCACGATGACGATATAGGGCAACGGCTTCAGATCGATCGGCCGATCCTCATACAGCGGCTCCCGCGCTTCCCGGTCATAGCCGACTTGCACCGGGCGAGTGATGGTCTCTTGTTTTTGCAACGCCTCGGTGATTCGCGCATTAAAGCCTTCGATGTTGCGTACGCCGACCGCGCTCATCAATTTGTAGCGGCTTTCCATTTCGCGCACCGCCCACTTCATCGCCACCACCGCCTTGTTGGGGTCCGTTACGACAGGCGTCAACAGATGGGGAATGCCGTCATAAACCGACAGCTCCAGCATCTTGGGATCAATCATGATCAAGCGGCAGCGATCGGGCGGCAGTCGAAACAGTAAAGATAAGATCATTGCATTGATACCGACCGACTTGCCCGATCCCGTCGTTCCGGCGATTAACAAATGAGGCATCTTGGCCAGATCCGCCACCACCGGCTCGCCGCCGATATCCTTGCCCAAGGCCAAGGGAAGCTTGGCTTGGTTATCGGTGAAGGCTTGCGCCGAAAGAATCTCTTTTAAGTACACTACCTCGCGCGAAGCATTGGGCAACTCGATGCCGATCACGCTCCGGCCCGGCACCACGGCGATACGCGCGGTCACCGCACTCATCGAGCGGGCAATGTCGTCGGAGAGATTGGTCACGGTTGATGATTTTGTTCCCGGCATCGGCTCGAACTCATACAGCGTAACCACCGGACCTGGCTTCACTTCCATGATCTCGCCGCGCACTTTGAAATTGCGCAGCACCGTTTCCAAAGTGCGCGCATTGTTGGCAAGCTCCGCTTCATCGGCTTCGTTATCGGTGCGCTGCGGCGGCTCTTGCAGCAAATCCAGCGTCGGCGGTACATAGGGTTCGGACGGCGACTTTCTCTCTTCAACCTTGTCGCGCATTGAATAGCCGCGACGGACCGCACCGCCCCCTGGCGCCGGCGCCTCGGTCACCTGAGCGGAAGCCGGCACGGCGCGAACAGCGGGGACTTTTTCTGCTGTCTTATCTTTGTTTAAGACCCGATTCTCGTCTTCCTCGTCTTCTTCCTCGTCCTCGTCCTCTTCCTCGTCCTCTTCCTCGTCCTCTTCCTCGTCCTCTTCCTCGTCTTCTTCCTCGTCTTCTTCCTCGTCCTCTTCCTCTTCCTCGTCTTCTTCCTCGTCCTCTTCCTCGTCCTCTTCCTCGTCCTCTTCCTCGTCCTCTTCCTCGT
>CAYNIC010000001.1:366101-445539 GCA_964397465.1 uncultured Rhodospirillales bacterium
CTTCTTCTTCGTCTTCTTCCTCGTCTTCTTCGTCGCCTACCTCTTCGTCATCACCCTCTTCTTCCTCTAAGTCTTCTTCCTCGGCACGTCTGGCGGCACTCTCCCATTCGATCCCGGCCAAGAAGGCAAAGGCCATGGCGGCCGCAACCCGTTCGTCCTGTTGACCGGTACCATAGGCGATGGTTTGGCTGCTGGCGCCGAGATCGGATTCAACACCCCATTCGACACGGCCATCAGGCCAGCTATGGCGGGTCAGCCGATAGGACCAGCCATTCATCGCGCACCATAGATTGAATTCATCGGCAGTCAGCGGCTCAGCGCCGGAATCGGCGGAGGTCCAGGGCTTCTTCAATGTCATCGGGCATGTCCTCTATCGGCAACCAGGCATGGTACCATATCTGGCCCCGAAATTTACCATATTTTGAAAGAAAAAGGCTTTATTCCCGCCAGATTTAGTGGCTAACGGTCCAAGGGATAGGCCGCGACCAAAATCTTGGAGACGGCGCCCGCCTCATCCGCCAGGGGCAGGACCAATCGCTCCCAGGTCATGGTCCGTCCGTTAAAATCAGCGGTATAGACACGGCTAATGGGCACGGCTTCGGCCCGAACCCGGGCATACTCCGCCAAGAGCAGGGCCCGCTGATCCGCCGGAACGGACTCCAGCGATTGCCCCGCCTTGTCTTCGCCAAAGGCATTGGCAAAAGCCTGACTATAGTAGGCATAAACAAAGCGGTCTTTTTCGCTGGCATCCATCAAGATAAGATTTCCAAGCCATGGACGCAGCCCCGCAGGTTCCAGATCGGCCGCCAACGGCGGCACATTGCCCTGAATGAATCCGCGCCAATGAGCAAAGAGCTTTTTCAGCAAGGGATGACGAAGTATAGGAGCAGGTGCAGACATAAACAGCGACCTTCACAAACCGGCATGACGCATCCTGTGCGTCATCACTCTCGGTAACAGCGGCGGCTTGGCCGGGCAAGAAGTTTCGCTGAAACCGCCCATCGCCTTGGCTCCGCAATCAGCGCCGCCGATCCCCGTAAGACCTTTATTGCATAACGATTCGCGGGGGCAAGCGATCATCTTCTCCCTGCTGCACCTTGGCCCATATCCGCGCCGCCACAGCGCGATAGATGTCGGCATGAGGATCCTGGGGACGTGAAATCACCAGCGGCTGCCCGGCATCGGAGGTTTCGCGTATGGCGATATCAAGCGGGATTTCGCCTAAAAATTCCGTGCCCAACTTTTCCGCCTCTTTACGTGCCCCGCCATGGGCAAAAATTTCCGAACGCTCGCCACAGTGGGGGCACAAAAAATAGCTCATGTTTTCGATGATCCCCAAAACCGGCACGTCCACCTTACGAAACATGTTGAGACCCTTACGGGCATCGATCAGCGCGATATCCTGCGGCGTGGAGACAATGACCGCACCGGCCAAGGGTACCTGCTGCGCCATGGTTAGCTGGGCATCGCCTGTGCCCGGAGGCATATCCACAATCAAAATATCCACATCTCCCCACACAACGTCGCGCAACATTTGCTGAAGCGCACTTTGCACCATGGGCCCGCGCCAAATCATGGGAGTGTCTTCCGGAACAAGGAAGCCCATCGACATGACCTTGATCCCATGACCCTCCATGGGTTGCAAAGTTTTACCGTCGGTGCTGGTTGGCCGGCCCGTGATGCCCATCAACCGCGGTTGCGATGGACCGTAAATATCCGCATCCAAAATGGCGGCCTTTAGCCCCAAGCCTGCCAAGGCCAGAGCAAGGTTGGTCGCCGTGGTCGACTTCCCCACCCCACCCTTACCGGAGGCTACGGCGACAATATATTTGATCCCGGGAACTGTGGGCCGTCCGGCTTGCGGAGCGCCGGGCGTAGAATGGGTATGGGTGGAAGACGCCGATGATCCTGAAAATTTATGCCCTGGCGTCTTATGGGAAGTCAGAACCACGCTGACCGATAACACCTGGGGTAAGGCTTCAACGGCTTTCTGCGCGGCAAGACGAAGCGGCTCGCCGGCCTTAGCGTCATTTGGCGCCATTTCAAGCACAAAACCCACATGACCGTCGCGCACCGCCAACCCCTGAACAAGCCCCAAGGTCACGATATCTTGACCACGAGCGGGATCAATCACCTTGCGTAATGCCGCAACAATGTCTTTTTCATTAAGGGGTGGCATGATGAAAGTCTCCGTTCGGCGGATCAACAAAACTGTACTGTATTAATGGCCATATTAACGCCTTGCCTTAACTTCAGGCTGCACGACAGACAAGACGTAAGGTGGCCTGCTCTGATATAAGACGCTTAAACTTCGGGCGGAAGACTTTATCGCCAAAGAATGGATCGATAGTATCGCAGTAGTGTGGCAATAAGGGGTATCAAAAACAATGCCTTGGTCGAATAACACAGGGGGCGGCGGCCCGTGGGGCAGCGGCGGTAATAACGGCGGCGGCAATCAGTCGCCCTGGGGCCGGCGGCCGGGCAATAATAACGGCAATAATCAGCCGCCTGATTTTGAGGATTTGATCCGCCGTGGTCAGGACCGGTTCAAGGCCGTCCTTCCGGGTGGTATGGGATCCAGCCGGGCAATGATCATGGTCATCCTGCTTGTGGTGTTAGGCTGGCTGACCACGGGATTTTACACCGTGGGGCCCGAACAGTTGGGCGTCGAACTTGTTTTCGGCAAACGCGGCGAACAGACCGGGCCTGGGCTGCATTGGAATTTTCCCAGCCCCATTGGCCAGGTCCTGCGCCCACCGGTTGGCCGCGTCAATCGGGTCGAAATCGGCTTTCGGTCGTCCTCCGGCCAAATCGGCGTGCCGGAGAACACCCGCGACGTGACATCGGAAAGCCTGATGTTAACCGGCGACGAAAACATCATCGATGTGCAGTTCAGCGTTCTTTGGCGCATCAGCGACGCCAACAAATTTCTTTTCAACGTGCGCAATGGCGAGCAAACAGTAAAAGACGCCGCCGAGAGCGCTATGCGTGAAGCCATCGGTCGAACGGACTTTGAAAGCGCCCGCACCAGCGGCCGGACCAAGCTGGGCGACAGCGCCAAGGATCTTCTGCAAAAAATTCTCGATAACTTCCAAAGCGGCGTCATGGTGGTCGAACTTTCGGTGCAAAGCATCGATCCGCCTAAACAGGTGATCGACGCCTTCCGCGACGTTCAGGCCGCCCGCGCCGATAAGGAGCGCAGCAGCAACGAAGCCTTGGCTTATCGCAACGAGGTCGTGCAACGCGCCGAGGGTCAAGCCGAACGGCTACTGCGCGAAGGTGAAGCCTATAAGAGTGAAAAGGTGGCGCGCGCCACCGGTGACGCCCAGCGGTTCATCTCGGTTTACGACCAGTTCCGGCTGGCCCCGGATGTGACCCGCCGCCGGCTTTACCTGGAAACCATGGAAGAAATCATGGCCGGCATCGACAAGGTCCTGATCGATCCCAATGCCGGTGGCGTTGTTCCGTATCTTCCCTTGGAGGAAATGCAGCGCTCGCGCGGTGCAAAATCTCCGCTCTCTCCGCTTTTGCAAAATCAAAATCAGGTTCCGGGAGTAGCACAATGAACAACAATCCGCGCAGCGTGATTTATGTTTTGCTGGGATTCTTCATCCTGCTGGTCGGCTATCTTTCGGTCTTCACCGTGCAGGAAACCGAGCGCGCCATTGTTCTAAATTTGGGCAAACCGGTGCGAAGCATCTCCGAGCCGGGACTTAACTTTAAGTATCCGTTGATCGAAACGGTTTTGTATTTTGACGACCGCATTTTAGATTTTGACGCCTCTCCGGGCGAAATTCCGACCAAAGACCAAAAACAGGTCTTGGTCGACAGCTTCGCGCGGTATCGAATCGTCGACCCCCTGGAGTTCTTTCGAACTGCTCGGGCAGAGTCCCAATTTCGCGGCACGCTTAATAACATTATGGGCCAGTCGCTTCGTGCCGTGATTGGCGAGGTTCAGCTGGGAGAAGTATTAACCGAACGTCGCGCCACCCTCATGGCCGATGTCGCCCGGCGTGTGGGAGAAGGGGTTAAGCCTTTTGGGGTGGAGATTGTCGATGTCCGGATCAAACGGGTCGATCTTCCCGATGCCAATAGCCAAGCGGTTTTCCGCCGCATGCAAACGCAGCGGGAACAAGAGGCCCGCAAATTCCGGGCCGAGGGCCAACGTGACGCCAACTTCGTTCGCGCCGAAGCCGACAAACAGGCCCGGGTTTTGCTTGCCGAGGCACAAAAACGGAGTGAAATCCTTCGGGGTGAAGCTGATGCCGAAGCCACCAAAATCTATGCCGATGCCTATGGCCGGGACGCTGGGTTTTTCGACTTTTATCGCTCCCTTCAAGCCTTACGGCGCGGACTCGAGGGCGAAACCACCCGCTATATCGGCCCTGCGGACGGCGACTTCTTCCGGTATTTCGGCAGTGGCGGCTCAGGCAAAAACCCAGACCCCTCGCGCCGTTAACCGCGGATCCGGTTACTTTTTTTATGCCTAGGTCTGGTGTCAGCGGGCCGCCAAACCTACATTCACGGCAAGGTGAATAACCTCGCCCGGCTTTCGCCATATTAACGGCGATGATGCAAGAAATGACCATCGGCCTATGCCGGATGGCGACAGACGGAGATTTCAGCGTGATTACACAAGCTTTATGCCCTTCGCAGCGCTCGCGGCCGTTATTTTCACGCCTCGGCAGCGCCCTTCTTGCCATTGTCTTTCTGAGTGTTGGCGCCACAGCCAATGCCCAAGCAAAACCCGCCCCGGATGGCTTTGCCGATCTGGCGGAAAAGTTATTGCCGGCGGTGGTTAACATTTCCACTACTCAAATTGTTAAAGAAACGAACACCCCGGAATTTTCATTTCCTCCCGGCTCTCCCTTTGAAGACTTCTTCAAAGAGTTTCTTGATCGCCAGCAAAACAAAGGTAAACCGCGGCGCGCCACATCGTTGGGATCCGGTTTCATCATCGATCCGTCGGGATTGATCGTTACCAATAATCACGTGATCAATGAGGCCGAGGAGATCACGGTCATTCTTCACGACAACACCAACCTTAAAGCCAAGATTTTGGGTCGTGATACCAAAACCGACCTCGCCCTGCTGAAAGTTGACACCAGCAAGCCCCTGCCTGCGGTTCCCTTCGGCGATAGCGATAAGGCGCGCATCGGCGATTGGGTTTTGGCAATCGGCAATCCTTTTGGTCTTGGCAGTTCCGTCACGACGGGCATCGTCTCGGCGCTGGCCCGCGACATCAATTCCGGCCAATACGATGAATACATCCAAACCGACGCTTCGATTAACCGCGGCAACTCGGGTGGCCCCATGTTCAATATGGCTGGGGAGGTTATCGGCATTAATACGGCGATCCTGTCGCCGTCCGGCGGGAGCGTCGGCATTGGATTTGCCGTGCCGTCCAACCTGGCCAAGCAGGTCATCGATCAGCTACGTCAATTTGGCAAAACCAAGCGGGGCTGGCTCGGCGTTCGCATCCAGGAAGTGACGCCCGAGATCGCCGAAAGCTTAGGCCTTGGCAAACCGCGCGGCGCACTGGTTGCCTCCGTATCGCCGGGCGGTCCGGCAGCCCTCGCCAAGATCGAGCCCGGTGATGTGGTCTTAAAATTCAACGGCCGCGACATCACCGAAATGCGCCGCCTTCCCCGTGTCGTTGCCGAAACCGCGGTGGGTAGCGAAGCACCCATTGAAGTTTGGCGGGGCGAGAAGATCGTTCCTTTGCGGGTAAAGGTCGGCGAACTGCCTGATGAGCCTGAAACGGCCTCCGCCGAGGACGACAAGAAACCCTCTAGTCCGATCATTACCGGAACGACGACGGTTATGGGCCTCACCTTGGCGCCGATGAGCGATGACGCCCGGCAAAAATACAGTCTTGATGATAAAATCGTCGGCGTAGTCATTACAGCGGTAGACGCCAAAAGCAATGCCAGCGAAAAGGGCGTCCGACCGGGTGATGTCGTGGTCGAGGTCGCGCAGCAAGAGGTCAAAACCCCGGCCGAGGTGGCCAAGCATGTCAAAGAGGCCAAGGACTCCGGCCGCAAATCCCTGCTGTTCCTGATGGATCGTGGGGGAGACCTGCGCTTTATCGCCCTTAAGGTCGAGTAAAGGCTAGGTTTGCTATTAAGGGCGGCGCCTCCGCGGAGACGCCGCCCTTTTTTTGGCTGCTGCCGCCTTAATCTTCGTGCTAAAAGCAATCCTATATTTTACGTGACCGGAGGATGCCGTGGGCGCACTGAAAACTCGCACCGAAACCGATACCATGGGCGCTCTTGAGGTGCCTGCCGACCGTTATTGGGGGGCGCAAACACAGCGCAGTTTGCAGAATTTCCGGATCGGCGGCGAAAAAATGCCCATCCCCTTGATTCGCGCCTTCGGCATTCAAAAACAAGCCTCCGCCTTAACCAATATAAGCTTGGGCGAACTTGATACCAAGATAGGTAAAGCCATTGTCCAAGCGGCCCGCGAAGTTGCCGATGGAAAGTTGGATGATCATTTTCCCCTGGTCGTTTGGCAAACCGGCTCCGGGACGCAAAGCAACATGAACGCCAACGAAGTGATCGCCAACCGTGCCATCGAAATCTTGGGCGGTGAAATCGGCAGCAAGAAACCCGTCCACCCTAACGACCATGTCAACCGCTCTCAATCGTCAAACGATAGCTTTCCCGCGGTGATGCATATCGCGGCGGCGGTCGAACTCAATCGCACGCTTTTACCGGCGCTCGATCATCTGCATCAGGCTTTGTCGGCTAAGGCGAAAAGTTTTGCCGATATCATTAAGATCGGCCGCACCCATACCCAAGACGCGACTCCCATGACCTTAGGGCAAGAGTTCTCCGGATATGCCGCGCAAGTCGCCTATGGAATTACCCGCATCAAAAGCGTGCTGCCGCGGCTGTATGAATTGGCGCAAGGCGGAACCGCCGTCGGTACCGGTTTGAATTCCAAAGTCGGCTTTGCGGAGGGCTTCGCCCGGGAAGTCAGTAAGATTACCAACCTTCCCTTTGTAACTGCACCGAACAAGTTCGAGGCCTTGGCCGCCCATGATGCCATCGTTGAAGCCTCGGGCATGCTGAATGTCTTGGCTGCCTCGCTGATGAAGATTGCCAATGACATTCGCTTCCTCGGTTCGGGGCCACGGTCAGGGCTGTTCGAATTAAGCCTGCCTGAAAACGAACCGGGCTCCTCCATTATGCCGGGCAAGGTTAATCCAACCCAATGCGAAGCCCTGACCATGGTGTGCTGCCAAGTCATGGGCAATAACGTGACGATCACCGTCGCCGGATCAAACGGCCACTTCGAACTGAACGTCTTTAAGCCAGTTATGATTTCCGCCTTCCTGCAATCAACGCGTCTGCTTGCCGATGCATGCCGGAGCTTTACCGATAATTGCGTGGTTGGTATCGAGGCCAATCGTGATCAAATCAAACGCTTGATGGAGCGCTCCTTGATGTTGGTGACCGCGCTTAACCCGCATATCGGTTACGATAATGCGGCGAAGGTCGCCAAGAAGGCGCATAAGGAAGGAACAACGCTAAAGGAAGCGGCCCTGTCGTTGAATCTTTTGACGGCGGAGCAGTTCGACGCCTGGGTCCGGCCCGAGGATATGATTGATCCCTATAAATAACAGAATGGCTCGTGAAGAAGCGCTCGCTCATTATCGCCGGTCACGCCACCTCTGTCTCATTGGAGCCGGAGTTTTGGGAAGCTTTGGACAAGATCGCACAAGGCCGAGGCCTCAGCACGCAAGCCCTCATCGATAAAATAGATACGGACCGCACCGGTAATCTAGCCCGGGCGATCCGTATCTTTGTCCTTAACGATCTTCGAAGATCTATTTCTTCTTCTTGAGAAGATCCTGAAGGGTCTGCAATCCGCGATCCACAGGGTTGGCGGGTTTGGGTTGCTGTTGAACAGTTCCCGGTTTCTGAGTCGTGCCGGGCTGCTGCTGCCCCGCGGGGGCCTGACCCGGTACTTGAGGATTATCCGGATAAATATCCAGACTGTTTCCCGCCTGCCGGACGCCGATGAACAGGCCTTGCTGTTCCGGGATGAAGAATTCGGCGCTCATGTTTTGCGACTTTGCCGCCAAATCATAGGTCCCTTTCGGTGTCATGGTTGCCCGCTGCCAAACGATCTTGGGATCGATGGTTTGGATGCGCCCTTTTTCGATCTTAAGGTTGCCACTGATGGCGCCTTCCTTATCGCCGACCCGCAAGGCTATTTCGCGCAAGGCTTGGGTTTGAGCCGGCGTCGCTCCGGCCATTTTTGACGCGCCAAAGCCGAGAATACCCGACACCGCTTCGGTCGCGATATTCGCAGCACCAAGAACGTTTCCGGCGCCACCGCCCAAAATTTTATCAAGGCCCGTGCCCTGGGTAAGGTTACCGAGAAGACCACCCGGTCCGGAGGCGTTCAACAAGGCTCGCTCGTCCGGCCGCAACGCAACCTTAACGATGCCGCCGAGTTGAACCGCACCATCCAAACTGAGGATCAGTTCGGCAATGCTTCGGCCGCGGGTCGCAATATCGCCCGACATGTTGAGTCCACCGGCAATGCGGCGGCCTTGACCACTGAAGGTTTCGGCAATGGTCGAGAGATCCAGGTTCGTCAGCTGATACTTGGCTTGAACATCGGCGAGTTGGCCCAAGCTTGCCGTGGCGTTTATCGTAATATTGGGTTGACCATTATTAGCGAACGTTTGGCTGCGAAAGTTTTCGACACGCGCAACCCCATCCTTGAGGCGTATCGTGCCGCTAACCTTTTCAAAATTGTATTTGTCGACCTTAAGCCGGTTGCCGGCAAAGGCGACCTGAGCGTTGATTTTGTCCGCATCGCCGAAATTAAAGACCTCCCGACTCCAATCCGGATGAAGCGCCCGACCTTGGGGCACCGGCGTGAGTTGCGTGCCGGCGCTTCCGCCGCCTAAGCCGCCGCCGGAACCACCACCAGCGCCCCCACCACTGCTTCGAGGGGCGGTTTTTCCACCAGGCGATACCGCGGCCATAACACGATCAAGATCAATTTCTCCAAACGAAAGGGAGAGGTTAGTCGTGTAAGCCGGCGCCACCGTCGACAAGTTGCCTCGCGCCGCCAAACTTGTGCCGAAAGCTTGGCTTTGCAGATCGATATTGGAAATGGTCAAAGCGCTGGCCTTACCCACGATGCTTGCCGTGCCCGACAGCGTTTGGATTTCGCGCATCAGGGTTTCCTGGCTTGTTCCCCTAAATAAAGGGGCCAAAGGTTGCAGATTCAAGTTCTGCGCATTGAGGCCAAGATTGAGCGCCGGCTCCGCCCCGGTCAAATCGACGGTCCCCTTGCTGGCCACCGCACCGCCATAGGCTTGGGCATTCAGATCCATATCGACCCGCGGATTGGTTTGCGTCCCACGCAGCGTCATCCGGCCCGATACGTTGCCAATACCCGATAATACGCCCGGAGGGAAAGCGTCCCCCACCAACGGCGCGAATAACGCGACACGGAAATTTTGCGTCACCGCGGTCATATCAAACGCTCGTTTGTCGCTGCCCGGATCGGTGACCGACCCGATAAGCTTGAGACCTCCCGCCCCGCCCGTCATATCAAGGTCGAGATTTGCCTTGTTGCCGTTATCTTTGACCGTTCCCTTCAGCGCCAGCGGTCCTAGTTTGGACAAGACTTCCGGCGGGAGCTTGCCCGGAGCCGCCGCAGCCAAAACCGCGCCCGCGTCCGGATAATTTGCATCCAGCGCCAGATCGATTTTTGGCGATGCGCTCGTCGCATCAGCGATGTTACCCTTACTGCTGATATAGCCGCCCATGCCGTCGGCACGAAGATTAACGTCCAAGGTTGGCGCGCTGGCTTTCCCCTTAATGTTGGCCGTGCCGTTCACCCGCTCGGCTAAAGCAAAAGCTGCAACGGGCACATCGCCGCCAATCAGTGGCGCAAAAAGCTGCATGCGAAAATCCTGCGCCTTAACCGCCATGTCCAACACGGGATCCGGATCGTACGGCTTCGCGATGGAGCCGTTGGCATTAAAATTACCGACGCCGTTTCCGGACAAAGCCACATCGACGCGCAAGGTATCACGGCCGCCGGCCACCTTGCCGTTCATGGCCAATTGACCCAGGCTTCGTTGTGCCTCGGGCGACAGTTTGCCCGGAGCAATGGCGTTAAAAAGAGGTCCTGACTGCGGATAGTTTGCCGCCAAGGCCAAATCGATATTCGGCGATCCGCTGGCGGCCCCAATGATTTTGCCTTTGGCAGTCGTCGATCCTCCATAGCCGCCGAAAGCTAGATCGATATCCAGCTGTGGGCCGGCCAAAGGACCCCGTGCCGTCAAACTGCCGTTTAACGTATCGGCAACCTTTAACGCCGCATCAGGTATGCGGTCTTCAAGAATAGGCGCAAAAAGTTGCACTCGGAAATCTCGCGCTGACATTCCCATATCGATGCCGGCTTTATCCGTGCCAAGGTCGGTCAGCTTGCCCTTGGCGCGAAATCCGCCGACACCATTTCCGACGAAGGACAGATCGACATCCAGCGCCTTATAACTGCCGGCGACCGTGCCTTCGCCTTTAAGATCCCGGATCTGCGCCAAGGTTTCTTGCGGCAACATACCAGGGGCCAAAATCGCAAACACCGGCGCCGCCTGAGGGAAATCTGCATTGAATTTAATGTCCGCCTTGGGATCGGCGCTGCTGGGTTCGCGAATGACGCCGACAATGCTGGTCGCGCCACCGAAGGCGTTAATTCGCGTATCGAGATTGACGGCATTGTTTTCACCCTGGGCGCGGCCGGTGGCCTGTATTGGGCCAGGCTTGCTTCCCGCCGGGAGTTCTCGCCCTAAAGCTTTGAAGGTGCGGGAAGGGTCCGGCACGCGCAGATCAAAATTCTCTAACGAGAACGCCAAGGGATTGGCCATCGCCGCACTGTACCGCGTCACGTTGACGGCGGCGCCGGCAATATCGTTAATACGGCCGGTATTCAGCGTCAGCTTACCATTCTGCAAGGTCACGTTAAGGTCGATGCCTTGCGCCGTTTGTCCGCCTACCGTGACGGCCTGCGCCGTCGCCAAGACGTTAGCATCAACCGTATCGTACCAAGCCCCCGTCGCCCCAGCCGGTGTCCCTGTTGGCGCGGGTTGTTGCGATGCGCCACTTGTAAGAGGGGTTGGCGTCCCTGCAGTTTTCTTCACTGGCTTGCCGCGATAGGCATCGAGATTGATGCGATCCAAGCTTACCCGCGCACCGATTCCAGTTCGCTGACCAAGTTGGATCGTCGCCGCACCATCAACGGTCGATCCGTCCAAGGTCGCGCGCAAACGATTGATTGTTACTTGTTGAGGATTACCCGAAAATTCTCCGCGCATATTAAAGCTGCGCAGGCGGTCGGCGGGGACATCCGTCACTGTTACACCGGCCCATTGCAGAACTTCACGCACATTGTCTGCCTTTGCATCCAACACGCCCGCTATCGTCAGCGGTTGCCGGGATGAATCGATCGACCCGGTCAAAGCCACCGCCCCATTTCCGGGGAGCGCCACCTTGGCTTCCCTAATGGTCGTTACCGGACCTACCATTGCCAGAAGAACGTGGGCATTTCGTGCCGACCGCGCATTCCAAATCAAGCTGTCGATCCGCAGGTCGATCGTTCCTTCGGTAGCGGCAACCGGCTTTCCCGTTGCCGGATTCACGGCAGGGCGCGCCGGCTGTTGCTGATTGGCCGGCGTTGCCGCCGGCACTGGGGTTGCGGTCATCCCGGCAGGAACCGGAGCGGTCTTCGCCGGCATCGCCATCCATCGATCAAGATCAACCTGGGGCGCGGCAATCGCCAGATCAAACACCGTGTGGTCGCGCACGACTATACGGCCACGCCCGGTGGCACGAAGATCACCCAAGCTTAAGTTTTCAATGGCGATTTCATGGGTAACCCCGTCGCCGGTAACCGTTGCCGACATGGCCAGGGGTTGGGCCAAGAACCCCGGCACGCTGCCGCCGCCGGCAAGCAACAGCCGGGAAGGATCTGGACTATTGGCTTGCAACTTTCCATTCACGGCAAATCCCGCCGCGCCGTTGCTGAGACTGCCGGCAAATTCCGCCTTAGTATCGGCGATGGCCGCGGTAATGCCAAGCGGCGCCGGTAAAGATCTTAAATCCCCGAGGTTGGCTTCGATCTTGGTCTCAAGGCCGCGCGCGACCATCGATCCTTCAACATTGAATGGACCGTTCAGCGAATCCATCGTGACATCCGTATTGATGTTCGTGACGCGATCGATCGAGCCGGCCGCATGATCACGCCAAATCAATGTTCCATTTTCTACCGTCAAGGCACCGATCGCCGTGTCCTCGCCACCGGCAGCGGGAGCTGCAGGAGCGGCAACCGGCGGCGGTTGTAATTGCCCGGTAGCGACGGAGACTGCTGCCGGTGCGGCAAAGTCCCAGGTCTTACGTCCATCGGGCAGTACTTCCAGATTGACTAACGGTTCAACCAAGGTCACGCCGGATACCGACATTTGCCCGCTTAACAACGGAATAAATCTCAGATGGACATCAACTTGGGGCAGTTTCACAAGATCCGGATCCGCAGCGCCAGGCAGGCTTGCAATGCGCAGCCCTTTTACCGTCGCAATCGGGCTTGGCAATAAACTGACGCTGATATCGCCGTCGATGTAAGCCTTGCGGCCGTTTGTTTGTGCTTCGATCTTGGCAATGACATCAGGCTTGTATGAATTCCAGTTATAAAGTTTTGGTCCAATGAGTGCGGCGCCGGCCACCACAACAATCAGCGCAAGAACAATGATGAAAATTTTACGCATCTGGTCGGCTCCTTACTAAAGTAATCGTGCTAACATAAACATCTAAGGTGGTACCGACCCAAGGGAGCCGGTTCAAGAATGGGTTATTCTACCTTGTTTTATAAGGTATTGTGCACCCCCGACCCTGAATAAGTTCTAAACGGGAGTTTGGTTCAAAAATATGGCAGATATTCTGAACCTTCGGCGCTTTAAGAAGCTGCGGAACCGCGAAAAAGCGGCCCAGAAGGCTGTCGAAAACCGGAGTCGCTTCGGAAAAACGAAAACCGAAAAATCGTTGCAAGACTTAACAAATCTTCGTTCTGACAAGCACTTAGATGGGCATAAACTTCCATCGACATCAGAATCCGACCCGGAATAGCGCTATTTCGGTTTGCGGGCGGCGGCGATAAATTCCGTTAATTTCACTGCCGGCAAAGCACCGGGATAAAGGGCGTCCCCAATGATAAAGGCCGGTGTCCCTTGAAGGCCCAATCCCTCGGCGTGACGAAAGGCAATCGCCAACCGCTCTAAAACCGGTTTTGTCTCCATATCGGTTTTTAATTTTTTTGTGTCCAAACCTAACCGGGTCGCCACCGCCATGATCGACGCTTCGTCATGACGAGCCTCCGCGGCCATAAGGGCGGCATGCATTTCTGAATATTTGCCCTGGATGTCTGCCGCCAAGGCCGCTTTGGCCGCCAGGACGGAAGGCGCACCCAAAATAGGAAACTCCAAAAGAATTAGACGAATTTTGCCGTCAGTCTGAACCGTCCGCATGAGATTGGCCGCGACTTGCCGACAGTACGGGCAGTTGTAATCGAAAAACTCGACAATCGTTACGTCGCCCTTGGGATTACCCAACACCGGCGCATTCAGTCCCTTGGCGATTTCGGCTTGCAGGGTTTTGACGGCGGATTTCTCCTTTTCCCCTTCGACCAACTTTTCTCGCGCCGCCATTTCTTCTAACGCTTCGGTGATAACTTCGGGGTGCTGTTTCAGGAGCGTCCGCAGGATCTCTTCGACATCGCGCGCCTGTTGCGGAGTCAAGGACTCCAATTTAACCGAAGATGCTTTGGGTGTTTCCGTTGGTCCCGCAGACCAAGCGGATACGGCGAAGACCATCATTGCGCCCGCCGTCGCCAGGACTCCGAATAACGATCTCCTCTTCATGCTTCGCATCTTGACCCCTAACTCAGATATAGATCCTAGATCTTAAGGCGGCAGATCTCTTGATTTTGTTGATTTTGCCGATGAAATTTTTAGCATCGTGTTTAGCGTCGATCGCGCGACTTCCGGAGTTCATCCGTCGCCGTGCGTTCAATGTCCTGCGCCCGCAGCCAACCCGGCGACCCGTAAGTCAGAACACCCTGAGCGCGTTTTGCCTGAAGCTGCGCTTCACGCGCCGTCCCTCGACGAAGCGCGCTTTCAGCAAGATACAAAGACGAGTTGCCCATGTCACCTAACCGGCCATAGGCGATCGCCAAAAGACGCCACGGCCCCGGCTCTTCATCATCGCGCGCGACCGATTCCTTCAAATGCTCGATTGCCTCTGGGAGAAGAGCCTGGTTGTTAAGCTCGATTTGAACGCGGGCTATTTCGGCCTGCAGGAGCGGCTCTTCCGGCGCCAATTGAACTGCCTTAGCGTAAGACGGAAGGGATTCAGCCATACGGCCATTATCAAACAAGGTTTGACCGCGCAATTCATGAAAATACGGATCATTCGGCAGTTCGGCGATAAGACCGTCGATCAAAGGTAGCGCCGCCGTAAGATTGGCCAACCGGTAGTAGGCAATGGCCCGCGCATACCGGGCGTATCGCGTTTTCTCGTCCGGATAATAAACTTCCAGTACGCGCTTCGGCGGCTGCAGAAAACCGATCAATTTGGCGCGCATTCTTTCGTGGCGATCAATGAGATCCGCTGGAAGTTTCGCATCGGTATATTTTGATGTCTTAAGATGAGCGGCAACAAAGGTGATACGCTCTTCGTTCAAGGGGTGACTTCGTAAGTATAAACTGCCGTTGCCTCCGTATTTTTGTTCTTCGATGCGAATGATATCAAAGAATTCCATCAAGCCGCGGGCCGAAAATCCGTTATCCTCAAGAAAGGTGACGCCGGCTTGGTCGGCGGCGGCTTCTTGGCCGCGGGTATAAGACATGAGGCCAGCCATCGCCATTCCCTGCGCCGCTTGCACGCCCATAAGCGCCGCATCAGGGCGGCCGGCGGCGAGGCCTGCGCCGAGCGCCAGAAGGGTCGTCACGATGGCCTGAGCGTTTGCGTTTCTTAATGCTTCATAGGCGCGCGCCAGATGTCCTCCGGCGATATGGCCGGTTTCGTGGGCCATGACCCCGATAACCTGGCCCGGATGTTCGGCGCGAATTAGCAAGCCCGTATGAAGAAACATCCGTTGCCCCCCGGCCACGAAAGCATTAAGTCGGGGATCGCTGACGATGTGCAGTTTTACATCCTCGGGAACCAGGCCGGCCGAAAGGAAAATCGGCGTCGCGTAAACGCGAAGCGTATTTTCAATTTCCGCATCGCGAATAAGGGATATTTTTGACTGAGCGCTGGCAGGGAGGGGCAACAGTGCGGTAAGACTGAGCCCTAGCGCGAGCAATCTTGGTTTAAACAAAGGCAACCCTCGTTGTATCGATCTTTACCCTATCATAGCCTTCTGGTTAAGTTATGCACGCATCCTATTAAGGCGGGATTGGGGCAGTTATGGTCTTAAAGGTTTCTACCCGGGGCCGGGTGGCTCCTTTCCAAGTTATGGAGGTCATGCGGGCGGCAAATGCCCGGGCGGCAGCCGGCCAGCACATTCTGCATCTTGAAATTGGCCAGCCGGGCGGCGCTGCGCCAGCTCCGGTTCTTGAGGCCGCAAAATCCGCCCTGTTGACCGATAAGCTTGGCTATACCGAAGCCCTAGGGTTACCCGCCTTGCGTCAAAAAATTGTGAAGTTTTATGCCGACCGCTACGGACTTGCGCTGCCGACCGAGCGGATCGCCGTCGTCACAGGATCGTCGGCCGGTTTTGTCTTGGCCTTCTTGGCCGCCTTTGAGGCGGGAGAGCGAATCGCTCTCGCGGCGCCGGGCTATCCCGCTTATCGCAATATTCTCGCCTCCTTAGGTTTGCAGGCGGTCGAAGTTCTCAGCGGACCCGAACAGCGGTTTCAACCCACACCTGAACTTCTTGACCAAGTTTCCGGGTCTCTCGATGGACTGATTCTCGCCAGTCCCTCCAATCCTGCCGGAACGGTGGTTGGCGCGACTGAAATGAAAGCCTTGGTGAATTATTGCCGATCACGCGGCATCCGACTTATCTCCGATGAAATCTACCATGGCATTGTTTACGAGAACCGCCGGGCGGTTACCGCCCTCGCCTATTCCGATGATGCCATCGTCATTAACAGCTTCTCTAAATATTTCTGCATGACCGGCTGGCGATTAGGGTGGCTGGTCGTGCCGGAGAATTTAATTCGTCCGTTGGAATGCATCGCGCAAAATCTTTATATCTCTGCACCTGCCATTGCGCAAAAAGCCGCTCTTGCCGCGTTCGATTGCATTGATGAACTGGAAGCCAACGTTGCCCGCTATGCGGCGAATCGCGATCTCCTGTTACGCAACCTGCCGCGCGCCGGATTTGATCGCCTGGCGCCGGCAGACGGCGCCTTTTATCTTTACGCCGATGTGAGTCACTTGACCAATGACAGCGTCGCCTTCTGCGGTCAGATCCTCGATCAATTGGGAATCGCCCTGACGCCTGGAACCGATTTTGATACCGCCCGCGGCCACGGTACCTTGCGATTTTCCTATGCGGGCGACCCAGGGGAAATCGCCGAAGCCGCAAAGCGGCTAACCAACTGGCGTCGTTAACGGCGTAACGCTACGATCATCCAGTCGCCTAAGCGCAGGCGCGCGACGCGGCGCAAACCGAAAACCTCATGGCGGGATAAAACTTGGCGCTCTTGATGAAAGAGAAACCCGGATAGAACGGCTATGCCATTCTTCGCCAAAACCTGGGTGAGACTTTCCGCCATCGCCACTAGAGGCGGCGCCAAGATATTCGCAATTATCAGATCATAAGGCGCCCCCGTTCCGACCGATGACGCACGATATCCCTGCCCCGCCACAGCCTGAAACAGCGGCGCCAAGTGATTGATCTTGGCATTATTATTGGCAACCCGCACCGACTCCGGATCAAGATCCACGCCTAAGACCCGCGCGTGATGCGGCCATAGATGGGCGGCGGCAAAGCCTAAAATTCCCGTACCGCATCCCATATCCAAACTGCGCCGAACATGCCGGTATTTTTTGGCCAAACTTTCCAGCATCAACAGACAGCCCCGCGTTGTTTCATGGGATCCCGTGCCGAAGGCCGTTGCCGCATCTATGGTCAGGACGATCGCGCCGGCAGGCGGAGCTTCTTCGGAATGACTGGGACGAATGAAAAATCTTTTGGTTCGGATGGGGACAAAGCTTTTGCGGTTTTCCGCCAGCCAATCGATATCCGGCAAGGCTTCGATCTGGGGCAAGGGAATTTTCACACCGATGACTGATTCCACTTCGGCAAGCGATGCCGCCAAGGCATCAGGGTCCGGAGGGGTTACCGCAATGGCTTCGATAATCCAATCGCCACCCGGCTGAAGTTCGAACGCAGAGACCGCCACGCAATAGCTCTCCAAAGCCGTCGTCACCGGCGTTGCCGCCGGTTCCGGCACCGTCAGGACAAGACGAACATGTTCAGGAAGAGGAGACAAGCTCATGCTTTTCGAACAAATCCCGCGATAACGGTCTTTTCTCCCGCCGAGTCAAAATCGATAGTCAGACGATCCGTATCCATCGTTAAGACCGTTCCCATGCCAAACTTCATATGAAAAACCCGGTCGCCGGTGGAAATCTCCTCATAGGTCTCATCCGGATCAAAACCAGGAGAGAAACTTGATGTCACTTGCGCCCGTTGCCAACCGGCGCGCATTTCCCGCAATCCGGACGACAAGCGGTTACCGCCGGCCGCCAGGCCTGCCGATCCATTGCGCTCGATATCCTCTTCGGGAAGTTCATCCAAGAAGCGCGACGGGATGCAGCTTTGCCAAGTCCCGTAGATCCGGCGGTTGGCGACCGATAAAATCGTCAGCTGCCGGCGGGCGCGGGTAATTCCTACATAGGCCAAACGCCGTTCTTCCTCCAAACCTGCCGCACCATTTTCATCCAAGCTTCGCGGATTAGGAAAAACACCTTCTTCCCATCCGGGCAAAAACACGGTGCCAAATTCCAACCCCTTAGCGCCATGGAGCGTCATGATGCTGACCCGTTCGCCCTCGGTGGAGCTGTCATTTTCCATGACCAGGGCCACGTGCTCCAAAAAGCCATTCAGGTTCTCGAATTCCGCCAGGGCGGCGACAAGCTCTTTTAAATTCTCCAATCGGCCCGGCGCCTCGGGCGAGCGATCCGCCTGCCACATGGCGGTATAGCCACTTTCGTCCAGAACCATTCCCGCCAATTCGACGTGAGAAATATCCTGGCTTAAATTCCGCCAGCGTTCAAAGTCGGCAACCAGCGCCGCCAAGGATCGACGCGCCGCGGGCTTTAACTCGTCGGTTTGACAGATCTGCACCGCCGCCGCCATCAAGGAACATCCCTTAGCACGGCCAAGGGCGTGAAGAACCTGCACCGTCGCCGAACCAATGCCGCGCCGCGGAAGATTTACGATGCGCTCAAAGGCAAGATCGTCATCGGGTTGCGCCACCACTCTGAGATAAGCCAAGGCATCACGGATTTCTTGTCGCTCATAGAATCGTGGACCGCCAATCACGCGATACGGCAAGCCCAAGGTCATAAACCGCTCTTCAAATTCGCGGGTTTGCCAACCGGCCCGCACCAGGACCGCCATATCGCCCAAAGAGTTTCCTCGCCGCTGCAAGGTCTCGATTGTTTCGCCCACCAGGCGCGCTTCCTCTTCGCCATCCCAGAGAGCGACGACCTGCACCTTCTCGCCCGGCTCGTCCGCACTCCATAAGGTTTTGCCCAAGCGATCTTCGTTATGATCAATAAGGCCTGCGGCGGCGCCCAGGATATGTCCGGTCGATCGGTAGTTTTGCTCGAGGCGAATGACGGTCGCGCCGGGGAAATCCCGCTCGAACCGTAGAATATTTCCGACCTCGGCTCCGCGCCAGCCGTAGATCGATTGATCGTCGTCGCCAACGCAACAAATATTGGATGTCTTTCCGTCGACGCTTTGCGCCAAGAGCCGCAACCATAAATACTGCGCCACATTGGTATCTTGGTATTCGTCGACCAGGAGATAGCGGAACCGCTGTTGGTATTCCGCCAAGATATCGGCATGCTTTTGAAAGAGCTTTATGCACGATAACAATAGATCGCCGAAATCCACCGCATTCAAAATGCGAAGACGATTCTGATATTGCGCATAAAGGTCGGCAGCCTTACCGCCGGCAAAATCGCCGGCATCGGCGGCGCTGATATTTTCCGGGCCAAGACCCCGATCTTTCCAACGCTGAATGATGGTGGCTAAGACTCGGGCCGGCCATTTCTTATCGTCAATCCCCTCAACTTCCATCAATTGTTTCAAGAGGCGAACTTGGTCATCCGTATCGAGGATGGAAAAACCCGGCTTGAGGCCCGCCAATTCGGCATGACGCCGCAACATTCTGACCCCAAGGGCATGGAAGGTTCCCAGCCACCAGTTCTCGACCGGGCGGCCCATCAGGGCGGCTACCCGGTTGGTCATTTCCCGGGCCGCTTTATTCGTGAAGGTCACGGCCAAGATTTCCCCCGGTCGAGCACGGCCGGTGCGCAAGAGATAGGCGAGTCGGGCCGTTAGAGTCCGTGTTTTGCCCGTACCAGCGCCGGCCAGAACCAAGACCGGACCTTCCGTCGCCTCAACCGCAGCCCGCTGAGCCGGATTAAGGCTGGTCAGCCAATCGGGTTCGGCGGTTAAGGGAATCGGATGCGCGGCAGCAGGTAGCTTCATGAGGTCTTCTATGGCTAAAGGTCAGAATTGGAGTATAGCATGCTTGGGTACATGCCGAGCCTTCTCTTGCAGGAGATAAGGTTTAGATCTGACATAATAAGGAAATCGTCTAGGATAAAGCCCCCATGACCAAATCCGTTCATTTTATTAATTTACCTGACGCGGCACCGGGGACTCACCGGACTATCACTGTGCATAAGTACGGCAGGGTAGGTGCGCGGCCGAAAGTTTATATCCAAGCCGGCATTCACGCCGATGAATACCCCGGAATGCTGGTGGCCCATCACTTGGTACGGCTTTTGGACATGGCCGCGGCCCGGGACGCCATTCGCGGCGAGATCATCTTGGTTCCCGCCGCCAATCCCATCGGCTTGGCGCAGTTTGCAAACGATCGTCACAGCGGCCGCTTCGACATGAGCGGGACCGGAAACTTCAACCGTAATTGGCCCCACCTGGGCGCCCAGATTGCGGAAACGGTCGCACCTCTGCTTGGCGATGACGCCGCCGCAAATGTCGCAGTCATCCGTTCCGCCCTCTTAGGCGCGGCTTTAGGGTTAAAGCCCAAGAACGATGCCGAAACGCTTAAGTTTTCTTTATTCAGGCTTAGCGTCGATGCCGACATCGTCCTGGATATGCACTGCGATACCCGGGCTTTGTTTCATATGTATACCACGCCGGCGGCCTGGCCAGGCCTGACCGACCTTGCGGCTGAACTCGGCGCGCGTGCGATATTGCTGGCGCAGTCATCCGGCGGCGAAGCTTTTGACGAAGCCCATAGCACGCCTTGGGCCGAACTGGCCGCACAATTTCCCAAGCACCCGATCCCCCAAGCCTGCCTGGCCACCACCTTGGAATTTCGCGGCCGCGCCGATGTCAGTGATGACCTGGCCGGCAGCGATGCGGAAAAGATCGTTCATTTTCTCATGCGACGCGGCATTGTGATGGGAACACCCGGCCGGCTGCCCGATACGGTCGCCGAGGCGACGGAACTTACCGCCTTAGATAGCGTCTTAGCCCCATCCACGGGACTGGTCACCTTTAAGGTTGGCTTGGGTGATCAGGTGAAAGCTGGCGACGTCATTGCCGAGATCATTGACCCCGCTAATCCTGATCCTGCCCAAGCGCGAACAGCTGTAACCACCCGCGCCACCGGCCTTGTCCTAACCATGCGCGACGATCCCTATCTTCGCATGGGCGATATTATCGCCTATGTGGTCGGGAAAGCGCCCTTGCCGCGACGCTCCGCTTCGCTTTTAAATGATTAGATTGCGCCCCTGATCGGCGTTGCGAAAACTGCATAGGGGGATGGCGAAAAAGACCGAAGCTTCCGCTTGGGTGAAAGAAACCCTCAGGTTAGGGTGACTTCTTCAACAGATCGGTTGTTATGGCGCCCTCCTCCTCTGCTGGTTTAATCCCGCGTGACGTTCCGCAAAATGCTGGGCTTGGTATTTTACTGGCACTTGGCGCTGGCATTTTATTCGTCAGCCTCGACGCCGGCGCCAAATATTTATCGCAAACCCTTCCTGTCACCGAGATCGTCTGGGCGCGGTACAGTTTTCATCTGCTGCTGATGCTTATTGCCGTGCCGCGGCTTGGCTGGCGCGGTGTCGTTGCCACACAGAAACCATGGCTGCAAATCGTTCGCGGACTATGCCTACTGGTCTGCACAAGTTTATTTTTTATCGCTATCATTCATATTCCTCTGCCGACGGCGACAGCGATCGGTTTCGCTACGCCGTTTTTTGTTGCCGCCTTGTCCGTACCGATCTTGAAAGAACAGGTGGGCTGGCGGCGATGGAGTGCGATTCTGGTCGGATTTTTGGGGGTGCTGGTTATTCTTCAACCCTGGGACGGACCGGTTGATCCTGCCGCTTTGCTGGTGGTGGGTTTCGCCATGGTTTATGCCGTGTATCAAATTCTGACGCGGCTGGTTCGTCATTACGACAGCCCGGTTGTTTCGTTGTTTCACACCGCCTTTGTCGGCTCCCTGTGCACCAGCGTTATCGTTCCTTTTTATTGGGTTCAACCGCTACCGTGGCAATGGGCGATGCTGGTGGGGCTCGGGCTCTGCGGCGGCGCCGGACATCTCTTGTTTATTCGCGCGCTCTCTTTGGCCCCGGCAAGCTTGGTGGCGCCTTTTGCCTATCTCAATCTTCTGTGGTCGATATTATATGGATTATTTTTGTGGGGTCATATTCCCGACAGCTACACCTTCATAGGCGCCGCCTTGATTGTTACCAGTGGCCTTTATGTTTTCCATCGCGAAGCCAGGCGCAAGGCCGCATCATAGTTTCCGATACACTTCTGCAGTCAATTGGTACTTTGGGGACGGACGCTAAAGCCCGCTCCGGCCGTATTTCCCCCTATCTTGAAATAAGCTTGGCCAAACCTATATATGACATAAAGACAGGGCTTTATCTTATATTAACTTTGGTTCGCGGACCTCACAAAAAAATGAAATACATTTCTCTTGCAACACCTTAGGCGATCCCAACGTTATCTATGTGTCATCGCCGATTTCGCTTGAGAGATGACAAAGCCAACTGCCTATCAAGCTAGGCTTTGGTTCAGGTATGAAGGAGAAAACTGATGATGACCATTGCACAACTACGAAGCATTAATCCTAAAGACTTTGCCGCCTTAGGGATGCCGGGTTTGGCGTATGTTCGTCATATCGTTGCCGATGGCGCAGCTTTATGGACTATTCACGCTGCGGACGGCACGCAGTTGGGGATCGCACCGACACGGGAGTTAGCTGTGGCGGCAATCAAGCAAAACGAATTGCAGCCCATTAGCGTTCACTAGGCTTTAATCTTCAGATTAGGCGGCGTTGCTTGCCGGCGGCTCGGTCAAAAGAGCATATATCGCGTCACGATTATCCGAGCCTCTTAGTTTATCGCAGATGCTTTTATCCCGCAGTAACCGGGAGATCCGCGCCAAAGCTTTCAAGTGATCGGCCCCTGCGCTTTCCGGTGCCAGCAGCAAAAACACCAGGTCTACCGGCTGATCATCCACAGCTTCAAAATCGATCGGTTTTTCCAATCTGGCAAACAGACCATAAAGTCGATCGATCTCGCTGAACCGGGCATGCGGAATGGCAATGCCGTTGCCGATCCCTGTCGTTCCCAGCCGCTCCCGCTCCAGCAAAGCTTCGAACACCGTTCGTTCGTGCATGCCGCTTAATTCAGCGGCACGCCGCGCCATATCCTGCAAAGCTTGTTTCTTGCTAGTCGATTTGAGACTTGCAATGACGCGCTCCGGCTGTAACAGATCGTCGATATTCATGATGTCAGCATCTCCTGATCTGCATAACCCTATATCCCGCCTAGTGGGATATTTTTGTACCTTCCGTCTTTAATGAGCCGTTTTTCCGGAAGTCTTTTTTCCCTCGGTCGGATCAATCCATCCGATGTGGCCATCTTCGCGGCGATAAACAAGATTGATCTCGCCATGCCCGCGATTGCGGAATAGCAGAACCGGCAAATCGCCAAGATCAAGCCGCATGACCGCTTCGCCGACCGTCAAGGTGGAAATCTCCGTCGCCATCTCGGCAACAATAACCGGATTGTCCGGCCCCTCTTCGGCATGATTGCCCGCATCGGCATCACTCTCGGCCGCCAAGATATAAAGCTGAGCCGCCGACTGCTGGCCCTCTTCGCGGTCACGGTTGTGGTGGTCCGTTAAACGCCGTTTGTAGCGCCGCAGCCTTTTGGCAATTTTATCAAGGGCGCCATCAAACGCCGGATAGGCATCTCCTGCCGTATGATGCGCCTGCAAGCTTACCCCGCGTAAAACGTGCAGGGTGATATCCGCGCGAATAAAGGCGGCCTCACGAGAAAAAGTGACCTGACCTTCGATCGCCCGCGGCAAATACTTAGCAACGGCCGCCTGTAGCTGATCTCCGACGTGGGTACGGAGAGCATCGCCAACATCGATCTGCTTACCTTTAATAGAAAGTTGCATTGAAAATCCAAAAGAATGACATCAGTTACAGGCCTAGATTAGTACAGTTAAGGCCGGCCCCCCATGCCCTTTTTCTTAATGAAGGGGGACCTTAGTAAGCCCTGGCCGCCCCTGTCAACCATACAGGGCTATTGACAAGGCCTTCTGCCGGCGCCGGAGGGTCGAGGACGGAATCTTCAAATAATCCCTATACTTAGCAACTGTTCGCCGGGCGATATCCACACCCTCAGCGCGCAGGACGGTGACAATCTTATCGTCAGAGAGGATCGCCCCCGGCGCCTCGGCATCAATTAAGACTTTGATCCGGTGCTGAATGACTTTGGCAGCAATCGTATCGGGCAACGATACGTCCTGAGGCTTGGTCGCCAGAAAGACCTTTGGGGAGAAAAAATACTTAAGTTCGTAAAGCCCGCGCGGCGTCGTCATGTACTTCTCGGCCGTCGCCCGACTTACCGTGCTTTCGTGAACACCGATCGCTTCCGCGATGTGACGTAAGCCCAAGGGTTTAAAATGGCTGATCCCAGAGGTAAAAAAGTCGGCTTGTTGACGCGCAATTTCATTCCCCACCCTAAGCAAGGTTTCGGCGCGCTGACGCAACGCCCGCGCCAACCAAGCCGCCTCCTGCCAACATCCCGCAACATATTTTTGATCCGCAGCGCGGCGCGCCTGAGCACGCAAGTAACGGTAAGCCCGTGCGTCGATCCGAAGTGAGGGATGGGCATCACTCACAAGATCAACCCTCCATCCGTCACTTCCGTCAGCCCGCAAACGAAGGTCCGGAATTATTTGCTGCACAGCCTCGGCGGCAAAGGAAAGTCCGGGTTTTGGGTTAAGCGACCGCAGCTCGTGAATCATGTCCAAGATTTCATGCTGATCCACCTGACAAATTTTCTGCAGCAGCTCGACCTTACCCGCAGCGACAAGATCCAGATGATCCAACATCTTCACCATAAGCGGATCGAGGTGATTACGGTCGGCCAGTTGCAGCGATAAACACTCCTTGAGAGACCGGGCAAAAATGCCCGCGGGCTCCATTTGCTGCAAACGCCGAAGAACCGCCTCTATCTGACCCAGAGAGCAACCTAATCGTCCGGCAATTTCGTCCAAGTTACCTGTCATATAGCCTGCATCATCCAGGCTCTCTAAAAGCTGCAACGCAACGAGACGATCTTCTGCAACCCGAAAGTCCAGGGCAATTTGCCGCTGAATTTGTTCCCGTAACGAGAGGGTAGCCGCCCGTTGCTCAAGCCGCGCCTCATCTGCCGATTGCTGATTCACCTGAGCAAACTGTTTGGACGAGGCGGCTGCCGGGCAGAGTGCCGTTTTATCTGGCTCTTCCTCCGCGTCCTGCAGAAAAGGGTTTTGCTCAATGGCGTTGCGTAAGTAGTCGGCCAATTCCGACCGGGAAAATTGCAAGACCATAATGGACTGATGGCGTTGCGCGGTAAGAGAAGGAGTGAGATGTTGCCGAAGATCAAGGCGCGGAGTTCTGATCATCGGCTCGCCTCCCTTAGAGACTGAACTTTTCGCCCAGGTAAACCCGGCGGACATCCTGGTCGTTGACGATGTCGCGCGGTGCGCCTTCCATCAAGACCTTGCCATCGTGCAGAATATAAGCGCGATCGACAATGTCCAAGGTTTCTCGCACATTATGATCGGTGATCAACACGCCCAAACCGCGATCCTTAAGGTGCGATACGAGATCTCGGATGTCGCGCACCGCGATGGGATCGATACCCGCCAAGGGTTCGTCGAGCAAAATAAAGCTGGGCTGCGAAGCGAGAGCCCGCGCGATTTCAACACGTCTGCGCTCACCACCCGAGAGAGCCAGAGCGGGAGTATGACGAAGGTGGGTTACATTAAATTCCGCCAAGAGAGCTTCCAAATAAGCATCCCGGCGCTCGCGATTTGGCTCGATGGCCTCAAGAACGGCGCTGATGTTCTGCTCGACACTTAATCCGCGAAAGATCGATGCTTCTTGCGGTAAGTAACCAATACCCAGCCGCGAACGTCTATACATCGGCAGATCTGAAATATCGGTGCCATCTAAGGCAATGACGCCGTAGTCCGGCGTTACCAATCCGACGACCATATGAAAGCAGGTTGTTTTTCCCGCACCGTTCGGGCCCAACAATCCCACTGCTTCACCGCGCTGAACGGTCATGCTAATGTCGCGAACAACGGGGCGTTTTTTATATCTCTTACCGAGATTCTTAATGATCAAACCCTGATTGTCCGCCACCAGCCGCGGACCTTTTGCCGCGGCAGGCGTCGCGGAGAGAACTGGTCCGGGCTCCTCTCGGTCAAATTTCAACACCCGTGGGGCGGCGGGAGATTTTTGAATCGGCGCAACAGGAGTTGGACGCAACTCTTGCGTTGCCGGCGCCTTCGCAATCGGCGGTGATGATAACTTTGAGCGGGATGCTAACGGATTTTCAACCGGCCGGCGCTCCTGGGGAGGAGAAAAATTCTGGCTTCTAGGGGTGGGTGGCGGCTGAAGCGATGGCGACATGGAAGCCGGCAACACAGAAGGCTGAGGCACGGGTGCCGGTGGAGCCGGCGGGGTGGAAGCAATCTGAGAGGTCGATTGCTGAACCTGCTGAGGCGCCGGTGTCCGCATCCCAAATGGGCGCACCATGGGTGCCGCTGATGCCGGCGCTTTAGGCGGCGGAGCCGTTGAAGGTAATGGATCTACGCGCGGTAAAGATGGCGAAGTTATACTGGCAGGATTAACCGCGGGGCGCGTCGGTGACGGCGTTAACCGCACAGTCGGTGATACAGGCGCAGCCGCCTCTGAAGAAGACGCCGATAGCGGCTTTACCGAGGGCGCGGCATCAGAACGCGGCCGCAAAGACCGAAGCGCACTTCGCGGATCGGCGGCTTGCTCTGATCCGCCTTCGGGACGCGGCCCCGCCGCGCGCCGTGCCGTCCGCCGTAGCCGTTCAAAAGGATCTTCTGGTTCAGACATTTTTCCTGCCAACCATGAACTTTACTTTGGTTTCGATGCCGCAACGGGCGGCGCCGGTTGTGCTTTTTGCGGTGAAATCACCGCGCGTACACGCGGGGTATCGCCGGCATTTCCAGATACAATCCGATGGATACTGGTATTCAGGTTAACTTCGGCCGACTCTCCATTGAGAGTATTTTGTCCCTGCGTGATGCGTACGTTCTTTTCTAAATGCGCAACGCCGGCCGGGACATCGTAGTCGCCACGTTCAGCCCGGGCGATTTCCCGCGGCGTCACGATTTCGACACCACCCCACGCCTGAATACGGTTGATATCACCACCGGCTCCTGCCGGCTTTCCGCCCGCGGCTGGAGGTTTGCTGGGACCTTTCGCGGCCGCCGCTGGAGCTGCGGGCTTGGCAGCCCCGGGCGACCCTGCGGCAGGCGGCTTTCCACCGGGACTCGCACCTTCGGTCATATGCGCCTGTAAGATATCAGCCGTTATCTTGCGATCTTTCTGCGTGGCAATGGCGCCGCCGCGCGCGACCGCAACCCGTTTATTTTCCCAGTACTCCAAACTTTGTTTCGCGGCGATATCAACGTTGGGCGACGCGAACCGAAGATTGCGTCCAGTCAAGACAAGGACCCCTTGCTTCGTGTCGTATTCCCCTTTGTCGCCGTAGGCATAGGCATTGTCATCCGGCGAGCCTAACCGCACTTCTCCCGTTAGGAGGAGAACACCCTTATCCACATCATAGACGCCGCGATCCGCCCAGGCATTTTGACTCGGCGATGCGATTTGCACATTGCCCGTCGCTTCAAGACGATAAATTTCGGTTCCTTCCGTCTTGGCTTCACGGTAGTGCGCGACCATAAGGTCGGCAAACAATGTCACGTCTCCGCGCTTGGCCTGAACATTGCCCTTGGCAATGTATTGTTTGCTGTCCTGTTGCCATTCGATGCCTTGATCGGCTTCGATCTCGACCGGGGCTTCGCTTTTTTGATCCATAAAATTAAGCGACTGGGCCGCGGCGGTTTTCATAATCAGCAGCGCCATGATCAGTAAACCAAGTGGCGCCAACTTCTGCAGCCGATACGTAATCATTAAGGCTTCACCGCCGGTGCAGCAATCGGCGACCCGGTGGGCGCCATCGTCGCCGTCGCACCTTCTTTCAATTCCTCCGGGCGCTGCCGCGGCGGCAGAACCTTATCCGTGGCCTTCCCTTGATAGATGATCAGTTTCGATTTTCCTGTAAAGGTGACGCGCGTGCCATCACCATTGATGCGGAAGCCCGCACCTTCAATCTGTCCGAAAGGACCGTGCCCGACCACTGGGGAATCACCGCTGGCCGCACCGCTCTTGGCGTCAAACTGCGCACTCTGGGTACGAAACTCATATCCTTGATCGTGAAAGAGACTGACCTGACCAAACAAATCCAGCACGTCGAGATCGCGAAAAAAAGTTCCTTCTTCGGACATCAAGGCGATCCAGGTGCCGTTTTCCAAGGTAATGTCGGCTTTCGGTAAATTAAGCTGGACGAGCTGGTTATCCTTCGCATCCTGAACTGCATCATGGGCCGTGACCACAAACGGGCGATTGAATTTATCCGTACCGGTCCATCGCGGCTCGACAATGCGAACATTCAAGGCATCGGCGATGGAAATCTTGATCGCCTCAACTTTAAATCGTCCAGCGAGAGGATTGAGATGAGGCCAAAGCGCCACCATCGCGACCAGGGCAATGGCGATCACCGGCAAGGCATATTTCAGCGTCCACACCCACCGGCTATAGAACACGCCGACGCGCGTCGCTTGACCTGCCCGCAAAGGAATGCGATCGCCCGGACGCTCACCGGCGCGGTCCTCGGGATTAACCTGCAGCGATGGAGAAGTTCCGAATCCCGACGGGGACATGTCGGCGCCAATCACTGTCATAACGACTGTATGCTCCTAAGCCTCAAACTCTTTTCCCTATTAGGCCACACCCGCCCGTAAGCAATCGTGCACACGGACAAGGCCCAGGGGTCGATGATCAGAGTCGACAACAAATAGCACGGTAATCTTGTTCTCGTTCATGAATAGTAAGGCCGATGCGGCTAGGTCATCGGCGGCGACAACCTTAGGATCGCGGGTCATAATGGCAGTAATGGGGCGATTAAGGAGTTCGGGAGACAAATGGCGGCGCAAGTCGCCGTCGGTCACAATCCCCGCCAAACATCCATTTTTATCTATTACACCGATGGTCCCGAATCCCGCCGCCGTCATCGCTAAGATGGCATCCGCCATGGTTGTTTCCGGATGAGCGACAGGCGTTACATCCATACCGTGCATGACGTCCGCAACCTTGAGCAATCTGCGGCCAAGCTTGCCGCCGGGATGCAGGTCCCGGAAACGATCGGCGGTGAAGCCTTTACGATCCAAAAGCGTCACCGCCAAAGCATCACCCAAGGCCAGCATCGCGGTTGTGGAGGTTGTCGGCGCCAAACCCATCGGACAAGCCTCGGGGCTAGTCGCCAGTACAAGCGCAACATCCGCCGCCTCGGCAAGACTGCTGCCTTCCTTAGCCGTAATCGCAATAAGACCGATGCCAAACCGGCGCGTATGGGCGACCACATCACTGAGCTCGGATGTTTCGCCAGAATTGGATAACGCGATAACCGCATCGCCTTCGGCGATCATGCCCAAATCGCCGTGGCTTGCTTCTGCAGGGTGAACGAAATGTGCGGGGGTTCCTGTTGAGGCAAAAGTCGCCGCAATCTTTCGCGCCACGTGCCCGCTTTTTCCCATTCCGGTCACGATAACGCGGCCCGACACGCTGGCCAGCAAGGTAACAGCGCGAATAAAGGAATCATCTAAAGTTTCGGACAAAGCCTGCAGCGCCGTGGCTTCGATATCGAGAACGCGCCGGCCGGCGGCCAAAATGGCTTCTCCCCCCACGATACTTAAATTCTCGGAGGATCTTGTATTTTGTGATTGGAGTTTTACCGAGGCTGTCGGGCCTTTGCCCATCGTATCTGATCTCCCGTTTGGTGAGGCTACCGAATGATTGGGCCGGCCGTCGGTGGTCCGCCCCCTCAAGGGCTTTATGAGGCGCATGCCAGCACGAAGCTTGCGGCAGCGCAATGGGCAAAACTTTAGCTTTTGTATGGCAAGCCCACGCCTCGAAACAGTGGCGAATATACCCTATAATTCATTAATAATCAATGGATTAACGGGGAAGCTTAATGGGCGAAAATATCCATCTCAGCCCAGCCCGCAATATCCAGGGCCGCTCGGGCGGGTAAAAAGGCAAAACAGGCCTTGGCCAGGGCCTCGCGACGTTCCCGGCGCAGCAGTTCCTGGAGCCGTTCCCGCAATCTGTGCAAATAAAGCACATCCCCAGCGGCATAGGCGATCTGTTCTGAGGATAGTTCGGGGGCCCCCCAGTCGGAGGTCTGTTGCTGTTTGGAAATATCCACACCCAGAAGATCCCGGCAAAGATCGCGCAGGCCGTGGCGGTCGGCATTGGTGCGGGTCAGAACGGAGGCGATGCGGGTACAAAAAACCGGCCCGGCGTTAACGCCCAAGTACCGTTGTATCGAGGCTAGATCAAACCGAGCATAATGAAAAATCCGGGTTGCATCCGGATTGGACAACAGCCGTTTCAGATTGGGCGCGGCATATTCCGGCTCGGGAAAATGTACCAGATGCGCATTGCCGTCGCCATTCGACAGCTGCACTACGCACAAGCGATCGCGATTGAGATTGAGGCCCAAGGTTTCGGTATCAACGGCAAGGTCGCCCGGCAAATCGAAACCATCAGGCAGATCAAAACGATGAACGCTAACAGCCATGAAATATTCCTTATGCTTTATGATGGTGCCCAGAAGAAGACTCGAACTTCCACGACCTTGCGGCCACAGATACCTGAAACCTGCGCGTCTACCAATTCCGCCATCTGGGCAAGTCTCATAAGCAGCACCGGCCGACTTAAGCCCCGCACCGCCCTTTGTCAACCAGCCTCATGGTAAAACAGGGTAAGAATACGCAATAAGAGCGCTTTTGCTGGAAGAAGAACCCTTCTATATGAAGCGCACGGCACAGTCTTTCAGACGACACTTAAGGAGAAGAACATCATGACGCCGCGTTTAGTTACCGTCTTCGGCGGATCAGGCTTCATCGGCAGAAACTTTGTCCGGCTCATGGCCAAAACCGGTGCATCCATCCGCGTCGCCGTACGGGATCCTAATGCGGCCGGATTTCTGCGGCCGATGGGTGACGTAGGGCAGATCGCCTTGGTCCAGGCCAATCTTCGGGTGCCGGAAACCGTGGCTGCCGCCTGCGCCGGTGCCGATATCGTGGTTAATCTTGTCGGCATTCTTGCCGAACGCGGCCGGCAGAATTTTCACGCCATTCATGAGATAGGCGCCCGCACTGTTGCCGAAGCGGCTAAGGCAGCCGGCGCCCAGCAACTTATCCATGTTTCCGCCTTGGGCGCATCCCCGCAAGCGATCTCTCGCTATGCGCGCAGCAAGGCCGCTGGCGAAACTGCCGTACGCCAGGTTTTTCCTGCCGCCACTATCCTGCGTCCCTCGGTCGTTTTTGGTCCCGACGACAATTTCTTCAATCAATTCGGCACTCTGGCCAGTCATTTCCCCTTGCTGCCTTTAATCGGCGGCGGGAAAACCAAGATCCAACCGGTTTATGTTGGCGATGTCGCCGCCGCCATGATGCAGGTTATCAGTACGTCCGGTGTTCAAGGCAAAACCTACGATCTTGGCGGGCCTCACGCCTATACCTGGCGGGAAATCATGGAAATGGTTTGCCGTGAGACCTCCCGTAACCGTTGTCTGATGCCGGTTCCTTATAGTCTCGCAATGTTGCAGGCGTTTTTTCTCGAGTTCCTGCCCATCCCGCCTCTCACCCGGGATCAAGTTCGATTATTGAAAGGCAATAACATTCTCACCGGAGAAAATCCCGGGCTTGAGGATTTGGGCATATCTCCGACAGGGGCCGAGGGCGTGATTCCGAGCTATCTTTACCGATTTCGGCCGGGCGGCCAGTTTGCAAAGAGTTGAATCTAAGCCTTATACTTAGGTCCGATTCGGTATCATTTACTTCTTGGCACCTAACCGAAATCCCAATACCGAAAATTTTTAAGATCTATGCTTTGAAAATATGTCAGTATATATGTCCTAAATAGCAGAAAGCTCTTGGCTTGCCTGATAATTCTTCTTATAGAGGAAGGACAAGGGCGCACCGGGGAAGCCGTTGTTGATTGAGAAGCCATACCGGGCAGGAGACTTCTATGGCCGGTACTGGCATGTTGAAATTTGTATCCCTGTCGCAGGTGCCGCCGGAAAAACGCCCGGCCGCAGATCGCCGCCAGGATTTCGACGAAATCTATCAGTTATTCGCGGGTGAAAAGGCCAAGGAACAAGCCTCGCGGTGTTCGCAGTGCGGCGTGCCTTTTTGTCAGGTTCATTGTCCTCTGCATAATAACATTCCCGACTGGCTGATGCTGACGGCGGCGGGCCGGCTGGAAGAAGCCTTCGAGGTTGCCGCCGCCACGAACTCCATGCCCGAGATCTGCGGCCGAATTTGCCCGCAAGATCGCCTCTGCGAAGGTAACTGCGTTATCGAACGCTCGGGCCACGGCACGGTCACCATCGGTTCGATCGAAAAATACATTCTGGATACCGCGTGGGAAAGGGGTTGGGTGCAACCGCTGCGCGTCGGCGCAGCAACGGGTAAATCGGTTGGCATCATCGGCGCCGGACCCGCCGGACTTGCAGCGGCGGAGATGCTGCGCATCAAAGGCCATGATGTGCATGTCTATGATCGCCACGACCGAATGGGCGGATTGCTGATCTATGGCATTCCTAATTTCAAATTAGAAAAGAATGTGGTCGAACGGCGCACGCGCCGGTTGGCCGAGGGCGGCGTTATCTATCATCCCAATACGGAAATCGGCCGCACACTCGCGCTTAATAAACTTCGTCAAGATCATGATGCGTTGCTCATCGCGACCGGCGTTTATAAAGCCCGCGACATCGAAGCGCCCGGTGTTGGGTTGCTCGGCATCGTCCCGGCGCTTGATTATCTCATCGCCTCGAACCGCAAAGGTCTCGGGGATGACGTTACGGCTTTCGACAACGGTACGTTGAATGCCGCGGGGAAAAAAGTTGTCGTCATCGGCGGCGGCGATACGGCTATGGATTGCGTGCGCACTGCCGTGCGTCAAGGCGCCACTTCCGTCACCTGTCTTTATCGCCGCAACCAAGAAAATATGCCGGGTTCGCAGCGCGAAGTTACCTACGCCATGGAAGAAGGCGTCATTTTTTCTTTCCTTGCGGCACCTAAAGGTTTCTTGGGCGACACGACTGTTCGCGGGGTAATTGCAGACCGCGTGCATCTTGGCGTGCCCGATGCGACCGGACGGCAACAGCCGCAAATCGTCGAGGGCGGGCAATTCACCGTCGAGGCGGATTTGGTCATCAAAGCCTTAGGCTTTGATCCGGAGGATCTGCCGACCTTGTTCAATGAGCCGCAGCTTCCCGTAACAAAATGGGGCACGATCAATATCGACCCCTTGACCAAGGCAACAAACATGCCGGGCGTTTTCGCCGCCGGCGATATCGTGCGCGGCGCCGCCCTGGTGGTTTGGGCCATACGCGATGGGCGGGATGCGGCAAAAACCATGCATGATTATTTGATGCGTGCGAAACCTCTTGCCGATGCTGCGGAGTAGAGATGATGAATAAACCCTATATTCCCTCAGCTGAGATCACGGCCTTTATCGACAACGCAACGCATCTTGAGGCCGAGGGACTTTACCGAGCGGAGGATGAGCACGACGCCTGCGGCGTTGGATTGATTGCGACCATTGACGGCAAGCCGCGCCGACAAGTGGTCGAAGCGGCGATCAGCGCCCTTAAAGCCTTATGGCATCGTGGCGCGGTCGACGCCGACGGCAAAACCGGCGACGGTGCCGGTATCCACGTGCAGATTCCCCAAGAGTTTTTCAAAGAGCATATCCGCCGCACCGGCCACGAACCGCAACAGAAAGATCTCGCCATCGGCATGATCTTTCTGCCGCGCCAAGATCTCGGCGCCCAGGAACGTTGCCGGGAAATCGTCGAAAGTCAGATTTTGAAGTACGGCCATGCGATTTATGGCTGGCGTCAGGTGCCGGTAAATACCGACGTGGTGGGCGAAAAGGCCAACGCCACGCGGCCCGAAATCGAACAGATCATGATAACAAATGCGCGCGGGGTTTCCAACATCCGCTTCGAGCGCGATCTTTACGTCATCCGCCGTCGCATCGAAAAAGCGATCCTGGCCGAAAACATCGTCGGATTTTACATCTGCTCGTTTTCGTGCCGCTCGGTGATTTACAAAGGCATGTTCCTGGCCGAACAGTTGACGGCTTTTTATCCTGATCTTCTGGATGAGCGCTTTGTCTCCAACTTCGCGATTTACCATCAGCGCTATTCCACCAACACCTTTCCGACATGGTCGTTGGCTCAGCCGTTTCGCGTTCTTGCCCATAACGGCGAGATCAACACCATATCCGGCAATACCAACTGGATGAAAAGCCACGAGGCGCGGCTGGGGATCGATGCCTTTGGCGACGAGATCATCGATATCAAGCCCGTCATTCAACCGTCGAGTTCTGATTCATCAGCCTTGGACGCGGTATTCGAATTGCTTGTCCGTGCGGGACGTGATTTGCCCATGGTGAAAACCATGCTGATTCCCGAAGCGGTGGGCGAACGCAAAACTCTCTCGTCAAAATTGAAAGCCATGTACGCCTATTGCAACGCGGTGATGGAGCCGTGGGACGGGCCGGCGGCGATTGCCGCCTTCGGCGGCAGGTGGGTTATTGGCGGCATGGATCGTCATGGTCTGCGGCCGATGCGTTACACCATTACCGGCGACGGATTGCTGATCGCCGGATCGGAAGCCGGTATGGTCAAGGTTGATGAAACCACCGTGCTGGAAAAAGGCCGGCTGGGACCCGGAGAAATGATCGCGGTTGATTTAATCGACGGTAAGCTTTACCGCGACTATGAGATCAAAGAAAAATTGGCGGATAGCCAGCCGTTCGAAAAGTGGGTTAAGCGGTCAACCAAGCTCGCCAATCTCCCTGCCGCAGGCGATGCCGAACCCTCACGGTTGAGTAAGGATATGCTCCGCCGACGTCAGGTGGCCATCGGCTGGACGCTGGAAGAGATCGAACTTGTTCTCCATCCCATGGCGGACGGCGGCAAGGAAGCCATCGGCTCCATGGGGGACGACACGCCCATCGCGGTTCTGTCCGACCGCTATCGTGGGATGCATCATTTCTTCCGGCAAAACTTTAGCCAAGTTACCAACCCGCCGATCGACAGCTTGCGTGAGCGGCAAGGGATGACCCTGGCGACGCGGCTGGGCAATCTCGGCAATGTGTTGGACGAGGATGCGAACCAGCTTGATTTTCTTTTGCTGGACAGCCCCATTCTCACTACGGCGGCCTTTGAGGCCATGCGCAATCGCATGGGCAAAAAAGCGACAGATGTCGATTGCACCTTCCCTGCAACCGGCGATGACAAAGCTCTTGCCGAGGCGATTACCCGCATTCAAACCGAGGCCGAGACGGCGGTGCGCGGCGGTTGCGCCCATGTGGTTCTAACCGATGCCGCCACGAGCGAGGGCCGCGCCACTATTCCCATGATCTTGGCGGCAGGGGCGGTCCATACCCATCTGGTGCGTCAAAACCTCCGCACCTTTACCTCTTTGAACGTTCGCTCCGCCGAATGCCAGGACGTGCACTATGTCGCCGTGTTGATTGGTGTTGGCTCGACGACGGTCAACCCCTATTTGGCCCTGGAAACCATAGCCGATCGCCATCGCCGCAACCTGTTCGGTGATCTAAGCTTGGCGCAGTGTGTCGAGCGCTATGTCAAAGCCATGGATGACGGTTTGCTGAAGATCATGTCCAAGATGGGCATCTCGGTCATCAGCAGTTATCGCGGCGGGTATAATTTTGAAGCGCTCGGGCTATCGCGATCCCTGGTATCGGAATTTTTTCCCGGACTGCCGTCACGGATTTCCGGTCTGGGAATCAACGGCATTCAACGCATGGTTCTTAATCAGCATCGGAAGGCCTTTGCCGAAGATTCGGCCGTGCTGCCGATCGGTGGATTTCATCGCTATCGTCGCGGCGGCGAAAAACACGCCTTCGAGGCCCAGTCGATCCATTTGCTGCAGCACGCGGTCGCCACCGACAGCTTTGCGACGTATAAACGCTATGCCGAAGGCATCTATGCCATGGCGCCGATTCACCTTCGGGACCTGCTCGCCTTTTCGCCGAAAGGCCCCGGAACTCCCGTTGAAGATGTGGAATCCACCACCGAAATCCGTCGGCGTTTGGTCGCACCAGGCATCTCCCTTGGCGCCTTGTCACCGGAAGCCCATGAAACCCTGTCCATTGCCATGAACCGGATCGGCGCCCGTTCGGATTCGGGGGAAGGCGGCGAAGATCCGGCGCGGTACAAACCGCGACCCAATGGCGATAATGCCTCCTCCGCCATCAAACAGATCGCTTCGGGACGGTTTGGCGTAACGGCGGAATACCTGAACAATTGCCGCGAGATCGAAATTAAAATCGCCCAAGGCGCCAAGCCGGGCGAAGGCGGGCAGCTCCCGGGATTTAAGGTGACCAACTTGATTGCCCGTTTGCGGCATTCGACGCCAGGCGTGACCTTAATCTCGCCGCCGCCTCACCATGATATCTATTCGATCGAAGACTTGGCGCAGCTGATCTATGATCTAAAGCAGATCAATCCCGACGCGTCGGTCTGCGTGAAGCTTGTTTCCAAATCGGGGATCGGGACGGTTGCCGCGGGCGTCGCCAAGGCCGGGGCCGACGTCATTTTGGTTTCGGGACATTCCGGCGGTACCGGCGCCTCCCCCGTCTCTTCCATCAAATATGCGGGCACACCCTGGGAGATGGGTCTGTCTGAGGTTCATCAAGTTCTGACCCTCAACCGCCTCCGCCACCGCATTCGCCTGCGAACCGATGGCGGCATCAAAACCGGCCGCGATGTGGTGATCGCGGCTCTTTTAGGGGCAGAAGAATACGGCATCGGCACGACCAGCTTGATCGCCATGGGCTGTATCATGGTTCGGCAATGCCACTCCAATACCTGCCCGGTCGGAGTCTGCAGTCAGGATGAGGCATTACGCGACAAATTTGTCGGAACCCCTGAAAAAGTCGTCAATCTCTTCACCTTTATAGCCGAAGAGGTGCGCGAAATCCTGGCTCAGCTCGGCGCCAAATCCTTGACCGATATCATCGGCCGTACCGAACTGTTGACCCAGATATCCCGGGGCTCGCAGCATTTGGATGATCTTGATCTCAATCCGATCTTGGCCAAGGCTGATCCCGGCAAGTTTCCGCCCTATTGCGCCGTGGAGGGCCGTAACGAGGTTCCCGAAACCTTGGACGCGCAGATGATCGAGGATGCAGCGCCCTTGTTCGACGTGGGCGAGAAGATGCAGCTGACCTATAACATCCGCAACACACATCGGGCCGTCGGCGCCAAGATGGCGTCCAAGATCGTGCGCCGGTTCGGTATGACCGGGCTTGCCCCGGGACATTTGACCGTAAGATTGCGCGGTACAGGGGGGCAGTCCTTGGGTGCCTTTGCCGTTCAAGGAATGAAGCTGGAACTTTTCGGCGAGGCCAACGATTACGTCGGCAAGGGATTATCCGGCGGCACGATCATCGTTCGCCCGATGACGTCCAGCCCTTTGGCCACCCAAGCCAACACCATCATCGGCAATACGGTTCTTTATGGAGCGACCGCCGGCAAACTGTTCGCGGCGGGTCAAGCGGGAGAGCGATTTGCCGTCCGGAACTCCGGCGCCGAAGCCGTGGTGGAGGGCTGCGGATCGAATGCCTGCGAATATATGACTGGCGGAACTGTCGTCATTCTTGGCCGGACGGGGGATAACTTTGCCGCCGGCATGACCGGCGGCATGGCCTTTGTCTTTGATCCCGATTCCCGCATCGCCCAAGTCATCAATCCCGAAACGGTCATCTGGCAGGGGGTTGAGACCGACTATTGGGCGGCGGTTTTGCGGCGCATGGTCGAGGAGCACGCGCGGGAGACGCAGTCGCGTTACGCCTTGGGTTTACTTAATGATTGGCAACTTGTCCTTCCCAAGTTTTGCCAAGTCGTACCCAAAGAAATGCTGAAACTCCTGACCGAGCCTATCACCCGCGACAATGTTTTGCGCGCTTAAGTTAGAACTTTTTCATCCGACTTTTCGGGGCGACGCTGAACCTGCACAGTTGCCGTTAAGAGACACATTCCTGTCTTCAGCATGCGCGATTAGCAAAAGTCGCTTGGGAGATCGCACAGATCGAGGTATATAGGCCCTGCTTATAACTCTTGTGGGGATTACACATGGCTAAAACGAAGAAGACTTCTAACGGGATCGCTGCCGCAGCCGCGCAGCTTTTCCATGGTGAATTTGCCGAAGCAGTCAAGACAGCAGCAAGCGCAGTAACGCCTGGCAGCAAGCCCAAGTCGCGCTCCAAGGCAAAGAAGCGCACGACAAAAAGCGCTGCAAAGAAGACCGGCACGGCGAAGAAAGCACCCGCTGCCAAGAAGACAACCAAGAAGGCAGCGAAGAAGTCTTCAACCAAGAAGACCGGCGTCAAGAAGACCGCCGGCGCCAAGAAAAAGACCTCTTCCAAGAAAAAGTCCACCGGCGCGATGAAAATGACCGCCGCCAAAAAGCCGGCGTCTAAGAAGAAGGCAACGAAAAAGACTGCCCGTAAGCGTTAATCTTAGGGTTCAGTTTTAGGGGCGGCATGGGAGCTTGGTGTCAAGCGATCCGGTGCCGCCCCTCTTCTTTTGCCCGCAAGCTTCTGCCTGCTGTCAACCCTTCCGAGTCGGCCTCTCGTGATTTTTCGGCTACCTGGTTCCTGGGCGATCTGTCCCGGAGATCATGCGTTTGGGAGCAGGTTTTTTGACAGCGCGCTCATTTTCCCGTATTTCGATAATCAATGCGCACTCTTTACCATCAGCCGCTTGATCCTTTTTCTCGCAAGATCCGACTCATTCTCGGCGAGAAGACGTTAGAGGCGACCTTAATCCCGGAAAACCCCGCCGAGCGGCGCCATGATTTCCTTGCGATCAACCCGGCGGGAGAAATTCCAGTTCTTCTGGAAGACGGGACCATCGCGATTTGCGGCCACGGCGCCATCACCGAATACCTGGACGAGATGCGGCCGGAGCCGATGTTGATCGGCCGCCATCCGCGCGAACGCGCCGAATCTCGGCGATTGGCAGCATGGTTTGATGAAAAATTTTACCGAGAAGTTACCCGCAACATCTTGGATGAAAAGCTGGTTAAACGCCTGACCAAGACCGGCCAGCCGGATTCTGGCGCGATCCGCGCCGGTCTTGCCAATATCCGCACCCACCTGGATTACATCACCTATTTGATGGATCGGCGGAGTTGGCTGGCGGGCGAACGGTTTTCCATCGCCGACATCGCCGCGGCGGCCCATCTTTCCTGTGTCGATTACTGCGGCGACGTTCCGTGGGAAAATTATTCGGCGGTGAAGGACTGGTACGTCCGGATTAAATCCCGGCCGAGTTTCCGCTCGATCCTTGCCGATGCTTTGCCCGGTGCACCGCCGCCGCGGCACTATGCGGATTTGGATTTTTAAACCGGCTTGCTGTTTTTCTTTTGAAGGCGTAGATTAGCTTGTCGGGATATCGCAGACTCCCGGTCAGCCCAAGACGGTTCTCCGTCCAAGCTCTGCTCAACCCTCGTATTTACGAGAGGAAGAGCCATGACCGAGATCCCATCGATTACCTCCGCCACCCTTCTCTCTCTTATTGGTACGCCACAAGCGCCTGTCTTGATTGATGTGCGTCGCGAGCCTGCTTTTAATCAAGACGACCGTCGATTACCTGGCGCACGGCGGGGCGATCCTGAAAAGACCGATGATTGGAAAGCTTTGTTACCTTCGGGTCCTGTTGTCGTTTACTGCGTGCACGGCCACGAGGTCAGCCAGGGGATAACCGCGACCTTGATCGCCATCGGAAGAGATGCCCGTTATCTTGACGGCGGAATAGAAGAGGGATGGAAACAGTTGGGGTACCCGACTGTTCGCAGAACCGCACCGCTTAAGGAGAATTTTACTGGCAGTCTATGGATTACCCGCGAGCGGCCCAAGATCGACCGACTGGCCTGTCCTTGGTTGATCCGACGTTTTATTGATCCTGAAGCCCGGATTCTTTACGTGCCTGCCAACGAGGTTCTAAGTTTGACCGAAAAAACTGGCGGCATCGCCTTTGACATTCCCGGCGCCCCTATCAGCCATGACGGCCCCTTCTGCAGTTTTGATGCTCTGCTCAATACCTTTGATATAAAAGCACCAGGATTGGCAAAACTTGCCGCGATCATCCGCGGTGCCGACACCAACGCTTGCGCGATCGCAGCGGAGGCGGCGGGATTGCTGGCCATATCCCTCGGTCTGTCACGGGTTATCACCGATGACCAGGCCTTATTGCAAACAGCCTTGACTCTTTACGACGGACTTTACGCGTGGTGCCGTGAAGGACAGTCGGAGACCCATGCCTGGCCGCCTGCATCTTCTTCCCCAGAAAAGAAGGCTTGAGATCATGCCCCCTGTTTCCTTTAAAGAAGCTTGTCTGGTTTGGCTAAAGATTGGTTTTCTAAGTTTTGGCGGGCCTGCAGGACAGATCGCGCTTATGCACCGCATTCTTGTTGAAGAAAAACGATGGGTCGGCGAGGAGCAATTTCTTCACGCGCTTAATTACTGCATGCTGTTGCCGGGACCGGAAGCGCAGCAGCTGGCAACCTATATCGGCTGGCTCCTGCATCGGACAATTGGCGGTCTGGTTGCAGGGTTATTATTTATTCTGCCGGGACTGGTGGTGGTTTTGGGCTTAAGCGGCCTTTACGCCACATTTCACGAAACGGCTATTCTGACCAGCGTTTTTTATGGTCTTAAGCCCGTGGTCTTGGCAATTGTCGGCCTGGCCCTCTGGCGCCTTTCCAAACGTGCGGTACGCAGTCTGTTTCACTCCCTTCTTGCCGTTGTCGCCTTCCTTGCGCTTTTTGTTTTCAACCTGCCCTTTCCTTTGGTGGTTTTAGGCGCGGGATTCTTGGGGCTTGTCCGCACCTGGCTGCACAAAAGACAGACACGCGCGGTTTCTCCTCACATCGATGCTGCGGGCAAGAAACTTCACGGCACGCTTGGAAGGGCGTGGCTCACGGTTGTCCTTGCCTGCTTTGTAATCTGGGTCGGTCCGGTGATTGGGATTGGTGTCACCCTGGGATGGCACAGCACCTTGGGAGAGATCGGCGTCTTTTTTAGCAAGATGGCCGTGGTTACTTTTGGCGGCGCCTATGCCGTCTTATCCTACGTTGGACAGCAGGCGGTCTCCCGCTATGGCTGGCTTAGCCCCGACGACATGATCAACGGTCTTGCCCTGGCAGAGACCACGCCCGGGCCGTTGATTCTTGTGTTAAGTTTTGTCGCCTTCATGGCCGGATATAACAGCGACGGATCCCTTGTTAGCGGATTAATTGCGGGCCTTTTTGCCACCCTCGTCACCTTTGCCCCTTGCTTTCTTTTCATCTTTGCCGGAGCGCCGTTCATCGAGCGGCTGCGTGGTAATCAGCTTGCCGCCAGCGCCCTCTCGGCAATCACTGCGGCGGTGGTCGGCGTCATTGCAAACCTTGGCGTTTGGTTTGCTTTAACCGTCCTGTTTAAAACCACTGTCACTGTTTCCTATCCGGGGATCAGCCTGCACGTTCCCGTCTGGGCAAGCTTTGATGTCGCTGCCGGCGTTTTATCTATCCTGGCTCTGATTGCTCTGCATTGGCTGCGCTGGAATCTCGGTGTTGTGCTTGTGCTGGGCGCCCTTGCGGGATTAGCCGTTACCTTTGTCTTTTAGTTTACTTCGGCCGTGCCGCCGGAGCTGGTGATGTAGAGACCGGCGGCTGCGCAGCTGCCGGCGCTGCCGGTTTACCCTCGACCTTGACGTCCATGTTCTCGATGTTTTTACGCGCCGCATCGCCGGTCGGGCTATCCGGCGCCAGTTTAAGTACCCGCATCCAGTCGGCACGGGCATTGTCTTGATCGCCCACGCGGGCGCGCAAAATACCTCGCTCCAGCAACCCATCCACGTCGTTGGTATTGATGGCCAAGGCGCGATCCACGTCTTGTTTGGCCGCGTCATACTGTTCCAACTGACGGTGGGCGCTGGCGCGGAGAACCAAGGCATCGGTTTTGCGCGGGTCAAGGGCCAGCGCCTTGGTCAAATCATCAATCGCTTCCGGCAACCGTTTTGCCATGGCGAGGGATTCAGCCCGGTCGACCAGCAACTCCGGATCGTTCGGCGTTAACTGAAGCGCCCGCGACTGAACCGAATAAGCCAGGTTCGCTTCATTGGCCAGCAGCCAGGCCCGACCGGCTTGACCTAAGACCGCCGCAATAAGATCGGGCGATTCCTTCGCCATTTCCTGAGCTAATTCCTGCAACCGTTTCCCGGCTTCGTCATAATGCTTGAGGGTCATCAGGGCGAGAGCCGCGCAATGCCGCGCCGGAAACCCGCCCCCGGTTTGAATCCAACCCGACGCCAGTTCCCACGCCTCCTCCGCCTTCTTGGTCGTCAAGGTCATGCAGTTTTGATAGGCAAGCTCCGGTGTCGTGCCTAAAAGTTTAGGCGGGTCCGACGCCAGGAGAGGAAAAGGCAGTGCCAAAATGCTTAAGGCCAAAACAATGTGATCAAGCGGGGTCGGTAATCTCTGCAACAAAGCATTGCTCCGGTTCGTTAAGGGGCTTATCACCCTGGGATCCATCCCTTAATGCATCACTGTGGCGGCTGATCGCGTCGAAACCATGGCAAGCTTAACCCCCGGATCTCTCTTTGTTTTTGGCCTTGGCTATTCCGCTAAAGCCTTAGGCCGGCAGCTTATGACCAAAGGCTGGCGCGTCGCCGGAACATCCCGCCGCATCGACGGCTGTGCCGCGCTGGATCGCGAAGGTTTTTCCGCCTTCCTATTCGGCCGGGACATCCCCCTCTCCTCATCGGCACGTGCGGTTCTTAATCAAGCCACCCATCTTTTAATTTCTATCCCCCCTGATTTAGAGGGTGATGTGGTTTTGGATCAAGAACGAGAAACTCTCCGGCAGCTTCGCTCCGTTTCGTGGATCGGCTATCTCTCCACCACCGGCGTTTACGGAGATTGGCAAGGGGCCGAGGTTACCGAACAGTCGGAGCGGCGCCCCAGCAGCGATCGTGCGCGCCGACGCGTTGCCGCCGAAGATGCCTGGCTTGATCTTTTTCATCGCCATCAGCTTCCGGTTCATCTATTTCGGCTGGCTGGGATTTACGGCCCTCAGCGTTCTGTTCTCGACGATGTGCGCGCTGGCACCGCCCAGCGCATCGATAAACCCGGTCATCGCTTCAGCCGCATTCACGTGGATGACATCGCGCAGATCCTCTTCGCCTCCATGGCGCAGCCCGATCCTGGAGCCATTTATAATCTTTGCGACGACGAACCTGCGGAGCCTGCCGCCGTCGTGGCCGAGGCCTGCGCCTTATTAGGTGCGCCGCTTCCCCCGCTGGTGCCATTCGCGCAAGCCCGGTTGTCTGAAATGGGACGGAGCTTTTGGCGCGATCATAAGCGCGCCAGCAATGCCAAGATCAAACGGGATCTTCATATCAAGCTGCTGTGTCCGACTTACCGCGAAGGATTGCGGTCCATCTTGGCCGAAGCAGTCTAGTCTGAAAGTTTTGACGTAATTTCATTGATGGCCTCGCCCAGCCGATCCAAGTCTTGCGACGTGGACAACCGATGATCGCCGCCCTTGATAAGGGTCACAACGACATCATCGCTTTGTACCGCGTCACTTAAGCGCTGCGACATCTGCCAAGGAACATCCTTATCCTGCAGACCGTGAAGCAAACGAACCGGTCCCGTAAAGGGAATCGATTGCCTTAAAACCAAATGCCGTCGTCCGTCCTCGATCAACCGCAGCGTATAAGGCGTCGGCGCCGGCCCGTAGTCTGAGGGACTGTAAATAACCCCCTCGGCAACAAGACGCCGACGATCCTCGGGTGCAAGCGTTTGCCAAATCAACTCTTCGGTAAAATCAGGCCCCGCCGCCACGCCGACCAATCCCACGACCCGCTCCGGCCGACGCAAGGCCAACAACACCATCAACCATCCGCCCATGCTGGAGCCGACAAGAATTTGCGGCCCGGCGGTCATCTGATCAAATACGGCTGTGGCATCATCCAGCCAGCGACCGATCGTTCCCTCGATGAATCGGCCTGAGGACTGACCATGGCCGGTATAGTCGAATCGGACATAGGCTTGGCCCCGATTGCGGCAAAATTCACTCAGATAGCTCGCCTTGCTGCCGGTCATGTCCGAGCCGAATCCGCCCAGAAACATGACGCCAGGCGTCTTTCCCGGCTGCACCTGGCAGGCCAAGGTCTGTCCGTTATATTTTAGCTGGCGCTGGGGGTCGTCTCGTGTCATTAGGCGGTACGGCCTTGAATTTCAAAGGGTTGGTAATACGGCAACAATGACGTCTGATTCCTCCATACCGGCAACCATTCCGACCTGGCTTGCCGCAGCCGCCAGACGCCCCCGGGTTGGCGGGAGCGGCCCCACAGTATTACAGGTCCTGCCCAGTCTTGAAAGCGGCGGCGGCGGCGTCGAGCGATCAACCTTGGACATTGCCAGCGCCCTTGCCGGCGCAGGATGGCGTCCCGTGGTGGCCTCCAGCGGCGGAGATCTGGTCCATGACCTGGTGCGCATCGGCGCCCCTCATGTCATCCTGCCGCTTGCCTCCAAGAATCCGATCGCCTTGTGGCACAATATTTCCCGGTTGGAATATTTAATCGAGGCCCATGAGGTGAAGTTGATTCATGCCCGCAGCCGTGCCCCGGCGTGGAGCGCTTATTTCGCCGCAAAGCGCAGCGGCCTTCCCTTCGTCACCACGGTCCATGGTACCTATAATGCCAATAATCCGTTGAAGCATTTCTACAACCGGATCATGACCAAGGGCGACATCATCATCGCCAATTCTGAGTTCACCGCCGCCTATGTGCGCCAGCATTACGGCATTGATGAAACGCGGCTGCGGGTCATTCCGCGCGGCATAGATCTGGTGCGCTTTGATCCGGCGTCGGTATCGTCGGAACGGGTGATCAAACTCGCTCGCGCCTGGCGTTTACCCGAAGATTTGCCCATCGTCATGCTTCCCGGCCGCTTAACACGCTGGAAGGGGCAAGCGATTTTGATCGAAGCCTTGGCGCGATTAGGCCGCAAGGATATCCGATGCGTCTTGGTCGGATCGGATCAAGGGCGCAGCACCTATCGCCGCGAGTTGGAATCCAAAGCCAAGGCCGCGGGTTTAAGCGAGATCCTTCAAGTGGTCGATCACTGCGCCGATATGCCTGCCGCCTATAAGTTGGCGAGTGTCGTCGTTTCCGCATCAACCGACCCCGAAGCCTTCGGCCGGATCGCCGTCGAAGCCCAAGCCATGGAGCGACCCGTCATTGCCACCGATCATGGCGGCAGCCGCGAGACGGTGAAACCGAGCGCCGCCGCATGGTTGACACCGCCCGGGGGTGTCGCCGCCTTGACCGAAGCCTTATCGGCCGCTCTTACTCTGACACCGAAGATTCGCGACGCCGCAACGAAAGAAGCGGCCGAGTTTGTCCGCGCAAACTATGACCGCGAGTTGATGGGCAAGCGCACCTTAGCGGTCTACGAAGAGCTGTTAGGCAAGCAGCCCAACGTTTCTCTTTCCTTGTAAAACGACTGCACTCTTGCCGGCCTTTGCTTCGCAAAAATTCCTCTTGACTTTAAGATGAATGTTCGCTATATGTTCTGCATGAGGCCCAAGCTGTGTCTAAAGTTAAAACCTTAAAAGTCCTGGTTTTCTAGGCCTCATAGCATTATCTCCGGCGCTTTTTTGTGCTTCACCCGCCCCGTGCAAAACCGTGGCGGGTTAATTTTTGGGAGAAACAGATGACTTTTCGCCCGTGGCAAAACTTTCCTCCGCTGCAGTTAAAAGATCTTCTCGCGAGTAATGCTTCGGCTGATGAGGAGGATGTGCTGAACGTCAAACAACGATTGAACGCCTCCGGTCATTATGAGGAGCCGAGCTATGGCATGACGCGGTATCCGGACAATCGACTTTTTGACGGGATCAAATCGTTTCAGCGCGATCAGGGCTTGACCGTCGATGGTTATATGCGTCCGGGCGGCGAGACCGAAGCGGCGTTGAACAAGGCGATGGCGGACCGCACGCCGCACGATCCGTTGAGTGAACGGCAGGAAGCGATCATCGCCTTTGCCAAGAAATACGGCATGGCCGAGGACAAGGCGCGGGAATACATGACTAAGCCCTCGATCTTTAAAACATCAGGACAGCGCTCTGTTACGGCAGCTCCGCAGGTGGCGGAAAATTCTTCGCAACTCAAAAACAAGACGCAACCTCAAACTATACAGGATGCCGCCTCGGCCCCACAAAAATATCAGCAGGGGAATGCCTTTCGCGCGCAAGTTTCTGCGACTGCCGAGGCAGCGCGGCGCAATGCCTATGACGGACCGCGATATAGTTCAGGTGTGGCCGTTGATAACCTGCGAACACAGTATCCGCCGAAGAAAAAATCCTTTGTCGTCGCAACGCCTGCAACCGCGGATCAGCCCGAGGTTTTAAAGCCGGAATGGCATGAATATTTTAACGCCGTCATGGCTGATCGGGCGGCCCCACGGCAGGCAAATGCCCAGAAAAATCTTTTTGCCAGTGAGGGTGGAATGAAAACGCCCAACAAAGACACAACTCCCGGAGGATTCCTTCCTCAAACGCGCAACGATCTTCTTGGCCTTATCAATAAAACCGACGCTGAGCTGGATAAACACCCCACACGCCGGCAAGCCTTGAACCGGTTGCGCGCAGCAGGGTTGACGACTGAAGATAGTTTCAAAAAAGCTTCCCCCAGTCAGGTTGCCGCGGCGCACCGCGCTTATTTTGATCATGTGCTTGCTCCTGCAGGAGGGTTTGATGCGATCGAAACCATTCGCGATGACCATGCCGCCAGCGCCTTGGCCGATGTCATGTTTCAGCATGGGGCCAGTGGCGGAACCCTGATCCTTCAACGCGCCATAAATCAGCGGCTAAAGGAACTCGATGAATCCATTCATTTGAATGAAGACCAGAAAATGGGCCCTAACGTTCTGACGTATTACAATCATCTGGTTTCAGAACAAGGCAGCCGCGATTTGCTCCTGGATCAATTAGCGGATGAGCGGCGGCGTTACATGGAAGAAAATAATCAGCCTATCGGCCCTGGCGAGGAAACCCGCTTTAACTATTATAGGGGCTCGCGGCGCAGCCACTGACGGTAGTTCTTTATGGCGGGTCCAGGACGCGCCGCCGAGACATTGATAGACTCGCAAGAAGGAAGGTTTGGAAGATCCTTGCCTAGAAAAATCTTTTCATTTCCTGGAGAAACAGAAAATTTATAGATTCTTCCCTGCGTAGGATGCGCATCCCAAAGCAAAATCCATTCCGCCGCGATTTTACGCATAATGAACATACTACCGGCGATATGTTCCAGGCAGCAGTCGGAGACCTTGCCGTTACTGGCTTTACCGCACATATTCCAAAACACGTCAATAAGGATATCGCCTTCTTGAAATTGAACGGGAGGAATATCGCCCCACATGTAATTGCCCGCCCAGATAAATTCCGCCATGGTTTTTTCCTCAAGGCGGGTAACAGCATTAAGTCTATAAACGATCAATCCGGTGTGGGGATAAGGGATGCCGGGATATCTCTCAAAACTTTTATCCCAGTAATCAGGATCTTTACGCGCGATGCGGCATAGCTCGATCTTCTTGCGGGTCTTACAAGCCAGAGCGGTTTCGACGACGCACAAGGGCGAGGTGTTTTTACCGATGCAGTGGCTGGTGGTAAGTTTTTGATTCCAGCCCAGACTCCACCAGGTATATTCCGGCGTGGGATCGGGGAAATCCGACAGGGATGCCGCCGCCCAACCCGCGTTGTTGATGGTCGCAATCTTTTGGGCTGCTTCGCCACTAGCGGTGAGGCCAAACCATAAGGCCATCATGATGATAACGGATAAAGAAAGACGACCGATAAAAGACTACCAAATGCAGGCTCATACCCTCTAAACGAGCATATCAGCCCGCATGGCGGTAGGCAAGATTAACCGGTTTTATCACTAACCTTTACCCCCGCCCGGCAAAACCGCGGCGGTTTTGCTCGATACTCTTCCGCCCTAACGGAGCCGCTGGAATCCACGCCATCCAGCGCGCCATCAATCAAGTTAGACCGCGCAGCGTGACGGAAGACGGCATCATGGGATCCGAGACATTTCAGCTGTACCAGCAACTGGCCGATGATCCCGATGCCCGGCGCATAGGTTTGTGATGCTGCATCCTCGGCACTCGCCAGATTTGTCCCAACAAACCATAACGCTATCGAAACGATCGACCGAAAAATAAGCTGCAACATCATGTTACCTTGTTACCCGTATGGCGAGTATATAGATGCGTTTCAAAGAAGCCCAGAATTTAACGCAAAGTCACGTACATCCAAGTTTATGAATGCCTGATACGATACCTGCCTTGCGCCCTTGCCCGGCTTAGGCCAGGTGCGCTAAACCACAGGACCATATTAACTTTCTAGAAGAAGGAACAGACACCGTGAACGCGCCTGCCTCTATCAACCTCACCCTGCCCGATGGATCCGTGCGCACTGTCGCCGCCGGAACCACCGGCGCCGAGGTTGCGGCGGCGATCGGTCCGGGTCTGGCCAAGGCCGCGTTGGCGATACGCATCAATGGAACTCTGCGGGATCTTGAGGCGCCTCTTCGCCAGGATGCGAAGCTTGAAATCGTCACCGCCAAGGACAAAAATTCCGACGAGGTTCTGGAGCTGCTGCGTCACGACTGCGCCCATGTTTTGGCGCAAGCGGTGCAAGAACTTTATCCCGGAACGCAAATCACCTTCGGACCATCGATCGAAAACGGTTTCTATTACGATTTCCATCGCAACGCGCCCTTCACACCCGATGATTTTCCGGCGATCGAAAAGCGCATGCATGAGATCGTCGATCGCAACCTGTCCATCAAGCGCGAAGTGTGGAACCGCGCCGACGCGGTGAAATTTTTCGAAAAGTCCGGCGAGCGATTTAAGGCCGAACATGTGGCGAGCCTGCCCGATAGCGAAGAAATCTCGGTTTATCGTCAGGGCGAATGGCTTGATCTTTGTCTTGGACCCCATCTGCCGTCGACAGCCAAACTGGGCCATGCCTTCAAGTTGACCAAGGTGTCCGGTGCCTACTGGCGCGGTGATGCCAATAACCCGCAGCTGCAGCGCATCTACGGCACCTGTTGGCGCGATGAAAAAGAGTTGAAGGCTTATCTCACCCTCTTAGAGGAAGCGGAGAAACGCGATCATCGTCGTCTTGGCCGGGAAATGAATTTGTTTCATCTGCAAGAGGAAGCGGTGGGTTCGATTTTCTGGCATCCTAAAGGCTGGACGCTCTATCGCACGCTTGAAACCTACATTCGTCAGCGCCTTGATCGTGAAGGTTATGTCGAGGTGAAGACGCCCCAGCTGGTTGATCGCAGTCTGTGGGAAATGTCAGGCCACTGGGAAAAATTCCGCGAGCATATGTTTTTGGCCACCACCGAGGACGACAAGGTTCTGGCGTTAAAACCCATGAACTGTCCCTGCCATGTGCAGATTTTCCGCCAGGGCCTCAAAAGCTATCGCGAGCTGCCGATCCGCATGGCGGAATTCGGCTCGTGCCATCGTTACGAGCCGTCGGGCGCCTTGCACGGAATTATGCGGGTCCGCGCCTTTACCCAGGATGACGCCCATATCTTCTGCACCGAGGATCAGATTACGACCGAGAGCAAAACGTACTGCGATCTGCTGCGCAATGTTTATCGCGATCTCGGCTTTACCGATGTGAAGGTGAAATTCTCGGATCGCCCGGAGAAACGCGCTGGCAGCGACGCGACCTGGGACAAGGCCGAGACGGCGTTGCGGGCGGCGGCCGAGGCGGCCGGGATCGAAGTGATCTTGAATCCCGGCGAGGGCGCCTTCTATGGACCCAAGCTGGAGTTTGTCCTGCGGGATGCCATCGGCCGCGAATGGCAATGCGGAACCCTGCAGGTCGATCTGGTTCTGCCGGAACGGTTGGATGCCAATTACATTGGTGAGGACGGGCAAAAGCACCGGCCGGTCATGTTGCATCGGGCGATGCTGGGGTCGTTTGAGCGGTTCATCGGCATTCTGCTGGAACATTATGCGGGCAAGCTGCCCCTCTGGCTGGCTCCGGTCCAAGTGGTCGTCACCAGCATCACCAATGAGGTCGACGGCTATGCCCGGGACGTCGCCGCAGCCTTGAAAGCCAAGGGGATTCGGGCCGAACTGGACCTCCGCAACGAGAAAATCAACTACAAGGTGCGGGAACACTCCCTGGCCAAGGTGCCGGTTATCCTGGCTGTGGGCGGCAGGGAAGCTCAGGATCAGACGGTATCAATGCGCCGTCTCGGCAGCCAGAGCCAAGAAACCCTTGCACTTGAAGCCGCGGTCAATATGCTGGCGACCGAAGGGGCCATGCCGGTACAGTAAGTACCGCCGTTAAACAACGGGTGGTCTTTTCAACCGGCGACTTCCTAGTCTATAAAACCATCGGCATATCGCGCCAAAGCCAGGGTCGCGGTCTCTGCCTACTATTTTAACGTCTGAGGAGATTGGTTATCGTCCGTCCTGCCACCACCGAAAACAACGCCCCTGTCCGTGATAACGGCCCACGCGTTAACGAGAAAATCTATGCCCCCTCCATCCGTGTCATCGGCGCCGATGGCGAAATGATCGGGGTCATGAGTGTCCGCGAAGCGATCGGCCTTGCCGAACAAGCCGGCCTCGATCTGGTTGAGATCAGCCCCAACGCCGAACCACCGGTCTGCAAGATCCTCGACTACGGCAAGTACAAATACGAAGAGCAAAAACGCCGCAACGAAGCGCGCAAGAAACAAAAGGTCATCGAGATCAAAGAGATCAAGATGCGCCCCACCATCGACGATCACGACTATGACGTGAAGATGAAGGCGATCCATAAGTTTCTAGCCGAAGGCGACAAGGTGAAGATCACCCTGCGCTTTCGCGGCCGGGAAATGGCCAACCAAGCCTTAGGCATGAAGCTGATGGACCGCGTTCAGGCCGACACCGCCGCCGATGCCAAACTTGAACAATCCGCTAAGTTCGAAGGCCGGCAAATGATCATGGTGATCGCGCCGAAGTAACGGTGCGATTTCTCTACCAGTTTTAAATGACAGGTAAGGCTCTCATTGGTAGCATTCTCTAGCTATGGGGGAATGCTATGAACGAATGGCTGCTGAAGGCACTTAAGTGGAGCGGTGCGCTATTATTAATGAGCGCGGTCCTTTTCGCTTTAGGTTTAGTTGCTCTCAGCGCTATTGCTATGGGGATTGACTGGGACTTTAAACTTACGACCCTCCCTAATCTCATAACGCGCTATAGCGAGCTGATAACTGGACTAATCACTGGTATTCTTGCCTTAGGAGGCGGCGCAATAGTTCTTATTGCCGGAAGAGAACAAATCTCCGCTCAAAAAGAAGGACAACAACAGCAAATTGAAATAGATCGCCACGCCAAATTTGATCAAATCATCTTTGATCGAAGAAACTTAGCGACAATCTTAGCTGCTGAGATTAAAATTTCTGGTACTAACCTATATCGTCTGCAGCGTATTCTGCGTGAGATACAAAATAACTTTGAAGACGAATCAGAAAAACTTCAGGTATCAAAAAATGCTCTGAAAAATACTTTGCATATATATGTAGTTGATATTACTGGAAGGCTTTCCGATAATTTTGGGCTCCTTCCTCGCAGTGCAGTTAGCATGATTATGCTCTATCAGCAGCAGCTAAATGAGTTCCGGCATATTACTCCGCAATTTGAATCATCTGCCGATAAGATAATCAAAATTATTGAAAACATAATTAAAATTGCATTCCATTTACATATTTTGCTTTCGGCTATTGCTGAAAACATTACTCATGAAAAGCAAGACTATGACAGTGTAGCTGACAAAGATAAATTTTGGGGCGTTGATAGCTTAGAGGATCCTTACTAATACGCCAGTTCTTGGAATACAGGATCGACCGATCCGTTCCAGCGATCACGATAGGCGATCAGCAGGTCATCCGCGAGGGTGCGGCCACTGTCGATCACCCGGTGCAGAGGCTCCAGATACTGAGTTTCATTTTCCGCCAGGTTGCCGCGGCGTGCGCGACGGGCAAGACCTGCCTCCGCAAGCGTCATCACTTCGCGGCCGATATCCTGCAGGCTACGTCCGTTAACCGTCGCGGCAAGACCAAGCTTCGGCGCATCAAGACGAAACTTCTCGCGGGTCTCTTGGCGCCAGCCTTTGACCAGATCCCAGGCTGCATCCAAGCTGACGTCGTCGTAAAGCAATCCCACCCACAAGGCGGGCAAAGCGCACAATCGGCTCCACGGACCGCCGTCGGCGCCGCGCATTTCAAGGTACTGCTTTAATCGCACTTCGGGGAAAGCCGTCGTCATATGATCGGCAAAATCGCTCATCACCGGTTTTTGTCCCGGATAGGCGGGCAGGCTGCCGTTTAAGAAATCCTTGAAGGATTGCCCCGAGGCATCAATGTAGCGCCCGTCGCGATAGACAAAATACATGGGCACATCCAAAACCCAATCGGCCCACCGCTCGAACCCAAATCCGTCTTCAAACACAAAGGCGGGTATTCCCGTCCGATCGGGATCGGTATCGGTCCATACCTGGCCGCGCCACGACAGATATCCCGACGGCTTGCCTTCCTTGAACGGTGAGTTGGCGAACAACGCCGTCGCCAAGGGCTGCAAGGCCAAGGCGACGCGGAACTTTTTCACCATGTCGGCTTCACTCGAAAAATCGAGATTCACCTGCACGGTGCAGGTCCGCAGCATCATGTCGAGACCTTGGTTGCCTTTTTTCGGCATGTAGTTGCGCATGATGCGGTAGCGCCCCTTGGGCATCCACGGCACATCGTCGCGCGGCCACTTCGGATCAAAACCAAGCCCGACCATACCGATACCCAGTTCGTTGCCGATCTCCTTGACTTGGGTGAGATGGGTGCCGACTTCGGCGCAGGTTTGATGCAAGGTTTCCAGGGGTGCCCCGGATAATTCTACCTGTCCGCCGGGCTCAAGACTGACGGTCGCGCCTTTATTGTCGGTGAGGCCGATCAGCGTTTCACCTTCACGAACCGGCTTCCACCCAAACCTTTGCAAGCCTTCGAGTAGGGCGCTGATACCGTTAGGACCCTCGTACTCCAGCCGGCGAAGATCATTCAGACGAAAGGCGAATTTCTCGTGCTCGGTGCCGATCTTCCACGCATCCCGCGGGCGCGATCCTTTGGCGATATAATCGATGATCTGCTGTTTATTCTCGATCGGTCCGCCGGAAGTTGCGACAGGAATGGACATGGAGCCGCCTATTATTTGGGGGTTGGCCAAACCGCTTTGCCGGGGCGCGACCCGCCATCGCCGGCTACGGCTTGATAGATGGAAAGCGCGGCGAGGGCCGCCGTATCGGCCCGCAAGACTCGCGGGCCCAAACCGACGGGGGTAACAAACGGCAGATCCCGAAAGGCGTCAAGTTCGACCGCTTCAAAGCCCCCTTCGGGACCAATCAATAATGCGGTCGGGAGCTCGCTTCGCTCGGCGGCGACCGTAGCCAGGGATTGCGCGTCTCCCGTTTCGGCGCAAGCGAGAATGCGCCGCGGCGACGATTGCGGGTCACTGCGCCAGCTGCCGAACAGATCAAACAGCTTTACCGGCTCGGCGATGTCCGGCACCGACAGCCGTCCGCATTGCTCCGCCGCTTCAATCGCATGGACGCGCAAGCGGCCGAGATTAACCCGATCGGCCACCGTGCGCCGGGTAAACACCGGCACCAACCGCGAGACGCCCAACTCCGTCGCCTTCTCGACCAAAAAATCGATGGGCGCGCGCTTGATCGGGGCAAACAACAACCATGGACCCGTCACGGAACTCTCGACTTCGCGCAGGTTATCCTCGACCCGCACCAAGGCCCCGCGCTTATCGATCCGGCGGATACGGGCGCGCCATTCGCCATGTGCGGCGTTAAACACGGCGATATCCGACTCAGCCGCCAAACGAAGGACATTGCGCAAATAATTTGCCCGGGCCTCATCTAACTCAAGGTCGATCCCCCGTTGCAGAAGCGCATCAACATAAAGACGGGTTTTAGGTGCAGGCATTGTCTTTCTCTTTTTACTTTGGCCTGCCATGCGGCATCCGGGGCATTCTACGACGTTAGAATAAGCGGGCGCTATAGCTTAGAAAGCCCTGGAAAGCTCATAGTTGGGGACGATCCGCAGCAATTTAAAGATCTTGTTAAAGGCCTTGGCGCCGGCGCTGATCCTTGGCACCATAGGGGATGACCACTCCACCACATTCTTATCCCAGCCATGAATAGAGGCTCCCCGATCGATATCCCTCAGGATAGTTGGGTTGATCGTCTCTTGCCGCAGCGGCTTCGCCCTTATGCGCAATTGGCGCGATTAGACCGGCCGATCGGAACCTGGCTTCTGCTTTTTCCGTGCTGGTGGGGTATTGCCCTGGCGCCACCGGGCGAGGGGACGCTTCGATACGTGGTGATCGCCGCCTTGTTCGCCGTCGGTGCGGTTGTTATGCGCGGCGCCGGATGCACCTATAATGATCTGGTTGATCGCGATATCGATGCGAAGGTCGCCCGAACCCGCACCCGACCGTTGGCAAGCGGCGCCGTTACCCCGCGGCGGGCCGTGATGTTCCTCATTCTGCAGCTCGCTATCGGCCTTGGCGTTCTGTTGGCTTTGGGATCGGCCACCTTGATGTGGGGCATCACCTCGTTGGGCTTGGTGATTATTTATCCCTGGATGAAGCGGATAACGTGGTGGCCGCAGTTATTTTTAGGGCTCGCCTTTAATTGGGGCGCCTTAATGGGCTATATCGCCGTCACCGGCCGATTTGATGTCGCGTGCTTATGGCTTTATATCGCCGGCATCGCCTGGACCCTGGGGTACGATACGATCTACGCCCATCAAGACAAGGAAGACGATGCCTTGATCGGCGTCAAGTCGACGGCGCGGCTTTTTGCCGACAATAGCCGCAAATGGATAGGTCTTTTCTATGCGGCGACGATTATATTTCTGATGACGGCGGGTTGGGCGGCGGGGCTGACCTATGCCGCCCTTCCTTTCCTTTTCATCGCCGCCGGTCACTTGGCCTGGCAAGCGCTCACCGTAGATTTTTCCTCGCCCAGGGATTGTTTGACCAAGTTTAGATCCAATCGGTTTGTTGGATGGCTGGTTCTGATGGGGTTCATTGCCGGTCATTTCCGGTGGTAACCTTAAGCTGCGATCAACGCTGGGAATTCATCCAACAACATACGGCTATTGCCGCACCTTCTCTGATCCCGGAAATCAGGCTGCATCTGGCGACCGAATTCACGCCGCTCTGGCAAGCGAACGAGCGCTTGTTGCAGGTCAACAATGTCGACCCGCCCTATTGGGCTTTCGCCTGGCCCGGCGGTCAAGCCCTGGCGCGTTATCTACTTGACCATCCGGAGACGGTCCGCGGCAAATCCGTTTTCGATTTCGGTTCCGGATCGGGATTGGTTGCGCTTTCGGCGGCAAAAGCCGGTGCGTCTCTCAGTATTGGAAACGATCACGACCTTTTCGCCGGCACGGCGATGGCGATGAATAGCGCGCTTAACAACATCAAGATCACGGCGGATACATCAAACTATCTCGATCAAGCTGTCCCTGCAGAGATCATCGTCGCCGGTGATGTGTGCTATGAGCGCGAAGCTTCAAGCAAAATCCTGCCCTGGTTGCGACGCCTGGCTCGAGATCGTTATGTCCTTCTCGCCGATCCCGGGCGACATTACGCACCGACGAACGGGCTGAAAGAACTGGCGCGGTATGAGGTTCCTACCAGTTTAGACGTGGAGCAACATGCGATGCGCGCCACCACCGTGTGGCAGCTTCTGGCTTAAACACCGGAAAATGGCTGCCGCGATATCGGCCGGTTGCCGCCATGGCCCGCCCCATAAGAAAAAACCTTATCCGCGTCGCTTATATCGCCCGGCAAGAAATCCGCCCCACCTTCAAGCGCTTTATAGTAAGGCGAAAAATCCGGAGCGGTTGCGTCAAACAACTGCTGAAAGCTGTCGATGACGAAATAGCTTTCCTGGAAGTCGTCGATTCGATACTCGGTGCGCATAATCCGCATGAGATCAAAACCGATGCGGTTTGGCGCGGGATCGCTTAAGGCAAAAACCGTTTCCCCAGGCGATGATAAAATTCCCGAACCGTAGATCCGCATTCCGGCCTCGGTGTGAATGAGACCGAACTCGACGGTATACCAATATAGCCGGGCCAAGCGCTTCAACGCTCCTTGCCTTAGCGCTTTCATGCCGCCGCGACCGTAGGCCTGCATGTAATCCGCAAAAACGGGATGAACCAAAAGCGGTACATGGCCGAAGATATCGTGAAAGACATCCGGCTCCTGGATGTAATCCATCTGCTCCTTCGTTCGAAGAAAACAGGTGGAGGGAAATCGGCGATGCGCCAAATGCTCAAAGAAAACGTCGTCAGGCACCAATCCCGGCACGGCAACAATCTGCCAGCCAGTGGCTTTATTCAGAACATCATTCAGACGACGAAAATCGGGAATGCCATTTGCGACAACGCCCAGCCGCTGCATCCCTGCAAGGAACTCGTCACAAGCGCGCCCCGGCAAAAGTTTTTCCTGCCTCTCAAACAACGCCTGCCATAAGCCGTGTTGTTCCGGCGTATAAAGCGACCATTGCTGATCAATGGTGTAATCCGTCTTGTCTGACGGACGGCGATGAACATTAAGCACCATAACCTCCACCGCTTTTGTTACGCCTATTGTAATGCCGATGATCGTTAAACGAGCATCAACGGGTAGAGAATGTCACTAACACCCAAAAAACGCCTTATTTTAGCATTCAGGGACTTTTTCGGACGAGAACAAAAGAAGATTATACAAAAACTTCCACAGGCAATTAAATATAAAATTTTTTTAAATAAATAAACTTTCTATATAAAACAGCTAGTTAAAATACGTAAATTTTTATTTTCCACTACACAAAAAGTTGATCGTTATTTACGATTGAAATACTACCATAGGTAAGCTTAGATCCGCTCATCCAACCACAAGTTACATAAAAACAAGGTTGGGCTCCGATAAAAAAAATAAAAAAATGGAGGGACACTACGATGACTACGCTTAAAAACCAGAAACTTTGCATGACTGGCCTTGCTGCCATTCTTGCGCTGACGACCTTTGCCTCGATTGGGGGAGCACAAGCTGCCACACCTGTGGGAGCCGCTGCAGCAACAGACAAAGCTGCAGAAATTGCCGAGGCTCGTTTTCAGAGCCATGTTAGACAAGGCTACTTGGACATCGCAAACTATGCCGCTGCCCGCACCGGCAGCATGCAACTTGCCGATTATTTCCGGACGAAAGCGGAATCAACTCAAAACCTGGGCTTGGTTAACCCAGAAAACCCCGAGTACCTTGTCACGCTTAACGGCGTGAACATCGGCGAGGCCCGCGCCAAGCTCATTAGCAGCCTGACGGCGGACCAAATCGAACGCAACCCGGAAATCGCCGCGGCAGCTTTGGTCAATTTCGATTGCTTTGTCCGCGAAATTGATCGCAGGGATGAAACCTGCCTGCAGAACTTCGCTATCTCCTTGGCAAGTTTGACCCAGGCGAACATGACGACGAAAATGGGCGAGCCGACCAACCCCGCGCCTACCGAGCCGCCAATGCCGGGCGATCCTGAAGTTCCCGATCGCGTGGTGACAAATCCACCTACACCGACGACGCCAGGGATGCCATCAACCCCGCCGGTTCCGCCGAAGAATCCGCCGAACCACAATCCTGATCCGGAAAACCCTGATCCGGAAAATCCAAACCCGCATGACCCATATCCTGGTCACCCCGGTCATCCGCCCACCTTCCCTGATGGCATAGGCGATGCGACGAGCGGTGACGATCATCCTTGGCAAAGCGCCGGTCTTAGCGGCCATGGCGAAGGTTCCGGTGGCTATGATAACTCAAATAGAGATCCCGGCCCCTCTGCTTCGGATCAAGGAAGCAGCGCTCCGGACTCAAAGGATAAAGGCGATAAAGGGAACAATGATGACGGTGCCAATAATAACTAACCTCATCATACCCTCACCATTTCTGGAAGACTTTGCGAAGGGCTCATAGAAGCTCAGCACCAGAACGAACTTATGGCCCGCCTTAACTGGCGGGCCCTTTTTCGTGTCGAACAATCCGAACTTAAATAAAAATCAGCACAGCGGAGATGCGCCTATCTCTCCTAGGTTGTTTCTGTCGCCGTTTAACGGATGGCTTGACAGGAACCCTTATCGGGCCCATGTTTAACTTGTTATACACTTATAATATGTTATTTAAACATAAACACATACCGGATTGGTGATATCATGGCTACACAGATTGCCGTTATTTATCATAGTGGTTATGGCCACACCGCGGTCCAGGCTCAGGCTGTTGCCGAGGGCGTTAAAAGCATTCCCGACACGAAAGTCCTGTTGCTCACAGCCGATGAAGCATCGCGGCGATGGGAAGATCTGGCGGCGTCAGATGCACTGATTTTCGGCGCGCCGACCTATATGGGAAGTTTATCGGCCCCCTTCAAAGCCTTTATGGATGCATCAAGCAAAGCGTGGGAGAAGCATGATTGGGCCGACAAGCTCGCAGCCGGATTTACCAACTCTGCAAATTTAAACGGCGACAAAGAAATGGCGGTGCTGCAGCTGGCTATTTTTGCCGCTCAGCATGGAATGGTTTGGGTTAGCCCCAATGTCAAACCCGCCGGATTAACGCCGAAAGACGTGAATCGGCTAGGCGGATATTTAGGCGCCCTGGCGCAATCCGATTTTGACAAAGGACCCGATCTCGCACCACCCGACGGCGACAAGGCAACCGCCGTTCATTTGGGTAAACGCGTTGCGACCTTGGCGCAGCGCTGGGCAAAAAGCCGAACCCTTTAATGGGATCCGCGATGATACGGATGACCGGCGAGAATCTGCTGAGCGCGATAAAGCTGCTCCACCAGCATCACCCGCGCCAGAAGATGGGGCCAGATCATCGCCCCCAGCGATAGGCGAAGCTGGGATCGCGCCAAAATATCGTCGCTTAAGCCATCAGCACCGCCGACGATGAAGCATATGTCGCGCATTCCGCCATCTTGGTGCTGCCGCATGAAGGCCGCCAGGTTTTCGCTAGAAAATATTTTACCGCGAGGATCCAAGGCGACCACATAGGAGGCTTCGGGAATCTTCTCGGCAAGCAGCTCGCCCTCCCGCTGACGCAAGAGCAACGGCGACAACGCCTTGCGTTCATCAACTTCGATAACGGTTATGGGAGACGTAAAGCGGCGAAGATAGTCCTGCAGAAGCGCCTCAAAAGGCGTGCCGCGTATTTTTCCCACGGCCATCACGGTCAGGCGCAACATGACGTTCTCCTGCCCACCTGCGTGGTGCGAATTTCAGAGCGCGGCCTTAAGCGCGAGCCGTCGCCGCCGGGCTGCGTTTCGTCCGACGGCGTGGCGCCGCCTCCGTAGCCGCATCATCAACCGGAGCAGCCACACTCCACAGTTTTTCTAGATTGTAAAAATTACGAACCTCGGGGCGGAACAGGTGCACGACGGCGTCACCTGCATCGACCAGAACCCAGTCAGCCTGAGGCAAACCTTCGACATGCGGGCTATCAAAGCCTGCGGCCTTAAGGCGTTCAACAAGATGTTGGGTCATGGAAGCAATGTGGCGGCTGCTGGTGCCAGAAACAATAATCATATGATCGGTGAAGCTGGCTTTGCCGGTCAAATCGATGGTGAAAATCTCGATCCCTTTGTCGGCGTCAAGCGACGCCTCGATCAGGCTACGGACGTCGGAAGATTGCGCGGCCGTATTCGGTTTTTTGGCTATGGTTTACTCCTCCAGTTAAGATGCTGCTCAAGACCCAGAGTCAACGTCCTCATCTGATAAGAGTTCCGCTTGTTTGCCAATCCGCTGCGGTTCCTTTCACCGATACATTAACCCTAGGTTATTCGGGCACGCTGCTGCGCCCGAATTGCCGAGGCCGAAGCCGGATTGGCACGAATGTGAAAGAACACCCATGCCGGCGGTTTTGCAGATCCTAGACCTTTCGCCGTCCCTTTATGGGGTTTCCAGCGAAACCGGCCAAACCGCCGCGCTGCGACACCAGCAAGTACCTTAAAATTATAAGGCGCGCGCGCAAAGACTGCAACGGGCGTATGCTGAAAAATCCGCAGCCATTTCGCCCAATTTGCAATTTGCCCTAAATTATCCGCCCCCATCAGCCAAATAAACCGATCCTTAGGATAGCGGCGCCGAAAGCACGCCAAGGTATCTGCCGTATACCGCGTACCAAATTTCGCCTCTAAATTGCTGACCCGCATTTTTGGGTGGCGCGCCGCGGCCTCTGCCCATTTCAACCGCTGGGAAAAAGAGGCCATACCGCGGGTGGGCTTTAGCGGATTCTGCGGGGAGACCACCCACCAAACAAAATCCAGATCCAGACGACGCAAAGCCTCTTCCGCGATTTGCCGATGACCGGCATGGGCGGGATTAAAGGATCCGCCCAGCAGCCCGATCGTCCGACCGCCTTGCGTGCGAAGCCTCTGCCGTTGCCCTATCATACCGCCGCCGTCTCCACGCCTTTGTTTATTGACGCTACCGTTTCAAGCTTTATTGGCGCAACCCCTTATTGGCGCAAACCGCGACAGAGCGTCAGATATTCCGGCGTATTGTCCGGAGTAATCACACCGTGCCGAATAAGAAAATCGATGGCGACAAGGTTGCAATTGAATTTGAATTCCTGCGTGTCGCGGATCTTTTCGGCAAATTCCTTCACCGGCCACAGATGAAATGACTCAATTTCACCATCGGTATTATACGGCGTAAATCCGGCGGGCAATTCCAGATCGAAGCAAAACTGCACATCAGGCTTTAAGGTTAGAAATCCGGCGGGAGTGGTTTCGCTATAGGTATAAGAGACGATCCCTACCGGCCGCGCTTGCCTGGCCAAATCCGCAGGGATGGCGGCTTCCTCAGCGCATTCCTTCGTAAGATTTTCGGCAATGCTATAACCGACCGGCATACCGCCCGCAACCGTATTATCCCACATGCCGGGATAAGTCGGCTTGTTGCGCGCCCGGCGAGCAACCCAAACATAAAGCCCTTCTGGTTTCTTTACATAACCCGTCATGTGAACGCCAAAGGCACGAATGCCAAACAGCGGGATGGCCGCGCGCTCCAAATGAAATAACGGCGCGGCTTTGCCCGGCATATCGGCCGCTGCATAGACACCAAACAGCTCTTCGCGCCAGCCAGTGATAAAGTCGGCAGCAGCCAGATCGCGCATTACTTTATCCAACCGCTCGGTCCGCGCATCCGCATCCTTCAGCTTGGGATCCAAGTCAACCGCCGTATCCGTGATGAGAAATGCCCCGTCGCCGCGAATTTTTAAAATCTCGATGAAATTCTTGCCGATGTGACCCACCGTTTCTCCCGCAACGCGGAAGGGACGAAAGGCGTCTAGGGAAGCGTTGTTACAGGCGTTTATGCGATCGAGGAATGACAATTAACTCGCCTGCAGTATTGCAAAGGCCGCGTTGAGCTGACTCATGCGGCCATGGTCGCCAAAGCCACCGTCAGGATGGTGAATACGAGCCAAAAGCCGATACCGCTCCTTAAGAAGCCGCGCGTCGGGCTGAGCAAACGGCGGAAAGCCCAAGACGAACAAAGCCTCCGCGCGATTGCGCACTCCACCCTCAAGCGGCGGAAACGATAGATCATTAATCACTTGCCGCATGCGGCGGTTTTCATCCTCGACCCGCGCCAACTTTTGCGACATCTCCGTCATCGCACCGGGCGCCATGGTCGCCACGGCCGGCGCCGACGGATCGACGAGCTTAAGACCCACCGCGCTTTTGTCCATCGCCAAGGCCAAGGCCAATGACTTTCGAATGGTCTCGGCCTTAAGACCATCCGGCAATCGCGCTTGAATGCGCGGCTTACGTTTAAGAACGCGATTTTTTGACGGACCGGAGAGCAACACCACCTCTTCGCGGTCACTTGCCATCGGGCCGCCCGGATCAGGGCAGGCCTCAATGATGCGCGCATCGATGACATAAAGGACGGCGCGCACAATATCGGCGATGCCAACACTGCGCCGGCGTGCCAAGGCGGTCACCGCATCGCGAAACGCACTTGAACAAGCCACGGCATAGGTGCGGGAAAGAGGACTTTCGGTGCCATCCCCTTTCGGCGTCTCTGCGGCGCTATGGTCCTGCCCATTTGGCCACGGCGATGCCCGCTCGGACGTTCCCGTCCCAGCCGCAGAGCCATAGCCGTCGGCGTGCAAGGTTTCCACGTAATCACCACATGCTGTAGGTGCCTGGTTTTATCACATCTAGGATTGGGGTGGGAAGAGATTTGTTCCTTTCTCTAGGAAGGAATCCCAAGGCTTTACCCTAAAGACCCCACCAGAAAGGGCAGCAAAAGTGATAGGGTCAGCGCCGCCGTCGCAGTGCCAATGGCAACAATAGCCGCAGACCGCTCGATCGCCACATTATAGCGATCGGCCAAAATAAACAGATTAACGCCAGCCGGTAGTGCCGCCATGGTGACGGCTACCTTGGCCCACAGTGGATCGATATCAAAAATCCAAAAAGCCAAGACGGCGACGAGCGCCGGATGAAGCACCATTTTTAAAATGACGGCCAAGGCCGCTTCGGCCCCAATTTTATGCAGACCGTTTAACCGCAGCGCGCCGCCCATTGCAAACAACGCACAAGGGCTCGCCGCCTGCGCACCTAACTCCAAGAAGCGCGCGATGACCGCCGGTAAGGGAATGGCCAAGAAAGCGACAAGCATGCCAAGGGCAAGGGCGACAACGAAGGGGTTGCGGATTAATCCTTGAACGATCAAGACGAACATTCCCCAAATGTTGGGACGCTCGCCCAAGCCAACTTCGATCAACAAGGTCGAGGGCGGAAAGAACACCGCCGCATGAATCGCAATGACGAGAAACAAAGGAAGCGCCGCCTGCTCGCCCCACAAGCCCAGGACAAGCGGGATACCTAAAAGAGCCGTGTTGGAAAATGCCGACCCAAACGCGAAGGCTGTTGCTTCGGCAAGGGGACGACGGAACAGATGCCGCGAGATCAGTAGCCCCACACTATAAACTGTAATCCCCGCGCCGAAGTAGGTGACGAAATAAGACCAGGGAATGGCCGGCGGCAAGGTGGTTCCGGCAAGATTGGCAAACAGCGAAAAGGGAATGGCAAAATTGAAAACGAAACTGGTCAGGCCTTTGAACCCACCCGCATCAATCAGCTGCAGGCGGCGCGCGATCGCCCCCAGCAGCACCAGCATGAAGACAGGAATAATAATCGTAACGGCGAGATTCAAGAAATGCACTTTCCCTTACAGCAGACGCTGCATTAAGCGGGAATTGTCTTCTCTTCGCAAGCTCGCTGCGCGTTGTCGGGCGACTTAAGCTTCTTCGATCTTGGCATGTTTCTGAACCGTCGCCTCATCAAGATTATAAAGCGCATCCAACAAAAATACGCGAAGGGAGCCCGGACCCTTTGCTTTGGAAGCGGCGATCTCACCCGCCAGCCCATAGATCGCCGTTGCCGCCGCGGCGGCAACAAGCGTATCCTTTTCAACGGCCAGGAAGGCGCCGATCACCGCCGTAAGCCCGCAGCCCAGGGCGGTGACGCGCGGCATCATCGGGTGCCCGTTCGATACCCGCAGAATCCGGCGGCCATCGGTGATGATGTCGACCGGCCCCGTGACCACAACCGTTATCCCCAGCTGGAGGGCAAATTCCTTCGCCGGACTCTCCGCTTCATTCGAAGGACGGGTACTGTCGACGCCTTTCGAGGCGATATCCGTCACCCCGGCAAGGGTCATGATCTCCGACGCATTGCCGCGCAGAACGGTCGGCTTCATATCGGTAAAGCGTTTGGCCACCGCGGTCCTATAGGCGGTCGCGCCGACGCCGACGGGATCGAACACCCATGGCTTTCCCGCATCTTGCGCCGCCGTAATCGCCCGCTCCATCCCTTCGACCCAGCCCGGCGACAGCGTACCGATATTGATCGTCAGCGCGCTGGCGATCTGCACGAAATCCCCAACCTCTTCCTTGGCATGAACCATGGCGGGGGAAGCGCCGATCGCCAATAAGGCATTGGCGGCAAAATCCATCGCCACAAAGTTCGTAATGTTTTGCACCAGCGGATTTATGCTGCGTAACCTGCCCAGCAAAAGCGCCGGACTTTTCGTTTGGTTCATCTATTTTCCTTAGAGCCTATCTTTGAGCTAACAGAAAATGCCCGCCGATCAAACAAGCCGGCCGACTTGGATCGGCCGGCTTACCCTTATTTAGTTTTTCTTATTCTTAGCGATGAACGCGTTCAAATCTTCGAGCTCTTCGCACGCGCCGTGACAGATCTTGGCGAGGTTATCGCGCAACTCTTCGGCTTTTTTGATGTCGCCGATCTCAACATACAGTTCGCCTAAATATTCATGGGCGCCCTTGTGGTTGGGATCGAGACGCAGCGCCTCGCGATAGTTTTTTTGTGCCTCGTCATACTTTTGCTGTTTGCGATAACTATACCCCAACCAATTCCAGGCATTGGCATCATCCGGATTCGCTTTGACGGCGTCTTTCAGGAGGTCGCTCGCCTTGGCGTATTGTTCGGCCTTGATCAATTTGACCGCTTCCGTACGCTTGGCGTCGGCCCGCGCCTTGCGATTATCGGTGGATGTAGCGGAACTTCCACCGCTGCTGCCACCGCCGCTATCGCTGCCCGCGGCGTGCACAGCCACCGGCGCGATCATGAACAACATAAAAATAAAGACAAAAATCTGTTTACTGGGGTTCATAAGACCTCCTGTTGAGTTCGATCGACTATAGGTGCTTGTCCGGGCGTAAAGCAAAACAAAGACCTAAAAGATGGAAAAACTGCACTTTTTGATTGAAATAAATAAAGTTTTGCTAAAAATAGATGAAAATCAGTGTTAAACACGTATTTGTTTCGATTAAGTCTAACTTTTATTCTCATTCCCTTTTTGCACCAACACAGTAATTTCCGGTACAATGACCCTGAATGATTGACATAAAATTCATCCTGGTTGGTGGGCAGATACAACGTGGCAGTTAATTCTAACAGCGCTGTGGACGATTATGCGCGCTGGCGCCCGGGTTTTCCGGAGTGGGTTTTTGACCGTTTAGCAAAGATTGGCGTGACGGGTCCCGGGTTGCGCATCTTGGATCTCGGCACGGGAACGGGTCAATTCGCCCGCGGCCTGGCGCGTCACGGCGCCGCCATCACCGGGGTTGATCCCTCACCGCAATTGCTGCAAACCGCGCGGCGCTTAGATGCGGAGGCCCATCTGCGCCTTCACTATATAACGGGCCATGCCGAGGATACGGGATTGCCCGGACCCTCTTTCAACGTGGTAACCGCGGCCCAATGCTGGCAGTGGTTTAACAGCCCTAAGGCCATGGCCGAAGGCCGGCGCCTGTTATTTCCTAACGGCCGCTTGGTCATCTGTCATTTTGATTCCCTGCCGAAGCCCGGCTCTGTTGTCGCAGCAACCGAGCAACTTATCCGAACATACAACCAAAAGTGGAGAATGCCGGGGAGCGACGGTCGTTACCCGCAGTGGAAACTCGATGCCGAGGCGGCAGGGTTTATCGACTTCGATAGTTTTGAAGAGGAAGAAATGGTTCAGATGAGCCATGAAACCTGGCGCGGCCGCGTTCGTTCCAGCGAAGCGGTCGGCGGAAGTCTGACCGCGGACAAATTAGCCGCCTTCGATCGCGATCTTGTTTCGCTGCTTACCCGGGAATTTCCCCAGCAACCGTTGCAGGTTCCCCACCGTCTTTGGTGCTTTATCGCCCGCAATCCGCGGCGCGACCTATCCTAATCCTGCTCTAAATAGCGCCGCGCGAGATGACGTTTGAAAATCTCGGTGCCGAGCGGGAGGCCCGTCGCCTTGGTTATGATCTCGTTCGTCGAGAAACGCGATCCCCAAGAATGCACGTTCTTCTTCAGCCAGCTCAGCAAGGGGACAAAATTACCTTTCGCTAAGCCCGGGACAATCTCCGGAACTTGCTTTGCCGCCGCATCAAAAAGTTGAGCTGCCGCCAGGGCGCCCAAGGTATAGGTTGGAAAATAACCGAAGGCGCCATCCGGCCAGTGAATGTCCTGAAGACATCCTAACCGATCATCCGGCGGCACTATGCCCAACAATTTTTTCATTTCCTCATTCCAGGCCGCCGGCAGATCCGCCACGGCCAAAGTTCCGCCGACGAGCGCGCGCTCTAATCGATAGCGCAAAATGACATGGGCCGGATAGGTGACTTCGTCCGCCTCGACGCGGATGAAACTGCGCTTCACCCGGGTATATAGCCGATAGATATTCTCTGCTTCCCAAACCTCCGACCTGTCGGTTGGCGTAGAAAAATTCTCCGCCAACTGCGGTGCAAGCCAGGTCAAAAAGGCGCGACTGCGGCAGGCCTGCATCTCCAACAGCAACGATTGACTTTCGTGCATGGCCATGCCTCGCGCCTGCCCTACCGGCTGACCGCGCCAAGCCGGCGGCCGCTGACGCTCGTACATGGCGTGCCCGGTTTCGTGAAACACCCCCATCAAGGCGCCCATGAAATCGGCTTCATCATACCGCGTCGTGATCCGCACATCGGACGGCACGCCAGAAGAAAAGGGATGAAGACTGATATCCAGCCGTCCATGGGAAAAATCAAAGCCGATTTTTTGAATCAGGTGCTCGGCCAAGGTTTTCTGCTTCGCTGTCGGGAATGGTCCTACCGGACGGTGCGGCTCTGGGCGGCGCGCTTGATGTTCCAATGCCTGATCGATAAATCCGGGCAAAAACGTCGCCAAATCATCGAAAATCACATCGATCGCTTGGGCTGATCCGCCCGGCTCATACTGATTAAGCAGCGCATCATAAGGACTGAGACCCAGCCGCTCGGCCTTTGCCGCCGCCGCCTCGCGGGTAAGCGCCAAGACCCGTTCGAGATAAGGACGAAGATAAGCAAAATCAGCCTGCGGCCGCGCGATGCGCCATGCCATCTCCGAGGCAGAGCACGCCTGACTGAGCGCTTCGACCAAATCCGCCGGCACCGCCACCGCGTTGGTATGGAGCCGCTGCATCTCAATAAGGTTGGCGACTTGCCAATCACTTAAGCGCGACGCTTCTGAAGCCTGCGCTTCATTCAGCAAATCACCTACCGCCGGATCGGTCAGCATTTGATGGCTGACAACGGACAGCACCGCCAATTGCTCCGCTCGCGCCTCCGCTCCGCCGGACGGCATGATCACCGCCAAATCCCACTGCAGCATCGCCCGGGCATCATCAATCGCGCTGAGGCGGCGAAAACGGTCTTCAAGCGCGCGGTAGTTCGGCACATCTTGTTTATGCTGATCAGCTTCGCTCATGCGTCACGTCCTTGCGCCAATGATAGGCGGCAAATACCGCCATTAAGGCCACCGCCAAGCCGTACCAGGTGATGGCGTAACCAAGATGGGGGTTTCTCAGGATAATTTGCGTCTGCCCTGGTATAGGATAACCGCCACCAGCAACAGAGGTCGCTGCTTCGATAATCAGCGGAAATGCGGTGGCCGGCGGCAAACCCTGCATAAGGCTGTGCGGATCATTGCTGTACCAAATATTTTTAACGAGATCATCCGCGGGCGTAAAATAACCGCGCGGCGACGGCAACCGCGCGACACCTTCAATATGCTGAACGCCCGTAATTAAGCCTGATTGCCTTAGGCCGGGGGCTTTGAGATCCGGCGGGATCCACCCACGATCGATCCAGACAATCTCGCCCCCTTCGCGGCGCAGCGGCGTCAGGATATGATAGCCCGCCTGCCCGTCGATTGAGGGGCGCCACCAATGACGCTCCGCCTCGTGAAGAAATTCGCCATTAACGCGCACACGACGATAATCAAGCCCAGCTTGTGCGGCAGGATCTTTAAGATCAGCTGCAGACGGTAAGGCTATAGCCGTTAGGGTCAGTCGATCGGCGATACGTTCGGCCAGCTGGTTTTTCTGCTGCAGACGCTGAACCTGCCAGGTGCCCAAACCCAGCAGAAGACCAACCGCGATCAGAAAACTGAGTGTTAGATAAGACGACGGCCGCTTCCAGTGACGCCTCGCCATCGCCTTATCTCCTTTTACTCGGCGGGAAGCGCTCCGGCTCCCCAGAGGTAGACCGACACAAACAGGAACAACCACACCACGTCAACGAAGTGCCAATACCAAGCTGCCGCTTCGAAGCCAAAATGATGGTCGGGCTTAAAATGACCCTTGTAGGCGCGAAACCAACAAACCATCAGGAACAAGGTTCCGATGATCACGTGAAATCCGTGAAATCCCGTTGCCATAAAGAAGGTCGATGGATAGATGCCGTCCTTGAACCCAAAGGCGGCATGGAAGTATTCGTAAGCCTGAACACAGGTAAAGGTCAGGCCCAAGGCAATGGTCAGGGCCAATCCGTTCAGGGTGCCCTTCCGGTCGCCTTCCCGCAACGCATGGTGCGCCCACGTCACCGTGCAGCCGGAAAGCAGCAGGATCAGCGTGTTCATCAACGGCAGATGAAACGGATCGAAGGTGTGCACGCCTGCCGGTGGCCACACGCCGCCCGGAATCTCGTACGGCAACTCTTTGGGATAAAGCGACGCATCGAAATAGGCCCAAAAGAAGGCGACGAAAAACATCACTTCCGAGGCAATGAACAGGATCATGCCGTAGCGGTGATGCAACTGAACCACCGGGGTATGATGGCCTTCAAAGGTCGCCTCTCGAACTACCGTGCGCCACCACAGATACATGGTCAGCAAAACCAGAATGAAACCCGGCACCAGCTTATAAACACCAAGCGGCGCGAGCCACGCTTGCGTCGCCGGTCCGAACATATCTGGATGCATATAGAGAATCGCCCCAAAGGCCAAAACGAAGCCGGCCAAGGCGCCCATCGCCGGCCACGGGCTTGGATCGACCAGGTGATAGGGATGCTTGTTCGCCGGATGGTGATGGGCGGGATGGGCATGACCAGGAGTTAAAGTGCTCATCGTGATCCTCTTAAGGCTTAACGGGTCGCCGGCTGGGCCGAACGGGAAGATGCCGCGGTATGCGACGGAAAGAAAGTATAGGATAGGGTGACGGTTTTAACGTCGTTCAGATTGGGGTCTTCGGCGAGAGCCGGATCAATGAAAAAGCTGACGGGGAAATCCATTTCCTGTCCCGGCTCAAGCCGCTGCTCTGAGAAACAAAAACACTGAACCTTGTCAAAGTAACGCCCGGCTTTTTCCGGCGTGACGTTGAAAACCGCGGTCCCGACAATCGGATAGGCGGCGTTGTTGCGGGCGCGGTAGTGAATGAGTGTTTCTTCACCCAGCTTGACCGTTACCGGGGCCTGACTGGGATAAAAACTCCACGGCAATCCGCCGCCGATGTCCGCGTTAAACCGCACATCGAAGCGCCGCGCAGCGGCTGCCGGTGCATGGGGTGCCGCCGCAGCGCGCTGGGTGGTGCCACCGTAACCGGTAACCTGACAGAACAGTCGGTACAAAGGCACAGAGGCATAGGATAATCCCACCATCAAGACCACGATGGAAAAACCTAAAAACAGAAAGCTGCGATTCTGGGCGGCGCGGGCGGACGACAAGGTCAGGATCCTCCCATGCGCAAAATCGTGATGGCAAAAAACAAGATCACCAAGCTGACTAAGACCAGCATGACGGCTATATTCTTGCGGCGAAGCCGGCGCTGACGCTCAAGCATGTCATCGATCGGGGCTGGTTTCTTCACGCTCACCCCCCCTGTCCAAGGCGCAAGGCAAACCATGCGAGGCCGTGGTCAACCGCCAACACCGTAAACAATAAAAACAAATACAGCAGCGAATAGCGAAACATCCGCCGGGCCGGGCCGTGATCTTGATCCTCGGCGCGGTAGACCGCCAAGGCATAGCCGATGAAGATAAGGGTCAACACGACCGCGACGGTAGCATAAAAAACGCCGCCAACGCCTGCCACATAGGGTAGAAGCGAGACCGGGATCATACCCACCGTATAAAGAAGGATTTGCCGCTTGGTGACGGTGATACCGGATACGATCGGCAACATCGGAACATTAGCCCGTCGGTAGTCTTCGCTGGCGTAAAGCGACATCGCCCAAAAATGCGGTGGCGTCCAAAAAAAGATGAGGGCAAACAACGCCAAACTTCCCGCGTCGATGCCGCCAGTAACCGCCGCCCAGCCGATCATCGGCGGAAACGCACCCGAAGCCCCGCCAATGACGATGTTTTGCGGGGTTCGGCGCTTGAGCCAAACGGTGTAGACAAAAACGTAAAATCCCGTTGCCGCCGCCAAGAGCGCCGCCGCGACCCAATTGAGCGCCAAGCCCATGATCACAACTGACCCGCCCGTCAGGATGGCGCCGAACGCCAGAGCTTCGGACGGATCGATCCGTCCCGCCGGGATGGGCCGGCCGGCGGTGCGGCGCATCACCTGGTCAATATCGCGGTCGTACCACATATTGATGGCACCGGCCCCGCCGGCCGAAACCGCGATGCAGAACACCGCAATAAGCGCCAGCACCGGATGCAGATGGCCCGGGGCCAAAACTAATCCCACAGCGCCCGTGAATACCACCAAAGACATCACCCGCGGCTTCAGCAATGCGATAAAATCACCAACCCGCGACGCTTGCCGATCCAGCTTGCCGTCACTCCTTGAAGCGGCAAGGCCGTAGGCAGGATCTGTCGCGAAATCGGTCATGGCAAATGCACTACCCTATGAAGGATTAATTGACCCGGGGAAGCTCATCAAAGGTGTGGAACGGCGGTGGAGACGACACGTGCCACTCCAGCGTGGTTGCGCCTTCGCCCCAATAGTTGTCCGATACGCGGCGGCCGAACTTCAACGTCCAGAGCAGCATGATAAAGAAAAATAAGGTTGAGGCAGCCGAGATCAGCGCGCCGACGGATGAAACATAGTTCCAGCCAGCAAAGGCATCCGGGTAGTCGATATACCGACGCGGCATTCCCTGCAGACCCAAGAAATGCTGCGGAAAGAAAATCAGATTGACGCCGATGAAGGTGGTCCAAAAATGCAGCTGCCCAGCCCATTCGGGAATTTGCCGGCCGCTCATCTTGCCCATCCAATAGTACATGCCGCAGACGATTCCGAATACGGCGCCCAAGGACAACACATAGTGAAAGTGCGCCACGACGTAATAGGTATCATGCAGCGAGATATCCATGCCGGCATTGGCCAAGACCACGCCGGTCACACCGCCGATTGTAAACAGGAAAATGAAGCCGATCGCCCACAGCATCGGTACGGTAAAGCGGATTGAGCCCCCCCACATGGTGGCGATCCATGAAAAGATCTTCACCCCGGTCGGGACGGCGATGACCATGGTCGCCGCTGTGAAATAGGCGCGGGTATCGACATCGAGTCCGGTGGAGTACATATGGTGCGCCCACACCACAAAGCCGATCACGCCGATCGCAACCATTGCGTAAGCCATGCCGAGATAGCCGAAGATCGGCTTGTTCGAGAAGGTGGACACCACAGGGCTGATGATGCCGAACGCCGGCAAAATCATGATGTAAACCTCCGGATGACCAAAGAACCAGAACAGATGCTGGAACAGGATCGGATCCCCGCCGCCGGCAGGGTCGAAGAAGGTGGTGCCGAAATTACGGTCGGTCAACAACATGGTGATGGCGCCGCCCAGCACCGGAACCGCCAACAGCAACAAGAACGCCGTCACCAAGAGCGACCAAGCGAACAGCGGCATCTTATGCAAATTCATGCCTGGTGCACGCATATTGAAGATTGTGGTGATGAAGTTGATCGCGCCAAGAATTGATGAAGCTCCCGCCAAGTGCAGCGAGAAAATCGCCATGTCGACCGCCGCGCCCGGATGACCCAGCTTGCTGGACAGCGGCGGATATATGGTCCATCCCGTTCCTGCACCGCCGCCGATGACGGCGGAACCCAGCAACAGCAAAAACGACGGAACCAGCAGCCAAAAGCTGATGTTGTTCATGCGTGGAAAGGCCATATCCGGCGCGCCGATCATGATCGGCACGAACCAATTCCCGAAACCGCCGATCAGAGCGGGCATCACGACGAAAAACACCATGATGAGACCATGGGCGGTCACGATAACATTCCAGAAATGTCCGTCGGGCGCACCGTCGGCGCCGGTCATGTACTGAACACCCGGGTGCATCAGCTCGAGACGCATATAGACGGAGAAGCCCGCACCGATCAGCGCGGCGATAATGGAGAACACGAGATACATCGACCCGATGTCTTTGTGGTTGGTCGAGAATAACCACCGCCGCCAACCCGTGGGCGTATGATCGTGGTGATGATCGTGTGTTTGTACTGTTGCGTTACCATATGCCATGTCTAATACCCGCTTCATGTCCCGCCGTCCGGCCGGACCTTAAGAGAAAGATAAGTTGCTATTTCTTCGCCGGCTGAGCCGGGGTTGCCGTTTCAAGCGGCGTATATTTTTTCTTAGCCTCGTCACGCCAGCGCGCATATTCCTGTTTGGAGACCGCCTTGATGGCGATCGGCATATAAGCATGACCGACACCGCAAATTTCCGAGCACTGCCCGTAATACATTCCCTCACGCTCGATCCGGACCCAGGTCTCGTTCAGCCTGCCCGGAACGGCATCTAATTTTAATCCCAAAGACGGCATGGCGAAGCTGTGAATGACATCGCCGCCCGTCGTCAAAACGCGGATAGTCGTATCGACGGGCAGAACCAAGGGCTCGTCCACTTCCAGCAACCGCTTTTGTCCCGGCTTTAGATCCTTCTCCGCAATCAGGGTGCTGTCGAAAGTGAATCCGGCGTTGACATCGGGATATTCATAGCTCCAGTACCACTGCCGCCCGACCGCCTTGATCGACATCTCGGCATCAGCGGCACGATCGGCATGGTAAAGAAGCTTAAATGACGGGATGGCAATGCCGATCAAGATGATGACCGGCAACAGCGTCCAGGCGAACTCAACCAAACTATTATGCGCCGTCTTGGATGGAATGGGATTCGCCCCGGCGCGAAACCGCACCATGACATACAGCAAGAGCACAACGACAAAGGCGACGATCGTGCTGATGATCCAGACCAGCATCGTATGGAAGCCGTAGATCTCATGCATGATCGGCGATGCGGGATCTTGAAGGTGCGTCCCCCAAGGCTCCGGGGCCGCAGCCACCGCCGCAACACCACACACCGCGACACCGAACCAACTTATAAAGGCAAGTACCGTCTTGACCACGGATCGCTTCTCCCCACGTCACATCAAATCGCCGCACCACCCGCGGCCCACCGTCTGATCATCAGCAAAATCAGCGGGCAGAGTACCATCCCGCATATGCCTTCTGCTACGCCCCCATTTTTCCGGCGTTTAGTAGAAAAGAGCCATGTGGCAATCTGACGCTAAAGGCCGGGAAAAAATCTCGATTTTTCCTGGTTTCTTAACGGGATAGCCCTATTGCCCTATGCGCCTTACCCGCCCGCTTTCCTGGAAGCTGCCGCAGCTCGCCAAGCAAAGCGTCGCCGCCTGGGACGGCGGGGCAAAGAGACTCGAGAGCAGAAGCCGGTGATATCGACTAAAGAGAGCCGCCCCCTGTTCGCGCCGCGCCCATTTCCACGCCCGGCTGGTGGCGCGATAAGCCGCCGTCTTTATAAACTGCGGCGATAGACCCGGATAATCTTTCAAGAACAAGCCCAAAGATAAATTCAGGTCATGCAGGATCTGGGCGCCGTTATCGCTGAGCCTGTCCGCGGCGATTTGCGGCGAAAGATAGATTGTCTTATCAAGCTCAACAAACTTGCCCAGGCGCGCCAACCGCAGCGCCAAGGAGTAGTCTTGAATAAACACCCGCTCGTCCGAACCGCCGGCGCGCAGGAAATCTTCCCGGCGGCCCAAGATGCAGCTTGGATTGAAATAAGCGCGTTTGACCACCTTGGCGAGGGGATGATCGACAATCGTTATCTCTCCCGACCGCCGCACGCCGATATCCGTTGGCAGCTCCGCGGAATCACCTGGATCGTAAAGCCCGTCTCTGCCAATAACCAACACCGCATGTTGATGGGAGAGCGCCTGCATCAGGGCGAGGGTTGCTTCCGGTACCAGAATGTCATCCGAATCCATCAACTTGACATAGTCATGCGCGGCCAGGGCCAATCCTTTATTCAAAGCCGCCGCCGGTCCGGCATTGGCTTGACGATGAATGACCACCTTCGTTGTCGGCGTCGCCAGGGGTCTGGTCAGTTCTTCCAGAAGAGCGGCCGAGCCGTCGGTCGAGCCGTCATCAACAAAAATATATTCCCGATCAAAATCTCCCGCCTGCCGCGCTAAGCCGGCAACCACCCGCGGTAAAAATGGCACCTTATTATAAACGGTAAAAACATAGGAAATACCTGTCATTTCTGCTCCTTCTGGCCGGTTTTTCCCCCACCACGGTGCACTATCGGACAAGTGATGTCCTTAGGTAAAGACCTGGGGATAAAGGCCTGGGGGTAAAGCCCGGTTGACCTTTAAGTACAGACAGCCCAATTCTATAAGGAAAGCGTCACCCTATCTTCATCTTCCGAAATCTTTCGCCCTTAAGTGGAATTATCCCATGACCTCGCCTTCTCCCCTAGCCTTGACCGACGATTTGTTTTTCGCCCGAACCGATCTTGATCGCAGGCGGATCGAGCGACTACTGAAGGATAAACTGGCCGGCTGTGACGACGGGGAGTTGTTCTTGGAATACCGGCAGTCGGAAGCTTTGCTGTTGGACGACGGCCGGATCAAGTCCGCCAGCTTCGACACTACCCAAGGCTTCGGCTTGCGGGCCGTGGCCGGAGAAGCGCAGGGCTATGCCCATATGGGCGAGATATCCGAAGCCGCCATTCTCCGCGCGGCCGCCGCAACAAGCGCGGTACGCGCCGGCTATGCCGGTAGCCTTGCCGCAGCGCCGATCGGCACCAATCGCAGTCTTTATCGCGACACCAATCCTTTGGGCGAAGAGCCGTTTGAAACCAAGGTGAAACTCTTGGGCGACATCGACGCCTATGTGCGCCGCAAAGATCCGCGGGTGCGCCAAGTGTCTGTCAGCCTTGCCGGCGAATGGCAGGCGATCCAAATCATTCGCCCCGATGGTTATCGCGTCGGCGATATCCGTCCTCTGGTCCGCATCAATATCAGTGTCGTGGTCGGCGACGGCAAACGCCAGGAAAGCGGCACCCACGGCACCGGCGGACGGCGCACCTACACCGCCTATCTTGACCCCAAATCCTGGCAGGCCGGGGCCGACGAGGCCTTGCGCCAAGCCCTGGTGAATTTGGAGTCAGTTCCCGCCCCCGCCGGCCCGACGACGGTGGTTTTAGGTCCGGGCTGGCCCGGCGTCCTGCTGCATGAAGCCGTGGGTCACGGCCTTGAAGGCGACTGCAATCGCAAAGGCGTCTCCGTCTTTGCCGGATTGATGGGTCAGCAGGTTGCCGCCAAAGGTGTTACCGTTGTCGACGACGGCACGATCGAAGATCGCCGCGGTTCGCTGACGGTCGACGATGAAGGCACGCCGTCGGCGCGCAATGTGCTGATCGAAGACGGCAAGCTCGTTGGTTACATTCAAGACCGGTTGAACGCCCGGTTGATGGGCATGCGCCCCACCGGCAACGGGCGCCGGCAAAGCTATGCCCACCTGCCCATGCCGCGCATGACCAATACCTATATGTTGGCGGGCGATAAGGATCCGGCCGAGATCTTGGCCAGCGTCAAAAACGGCGTCTATGCCGTCAACTTCGGCGGCGGACAGGTCGATACCGCCAGCGGCGATTTCGTCTTTGCCTGCACCGAAGCTTACCGGATCGACAACGGCAAGCTTGGCGCACCATTGAAGGGCGCAACCCTGATCGGCAACGGCCCCGAGGTCATGCGGAAAATTTCCATGATCGGCAACGATCTGTCGCTGGATGCGGGGATCGGCACCTGCGGTAAAGACGGGCAAAGCGTTCCGGTCGGCGTTGGACAACCGACCTTACGCATCGACGGAATCGTGGTCGGCGGCACCGCGACTGGTTAACGCGGCAGCGGCTCGGTGCCTTCGCTGAGGATAGACAAATAATCTTTGTAAGCAAAAATTCTTCCTCGTTTCTTTCCTGTCACTTCCCGGATAATTCCTAACGATTGGAGATGTTCAAGAGACTTAATAACTGTTGGCATCGACAGTTTTAATGATTCGCTTATCGCTCCTATTGTCATGACAGGCCGATTTTGAAAAAGCTGATGTACGCTCATAGCTGAAGCTGCGGGTCGCCCTAGACGTTCGATGTATTCGTGATCGATTTTAAATAAATCAAGAATCTTTTTTGCCGCATCTATCGCTTGTATAGCTGTTTGCTCGACACCTTCTAAAAAAAATAGAAGCCATCTCTCCCAATCACCATGAGTACGCACACGTTGCAGAAAATCATAGTAATCCTGTCGATGGCTTTTCAGGTAAAGGCTTAAATAAAGCAGAGGTTCCTTTATCACTCCGGCATTACAAAGCAAAAGAGTAATCAGCAATCGCCCCACGCGACCATTGCCATCACTAAAAGGATGGATAGTTTCAAACTGTACGTGAATAAGTCCCGCTTTAATCAGTAAGGGGATTTCCGGCGTATCAGCATTGATGAATTTCTCCAAAGCATCCAATGCTTCCATAAGGCGTTCAGGCGGAGGCGGCACGAAGCTGGCATTTCCTGGGCGCGTTCCGCCAACCCAGTTTTGACTGCGGCGAAATTCACCAGGCTGCTTATCGCTGCCTCGACCGTAACGTAAAACTAGATTATGAATCTCTCTAATAAGCCTCAATGATATGGGAAAGCCTTCGCGTATTCTTTTTAACCCATGATCCATGGCAGCAACGTAATTCGAAACTTCGATCACATCATTCATAGGATCGACTTCTTTATCGCTATCTTCAAACAACAGCAAATCAGATAAGGAAGATTGCGTCCCTTCGATCTGCGATGACAACACCGCTTCTTTACGCACATAGGTGTAAATAAAATATCGTGGATCAGGGAGGATTGTCGTCATACCGTCTAAGCGGCCTAGGGCGACATTGGCTTTCTCCAATGCACGGTACAATACTTCCATTTTGAGTGGCGGCTGCGGCGGTAAGATCGGAGGGATAAAAGCTTGGGCCTTTTCCCCCGCAGAAGTCGTCGTTACATATTGCCCAAGCCGCGTACTTAGCTCATTTGACATAAGAATATTATCCTTTAATAAGGTGCCCTCTTATTAAAGGATATTGCCTTTCTATTTAATAATGCGCAATCTATTAAAGGATGATGCCTAATCCTTTAATAAGCCTTTTCCTTATTAAAGTTTTTAAATTAAGAAACGGCCGAGGCCTAGCCGTTTAGCCCGGCGGACAATGAAGGCCCGGGTCACGGCCTCAATGATCTTAGCCAACAGCCCTTGCGGGTTGAACCCGGCAGCCTTGACCACCATGGCGACGCCGCGGCGGATATGGTGCGGACGGTATAGGCCATAGGTGCGGCCCATATAGGCGGTGCGGCAGGTTTCCCGGTCATAGGGCTTCATCGGATCGGCCGGCATGACATTGGCCGCATGCCACGCGCAGGCCAGCTCGTCATCCTCGATCTCGCGCACGCGCCCCAGGATAGTCGATACTTGGCGCCACCGCCCTGCGGGTTCACGCGCCAAGGCCTGCTGCATCCGATCATAAAAAAGTTTGTAATGGCGCAGCTCATCGGCGGCGATGCGCTGGCAAATCTCGATCAGCACCGGCTCGGTCGAAGCCTCCGCCAGGGCGGCGTAAAAACTTGAGGTGCCGGTTTCAACCGCGCACCGAGCCAAGAGTTCAGCCGCCACGCTGCCGCGCACCGACACCCCCGCATCCACCGGAATGCGGTAAAGATCGCGAAACCGCGACAAAGCCAATTCCGGATCGAAATCGGGATCGGCGCGTTTTGCCCAGGCGCCTAACGCTGCGCCGTGTCGGCACTCGTCCGCGGCCCAACCATCAACAGCCGCGCAGAATTCCCGATCATCGGCGAAAACATTCGAGAGATAGCGCCGGTAATCATCGGCATTGCCTTCAACCAAGGCCGAGGCCTTGACCAGCGCCAGCAGGGCCGGATCAACTGCACCGGCGTTAAACCGATCCCAGGCAATATCGTTTAAATTCCATGCCGCCATGACTAGTCCCCTCTCCCAGAGGTTAGGGAGATTTCGGCATAACGGCAAGACTGATGACTTAGATTTAGCCGGCGTAAGGCGGGTGAGCGATGGCGTCGAGTTTGGCACGGGCGACGACAAGCCGACGCTTGGCCAGGCGGCGCTCCACGCCATCGATCGCCGCGTTCTTTTCATCGCGGCGTTGCGATACTTCGCGCGTAGCCGCTTCGACACTGAGGTTATCGAACGGTACGGCTTCTTCGGCCAAGACCGTGCAGCGCTGAGCCGTGACCTCGGCAAAACCGCCAGCCACAAATATCCGCCGCACCACAACCTTATTGGCAAAGATGCAGATGACGCCGAGACGCAGCGCAGTGATCAGAGGCGCATGTCCGGGCAGCACGCCGATATCGCCTTCGGCACCCGGAACAACCACCATCTCCACGGCTTCGGAGACCAGGAGTTTTTCCGGCGAGACAAGTTCGAATTCGAGTGTTGCGGCCATATCCACTTATCCGTTTCGTAACTTTATGCAGCTTCGGCGGCCATGCGCTTGGCCTTTTCAACCGCTTCTTCGATGGCGCCGACCATGTAGAAGGCGCTTTCCGGCAGATCGTCATACTTGCCTTCGACGATTTCCTTGAAGCCCTTGATGGTGTCGGCCAAAGACACCAGCTTGCCCGGTGATCCGGTGAAGACTTCGGCGACGTGGAACGGCTGGGACAGAAAACGTTGGATCTTCCGCGCCCGCGCAACCACCAGACGATCTTCTTCGGACAATTCGTCCATACCCAAGATGGCGATGATTTCCTGCAGGGACTTATAGGTTTGCAAGGTGCGTTGCACGTCGCGGGCGACCTTATAATGCTCTTCGCCCACCACCCGCGGATCAAGAATACGCGAGGTTGAGTCCAACGGATCCACCGCCGGGAAGATCGCAAGCTCGGCGATTTGCCGCGACAACACCGTGGTCGCATCCAAGTGCGAGAAGGCGGTCGCAGGGGCCGGATCGGTCAAGTCGTCGGCCGGCACGTAAATCGCCTGTACCGAGGTGATCGAGCCTTTTTTGGTCGAGGTGATCCGCTCCTGCAGGGCGCCCATATCGGTGCCCAGAGTCGGCTGATAACCCACCGCCGACGGGATACGACCGAGCAGCGCGGACACTTCTGAACCTGCTTGGGTAAAACGGAAGATGTTATCGACGAAGAACAGCACGTCCTGACCTTGATCGCGG
>CAYNIC010000002.1:0-137963 GCA_964397465.1 uncultured Rhodospirillales bacterium
TCGCCCTCGCGCGACAACAGCTCGACCGAGCCCATTTCGCGCAAATACATGCGCACCGGATCATCGGTCCGGCCCGCGTCTTCATTCACATTGCCGGAGCTGCGGCCTTCGCTTTCACTTTCTTCCTCGGCGGCGGCCTCTTCTGCCGGGGCTTCTTCGGTTTCTTCTTCCGCTTCGACGACATTGATGCCGAGATCGTTCAGCATCGCCATGACGTCCTCGATCTGCTCCGAGGTCACTTGATCCTGGGGCAGGGCGGCGTTCATTTCATCGTAGGTGACGTAGCCGCGCTCTTTACCGCGGGCGATCATCTTCTTGACGGATTGAGCAATGCTGTCGATTAAGGGACCGGCCTCGGTCTCGTCGCGCTCGCTGGGGGTTTCTTGTTTGGTTGCTTTCTTCGTCGTCGCCATCGTCCGTCTGATCCTGATTTAATAAACTATTGATGTCGGTCTATTGATCTAGCCAGTCTGTTTTCGCTGCTCGTTTATTTTTCCGCCGGATATCACCGTGAACGGTCCGAAGAGATCCAAAGCGTGATCCAAGAACGATCATGATCTTTTGGCCTCGCCGATACTCTGTTCTGAGTCTGCAACTTTGGAGTCCTCACCAAGGCTTCCGATGCCGGGGCGCCGTTCTTGTCGGGCGCGCCGCTGATCGATCAGGGTAAACACGTCGTCGCATCCAGCACGCGCAAACGCCAGCTCTGCTTCGGGCCGTGCAAATGCTGCATGAGCATAGACGGCATCGCTCAAAAGGCTTTCCAGAATCCTGGCGAATTCGGTTGCAGTTAGGTGGCTCACCAGGCGCTCTCTGTCAAGGCCTTCGGCTGAAGCTTCCAGCATTTCTCGGCACAGGGCGCCATATCGCGAATCCCGGAACGAAAGGTGTACAAGACGCTCACCGTAGTCATCCAATAAACTTGGATGATTGATGAGAGTTGCCAGCAATATGCGCTGCTGCAAACCGGCCGGATCGGCCAGTTTCTCGACCTTTTCTGTTCGAAAGGCCAAGAGAGGGTTCTGCGGTTGATAGGCACCCCGCGCCCTCTCAAACCGCCGGAAAGGGGGACGGTTGGCGCGAAAACCCGTGCCAAAAAGACTATCGGCTCTGCGCCGGAACTCCGCGAGGAATTCGCCTTGCACAATGGGATCGCGGATGGCCTTGGCCAAGCTATCCAGGGTTTGGCGGGTCTGCGCCCGGCGTTCCGGCGTTGCCTCCCGGGGAAGGGTTGCGGTTTCGCGGCGCCAGAGAATATCGACCAAGGGCTCGGCTTTTTGCAGCAGACGCTGAACCGACTCGGCACCTAAATGACGGACGGCTTCATCAGGATCCATGCCCTCGGGCAACCAGCAAAAGCGTAAGGAGTATCCAGGGCGAAGGATAGGCAGGGCCCGATCGGCGGCTCGTGCGGCCGCACGTTCGCCGGCGCTGTCTCCGTCAAACGCGAGGATAGGATCGGGTGCCATCCGCCAGAGCAATTCAATCTGCGATTCGGTCAGGGCCGTACCCAAGGGGGCGACGGCATGGGTGATTCCGCCCATGGCAAGACCGATGACATCCATATAGCCTTCGGTGACGATGACCGTCCCTTCCGCGCGGATGGCGTCGCGCGCTTGGGCCAGGCCATAAAGGCCGCGACCTTTATCAAACAGCGGCGTTTCAGCCGAGTTGATGTACTTCGGTCCATCGCCGGCTAAGATCCGCGCGCCAAAGGCGATGATTTTTCCGGTGCGATCGCCGATGGGAAAGATGAGTCGCCCCCTAAAAAAATCGTAAGGCGCTCGTCCGTCATCAGGCCGTTTGATCAGTCCCGCTTCCATCAACAGCTCGGGCGTGATCCCGTCTTTTCCTGTTAAAGCCTCGGCAAGGCGCCGGCCACCATCGGGCGCCCATCCCAAACGAAACCGCTTGATGATTTCGGCGCTCAGGCCCCGGTTGGCCAGATAATCACGCGCCGCCGCGCCTTCCGGCGTCTGCAGGCGCTCTTCATACCAACGGGTCGCCGCCTCCATGACCGAATAGAGAGTTGCGCGCCGGGCCGCCTTGGCGCGGTCGGCCGGGTCTTCGCGGGGAACCTCAAGACCGGCTTCGCCGGCCAAACGTTCAATCGCTTCCGGGAAAGACAGGCCTTCGGTATTCATGACAAAGCCGATGACGTCGCCATGGGCGCCGCAACCGAAGCAGTGGTAGAAGCCCTTATCCTCATTCACGGTGAAAGAGGGGCTTTTTTCGTTATGAAACGGGCAGAGACCGGTCCATTCGCGGCCGCGTTTTTTAAGCGCAGTTCGCCGCGTCACGACCGCCGCCAAAGGCAGCCGCGCCCGCAGCTCATCAAGAAAATCCGGTGAAAAGGCCAAGGCATTAATCCCGCACAACCAGCGTTACTATACCTTAAGGTAGGGCGCCGTACCTGGGGATAAAGAAGGATAAGGGGGAAAAGATTTCTCGCCCTTAAAAGCTTGGCCCGAAATAACGGCGGTTTAGCCGGAAAGCTTGGCTTTCAGCAGGCCGCTGGCCTTGGCGAAATCCATTTGCCCAGCATACTGCTCTTTTAAGGCCGCCATGGCGCGCCCCATGTCTTTAATGCTAGTGGCTCCAAGTTTGGCCGTTACCTGGTCGATGGCCGCCGCCATGGCGGCGTCGTCCATTTGCTGGGGCAGGAAGTGGGAAATAATGTCGATTTCCTTCTGTTCCTTGGCGACCAATTCGGGGCGTTTTCCCTGCTCATATAGGGTTATCGATTCGCGCCGCTGCTTAATCATGCTTTGGAGAAGGCTTAAGATTTCCTCTTGGGGGATGCCCTCGTAATTGCCCTTACTGCGGGCGGCGATATCCTTATCCTTGAGGGCGGCAATGATCATCCGCAAGGTGGAGACCTGATCCTCATCCTTCGCCCGTAAGGCGTTTTTCAATCGATTGCTGAAACTTTCACGCAGCATGAGTGTCGTCCTTAAAGAACCATTCGCTAAAGGTGGATCGCCGTTACCAAAGGGCAAAGCTACCTTAACTAGCAAGGGATAGCAATCAGTTAAATTCTAGCAAGTTCTTGATCTATATGGTTTTTCCGCCGCTTCTCGGCTTGACCTTATAACCAGAGCTGTTATACAAGGCCGGGTGTGGAGCCTCGCTTCTGCAAACGCCTTTCTCACGCCGATCTTAGGGAAGTCTACTATGCCAACCTCTGCTGCCTCGAGCGCTCCAACACCACCACGTGGTGCCGACGCAGCCGTGGTCTTGAGTGACGGCACGGTGTTTTGGGGCAAAGGTCTGGGCGCCCCATCACCCGAGGGCGTGGTTGCCGAGGTTTGTTTCAACACCTCCATCACCGGCTATCAGGAAATTCTGACTGATCCATCTTATGCCGGGCAGATCATCACCTTTACTTTTCCGCATATCGGCAATGTCGGCACCAACCCGGAAGATATCGAAACCACGACTCCCGCCGCCCGCGGCTGCATTCTGCGCTGTGCGGCAACAGAGCCCGCCAATTTTCGCTCGCTGCAGAATTTAGACGGATGGCTGAAGTCCTATAATCTGCCGGGTATTTCCGGTGTTGATACCCGGCGCCTGACACGGCGCATTCGCGATCTTGGCGCGCCGAATGGTGTTTTGGCCTATGCGTCAAACGGCAAGCTGGATATTGCGGCCTTACAAAAAAAGGCGATGGCGTGGGCGGGGCTTGAAGGCATGGACTTGGCCCGCGAAGTGAGTTGCCGTCAAACCTATGAGTGGTCTGAAACCGCATGGGCGATGGGGCGTGGTTACGGCAAGCTGGAAAAACCCGAACGGCATGTGGTCGCGGTCGATTACGGCGCCAAGCGGAATATCTTACGCTGCCTGGCTGATTTGGGCTGCAAGGTGACGGTGGTTCCGGCAGAGGCTACAGCCGAGGATATTCTGCGTCACAAACCCGACGGGATCTTTTTATCGAACGGTCCGGGCGATCCGGCGGCGACGGGCGTGTATGCTGTGCCGACCATTCGCAAGCTGATCGATAGCGGCGCACCCGTGTTCGGTATTTGCCTTGGCCATCAGCTGCTGGCTTTGGCTCTGGGTGGTCAAACCACAAAAATGCATCATGGACATCGTGGGGCCAATCATCCGGTAAAGGATCTCGAAACCGGTAAGGTGGAAATCACCAGTCAAAACCACGGCTTTGTCGTCTTGCCCGACACCTTGCCGTCGTCGGTTAAGGTTACCCACATCAGCCTGTTCGATGGGACGGTTGAAGGGTTGCGTCTTGAAAACAAGCCGGTATTTTCCGTGCAGTATCATCCCGAGGCCTCTCCGGGTCCTCACGACAGTCACTATCTCTTCCGTCGCTTTGTTGAGTCGATGGCGTAAATCGACTAACAAGACGCTTACCGTAGTTTGTGGACCGTTCATTCTTGTCTGGATAAGTCATGCCGAAACGCACCGATATTTCTTCCATCTTGATTATCGGCGCCGGGCCGATCGTCATCGGCCAGGCTTGCGAATTTGATTACTCCGGAACGCAGGCCTGCAAGGCTTTGCGCGACGAGGGATACCGGGTCATCCTGGTGAACTCCAATCCGGCGACCATCATGACCGATCCGGCCTTGGCCGATGCGACCTATATCGAACCGATTACGCCGGCAACGGTGGCGCGGATCATTGAAAAGGAAAAACCGGACGCCTTGCTGCCGACCATGGGCGGACAAACCGCGCTGAACACCGCACTTGATCTGGCGAAGTCCGGCTTTCTCGAGCGGCATGGTGTTGAATTGATTGGCGCCAAGCAGGACGCGATCGCCAAGGCGGAAGACCGGGAGTTATTTCGCGCAGCAATGAACGGCTGCGGTCTTGCAACACCGGAAGGCCGGCTTGTGCGCACGGTTGACGAGGGATTGGCGGCGCTGGATATCGTCGGCTTGCCGGCGATTTTACGTCCCAGCTTCACCTTGGGCGGTCGCGGCGGCGGCATCGCCTACAATCGTCAGGACTTCGTCGATATTCTCCGGTTCGGGTTGTCGGCGTCGCCAGTCGGCGAGGTGCTTGTAGAGCAATCTGTTCTCGGCTGGAAAGAATACGAGATGGAGGTGGTGCGGGATCGCAAGGATAACTGTATTATCGTCTGCTCAATTGAGAACATCGATCCGATGGGCGTTCACACCGGCGACAGTATTACGGTTGCGCCGGCGCTGACCTTGACCGACAAAGAATATCAGATCATGCGCGATGCCTCGATCCGTTGCCTGCGGGAAATCGGGGTCGAGACCGGAGGCTCGAACGTTCAATTTGCGGTCAATCCGGTCGACGGAAAAATGGTCGTGATCGAGATGAATCCGCGGGTCTCGCGGTCGTCGGCTTTGGCGTCCAAGGCCACCGGATTTCCCATCGCCAAGATCGCCGCCAAGCTCGCGGTCGGCTATACCTTGGACGAATTGACCAACGACATTACCGGATCGACCCCCGCTTCCTTCGAGCCGACGATTGATTATGTCGTGGTTAAAATTCCGCGTTTTGCCTTCGAGAAGTTTAAGGGCGCAGAGTCTACTCTTACCACCTCGATGAAGTCGGTGGGCGAGGCGATGGCGATCGGCCGTTCCTTCGAGGAGGCGATGCAGAAAGCTTTACGCTCGCTCGAGACCGGCATTTCAGGATTTGACGAGATCGCAATTCCCGGCGCATCGGGCGGACCAGCCGATCGCGGTAGTTTGATCGCCGCCTTATCCCGTCCGACGGCCGAGCGGATTCTTTATGTGGCCGAGGCTTTGCGGGCGGGAATGTCGGTGGAAGAGGTTCATCAATTCTCCCGCATTGATTCATGGTTTCTCTCGCGCATCGATGCGATTCTGCAGAAGGAAAAGCACGTCCAAAAAGAAGGCCTGCCGCAAGATGCCCTGAGCTGGTTCGACTTAAAGCGTTTGGGATTTTCGGATCAGCGCTTGGCTAAGCTCAGCGGAACCAAGCTGCCCGAGGTCACACGGCAGCGTCATGCCGCCGGGGTTCATCCGGTTTACAAAAGGATTGATACCTGCGCCGCGGAGTTTGCCTCGACAACGCCTTATCTTTATAGCACCTATGAGCATGATTTCACCCACGACGGCAGCGCCATCCGCGGCGAGTGCGAGGCGGAGCCGACGGCCAAGCGCAAGGTCGTCATTTTGGGCGGCGGACCGAACCGGATCGGCCAAGGAATCGAATTCGACTATTGCTGCGTTCATGCGGTCTATGCCCTGCAGGAAGCCGGGTTTGAAACCATCATGGTCAACTGCAATCCCGAAACAGTCTCGACCGATTATGACACGGCGGACCGGCTTTATTTCGAACCACTGACGGCTGAGGATGTTATAGAGCTCATCAAGATCGAGGCGACAAAGGGCGAGGTGGTTGGCGCGATCGTGCAGTTCGGTGGGCAAACGCCGCTGAAGCTTGCCCATGCGCTTGAAGCGGCGGGGGTCCGCATCCTCGGCACCTCGGTCGATGCGATTGACTTGGCTGAAGACCGGCAAAGATTTCAACGGCTGGTTCAGGATTTGAAGCTCAGGCAGCCGGACAGCGGCACGGTGACGAAGGCCGAAGCCGCGGTGGAGATCGCCGAACGGATCGGTTATCCGGTTATGGTTCGTCCGTCTTATGTCCTGGGCGGCCGAGCGATGGAAATCGTGCACGATCGTCACCGGCTGCTGGCTTATATGCAGGAAGCAGTCCGCGTATCGGGCGATAATCCGGTGCTGGTCGATCGCTACCTGATCGACGCAATCGAGGTCGATGTGGATGCCCTGGCCGACGGGACCGATGTTTTTGTCGGTGGCATCATGGAACATATTGAAGAGGCCGGCATCCACTCTGGCGATAGTGCCTGCGCTTTGCCGCCATATTCTTTGTCGCCGCAAGTCATCGCCGAGATCGAGCGGCAAACCGTGGCGCTGGCCAAAGCGCTGAAGGTTGTCGGGCTGATGAACGTGCAATATGCCGTGAAAGACGGCACAGTATACATTCTCGAAGTTAATCCCAGAGCCAGCCGCACCGTTCCGTTTGTGGCCAAGGCGACGGGGCGCCCCTTGGCCAAATGGGCCGCGCGTATCATGGGGGGCGAAACCTTGAAGAAACTGGGTATCGATACGAAAAAGAATTTACCGCCGGCGAACCATGTCGCGGTTAAGGAAGCGGTATTTCCCTTCGCCCGTTTCCCTGGTGTCGATATCGTTTTGGGACCGGAGATGCGGTCAACCGGCGAGGTGATGGGGATCGATCAGGATTTTGCGACCGCCTTTGCCAAGGCGCAATTGGGCGCCGGAATCGACTTGCCTCGGGAAGGTACGGTATTCATCTCGGTCAAGGATTCGGACAAGCCGGCGATGGTTAAGGCGGGAAAACATCTTGCCGAATTGGGTTTTCGCGTGATCGCCAGCAAAGGCACCGCCGATTATCTTCGCGGCCACGGACTTGAAGTCGAGCAAGTGAATAAGGTGCTGGAGGGACAGCCTCACATCGTCGATCTGATGGTGGATGGAAAAATTCAATTGGTATTCAATACGACCGATGGCGCGCAGACGGTGCGGGATAGCGCGTCGATGCGGCAAACCGCATTGCTGCGGTCAATTCCTTATTATACAACGCTTTCCGGGGCCTTGGCGGCTGTTCAAGCCATTGCATCCCTGGCTCGCGCACCGTTGGATGTGGCCCCCCTTCAGGCTTATTTCCAGCAAAATTATTGATGCATTGCTCAATTTTGCCGTAAAGGGCTAGGATATGTTTGGCAAGCGGGAACGACTTGAAGCGCTGCCGCAAAACGTCGAGTGGAAGACATAATGGAACGAGTGCCAATTACCCTGTCTGGATATCGCCGGCTTGAGGAAGAACTGAAACGGCTGAAGGCGGTCGAGCGTCCGGCCGTGATTAAGGCTATTTCCGAAGCGCGCGAACATGGCGATCTTTCCGAAAACGCCGAATACCATGCGGCAAAGGAACGGCAATCTTTTATTGAGGGCCGGGTACTTGAACTTGAAGATAAAATCAGCCGCGCCGAAATCATCGATCCGGCCAAACTTTCGGGAAACCGGGTTCAGTTTGGCGCCGTCGTGCACTTGGCCGATGAAGAAACCGATGAAGAAAGTCATTATCAACTTGTTGGCGAAGTCGAGGCTGATATTAAGAACGGATTGCTGTCGATCAACGCACCTTTGGCGCGCGCTCTGATCGGCAAGGCTGTCGGCGAAAGCGTCGAGGTCCAGGCGCCGAAAGGCATCAAGTCATATGAAATCGTCAAGGTCAGCTACGGCTAGGCCAAACGCCGCCTCAGCTTCTTAAGAAGGATGGGTGCTGGCGGCTGTATTGTCGGTGTCGCCCCCGATAGGAACGCCGGGAAGATGTTTCGCCGTGCGAATGGCCAGGGCGGTTTTCACATGGGCGACATTAGGCGCCGAGGTGAGGCTGGCGGTCAGGAAACGCTGATAGGCTTCCCAATCCGTTGCGACGATCTTCAACAGAAAATCGTTTTCGCCGGCCAGCATGTGACACTCGCGAACCTCGGGCAACTTATTCATCATGGCTTCAAAAATTTCCAGATCAGCTTCGGCCTGACTGGACAAACCGACCATGGCAAAAACCGTAACGCCAAATCCCAAGGCCTCGGGGTTGATCTCGGCATGGTAGCCGCGGATAAGTCCGGCCTTCTCCAAGGTACGTACCCGGCGCAGGCAAGGGGGAGCGGAAATCCCCGCCCGCTGGGCAAGCTCCACATTGGTCATGCGGCCATTTTCTTGTAAATCGCGTAGAATATGGCGATCGATCGAATCTAGCTTAAGGCGACGGGGCATAGAAAAACCAATAATTCTAAGGGGTTAATGTAGTCTCGACCAAAAAACCTCAGCCGTGAATGCGCAATTATATTACAAAAACAACCCGATCCTGTCACCCTAGGTTTCGCTTTATGAGTATCTTTATTAGATTTTATCCATGATACCTCCAGGTTCTCCGCAAAAAGAACAGCCGGCAACGCCCCCTCATTTACCCAACAACCCCGTAAGTTGTTGGGTCATTACCGATGGCGGAAGCGGCATGGTTAATCAGGCCCTGGGCTTGGCCGAGGCTTTGGGCTGCGCCCCAATTACGCTGAAAACGGTTCGGATGCGCGCGCCGTGGCGATGGCTTCCGCCGGCGTGGTGGAGATTGCTGACCAGCCGCAAGGTTTTTTCTTGTCTGGCAGCAGGCAGCAGCGATTTTTCCGCGCCACGGCCGGATCTGACGATTTCCTGCGGCGCCAAGTCCGTGCCGGTTGCCTTAGCCGTGCGCGCCACCAGTGGGGGACGCACGCGATCCATCCATGTGCAAAATCCGACGGTGAACCCCGACCGATTTGATCTAGTCGTTGCGCCGACTCACGATCGGCTGGGCGGCGTGAATGTGTTTCAAACCCACGGGGCGGTTGGTCGCGCAACGGCGGAGAGATTGGCGCAAGAGGCGGCGGTGTGGCAGGATCGCCTGGCTAAATTTCCGCAGCCGCGGGTGATGGTGTTGATCGGCGGTAGTAATGGTCGTTATCGGTTGAGCCCGCGGCGCGCCTACGACATCGGTGTATCCCTCAAGACTTTTGCCGCCGCGAACAATCTCTTTCTCTTGGTAACCCCGTCGCGACGGACCGGCGCTGAAAATCTTCAACAGCTTCGCCGCGGTCTCAGCGACGCGCCGGCGGTGATATGGGACATGACAAGCGACAATCCTTACTACGGATGGCTCGGATCAGCCGATGGCGTCATTGTCACCGAAGATTCGGTTAATATGGTTACGGAAGCCTGTGCCACTGGTCGGCCGGTTTATATTCTTCCCCTCGAGGGCAAGGGCTCGGCCAAGTTTCACCGTTTTCATCGTGCGATGCAGGCGGCGGGTTATACCCGGCCCTTCACGGGGCAATGGGAGAACTGGACCTATTCCCCCCTTGATGAGGCCCGGCGGGCGGCAATCTTTGCGCGAAAAAAGCTAGGCTGGCCTAAGGCGGAGTGAAGGTGGGATAGCCGGGGTTTGATTTGTCGCACCCTGTTTTACGCCAAGTCGGATTAAGCTAGGTTTCGGTTGACGCCTAAAGAGGAGAACGAGTTTGGCGGAAGGCTCACTTCTTGATCTTGCGGCTTTGGGCCGGACAAAAGTCGCATCCCAGCCATTTGATCATCTTATCGTGCCGGGATTCATTCCGGCGATCGGCTTGCAGCAGGTCGAGCGCGATTTCCCGCGCATTGATAAGCCGGGAAGTTTTCCCCTCTCAACCATTTCCGGCTACGGCCCGACCTTTATGAAATTGATGGAGGCGCTGCAGGGTCCGGCGCTGCGGCAGGCGATCGCCGAAAAATTCTCACTTGATCTGACCGGCCGGCCCACCATGGTTACGGTCCGCGGACGTTGCCGCCGCAAGGACGGCCAGATTCATGTCGATAGCAAGGATAAGATCATCACTGTTCTGCTGTACCTGAACGAATCTTGGGGCGAAGAAGGCGGCCGGTTGCGCCTGCTGCGCAATGCGCGTGATCTTGACGACTATGCGGTTGAAGTACCCCCCGATGCCGGAACGATGTTGGCATTCCGTTGCACTCCCGATGCTTGGCATGGACATAAACCTTTCGAGGGAGATCGCCGCGTCATTCAATTGAATTGGGTGACCAGCAACTACTATGTATGGCGCGAGCAGGCCCGGCACAAACTGTCGGCGTGGTCGAAGCGTTTTCTGTCGGCGGCCTAAGGAGTTATTTATGGGTCTTGCCATTGAAACTTTCTCGAATGTCAAAGGCGGCAACAGTTTTTACAAGGCGATTTGCCATCCCCTTAGCGCCGCCTCCATCCAGAATCTGATTGCGGAGTTGGCGGATGCGGGTCCGGTTGCCATTTATGATCCGCTTGGATTTGCCGCCAGCCTGGATGCCCTGCATCCGCTGCGCGATCTTTCTCTTGCCGGCGTTTTTGTCCAGGATTTTCACGATCTAGGGCGGAATATCCTTGGTAAAACCGCGCAGCCGGTCACCGACTTGCCGGCCTCTTCGGCCAAGGTCCTTTTCGTCGCCGCCTTTGATGCCGAACGGTTGATTCAGCATGTCCGTCATCTGCTTCCAAAGGGAAGTGTCGTTCGCAGCCTTGATGAAACGCGATTGCCCGATAAGATGCTGACGCGGCCGCGCAATTATCTCGATCCGCTCAATTTCGCCACCAACTATGCTTTCTTTCGTGATGAAGATGGGCATCATACCCGGCTCACGACGGCCAACTATTGGTCGGGTTATGGCGCCAAGAATGTCAGTCTCTGGTGCCGGTTATTCGACATCAACGGCAACGTCTTGGCCGAGTGGCAACAACCAATCGTCGATGGTCCGGTGTCGATCACCCTTGATAGCCAGGACATCCGTCGGAAATTTAATTTGGCGCCTTTTACCGGTCAGCTTTTTATCCACGTGATAAATCCGAACGGTCATGACGTTGTGAAGTATGCCCTGGACACCTATGGCGATGCGCCGACGGTTTTATCCTGCACCCACGACGCCAACGCCTGGCCCTCGGAACTTTACGCCGGACTTCCCGCACCCCGCAAAGACGAGCGGGTGGTGCTCTGGGTGCAGAACTCCCATCCCTGCGTCATTCCGAAAAAGGCGATTACCGTCAATCTGATGGGATCGGACAGTCAAGTTCCTTTCGACAAGAGCTTGCCGCCCTTTGGGTCGGCCGCCATCGACATCGCCGCCCTCTTGCCAAAGGCGGAGTGGCCGCAACAGATCGAAATTAATGCGGGAAAATATTGCGTGCGGCCGCGGTACGAGATTTCGCGCACCGATGGCGCGGGCAAAGTCGTCCGGCAGAGAATAGCCCATGTGAATGTCGAACGCAGCGATCTTAAGTCTGATGCCACCATTCCTGACTTGGGTAATTTGTTGGGCAAGGGCTACCTTTTACCTGCGCCCGTTCTGCCGCTAAATCGTTTTCGCTCCATTGCTTTGCCGACCCCGATGTCGACCGCGCAAAAAAACATGCCGGTGGCCTTGCGGTTTTATGATGGGCAAGGCCATGAAGTGATGCAGCATCAATTAGGCTGCTTGCCGCGGCGACACGACGTTATGGTCGATGTGGGCGATCTCTTGAACGGACATGCTTCTCTCCAAGAAGGCTTCGGCCATATGGAGTTGGTATACGACTTTGATAACGGCGGGGAAGCGGACGGTTGGCTCCATGCCCTGTTCCGCTATGAAGACAAGGAGTCAGGTCACGCGGCCGAGACAAGTTTCGGCGCGCATATCTTCAATACGGTTCTAACCTATCGAGGTGAGCCGCAATCCTATGCTGGTCGGCCACCGGGTTTATCGACGCGATTATTCCTGCGCTTGGCGCCGGCACCGTTGGATGCGTTTTGTCATTTGATCTATGCCGCCTCGGCGCCGTGGAACGCCGTGTCGCAGACCGATCTTATTTTACATGATCAACACGGCCGCGAAGTCGCCAAGCGCCAAATCGAGATTCCGTGTTCGGGGTCATATCTATGGCGCGCTTCCGAAGTGTTTGATGCGGCCGATCTGCGTCAAGCCGGAGGCCAAGGCTATGTACTGATCCGGGATATGACCTGCCGGTTATTCGGGTATCACGGCCTATTTAACGGCGACTCGGCCTTCAGCCTTGACCATATGTTTGGCTTTTAGACGGCGTAAAACCCCGATTTGTCAGGAACTTTCCAAGGTGCCTTGCGCCCCTTGTCAGGGCTTTCTATCGTCATCACCTTAAATAGAGATCCTCTTACAACCAAAGGCGCCTTTTAATGGCCGACCCGATCCATTCCCGTTTGTTGATTATCGGCTCTGGTCCCGCAGGCTATACGGCGGCGATCTATGCCGCGCGGGCCAATTTGCAACCCCACATGGTTTCTGGCATGGAGCCGGGCGGCCAGTTGATGATCACCACCGATGTCGAAAATTATCCCGGCTTTGCCGATGTGATTCAAGGTCCCTGGTTGATGGAGCAGATGCGGCTGCAGGCCCAACATGTGGGCACGAAAATTACCCAGGACCATATCCTCAGCGTTGATCTAAAGGTGCGACCGTTTAAGGCCGTCGGCGATAGTGGTGCGGTTTATACGGCTGACTCCGTCGTTATAGCTACCGGCGCCCAGGCGCGCTGGCTGGGCATTCCTTCCGAGATGACCTATCGCGGTCACGGCGTTTCCGCCTGCGCGACCTGTGATGGATTTTTCTTCCGCAATTTGGAGGTCGCCGTGATCGGCGGCGGCAATACCGCGGTTGAGGAGGCGCTTTATCTGACGCAGCATGCAGCCAAGGTGACCTTGATTCATCGCCGCGACAGTCTGCGCGCCGAGAAGATTTTGCAAAAGCGGTTGTTCGAACATCCGAAGGTCACGGTGCTGTGGAACAAGGCGGTTGACGAAATTCTAGGTACGAAGAGTGGGCCTTTGCCGCCGGCGGTGACCGGCCTACGGTTGAAGGACACCCAGACGGGCAACATGTCCGAGCTTAAGGTTGACGGCGTTTTCGTCGCGATCGGCCATGTTCCCGCCACCAAGTTATTTCAAGGTCAGATAGACATGGATGGATCGGGCTATCTTCTAACCCAGCCGGACTCAACCGCGACCAATATTCCGGGAGTCTTTGCGGCGGGTGACGTAAAGGATCATGTTTTCCGGCAAGCCGTCACCGCGGCGGGTATGGGATGCATGGCGGCCTTGGAAGCCGACCGCTATCTTGCATCCGTGGCCAAGGTCGGCACCGCTGCGGCTGCGGAATAAGACGTCAGCAAAGAAAAGAAAAAAGGCGATACGATGGATTGGGACAAACTCAGGGTTTTCTATGCGGTTGCCGAAGCGGGCAGCTTTACCCATGCAGGCGAGACTCTCAATCTTAGCCAATCGGCGGTCAGCCGTCAGATCAGCGCCCTTGAGGATTCGGTCAAGACGCCGTTGTTTCATCGTCACGCGCGCGGCCTGATCTTAACCGAGCAGGGTGAAATCCTTTTCATGACGGCCAAGGATGTGTTTCAAAAGCTCGCCATGGCCGAGGCGATGCTGGCCGAATCCAAAGATCGGGCGCAAGGCGCTCTGGTGGTGACCGCCACGGTGGGTTTCGGCACTGTTTGGCTGGCGCCGCATTTGAAGGAATTTCACGAACGCTACCCCAAGGTTAAACTGCGGCTTGTTTTGGATGATGCCGAGTTGGATCTGGGCATGCGTCAGGCCGATGTGGCCATCCGGATGTCCTTGCCGCGCCAGCCGGATCTGATTCAACGGCCGTTGCTGTCGATAACGTCGCGCATTTGGGCGGCGCCGGATTATTTGGCGCGCCGCGGCGAACCGAAGAAGCCGCAAGATCTTGACCGTCATAGTTTGATTATCTACGGCAAGGCGCCCCATACGTCGATTGCGCATATCAATTGGCTGACTGATGTCGGCATCACGCCGGGACATCATCGGGAAGCGGCGATCGAGATCAATAACATCGTCGGGATTCATCGCGCGGTGCGCGCCGGCGTAGGCATCGCCGCCTTGCCCGATTATGTGACCCATAACGATCCAGATCTGGTCAATATCCTACCAGAGTTACGGGGGCCGGTTATCCAAGCTTACTTTGTTTATCCCGAAGAATTACGCCACTCTAAACGGATCGCCGTGCTTCGGGATTTTCTCTTGGAAAAGGTTGCCGAGTTACCGGTAGGAGACGGGGAGTTAAAAACCGTACGCCGCGTGGCCGCAGACGGAAAATCCGTCCGCGGCAGCGCTGCAGCCCGGTAATTTTATTCCTTTACATAAAGAGACGGCGTTCCTGGGGAAGGGCTGCGTAGAGCGGGGCCACAAACTCGGCGTAGCCGTTATATAGTTGCGTCGGGATTCGCTCGTTGCTGGCGATGTCGCGTTCCGTCGCCTGTGTCCAGCGGGGATGGGGAAATTTCGGATTCACATTGGCCCAAAAACCATATTCATCGGCGGCCAATTTTTCCCAAAAGCTGACCGGTTGCTTTTCGGCAAAGGTGAAGGCAACGATCGACTTCACATGTTTGAATCCGTATTTCCAGGGCACAGCCAAACGCAACGGCGCGCCATTTTGTTTGACGATGGGCTTGCCGTAAAGGCCGGTCGCAATGAACGCCAATTCGTTGGTTGCCTCGGCCATGGTGAGGCCATCGGTATAAGGCCAAGGATACCAAAATTCGCGCAGGCCGGGCATGGAGGCGCCATCGGCTGCAGTGGTCATCACAAGATACTTCGCGGAGCTTAAGGGGCGTGCATAGTCAACCAAGGCCTTAAGCGGAAAGCCGGAGTAGGGGACCCGCATCGACCACGCTTCAACGCAGCGATGACGATAGAGTCGCTCTTCCAAGGGCATTTTCTTCACCAGCTCGTCGAAGTCGATGGTCATCGGCTTTTCAACTAAACCATCAATCTTCACCGTCCACGGGTGAACCTTCATTTTCTGCGCGGCAGAGGAAATCTCTTTATGAGAGCCGAATTCGTAATAGTTATTATAGGTGGTAGCTAAATTTTCCGGCGTTTCTTTGTCTTGAATCGTATAGGTCGGATTACGTTTGACCGGATAAAGACCATCCCACACCGCGCGTTCGTCGGTTGAGGCGGCTCTGGCGGGCACGGCGCCAATAAAAGAGGATAAACTGCTTGCTAGGATAGGCCCGGCGGCCAAGGCTTTAACCAAGCGACGGCGGTCGTTAAATATCGTCTCGGGTGTTGCCGTATTTTCCTTAAGTTCCCAGCCACGCAGCCGCTTGATGAGCATCACAATCCCCTTATTCAGGTCCTCTTTATGGCCGAGGTCCCGAATAAGGGCAAATCAACTGCCGGTGATTACGTGGAGGACAGGCTGCTGCGCAGCATCCAGCTGGATTTTTCGTGATCGGTCATTTTGCCGATCATCAAATCCGCCGTTACTTCGTCATTATATTTCTGTGCAATCTCAAGGGCGGCGCGACAATTTTTGTCGGCAATCTCCCGGCCGCTGACCAAATCCTTGATCATCCCGTTAACATTCTGTTTTCCGTCGCCGTCCTTAATCGCCGAGAGTTTGGCAAAAGAGGTAAGCCCGCCCGGCGCAAGATGGCCGAGGGTGCGAATGCGCTCGGCGACTTCATCGCCTGCGGCATAAAGAGCGGTGTACTGCTCTTCAAACATGGCATGATACTGGGCAAAGGAAGGGCCGGTGACATTCCAGTGATAGTTTTGTGTTTTAAGGGCAAGGGCGTAGGTATCCGCTAAGACCTTTACCAGTGACTCTGCGATCGCTTTGCGACCGGCATCGGTTAATCCGATGGAAATTTTCATAGCCCTCTCCTTATAGTTGTGGTTTCTGCTTCTCTATAGAAAATATATAGTTGCTGGATCAAGGGTCTCAAGGGTTGTCTATAGTTATTCTAATCTTTAAAACTAAGGCGCTGATATTATGATCAAATATATAATCTCGCACTGTCCGATTGCAGTGAAATTATCAATTTCACAGAGGAAAGGTTAATGGCCTACGCCTCGTTACGGGAATTCATGACGCGGTTGGAAACCTCGGGGCGTTTGGTCCGGGTCAGTCAACCGATCAGTCCTATTTTGGAAATGACGGAGATTCAAACCCGCCTCTTGGCCGAAGAGGGTCCGGCGGTGTTGTTTGACAATGTCGTGCGGCCAGATGGCAGCCGTTACGACATGCCGGTGCTGGTGAATCTTTTCGGGACGACGGAACGAGTCGCCTGGGGTATGGAACGCGAACCTAGCGAGTTGCGGTCGATCGGTGAAACCTTGGCTTATCTGCGTCAGCCGGAACCTCCGGGGGGATTTCGTGAAGCGCTCGAGACTATTCCGCTGTTGCGAACCGTCATGGCCATGCGTCCCCGCACCGTAGGACGCGGGGCCTGCCAAGAGATGGTGTGGCGCGGCGCGGACATTGATCTTAATCGATTGCCCATCCAGACGTGCTGGCCCGATGAGCCTGCCCCGCTCATCACCTGGCCGCTGGTGGTGACGCAAGGACCAAATCCGGACGGAGACAAAGCGGATCGCTTTAATCTTGGCATTTATCGCATGCAGGTTTTGGGTCGTGATCGCACCTTGATGCGCTGGCTGCGTCATCGCGGCGGTGCGCAGCATCACCGGCGTTGGGCGGCGGCCAAGCGCGAACCTATGCCGGCCGCCGTCGTGTTGGGGGCGGATCCGGGAACGATCTTGGCGGCGGTTACGCCTGTGCCGGATACTTTATCGGAGTATCAATTTGCGGGTTTGCTTCGCGATCGCCGTGTGGATTTGGTGGATTGCCTTACTCAGCCGCTGAAGGTTCCCGCCGAGGCGGAGATCGTGTTGGAAGGCGAAGTTCTGCTGGATGAATACGGAGATGAAGGCCCTTACGGGGATCACACCGGCTATTATAATTCGGTCGAGTCATTTCCGGTGTTCCGCATTACCGCCATTACCATGCGGCGCGATCCCATTTATTTGTCGACCTTTACCGGCCGGCCGCCTGATGAACCCTCCATCTTAGGGGCGGCCTTAAACGAAGTCTTCATTCCCCTGCTACAACAACAGCTGCCGGAAGTCGTCGATTTCTGGTTGCCGCCTGAAGGTTGCTCTTATCGCATCGCCGTCGTCTCGATCCGCAAGGCTTATCCGGGCCATGCCAAACGTGTCATGATGGGAATCTGGAGCATCCTGCGCCAATTTATGTACACTAAATGGGTGATCGTGGTGGACGAAGACATTAATCCACGGGATTGGAAAGAGGTCATGTGGGCCATGTCGACCCGTATGGATCCGGCGCGGGATATTACTTTGGTTGACCGGACGCCGATCGACTATTTGGATTTTGCCTCGCCTGAAAGCGGGTTGGGCTCCAAGATCGGGCTTGATGCGACCAGTAAATGGCCGCCCGAAACGACCCGAGAATGGGGCCGGCAAATTGCCATGGATCCTAAGATTATTTCCCGCATCACCGATCTTTGGCCAAGTCTCGGCTTGCCGGGATCGGGGAAGCCCATTTGGAAATAGGCCGGATGCCTGGAGGCGCGGCTTTAGCTTGCTTTCCACAGCCTGGCCGGTCTGTAATGCGGGCCTGACGCTATTCGTTTGTGGGACTGCAAGCGTTTTCGCTGCGGTTCTTATTGGGGGAGTTATTATGAAACGTTTTGCTCTTAATACTGCGGTTATTGCCTTGGCCCTGTCGGGTCTTGTCATTGGCTCAGGGGCTTTTGCCGCCGACAGCGATGTCAAGCTGCGCATTCTCGAGACCACGGATATTCATACCCACGTTTTGAACTACGACTATTACAAGGATCAAGATGACGTCGGGTTCGGCCTTTCCAAGACGGCCGGTTTGATGAAGCAAGCACGCAGCGAAGCTACGAACACCCTGTTGTTTGATAACGGCGATCTCATCCAGGGCAATCCGTTGGGCGATTACACCGCTCGCATAAAAGGTCTTAAGGCGGGGCAAACCCATCCCGTATACAAGGCGATGAACCTTTTATCCTACGATGCGGGTAACGTCGGAAATCACGAATTTAATTATGGCCTGGATTATCTGGGCAAGGCGATCAAGGGCGCGAAATTTCCATATGTGAACGCCAATGTCTATACGGCCGATGGTAAGAAAAATTATTTCACGCCCTATGTCATCCTGAAGCGCAGCCTCAAAGACGATAAGGGAAAGGTGCATCCCATCAAGGTTGGCGTGATCGGTTTTGTTCCCCCGCAAATCATGCAATGGGATAAGGTCAATTTGGAAGGCAAGGTCACGACGACGGACATCATCGAGACTGCCGAAAAATTTGTTCCGGAAATGCGCGCTAAGGGCGCGGATGTCGTCGTTGCCTTGATGCACTCGGGCATGGGTAGTATCGATAAAATGGGCAAGATGGATGAAAACGCCACCTATGCCCTTTCCAAGGTCAAGGGCATCAACGCCATTTTGTTTGGCCATGCCCATCTGATTTTCCCAAGCGACGCCTTTAAGGACATTGCCGGCGCGGATATTGCCGCGGGAACGTTGAACGGTGTCCCGGCGGTCATGCCTGGATTTTGGGGGAGTCATCTCGGCATCGTCGACCTGGATCTAAAGGTGAGCGACGCCGGAAAATGGACCGTGGTCGGCGGCAAGGGCCAGGTTCGCGCCGTCTTTAAGCTTGAGGATAAAAAGCGGGTTTCGGCGGTGGATAATGATGCGCGGGTGGTTGCGGCCGTTAAGCCGGACCATGACGCGACGTTGAAGTATATCCGCTCGCCCATCGGCAAGGTTACCGCGCCGATCAACAGTTACTTTGCCTTGGTCCGCGACGATCCCTCGATTCAAGTGGTGACCGATGCCCAGGTATGGTACGCGCGCCACGCTTTGCAGGGAACCGAGTATGACAAGTTGCCAATCCTATCGGCCGGCGCACCGTTTAAGGCAGGCGGTCGCGGCGGCGCCGAATACTATACGGACATAGCGGCGGGCGATATCGCCATTAAGAACGCGGCGGATCTCTATCTTTATCCCAACACCCTGCAGGCGGTTTTGTTGTCGGGCGCCGAAGTCCGCGAATGGCTGGAAATGGCGGCGGGAATTTTCAAGCAGATCGATCCTGCCAAAACAGAACCGCAAACGCTGATCGAGCCGACGTTCCCGTCATATAATTACGACGTCATTGACGGCGTCACTTATGAAATCGATGTGACCAAGCCGCGCCGTTACGATGCGGATGGCAAGGTCGCCGCGCCGGACAGCCATCGTATCGTCAATCTTCAATTCGGCGGCAAGCCGATTGATGATGGGCAAAAATTTGTCGTGGTGACGAACAACTACCGCGCGTCGGGCGGCGGGAAGTTCCCGGGACTTACCGGCAAGAATGTGATCCTGGAAGCGCCGGACGAGAATAGGACAGCCTTGATTAACTATCTCATCGAGAAGAAATCGGTTAATCCGACAGCGGATAACAACTGGCGCTTTGCTAAGATCGGTAAGCCGGTCACGGCGATCTTCGATAGTTCGCCGAACGCTGTGAAATATGTGAAGGATTATCCGGGTATCGAGGCCATGGGGAATGGCGAAAACGGCTTTGCCCGCTATGGGGTAAAACTGGATTAAAAGAAACTTTAGGGTTTCGCGCTAAACGGCGGGATGCGATCCGGGGTTGACCTCGGTTGCACCCGCCGTTACCTTTTTGGAATGCAAACGACAGCACCAATGATTAAAACCCTTGCCAATGCCGCTGTGACCTTTGAGGTCACGGCATTGATGCTGCGACTTAGAAACGGCCGCCGGGACTAGGCAGGCCGCCCGGCGGCTTGGTGTGCCGCCTTTTTCGCCCATATCCCTTATGATGTCGCACGCCGGTTGGAATTTCCCCGGCTAAGGAATAGTCGCCATGTCCATGCCCGTTCACAAATATCGACCGTATCAGCCGATCAATTTAACGAACCGCCGATGGCCGTCCCGCACGATCACAAAGGCGCCGCTATGGTGCAGCGTCGATCTTCGCGACGGTAATCAAGCCCTTGCCGATCCGATGGATGGGCCGCGCAAACGCCGAATGTTCGATCTTCTGGTTCAGATGGGATTTAAGGAAATCGAAGTCGGTTTTCCGGCGGCCTCTGAAACGGATTTTGCCTTTGTGCGCAGTCTCATTGATGAAGATGCCATTCCCGATGACGTCACGATCCAGATTCTCACCCAGGCCCGAGACGCCCTGATCGAACGCAGTTTTGCCAGCCTGATCGGTGTTCGGCGCGCGATCGTGCATCTTTACAATTCGACTTCGGAAGTGCAGCGGCGCGTCGTCTTTAATCTGCCCCGGAACGGAATTAAAGCCATAGCGGTGAAGAGCGCCGAATATATGACGCGCTTGCAGGATAGGTTGCCGGATAGCCGGCTTCAGTTCCAATATTCGCCCGAGAGTTTTACCGGGACGGAACTTGATTTTTCTTTAGAGATTTGTGAAGCCGTTACCGACGTGTGGCAGCCCAGCCATGATCGCAAGGTCATTCTGAACTTGCCGGCCACCGTCGAAATGGCGACCCCAAACATCTATGCAGATCAGATCGAATGGATGGATCGCCATATAACGCGGCGAGATAAAACCGTTCTCAGCATTCATCCGCATAATGATCGCGGAACCGGGATTGCGGCGGCGGAACTCGCGGTGATGGCGGGGGCCGACCGGGTTGAAGGCACCTTGTTTGGCAATGGCGAGCGGACGGGCAACGTCGACATTGTCACCTTGGCTCTGAATCTCTTTAGCCAAGGGGTCGATCCGCAATTGGATTTTTCCGATATCGATCGGATCCGGCACGTGGCCGAAGACTGCACCAAGCTGCCTATTCACCCGCGTCACCCCTATGCAGGCGATCTGGTGTTCACGGCTTTTTCGGGATCGCACCAGGATGCGATCAAAAAGGGCATGACGGCGATGATCGGTCGTAATGCTGACCTATGGGAGGTGCCCTATCTGCCGATCGATCCCAAGGATCTCGGCCGAAATTATGAGGCCATTATTCGCGTCAACAGCCAATCGGGTAAGGGAGGCATCGCCTATATCATGGCAGCCGATTACGGCTACGATCTTCCCCGCGGATTGCAGATCGATTTTGCGAAGGTTGTTCAGATGATTGCGGATCAACGTGGCGTTGAGATTCTGTCCCGGGATTTGCGGCGGGCTTTTGTAGATACCTACGATCGGGCACAGGACCGTCTTATTGCCGCGTGCGACAGCCAAGGAAACTGGACGGTACGGTCTACGGCCGATCCAGCTTTGATGCTGACGGCCTTCGATAGCGACGTCCTTGCGCAGCTTATCAAAAATCTTGGCGAAGTATCGGGGGTGATGCCGGCTTTGGCCGAGCGGCACCAGCACCCGCATCGTGACGGCGCGATCGTATCCTATGTGCTGATGGAGGATAAATTTGCAGCGACCCAAGCTTGGGGGGTGGGATTGTCGGATAATCCCCGTATTGCAGAGTTGCGCGCAGTGATGTCAGCTGTGCTAAGATTGACGTCTCCTCATCAATAATCATTACACTAAGGATAGGAATATGGCTGATATCGGCGCTTTGCTCCCCACCATGGAGACGGTTCTGGCCAAGGCCAAACAGTATGGCGCCGATGGGGCGGATGTTGTTTTGGTCCGGGATGTCGCCCTTGCGGTTGGCCATCGCTTAGGCAAGGTCGAGCGGGTGGAGCGCTCCGAAGGCCAGGACCTTGGTCTTCGCGTTTTTATCGGTAAGCGTCAGGCGATCGTGTCGGGGACGGACTTTTCCGCCAAGGCTTTGGATGAATTGGCATCGCGCGCGGTGGCCATGGCCAAGACTGTTCCAGACGATCCTTATTGCGGTTTGGCGGACCCGGGCCAGCTTGCGCGTAAGATTCCTGATTTGGATGGGTTCGATCCTGTTGAACCGTCGGTCGAGATCTTGACCGAGCGGGTGGCGGCGGTGGAAGAGGCGGCGCTCGGCGTCAAAAACGTCACCAACTCTGATGGGGCGGAGGCCAGCTGGAGTCGGGGCGAGGTTGCGATCCTGGCCAGCAATGGATTTCAAGGCCATTACGTGGGCAGTGGACATTCTTTGTCGGTCGCCGTGATCGCGGGCAAAGACGACGGTATGGAAACGGGTTATGACTGGACGGCGGCCACTCATGGGGCGGATCTAGCCGATCCGGCTTTGATTGGTCGTACGGCAGGGACCCGCGCCGTCGCCCGGCTTGGCGCCCATAAAAGCAAAACCTTTAAAGGTCCCGTGGTGTTCGAAAACCGGATCGCTAGTTCTCTTCTTGGTCATTTGGCGGGAGCGATTAATGGCGCAGCCATCGCCCGCGGCACCAGTTTTCTGAAGGATCATATGGGTGAACAGATCCTGGCGCCCGGAATTTCCGTGATCGATGATCCGCACCGTCGTCGTGGTTTGCGCTCCAAGCCGTTTGATGCTGAAGGCCTGGCGACAAGGCGGCAGGCCCTGGTCGACAAGGGGGTGTTAAAAACCTGGGTGCTGGATTTACGCACGGCCCGGCAACTTGGATTAAGCTCAACCGGTCACGCCAGCAGGGGTACGTCAGGCCCGCCCTCGCCGTCGACGACCAATTTATGGATTGAAGCAGGCCCGGTATCACTGGATCATTTGATTGCCGATATCGAGGAAGGATTATTTGTCACTACGGTGTTTGGTCAGGGTGTAAACCTGATCACCGGAGACTACAGCCGCGGCGCCGCGGGGTTCCGCATTGTCAAAGGCAAGCTGGCCGAACCCGTTAAAGAGGCGACCGTCGCGGGAAATTTGAAGGATATGTATCTGGCGATGCGCGCCGCCAATGATCTTGAATGGCGCAGCGGCAGCGATTCACCTTCTTTGCGGATCGACAATATGACCGTTGCCGGTCAGTAGGTAAAATTTTCTACGAAGGCCGTATTAGGCGATCGAATTGTTCAAGAACCTTTGTGTAGACGGTTCGCTTGAACGGAACGACCGATGATAATAAGGTCTGCGGCGTCATCCACTGCCAGGCTTTGAATTCCGGCTCACCGTGATGATCAAGACGAATGTCTCGATCGGTGCCGGAAAATTTAAACGCAAACCATTTTTGCCGTTGCCCTTTGAACTGGCCTTTCCACGCCACGCCGACCAGATGTGCCGGCAAGTCGTAGGTCAACCAATCGCGCGTCTCGCCGATAATATCGGCGGAAACACCGATCTCTTCCAAAAGTTCGCGTTTGGCGGCGGTGGCGGGATCTTCACCAAGATCAATGCCGCCTTGCGGCATTTGCCATGCGCCGGGAGTATCAATCCGTTCTCCAGCCCAGATCAATCCTTGAGGTGAAATCAAAACACAGCCGACGCAAGGACGATAAGGAAGGGAGGAGGGCGGCAGATCAGTCATGGAGTTGATCCACCACCCTCAAGGTTTAGTTTGCTGCAGCTTTATTATAAAGATGCAGGCCGCGAACCAAGTCGATAGCGCGCGCCAATTGATAGTCTTTAGTCGCTTGGTCTTTTGGCCGATTGGGATCTGCGCCCGCCGCGGCATTGTCGTTGCTGAGAGCGCCGCGTAATCCCGCTTCACCACGCGATGGTGTAGTCGGCGCCTCAGCGGCGGCCAATTGAACCGGCTCGACAATGATGTCGGGCTCGATCCCCAGCTGTTGGATCGAGCGCCCGCTTGGTGTGTAATATTTCGCGGTCGTCAGGCGGATCGCGCCATTGCCTTGAACCGGCATGATGGTCTGCACCGAGCCTTTACCGAAAGATTTAGTCCCCATGACAATGGCGCGGTGATGATCCTGCAGCGCGCCGGCGACGATTTCCGATGCCGATGCCGAGCCGCTGTTGATCAGGATCACGATCGGCAGCCCGTTGGCCAGGTCGCCCGGCTTGGCGTTGTAACGCTGGCCCTCCTGTTTGTCCCGGCCGCGGGTGGAAACGATTTCACCTTTATCGAGAAAATCGTCGGAGACGGAAATAGCTTGGTCCAGCAAGCCACCGGGATTGTTGCGCAAATCCAAAACAATACCGTGAAGCTTGTCGCCCATTTTCTTTTTGAAATCCTCGATGTTCTTGGCGATGCCCACGTCGGTTTGCTCGTTAAAAGAGGTGATACGCAGGATACCCACATCACCCTCAAGCGTTCCTCTCACCGACTGAACCTTGATTACATCGCGAGTCACGGTGATCTCCAGCGCCTTGGCTTCGCCTTCGCGGCGCACCGTCAGCTTAATCGGGGTGTTGACCTTGCCACGCATCTTGTCGACGGCTTCGGTGAGGGTAAGACCCTGAACGGACTCGCCATCCAGATGGGTGATATAGTCACCAGGTTTAACGCCGGCGCGGAAAGCCGGAGTATCATCGATCGGCGAAATCACCTTGATAAATCCGTTTTCCATGCTGACTTCAATGCCGAGGCCGCCGAACTCACCCTTGGTTTGCACCTGCATATCCTTGAAGCTTTCTTCATCAAGATAGCTGGAGTGGGGATCCAAGGACGACAACATGCCTTGGATCGCCGCTTCGATCAGTTGTTTGTCGGTAACCTCTTCGACATAGTTTCGTCGTACCCGCTCGAACACATCGCCAAAGAGATTAAGCATGCGATAGGTATCGCCGGGTGTCTGCTTCACCGGCGCCGCCTTGGCGTCGGGCTTAGCGTCAGGCTTGGCAGGGGGCTGCTGCTGTGCCGGCGGCTGCGCTGGCGGTTGTTGGGTTAATGCCGGTCCGGCGGCGAAGGCCAAAGCCAGAGCGCTTACCAAAGCCATGCTTTTTGACAGAGCGAAGATCCGTCCCGCAGAGGGGGCAGCCAGTGTGACGCGTAACATCATCCATTTACCTTATCGTTGCCTACCATCATCCAGGGTAGAGGGTTGAGCGGTTCACCATCGCGGCGCCACTCCATATAAAGTTCGGGGGGTTTACCGGCTTTTCCATCGCCCATGATGGCGACAGGTTCTCCAGCTAAGACCCATTGTCCAATTCCGGCTTCAACTCGCCCGAGACCAGCCAACAAGGAATGATATCCACCGCTATGCTCGATAATCAAGATCAGCCCAAAACCGCGAAATTGACCAGCAAAAGCAATCTGTCCATCAAATGGGGCAACAATTTGGGCGCCGGCTCTGGTGGCGATAACAAGTCCTTTACTGGCAGCCCCAAAACTATCGGCTTCGCCGTACTGACGCAAGGTTTCACCGCGGGCGGGCAGGATCAAAAGCCCAGGTTGCTGAGGAACATCGCGGATTCCAGCCGGTTTGCTATTCCGCGGCAGGGAAGGGGGAGCGGCGGGGGACGAACCCGTCGGGGGCTGAGGCGGAACAACAGCCGCAGCGGCCGCAATCTCGGCCTGGCGTTGCTTCTCGCGTTCATTCCTGAGCCGCGCAATTAGATCGCGCATATCTGAAGCTCGTCCTAGCAGCGCAGCGACTTTCTGTGTGCTGGCCCGACTATTGTCGGTGGCCTGACGATAAAGGTCACGTTTTCGTGCAAGCAGACCTTCGATGGCCGCCCGCTCTTCTAAGAGAGATGCATTTGCGGTCGCCAAGGCAAGGCGTCGTTGCTCGGCGTCGGCACGCACCTGCTTTAGCCGTTCCAATTCGTCTTTAAGGCGGGTCGCCTCGGTTTGAATGGCGGGAATAGCCGAGCGGAGCAGCAACGCACTGCGCAAACTATCAATGGGTCGCCCCGGCATGGCGATCAAAGCTTCGGGGGGGCGCCTAGCCAGGCTTTGCATGGCAGTCGCGACCTCGGTGCTTTGTCGCCGCCGCAGGGTCAAGGTTTTTATACCGGCTTGCTCTTGTTGGGAAAGATCGTGGAGCTCACTTTCAAGACGCGCCGCCTCTTGCTCAAGTTCTTGGGTGCGGGCTGCTGACGCAACAGCTTTCCGGCTAAGCTCTTCGGTTTCGGCCGCGGCTTCTGCGGCGGCTTTCTCAAGCGAAGTGGCGCGTTGTTTTTCGGCGTCGATTTCGCGTTGCAAGGATTTTAGTTTTGCTTCATCTGGGGCGGTTTCTTGGGCAAGGACGATTTCTGATAGCCCTAAGCCGATGATAATGAGCCCGGATAGGGTCAGCGCACGCTTAATCCGCGGCATGAACGCGCTCAGAGCCAGAAGCGGCATCTTGCAAAAGAGAATGACCGGTCATGACGGCAGGCTGGGGTAAATTCATGAGCTTTAATAATGTTGGCGCAATATCGGCGAGGCGCCCCGGCGCCAAAGATTTTACAGAGGCGGGCGCGCCGATGAGAACGGCCGGAACCTTATTCAAGGTGTGTTGGGTGTGAGGCTGGCCGGTTGCGGGGTCAAACATTTCTTCGCAATTCCCATGGTCAGCGGTAATAAGCATGGCGCCGCCCACCTTCAGCAAGGCTTCTTCAAGCCGGCCCAAGCAAGCATCCAAAGTTTCCGCGGCAATAATCGCTGCCGCAAGAATGCCGGTATGACCGACCATATCGCCGTTGGCGTAGTTAACGACGATCAGGTCGAAGGCTTGGTTGTTAATCGCCTTGACCAAGTGATCCGTGACTTCAACGGCGCTCATTTCCGGCTTGAGATCATAGGTGGCAACCTTGGGCGACGGAATAAGGATGCGTTCTTCGCCGTCAAACAACCGCTCTTCGCCGCCGTTAAAGAAAAAAGTGACGTGGGCGTATTTTTCGGTCTCGGCAATCCGCAACTGCTTTTTGCCGGCGCGAGAAACGATCTCGCCCAAGGATTCGGTCACCGGAACGGCGGGAAACAACGTTGGCATGAACTTGTTCAAGCGAGACGAGTATTCAACCATTCCCAAAGTCGCGGCGAATGTTATTTTCGGTTCGGGCTTAAAATCGATAAAGTCGGGATCAAGCAAGGCGCTTAAGATTTCTCGCGCCCGATCGGCCCGGAAATTTGCCATAAGCAATCCATCCCCATCTCGCATACCGGTATAGCCGGCCAACACCGTGGGTTTAACGAACTCGTCAGTCTCGCCGCGCGCTGTCGCGGCGGCCAAGGCTGCGGTGTCGTCCAAGGCCTCTTCGCCGCGACCCTCAACCAGGGCTGCATAAGCCAGGGCGACCCGGTCCCATCGCTGATCGCGATCCATGGCATAGAATCTTCCGCTTACTGTCGCAAAGCGAATGAGGTCATGACCAATGATTTGGCCGCGAAATTTCTCCAAATAAGCCGCGGCGCTTGACGGCGGGGTGTCGCGCCCATCGAGGAAGGCATGAATGCGAACCGCAATGCCCGCTTCAGCCAAAAGTTTGGCGAGGGCGGCCATGTGATCCTGATGAGCGTGAACGCCGCCCGGCGAAAGCAGTCCCATCAGATGCGCCGCACCGCCGCTTTTTTTCAGTTTGGCAACGAAATCGACAAAGGAAGGCGTCTTGGCAAGAGAGCCGTCAACCAAGGCCGCATCGATCCGCGGCAGATCCTGCATCACGACACGGCCGGCGCCGATATTCATATGGCCGACTTCCGAATTGCCCATTTGCCCCGACGGTAATCCCACTTCAAGACCGGAGGTTTCGATCAAACCAAAGGGATAACTCTCAACCAGGCGGTTCCACACCGGGGTGCGCGCCTGAACAATCGCGTTATCATCTGGTGTTGTGCGCCATCCCCAGCCATCGAGGATGCACAGAACAACGGGGCGAGGGATATGTGTCATGCCCTTATATTTAGGGCAAAACCCCGTCTTCGGATAGGGGGCGGAAAGAGGTTTTTTAATGCCTTTCCGTCTACGTCAACGCCGCGCAGGCGCGCTGGATCCGCTGGCAAGCGTCCTCCAGCAGCTCGGTTGAGGTGGCGTAGGAGATACGAAAATAAGGCGATAAGCCGAAGGCGGCGCCTTGAACCACGGCAACTCCTTCGCTTTCCAAAAGATAACTCACAACGTCTTCATCCGTCGCTAAGGTTTTTCCTTGCGGTGTTTTCTTGCCGATAACGCCGGCGCAGGACGGATAAACATAAAATGCCCCATCAGGCTTGGTGCAGGTGATCCCCGGCGCCTGGGCCAGCATGGAGAGAACAAGGTCACGCCGTTCTTTGAATACGGCATTGTTCTTGGCGATGAACGAATGATCCCCATCCAGGGCGGCAACCGAAGCCCACTGACTGATGGTGGATGTTGCCGTAGTGGATTGGCTTTGAATCATGTTCATCGCCTTGATGATATTTGAGGGTCCGGCGGCATAGCCAACCCGCCACCCGGTCATGCAATAAGCCTTGCTTAATCCATTCAGCGTCAAGGTGCGTTCATAAAGTCGGGGCTCGATGGCAGCGATAGTCGAAAACTTTGCATCATCATAAATCAAGAATTCATACATATCGTCGGTCATAATGAAGACATGGGGATGCTTCATCAGCACCTCGGCCAGCGTCTTTAATTCTTTCGGCGTGTAAACGGTTCCCGTGGGATTGGAGGGGCTGTTGAGAATGACCCATTTGGTCTTGGGCGTAATCGCGCGCTCCAATTGATCGGGCCGCATTTTAAAGCCCGACTCCGCCGTGCACGATACGATCACGGGCTTTCCTTCGGCTAATGACGTGATGTCGGTGTAGCTGACCCAGTAAGGTGCGGGCACGATCACTTCGTCGCCCGGATTTAACGTTGCCATCAGCGCGTTGTAAATCGTCTGCTTGCCGCCGCAACCGACGCTGATTTGGCCGGCCGTGTAATCAAGATTGTTGTCGCGTTTCAGCTTGCGCGAGATTGCTTCCCGCAGTTCGATTATTCCTTCGGGCGGCGTATACTTAGTTTTCCCGGCACGCATCGCCGCGATCGCCGCATCCACGATATGCGGGGGAGTGGGGAAGTCAGGCTCGCCCGCGCCAAGGCCGATGACGTTGTGTCCGGCCCGCTTTAATTCCGCCGCCTTGGCGGTTACCGCAACGGTGGGTGATGGTTTAACCAGGTTAAGACGCGCGGCAAGGACGGACGAAGACATAAGAGACTTCCCAGGTAAGATGTGGTGCAGTGCGCATACCCTAACGTGGCCGGATGAGCGGCGCAACGGCTTCGCCGCAAGGGTGACAATGTTTGTCCTTGATAGGGACAATCGTATCGCCGCGATCCTGCCGCAAAGCCGACATATCCGCCTTGAAACAACCTAGGCTCGCCATAAAAGCACCCCGGCTTTGCCTTTGGTCGCGCCTATTTCCGCCACGGCATGCGCGCGAGATGGCGAAGTCGCGTTGGTAATTCTGCATCAAGGGGGTGCGGAGCGCGGCCTAAAGGATCAAGACCATGTTTTTAAACCCATCGTCATCCGCGCCGGCATCCATCGGTTCGCGGCGTTTAGTCATGTCTTTAAGCAGTGTTATCAACGCCGCGGTCGCGGTGCTTTTTTTGGTTGTTGGATTCTTATTTGCGGGCGCTTTGTCTGCAGCGGGCCCAACGGGGATTACCGATCCTCGTGAAGCAAAAAGCGGCGAATTTCTTTTTAAAGGCCGGGATGGCACCTATCAGGCCGCACCCTTGCTGGCGACAGAGGTTGAAATCGATGTCAACGGCATGGTCGCCCGAGGCAAGGTAAAGCAGCATTTTGCCAATATGAATAAAGACTGGATGGAAGGCCTTTATGTCTTTCCTCTGCCGGATACGGCCGCCGTCGATAGTTTGAAACTTAAAATCGGCGAACGGGAAATCGACGGTACGATCAAAGAGCGCGAGGAAGCCCGCCGCACCTATGAAGCGGCGGCACGGGCCGGTCAGCGGGCGGGACTGCTCGAGCAGAAACGGCCCAATATGTTTACAACCTCGGTCGCCAATATTGCACCCGGCGAAACGGTCACCATTGAAATGACCTATCGCCAAGACGTGCCTTATACGGCCGATGCCGGATTTACGCTGACCTTTCCGTTGGCCATTACGCCCCGGTACGAACCCTTGCCACCAACCCAGGTGGACATGGTCGGCAACCGCGGCTGGTCGACCAACACACGAGCAGGAGAAGAACCCGCGCCTCAACCGTCGTTTCGCGAGCCGGGCGATAAGCCAGGCAACCCCGTAACCCTGAAAGTCACGGTTGATCTTGGTCTGCCGCTAAGCGAGATCAAAAGTTTCAGCCATCAAGTGACGACGGCCACCCAGGGCGGGATCACGACCATATCCTTAGCGGATCAGGTTATGCCGGCGGATCGAGATTTTATTTTGCGCTGGAAACCAGAATTGGGCAAAGAACCCCAGGCGGCGTTGTTCAGTGAAGTCGTCAATAAGCAAAATCATCTTCTGTTGATGATTATGCCGCCGCAGCCTTCCGCGCAAAGCGAGAATGATCGTCCGGCCCGGGAAGTAACCTTTATTCTCGATCAATCAGGCTCCATGTCAGGGGCCTCGATCGAGCAGGCACGCCAAGGACTGGATCTGGCCTTGAGCCGGCTTCGTTCGGGGGATCGATTCAATGTCATTCGGTTTAACGACAAGCCGACGGTCCTGTTTGACCGTACGGTTATGGCAAGTGAAGGCAACGTCGCCGCTGCGCGCAGTTTTGTGAAAAAGACGGAAGCAACCGGCGGAACTGAAATGCGCGGTGCGCTGGACATCGCCCTCAACGCAACACCGACGCCGGGATTTTTGCATCAAGTCGTCTTCTTGACGGATGGTGCGGTCGGTAACGAAGCCGAACTTTTCCAAACCATCAAGGATCGTATCGGCGAGACGCGGCTGTTCACCATTGGCATCGGTTCGGCCCCGAACGGATACTTTATGCGCAAAGCCGCGGCCTTTGGTCGGGGTACGTATGTTTATATCAATAAACCCGAAGAAGTTGCCACGCGGATGGATGAACTATTCCGTCGTTTGGAACGGGCCGAATTGACCGATCTTGCGGTTACTTTCCCAAAAGGCATTATCGCTGAGATTGCGCCGGAGCGGATCCCGGATCTTTATTCCGGCGAGCCGTTGGTGGTGACGGCCCGCTTGGCGAGCGATGCCAAGTTCGATAATGACACCAAGGTAACGGTAACAGGTAAGCTGGGCGGCAAACCGTTTGCGACGGCCTTATCCTTGGCAGGGCATAGTGATGCCGAGGGTGTAGCTGCCCTGTGGGCACGGCGGGCGATTGAATCGCAACTGGATCGCCGGACCGAAGGTGCCGATGAAGCCGATGTGAAGGCGGCGGTCTTGCAACTTGCCTTGGCGCACCATTTGATGTCGCCCTACACCAGCTTCGTTGCGGTGGAGAAAATACCCGCGCGGCCAGCAACTGATAAGCTGGTTCCAGGCCAAGTTCCGCAAAACATCCCGCATGGCTGGGTGCCGCCAGAGACGGCCGATAAGGATACAAAAGATGCCGGTGGCACACCCATAACAAAGCCCCTGCCGATGAAACAGGCGGCGGCTCAACCAAGCTCTGTTGTGCCACAAACTGAAGCAGGCAAGACGGCCAATCGTGCCCGGTTGGCAGAGCCACCAATACCTCCTGCAGCAGCGGCAAATGCGGCGCCTCTAAGTGGTGGTTTTGCCGATGCAGCACCAACCGAGGAAACGGTGATCAATATGCTGGCGGAAGGCGACGTGATTGATGCGCCGGCCGGGGCGACGCCGGCAACCCTTCAGGCCATTATGGGGGCCATCGCGGCCTTCCTGGGCTTGGTTATGCTCTGGTACCGGCGGAAGTTAGGGGCGCCGGCATGAGTCTCTTGAGCGAAAAGCGGTCGGCCGTAAGGCCGGCCGCTTTGGCCCGCCCCCTCCGTCCTGCGGCGTTAATCGGCGGCGTGGCATTGGTGGCCTTAGGCGCCTGGGGTCTCGGCCAATCGGCTTATATTCATGCCAAGGCAGTCTTGGCCCAGATCTTGATTAAGACCGCCTGGGTCCGTGCCCAAGAGGGGGCCGTTGCACCGCGGCCTTGGCCCTGGGCTGATACACATCCGGTGGCCCGACTGATGGTCCCGGCCTTGGATATAGATCTGGCGGTCCTATCCAATGCCAGTGGCCGCACCATGGCTTTTGGCCCGACCCATATGGACCGGACGCCCTTGCCTGGGGAAAAGGGTGTCAGTGTCTTGGTGGGACATCGGGACACCCATTTCACTTTTTTAAAAGATATGACCCGAGGCGATACCTTCGATATTGAAACTAGGCAGGGCAGTATTCGGCATTTTCGTCTTGTCGATAGCCGGATTATGCACAAGGACGCGCTGCGCACCCCGGCGGTGAAGGATTTGCCCTATGTCATGCTGATTACCTGTTATCCGTTTGATGCGATCGTCCCCGGCGGACCCCTGCGATATGTGGTGTTGGCCGTCGAAACGGCTACGCCTCGGCCTAAGCCTGTGGCCATCAACGCGGCAAGTCTTTCCCCATAGCCCCCTTACTTTTCGGACTGCGGGCCCCCATAATAAGGGGATGAATGAAATTCTCCCGTCATCCCCCTTGGTCACCCCGCAGTCGGCTCTTGCCCGCCCCCGGTCGGAGGGCGGTAAGCGACTGGTCTTAAAATCTGATTATACGCCGGCCGGAGATCAGCCGACGGCGATCGCCGATCTTATGAAGGGACTGAAAGCCGGAGAGCGTGATCAGGTTCTGTTGGGCGTTACCGGCTCGGGCAAGACCTTCACCATGGCCCATGTCATTCAAAACCTTCAGCGTCCAACCTTGATCTTGGCGCCGAATAAAACCTTGGCGGCTCAGCTCTATGGCGAGATGAAGGGTTTCTTCCCCGACAACGCGGTCGAGTACTTTGTTTCGTACTACGACTATTATATGCCGGAAGCCTATGTGCCGCGCACCGATACCTATATCGAGAAGGAGTCCTCGATCAACGAACAAATCGACCGGATGCGCCACTCCGCCACCCGGGCGTTGCTTGAACGCGATGATGTCGTGATCGTTGCGTCGGTTTCCTGCATTTACGGCATCGGCTCGGTGGAGACCTATTCGCAGATGATCTTGCGCTTGGAAGTAGGGCAGAAAATTAACCGGGAGGCGGTGCTTAAAAGCCTGGTGGACTTGCAATATCGGCGCACCAATATGCCGATGGTTCGCGGGCAATTCCGCGCTCAGGGCGATGCGATCGAAGTTTTTCCCGCTCACTTGGAAGACCGGGCTTGGCGGTTTTCCATGTTTGGCGATGAGGTTGAATCGATCCACGAGTTCGATCCTTTGACCGGTGAGCGGTCGGGCACCTTGGAAAATATTACCATTTATCCAAACAGCCACTACGTGACGCCACGGCCGACGCTTCTGCAGGCCATTAAACAAATTCGGCAGGATTTGAAGATCCGATTGGCCGAACTTGAAGCGCGCGGGCAATTGCTCGAATACCAGCGTCTTGAGCAGCGAACGACCTTTGATCTGGAAATGATGGAAACCACGGGATCCTGTGCCGGGATCGAGAACTATTCGCGTTATTTGTCAGGGCGCCGTCCGGGCGAACCGCCGCCGACCCTCTTCGAATATCTGCCTAAGGATGCTTTATTGGTGGTGGATGAAAGCCATGTCACCGTGCCGCAATTAGGCGCCATGTATAAAGGGGACTTTGCGCGTAAATCCATCTTAGCGGAATACGGATTTCGCTTGCCGTCATGCCTTGATAATCGACCCTTGAAATTTGAGGAATGGGAAGCGATGCGGCCGGAGACAATTTTTGTTTCGGCAACGCCGGGGCCGTGGGAGTTGACGCGAACGCAAGGCGTGGTGGCCGAACAATTGGTTCGCCCAACAGGACTTATCGATCCGATTTGCATCGTGCGACCTACGGCCCATCAGGTGGATGACCTCATCGCCGAATGTCGCGATGCCAAGGCGAAGGGTCAGCGGGTTCTGGTCACGGTTTTGACCAAAAAAATGGCCGAGGATTTAACCGAGTATTTGGGCGAAGCCGGTCTCTCGGTACGCTATATCCATTCGGATGTTGATACGCTGGAGCGGATTGAAATCATTCGCGATCTGCGGCTTGGCGTGTTTGACGTTCTGGTTGGGATCAACTTGTTGCGCGAAGGATTGGATATTCCGGAATGCGCGCTGGTGGCGATCCTCGACGCCGACAAGGAAGGTTATCTGCGATCGAAGACTTCCCTGGTGCAGACAATTGGACGTGCCGCGCGTAACGTGGACGGCCGGGCAATTCTTTATGCCGATGTCATGACAGAAAGTTTAAAATATGCCATCGGCGAGACCGAACGACGCCGGGCCAAGCAAACAGCCTACAACGAAGCCCATGGCATCACGCCAACCTCGGTGCGAAAGAATATCGCCGACATTCTGGAATCGGTGTTTGAGCGCGACCGGGTCACGGTGTCGACCGGCGACGGCGGCCCCGAGCATATGGTCGGCAATAATCTTCAGGGTTATATGAAGGACCTGGAAAAGCGGATGCTGACGGCGGCGTCGAACCTGGAATTCGAAGAGGCGGCGCGCATTCGCGACGAGCTGCGCCGGTTGGAGGCAACGGAGCTGGGCACCAATCAATCGGGCAGTCGTGATCTAGCCGGGGCGATTCGGCGCGCCGAAGCTACCAAGAAAATGTCGAAGAAAGGCCGCCGCTTAAAACGCTAAGGCATGAATTAAAGAACGAGCGATAAAATAATCGCCAAACCACCGCCTACCGCGGCCACGACAAAGAGTATGGCACAAAGAATTAAGGTTCGAAGGGCGTCCGCCTCTGCCCGAAGGTTGGCTTCTTCAATCGCGTGGTAAGAGGCAGTTTCAGTGGCCATGAATGATGATCCTGCGGCGTTATAAAAGATGCCCGACTTAAACGAGCCACCACGATACCAACAGTGATGGCCATCACAAGCCATAAAGTCATTTTATCCACAGCTAAGCTTAAGATTGGCTGTGGCGATAGGGCGACTCGGCGGCAAGCTCGGCAATTTGCCGCTCAATTATTTTTCTTTCCCGTTTTACGAACTGAGCGACCGGATGTCGAAGGTTCTCATCGCCAATGAAATGGGCGCTATAGGTCGGGACGGGTAAATATCCTCGGGCCAGCTTGTGCGGACCCTGGGCGCCGGCCTCAACCCGCTTTAGCCTACGGGCTATGGCAAAATCGATTGCTTGATAGTAACACGCTTCGAAGTGGAGAAATTTGATGTCTTCATCGCTCCCCCAATTCCGTCCGTAAAGACAATCATCGCCGATAAGATTCAAAGCACCACAAACCCAATCGCCGCGGCGCCGCCCCAGAATCAAAAGAACTCTCTCGGGCATACGCTCGCCGATAAGCGTAAAGAAGCCGCGCGGCAGATAGGCCTGCCCCCATTTGCGATCCGAGGTATTGAGATAGAAGCGGTAAAAGGCGTCCCAATGCTCGGCGGTCAAATCCGCACCCGTAACATGAACGAACTCCACGCCGCTGTCGTGGGCGGCCTCACGCTCTTTGCGGATATGTTTGCGTTTGCGCGAGGCAAGAGCAGCCAAAAAATCATCGAAGGTTTTGTAATCTTGATTATGCCAGTGAAATTGCAAACCCAAGCGTTGCAGCCATCCGGCTTCACCGAATGCATGCCAATCTTTTTCCTCGGGGAAAGGCACATGAACAGAGGAGGCGGATAATTCGCCACACAGGGCTTCGGCGGCGCTGATCAGGGTTTGTCGCAAAGCAGGCGAAGCGTCTTTGGCCAACAACAGTCGAGGACCCGGTACGGGAGAAAAGGGGATTCCGCCCTGGAGCTTGGGATAGTAGCGTCCCCCGGCTTGTTCGTAAGCCTCGGCCCAATTCCAATCAAAGACATATTCACCATAAGAGTGATTTTTCAAATAGAGAGGCATAACCGCATTGATCTTGCCCTCGGTACGGGCCAGAAGATGCTGCGGTTGCCAGCCGGTTTTGGCACAGACGGCGCCGCTATCCTCCAAGGCGGATAAAAAGGCATAGCTGACAAAAGGATTGGCTGTGCCGGCGCATCCATCCCACGCTTCCGCAGAAAGGGAGGATAAGGACGCGGCCGCCGCTAGGGATAGCTTTTCGCTCAAGAGGCGCTCAGATGAACAAAGATAGAGTGAAAAATCATAGGCCTTAATGTTCTTTCTTTTGGGGCGAAGGGCAAGGTCTTGTCATGAAAATAAGAGAAAGAGTCGGGAAATAGCGGAGGGGCTTGGCGAACCTCCCCCGCTTATGGCAGAAAGGGCGAAGTTGGTTTTCAATGGATATCCCATGCTGCTTGTGAACACCTATATTGCCCCGAGTAAGATTCACGGCACAGGCGTTTATGCGTCTGAGCTTATTCCCAAAGGAACGCCGATGTGGCGGTTCGAACCGGCTGTCGATCGGGTGATTCCGTTTGACGAGCTGGAAAAACTACCCGCACCCGCACGGGAATTTCTAAAAATCTACTGTTATCTCTGGCCCGAGTTCGGTGATGGGTGGATCCTGAATGGCGATCACGCGCGGTTTATCAATCATTCGCGAACACCAAATACGGATAATTCTGGGCCGATATCGCTCGCGGCCAAGGACATTGCGGCGGGCGAAGAAATTACTTGCGATTACCGGGAATGCTGCCTCGACCACCGCGAATTCGATTAGTTATCGCAGCAAGCCGTCCTCGGGTGGATGGGCCATGCGCATCGGACAGCAAGCCAGAACCTGTCGAAGCGCTTTTTCAATGACATGGGCCCAATGCTGGGCGCCCGCAGAATCACCGATGAGATCTTGACGGATTTCCAACATGACATGGGGAATGCCGCGTTTCTCGGCATGGGCTTGGATGGTGTAGCCCGCCTCGCTTTTGCCCGAGTAAGGTTCGTTGTCTCCGACCACCAACTCCGTGTCGGCCGCCAAACTTTCGATTAGCGGCGCCGCCAAGCGAAGATCCCGATTTGACAGCACGCCGATGTGCCAGGGCCGGTGCCGGCCGGCCATGACCGGCGTGCAGGAATGGACCGAGATAAACGCCGGCACCTGTCCGCGATCGATAGAATTCTTCAGCGATTGATCGATGGCTCCATGATAAGGGTAATACAGAGTGTCAATCCGTTGCTGTCGCGCCGATAAAGATAGGGCTTCGTTCCCCGGCACCTTGGTTCCGTCGCTGATTTCCGGGATCGAACTGACATCCTCGATCCGGCGGTTGCAGTCGATCACAAGGCGTGAATATCCGGTAAGAACCGCCGGCGCGTCGAAGGCTTTCGCCAAGCAAGCTGTAACCTCGGCAGCGCCGATATCCCATCCGATATGGCGATTTAATTCGCCATCGCTTAAACCAAGATTACTTAGGGTTTGCGGAATTCGCCGACTGGCATGATCACAGACCAGAAGAATGGGCGCCTTGCCCTCGGGATTAAGCCAATTAAATGGGGGAGGCTCCCCTGCGCCAATGAGGGTTTCAGGAAGGGTTTGCACGGATGAATGACCAGCAGGGCTCATGGTAAGACCATAGCGTTTCGGAGTTCACCATAAAGACTTGCCGTCTTTTTGGCGTCAAGATTTACCGTCCAAGCGGTAAGACAAGGCTAGTTTGTCACGGCGGCATTGCCTAAGATAGCGCGGTCTTAGAGCCATACTCCTTGGTCTGGCATTGCGTTAAATCCCAGTATGGCTAAGCTCAGACAAGACGTGGTTAGTTTACTTTGAATGAAGTGGTTACCTATGCGCCGTCAGCGGAATACAAAAATCGTTGCTACTCTGGGCCCCGCCAGCTCATCTCCAGAAATGATCGAGGCTTTGTTTATGGCTGGAGCCGATGTGTTCCGGTTGAATTTCAGTCACGGCAGTCACGATGATCACCGGCGTAGTTTTGAAGCCATTCGGGCGATCGAGAAAAAAACCGGACGGGCGATCGGCGTGCTGGCCGATTTGCAGGGGCCGAAACTGCGATTAGGAACCTTCGCCGCAGGACCCATCACCGTCAAATCCGGTCAGACATTTCGTCTCGATTTGGACAAGACGCCCGGCAATGACCAACGGGCACCTTTATTGCACCCAGAGATTTTCGCCGCGATTAAGCCCGGAGATTTTTTGCTGCTGGATGATGGCAAGGTGAAATTGGAGGTTAAAAACTGCAGTAAGGATTTTACCGAGACCGTGGTGGTGGTTGGCGGCAAGCTATCCGATCGCAAGGGCGTTAATCTGCCGGATACGGTTTTGGGTTTATCCCCCATTACCGATAAGGATCGACGGGATCTGGTTTACGCGCTGGATCTGGGCGTGGATTGGATTGCGCTCTCTTTCGTGCAGCGTGCCGAAGATTTGGCGGAGGCAAGGCGCTTGATCGCCGGTCGCGCTGCGCTGATTACCAAGTTGGAAAAGCCGTCGGCTGTCGCCGATCTTGATCGTCTGGTAGAACTCTCCGACGCCGTGATGGTGGCGCGAGGCGATTTAGGTGTTGAAATGCCGCCCGAAGAGGTTCCCATTTTGCAGCGAACGATCGTCGGTGCCTGTCGGGCCGCGGGCAAGCCTGTCATTGTGGCAACGCAGATGCTGGACTCCATGGTTTCAAGTCCTACCCCGACACGCGCCGAAGCATCGGACGTTGCCGCCGCGGTTTATGAAGGGGCGGATGCCGTTATGCTGTCGGCGGAAACGGCGGCCGGGCAATTTCCCATCGAGGCGGTCACCATCATGAGCCGGATTGCCGAACGGACCGAATGCGACCCCGCCTATCATCGTATCATTCATGCCGAACATTCGGAGCCGGAGGCAACGGCGGCGGATGCGATTGTAACCTCGGCCGCGGCTGTCGCCGCGACCATCAGGGCGGCGGCCATTGTGGCGTTTAGCTTCTCCGGATCAACAACCCTTCGCGCGGCGCGTCAGAGGCCGCAGGTGCCGATCTTGGGGCTTTCACCGAAGGCCGAGACAGCGCGCCGGTGTGCGCTGGTCTGGGGGGTGCATCCAGTAATGACGGAAGACATTGCAAGCTTTAGTGAAATGACCGCCAAGGCTTGCCGGACCGCTGCGGAAGAAGACTTTGCGGCAAGCGGGCAACGGCTTGTGGTTATCGCCGGTGTTCCCTTTGGCACCCCGGGCTCGACCAATATTTTACGGATTGCCTGGGTCGACTAAAGGAGCCATTGCGACATAAAAAAGCCCCACCGTAAGGCGGGGCTTTTTTATGGTTTGTAGTGCAGGGTTAAACGACGGATTCGATCCATTCCTGCAATTGTTGTTTGGGCACGGCGCCGATTTTGGTGGCGGCCACCTGGCCATCTTTAAACAACATAAGCGTGGGAATGCCGCGCACGCCGTATTTAGAGGGTGTGCTCGGGCTTTCATCGATATTGATCTTGGCGATCTTCACGCGCGCACTCAGCGATGCGGCAAGATCTTCCAAAGCCGGGGCGATGCTTTTGCACGGCCCGCACCACTCAGCCCAAAAGTCGACCAAAACCGGTTTATCTGATTTCAATACATCAGCTTCAAACGAAGCGTCCGTTACTTTGACGGTTGCCATAAATTAAGTCCCTTTCCGCGTCACGGGTGGCGAGTGTCTCGTTACCCCCGCTCTAGGTCAAGATGGGGATCAGAATAGCTGAATTCAAGCCATGGGATCGTAGCGGTCGACTAAAGTTTGAGGTATTTCCATTAGACTCGGGGTTTCCGTCCACAAAAGGGCGGTTTTGGTGGAAAGATCAGGATAAAGCTGACGGAGAATAGCCCGGTAAGCCGCCATTTGTCTTAAATAGGCAGGAGCGATCGCCTCTGGTGTTTGAGGGGGTAGGCGTCCGGTTTTATAGTCAACAATCATGACGTGATTCGGGGTGACTATGAGACGGTCAATTTGACCTGTAATCATCAAGGGGCCGCGGGAACTCTCAAGGCGACCGATAATCGGTACTTCAGCCATGCTTCCGGGGGCAAAGACATCGGCAAAATCCGGGGACGCCAAAAGATCCACCAGGGTTTTTGCGAGATGCTCTTGTTCGATTGAGTCTATGCCGTGGATTTTCTGCCGGAGGTAACGGTGCGCGGCGGCATATCGTTCGACCAAGGGCAGGTCGGGGAGAATCTGCAGCAGGCGATGAACCAAAATTCCCCGTCGACGCAGGGCATCGGATCTTTCCGTAAGGGGCGACGGTGCGGGAGGATCGGTCTCGAGCGGCGCGGAGGGCGTCAACGGGCGCGGCGGTATCGGATCGGGGAGCGGCACGGTCGTGGCCCATGAAGGCAGATTATCGTCAAAGCTGATTTGTTTCGGCCGCGGTTTGGCGGCAACGGATCTAGTCTGGGCGGTGGTGTGGCGCAAAATCTTTCCGCCGTCCAGTTCAGGCGCGGTGTTCAACAGACTGTCATCAACGGGCTTTGCCAAACTGCTAAAACCATTATTGATCAAGTCATACCAGGTCCCTGTGGCTGTTCTTTTGGTTTTCCATCCGCTGATATAAAGCCGATCGGCCGCCCTGGTCATGGCGACGTAAAGTAAACGCCGATACTCGGCATTCTGTGCGGCGATTGCTTGGTCCCGGGCGGTGCGGCTGGCGGCATCCAAGCTTTCCTTTTCCCGCGCCCAAACCAGCAACTCATCTGCATCATCTTCGATCCATAACAAGGGAAGCTTCGCCTGAGGAATCTGCGTGGTATCGGGCAAGAAAACAATCGGCGCTTCAAGACCCTTGGCGCCATGAACCGTGACAATGCGCACGGCGTTGGTATTTCCCTGTTCCATTTCCCGTTTAATTTCGGCGGCACTCTGGGAAAGCCAATGTAAAAAACCTTCCAGGGATATGGCGGCGGTTTTTTCATAGGCTAGGGCTTGGGCCAAAAACTCGTCCAGAGGATCTTGAATTTCGGCTCCAAGCCAGGCGTAAAGCCGTTGTCGGCCGGTTTTTCCCTCTTTGAGAGGATCGGTATTCAGGATTTCTGAATAAAGTTCAAACGGCGGAATAAGGTCGGCGCGACGCAGCCAATGCGTCAGGATTTTATGAGCGCGGGTAAAATCGGCAGCTTCATCAGAACGACGAAGCAAACTGGCCCACAAAGTTTCATTGTCGTTGCGATGGTGGGCCAGATCGAACAAGCGATCTTCTCCAAGATCAATCAGCGGTCCCTTCAGAACGCATGCCAACGAAAGATCATCTTCCGGCAAAAGAAGAATACGACCCAAGGCCATTAGATCCATGATCGCGATTTGATTGGTCAACTGCATGCGATCGATGCCCGCCACCGGAACGCCCGCCGTTTTTAGCGCGCGCACCAAGGTTTCCATGATCTGCCCGCGATGACGCAGAAGAATCATAATATCCTGGGGTTCGATAGCGCGGCCCGTCGCTTCCAAGATTTCCCCGCTATCCAGCATATGACGGATCCGGCGGGCGATCAGGTCCGCCAGACGATCCCGTGGACTATCCGAGCGGAGTTGTTCGATCGGCGGCTGCCAGGCCGGTAGAGGATCTTCGCTGCGGGGATTGGTTGTCGGCCACAGTTCGACCAAGCCGCCCTCGCCGGTGCGGCTGGCGATATGGCGGATGGCGGCGTTGTCCAGCGCCACGCCATACTGGGCATCGGGATGAACAAAAACCGCGTCAACCGCCTGCAGAACGGCGGCGACAGAGCGAAAGGAAACATGCAGTCCGACCGGATCGAACCGTCGTTTTGCGGCGCTGGCCCGGATGCCGATCTTCTGGCCTGTCGCCAAAAAAACGCTGGGATCGGCGCCTTGAAAACTAAAGATGGATTGTTTTACGTCGCCGACGGCGAAGACTGTGCGGATGGTTTCGTCGTCATGGGCGCCTTGCCCGGCAAAAAACTCGTCGGTCAAGGCCGTGACCAGTTCCCACTGTTCGGGGTTGCTGTCTTGGGCTTCATCGACCAGGATATGGTCGATGCCCTCATCCAGTTTGTACATGACCCAAGCCGTGGAGGTTTTGCCCTTGCCCGTAACTAAATCCCGCGCCTTCAAAATAAGGTCGGGATAGTCTAGCCAACCGCCGCGCCTTTTGCGTTCGGCATAGGCATCGATGATGGCGGCGCTCAAGGTTATCAGCGCCGAAGATCGCTGCAGAATCTCGGCGGCACGCATCTGCTCTAGGGCGACGAGCAAACGTTCAGTTTCTTGGTTGGCGATATCTGCGGCCTGCGAGTTGAATTTTTTGGCATTACCGCTTGGAAAGTTCTTTCGAGGCGTTCTCTCCTTTTTGGTGATAAAAACCTCTTCGTAGTCGTGATACAGTCCCGGCCTCTCCAAAGCGGAAGCTGTGGCAAACGCGCGTACGGTAGGCGCATAACTTTTATCGTTAACTCCGCCGTGAGTTAACGCTTCGGCTAACCTGACCAAGTTTAGTTGATTGACAACATTGTCGGCACAACTGGCTTCCACAATAGATTGATAGGTAGCAGTTGGATTAATCCCTAGACGCCGCGCCAAAGCTTGATGTGTGCCAGAGGGGCCATCATACCGCTCCAGCATGCGGACAATCCGCCCCCGCATGCCGAGGATTTTTTGCAGCAATTCGGTAAAGGAATTGTCGGTGGCGTTGGCCGCGACCGTTGCCAGCGCCGCTTGGAGATCGGGATCGTCGCCCTGCCAAGCCCGGCTCAGAACCGCATCCCGAGCTTCTATCAGGAGGAGCGCGGCGTTCTGTTCATCCAGAACGGTGAAATGCGGCAAGACGTCGGCTTCCAGGGGAAAACGCTGCAGCAAGCTTTGGCAAAAGGCATGCAAGGTTTGAATTTTGAGTCCGCCCGGGACTTCCAGCACGCGAGCGAATAAACGTCGGGCCTCATCGCGTTTTTGTTGATCCGGTACGCTTCCGGTAAGTTCGCGAATCTGGTCGGATAAAACTTGATCATCTGGTTCGGCCGCCCAAGCGCTTAACCTTGCGGCGATGCGCGTTGCCATTTCGGCGGTCGCCGCCTTGGTGTAGGTCAAACAAAGCAGACGTTGCGGTGCCGTCCCGGCCAAAAGAAGACGGAGAACTCGGTCGGTCAAAACCTTGGTTTTTCCCGTGCCGGCAGAGGCGGCGACCCAGACCGAGGATTCTGGCGCACTGGCGCGGCGTTGATTGGCCGTCGCCAAGATCAAAGGATCGTCGGAGAAAATGGGACGATCGGTGCTCATGTCTCACCCTCATCCTCGGTTAGGCTCCATTCGGCCATGCGCGACAGATGGGTATAGTCGCTATATTTCGGTGCGATGCTGGGGTAGGGCCGCGCCAAATAGGGTGTTGCTGGATCATCAAAGACGGCGATGAGGCCGCGCAACCCTTCAAGCGCCTCATCGGCGACAGCGGCGGGTGTTGTGTCCTTTGTTATGGCTGAAATAACCTGGCCGCCGTCTTTTTTGCCGGAGAGGTGCCAAAACGCAAGCTCGTTGACCGCGGTGCCGGCAGCTATCCCATGATGCCGAGCGAAAGCGCCATGCGCAACCATAGCGGCTTCCAAGGAAAGTTGCGGCGCAAAGCCGGCCTCGACGCTTCGTGCCGTGGGCGGCGTTCCGGTTTTGTAATCGATGATTGCCAGGCCGCCCGAGGTAAACTCGTCGATCCGATCAACCTTGGCCGAAAGAATAAAATCATCCGCTCCGGTTTTAATGGCAAGCTCGGCTTTAATTTCCGAATGTATTTTTTTGATTTTGGGGCGCCGGTTTTGTTCCTCAGCGATAAACCAGCGGGCAATCCGTTGAAATCGCGGACGCCAAAATCCCCACACCTTCGGCCGTCCGGTCTCCGCACCAAACACCTGTTCGCCCATCGCCATAAGCTGAGCTTCGGCATCGGCGGGCAAAGTGGAAGGATAAAGGCGGAGAAAACGATCCAAGATATCGTGAACCAACGTACCGTAGGTATTGGCCATTAACTCGGCATCAAGATCGTCGAGTTTTTCAAGGCGCAAAATACGCCGCGCATAGATGGCATAGGGATCGCGCCGCCAGGTTTCGATTTCGGTCACGGATAGGCGGCGAGGACGCGCCGCATACGGCGGCCGCGGCGCCGGTGGTGCAAGGGTTCGGGTTTCGGTGGCGGCATCGAGTTGGCTCTGCCAGTGCAACCAGCGGGGATCTTGCAAAGGCTGGGTGCCGTGATCGCTTTTAAGTCGGGCTGCCGTTAGCACGCCTTCCAAACGCAGCAGCCATCGGGTCGGCACCGTCGGCGTCCCATCCACCTTTGCCGCGCGGGTCAGATAAACCTCAGGATTATGGCCAGCCATGGCAAAGTCATGCGCCGCTTGACCGATCCGGCGCTCTGCCGGCGGCAAGCCCATACGGCGCCGCATGGGGCGGCTCATCCAAGGATCGGCCAAGGATTCCGCCGGCCATGTGCCCTCGTTGAGTCCGCCTAAAATGACGCGGTCGGCTTTTTGCAATCGCGCTTCCAAGAGACCCCAGACGAAGAGACGGGGGTGAGTCCCCCATTTGGGCCGTACGACGCGGCCCATCATAAAGGCGTCGAGCAAGGCGGGGTAACGGACGATCGACAGCGGAGGAAGATCCTGGGCGGCTTCCAAAAGTTCGGCGGCAAAACGCTGAGCCATGTCACCGGCCTCACCGGACCAGAGACGTTCGGCCCCGGGAGTTGTCTCGTTGCTTGCCAGCTTTTCCACAAAATGCAGATGGGCCCCCACCAGCTCGGCGACGGACGCTTCGGGCTGTTCTTGAAGTTTTAGGAACGGGGCCGACCAGGCGGCAAGCTTATCCAGGAAATCTTGATGCAGAAGTTTTCTAGCCGGGTCGAGTTTTGCCGCGCTAAGGGCGCCGGTTAATCCCGCGATGCCGGGTGAGGGGCGTGGTCCTCGCAATAAATCTCGCTCAAATCGGCGTACGGCGGTTTTGAAATTGCCGACGGAAATTCCTCCTGCAGACAACGGATGTTTTAAGACCGCTAGGAGAGGCACGGGCGGCAGGTGTTCGGATAAGGCGGCGGCGCTCAAGCGAAGAAGAGTGCCGACCGGCGTCGCCGACAAAGGACGTCCCGCGCTATCGTCAACATGGAGCGACCAGCGCCGTAAAGCTGCCGAGACACGGCGCGCCAACCGGCGATCCGGCGTGATCAGGGCTGCGGTTTTACCCGGCGTTTCTAAAGTCTCACGCATCAACAACGCGATGACGCTGGCTTCTTCCTCGGCGCCTGGGCAGTCGATCCGTGTCAATCCTTCAAGCCCGGATTGCAACTCAGCGGCGCGGGTTTGCAGATCGCGCCATCGCTCGGTCGCCGGGGCGGGGCGAAATGTTTCCTGCAACAGAAGCGCGCGGGATTGCCGGGGGCGCATCCGCGGCGCCTTATCTGGATGCGTCTCCGGCCAATTGGGAACATCTTTCGCAGCGATATTCAGCTTTTGCAGCAGCCGCGCCAAACCATGCTGCGGATGCGTTGGTTCGGCCAGGATGTGGTCAAGATCTTGGTCCAAAGCGTGATGGTCCAATCCCGATAAAACGATCAGGCCTTGGGGCAGGGCGTGAATGACCGACAATAGCTCCGCTATTGCAGGAATGGATCCGGTTGTCCCGGCGGCAATGACCGGATGTTGCGGCGGTTTCTTCCGCCAAGCGTCGGCCTGCGCCAACAAAAGGCGGCCGCGTCGGTCCGCCGGGTCCAGCGCGCCCTCAGCCGCCAAGATCTTCGGCCAGTGATCTGTCAAGATCGTCAGAAAATCCAGGGTAATCTGCCAGTGGGCGGCGAAGTCTTCGGGAACTAAGTCGCGAAGTCGGGTGAAGTCCACGCCTTCGACCCATACCTCATCCATCAGCCGTCCCAGCTCTTGAGCCAAGCGCAGCGCTTGGTCCAACGGCAGAGCGGGGCGCCATACGGCGATCAACCGCGCTAGCAAAACCTGGCGCCGTCCGGGCGAAATGGCGGGAGGTATATCCAAGGCGCCGGGGAGGGCGCCTTCTTCAGCGGTATCGTAAAAAGAAAAATCAATATCGGTAGGGTCAGGCTCGCCTAACGGTTGAATGCGCGGCAGAATCGTCGCCTTGCCGTCGCGGCTGCGCAAAAAAGCCTCCTGCATGGCGCGGCAGGCGCGGCGCGTCGGCAAAAGGATGAGGATTTGGGTTAGGGCTAACGGATCTGGCTCTGCGGCAATCAGTTTGTCGGCCAAGCGATCAAGAAAGGCGTCGCCGCCGGGAATATTGACGAGAGAGGCGTCGCCTCTCTTCATGAAAGCGCCATCAGATCGCGTGTTGCATCGGCCAAATCTTCGGGTGTGCCCACATGCCACCAGGAGCCGTCATGGACAAGGCCGAAGAGGCGGCCGCGATCGATCGCCCGAGTGTAAAGCTGGTTCAAAGACCAGGCGCCGGAGGGCGGCCAGTCTGCGGCAGAGGCGAGGGCGGCGGGATTGATGATCTGTACTCCGGCATATTGGAGCGGTGCCGATTGATCGGCTGTGGGCCGGTGAAGTCTGCCGTCCAGAGCCATAAAGAAATCACCCTTTTGCGGGACATGCCGTAACAACAATAAAACATCGGCGTCGATCTGGTTCCAGTGGGCCTGCAATCGAGCCAGCGTGGTATGAACGGGTCCATCACGCCATAAGGCATCGGCATTAATGCAAAAGAACGGATCGTTTCCCAGAAAAGGGAGGGCATTGACAACGCCGCCCCCGGTTTCCAGAAGCTCTTGCTCTTTTATCAGATGAAGATCCATATCCCGGCGCGACTCTAAATGGGACTCCAGCATCTCCGATAAATAATGGATGTTGATGGCAACCTTTTTGATGCCCGCTTTTTTTAGATGATCAAGAATGCGGTCAATAAGAGTGCGACCCGCCACCTCGGTTAACGGTTTTGGCCGCGTTAAACTCAAGTGCCGCATCCGAGTGCCGCGTCCAGCGGCAAGAATCATTGCGCGCCGGATAGTCATGACAGGGTCGGCGCGGTGGGAACCGTGCGGCTGGGTTTGGGAATGTAATGATCCAGAAAGTCGCGAATAGACTTTAATGCCGGGTGAGCAAGATCACCTTCCAACAGGCGCCAGGTACGGGCAATGTGCGGCAGATATCCATGTTTGTTATCGCGCCGGGAAAGCCGGGTAAAGATTCCAACGATCTTGGCGTTACGCTGCGCCCCTAAAATTGCATAGGCGGCGGCAAATCGATCCGGATCGATTTCTGGGAATGCGCCAAGATAACGGGCGATCATGGCCGTCGCCAAGGCCGGCGGAACATCGCGCCGCGCATCCTCCAGCAAGGAGACCAAATCATAAGCCACCGGCCCCCAGACCGCGTCTTGGAAATCGAGAAGACCGCAGGCGGCGATCCCTTTTCTGCCATCAAGCCGCATGAGATTATCGACATGATAATCACGCAAAACGAGGCCGGCGGGAATTTGCCGGGTTAAGGCAAAAAGCGGCGACCAAAGACTCAGCCATTCCGAACGAAGGTTAGGCGCAGTCGCTTGGCCGGTGATGGCGGGTAAGTACCAATCGGTCAACAAGGCGACTTCATTTGCAAGGCGGGTATCATCATAAACCGGCACAACATCCGGCGAAATTTTTGCCCGATGCAAGGCGATTAGCGTGTCAACGGCGAGAGCGTACAGCGGCTCTGCCGCAACGCCTTGGTTAAGCAGGCGGGTATAAGTGTCGTCGCCGAAATCCTCGAGCAGCAGTAAACCGGAGGTTTCATCCCGACCTAAAATGGCCGGTGCAGAAAGCCGTTGCTGATGGAGAAGTTCGGCAACGGCAATAAAGGGTCGAATGTTTTCCGGCGGCGGCGCATCCATCAACATGGCACGGTTGATAGAGGATTTTGCTTGCCGATGCAGCCGGTGATAGCGCCGGAAAGAGGCGTCGCCGGCAAGGGTTTGCCGCTCGGCATCGTCCCAACCATGTTGCGCGAGAAAGGCGACAATATCGGCAGTACGCGTGGTCATGATCGCAAACTATCCCGTGCCGCATCGATTCTTTCCCGCCAGGTGTCGACGCCGTCCAAGAGAATGCGCCGGGCGGTGGGTCCGCCGCCGGTGACGGAAACGATATCTACGCTTAAAATGTCCGCCGGTAAAAGCCGGCCGAGTTTCTCGGGCCACTCAATAAGGCTAATGCCGTCGGCAAAGGCGTCCTCGATTCCCAATTCAAAGGCTTCTTCGGGACGCGCCAAACGGTAAAGATCGAAATGAAAGATCGGGCACGGTTTGGCCTCATAGACCTGAAGCAGGGTAAAGGTCGGTGACGGGACCTCAACCTCCTTGAACATCAAGGAATTGATAAAGTTACGGGCAAAGGTGGTTTTACCGGCGCCGAGATCTCCAACCAAGCCGACGACATCGCCCTTGCGGCACAGCTTGGCGAGGCCGCGCGCCAAGCGGGCCGTCCCGGCCTCATCGGCAACGGGCAGAACCAGAGCGGCTTCAAGAGGAACTGCAGGGCCCATGCCTTTGCCTTCTAACCTTGGTTAAGGCTGCCCGCAAGTATCTGATGGGGAAAGATTGCATGGGGAGCGGGTCTGGCCTATGTATCTGCCGCTATGACCGATCCGAATCTTATCCGCAACTTCGCGATTATCGCCCATATCGACCACGGGAAGTCCACCCTGGCGGACCGCTTGATTCAACGCTGCGGCGGCCTGACGGCGCGGGAAATGACCAATCAGGTATTGGATTCCATGGAGTTGGAGCGGGAACGGGGCATCACCATCAAGGCCCAGACGGTCCGTCTCAACTACACGGCTTCCGATGGAAAACCGTATGTTTTCAACCTGATGGATACCCCGGGACACGTGGATTTCGCCTATGAGGTGTCACGTTCGCTGGTCGCTTGCGAAGGGTCGCTTCTGGTGGTGGACGCAACCCAAGGTGTCGAAGCCCAGACCCTGGCGAACGTTTATCAAGCGATCGATGCCAATCACGAGATCATCGTGGTTCTGAATAAAATCGACCTTCCTGCGGCGGAGCCCGACCGGATCAAGCGTCAGATCGAAGAGGTTATCGGGCTGGATACATCGGACGCTATCGAGGTTTCGGCCAAGACCGGGCTTAATATTGATGCGGTTCTTGAAGCGATCGCCAAACGGATCCCCCCACCCAAGGGTGATGCGAATGGGCCGGTTCGGGCGCTTTTGGTGGATTCTTGGTATGACAGCTATTTGGGTGTCATGCAGCTGGTCCGAGTCGTGGACGGGGTCCTGAAAAAAGGACAAAAGATCCGGTTTATGTCCAACAAGACCGCCCACGATTTGGAGCGAGTCGGTGTTTTTACGCCCAAGCAGCAGACGGTGGCGGAACTCGGCCCGGGCGAAATGGGTTTCCTGACCGCCGGCGTCAAAACCGTGGCCGAGACGCAGATCGGCGACACCATTACAGAAGAACGCCGTCCCGCCCCCGAAGCCTTGCCCGGATTTAAACCATCCATCCCGGTGGTGTTCTGCGGTCTCTTTCCCGTCGATGCGGCTGACTTTGAAAATCTCCGCGATAGCCTGGGCAAGTTGGCGCTCAATGATGCCAGCTTCCATTACGAGCCGGAATCATCGGCGGCGCTTGGATTTGGTTTCCGCTGCGGGTTCTTGGGATTGCTGCATATGGAGATCATCCAAGAGCGGCTAGAGCGGGAATTCAATCTGGATCTTGTCACCACTGCACCGTCGGTGGTTTATCGCCTGACGTTAAACGACGGCACCAAGAAAGATTTGCACAACCCCGCGGATATGCCTGATCCGGTGAAGATCGCGACCATTGAAGAGCCGTGGATCAAGGCGACGATTTTGGTTCCCGATGATTATTTGGGAGCTATCTTGACCCTGTGCCAAGAACGACGCGGCGAACAGATCGACATTTCCTATGTCGGCAATCGGGCGATGCTGACCTATCGCTTACCACTGAACGAGGTGGTGTTTGATTTCTATGATCGATTGAAATCGATCAGCCGCGGCTATGCCAGCTTTGATTATGAAATCGCCGACTATCGAGAGGGTCCGCTGGTGAAACTGTCGATCATGGTCAATGCCGAACCGGTGGACGCTTTGTCCTTGGTGGTGCACCGGGATCGTGCGGAGGCGCGCGGACGCATGCTGTGCGAGCGGCTGAAGGATCTCATTCCGCGTCAATTGTTCAAGATTGCCATCCAGGCGGCGATCGGCGGCCGCATCATCGCGCGGGAGACGGTCTCGGCCTTGCGCAAAGACGTCACGGCGAAATGCTATGGCGGCGATATCAGCCGGAAGCGCAAATTGCTGGACAAGCAAAAAGAAGGCAAGAAACGCATGCGTCAGTTTGGCAAGGTGGAAATCCCACAATCGGCATTTCTTGCCGCCCTCCGCATGGGCGACGAATAAAAAAGGCCATCCGCAAAGATGGCCTTTTTTAGTGGATGGGCGTGGCGTTAGTCCATTGTCTCGGCAATCACGTCCAGAACCTTGCCTGTTGCCTGTTCGATCAGAACCACGGCCTTGTCGACGATGGCGCGTTCGGTGCCGGCGCGCGGGGGCGGCAATTGTTTTATCAAATCGTCGGGCAGATTTTTCTTTGCCAAACCTGGTGGCAGTTTTTCTTTCTTGGCAAGTCCGGGCGGTAGGCGGCCATGCTTGGCGAAGCCGGGCTGACCATTGCCCTTGCCCTTTTTGCCTTTTTCCTGCGCCACCGGCGCCGGCGCGACGTCTTTACCGAAGAAGCGAAGAATCGTCCGGCGTTCGATTTCAGAAAAAACATCTTCCGCTGTCGCAACCACAGCCGAGCCCGCAGAATTAACCGTGCCAGCGGCCGACTGCGCAAAGGCAGGAAGGGCCGCCGTCAAGCATGTCACTAAACCAATGCTTAGGATGAAAGGTGTTTTCATAAGGGAATCCCCTGTTAACGTGGAGCCTCTATTTAGACAGTCCCAGAATGAACAATTTCTGAATAGATAAAAATCGCCCTTAATTGTAGGGGTTAACGGATTTCAAAGATGCCTTCAACCTCAACCGCAACCCCGCGCGGCAGGCTACCGACACCCACAGCGCTGCGGGCATGGCGCCCGCGATCGCCGAGTACGGCAACCATAAGGTCAGAGGCGCCGTTAACGACCTGAGGATGGTCGGTAAAGGTTGGCGTCGCATTGACAAATCCAACCAGCTTGATGCAACGAACGATCTTCTCAAGATCGCCGCCAAGGGCGTTATTGATTTGCGACAAGATATTAATGGCGCAGAGTTTAGCCGCGGCCTGACCATCTTCGACTTTGAGGGTTTCACCCAGCTTGCCGACAAAACTGATCTTGCCGCCGTCGAGCGGAATTTGGCCGGAGGTGAAAATTAAATTTCCGCTTTTGATCCAACCGACGTAATTCGCCACCGGTGCGGCGGCCTCCGGTAAGGTAATTCCTAGTTTCTTAAGATTAGCCGCGATCTCTCCTGCCATAACGTTCCCCCTCTGATGCTTGTGTTCGAAAATTAATCGGTTGGTGGTTCCGAAGGTGTTGGGTCTTCGGGTTCAGGTGTTGCCGGTGCGGGCCCAGGGCTGACAGGCGTCTGGCCTGCGGGCATGATGCAGTCCTTTACCCAGATATCATAGACCGGATGCTCCAGCGCACTGAGTGCCGGAGAAGACGCAAACATCCATCCGGAAAATAAAGGTTTTTCGGCTGCTCCCGGCCGCGCCTCGACAATATCCAAATGCGCCGCGCTCTCGGGCGTGTCTTCGGGAGGCGCTTTGCGGCAGGCATGAACAAGAATACGTAAGGTGCCGAAGGTCGCCGTTTTGCCGACCGGAACGTCAAGGCGTGTAATCCGGGCCGTGACCTTGTCCAGGGCTTGCAAAATCGCGCCGGTTCCGGGAACAGTTGTGGTCTCGGCGCGAAGGCTTGCGGTCATGGTGATGAGGCTTGCGGTTATAACTAATCCTGCGGCGATCAAACGAGCCATCAAATTTCTTTCATGGTAGATGCGCGACGAATCGCAAGCGAACATAGTCAATAACCCATCGCCCTTGTGAATCACAAAGCTGCGATTTTACCTGGGAGGCGACGTCGGTTTTCACCCTCTCAGCATCGGATGTTTTGAGGCCGCCAAGGAAGCTTTCGGCAAAAGTATCAAGCCATGCCGCCAAGTCACCCGGTAAGGGGGTAGGCCGTTTGAATAAAGTCAGTTGATCAATGTGAAAGCCAGCCTGATGGAGCAAGCTTTCCATCGTTGCTTCGTCGGGGAAAAACCAAGGATTGAGAGTTGCGGCATTTACGTGATGCTGAGCTAAGGCGACGCTCAAAGCTTTAACAATAGCGGCAACGTTTCCATGACCGCCCATTTCGGCAACCAGACGTCCGCCGGGCTTAAGAGCGCGCGCAACTCCGGCAAGCACGGGGCCGCTCGGCCCCATCCAATGCATAGCGGCATTGGAGATAACGGCGTCAAATTCTTGAGTAAAGGTGAGTCTGCGCCCATCCATGATTCGGGCATCCAAGCCGCGTTTCTGTGCGGCGGCGACTTGCTCGGGGCTGGCATCAACGCCGACTATTTTGCCGCCGTGGGCGGCAATCGCTTCCGTTAGGGCGCCATCACCGCATCCAAGATCAAGGATGCGTTCGCCCGGTTGAGGTGCCAACAAATCAATCAGCGGGCTTCCCAGGTCGGCGACAAATCGAGCATTGCGGGCGTAGCGATCCGGATCCCAATGCTGCGTTAAGGACGACACGGAGCTTTTATTTTTTCGAAGGCGTGGCGCTGGTTCCCGGCGCATCCTTCGGCTTCGCCTCGGCAGGCGTCACCGCAAGATTGATGATTTCACGAATGAGGCCCTCAAGATCGATGACATCGCGAGTCTGAGTAAAAAATTCATCCGGTTTCAGAATTTCCTTATCGTTGCCGGGCTCAATCTTCACGTATTTGCCACCGATGATGCCGTCAGCGTTGATGGTGGCCTTGCTGTTGCGGGGAAGTTTGTAGCGGCTGTCGATGGCCAGGGCCAAAATGGCATCGAAGGTTTCGTGATCAAGGTCTTCCTTGGCGACCGTGCCGACGACGACGCCGCCAATCCGCACCTCATCGCCAATATTGACGCCCTGCACCTTTTTGAATTTGGCATAAAGCGTATAGCGATTGGTTTGATCCACAGAGCGGGTGGAATAGGCAAAGGTCAAAAAGAGGAAAGCAGCAAGCAGCAGCAGACCACCGACGAGAATCTCCAGGTTTTCTTGTTTAATGCGCCGCATAGGGCCTCTCTCTAAATATCATTCGCAGGTGGTCGTCATCATTCCAAATTATAGTCCGGGACCGAAGGCAACGGCGGCGATCTCGTCTTCAAGCGACTTAACATCCTTGGCGTTAGCAAAGGTGCCGTCGGGCGGAACGGTCTCTTTGGACGTGCCGGGCTTCAATTCAATGTAGCCGCCGCCAAACATGCCGGCGCTCGACACGGTCACCTCTGTGTCGACGGGAAGTTTGTAGCGTTCGTCCACGGCGAAATCGAGAACGGCATTGTAATTTTCATAGTCGATGTACTGACGCAGGATGGTGCCGACACGGATGCCGCCGATTTGCACCTCGTTGCCGGGCTGAATGCCGCCGACTTTGTTAAACCGTGCGTGAACAACATAGGTTCGCGCTGTGGCTTCGGGCTTGCGCGATCCCGCCGCCAGCAAAACGATTGGCGTAGCGGCGATTATCAGAACAAGAAGACCGATGATGATTTCGATGGTTTCGCGGCGCATCGTTACTCTCTATTTTTGAGGTTGCTTTTTAGCCGGCGCGGATTTCGCCCCCGGCGTAGTCGGGGCCACAGCTTCGGCGGGCTTCGGTGCACGGGAAGACTTGGCAAAGCCGACGATTTTTTCCACCAGCTCATCCAGAATCACCGAATCCTGCACGAAGGCGATTGCGTCACCGGGTTTTAAAACCTCGTCTTCGCCGCCGCCCGGATCAAGCGCGATAAATTTTCCGCTGAACAATCCGGCTGTGTTGATGGCGGCAAAGGCATCGCTGTGCAGTTTAATGCCCTGATTGATGTTCATAGTCATTTGAACCAGGTAATCGGTCGGATCAAGCTCCAGGCTGGCAACCGATCCGACGCGCACCCCGAACATCCGGATTTCATCGCCGATCTTCACCCCGTCAACGCGGCTGAATTTTGCCTTGATGGTGTAGCCGCCGACGGCGCTCTCGTTGGTTTCGGTGTAGCCGAAAATCAAAAAAAACACGGCAACGGCAAGAACCGCGGCACCCAAAACTGTTTCGATAAGACTACGATGCATGGGTTTAAAACGCTCCTTGGCCGATGTAAATTGGGCCGACTGGTTAAGTTCGCTTTAACCTGGGGGTGTCCAGGCTTCGTAATCACCGGTGGCCTTATCCCGGCGGCCCCCAGCCAGGCTATGTCCGGGGGGTAGGTAAGCGCCCGGAGTTCCGGTCGCATTTGGCCGGTGTTCCTTCTGCCAGAAACGGCGCCGCTTAGCCACAACTTCGGGGTCCGGCGGTAATTTTACTGTATAATGAAGCCAGGCATGCCATTCGGAAGGTACGCGGCTGGCTTCGGCCTCGCCATTATAGACGACCCAACGCCGGCGCCGACGTTGTTTGGAGGTGCCAAGATCAGGGTGACTTTCAACCCCGATGCCCCGTTGCTCGTAATAGCGGTTTCCGGTGCTATCGGTTCCGACGAGGCGGCCGTGGAGAAGTGTAAAAAGGCGGGTATAAAGGCTCATAAAATTATCACGCAATAGGTCCTGGATTGCGATCGTCCGCCAGGGCGGCGCGCCCGCGGCGGAAGCGGGCCGCACTATGGCACTATGCGCCGGGTTGCGTCCAGTGCACTGGCTCATAAATAAGCTAGAGTTTGCAAGAAAAGGCGCCTTTCTCGGTTCTATTTTTAGGAACCCATTTTTAGCTTAAATCCTTGTAAAGCCCCTAAATATAGCAGATTTCGCAAAAACCTTCCTGCTTCTAGTGACATCCCCTACATTCTGTGGCAAGAATACCTAGAGCCTACCGGATATTGCTTTTTTCGAGCGAATCTCGGCGGTTTTGCTGCGACTCGGGTACAAGGGGACTCTCCCGCCATGCGTATGGCGCGCCAATTCACGAAAAAAGATCAATCGCCTTACGCAGGAATGTCTTTCCGCGAGGCACTGAGCGAGATTCGCACCCCCGACGGAGCCATCGTTTTCCGTCAGGACAAGGTGACTGTGCCCGAGACCTGGAGCCAGGTTGCGATCGATATCTTGGTGCAAAAATACCTTAGAAAAGCAGGCGTTCCAAAGGCCCTGTGCCGGGTACCTGAAGACGGCATACCTGAATGGCTGCAACGCGCAACGGCAGATGAAGCGGCGCTGGCGGATGTGCCCGAGGCCGATCGTCTTGGCGGTGAAACCGATGCGCGCCAGGTCTTCGATCGCCTGGCCGGTACCTGGACCTATTGGGGCTGGAAGGGCGGTTACTTCGATAGCGCTGAGGATGCCCGGGCCTATTACGATGAAATGCGGTTCATGCTGGTTCACCAGATGGCGGCGCCCAATTCACCACAATGGTTCAACACCGGCCTTCATTGGGCCTATGGAATAGACGGTCCCTCCCAGGGCCATTGGTATACGGATTTCACCTCGGGCGCGGTGGTTGAATCCACCTCGGCCTACGTCCACCCCCAGCCTCATGCCTGCTTTATCCTGTCGGTTGCCGACGACTTGGTCGGCCAGGGCGGCATTATGGACCTGTGGCAACGCGAGGCGCGCCTGTTCAAATACGGCAGCGGCACCGGCTCCAATTTTTCTCCTTTAAGAGCGGAGGGCGAATCTCTCTCGGGCGGCGGCGTAACCTCCGGCGTCATGAGCTTTCTGAAAATCGGCGATCAAGCTGCCGGTGCGATCAAATCCGGCGGCGTGACCCGCCGTGCCGCCAAGATGGCGATTCTCGACATTGATCATCCGGACATCGAGTCTTTTATCGAGTGGAAAACCGTTGAAGAGCAAAAAGTGGCGGCCCTCGTTGCGGGATCGCGCCTTACAGAACGTCATGTAAATGCCATTTTGCAGGCCTGCCGCAGCGACGCGCCGGAAGCCCTGGCCGATGATGCCGTCCGTCTTGATCCTGAGCAGAATAAGTTTTTAGCCAAGGCGGTCCGCGCCGCACGCCGCGCTTTTTTGCCGGAGACCTTAATTCAGCGGGCCTTGCGCTTGGCCGCCGAAGGACAAACCTCGGCGCGGCTGCCTCTTTATGACACCGATTGGGATGGCGAAGCCTATCGTAGCGTCAGTGGACAAAATGCCAATAACTCCATTCGCGTTACCGAAGAGTTTTTGGTCGCCGTCGAGCGTGGTGGTGATTGGGCCTTAATCCGGCGGACCGATGGCGCCACCGCAAAAACGGTTAAGGCGCGCGCCTTATGGGATCGCATAGCCACCGCGGCCTGGACGTCGGCGGATCCTGGTGTGCAATTCGATACCACGATTAATTCGTGGCACACCTGCCCGGAAAGCGGCCGCATCAAGGCGTCCAATCCGTGCTCTGAATATATGTTTTTGGATGATACGGCTTGTAATTTAGCCTCGCTTAACCTGATGGCGTTTCGTCGTGACGACGGCAATTTAGATGTCGATGCCTTGCGGCATGCGATAAGACTTTGGACGGTGACGCTCGAGATTTCGGTGCTAATGGCGCAATATCCGTCGGCGCTGATCGCGCGGCGTTCTTATGAATTTCGCACCCTCGGTCTTGGCTTCGCCAACCTGGGGGCGTTGATCATGTCCCTGGGTCATTCTTATGACAGTGATGCCGGCCGGTCGCTTGCCGGTGCGATAACCGCATTTATGACCGGAACCGCTTATACGGTTTCTGCGGAGATGGCGGAAGAATTAGGCGCCTTTCCGGGCTTCGCCGCCAATCGTGACGCAATGCTGCGGGTGATGCGTAATCACCAACGCGCGGCGCGAGGTGAGACGACGGGTTATGAAGGATTGTCGGTGCCGCCCGTGCCGTTAATTCAGCATGCGCAGGTGGACCAGCGTCTGCATCAGGCAGCGGTTGCGGCATGGAACGAAGCCGTAGAGCAGGGCGCAAGCCACGGCTATCGCAATGCTCAGGTTACGGCGATCGCACCTACCGGGACTATCGGCCTGGTGATGGATTGCGACACCACCGGGATTGAGCCCGACTTTGCCTTGGTCAAGTTTAAGAAATTAGCCGGCGGGGGATATTTCCGGATTATTAACCGTACGGTTCCCTTGGCTCTGGAGGCTTTGGGTTACGATCCGGAAACGGCCAACCACATTGTCGGTTACGCCATCGGCTACGGCACCTTGAAAGATGCACCGGGCGTGAATCACGAAAAGCTGCGGTTGCGGGGATTTGACGATGCGGCGCTCACCAAGGTGGAACGCGCCTTAGAAACAGCTTTTGATATTCGGTTTGCCTTCAACAAATGGACTCTCGGCGCCGACTTCTGCACCCGCGTGCTCAAGTTGGATGGAGATGATCTTGACGATCTCTCCTTCGACATGTTGGACGCCTTGGGATTTACCCGGGACGAGATCGACGCGGCGAATATCCACTGCTGCGGCGCGATGACCTTGGAAGGGGCGCCGGATCTGCAGCCGAAACACTTGGCGACGTTCGACTGTGCAACCCCTTGTGGGCGAAAGGGAACACGATCTCTCTCGTGGGAAAGTCATTTGCGGATGATGGCGGCGGTTCAGCCGTTTGTTTCCGGCGCCATCTCCAAAACTGTTAACATGCCGAACACGGCATCCATCGCCGACTGCCAGAATGTTTACACCCTTGCCTGGCGATTGGGGCTGAAGTCGGTGGCTCTTTATCGCGATGGATGCAAACTATCGCAACCCTTGGCATCGGTCTTTACCGATCATGCCGACGACGCTTTCGACGAGGAAGACGCGGATATTCGGCCCAGTCTTCTCGAGCAGGTTATGGCGGCGCCGGTGCCCGAGCGGGCGGCTGTCGTTACCGAGCGGATTATCGAACGGATCGTCGAACGTGCAACGGATCGCCGGCGACTTCCCCATCGCCGCAAAGGCTATACGCAAAAGGCGACGGTTGGCGGTCATAAGGTTTATTTGCGAACCGGCGAATACGAAGACGGCCGGATCGGCGAAATCTTTATCGACATGCATAAAGAGGGCGCCGCCTTCCGCTCGCTGATGAATAATTTTGCCATCGCCATCTCGATTGGACTGCAATACGGCGTTCCGCTGGAAGAGTTCGTCGAGGCCTTTACCTTTACCCGGTTTGAGCCGGCGGGCCCGGTCCAGGGCAACGATGTTATCAAGATGGCCACCAGTGTTCTCGATTATATTTTCCGGGAACTGGCGATCAGTTACTTGGGGCGGACCGACTTAGCCCACGCCGAACCGGCCGATCTCCTGCCCGATGCCTTGGGTAAGAAGAACGCGCCGGCCGAGGGTCTGGATCGCCCTGCTGAGGCGGCCGAGCAACAGCTTGATACCCGAGAATTGGTTCGTCGGGTGGCCTCGACCGGCTATGTCCGGGCCAATCTTCTGGTTTTACAAGGCGGGCTTGCCGCGACGGGGACGGAAAACCATCGGTCGATGAGTGAAGCGCAGACGGTTGCCGACGCCTTCACCCCCGACCCGGCGGCTGAAGCGGTGTTCTCGCCGTCCCCTGCCATTGCCGAAACCGCTGTGCGGGAAGTTAACCGCCAGCTCGACCGTATCCGGGAAGCCCGGCTTAAGGGATTCGAGGGCGATCCGTGCCCGGAATGCGCCAATTTTACCCTCCTGCGTAGCGGTACCTGTCTTAAGTGCGATAGCTGCGGAGGAACAAGCGGCTGTTCTTAAGCAGCCTAACAAGTTTGCATCGGGCGTGACCGATGCGTCTCTATGCGGCGGAACTGCCTGTTCCGCCCATACGCCGGCGGAGCGTGATGCCTGCCGCTGGTGTCTCGCCTGGCATCAGTGCTCCCTGTATAAACTTGGGGGAGACCGCAAGGTCTCCCCCACTTTTTTATCCAATAAAAAGGCAAAGTTTGCGGAAGAGGCAGGCTTTTTGCAGGGTTTTCTGTTAAAATTCTCGCGAAACCTTTGCTTGCAGGAACAAGAGGTGATTCCTATACTCCTGCGCGCAAGAGTTCAGAGTTTGCGCTCACAACCCGGCGATCACCATGGCACAGAAAAAACAGCCTTCTCCCAAGAAAAAGAAACAACCGGTGGCGAAGAAAAAACGCCCAGCCCCGATGAAGACGCCGGTAAAGAATCGCGCAAAACCGGCGGCGAAATCTCGGGGTGCTGTGAAAAAACCGGCTAAGGCGAAAACTGTTGCTAAAAAATCGGGGGCGCCCAAGTCGCGGCCGGTGACAAAATCAACGAAGTCGGCAAAGCCGGCGCCTCGCCCGGCAAAAACCGGTTCGGCCAAAAAAACACCGACGGCGAAAAAACCGCCGGCGAAGGCGGCACCCGCGAAACAAGCTGCAAAGGTTGCGCCACCCAAGACAATGCCCAAATCGTCGGCGAAGGTGTCGGGAGGGAAAACAACTCCGACAAAAGCTCCGGCTGTGAAGGCAACACCCGTTAAGGGGCCGTCCAAAGTGCCGGCTAAACCCTCTGCGGCTTCGAATAAAGGTCCGTCCCCTTTTCGTCCGACTGGCGCGGCAAAACCGGTTATCGTCAAGAAGCCGATCATTCCCCGCAAGATTCTAGGCAAGCCGGGGCCCGCGATCGTGTTGCCGCCCGATTACGAGCCTGATGAAAAAGAAGAATTCATGAATCCACGTCAGCAGGAATTCTTTCGGCAGAAATTGTTAAAGTGGCGCGAAGATGTTTTGAAAGAGTCCGATGAGACGCTGATGGTTTTGCGCGAGGAAAGCTTGCAGGAATCGGATATGAACGACCGGGCGTCGTTGGAAACCGATCGCTCGATCGAGCTGCGGACGCGCGACCGTCAACGCAAACTCTTGTCAAAGATTGATGACGCGTTACGCCGCATTGATGAGGGCGTTTATGGGTATTGTGAAGAAACCGGCGAGCCGATCGGATTGAAGCGGTTGACGGCACGCCCGATTGCGACCCTAAGCCTTGAAGCGCAAGAGCGCCACGAGCGGATGGAACGGACGCATCGCGAAGATTAATTAAGAGATCGTCATGGGCGATCTTTTTACGCGATATAGTTTGCGCGGCAGTCTTGGGCTAACTTATAGGTAGACCGCATGGCGGAGAGAAAAGAGGGCCGTAATCTCGAGGATCGGTCTGATGCGCCACTCGTTCGCCGTTCTGAGCGGCGTTTCCGCGCTCTATACGACTTGGCGCCGATCGGCATCGTCTTGCTTGATGGTGAGACGAAGATTCTGCGTGGTAATAATGCGTTTCTTTCTCTTGTCGGTGATCCTAAGATTCGTCTAACCGGCCAGTCGTTGGATAGTCTGGTTTTTGAATCTGACCGAGTAGCGGTGCGGAAAATTCTTGATAACCTCTACGATCATTCCGGCTTCGAGCGGATAGATGTTCGATTTGGCCAAGCAGGCGATAAGACGGCGACGCTTTTCATCGGAGCTGACTCAGAAGAGGATCCGTCTTCTAAGAGCGCTACGGTTTATGTGATCGATACCACCGAGCAAAAAAGCCTCGAGCAGCGTTTGGCCCAAGCTCAAAAGATGCAGGCCATCGGTCAGTTGGCGGGAGGGATTGCCCACGACTTTAATAATTTGCTGACGGCGATGATCGGTTACTGCGACCTTACCTTGTTGCGGCAAGATCAAGGGAGCGATGATTTCTCCGATATCACGCAGATCAAGCAAAACGCCGAACGTGCAGCTACTTTGGTGCGGCAATTGCTGGCTTTTTCACGACGGCAAATCCTTCAGCCGCATGTGCTGAATGTCAGGGATACTATTTCCGGCGTGACGGATTTGCTGCGTCGTCTCAGCGGTGAAGAAATCAAGATCGAGATCCAGAATACGTCCGAGCAGGGTCTGATTTTTGCCGATGAAAGCCAACTGGAACAGATTTTGGTGAACCTGGTCGTCAACGCCCGGGATGCAATGCCGCGCGGAGGAAAGCTGTCCATTCGCACCGCCAATATGGTGTTAACTCAGCCGCTGGTTCGCGGCGGTGAGGTTGTGCCTCCCGGTAATTGGATCTCGATCGAGGTTGAGGATACGGGCGTCGGCATTCCACCGGAAATTCTAAGCCGGATCTTTGAGCCGTTCTTTTCGACGAAGGCGATCGGGCAAGGGACCGGCCTTGGCCTGGCGACAGTCTACGGCATTGTAAAGCAAACCGGCGGGTATGTGTTTGTGGATACGGCTGTTGGCAGCGGATCGATTTTTCGGCTCCTTTTCCCTCGTCACATCGACACTCATGTGGCCAAGTCCTCGGACGGGATGAAGGCAAAGCCAACGGCAAAGCCTTCGGCCGGCGAGGTGAAAGAGGGCGAGAACCGTACGGTCCTTATTGTTGAAGACGAAGATCCGGTGCGGCTGTTTGCGGTGCGCGCCTTGCAGGCAAAAGGATACAAGGTATTTCATGCCGGCACTGGGATGGAGGCTTTGGAGATTCTCCGCCAAGAACGCGATGCCATCGATTTGCTTATTACCGATGTGGTGATGCCCCAGATGGATGGGCCGTCGGTTATCGCCGCCGCCAGAGCCATCGTGCCGCGGATCAAAGTGCTCTGCATGTCCGGTTATGCCGAAGAGGCGCTGAAAGATCGGATTCGGGCGACTCAGGACGTCCGATTTCTCGCCAAGCCGTTTAGCCTGGCGCAATTTGCCGGTGCGGTTAAAGAGGTCTTGGCGCCGAAGTAAAATTACTAACCGGGACTGGTGTTGATAAGTAAGCGGTGTTCTTGCGGCAAACCCCAGATAATCCGCCATTTTGTTCATATATAGTTTTCCTATTGTTCTTTTATTGTTCCTGTAGTAAAGTGTTTGGACGGTTGGAGACGGAAACCAATCGGGGAGCAAAATCTAACCTGCATCCAAGAACATAAGGTGACCATTTACCCGTATTGCGGGAGCACCAGGCTTTTTGTAAGAGGAGGATATTCGGCTATGACGAATACGGCATTGCGCCTAGTGGAGAAAAACCAAATGGATAAACAAAAAGCCTTGGATGCGGCTCTCGGTCAGATCGAGCGATCCTTCGGTAAAGGCTCGATCATGAAGCTCGGCCAGCAAGAGGCGACCGAGCATGAGGCCATTTCCACAGGATCGCTGAGCCTGGACATCGCCCTAGGAATCGGCGGGTTGCCGAAAGGCCGGGTGATTGAAATTTACGGCCCTGAATCCTCGGGTAAAACCACCTTGGCTTTGCATGTTGTTGCCGAAGCGCAGAAAAGCGGCGGGACCTGCGCCTTTATCGATGCCGAGCATGCGCTGGATCCCATTTATGCCGGCAAGCTGGGGGTTGATGTTGGGAACCTTTTGATTTCGCAGCCTGATGCAGGCGAGCAGGCGTTGGAAATCGCCGATACCTTGGTGCGGTCCGGTGCCGTCGACGTTCTGATCGTTGACTCGGTTGCGGCGCTGGTGCCGCGCGCGGAACTTGAAGGCGAAATGGGCGATAGTCATGTCGGTCTTCATGCGCGGCTGATGAGTCAGGCGCTTCGGAAGCTGACCTCGTCGATTTCCCGGTCGAACACCCTGGTTATTTTCATCAATCAAATTCGCATGAAAATCGGCGTGATGTTCGGCAGCCCCGAAACTACGACCGGCGGCAATGCGCTGAAGTTTTATGCCTCGGTTCGTTTGGATATTCGCCGGATCGGTCAAATCAAAGACCGGGAAAATGTGGTGGGCAATCAGACCAAGGTGAAGGTTGTCAAAAACAAAATGGCGCCGCCGTTTAAGGTGGTTGAATTCGACATCATGTATGGCGAAGGCGTTTCCAAAACAGGCGAGCTTGTCGACTTGGGCGTTGCAGCCGGGGTCGTCGAAAAATCCGGCGCCTGGTTTTCCTTCGATGGCCAACGGATTGGCCAGGGGCGGGAGAACGCCAAGACTTTCTTGAAAGCCAACCCGGAAATGGCGGCGACCATCGAACAAAAAATCCGCGCCAATGCCGGACTGGTCGCCGGCCGCATGATGATGTCTTCCGGTGACGGTGAAGGATCATCCAGCTCTGACGATGACTAAGATTAAGCAGCTTTGCGAAGGCAGCAAGCCTTTCGCAAAGCTGCCGAAAATCTCTGAACGGTACCGGCTGTAACCCCTGCCTGGTAGCCCTCCTCAGAGAAAGGTCCGCCCTTGTTGCCCTTCCCCGTCCTCCGGGATCAAGCCGCAGCAGGGGCGGATTTCCTTGTAATTCCCGCTTTTTACCACATATATAAGCCTATGCCCGGGATGCGTAATTTGCGGCGCCTGCTTTTGGGCCGCTGGCGTCTGCGCGATAGACAGTCCGCAGGAGGGGCGGTACAACAAATTTCTTATGTTTTTGATTTGAGGTAACGGCAGGCGGTTATGGCGAGCGGCAACGAGATCCGGTCAACCTTTATTGAATTTTTCCGCAAGAACGGTCACGAGGCCGTGGCCTCGAGCCCTCTTGTGCCGCGGAATGATCCGTCGCTGCTCTTCACCAATTCCGGCATGGTGCAGTTCAAGAATGTCTTCACCGGCACCGAACAGCGTCCCTATCGGCGCGCGACCACGGCGCAGAAATGTGTCCGCGCCGGTGGAAAGCACAATGACTTGGAGAACGTGGGTTACACCGCCCGCCATCATACATTCTTTGAAATGCTGGGGAATTTCTCGTTCGGCGATTATTTCAAACCGGATGCGATCGAGTTTGCGTGGAGTCTCGTCACTCAGGACTACGGCCTTCCAAAATCGAAACTATGGGTGACGGTTTATAGTGAAGACGAAGAAGCCGCCGGGTTGTGGAAAAAGATCGCCGGCCTTGGGGACGATCGCATCATCCGGATTTCCACCTCCGACAATTTCTGGCAGATGGGGGATACGGGTCCCTGCGGTCCCTGTTCGGAAATTTTCTACGACCATGGTGACAAGATTCCCGGGGGTCCTCCGGGGAGTGCGGATGCCGACGGCGACCGCTTCATCGAGATCTGGAATTTGGTGTTCATGCAATATGAGCAACAGCCGGGCGGCAAACGGATTAGTTTGCCACGGCCGTCGATTGACACCGGCATGGGGCTCGAGCGGATCGCCGCCATCCTGCAGGGCAAGCACGATAATTATGATACCGATTTACTGCGCTCATTGATTGAGTCATCGGCCGAGCTGACCCGGCAGCATGCCGATGGATCTCATGCGGTCTCGCACCGGGTGATTGCCGATCATCTTCGCTCCAGTGCGTTTTTGATTGCCGATGGGGTATTGCCGTCGAACGAGGGGCGGGGATATGTCTTGCGCCGCATTATGCGTCGCGGGATGCGCCATGCCCATAAGCTTGGAAGCTCTGAGCCGTTAATGTGGCGTTTGGTGCCGAGTCTGGTTCGCATGATGGGTGCCGCCTATCCGGAGCTGATCCGTGCCGAGGCTTTAATAACCGAGACATTGAAATTGGAGGAAACTCGGTTCCGGCAAACCTTGGAACGTGGGTTAAAATTGCTGGATGAGGAACTGACCCGTCTGCCTAAGGACAAGGCCTTGGCCGGTGATGTGGCGTTCCGGCTTTATGATACCTACGGTTTTCCCTTGGATTTAACCCAAGACATTCTCCGCGGACAAAGTCGTGCGGTTGATGTCGCCGGATTTGATGCGGCAATGGCCAAACAGCGTGCCGAGGCGCGGAAGGCCTGGGCCGGTTCGGGCGAGACGGCGACGGAAAGTCTGTGGTTCAATCTACGCGAAAAACATGGAGCGACCGAGTTTCTGGGTTATGGAGAGATCGCTGCCGAGGGGAATGTCCTTGCTGTTATCAAAGACGGCAAGGAAGTCGCTTCAGCCGGTGCGGGCGATCAGGTGGCGATTATCGTCAACCAGACACCCTTCTACGGCGAGTCCGGTGGACAACAAGGCGATCAAGGCAGCTTCTTTGCGCCCGGCGGTCTGGAGGTCGCCATCGAAGATACCCAGAAAAAACTGGGTGATCTTTTCATTCACATGGGCAAGGTGGTTCATGGAACGCTGAAGGCCGGCATGGCGGTAAACATGCGAATCGATGCCGAGCGCAGGGCCGGCTTGCGCGCCCATCATTCGGTTACCCATCTTCTGCATGAAGCTTTGCGCCGCCGTCTGGGCGATCACGTGACGCAAAAAGGTTCGCTGGTCGCCGCCGATAGATTGCGGTTCGATTTTTCTCAAGTACGTCCGCTAACGGCAGAAGATATTGCTGCCGTTGAGGCGGATGTGAATGCGCGCATTCTTCTAAATGCCGACGTCACCACCCGGCTGATGACACCGGAGGCGGCGGTTGCCGCCGGCGCTTTGGCGTTGTTCGGCGAGAAGTATGGCGACGAGGTGCGGGTTGTTTCCATGGGCGGCGCTCATGAAAAAAAGAACAATGCTTTTTATTCGACCGAACTATGCGGGGGAACTCATGTGACCCGCACCGGCGACATCGGTCTATTCCGCATCATATCGGAAGAAGGCCTTGCTGCCGGGGTGCGCCGAATCGAAGCGGTGGCAGGGAAGGCAGCGATCGAGTGGACCAAGACGCAGTCCGCCTTGCTGGCCGAGGTGGCGGCAATCATTAAGGCCTCGCCTCAAGACGTGCCTAGCCGCATCACCGCCTTGCTCGACGAGCGAAAAAAACTGGAGCGGGATCTGGCCGACCTTCGGCGCAAGCTGGCAACCGGCGGCGGTGGAAATGGTGCTGCCCCGGAAATCCGCACCATCGGCAAGATCAAATATATCGGCCGCGCCTTATCGGAAGTCCCGCCGCGCGAACTAAAGGCGATGGCGGATGACCTCAAGCGTAAGCTGGGCAGCGGCGGGGTTGTCGCTCTGGCCACCACCACCGAAGGCAAGGCGTCGCTGGTTGTCGGGGTTACCGACGATCTCACGCCCGGCGTCAGTGCGGTCGAACTCGTCCGGGTCGGCGCCGAGACCTTGGGCGGCAAGGGCGGCGGCGGACGCCCCGATATGGCGCAAGCCGGCGGTCCCAATGTCGCTAAGATTGATGCGGCCCTTGAAGCAATCGCCGGCGCTTTGAATTAGCAAGGACGGTTAATCCGCAAACGGATCGTGCACCAAAATGGTATCGGCCCGTTCGGGACTGGTGGAGAGCAGCGCGACGGGCGCACCAATCAATTCTTCAACCCGGCGCACGTATTTAATTGCCGTCGCTGGAAGATCCGCCCAGGATCGCGCACCTTGGGTGGTTTCTTGCCAGCCCTCGATGGTTTCATAAATGGGTTTCAACTGCGCTTGCTCGTCGATCCCCGCCGGCAGGCGATCCAGTTTCTTTCCGTCGAGATCGTAGCCGACGCAGATCTTGATTTCATCCAGACCGTCCAGCACATCAAGTTTGGTTAAGGCGATGCCGTTGATTCCCCCGACCGTAATGGCTTGGCGCACCAGAACCGCATCGAACCAGCCGCAGCGGCGTTTGCGTCCGGTCACGACGCCGAACTCGCGACCGCGGGCGCCCAAGCGTTCGCCGATATCATCGGTTAGCTCGGTCGGAAAGGGGCCCGAACCAACCCGTGTCGTGTAAGCCTTCGTAATACCCAGCACATAACCGATACGCCCCGGTCCAATGCCCGAGCCGGCCGCGGCTTGGCCGGCAACGGTGTTGGACGAGGTTACGAAAGGGTAGGTGCCGTGGTCAACGTCCAGCAAGGTTCCTTGCGCGCCTTCGAATAGTATGCGTTTCCCTTGGTGGCGCGCTTCATCCAAGCGTTTCCATACGCAGTCCATAAACGGAAGAAGGCGCGGCGCAATTTCTTGCAACGGCGCAAGAATGGACTCAAGGGTAAGTTCCTTTTCACCCAGGCCGCGACGCAACGCATTATGATGCGCCAATAAACCTTCGACCCGTTGGCGGAGAACCTTGGGTTGGGCCAGATCGATAAGACGCACGGCGCGCCGCGCCACCTTATCTTCATAGGCAGGCCCGATGCCGCGACCGGTCGTGCCGATTTTTCCGGCACCTTGCGCCTGTTCTCGTGCGCGATCTAACTCCGGGTGAAGCGGTAAGATAAGGGCTACATTCTCGGCAACGCGCAATTGATCTGGGGTAATCTTGATGCCTTGTTTGGCGATCCCATCAATTTCCGCCAGCAACGCCCACGGGTCAACCACGACGCCGTTACCGATCAGGGACAGCTTGCCGCCGCGCACCACACCGGAGGGCAACAAACTTAGTTTATAGGTGACACCATCAATGACCAGAGTGTGGCCGGCATTATGACCGCCTTGGAACCGAACCACCACATCGGCGCGTTCCGATAGCCAGTCGACAAACTTTCCCTTGCCCTCGTCGCCCCACTGCGAGCCGATCACCGCCACATTGGCCATAAAATCTTTCCTTCTGGATTAAAGAGGCGTTGGTTTATCGCCCGACAGAATATGGGTGCAGCCAAGGCGTCGCGCTTCTGCTGTGCTATCCTTGGTTTTCGTCAATCCCATCACCGTTATCCAGCCTTCTTTATGCAAGGCCGCTCTGCGGGCGGGATCAGTATCAAGAGGAAGAAAAAGACGTTGTGTCGGCACCGGTGCGGGAAGGGCTCGTAAGATTGAATCCATATATAAGGTGACTCCGCAAGCAGGCTCTCCTGCGGATTCTTCGGCAATGGAAATAAGATAATCGCCGCCCCGTCCCAGCTCGCCCCGTACGCCGCGCGCGAACAGGGTAAAGGCGATGCCTTGTTCATAAGAGAAGCCCCGGCGCTCGACATAATCGACTGTCAAAGTGAGATTGGGCAAAGCGGCCGAAACTTGACGGATGACGTCCTTCAGACGTTGCGCGATAGCCCGGGCCTGGGCGGGTAACGAAATTTTGTCTAAGGCGGCCAAGGCAGAGGTTACAGGGCCGCAAGCACCGATCAATGCCGCAAGGGTTTTACCATCAGCGCCGCCAAGCTTGGTGACGGCGTCGATGTCGCGACGATCAAGCGCTTGATACAGGTCGTAGGAAATCTCAGGCCCTTTATTGAGAATAAGTGGCACAAGTCCGGGCAAGGCGATATCGACGGAAAGACCGGCGACCTTGAGATGCTGCAGAGCCTCGGCTGCCAAGATAATGACCTCGGCATCGGCGGTCGCCGCGTCGATGCCGATCAGCTCGGCGCCGACTTGAGCGAACTGCCGTTCCGGCCGAAGCTGCGTGCCCTTAACCCGTAACACTTGGCCGGCGTAGGACAGGCGAAGCGGCCGGGAGATTTTAGCAAGACGCGTTGCGGCGATTCGGGCCACCTGAACCGTGATGTCGGCGCGAACCCCCATCATACGCTGAGAGACCGGGTCCATTAATCGAAAGGTTTGCGCCGCCATGGCGGCGCCGGTTCCGGCGAGAAGACCCGTTTCAAACTCAATCAAAGGCGGTTTTACCCGTTCATATCCATAGCTGCGAAAACTCGCGACCAAGGTTTCAATCGCGGCGGCTTCCTGTTCCGCCATGGGTGGCAAAACATCGCCCAATCCCGCCGGAAGAAGAGCGGCGGCAGTCGTCGCAGAATCTGAGTCTTTGGATCTCTGCACCATTATTTAGGGTCGCTCGATTTGATCCCTGTGCGAGAGCGCGAGGGTTCGGGTTCAATTTTTACGGGCGGTTTATAAGGTTGCGGCGCTGCAGTCGGCTTGTTCGAAGGTAAAGGGGTCCCGGGCCGATCGCTTGTCACGTCGCCCAAGGGTTTCGTCACTTTGGGAGCGGCAGGCGCAACATAGGCTTCGGGCGAGCGAATGATCGGGGTTCCCGGGGCCGGCGGCGGTGGCGTTTTAGGCAATCCATCTCCCACGGCGACGGTCAGCATCCCATTTGCCATGAAGGTGACGGCACCATGGCCCTCTTTGTCGTAAAGCGGGTACATTGGCCCGGTAAAAGGCGCAGGGAGAAGCTGCTTGCCAAGATCAAGAAAATCATCGCCCCACAAGGTGACAATGCGCAGGTTCCGACGATCAAAATCCGGGACCACAATGTCGGGCCGGCCGTCGCCGTTCATATCGACAACGGTGCCCAAGTCCGGCTCCTGGGTGCCGAAGACATGGTTGCTAAATCCATTGGCCGTGGCTATAGGCACCAAAGCCTCGTCCTGATATCTGAACAAAGTCAGAATGCCCACCTCATGAGGCATCATGACCGCGACGACTTCCAATTTTTTGTCGCCGTCGAAATCGGCAAACCCAACCGGATTCATCCAGCGCATCGGCACGCCCACGGCGGCGCTTTGTGCCAATAACTCCAGCTTGCCGTCGCGCAACCCCAAAATGGCCAAGGCGGAGCCGTAGTCTATAAAAGAACGGACCACGATCACCTCGTCCCGCCCGTCGCCATCGATGTCGATCAGGCGCGGCATGACATCTTCTATGACCGCTTCGCGATGTTCAAGATAGGTAAAGATCTTGCCGTTACGATCCCGTATCTCGACTCCATCCGCTTCAATCCGATCACCCAAGGCGCCGTGACGGTACTGTGCGGTGGGCTGAACCAGGTAGGCGGAGGCAATGTCTTTTTGTCCATAGGTCACGCGTGATCCTGAAAGAATGGTATATTCGGAAGTTACCGGCTTGGGCGACGGCGGCGACCGTTCTTCTTGAATAAGCTGGGGCGTTCCGTTGACAAGCTCTAATCGGAAGCTGCGACCTGTTCGGTCTTTGACCAAGGCGGTGCCATCACCTTTAGGCGATAATATATCTACCTGCCCCGGAGCGTTGACGGTAATACCCGGAACGTTGACGGTAATGAAGCGGAGCTTACCCTGAGGGACGGTCGGCTTGGCGATCGGCGCCACCTCGCCGGCCACTGGTGCCGTACTTGCCGGTGCGGCAATGGCGGGTGAAGTTGGCGCTCCTGTCGGCCGCAACGGTGTTGCCGGTGATGCAGGGGTTGTGGTCGGCGTTGCCGGTGCTTCCGGCTTCGGCGGCGTGAGAACAACACCAGGTGCTGCGCCAGGTGTTGCTGGCCGCGAAGGTGTCGTTGCGGTTGGCGCTTCAGGTTTTGGCGGAGTTAAAACGGGCGCGGGAGAAGACGGAGAGGTTGCCGGCGGTGGAAAGGGTTTCGGCTCTGCTGAGGGCGCAGAGGATGAAGGTGGTGTCTGAGCAAAACTCATAGAGGTCAAGCTGACCGCGACGGCGATGGTGATTGCGGTTAAAAAGTATAAGGGGGATAAACGAACCATCAGAATCGCAATGCCCGCGCTTGGCGAACACCGTTCAGCGCCTCGATCTGTGAGAGAAGATTTGCTGGGACCGCGTTATCCACGGCTAAAAGGGCGATCGCCGTCCCGCCCTCACGATCACGGCCAAGATGAAAAGTGGCGATATTCACCCCCGCATTACCTAGCAATGTACCTAAGGCGCCGATCATGCCCGGCTTGTCCGAATTGGTGATATACAGCATATGCGGCGACCATTCTGCTTCAACGGGAATTCCTTTAATTTCAACCATGCGCGGCTTGTCGCCGCCAAACAATGTTCCCGAGACCGATCTTTCGCCGCGATCTGTCGTGACAACGAGTTTGATCAGCGTCTGATAGTCGCCCGGCCGGTCGTGCGTCGTCTCGGTAATATCGATATTTCGTTCCCGGGCAATCACCGGGGCGTTAACCATGTTCACGGATTCCAAGAGTGGCCCCAAGAGACCCTTCAAGGCAAGGCAAGTTAAAGGTCGTCGATTTAGTTTGCCGACATGTCCTTCATATTCAATGCGCACGGCCTTCAAGCCGTCGCCGGTCAGTTGCCCCGCAAAACTGCCTAAAAGCTCGGCCAATTTCATATAGGGCCGCAGCTTGGGAGCCTCCTCGGCGGTAACGGACGGCATATTCACCGCATTGGTGATGGCGCCATGCAGCAGAAAGTCGCTCATCTGCTCGGCAATTTGCAGCGCGACTTTTTCCTGGGCTTCAGTAGTAGATGCGCCCAAATGCGGTGTGGCGACGATCTTGTCCGATCCGAACAAAGGGTTGTCCTTGGCCGGCTCGACTTCAAACACATCCAGGGCGGCGCCCGCAACCTTGCCGCCGTCGATGGCCGCTTTAAGATCTTTTTCGACGACAAGTCCGCCCCGTGCGCAGTTGATGATGCGAACGCCGGTTTTCATCTTGGCAATGGCCTTGGCGTCGATCATGTTCCGGGTGGCGTCAGTCAAAGGCACATGCAGCGTGATAATGTCGGCGCGGTTATAGAGGGTATCAAGATCAACTTTTTCGATTCCCAGATCGCGGGCGCGTTCTTCCGACAAAAATGGATCGTACGAAATGACCCGCATCCGGAGACCGATCGCCCGATCGGCGACAATGGCGCCGATATTGCCGCAGCCGATCAGGCCCAGGGTTTTTCCGGTCAATTCAACCCCCATGAACCGTGTCTTTTCCCATTTGCTGGCCTGGGTCGATGCATTGGCCGCAGGGATTTCCCGGGCCAGGGCAAACATCAAGGCCAAGGCGTGTTCGGCGGTCGTCACGGAATTTCCCGCCGGCGTATTCATAACAACCACGCCGCGGGCGGTCGCCGCTGGGACATCCACATTATCGACGCCGATGCCGGCACGGCCGACAACCTGAAGCTGAGGGGCGGCCTCGAAGATATCCTTGGTGACCTTGGTGGCCGAGCGAATCACAAGGCCATCGACATGAGCCATTTTTTCCTTCAACGCGTCAGGCTTAAGACCTGTCGCGGTTTCCACGTCAATTCCCCTTGTGCGGAAAATAGCTTCGGCTTGTGGGCTAAGGCTGTCGGCGATAAGAACCTTCGGCATGACCTATCTTTCAACGTCGGCTAAGCGGCGGCTTTATTACGAACGACTTCACCATAGGCCCACTCCAGCCATGGCATAAGGGCGGCAAGATCCGCCGCATCAACCGTCGCCCCGCACCAAATGCGCAAGCCTGCGGGGGCGTCACGGTAACTGGCAATATCAAAGGCAATCTTTTCAGACTCAAGTTTCCCTACCAGATCTTTAACCGCCGCTTGTTGTCCTGCATCATCCAGAGACGTGAACCAAGGTGCGGTAATCTTGAGGCACACAGAAGTAGGAGAGCGCGTTTTTTCGTCGACGCTTAAAAAATCGATCCAGTCGGTTTTTTTGACCCAGGCATCGATCGTGTTAAAATTGGCGCTCGTGCGGGCGATCAATCCTTTGAGGCCGCCGATGGACTCAGCCCAGGCCAATCCATCCAAAGCATCGGCGACGCACAGCATCGAGGGCGTATTAATCGTCTCGCCGCTAAAAATTCCCTCGATTAATTTTCCGCCTTTTGTCAGCCGAAAGATCTTCGGGAGCGGCCACGCCGGTGAATAGGATTGCAGACGCTCGACCGCTCGCGGTGAAAGGGCGATCATGCCGTGACCCGCTTCTCCTCCCAAAACTTTTTGCCAGGACCAAGTCACCACGTCGAGTTTATCCCACGGCAAATCCATGGCGAAAGCGGCCGAGGTCGCGTCGCAAATCGTTAATCCCTGACGATTTTTTTTGATCCAATTGCCATCAGGAATCCGCACACCGGAGGTCGTTCCATTCCAGGTAAAAACAACGTCACGATCGGTGTCGACCTTGGTAAGGTCAGGCAAGTATCCGTAATCGGCTTGATGATTTCTGACATCGGCGAGTTTGAGTTGCTTCACCACATCGGTGACCCACTCGCCGCCAAAGCTGTCGAAGGCGACCATATCGATGCCGCGGCCGCCAAGAAGAGACCATAAGGCCATTTCGACCGCACCGGTATCCGACGCCGGAACGATACCCAAACGGTAATCGGCGGGCATGTTCAGGATCATCTTTGATCGGATGATCACATCATTCAAGGCGGCTTTGCCGGACTTAGCGCGGTGGGATCGTCCAAGTACGGCGCTCTTCAGAGAATCCAACGACCATCCCGGCCGCTTGGCGCAGGGACCGGAAGAGAAAAATGGACGGGCCGGACGAAGCTTCGGCAGCATGGCAGGGCCTTTCGGGGCGCGGCGGGAAACACAGGACGCGGCGATCCTACGAGGCCTATTGCGCCTACGTCAACGAAAGCGGCGGTGGACAAATCGCCCTAGGTTTCCGGGAAAAAGCTCAAGCGAAACGCCTTTCCCCAAAGGTTAACACGTCAGGGTGGCAGTCCCCGCAGAAAGGCTTGCCCGTGTGCGCATAATAATAGTGCAGCGGTAGTCCATAACCGTTTCGTTCTTGTGATTAAGGGTTTTGCAGATCAGGGTCACGTAACCGCGGTCGGCCCGGCTGGAAGGGCGGATTTCCAAAATCTCCGCCTCGGCCCGGATCGTATCCCCCCGGACGAACCGGCTTTAACCAACGAAGCTGCTCGAAACCCGGGGATCCCATACTGCTGGCGGTAAACTGACGTTCTTGCCACAGCAGGCGAAAGGTTATGGCGAGGGTCTGAAATCCGCTGGCGATTAGCCCGGTATACGGACCTTTCTCGGCTGCACCTATATCGATATGGAAAGGCTGAGGGTCATAGATAAGGGCAAAATCAATAATGGCCGATTCGGTGAAGGTGTAGCCTCGGCTTTGCCAAATCTCGCCGACTTTGTAGTCTTCAAAGTATCTATCCATGACCCTTGGATCCTTGTCCTAGGGATTCAGCTCACCGCAAAGCAGGACAAGGGTCAAGACCAGATAAAGCGTAAACCCCTTACGCCGCGTGATCTTCGCGCATGGCCTGTTCCCATCCGATCAGCGCCAATTTACGGCCGGATCCCCAGAGATAGCCGCCGACGTGACCTGTGGCACGAATAACCCGGTGGCAGGGAATGAGGACAGAAACGGGATTGCGGCCATTGGCCGTTCCAACTGCGCGGGCGGCCTGGCCGCCGGTATACCCGAGACGTTTGGCCAACATGGAGTAGGTCGCAAGGCCGCCCGGCGGAATGGTCAGCAAAGCCTCCCACACCTTGACTTGAAAAGGCGTGCCTTGAAGATACAGCTTGAGCGGAGCGGTTCCCGGCTTCGGAAGACGGTCGCGAAAAATAAGCGGGATATAGGCCGCCGTATCGACGGGGCTTTCGACGAGACGCGCCGCCTGCCAGTTGCGGGTCAATAGAGCGAGGGACGGTTTGGGATCAGGTGTATCGACGAAGCCGAGTCCGACGATACCGCGCGGGCTGGCCACAATTAAGCAATCGCCAAAGGGCGAGGGATGAACGCCCCACTGCAAAGTCATTCCGTCGCCCTGACGTTTAAATTCTCCCGGCGTTGCCGCTTCGTAAGTGATCATTAAATCATGCAGACGGCTAGGGCCCGATAATCCTGCATCTAACGCTGCATCCAAAACCGAGGCTGAGGCGGCAAGGCTTTGCTTAGCCGCTTCTAATGACAAGTATTGTTGAAACCGTTTCGGGCTGATGCCGACCCAGCGGGTGAATTCGCGTTGGAAATGAAACGGACTTAAGCCGACGGATTCGGCGGCGCGCTCCAGATCAACCGCGCCGGCTTCTGGATTAGCCGCAAGAAAACCCAAGGCTTTTTCAATACGGCGATAGGCTTCGGATCTTTCCATCGTGGTTTCGACAGGGTTAATCTCTTGCGTTTGCAGAAGCATGATCAAGCTCTCCAAAACGGTTTGGCCGTTTCTTCAAAAACATCCCGGCTTTCTAATCCGATATCGCGCAGCATTGTATCACTCATCGTCGCAAGCAAGTGCCGCTGATAGCTTCGCTCGTACCACGATAAAACAGTATCGATTACGTTTGTAAGCTGAAACGTTAAGTTTAAGTGGATCAGTCCGGGTAAGCGTAGCGATGTTTGTTTCATAGCGATACCTCCTGCATATAGTCAGAAGGTAGCGATGGGAAGCACTTAAACCCACCCGGTTCTTGCTATGAAGACTACCTGATTTTCCAAAGAATTAGCCAGGAATCTCTATGGTTCCTTCCAGATAAAATCGGGTTTTTCCGCGCATAAGAACGCGGTCATTTTTTAAGGTGCAGCCAAAATCGGCTCCGCGCGTCGAAGCTTGGCGGGCGCGTAAGGTTGTTTTCCCCAGGCGTTTGGCCCAATAGGGAACAAGAATGCAATGGGCGCTGCCGGTCGCGGGGTCTTCGTCGATCCCGGCATGGGGGGCAAAATAGCGCGAGACGAAATCATGGTCTGGCGTATCACCCGGTGCGGTAACGATCAGACCATCACGATCGAGCTGCTTAACAAAGTGCAAATCCGGTTTCATCTGACGCACAGTAGTCGCATCGCTAAACACCGCTAAGTTTTTAGAGGCAGCCAGCATCTGCGTTGGTGCTGCACCTAAGGCCTTTGCCAGACCGTGCGGAAGGGAAATGTGCTGTGGAGGTTGCGCGGGAAAATCCAATTCGTACTGATCGCCGCTGCGGCGAACGATTAAAGGTCCGGCGGTTTGGGTTGTGAATTGCGTCGTTTTCAGGGTTGGCTTTAATTTTTCCATGATGGTTGCCGCGGTCGCCAATGTTGCATGACCGCACAGATCGACCTCCAAAACCGGCGTGAACCAGCGCAGGTGAAAACTATCACCTGTAGGAACAAAGAAAGCCGTTTCCGCTAGATTGTTTTCCGCGGCAATTGCCTGAAGCAGACCGTCCGGAAGCCAGGACGTCAGAGGGACGACGGCGGCCGGATTTCCCGAAAACGGCCTTCCCTCGATGACAAAGGCGTCCACCTGATAAAGAGGAAGCTGCATCGTCCTATGCTTTCCAAAAGGGTTTGTTGATTTCGGCGGCGGCATCGCTGCGGGAAATGCCGATGTCCTTCAACATGGCATCGCTGAGCCGGGCCAGGTGCCGCCGCTGCTTCAGGCGGGCGAGCCATGTTTGATAGAGGGGAGTCGCCCGTGAGGTGTCCTGGCTTTGGTTCAAGGATCTTGGGCTGGTTAAGTCTGTTTGCTTCAGAATTGTAACCATGACAATCTCTCCATGACTTAATAATTGTTATAGTTACATAGTGACAATTTAACCTCTACAGTTATATTGTCCCGGTGACATTGGAGGGTAAATGACCTGGACTCCTGTAATTGCCGATCGCACCGGCCCGATCTATCGCTCGATTGCCGATGCCTTGGCTGAGGATGTAGCGCAAGGCCGCTTAAAGCCGGGCACGCGGCTGCCGACCCATCGCGATTTGGCTTATCGGTTAGGCGTTACCATTGGCACGATCACCCGCGCCTATGCCGAAGGGGAAAAACGCGGCCTCCTGGCCGGGGAGGTGGGTCGCGGCACCTTTGTCCGTCCGTCGACGAACAATATTATGATCGAAGATCAATCCTCGGAGCCGATCAATTTGACAACAGTGGTGCCGGGGACCGTCGCGACCGTCGCCCCCATAGTTGCGGCGAAAATGAAAGCCGTCGCTGAAGATCAAAATTTTTTTAGTCTTTTGACCTACCATCCCTATGGCGGCAGTGAACGGCATCGCGCGGCCGGGGCGGTGTGGATGCAGTCCTTGGGAATCGAGGCTGATCCTGCCCGCGTTTTAATCTCCGCCGGGGCGCAGCATGGGATTTTAATCGCCTTTGCCGCCTTGGCCCGCGCCGGCGATACCGTGGTTTCCGAATGTTTATCCTATGGCAGCGTGCGGTCGACCGCCGAGCTTCTAGGTTTGAAATTACGCGGCTTGGCGATGGACGAGCACGGGCTGCTTCCCGATGCCTTCGATGCGGCATGCCGAAGCGGCAAGGTGCGGATCGTTTATTGCCTGCCGACCCTGCATAATCCCACGACCTTGATCATGCCCCCGGATCGTCGGGCGGCGATCGCCGACATCGCCCGGCGGCATGACGTCATGATTGTTGAGGACGATATCTACCGGCCCTTGGCCAAGAATCCGCCGCCGCCGATTTCGTTCTATGCGCCCGAGCGTACGGTGACGATCGCCGGGTTATCCAAGGCCTTGATGCCGGGGTTGCGGGTGGCTTATCTCCATGGCCAGGCGGCCGTATCCGGCGCCTTGGCCGGCGCGGTGCGGGCGAGTGTCATGATGACGAACCCGATCATCAATGAAGTCGCCGCGCAGTTGATTGAAAGCGGTGATGCGGCGCGAATCATGCAGGCTAATCGTGTCGATGCGGCGCAGCGGCAGCAGATTGCCCGCCGGATTATGCCGAGGGTTTTTGACCGGTGCGAAGCCGAAGCCGCTCATCTCTGGCTGCCTCTGCCGGCACCGTGGACGTCGGCCAATTTTATTGCCATTGCCCGCGAACGCGGCGTCAGCATCTGGCCGGCGGAAAGTTTTTATCATGGTCTTGGATCGCCGCCGGCTGCCGTTCGCTTGGGTCTGGGTGCTACGGGATCGCACGAGCGGCTGCAGCGGGCGCTAATCATTCTGCGTGAATTGCTGCAAAGCGATCCGATGGCGGAAACTGCGCCGGTCGTGTAGGACGCTTTAACGCTTTGCGGGAAAAGCATTCACGGTATGAAGATGATTGAGCGGCCCATGACCATGGCCAAGCCCGGGTGCGGTGCGGATGGCCTCCATCACGTAAGCGCGCGCGCGCCGAACGGCCGCGTCAATATTTAAACCTTGGGCGAGACCGGTGGCAATCGCCGAGGCCAAGGTGCATCCAGTGCCATGGGTATGCGCTGTCTCGATGCGTCGGTCTTCAAATCGCAGACACCCTGTTGCCGTCACCAAAACATCGATGATGCGATCGCCGGTTAAGTGACCGCCCTTCACCAACACGGCCTGCGGACCAAAGGCCAATAAGGCTTCACCGGCCCGCTGCATCTCTGTTTCATTCTGAACGGAAAATCCAACCAGAGTTTCGGCTTCAGGCAGGTTAGGGGTCAAAACCGTCGCGAGCTTCAGTAGCTTATGTTTCAAGGCGGCACCGGCGTCGGGCTGCAACAAGGCCTGCCCGCCCTTGGCTATCATAACCGGATCGACGACGACGGCCGCGCGAGAGCAATACTGCCGCAGGGCGCCAACTACCGTCTCGATGACGGCTGTGTTATGCAGCATGCCGGTTTTGACGACATCGACGCCGATATCCTCCGCCACCAAAGAGATTTGCTGCCGGATAAAATCCGTCGGCACATCGTGAATGCCGAACACACCTTGCGTATTTTGCGCGGTTAGAGCGGTGATGGCGGTCATCGCGTAGCCGCCCAAGGCTGTGACGGTTTTGATGTCGGCTTGGATTCCTGCGCCGCCACCGGAATCCGATCCCGCAACGATCAAGACCCGAGCCGGTTTCGAAGAAATGCTCACTTTATGGCGGCTCGCTCGACCGCGGCCACGACGTCGCCCACGATAGCCTCGACCAGATGCGCGTCATCGCCTTCGGCCATCACCCGAATAAGCGGCTCGGTACCCGAAGGACGAATAAGTAGACGGCCTTTATCGCCCAATTTTGTCTCGCCGTTTTTGATCGTTGTTTGCACGACCCGATCTTCCAACGGTTTCCCACCCTTGATGCGAACATTGCGAAGAACTTGGGGAACGGGCTCGAACACATGAGCCGCCTCACTCACAGGTCGCTGCAACTCCAAGATCGCCGCGAGGACTTGCAAGGCCGCAACCAACCCATCACCGGTGGTCGCCATGTCGCCCAGGATGATATGGCCGGATTGTTCGCCACCGACATTGTAGCCGCCTTCGCGCATGCGCTCGACCACGTAGCGATCTCCCACGGCGGTGCGGATCAGCGTCAGCCCAAGTTTTTTAAGGTGGCGTTCAAGTCCAAGATTGGACATCACCGTGGCGACGACACCGCCGCCTTTGAGCCGGCCCTGACGCTGCCAGGATTGAGCAATTAGTCCCATCAGTTGATCACCATCAAGAACCGTGCCGTGTTCGTCAGCCATGACGACCCGGTCGGCGTCGCCGTCAAGGGCAATCCCCAGATCGGCACCGTGGGAAACAACTTGCTGGCGCATCGCTTCCGGCAAGGTAGCGCCACAGGCGGCATTGATGTTGCGGCCGTTAGGTTCCACCGCCAAGGGCACAACCTCAGCACCCAGTTCGCGAAATACGATCGGGGCCACCCGATAAGCGGCACCATGAGCGCAGTCGACAACAATCTTAAGGCCATCAAGGCGCAAATGCCGGGGAAAGGTTTGTTTGACGAATTCGATATACCGTCCCGGCGCATCGTCTAGGCGCTGCGCCTTACCAAGAGCCCTTCCTTGCGGCAGATCGCTGGTTAGGCTTTCGGCATGCATCAAGGCTTCGATTTTACCTTCGATCTGATCGGATAGCTTATAGCCATCGGGACCGAACAGCTTGATGCCATTATCTTCAAATGGATTGTGGGAGGCGGAAATCATCACGCCCAAATCGGCCCGCAGGGATCGCGTTAGCATGGCAATGGCCGGTGTGGGCAATGGGCCCAACAGAGCGACGTCCATGCCCATGGAAATAAAACCCGCGGTCAAGGCCGGCTCCAGCATGTAGCCGGAAAGACGAGTGTCCTTGCCAATGACGACCCGGTGACGGTGATCGCCACGGGTAAATTGCCGGGCGGCGGCCATGGCGACACGCAAGGCGGTGGTCGCCGTCATCGGCTCGGAATTTGCGGCGCCGCGAATCCCGTCTGTTCCGAATAACTTACGGGTCATGGTGTGACGATAAACATTAAAAAACCCCTGGGGAAACCTGGAGGATTATATCACGAACTCAGCAAAAAGGCCGCAGTTTTTGCGCAAAACCGCGGCCTTCGCAGGATTACGATAATTAGTCGTTGGGATTAATCGCCGGGTTGGGGCTCAGGTGCGCCGCCCGGACGGGTCGTGGGGACGGATCCGCGGCGACGCGGCGGCTTTTTGGAGCCGTCATCGGATGACGCGCGCACGATGGATTTCCCGCTCAACACGGCGGCAACTTCATCCCCGCTCAGGGTTTCATGCTCGACCAAGGCCTTGGCCAGGCGATGCAGATCTTGCAGATGCTCGGTCAGGATTTCACGGGCTCTTTTGTAGCCGATCTCGACGATCCGGCGGATTTCTTCGTCGATCAATTGCGCCGTCGCATCGGAAATGTTTTTGCGCTGGGTGACCGAATGACCCAGGAAAACCTCTTCCTCGTTTTCACTGTAACGAAGCGGGCCCAATTTTTCGCTCATGCCCCATTCGGTGACCATCATCCGGGCAAGGCGTGTGGCTTGACGGATATCGTCGGCAGCCCCGGTATTCAAATGGGATTCTCCATAGATAAGCTGTTCGGCAACCCGTCCGCCGAAGCAAACCGCAAGGCGGCTGTCGAAGAAGTTTTTCGATTGCGAATACTTATCCCGCTCCGGCAAGGCAAAGGTGACGCCCAGGGCGCGGCCGCGTGGAATGATCGTCACTTTATGCAACGGATCATATTCGGGCACGTTCATAATCACCAAGGCGTGTCCCGCTTCATGATAAGCAGTCGCTAATTTCTCTTCCTCGGTCATGACCATGGAGCGGCGTTCCGTCCCCATCATCACCTTATCCTTGGCTTCTTCGAAATCCTCCATGGTGACAACACGGCGGGATTTGCGCGCGGCAAGAAGAGCGGCTTCATTCACGAGATTGGCAAGGTCCGCGCCGGAGAATCCCGGCGTGCCCCGAGCGATCACCCGGGCATCCACATCAGGAGATAGCGGAACTTTACGCATATGGACTTTAAGAATGTGCTCACGGCCCAAGATATCGGGATTCGGCACAACGATCTGCCGATCGAACCGACCGGGACGCAGCAGGGCGGGATCCAAGACATCGGGACGGTTGGTGGCGGCGATCAGGATCACTCCGTCGTTCATCTCGAAGCCGTCCATTTCGACCAGCAATTGGTTCAAGGTCTGTTCGCGCTCGTCGTTGCCGCCGCCTAGCCCGGCGCCGCGATGACGGCCGACCGCATCGATTTCGTCGATGAAAATAATGCACGGCGCATTCTTCTTGGCTTGCTCGAACATGTCGCGAACCCGGCTGGCGCCGACACCGACAAACATTTCGACGAAATCCGATCCCGAGATGGTAAAGAACGGGACGTTGGCTTCGCCGGCGATGGCGCGGGCCAATAGTGTTTTACCGGTCCCCGGCGGTCCGATCAGCAAGCAACCTTTGGGGATTTTACCGCCCAGACGCTGAAACTTTTGCGGGTCGCGCAGAAAGTCGACGATCTCATAAAGCTCGCCCTTGGCCTCTTCGATGCCGGCGACATCGTCAAAGGTGATCCGTCCCTGGCGCTCGGTTAAAAGCCGGGCGCGGCTTTTGCCGAAGCCCATGGCCTTGCCGCCGCCTCCCTGCATTTGACGCATAAAGAATACCCAAACGCCGATCAGCAGCAACATCGGCGCCCAGTTCAAGAGAATAGCGAGCAGCGAGGGCGTAGCCTCATCCACCGGCGCGGCCTTAATGGTGACCCCGCCGTTACGAAGTTGCTGCACTAAACCGGGATCGGGCGGGGCATAGGTTGAATAAGCCCGACCATCGGTGAAATGTCCGCTGATGGTGTTGCCTTGAATCAGGGCGTCACGGATCTGTTTGCCGTCAACAGCGCTGACAAAATCGGAATAAGCCAAAATTGATTTTGACTCATTCTCGCCCGGGTTCCGGAAGAGGTTAAACAGCGCTAATACCAGAAGGCCAATGATGACCCAGAGAGCAATGTTACGGCCAAAGATATTCACGTGAAGGGGTCGCTTTCGATTGCGATAGAAGCGCGGGGCAACGGCGCGCGGGAAAAGCCCTTAAGCATTATTTAGTGCGTTATCCGACTTTCGCAACATCCCTTGAAATACTTAATTTGGCCTTAAAAAACAAAAAGATGCCGGCGCCAAGGGATGTTGAGGTCGAAACTGCACAGTTTCCTTAATAATTCTAACAGGATCAGACCCGAGACGTCCATAAATAGCTGTCGCGGGACGTAAATAACCCAGATGAGGAATCGCCAGGATTCCTGAGGAATCTTTGAGGACGGGCAGGGTGTCACGCACCAAGGCGGGAAGATCGGCACCGGCACCTTCCGGTAAATTTTTCGGGAGGAGGGCCGGTTGCCGGCCAAGAGCATCAATGATCAGCGACTCCTTCGTGCCAGAACAGAACAAGGACATCTCTACCAAGAACCGCTCATCCCACAAAATGGCGCGCGAGGTCGCCTCTTGGTCCGCAAAGGCCAAAGAAATCAGCGGATGTTCCACCCGCAAGGCTGGCGCGCAAGCACCAGGTTCCCGGCACACGAAGAGCTGAAGAATTTTTTGGTGAGGGCGCAAGCTCCAGCAACATCCGCCAAGGGTGCATTGCCGACTAACAGAAGGATTTTGCAGCCCGTGCCGTAACCAGGCCACCAAACTCTGCAGCCGTTCGGTCCGAGGGGGATAGCCTTGGGTTCCGACGCACAAAGCCAGCCGGCGTAAAATTTGCATAAGACGGGTGTCATCAAGGTCTAGTTCCGTAACATCCAAAGTCGCAAAACCATGACGATCCACAGTTGCGCGCGCGGCTAACAGCGATGCGGTTTGACTTTCGGTCAGGGCGCGGCGGGCCCCGGCTTCACCTGCTGAATTGATCGCCTCGAGCCGGGCGGTTTCAGTCAGAGTTTTTCGCAATCGCGCACGTGTAAAACGAGGATTGATGTTGCTGGGATCGGTAAGAAAATCTTGTCTGCGATATTGTAGATCGCGAAGAAGGGCGTCGTGACGCAGGCCAAGCAGCGGCCGGAGCAATCGAAGCTGGGGCAATTCGACAATCGCCGCCATCCCCGCCAACCCATCAGGACCGCTGTGGCGATTGGTGCGAAAAACAACGGTCTCCGCTTGATCGTCGGCATGGTGACCCAGCAACAAATGCAGGATGCCCTCTCTGCGGCACCAGGTGGTCAGAAGGTGGTAGCGAGCCTGGCGTGCCGCATCCTGGATCCCCGTTTCGGGTTTGGGTCCCTCCCATTCCAAGATATGATGCGCGATCCCATAATCGGCCATCCACGTAGCGACTTGTGCTGCTTCCGGCGTACTTTCGGGGCGGAGCTTATGATCGACGGTAAGAGCCATAACCTGGCCATTACGCGCCCCGCACCATTCGGCGGTAAGAAAAACCAGCGCCAGGCTGTCGGGTCCTCCTGATACGGCAACCGCCACACGAGGCGCCGTTTCAAAGGGACCTAATTTTGCTAAGGCGGCGTCAAAGGCCGCAAAAACATCTGGATCGCCCGGAGCTAAACGATGAGGGAGAGTCACCGTTCCGGCAACGATCATCTACCTACTTACAGCCCAGGGACGTTGATTCCCGCTGCGCCCGTTGTTTTACCGTGGCAGGGGCATCCGGATAATCGGTGCCAAGACGACCCAGCGACCGGCAGGCTTGCTGCGTCTGACCAAGTTTACCTAAAGACATTCCCAACTTCAGGAGATTGTCCGGGCCCTTGGTGTTTTTCTTGTACTTTTGATAGCCGGTTAGGAAGGCGGAGGCGGCCTCTTCGTATTGGCCTCGCACGTAATGGGTCTCGCCCAACCAATATTGAGCGTTGCCGGCAAGTTCAGTATCGGGATGCTTCGTTACGAATTCAGCCAAGGCAACCTGGGCGTCGTCGTATTCCCGCGCCTGTAAAAGCGAATAGGCAAAATCGTACTGATCTTTGGGCGATCCCGCAGGCAAGACATTGCCGGGTTTGGCGGCGGCGGTCGGTTTGATGGGGCCGGGTGTGGACGCGGGCGGTGCGGCAGGGGGATTAGCCGTCGCTGCATTCAGCTCGCGTTGTGGCAAGGTGCCGAGCACGCCACGGGTACGGTTTTGTTCGGGCGCGGCGCTGGCCGTTGCCTCGGCAGCGGTGCGGGCGACCGGCGCTGCGGCGGCTGGCGGAGTTGCTGGCGTTGCGTTAAGGGGCGGCGGCGCGATCGCTGCTGTTTGACCGGTAGGTGATGGGGCGGATGATGATGGTGCCGGTGCCGCCGCCATGGGCGTTCCCCCGCCGCCATGCTCGATCTTTTGCAGGCGGAATTCCAAATCTTCGGTCATTTTATCGAGGCGCTGTTCCATCCGTTTAAGCCGGAAGTTCATTTCTTCCATGCTGCCGGTGAGACGCGAAACTTCATTTTCAAGAGCGGAGATGCGCACCTGTTGGCGGGCCATGGCGGGGCCATCAGCTTCGACCCCTTGCGCCCAACTGGGAGAAGGTACGGCGCCGAAGAGGATTGCCATCACACCGGCGAGAAGCAAACCTTTACCATAAAGTCGTCCAGGGTGCGTCAGGACAAGGATGTTTTTACGCATAATGATCTCACGCTATCTTTTGAGTCGCTCATCAAGGGCAAGCGCAGAGAGCCGCCAAGAGTATGTATAGGTTGAGGGAACGGCAAAAATAAGGCGCCCGCCCTGTGGTTGGCTCTGAATTCAGAGCTCCAGGGCGGGCGCCTCCTTGTCTAAATGCAACGTGTTAATTACGACTCGTTAGCCGCCGCTGACCAAGGTAACGGCCCGGCGGTTTTGCGACCAAGCCGCTTCATTGGATCCGACCACCTCGGGCTGTTCCTTACCGAAGGAAATGATCGATACCCGATTGGGTTCGACCCCCAGCGAGATGAGGTAGTCTTTAACCGACTGAGCGCGCCGCTCGCCGAGAGCCAGGTTATATTCTCGGGTGCCGCGTTCGTCGGCGTGACCCTGAATGGTAACTGATACGCCGGCCCGGGTTTTCAACCAAGCCGCTTGAGCGCTGACAGTTTTGCGGGCTTCCGGAGAAAGGTCATATTGGTCCAGGCCGAAAAATACACGGTCACCAACATCCCGTTGCAGCTCCATCTGCAATCCGCCGCTGGAGACGCCGCCAGGACCGGTGCCTGTGCCGGTGCCGCTGCCAGGAAGGCCGGGAGGGCCTCCCGTTCCGCCGCCACCAAGGTCTGTCACGTCTTCTGGTGCGGATCCGCAAGCAGCAAGCATAAGGGCCGCCGCGCAAGCGCAAACAATTTTAAGCCGCATCACTGATATCTCCGAGCGTCTGGGTAGGTGAATGGAATTGAGGAGCCGATCCCAATATCCGATTTCGATCCTATTTTTATACATGTTACGTGACTCCGTGACAATGGGGTTCTGAGGTTATGATCAATTTTTTCAGTAAGATGACCCCAGATGTTTATGTTTGAGTTTAAGGAATGAGGGGCGACCAAGCCGGATCAGAGGCTTCGAGCGGCGTTACGATTTCCCGCAAGTTCTGCCCGGAAAGGTCGATGCTGTAGAGTTTAGTGGTGCCTGAAACGCTTTGTCCGCCTTGGGTTTGCCGGAAAAACATCAAGACGCGGCCGTTGGGCGACCAGGTCGGGCCTTCATCTAAAAAGCTTTCGGTCAGGAGGCGCTCCTTGCTGCCGTCGGGTTTCATGACGCCAATATAAAATTTACCACCTTGCATCTTGGTAAAGGCGATCAAGTCGCCGCGAGGCGACCAAACCGGGGTCGCATAGCGGCCTTGGCCAAAACTGATTCGCTGAACATTCGAGCCGTCGGCGTTCATGACATAAAGCTGCTGAGCCCCGCCGCGATCAGAGTTAAACACGATCTGGGCATTGGTATCCGAATAGGACGGCGAGGTATCGATCGCGGGATGGTTGGTCAATTGCTGAACCCGCCGTGTCTGCAGATCCATGGCGTAGATTTCAGAATTGCCGTCATTGGACATGCTGAGGACGATTTTCTTGCCGTCATTTGAGAACCGGGGGGCAAAGGTCATGCCGGGGAATTCACCAACGACTTCGCGCTGACCGCTATCGATGTTGAACAGATAGACCCGCGGCTTATCCGCAAAGTAAGACAAATAGGTGATTTCCTGGGTCGACGGCGAGAACCGGGGGGTCAATACCAGGGAAGACCCGTCGGTTAAGAACTTATGATTGGCGCCATCTTGATCCATGATGGCCAAGCGCTTGATGCGGCGGTTACCGGGGCCGCTTTCCGCCACGTAAACGATACGCGTATCGAAGTAGCCCTTTTCGCCCGTGACCCGCTCGTAGATCGCATCGGAGATGATATGGGCGATGCGCCGCCAGTTCTGCGGCACCGTATAGTACTTACGGCCAGCCATGGGCTGGCCTTGGAAAATATCCCACAGACGGAATTCAACCCGTAATCGGCCGTCGGGCTCCATCGCGGCGACCCCTGAAACCAGGGCTTGGGCGTTGATGGTTTTCCAATCCTGAAAGCGCGGTTGGGCTTGGGCCAAATCAGCCGGCGATTGCAGAAAAGCCCGTGGATCGACGGCGCGGAACAGGCCTGATCTTTCTAAGTCGGCGCTGACGACGGCGGCAATTTGCTTGCCGTAATTCGAGGCATCAGCGGCGCCGCCGAAAAAGTCGGTGATGGCGATCTGAATGGGATTGGGAACGGGACTTTCGATATCTACGCGGACTTCAGCCCGGGCAGAAGTGAAGATGACGGCGCTGGAAAACAATCCAATAACGGCGGCAAGAGCAAGCTTGCTGCCAACGAGAGGTAGCCGATATCGCGTGAACATCATTACATACAGTCCGCTTCTTTAGGGGTGAAGGCGACGATAAACCGGTCAAATTGAGCGTATTTATCTTTGGGGATAGGCAAGGGGCTGGCTTGATTAACGGCACGAATCGCACTGTCAACAAAGGCTGTCAGGGCGACATTATCGCCCGATCCAACCGCACGCTCGACCTTCACCGAGGTGACAGTTCCATCGGGCAAAACTTGAACCGCCAACTCTGCCGCCATTTGGGAAAAACCCTTAAGGCCGCAGTTGGCATTCCATTTTTCTTTGATGACTTGGCGCAAGGCGTCCAACTCGCTGCCCGACAGGGTTGGGCCAAGCGGCGCGATGGCGGCGGTGCGGGTCGCCGGCTCCGGCTGCGGTTTCGCCGCAGGATCGATCGGGGTATTCATCGCCGTTTGTTTGGACTTTGGATCAACTTGGGGGGTTGGTTGTTGCGGCTTGGTCTTCAAACGGTTTTGCAGAAAGTTTTCGATATCGGCAAAGTCGTCCTTCTTCTGATCCTTTTTAGGCTCGGGCTTTTTCGCATCTTGCTTGGGTTGATCCTTGGGCTTGGGCGGTTGCGCCGGCAAAGCCATTTTCTCAGGCACGGGATCTGGTTTTGGCGGTAAAGGTTCAGGCTTAGGCGGGGCGACAGCGACCTTCGGCTCCGGCGGTGGCGGCGGTGCCGCCTCGGCAGGGGCTGGTGCGGGAGCCGGCGGGGGTGGCGGGACGGGCTGAGCCTCCGCCTTAGGCGGTTCCGGTTTCGGCGGCGGCGGCGCGACCTCGGGGGTCTGCGAGACGGGACCGATTTCAACCAAGCTGACAGCGATAGTCGGTTGCGGCTCGATCTCGGGACGCAGATGTGGCAACCCGACCACCGCAAGGACAAGAAGCGTGGCGTGTAGGGCGCTGGAGGCAACCAGAGCTTTACGCATGACGGTTAACGTGTTGAATTTTGCCCCGGGATAGCCGGAGGCAAAGGAATACCGGTAGGAGCGCTACTTGCCGGAGGGACGCCGGCAACACCAGGTGAGGCGGGCGTTGGCGCGGGCCGTGCGGTGGCCGGCGCCGCGGTACGAGCGCGCGGTGCCGCAGTGGATTTGACTCCGCTCTCGCCCGGGGCGGAAATCAACGCGATCTTGCGGAAACCGGCACGGGTGACCAGACCCATCACCTCAAGAACGCGGCCGTAATCAATTCCTTTATCGCCCCGAACATAAATCTGCGTGTCGGGATTTTGATTGGTGATGGCATCAAGCCGCGGCACCAAGGCGTCAATGGCCGTCTCGCTTTCCTGCAGGAAAATGCGGCCGTCGCGCGAGATGCTGATTTCGAGCGGCTCAACCTGTTGATTAATGGGAGGTGCTGAGGTTTCGGGAAGTTCGATTTCGACCCCGACAGTCAGTAAAGGCGCGGCGACCATGAAGACGATCAGAAGGACCAACATCACGTCGACAAAGGGCGTAACGTTGATATCGCTCATGCGATTATAACGAAAATTCTTACCTTTTGACCGGCTGAGAAGCGCGCCTGCCATAGGATCTACGCTCCTTCCAATTGACGGGAAAGAATAGCGCTGAATTCCCCGGCGAAGCCTTCCATGCGATTGGCGTAACGGCCCAAATCGGTTGAGAGTTTATTATAGGCAATAACCGCTGGAATCGCTGCGACCAGGCCAAGGGCTGTCGCAAACAAGGCCTCGGCAATGCCCGGTGCCACCACGGCAAGAGAGGTGTTTTTGGACGCTGCGATGGCTTGGAAACTGTTCATAATTCCCCAAACGGTGCCGAAGAGCCCAATGAATGGAGCCGTCGAGCCGACCGAGGCGAGAAAGCTCATATAGCGCTCGAGACGCTCCATTTCGCGGCCAAGAGTAACGCTCATGACCCGCTCGATTCGTTGCTGAAGATTAGCCCGCATATTGCTTTCGGCCGATAGGCCGCGCTCGGTTGAGCGCCGCCACTCCCGCATAGCGGCGGCAAATATAGCGGTCATGGGGTCGAGGGGGCGGCGCCCCACCCGGTCATAAAGGTCTTCAAGGGAACTGCCGGACCAAAAAGCCTCTTCGAATTTGTTGGCGCGGGCATTCAGCCGGCGCATCCGGACGGTTTTCTCGAAAATGATGGCCCAGCACCATACCGAGGCCATCATCAGCATGGTCATGACAATTTTAACGATAATATCGGCCTGCATAAACAGACCGATGATGGAAAGATCGTGAGGCGCGGCCGTTGCGGCAAGCGTCGCCGTTTGGACAAGGGTTTGATTCATGGTCTCTGCATTATCCTTAGCAATTTGTCAGAATCGTGGTCATGAAAGGAGTTTCCGTCTTGATCTTGATGTAATGTCTTATGCAGCGTCACCTGCCATGATGCGCAAGGCATTCTGCAGGGAAGACGGCAATCGAACGGGACGACCTTGGGCGTCTATGCAAACAAGGCGGACGGTCAAATGGGCTATCGGGGCATCGCCGCGACGGATGGATTGATCCAGTTCGAAGCTTGCGCCACCCATAGTCGTAACCCGGGTATAGACCATTAAAGCATCATCGAGGCGGGCGGGGCGCTGGTAATCGATGACACAACGATGGACCGCAAAATGCAGACCTTGTTCCTTGGCAAGGCGGCCATGATCAAGCCCGCATAACCTTAAGGCTTCGGTACGGGCCCGTTCGGCGTAATGAAGATAGACGGCATGGTACACAATACCCGCAGCGTCGGTGTCTTCGTAATATACGCGAAGGGATAAACTATGCTGATTGCCCGTCAAACGGCCGGAAGCAGGGCTTAAAGAGGCATCAGTCATTCGAGCCGTAAGCAAAAATTTGCACTAAAAACAGTGTAACTCAAAACGGCGATCTTACCTACGGTTCTTCATTTGAGGATGAAGCGGAACGAAAACGCCATCATGCGCCCGGATTAGGTGGTACCATCAGGATCGAAAGATTGGCCCATAAGCTGCAGTTGCTCCGGTCCGCGCGGCGGCGGCGTCAAGCCCAGATGCCGGTAGCCCTTTTCGCCCAGCATGCGGCCCCGGGGTGTTCGTTGGACGAGTCCGATCTGAATCAAATAGGGCTCGATAACGTCTTCCAGCATATCGCGAGGTTCTGCCAGGGCGGCGGCAAGGGTTTCGACGCCGACCGGACCCCCATTGTAATGATCGGCCATGCAGGAAAGATACCGCCGATCCACACCATCCAAGCCCAGAGTATCCACTTCAAGACGGGTCAAGGCGTGATCGGCAACTTTGCGATCCACCGTTTTGGTGCCGGCCACGGCGGCAAAGTCGCGGACTCGGCGTAAAAGACGCCCGGCGATCCGCGGGGTCCCGCGGGCTCTCTGGGCGATTTCCTTGGCGCCGTCATGTGTAATGACCAATCCTAAGACCTTGGCGGCACGAAGAACAACGGCTTCAAGTTCTTCGGGCGTATAAAAATTTAAACGTAAAGGAATGCCGAAACGATCGCGTAAGGGAGTCGTCAATAATCCCATACGGGTTGTGGCGCCGACCAGAGTAAAGTTTGGCAGATCAATCTTCACCGACCGGGCGGCCGGCCCCTCACCGATAATAAGGTCCAGTTGAAAATCTTCCATCGCCGGATAAAGAATTTCCTCGACCTGAGGCGGCAGACGGTGAATTTCGTCGATGAACAAAACATCGCGCGGTTCAAGATTAGTCAGAAGGGCGGCCAGATCACCGGGCTTGCTGATGACTGGTCCGGAGGTGGCGCGAAACCCAACGCTCAATTCCCGGGCGACGATCTGCGCCAAGGTTGTTTTTCCGAGGCCTGGCGGGCCGAATAACAAAACATGATCCATCGCTTCGCTGCGGCCGCGCGCCGCTTCAACGAAGATGCGCAAATTTTCACGCACCGACCGTTGGCCGATAAAATCATCAAGAGTTTGTGGCCGCAAATGCGCTTCAACGCTGTCTTCTTCGACCACGCTTTGTTGGATTAGGCGATCTTCGGGAAGGGTGGCCGTCATGCTGCCAACTCACGCAAAGCCGCCTTGATAAGGGCGTCGACTTGCGCCTTGTCGCCAAGCTTGCTGGCGGCACGGGTAGCCGCACCAAAAGCTTCGCTTCGCCCATATCCCAGATTAACTAAGGCGGAGACGGCATCTTGCAGCGGTAAAGTTTCAGGAGAGTCTGTGCTGCCTGCTTTGCGATCTTGTGATAGCGCAACAGTTGTGCCGCCCAAGGCAAGGGCGCCGGTCTTGTCTTTGAGTTCCGTGACAAGTCGCGCCGCCAGTTTGGGGCCGACGCCATCGGCGCGAGTTAATAAAGCTTTGTCCTGTGCGGCTATGGCCTGCATAAGATCATTGGGAGAAAGCGTAGATAAGATTGCCAGGGCAACCTTGGCGCCGACGCCTTGAACCGTGGTCAAAAGACGAAACCAGTCTTTTTCGGCGGTCTCGGTAAATCCATAAAGATGGATATGATCTTCACGGACATGGGTCTCAATATGCAGTTGCGTGCCTTCGCCGCGGCTGGGCATGCGCGCCAAGGTTCTGGCCGAACAGAAGACCAAATATCCGACCCCGCCACAATCAATGATGACGTGGCCGGTGCCGCTTTCCGCAAAGATACCTTTCAGCCGCGCGATCATCGCTGCACCATGCTGAGGCTTGTTTTGCGATTGGCGGCGCTTGAATGGTGGGCATGACAAATGGCGATGGCCAAGGCATCCGCCGCATCGGGGCTTTCGACCAACGAGCCGGGCAGCAATCGGGCGACCATCGACTGAACCTGAACCTTATCCGCGTGGCCGGTTCCCACGACAGTCTTCTTGATCGTGGTCGCTGCGTACTCCGATACGGTCAACCCGGCCTGCGCCGGCGCCAGCAAAACAACACCGCGCGCTTGGCCAAGTTTCAGCGTGCTGCCGGGATTGCGGTTAAGAAAAGTCTCTTCCACAGCCGCTTCATCAGGTTTGTAGGTATCGATAATCGTCAACAACCCGGTGTAGATCGCCGACAGCCGTGCCGCCAGGGAGTGATTGGCGGTCGAGCGAACCGTGCCTGAAGCGACAAAGATCAGCCGATTACCCTGGGTTTCGACGATGCCCCAGCCTGTCGCCTTAAGTCCGGGATCAAGGCCCAGCAATCGCATCAAGGTGCCTTCCCGCGGTCTTAGCTTAGTTAGCAAGACGCGCCATTACATCATCTGAGATATCGAAATTAGCCGCGATGTTTTGCACATCGTCGCTGTCATCCAAGGCATCGATCAGTTTCAATAAGGATTCAGCTGGCTCAGGCGCTACGGGAACTAAGGTCTGCGGACGCCAGACGAGCTTGGCCGATTGAGGTTCGCCGAATTTCTTTTCCAACACAGCCAATACGGCGTGCAGCTGATCCGGTTTGCAAAGAACAATGTGACTGTCGTCGTCGGTTGTCACATCATCGGCGCCGGCTTCGATTGCCGCCTCGAAAACAGCGTCGGCGGCAGTCTTCAAGGGATAGCGAATTTCGCCGACGCGGTCGAACATAAAACTGACGGAATTGGTTTCGCCCAATGTGCCGCCGTGTTTGGTAAAAGCGGTGCGGATTTCTGAAGCGGTGCGGTTACGATTATCGGTCAGTGCTTCAACAATGATCGCCACGCCTCCGGGACCATATCCTTCATAGCGGATTTCGTCGAATACCGTATCGGCATCGCCGCCCTGGCCTTTTTTGATCGCCCGGTCAATGTTATCCTTCGGCATATTGGCGACGCGGGCCGCAGCCATGGCGCTGCGTAACCGCGGATTGGATGCCGGGTCGGGTAAGCCTTCTTTGGCGGCGACCATAATTTCCCGAGTCAAACGTGCAAACATTTTGGCGCGCCGTTTATCTTGGGCGCCTTTGCGGTGCATGATATTCTTAAACTGTGAATGGCCGGCCATGACATGCTCAATAAATTAAAAGGCGCTTCAAATTCCAAATATAGCGCCAGGTCTCAAGATTTATACCAGATCGGGTTATTAATTCCAGTAAACTGTCGTCAGTCAGCGGCAAAAGCTTGCGCATAAGGCGGGTGTTGCTGGCTTAAGCATCCGCCCAATCGGATGGGATTTATTCTGACGGCAAGACCGGTTTTCGAGTCCGTCTCGATGAACACGCCGCATAAAGTGGCGTCACCCTCTGCCGGCGCAGGGCGATCGGTTGGCATTTTAGACCGAAAACGAGCAACAGGGACGCTTTTTTTCATCCCGATGACGCTGTCATAGTCGCCACACATGCCGGCATCACTTTGAAAGGCGGTGCCGTGCGGAAGAAGCCGGCCGTCGGCGGAAGGAACATGGGTGTGGGTACCGATCACCAGCGAAACCCGGCCATCCAAATGATGAGCAAGGGCCTGCTTCTCGCTGGTCGCTTCGGCATGGATGTCGACTACGATCGCCGCCATGTCCTTACCTAACGGATGATCATGGAGGATCTGATCCACAGCGGCGAAGGGGTCTTCCAAAGGCTCCATGAAAAGACGTCCCATGACGTTAATAACAAGAACCTGCTGACCTTGAGGCGTGGTGCGAATAACCCACCCGCTCCCCGGCGTGCCGTTGGGAAAGTTCGCCGGCCGCAATAAACGTGCGTCATCGGCGATATAAGCGATTGTTTCGCGCTGGTCCCAAACGTGATTACCCGTGGTTACGACATCGACCCCGGCCGCATAAAATTCGGCGCAGATGGCGCTGGTGATGCCAAAGCCATGAGCGGCGTTTTCGCCGTTAACAATCACAAGATCGAGATTGAGATTTTTGCGAAGCCGCGGAATTTCATTGGTGACGACAGTGCGACCTGACCGGCCCATGACGTCGCCGCAGAATAAAAGTCTCATGCGCTGTCGTCCGGATGAATAATTCCATTTTCTGTGGCTATGTAATCAAGGCGCACATCCGTGGATTCGAGAGGAATAGCGGAAATCTCTTGCGCGGCGAAGGCGATTCCGATGGCTAAGAAACCAGGATTTTGCTGCCGTAAAACAGGAATGGAGCGATCGTAAAACCCACCGCCATAGCCTAGACGGTATCCGCGCCGGTCGAAGGCCAGTTGCGGAACAAGAAGAATGGAAGGAATTTGCGGTTCCGCGTCGGGACAAGGCTCAAAGGTGCCAAATGCGCCGGCGCGCATTGTTTCGCCGGGCTGCCACGCGCGAAAGACGAGCGGCGCTTCGGCGCGTTCCACGGCGGGCATCGCCAACCGTTGACCCCGAAGATGAAGCGCCTGAAGGAGTGGCCGGATGTCGATTTCAGAACTGATCGGCCAGTAGCCGGCGATGCAAACGTCGGGCTGGAGAAGATTGCTTTTCAATAAATGATCGCGCAGCGCCAAGGCTTTGGTTTCGCGGCCGACTACGGCCGCGCGTTGTCTTGTGGTTTCACCGCGGAGGCGGCGTTTGAAATCGGTGATGTTTTCTGTCATGCAATCCTAAAAGAGTGCCGCGCCAGCCGTTGACCGTTTCTATCCACTTGGGCCTGCCATAGCAGGTGGGCGCCATGTACCAAAGCCAAGGCTCTGGCAGGGACAGCTCCCATAGTGTGGAAATTGGCCCCAGGGAATGAGTGGTCTGACGTACTGGGCAGCACCAAGACTAATCTAGGTGGTCGACAAGCGATCGGCAATCGCTTCGATGCGCCCCGCTAACTTTTCTATGCCATCGCACAGCTTGTCGGTATCCGGCAAAGAGGGTGCCGGCGGCGCAGGTGTGTTCGCCGCATGCCGCAGCTTTTCTTTAAGGGTCGCTATTTCGGTTTTTGTATCACCAAGTTCATCAGCGATGACGAGACTTGCCATAACAAGAAGCCGCGTATGATCGATCTGGCCGATGCTCGAAACCAGCTGCGTTACTCGCTTATCCACCAGTTCCGCAAGGGTAAGGAGATGAGGTTCTTCCCCATCATCGCAGGCAATTCGGTAACTTTTGCCGTTTATGACGACGGATACCTGGGCCATGTTATGTTCCGCTTCTCAAGAGGGCAGATACTCTTTCAGGTGGCATTGGTTTCATCTGCCAGGTCGCGCAATTGATCGATCGTCGTATCTAAACGGTGGGTGGCGGTCTCGGAGGCCGTCTTTAACGCCGCATGCTCCGCCTTCAGGGTTTCGAGCTCGGCATGGAGCCGTGCTTCGGTCATCCCGACCTGTTGTCGACGCTGAAGCGCACCCTGAAGAGCCGTCTCAAGACGTTCGATTGCTTGCTCTAACCGGCGCTGCGCCGATTCCATCCGACCCGTTTGCATGGAAATCCTTTTAATCTCACGGCAGTATAAGATGATCTTCGCCGCGAATGCGAGCATAGGGGATAGGCACCGGCCGCGTCAACGTGGGGGAAGGAGAAAAAGGCAAGTAATGCTTTAATAAGGCGTGAATGCCTCGGCTTGACGGGCCGGGGGTGGCAAGGCATGTTCCGCCGTCGCGCGCCGCTCGATCCGTCGTCATCGATGTGCTGACGGTATGGCTAAGATCTTGAAGAGATACTTCCGACCATGAGCCTCTCATCCGGCAAACCAGCCTCTGTCGACCACTCTCTTATGGCAAACGCCATCCGGGCCCTGGCTATGGACGGGGTTCAGCAAGCCAATTCTGGCCATCCCGGGATGCCCATGGGGATGGCCGATGTAGCAACGGTGCTTTTTACCCAGTTCTTAAAATTCGATCCCAGCGATCCGTCCTGGCCCGATCGCGATCGGTTCATTTTATCGGCCGGTCACGGCTCGATGCTGCTTTATGCTTTGCTTCATTTGACGGGCTATGATTTGCCGTTGGATGAGTTAAAGCGCTTTCGCCAATTGGGGAGTAAGACCCCTGGTCATCCGGAATATGGCCATACTGTTGGTGTCGAAACCACGACCGGGCCCTTGGGCCAAGGATTGGCCACCGCCGTTGGCATGGCCCTTGCCGAGCGGATGCTGGCCGCAAGGTTCGGTAACGATTTGGTCGATCACTGGACTTATGTCATCGCCGGTGACGGTTGTTTGATGGAAGGAATTTCCCAAGAGGCAATCTCTCTTGCTGGACATTTAAAATTAGGTCGCATGGTCGTGCTGTGGGACGATAATCGCATTTCGATCGATGGCCCGACCGATCTGTCCACCTCTGAAGATCAACAGGCCCGTTTTACGGCGGCAGGATGGCATGTCGCCGCCGTCGACGGACATAATCCCGACGCCATAGCCGCGGCGATCGAGGCGGCGCGTAAAGATCCGCGTCCCTCCCTTATCGCCTGCCGGACCATCATCGGTTATGGGGCGCCGACCAAGGCCGGTACCGAAGCCACTCACGGCGCGCCTCTGGGCGAAAAAGAAATCGCCGGCACCCGCGAGGCCCTTAAATGGCCGCACCTGCCCTTTATCATTCCGTCGGAAATTCTGGCTGCGTGGCGCGACAAGGGTGCGCGCGGGAAAAACGCCAACCGAGAGTGGTCGGCGCGCTTGGCCAGCCATCCGAAGATGCCGGAATTTCAGCGCTGCCTTGCCGGAGATCTACCGCAAGGATTTGCCGCCGCGGTTGAGAGTTTGCGCAAACGTCTTGTCAGCGAAGCGCCCAACTGGGCAACGCGCCGCTCATCGGAAGAGGTCTTGAACGCCTTGGCGGAAGTGGTGCCGGAAATGGTCGGCGGCTCCGCCGATCTGACCGGCTCCAACAATACCAAAGCCAAAGTCATGAAGCCGATCACGCCGACGGATTTTAGCGGTCGCTACATTTATTACGGTGTACGCGAGCATGGAATGGCCGCCGCCATGAACGGGATCGCCTTGCATGGCGGCTTGATCCCTTATGGCGGCACCTTTCTGGTATTCACCGATTACGCCCGCCCGGCCATCCGTCTGTCGGCGCTTATGGGGCTGCGCGTTGTTTATGTCATGACCCACGATTCGATTGGTCTTGGCGAAGACGGCCCGACCCATCAGCCGGTGGAGCATCTGGCGGCGCTGCGGGTCATTCCCAACCTTCACGTTTTTAGGCCCGCCGATGCCGTGGAAACAGCGGAATGTTGGGCTTTGGCTTTAAGTTCAGAGACAACACCTTCGGTTCTTGCCCTCACACGTCAGGGTTTGCCTACGCTGCGCACCACCCATCTTTCGGACAATCCATGCGCACGCGGCGCCTATGTTTTAGCCGAAGCCGAAAACGGTGCGCGCAAAGTCACCTTATTGGCGACGGGATCGGAAGTTTCGCTCGCCATGACGGCGCGGAAATCTTTGCAAGAAAAAGGCGTGCCAACCGCGGTTGTTTCCATGCCGTGCTGGGAATTATTTGCACAACAATCCGACGATTATCGTCGACAAGTTCTGGGTATTGGAACGATCCGTGTCGGTATTGAGGCCGCCAGCCGCTTCGGCTGGGATCAGTGGTTGGGCGACCAGGGCAGCTTTGTCGGCATGAGCGGATTTGGCGCTTCCGCTCCAGCCGATCAGCTGTATAAGCACTTCGGCATCACGGCCGACGATGTTGTGAAAGTAGTGCAGAAAAAACTTAAATGACTTTAAAGCGAGATTGAGCGAGATGGACATTCAAGCACTCAACAAAACGGCTAAAACATTAATGGCCCCGGGTAAGGGTATTCTGGCGGCGGATGAAAGCACCGGCACGATTAAAAAGAGGTTTGACACGATTAAGTTAACGTCAACCGAAGAGGCGCGGCGCGACTATCGTCACATGCTGTTCACAACCCCCAAGGTGAATCAATTTATCAGCGGGGTCATTCTTTATGATGAAACTCTTCGCCAAAAGGCCGCCGATGGTCGTAGCCTTGTTTCGATCCTCAAAGACGCCGGAATCATTCCGGGCATTAAAGTTGATATCGGCGCCAAGCCCCTGGCCTTGCATCCGGGCGAAACCGTCACCGAAGGGCTGGACGGTCTTGCCGATCGTTTGGCGGAATACCGTAAACTCGGCGCAAAGTTTGCCAAGTGGCGCGCTGTTTATGCTATAGGTGGGGGTATTCCTAGCCGGGCAGGTTATGCCGCTAATGCGCACGCCTTGGCTCGGTATGCGGGGTTGTGCCAGGAAGCCGGGATCGTTCCGATTGTTGAGCCCGAAGTGTTGATGGATGGCGCTCACGATATCGAAACGTGCCGCAGCGTTACCCATGAGGCTTTGCGCACGGTTTTTGCCGCCCTGCTCGAGCAGGGCGTAAAGCTGGAAGGTATTTTGCTCAAGCCAAATATGATTATTTCTGGCACCAAGGCTAAGAAGCAAGCACCGATCGACGAGGTAGCCCGCCAGACGGTGGAGTGCTTTTTGCGCATGGTTCCGGCCGCTGTCCCGGGTATTGTCTTTTTGTCAGGCGGCCAGTCTGATGAGCTGGCGACCCGGCATCTCAACGCTATGAACAAGCTTTACAAAAACCTGCCGTGGGGTCTTAGCTTCTCTTATGGCCGCGCTTTACAAGCCGCGCCCCTTAAGGCGTGGGGTGGAAAAGCCGCCAATGTGAAAAAGGGACAAGCGGTATTCTTTGATGTCGCCAAGGCCAACGGTGCCGCCGCCCGCGGCGCCTACCGGTAATTGAGGAGAAACACGATGGCAGTTCGGATCGCGATTAATGGGTTTGGCCGTATCGGTCGATTGGTCTTGCGGGCTGCCCTCGAGGCGGGTCGCAAGGATATAGAGATCGTCGCCATCAACGATCTGGGATCGGTTGATATGAACGCGCATTTGTTGCGTCATGATTCCACCCATGGCCATCTGCCGTTTCCGGTTAAGTCCGGCAAAGACTTCATCGAGGTGGCGGGTAAGAAAATCAAAGTCACCGCCGAGCGGGATCCGGCCAATTTGCCGTGGAAGGCGCTGAAGGTTGATATCGTGGCCGAGTGCACCGGCATTTTCACGAAAAAAGAGGATGCCGCGAAGCATCTAACCGCGGGCGCATCCCGCGTGCTGATTTCGGCGCCGGCCACGGGCGAAGACTTGACCGTGGTTTATGGCGTCAATCATGACAAACTGAAAAAATCTCACCGCATCGTCTCGAACGCATCCTGCACCACGAACTGCTTGGCCCCTGTTGCTCAAGTCTTAAACGAGGCGATCGGTATTCAACGCGGATTTATGACCACTATCCACGCCTTCACTGGTGATCAAGTTACATTGGATACGCTGCACCGTGATCCACGGCGGGCCCGAACCGCCTCAGTCTCGATGATCCCGACCTCGACCGGTGCCGCTAAGGCCTTGGGCCTTGTCCTGCCCGAGCTTCAAGGCAAGATGGATGGAACTTCCATTCGGGTGCCGACGCCTAATGTCTCGCTCATCGATCTGACCTTCGATGCGGCGCGCAATACGACCGCTGAAGAAATCAATGCAGCGATCATCAAGGCGTCAAAAGGTAAACTGAAAGGCATTTTGGGCGTAAATGACGAACCCTTGGTGTCGATCGACTTCAACCATAATCCCTACAGCTCGACCTTTGACGTGACCCAAACCCAGGTTATCGACAAGAAACTTTGCCGGGTCTTGTCGTGGTACGACAATGAGTGGGGCTTCTCCAATCGCATGCTCGATACAGCGGTGGCCATGGGTCGTCTCGGTTAATGGGCGAAGAGCCTGCGATTATCATTCATAATTTTGCGCAAGGGCAGGCCGTCCTTGCGGCGGCTCATGAAGTGAATAAACCTGTGATTTTATGGAGCGCGCCCGGCGCCGGATGCTATGCCGGTGCGGCGTGGTGGCGCGGATTGCTTGATCTCTTGAAGCAGGTTCAGCCGGAGCAAAGCCGCTACACCAGCGTCCTAGATTGCAGTGATGCGCCCGGTTTTGCCATGGCCGCGATCCGGACCCGGATTCCCAGTATTTATTTCTGTGGATCCCCGGACATAACCCAAAAGCTATCGGCGATGGCGACCGCCCAAGGTCTTGAGCTTGTCACGCTTCGCCCCGCGGCTCTCGATTTAGCTACGGCTAAAGATCCCCAAGGCGCCTGTCAGCATTATCTAAAGGGCGGTCAGCAGCATGGCGTCACTTAAGAATAATGCGTGCCGGCTCTATCTAATTACACCGCCTAAAATTGAGGTGTCGATTTTTGCCCAGGCGCTCACTCAAGCCCTGGATGGGGGGGACGTTGCCGCCGTGCAACTTCGGCTGAAAGATTGTTCTGATGACGTCATTCGCGCGGCCATTAAAAGTCTGCAACCGCTTGTTCAAGAACGCGACGTGGCCTTCATCTTGAACGATCGCCCTGATCTTGCGGCAGAGATGGGATGCGATGGCGTCCATATAGGACAATCCGACGGATCCTATAGTGATGCCCGTCGCCTTATGGGCGAAGACAGAAGTATGGGGGTTACTTGCCATGCCTCACGGCATCTGGCGATCGAAGCCGCCGAAGCCGGAGCGGACTATGTCGCCTTTGGTGCATTTTTTCCCTCGTCGACCAAACCTGAGGCTGACGAACGGGCGCCGGTCGAGCTTTTATCCTGGTGGTCTGAATTGACCGAAGTCCCCGTGGTTGCGATCGGCGGCATAACCCCACTAAACTGTAGGTCGCTCGTTGCGGCAGGTGCTGACTTTCTTGCCGTTGCAAACGCGGTTTGGAATCATGTCCGTGGTCCGGGTGCGGCCATTCAGGATTTCCTGAAGGCCATAGAAACGGCAAAATCTATTGATCAAACGTGAATAAAGCGAATTTAATAGGAGAAGAATAAGGTGACGATGATGTCGTTCGATTGGGTATTTAACATAGAGATCTGGGCGTCCTTGCTGACGTTGTCGGTACTGGAAATCGTGCTGGGCATCGACAACATCATTTTCATTTCCATTATGGCCGGCAAATTGCCGCCGCATCAACGGGCCAAGGCACGGCAAGTTGGTTTGGCACTGGCGCTGATTACGCGAATTTTATTGCTGTCGACCATTGCCTGGATTGCTGGCCTTAAAGAGCCTTTCATGACCATCTACGATTTTGGCTTGTCATGGCGCGATGTCATCCTGTTCGGCGGGGGTTTGTTCCTTGTCTATAAAGGCACGAATGAGATTTACACTATGATCGAGGTTGATGAAGAGGGGCATCGCCATGTTAAAACGTCTGGCTTCACCTCGATCGTGATACAGATCATGTTTATTGATATTGTATTCTCTCTTGATTCAGTGATTACCGCGGTAGGCATGTCGAATCATTTGCCGGTAATGATCGCCGCCGTCATCATTGCCGTTGTCGCAATGTTGTTTGCATCGGGACCTCTGTCCACATTTGTTGATAGGCATCCTTCCGTAAAGATGTTGGCGTTGGCGTTCTTGCTGCTGGTGGGTGTGTTGCTTATTGCGGATGGTCTGCATTTCCACTTCCCGCGGGAATACCTTTATTTTGCCATGGCCTTTTCGGTTATGGTGGAAGGGCTTAATCTCTTTCACAATAAGCGTAAGAGGCGGCGCAAGAAGGTCGATTGATCCGAAGCGGCGACTGCAGCAAGCGACAGTTGCATGGGGCGGGCCTCCTTGTTAGGGTCCGTCCCTGCAATTCTTAATGTTACTTCTCTAAAGTGGATTTTTATGCCCTCAGCTTCCCCCCTTATTTCTGTTATGGCTGCAACGGCGATAAAAGCGGGTCGTGCTTTACGTCGTGACTTTGGTGAAGTGGAAGCGCTTCAAGTATCCCGCAAAGGGCCGGCGGATTTCGTGTCAAATGCCGACATAAAGTCCGAGCGGCTTATTCGTAAAGAGCTCGAAAAAGCGCGGCCCGGCTGGAGCTTTCTCATGGAGGAAGGCGGGGTCATTGAGGGCGAAGTAGGACGTCCACGGTGGATCGTCGATCCTTTGGACGGAACGACTAATTTTCTCCACGGCCTTCCTCATTTCGCCGTATCCATTGGAGTTGAACAGGGCGGCGAACTTACCGCAGGGGTCATCTACGATCCAATCAAGGATGAAACCTTTTGGGCGGAGAAAGGCGTAGGCGCCTATCTCAACCAGCGGCGTATACGCGTTTCGGCGCGGGATAAACTTCCCGATGCCTTGCTCGCGACAGGTATTCCCTTTCTCGGCAGTAAGGCCAAGCAGCATGACCGCTATCTTGCCGAAATGCGCGCGGCGATGGAGTCAACATCTGGGGTGCGGCGTTGGGGAGCTGCGGCTCTTGACCTTGCCTATGTTGCCGCCGGACGGGTTGATGCCTACTGGGAAGCAGGCCTATCACCCTGGGATATCGCCGCCGGAATTGTACTCGTCAGGGAAGCGGGGGGCTATGTCAGCGCGATAGATGGAACGCCGCTTCGCCTCGATAGCGACACAATCCTTGCCGCGAATGATCGGCTGTTTAAACCCGTGGGTGACATGCTTCGAGGGGCATAAAATCAAGCTTTTAGAGGGGGTTCCGGGAAAGAAATTGTCCCCGGCAGTCACCTCCGCTATGGTGCAGCGGATTTCACGCCTAACGGCTAGGGTTCGCGGGGCTAACATGCTGAAACTGGGTGTAAAAATGAGACGATCCAACACAGGTCATTGCCTTGTGATCGGGGCATTCTTGGGTCTCACCTCTTTTATATTTGGATCGATGGCCCAGGCGCAAAGCTCGGGCGTTTACGTTGATACGGGCGTTCTTGACTCTTTGGGACGCGCCGGTCAGCCGACCTATGGTTATTCGCCCACCTATCCGGCAGCTGCGCCTGCTTATCCTTATCCCTATGCAGGTAATAGCCAAGTCTATGGCAGCGGTGCTGTGACCGTGAATCCTGTCGACGTGGCCTTAGGCTACAACGGTATGCCCGGTCAGTATGGATATGGTGGCAATGAGGTTGGATCTAGATTGCCCCCTCCGGGAATGCCGGCGCTGAAACGCATGGTGCGAGACGTCAACCAACGGGGATTGTCGCGCTTGCCCGGTGGGCAAACGGCTGCGGTGCGGACACCGTCGACGCCGAAGACTCCGGCAGCATCAACCCAAACCACTACACCTGCGCCGTCATCAGAAGCCCCACCACCAGCTGCGACGGCTTCGGCGCCCATTCCAGCACCTATGGATCCGCCCCGCGATGTAGCGCCGCCGCCAGGAGGCGTAGCAAGCGCTCCGCCATCAACCGCCGTTACGCCGCCGCCGTCTCCGGCCACACCCAATACACCGGCATCGCCACCAGCTGCTGCTAAACCCACAGATAAGCCGCCTGTGGCGACGGTTTCGCCGCAAGGAGAGATCCAAACCGCGGCGGTACCCGTAGCGACCGCGCAGAATAGCGTTCGTATCGTTTTCGAGAATGCGTCGACGAACCTGCCGGCTCAGGCCAAGGCAATGTTGGATGAGGTCGCCAAGAAAATGGGTGCGACGCCGAATATGCGGCTTCAGCTGCTGGCCTATTCGGCCAGCGACGGCGACAATGCAAGTCAGGCGCGCCGTACCTCCCTATTTAGGGCAATTACGGTCCGGTCTTATTTGATCGAGAAGGAAGTGCTCAGCCGCCGCATCGAAGTTCGCGCTTTGGGAAATAAATTTGATCAAGCGCCGGGTGATCGGGTTGACGTCATCATGGTGACAGGCACCGAGTAACCAATGCCCGACGATCGGCGGCTATCGCTGCTCGTCTCCCTTGATGCCCAAAGACAACATTAGTCCCACTGCGGCGCCTTTAACCGAAGGCAGCAGAAGAATGGTCATGATCGTGGTCGTGGCCGGCCATACCGCCATGTGCACCCAGTAAGACCAATGCCATGTCTGCTCGGTCCAAAGCAGAAGCGGAACAATAACATGTCCAACAATCATAATCGTTAGGTAGGCTGGCAAATCGTCGGCGCGAATATGGCCAAGCCGCATGTGGCAATGGGTGCATGCATCGACCAGCTTTAAATAACGACGATATAGCCCGCCGCGCGCGCAGTGGGGGCAGCGATGACGAAATCCCGCGCTCATGGCGGCAAAGCGGGTAGGCGTATCCAGCGTCAAAGGTGGGGGAGGAAGGTTTTGCATGAGGTTAATTTAGCCTTCCTCGTCCTCCTCTTCATCAAGGCGGATCGCCGCAGGGCTCAAGAAAATAAAGACATGGATTTCGGCTTAATCCTGAAGCCGGATGATTTCATCCTTTAGCTTCAGCTTTTCTTTTTTAAGACCGTGAAGGGTCGTTGGATCGGGAATTGGGCGCTGAGTTTCTTGGGCAATTTGTCGGTCAAGGTCGGCGTGTTTAGCTTTTAAGGCCTCGATATGCTGGATCACAGCCATTGCACATTCTCCCAGTTGTCGCATCAACTACTAGATTCATGCTAAACCCGGGATTGCGGCATCGCCAAGGGCGGAATAGGGAATATTAAAAATAAATATTCCTTAAGGGTTTTGTTAACTTAGCAACCGACGGTCGAGAAAAATCGCATCAAAATAAGACACTTAAGGTTTCTGTCGCTGCCAAAATAGCTCGGCGGCGTTGCGAATTTTCCCCAGACGAAGATCGTTAATTTTTAGCTTGGGCGTTGCTTCAATAAGGGGACGCATCTGAGCCTCGGAGACGCTTCCTGCGGGACCTTTGCTTAAAGCTGCCAGGCTGCCTAACAAAAGAAACTCTGCTTCAAGCTCGGCTTTTTTTACCTTGGTGCGCAGGGCTTCGCGACCTTCGGCTTCCATTGCAGGAAAGTCGCGCTTTAATTCCTGGCGAACTTGGCGCAAAGGTTGAATGACCGCGTCCTTCCATAAGGCGGCAAGAGTGCGTGCGGATTTTACCGCGGAAGACTCCAACGGCGCCGACCACAGATAAAAGAGGAGTAAGGGAATATTGGTCTCAAACTCTTCTTGCAAAGAGAGGCAAGTTTTCTCGATCCCCGGCGAGGTAAAAACCTCAAGGGCAAAGGCATGAAGTTCGTCGGCAAAGTTTGCGATGTCTTCAGAGGAAAGTTTATGAATTGCCGACATATATTCCCAAACCACGTGCTGTATGTAAAAGAGGATCATCGGATCTTACCGCAGCATAAGCAGCGATGGCTTCGGCAAGAGATACGTCGATAACACGGCGATCGCGCCACGCCACCATGCGGTCAAATTTCTTCGCGGCAACAAGATCGACCGCATGGACGCCAAAGGCAGAAGCAATCAGCCGGTCTTGGTAGGTGGGGCTGGCGCCACGTTGAAGGTGACCCAAAACAGTGACGCGGGTTTCGGCGCCTGTGGCTTCGCTGATCCGGTCGCCGACATAATGACCAATGCCGCCATAACGGCCTTCGTTGCCGCGGATGGCGTTGCCGGTCTCGGTCTTGACGGCTTCGGCCACGACCACCAAGGCAAAGTTGCGTCCGGCTGACTTGACGGCTTCGATCTTGGTTTTTAGCCCGTCCAGCTGCCACGGAATTTCCGGCAGCAAAATGGCATCGGCGCCGCCCGCGACGCCCGCAGCAAGCGCGATATGTCCTGCGTCCCGGCCCATCACCTCAAGGACCATGACCCGGCTATGGCTGGCGGCCGTGGGCTGCAACTGATCAAGGGCTTGGGTGGCGACGGCCACGGCACTGGAAAACCCGACCGACAGTTCGGTCAGACCGATGTCATTATCGATGGTTTTTGGGATGCCGACGAAGGGAATCGCGCCTTTTTGGGCCAAGCGGCGCAGGATATCGAGACTGCCGTCACCGCCGATCCCAATTAAGGCATCTAGATTTAACAAACGGAATCCCTCGATAACCTCGGAGGAGCGATCAAATTTGCTGCCGTCGGGGCGGGGAAAGGCAAAGGGATTGCCGGTATTTGTCGTCCCTAAGATTGTTCCGCCAAGGCGAAGCATCCCCGCATCGATGCGGCCGGACTCCAGGATTTCTGCGCTTGGCGGGCGTTGCAAAAGCCCGTGGGTTCCTTGGTGGAGCCCCATAACCTGCCAGCCGTAACCCTCGGTGGCTCTATAGGTAACGGCGCGTATGACGGCATTTAGCCCGGCACAATCGCCCCCACTGGTTAACAGTCCAATTCGCTTCGTCATGGCGGGCAATTTGCCATGGCCGATAAGGATAAAGCAACGGCCGATATGCCGACGGCCGATATAGCAACCTGGCCAAGGTTAGTGTAAAAGCCCAGGCCATGGACGATAGCGAACGCGAACGCCTGCAGGCTATGCTTATTCATCTGGAGACCGAACATCGGGATCTAGACGATATTATTCGTCGGCTCATTGAAAGTCCGATTGTCGACCGACTGCAAATCCAGCGGCTTAAGAAGCGCAAACTTGTGCTGAAGGATCAAATCAGTCAGCTGCACAATCTTTTGCTACCCGACATAATTGCCTAAGCAGTTAGCCGGTCGCTTGGGTCTTACCGCCTTCGGTGATGCGGAGGGTTGCCCACACTTCTTGAAGTGCCGTCACCAGCTGATCGATCATTGCGTTGCTATGAAGAGGAGATAAGGTGATCCGCAACCGCTCATTCCCGCGGGGGACGGTCGGATAATTGATCGGTTGGATATAGATCTTGTGTTCATGGAGCAATCGATCCGCCGCGGCCTTGCATAAAACAGCATCGCCAATGGGAACTGGCACGATATGGGTTGTGCTGGGCAGGCAGGGCAGTCCGGCCGCAGTTAGCCGTGTCTTCAGATAGCGGGTTTGCTCGTGCAAGGCTTGGCGTTCGCTATCGCATGATCGCAAATGCCGGATGCTGGCTAACGCGCCGGCGGCAAGCGCAGGCGGCATGGCAGTGGTAAAGATAAATCCGGGCGCGTAAGAACGTACCGCATCGCATAAGACCGAGGATGCCGCAATATAACCGCCTTGCAACCCGAAAGCCTTGCCGAGAGTTCCTTCGATGACGTCGATCCGATCCATAACCCCGTCGCGGGCGGCGATCCCGGCGCCGCCGGGGCCGTACATGCCGACGGCATGAACTTCATCAAGATAGGTCAGCGCTTCATAGCGTTCAGCCAGATCGCAGATTTCTTTGATCGGCGCGATATCGCCATCCATGGAGTAGACCGACTCAAAGGCGATCAGCTTGGGCCGCGAAGGATCTACGCTGCGCAGAAGCGCTTCCAAATGCTCAAGGTCGTTATGGCGGAAAATAAGTTTTTCGCAGCCGCTGCGGCGAATGCCTTCGATCATAGAGGCGTGATTCAAAGCATCAGAAAAAATCACGCAGCCGGGTAGTAGCCGCGCCAAGACATCCAAAGCCGCTTCGTTCGCCACATAGCCCGACGAGAAAATCAGCGCCGCCGCCTTTTGATGGAGCGAGGCGATTTCGGCTTCTACCTCGACAAGGGCATGACTGGTCCCGGAGATATTGCGGGTGCCCCCGGCGCCGGCACCATACCTGTCCAGTGCCGCATGCATGGCGGAGAGGACTTTAGGATGTTGCCCCATTCCGAGATAATCATTGGAGCACCAGATAGTGACCTCGTGGCTACCGGAAGGGTCGCGGTAAATGGCTTGGGGAAAATCGCCGGCCCGCCGTTCAAGATCGGCAAAAACCCGATACCGGCCCTCAGCCTTCAGCTGGGTAATCCGGTTGGCAAAAAGGGTCTCGTAGGAAAGGCGCCGCTGACCGGCCATAGTCATGTCCACCCACCGTTGGTTGGTGCCCTATCATGCGACGGCCCGGCCCAGGGAGCAACCGCCGCAAGACCAAAGATTACCGCGACCAAGCGGCGCAGGACCAGCCTGCGTTGCATAGGGGCGGCTTATCGCGTAGAACCTTGAGAATGACGCATCGACCTGCAAAGGCCACAAATCATGTCTCTTTGTCACCCCATGTGGCAGATGAGGTTAAGGCGACGACCTGTTATATGTGCGCTTGCCGGTGCGGCATTCAAGTTTATGTGAAGAACGACAAAATCCGTTATATCGAGGGCAATCCCAATCACCCGGTGAACCGAGGCGTCTTATGCGCCAAGGGATCGGCCGGAATTATGCAGCACTATTCGCCGGCGCGGCTGCGGAAGCCCTTGCTGCGCGTGGGTGAGCGGGGCGAGGGAAAATTTCGCGAAATTAGTTGGGATGAGGCGCTGGATCTCGCGACGACGTGGCTGGCTGATATTCGCCGGACCGACCCCAAAAAATTGGCTTTCTTCACCGGGCGGGATCAATCCCAATCCTTGACCGGCTGGTGGGCCAGCCGTTTCGGCACCCCGAACTTTGCCGCCCACGGCGGATTTTGCTCGGTCAATATCGCCGCCGCCGGCATGTATTCTATTGGCGGGTCCTTCTGGGAATTCGGCGAGGTCGATTGGGAGCACACCCGCTATTTAATGATGTTTGGCGTCGCGGAGGACCATGACTCCAATCCGATAAAGATCGGTCTTGGGTCTTTACGCAGCAAAGCCCAAGCAAAGATTGTCTCGATCAATCCGGTGCAGACGGGTTATGCCGCCTTGGCCGACGAATGGATCGGCATCCGCCCCGGCAGCGACGGGTTGCTGGTCTTTGCCTTGATCCATGAACTGTTAAAGGCCGATAAGGTCGATGGTGAGTTTTTGGCGCGTTATACCAATGCGCCGTGGTTGGTCATCGATGCGCCGGGCACCGGGCAACACGGACTCTTCGCCCGCAATGAGGAAGGTCACCCGCTGTGTTTCGATGGTCGTCAGAACAAAATTGTCGATGCTTTGACGGCGGAAACACATCCGATTCTGGCGGGTACGCATCAGCTGGCCGACGGAACCAAGGTTGTTCCAGTATTCGAATTGATGGCCCAACGCTATCTTGATCCGACCTATGCGCCCGAACAAGTTGCGGCGCAAACCGGTATTCCAGCAGAGACGATCCGCCGCTTGGCGGGAGAGCTGGCTCACGCTGCCTTCGCCCAGCAGGTGGTTCTGGATGTGCCGTGGACCGATTGGGCGGGACGGCGCCATGAGCAAATGATCGGTCGCCCCGTTTCCATTCATGCCATGCGAGGAATCTCCGCCCACAGTAATGGCTTTGATACCTGCCGTGCCATTCACGTGCTGCAGATGTTGCTGGGCGCCATCGATACGCCGGGTTCGTTCCGGTTCAAGCCGCCCTATCCGAAATCAGCGCCACCGGGTCCCAAACCCGCCGGTAAAACCACGTCGCCGAATACGGCTTTTGACGGATCACCCTTGGGCTATGTGACGGATCCCGCCGATCTATTGCTGGATGACAAAGGCGCCGCGCAAAGAATCGACAAGGCTTATTCCTGGGAGTTTCCCTTCGCCGCTCACGGTTTGCTGCATCTTATGTTGCACAATGCCTGGGCGGGCGATCCTTATCGCATCGAGTGTTTGTTTCTGTACATGGCGAACATGGGCTGGAACAGCGCGATGAATATCGAAGGAAGCATTAAATATCTCACCGATAAAAACGCCGACGGCAGTTACCGCATTCCAAAAATTATTTATGTCGACGCTTACAACAGCGAGACCGTCGCCTATGCCGATCTCGTTCTGCCGGACACGACCTATTTGGAGCGGTGGGATTGCATCTCACTCTTGGACCGGCCGATCTCGCGGCCGGACGGTCCGGCCGATGCAATTCGCCAGCCGGTAGTAAAGCCCGATCGAGATGTGCGCCCGTTCCAGGATGTGCTGCTGGATCTCGGCGCACGGCTCCATTTGCCGGGTATGGCCGATAGCGGTGGGAAGCCGGTCTATCCGGGCGGCTATGCGGATTACATGGTCAATCATCAACGCAGTCCCGGGCTCGGCCCGCTTGCCGGGTGGCGGGGCGAGACGCAAGATCAATCGGGCAAAGGCGCCCCGAATTCGCGGCAGCTCGAGCGTTATATCGACAATGATTGTCATTGGTATGAACCGTTCACGCCATCCCAGCGCTATTTCAAAATGGGCAACAAGGATTATCTGAATTACGCCCACAAAGTGGGGTGGGTGGCGTCGCCGGATCCGATCATCCTGCAGCTTTATGTTGAGCCGCTGCAAAAGTTCCGTCTGACGGCCCAAGGTCACGGACCTCATCAGCCGCCGGAGAGCCTGCGGACACGCGTCGCAACCTATTTTGATCCCTTGCCGCGATGGCATCCGCCAGTCGATGAAAGCAATTCGGATCATGAAAACTATCCTTTGCACGCGATCACCCAGAGGCCAATGCATATGTATCATTCGTGGGGGTCGCAGAATGCTTGGCTGCGCCAGATAACCGATCGGAATTATTTGTTCGTTCATAAGGACCGCGCCTGTGATCTTGACTTGAAGGATGGTGATTGGGTTTGGGTAATCAGTCCGCATGGCCGCCTAAAGGCGCCGATTAAAACCATGACCGGCGTCAATCGCGATACGGTGTGGACGTGGAATGCGATTGGCAAGCGGGCGGGTGCTTGGGGGCTTGATGCCAATGCACCTGAGGCAACCAAGGGATTTTTGCTTAATCATCTTATTGCCGACCTCTTCCCACCTCGCAAAGGGCGGTCCAGCCTTGCCAATGCCGATCCGGTGACGGGTCAAGCGGCGTGGTATGATCTGAAGGTTCGCATTAAAAAATGCCTGCCCGAAGAAGCCGAAGAAACAGCGCCACGATTCCCGTCACTGATAAACCAAGGATCGCCGGTTCAACCGGCGGTCCTGCGCCAAGGGTTGAATGTGAAGGATACAAAAACATCGGTAACGCCGGTTCCTTTTAGGGAATGGATCGGCAATGCTGACAGCTATGCCTTGCAGAAGGATAGGCATGCAGAAGACAAGGCGAAACCATGACCAGCCTTCCGCAAAACCCGCCGCCCGTCAAACTGGGATTGGTTATCGATTTGGATATCTGCGTAGGCTGTCACGCCTGCGCGGTTTCGTGCAAAGAATGGAACAGCGGCGGCCATTCCGCACCGCTGACCGACTTTGATCCCTATGGCGCCCATCCCTCGGGCGTGTGGTTCAATCGGGTGCACAGCTTTGAAGTGGTGGATGATGCCGGAGATGCCAGAACAGTGCATTTTCCAAAATCATGTTTGCATTGCGATGATGCGCCGTGCGTCACGGTTTGCCCGACGGGCGCTTCCTACAAACGGGAAGAAGACGGGATTGTCCTTGTCAATGCAGATACCTGCATCGGCTGCAAGCTGTGTTCGTGGGCTTGTCCCTATGGGACGCGGGAATATGATGAAGACGCCGGAGTGATGAAAAAATGCACGCTCTGCGTCGACAAGATTTACAACGCTAATCTCGAGCCCGCTGCGCGCGTGCCGGCATGCGTATCGGCTTGTCCCACAGGAGCGCGAAGCTTTGGTGATTTGGGTAATCCCGACAGTGGGGTCTCGCAGTTGGTGGCCTCCCGCGCTGGTTTTGATTTGATGCCCGAACAGGGCTGCCGTCCGGTCAATAAATATCTCCCGCCGCGCCAGCGCCAGACAACAGGCGATGGAAGACCGTTGACTCCCGTCGTGGCCGATCAAGCGGGTCTGTTGGCGCGCTGGGTTGACCGGATCTTTTCACATTAACCGGCTACGCCATGCATCCAGCAAAGTCCGTCATTCTTTTTACGACAACTTCCGGCGCCGGGGCGGGACTGTTGATCTGGCTCGGCGTGTTTGGTTTGGCCGGCCGGCTTCCTGCGGAATTATTTTTTCATTTGACGGTTTTTGGCGCGGCCTTTGTGCTGGTGACCATAGGCCTTCTGTCGTCGGTTTTTCATCTTGGCCACCCGGAGCGGGCCTGGCGCGCTCTTAGTCAATGGCGATCATCATGGCTGTCGCGCGAAGGGGTCGCGGCGCTTGTCACCTATCCGCTAGCCGGAGGTTACGCGGCAACGCTTTATGGTTTTGGCTTAACCAATGGAGTCACCAAAGTATTGGGAATTGCCGCCGTCGTCATGGCGATGGTGTTTATTGTCTGCACCGGAATGATCTATGCCTCGCTGCGGCCTATCAAGGCCTGGGCCAATCCGTATGTTCCAATCGGGTATTTGCTGTTCGCGCTGATGACCGGGGCTATTCTGCTTGCGGCCCTGCAAGCCGTATTTGGTGACAACTATGTTCCGACGACGGGCTTTGCTATTGGTCTTTTGGCTATAGGTCTTATGCATAAGTTGGGATACTGGCGGTTCATCGATCAAGCCGCGTCTCGCTCAACGCCGGAAACCGCCACCGGCTTGGGTCATTTGGGGCAGGTGCGTCTTTTGGAAGGTCCACATAGCGAGGCGAATTACCTGATGCAGGAGATGGGGTTTCGCATCGCTCGCAAACATACGCAGGCTTTGCGGCGTGTGGTTCTTATTGCGGGGTTTGTTTTGCCCAGTCTTTTTTTGGTCGCCGCACTTGTCTTATCGGCAGCAGGAATAGTTTTTATATCTCTTGCGGCGATATCCTGCGCCTTGGGAATCATTGTCGAGCGCTGGCTGTTTTTTGCCGAGGCGAAGCATACGGTTGCGATGTATTACGGCGCACCGTCGGCTTAACATCTACTGCATCTGCTCTTTGGTCGACAAAAACCGCACCGTTGGAAAATCCTCTTGTGCCCGATTAAGGTGCCAGGCATTACGTGCGAGATAAACCGGTGCGCCGTCATGATCTTCGGCCATATTGGCGCTATTGGCATCGCTGAACGCTTTAAGCTTGAGGTTGTCGTCGGCTTCAACCCACCGTGCCGTGTAAAGGTTTGATGGTTCAAACCGCACCGGAACGTCATATTCGGTGCGGATACGATCCGCTAACACTTCAAACTGCAGAGGCCCCACAGCACCGACAATAAACCCCTGATCAAGACGCGCGCGGAATACACGGGCGGCGCCTTCCTCGGCCAATTGCTGCAAGGCCTTGCCCAGATGCTTGGCGCGCATCGGATCTTCGGGACGCACACGTTGCAAAATTTCCGGCGCAAAGCTGGGGATGCCGACAAAGCGCAAAAGCTCGCCCTCGGTTAGGGCATCACCAATGCGCAGATTGCCATGATTAGGCAAGCCGACAATATCGCCGGGAAAGGCGCTTTCCGCCACTTCCCGGTCTTGGCCCAAAAACATCAGCGGATTATGCATCAAGGTCCACTTATTCGATCGTACATGAAGCAATTTCATGCCGCGTTTGAAGGCGCCGGAACAAATCCGCACAAAGGCCAACCGGTCCCGGTGGCGTGGGTCCATATTAGCCTGGATTTTGAACACAAAACCGGTCACTTTATTTTCGTCAGGTTTGACAATCCGGTTGTCGGCACATTTTTGCGGCCGCGGTGTCGGTGCGTAGCGCGCCAAGCCATCCAGCAACTCACGCACGCCGAAGTTATTGACCGCGCTGCCGAAAAACACCGGCGTCATATGGCCTTCAAGATAGGCTTCTTCGGAAAATTTCGGCATCAGCTGGCGGACCATCTCGGCCTGTTCACGCAACTCGGCCAGTGCATCTGCCGGCAACAACTTATCCAACTTAGGATCGGTAAGTCCCTCGCAGGTTTCTCCCGCTTCGGGCAGGCTGCCTTTCTTCGCAGCGCGTTCCAGCAAGGCCAGACGGTCATTCAACAAATCATAGCAGCCGAGGAAACTTCGGCCCATGCCGATCGGCCAGGTTGCGGGCGACAGATCCAGCGCCAGTTCGCGCTCGATCTCGCTGATCAGATCAAAGGGGTCGCGGCCTTCACGGTCCAGCTTGTTGATGAAGGTGATGATCGGCACATCCCGCAGCCGGCAAATCTCAAATAGTTTCCGCGTGCGGTCTTCGATGCCCTTGGCGGCGTCGATCACCATCACCGCCGAATCAACCGCGGTCAGGGTGCGGTAGGTGTCTTCACTGAAATCTTCGTGGCCGGGCGTATCCAAAAGATTAAAAATTGCCGGACCATAGTCAAAGGTCATGACCGAGGTTGCGACCGAGATGCCGCGTTCTCGTTCGACTTTCATCCAGTCGGATCGCGCGCGTCGCGCATCCCCCCGCGCCTTGACGGCGCCGGCCAATTGAATCGCGCCGCCGAACAACAGCAGCTTTTCGGTTAGGGTAGTTTTGCCCGCGTCAGGATGGGAGATGATGGCGAAGGTTCTTCGCCGCGCAATCTCCGAGGTCAGGTTTGTCATGAGAGGCTCTATCCTCGGAAATACCGGTCGGCGTCAAGTATCTTAACGTCGTCGTTATAGCTGCTGGCCGGGAAAGGGGTTGCGGCCGTCGCGGTCATCGATCTCGATGACCCATAAATCTCCATCCCGCGCCACCGCCTTGCTGATATAAGCATCGGCATCGGCTTCGGCAACCACCGCACCTTGAAGGGCTGCCAGCCATGCACGCTGGCCTTTACCGTCCCGAGCTTGATTCAACACCCGCCACCCTTCGGGACGCTGGGCCAGCTTCAGCAGGATCGTGCCGCGATGGGGGTCGCCCTTGCGGGTAACCACTGCCGGAATGGACGCAAGGTCTGCTTGGCGTAGATGGAGTTGAACCCAAAGCGCGGTCGGCAGATCCTCATCCATAGAAAGAAGACTTAAAGCCGCTTATTTTGGTTTTGGCGTCATGGGCGCGGGAGTCGCACTAGGGGCATCCTTCACCGCAGGTGGCAGAGGCTTCCCATCCGGCCCCAAGATTTCGATCTTTGATTTCTTCCGCAGGTCGGCGAGGGTTTCCTCAACAATTTGCTCCGCCAAGGCTTCGCGCAATGCCGGCTTGCTTTCCTCGAAGGTGGGCGGTTTGGCTTTGCGCTTTTCCTCGATCTTGATGACGTGCCAGCCGAACTGGCTTTGCGTCGGCGTCTTGCTATAGGTCCCGGGTGCCATGACAAAGGCGGCGTCGGCAAAGGCCTTCACCATTTTTTCTCGTGTAAAGAAACCAAGGTCGCCGCCATTGCCCTTGGCGCTGGGATCGGTGCTTTTTTCCTTGGCGAGGGTGGCGAAATCCTTGCCTTTATCAAGATCGGCAATGATCGCCTTCGCCTCATCTTCGGTTTTAACCAAAATATGCCTGGCGTGAACTTCTTCTTCGCCGCCGGCTGTCGCCACCTGTTTATCGTACAGCGCCTTCATGCGGGCGTCGGTGGTCTTATCTTTGATCGCTTTCTCCAAGAACGCTTGATGCAAAACGCGATCTTCCAATCCGGCGAGGCGGCTTTTTACCTCGGGGGTTGATTGCAGGTTATCTTTTCGCGCCTGGCGCACGGCAAGTTTCCGTTCGATCATGCGCTCCAAAAGCTGCGGATAAAAGGCATCCAGCGGAAGCTGGCGGTATTCGGCGGGAAGAGTTTCATAAAGAGCGGCGACTTCGGAACGCATAATGGTTTCGCCATCGATGCGGGCGGCAACGGTATCAGCGACGGGAGCCGAAGACGCCGCCGGTGGTTTGCCATTAGCCGGTGCGGGTGGGACCGGTGCGGGTGTAGTCTGGGCGCAGAGCGGTCCCGCGACAAGACAAGTGAAAACGGCGGGCACAACAAATAAACGGCGCATACAATCCTCGCACATAGCAAAATCCCTCCCTGCGGGATCGCAGGTGGGTTATATATCTTTGGAAAAAAGGTTAGCCGATCAGCTTAAGCTCGATCGCAGCCATTTTGCCCTTTTTATCCTCGCCCATGACGTATTCGACCCGCTGGCCTTCGGCAAGGCCGGTAAGACCGGATTGCTGAACCGCGGAAATGTGAACGAAAACGTCTTTTGACTGGTCGTCGGGTTGAATAAACCCATAACCCTTAGTCGCGTTAAACCACTTTACGGTGCCATTCGGCATGTCGTTGCTCTCCTGTTTCGGTCGCGCTTAGTCCAGGAAACGGCGCGCCAAAGTAAGATTAACCGACTCGCGTGCCGGGGGCAAAAGGCAAGTTAAGAAGGAGCGGACAGAATACCCTCGACGCCGCATTTTCTGCGGGTTTTAATGGGGATAAATCGGTCGAGCTTGGCCAAAATAAGGGGGAAAAGTATGCGCCTACAGGGCAAAATTGCGATTGTTACGGGAGCGGCCTCCGGCTTTGGCAAGGCCATAGCCCGTAGCTTTGCCGGGGAAGGGGCCAAGGTTCTCATTGCGGATATTAATGAAGCCGGGGCCCATACCGCCGCCCGGGAAATCGGCAATGGCGCCTCGGCTCATCGGGTTGATGTTACGAAAGCCTTCGAGGTCGAGACGATGGTGAAAACCTGCCTCCAGGTCTTTGGCGGGTTGGACATCCTGGTGAATAACGCAGGCATCACGCACAAAAACAGGCCCATGCTGGAGGTTGACGAGGCGACCTTTGATCGGGTTTACGCCGTGAATGTGAAATCTATTTTCCATAGTGCCCATGCGGCGGTTCCTTATTTTCGTCAGAAGGGTGGCGGGGTGATTATCAATGTGGCTTCAACCGCTGGACTAAGGCCTCGGCCCGGCCTTACGTGGTACAACGGCAGCAAGGGTGCCGCGGTTGTTTTGTCCAAGTCCATGGCGGTCGAATTGGCGCCTGACAAGATCCGGGTGAATACGATCTGTCCGGTGATGGGGGAAACCGCGCTCTTGGAGGATTTTATGGGAATGCCGGATACGCCCCAAAACAGGGCCAAGTTTATTGCCGGCATTCCCTTAGGCCGAATGAGCAAGCCGGAGGATATTGCCGCCGCGGCTCTTTATCTTGCGAGCGATGAAGCGGCGTTTATTACCGGTGTTGCCTTAGAGGTTGATGGAGGCCGGTGCATCTAAGCGACGGTGCGGTTTAAATAAGAAAGAGGCGGCACCTCAGGCGCCGCCTCTTCGTCTCGCACGTCAGATAAATTATTTTCTGTTGTTATCGTTGCGGGCCTGCGTCGGTTTGTTTTGTTGGGCATTGCTGGAAGCTGCCTTTGATCCAATGGCGCCGCGGAATTCGTCAAGGGCGCCGGTGATCCGCTCGTTGATCACATCCAAAGCTTCGTTCTGTGATTTCGCCATCATCTCGGCCAATTCCTTGGCGGCGGCAAGGGCGTTTTCAAATCCACGCTTGGTCAATTCAGCTTGCTTGGCGATTTTGTCTTCCGGGGCGCCGGCGGAGCTGAGTTCTTCGGTGGCGCGGCGGACCTCCTGCATGGTTTGCGACATCAGCTCGGTTTGACGGCGGGCCAAGGCTTGAAGTCCTTCGAAGGCGAGAGAGTTGGCGCGGTTAACCGCTTCAATGTTCCGCTTATGGGCGGCCAACAGTTGATCGGCATCAAGATGGGGGACCTTAAAGTCACCCAAGATTTTGGCGAAATCGAAGTTGGTAAAAGGATTCTCTGGTTTCATGGCATGTACTCCCCAGTAACTTGTAAAGGTTGTAAAAATCTTACAAAGCGCATGTGTTATGCTGCAATGCAATAAATTTAAGATAGCAGGTATTTAGTGAGTTTCTTGCCCGCGGTCAAGGATAATGCTGCAGTGCAACATAAATTATTCGGAAATCAGGCGGAGATCAAAAACCTGCCCTCCGGTGATGCGAACTAAGTCTTTGGCAGTTAACCGGAATACGGCGTTCGGCTGCCCCGCCGCGGCCCAAAGTGGATCCAGCGCCAGGAGATCCTGGTCAATCACCACCAAGGGCGGCGTTAGGTGACCGAGGGGTGCAACCCCGCCAATGGCGAACCCGGTCTGGTCGCGGACCCAGGCCGCATCCGGTTTCCGGACTTTTTCACCAACAGCCGCCGCTAATTTTTGTTCGTCCACCCGGTTGATCCCGCTCGCCAAGACCAAGATGGGTCGATGGGTTTCTCGGCCCATAAAGATTAGGGACTTGGCAATTTGCGCGACTGTGCAGCCGATAGCGGCGGCCGCCTCGGCGGAGGTTCGGGTACTGGCGGAAAATTCTTTGATCGTTGTTTCCATCCCGTAGGTGGAAAGAGCGGATTTAACCCGGGCTAGGCTACCTTCGCTGAATATCGCTGATGAATTCATGGCATTTGGCTGTTAACTAAGGGTTAATCAGAAGGAGTATGGTTGATAAAATTATCACCCCAATGATACATGATTTAATAAAAACGGCTTTTTCACCGATAAAAATAACAGATAAAGCAAAACCAACGACCAAACTTGTTCGACGAAAGATTGATAAGTACGTTACATTTGCTTCAGGACTTTCTAGAGCAAAGAAATAAATAAGTTCTGCGGCTACCCACGCGATGCCAACAAGAGGAATGAACCAATTCCATCTTAATGCACCACGGTTAGGTCTTTGAATAATCGCAATTGCAAATATGACAAGCGCAAACAAAAATCGATGAATAGCAGAATACCCTTGGACGCTGTATATTGGGATACCAAGATTTTGCACGATGAATTTGTCGTATACTGTAGTCATGGCTGACAAAAGCGTAGCAATCAGCATCATAAGAAGAGGTCTGCTTTTGAGTACAGAAATTCCTTCCTGCTTTCCCACAATCGAAAGCACATAATAAGCGAGAACTGAACATATCACCGCGCTTAACTGGAGGAGCGTCAAGTATTCGCCGAAAATCAGCAGCCCACCTAACATTGTCCAGATCGGTCCTGATGCCCGAACGGCACCAGCGAATGAAAGGGGAAGTTCACGAACAGCAAAGTAAGCAAATATCCATGAGGCTGTCATTGCAGCGCCCTTTAAAAGGATAGTTAGTTGCTCATGTGGATTTGTTTTGGCTAAGTCAATAAACATTCCAGCCGTCTGCGCCAAAGGGAAAAAAGCGGGCAGCCACAACAGCGCGCCAAATAACGATGACCAAAAAACCAGGGGAATGACGTCATTCCCCATCATCGCTTTTTTAGTCCAAAAATCATAAAAGCCTAGCACAATGCCGGCAGAGATACCAAAAGCCATCCACATCAGCTATGGCTCGCATTAAATGCAGCAATATTCTCAGCGAGATGTGACTGCGAAGAAGTTCCCATCAAAATATTACCGCAGAAATTTTGTTTAAGAATAAATCGGAATGCTTTAGAGAGAATGGATTCTTTATGCTTCTCTTTAACCAGAGCGCCCATTGCTAATGGGCGGTTAACTAGAATCTTCACGTTATGATCGTTGGCTTTCTGAAATGCTGGTTGTAATATTGTGTGATTTACATTGAAGGGGAATTGAAGATATTGATAGTGCCCAGCTTGGCAAGCGCTGTTAACTGCATCCATATCACTAACGCTAGCCCCAAATTTCTGAATGCCGCGAGATCTGGCATAATCGATGGCTTTTAAAACATCCTTCGAAATAACATTATCCTTATTTGCTTTGTGTACTTGCAGGATATCAATAGATCCAAGGTATTGTATGCTAGCATCAATACTTGCAGTAAGATCAGCATAGGTGTGGCTGACTCGGGAAGATCCCGAAGATAGGTCCCAGTGCTCCCCCATTTTTGTTGCTATGGTTAGTTCCTTAGGGTGCGACGTAAATTGTGCTAAAAAGACACCCAATAGACGCTCACTAGCCGCATAGGCGGGTGCCGTGTCAAAGAAACGTATGCCCTTTTTATAAGCGTTCTGTAGAAGGGCAATAGCATCCTTTTCGGATGGAGGTGGCACACTTCTTACTCCCCAAGGCCGTCCAATTGATAGCAAACCTAAACCCAACTTAACATCATTCATGTTTTTACGTTGTACGATGAAAAGACATCTGAGTTTTTAGGTCATCTGCCAAGAAAATCCCGTTGCCTGCAATGACATGGCCGATGGGCACAACAAGGTTACGCGCGGTGCCTGTTCCTTTAAGTAACCCAGCTCTTAGACTAGGGTCACTGCCTTGATAAGAATCTCCTTGCTCTAATCGACAATTATCAACGATAATAGCGCCCAAAATCTGGCTGCCAGATTCGAGAAAAGAAGAGCCGAAAACGCAAGCGCCACCAAGATAGCGCCCAAAGTTACCAATTTGAATGGCAGCATCCTTGCGATTAGCTTTGGCGGTAAAGCCATTCTCACCAAACTGGTTATTCGAACCAATAGATATTAAACTGGTTTCTGCCGAAATCAGCGTATTTGTATAAAATGTATTATTGTCACCAACTGTAAGCTCACCCTCTTCGTGACAAAGTAAGTAGACGCAAGGAAATAAGACATTCCCGATTCCTAATCGACACTGGCGTGAGATTAAAGCAGAAAAGGGGTCGTAGATTGTATTTCCCCGGCGGCTAAGTTCCATAATCTCTGAAATAGTAAGGAGGTTCTGGGCGATACGGCTTTCATTTAAAGAGGTAATATCTAGCATCTTAAGAAAGCTGCAATGATGGGAGGCTTGCTACGTAATGATCGCAAGGGCGCAATGAAATGGCCGGATTGTCGAGATGATCATGGAGATATGCGGTAAGGATATCGGTAAGATAAGGAGCCTCGGTCATTTTCCCGGGTAATACGCAAACATGCCCAGTGATAGGCTCGGTTATAGCTATATTAAGCGACCTTGACTCAGACAGGTCTGTGACTAAATCTACTTTAGTGCATGCAATATCGATAGACTTGTTGGCATCCCATTCAGGATAAATGCGTCGAATAGCATTCTTCAAATTGGCGGCGCGGTCAGGTAAAACGTCATAGCTTGGTTTTGTGCAAAGTAAGGCATCTTCATTCAAGCCAATGATACTTGTATCACCATGATGCATGATGGCTGCTTCGTGGCTATCTAGATAAAAAAGCCCCACTTTGGACAGACGTTGCGTGACCACAAGGTGGCTTTTCCAGTATCGAATTGCCAACTCGATATCATGGTGAGTTCGAAATATATCTTTAGTTCCAGTCCCAGCGGAATAAACAAACTTTCGCGCTTCGAGGGTAACTTGTTCATCGTTATTAGAAAATACAGCTAACTGTCCGTCAATTTTGATGATCTGGTACCCCATAAGGAAAACGCAGCCAGCTTTTCTTGCTAAGGTATAAAGTTTTCTATAGAGAAGCCTTGTATTAAGACTGACATCTCCCACTTCAAAGATCGCAGCCGCCCGATCTAGATCTGTTCCTGGCGCTAAGTTTTTTATTGCGTTAATGGTAACGGGCTTATATCGAACTTCGGCCTCATCCCACCGCGAGGTCACTTCATCAATCCGGTTTTTATCACGGATCATCGCATAAGGTGCTACGCCATCATCCTCGATGGCTTCGGGGGCAAATCGGCGTAATTGCTTGTGACCATAAATACATCGACGCGCAACTTGTATCGCTGTGCGTCGATCCTTTATCGACGCGGCATGGTAGGTACCTCGATGTAACCATCCTTCATTTCTGGTTGAAGGCCCCGATGCAAGAGTGTTGTGCTGTTCTATCAAAGCGACGCGCATACCTAGGTCACAAAGCTTTTGGGCAGCCATTAATCCTGTAATGCCGCCACCAATAAGCGCGATATCGTATTTCCCAGCCAAGGCAAGCCACCTTAATAATTTGTGTAGATTGAAATGGGGTGACGGGTCTTATCACTGTGAAGAAAATAAAACAACCAATAAGTGTATTAATGTAAGTGAAAATCTGAGCTAAAGGAGCGATGGCTGATTGGTAAATTATTCTCGAGCCAGTTCTTTTGCGCGCGCTGCTGCTGCCGCAATGGCGGCGTCGAATAAAGCCTGAAGACCCTGAGGAGCCATCAAAACTTTAAGCGCTTCGGCCGTGGTGCCCCCGGGGCTGGTCACATTTTGCCGAAGGTTGATGGCGGTAGCCCGAGACTGGCGGGCCAGTTCAGCCGAGCCGATAACCGTGGTTCGCGCTAAACGCATAGCAAAGGCCGGCTCTAGTCCGGCTTTGACTCCGGCGGTGGCAAGAACTTCGATTAACAAAAAAACATAAGCAGGTCCGCCACCCGACAGGGCTGTCACAACGTCGAGAAGGGCTTCGCTTTCTACCCAAGCAGTATCACCAACAGAAGCCATAAGCGCTTCGCACATTTGCCCTTGTTCGGATGTTAAGTTTGATCCGGCACAAAGTACCGTCATACCACGGCCGATGGCGGCAGGTGTATTCGGCATAGCCCGACAAATCGCGGCTGATTTACCAAGCAGGCGGCTTAACGTGTCGATATTTTTTCCAGCGGCAATAGACAAAAAGACAGAGCTCGCTTTCGCGAACCGCGCATAGGTTGGCAGAACCGCTTCCATTTGCTGCGGCTTAATCGCCAAAATCACTGCCGCAGGATCAAGCGTGCTTGGAAGCAAGCTGGCATCAGCAAGGGCCGTCACCTCGGGACGATCGGCTAAGGTCGCGGGGGTAACAGGATCGACAATGACTATTCCCGCAGTGGCTATGCCACGATCCAGCCAGGCTTGGGAAAGGGCGCCACCCATCTTCCCACAACCGACAAGCAAAATGGGTTTCTGAAGAGCTAAGGAAGATGCGGGAGACATGGACGAAATATCATGGAAAAAGCACCCAGATCATGCTTCGCCAACGGTTTCCAAAAGCGCGGAGCGCACAGCTTCCGTAGGTGACTTACCGCCCCACACCAGGAACTGAAATGCCGGGAAGAACCGATCGCATTCGCCGATGGCGATATCGACGAGATCTTCCAGCTGTTCAACGCTGCCGCCACGGGCGCCGCGTAAGAGTTGGGTTTGACGAAACAAGGGCATGGAATTTTGCGGGCAAAGATCGAAATGCCCAAACCACATTTGTTCATTCACTAAGGCAAGAAGGCCGCGCATCGACGTGCGCTTTCCATCGGGGACCCGGCAATTCACCGAAACGGTAAACTGCAGAGCGCTCACTTCGTTGTACCAGGCAAAATGGAGGCGATAATCACACCACCGGCCGGTAATTTCGGCTACGAGCTCGGCCTCACTCGAGCGGTCAAAAGGCCACTCATTGGACGCAACAATCTCCTCCACGATATCAAGAGGATTGGTTGCTGTTTCGCTTGATGTCATGAGATCCACGGCCATCCGCTGTCATACTCCGTCGGGGGGAAGGCAAGTGAATGAAGGTGTCGGCTCCCCCAGAAATTGGGGCACCCCATAGATATAGTGGATTGCCCCAACCGAACCTCAATGTTTTGAGGCTGCCAGAAAGATTCATCACGTTCAAGCTGTCATTTTCTTGACGTCAATTTCCTGAATCTTCCTGCCTTTTTCGGAAGGTTTGGGCGGCTGAGGCGTGGACGAAGAAGGGAGGTCGAAGCGCTATTTATTCGCGACGCGGAGCTGACGGGCGCGGGTCAGGATTGCATCCTCAAGATCCGTGTTGGTTTTCGGGTCTACGGGACTTTCAACCCAGTTGCCGGCCACGTCCTTGCGGTTTTTAAACACTTGGGCTTTGACGCCGTCGGCGCGCAGCTCTGTTCCCAAAATCAGAATATTGACCTTCAGCCGCTCGTCCGGGCTTTCCGGCGGGCTATACCAATCGGTCAGAATGACGCCACCGAATGGATCGGCTTGGGCCAAAGGCATGAAGGCGACCGTATCCAGGGAAGCGCGCCATAGCCAACTATTGACGCCAATGCCGCTGCCGCCGCCCTCGCCAGGTTTTTTATCTTTACCGCCAAAAGTGAAGGCATCGCCGAAAAGGGTCCCAGCGGGCTTTTGCGAGCTGCCGAAACTGCATTCGCCACGCTGCCGCTGGACATAGTCACATTCTTTCGGCGCTTTAGGATCGGCGCCATAATTTCCGCTGCAGGCCGCCAACAAAAGGCCGGCGCCGGCAAGAGAAGCCAGAAGGTAAAATTTCATCATTAATTTGCGATAGAGGGCCATTGCTTAAGACCAGAGAACCTTTCTATCTATTCGCGGCCGAGACGGGCCATAACCGTGGCGGCTGAAAACGGCAAAACGGTGGCAAGCACCATCGTTCCCAGCAACTGTTCATAGCGCCATCTTGGCTGCTTGACAATCATTGTAGATCGGGAGCCATAGGTAGTCTTGATAAATACAGGAAAGATCCCGAATCATGGCCCACTATAGAACGGATTTAGAGGTTGGCTACCGCGTGCCAAATTTCATTTTACCGGCGCGCGACGGTGAAAATTACATGTTCTATGACCGGGTTACGGGCGGGCCGGCCTTGATAAGCTTTGTAAAACCCGATGGCGTGTGGCTTGCTCAGTTAGCCAAGGAGTTTTCGGCAACGCTTCCCACCGAGGCGGAGTGGTTTACGGTATCGGCCTGTCCGCAGGATCAACTGAAAAAATTGATTCCTGATTCAGATTCGGAGCGGCGTTTGGATTTTGCCGATCCGCGCGGTGCTGTGGCGCAGGCATTCGGCGTTACCGGTAATGGCGCCGCCCTTACTTTCGTTCTAGATCCTAATCAGCGAATCTTGGGCGTCGTTCACGAGTCCGAGGCCGATCGGCACAGCGCAGCCGTTCAGGATATTCTTCATCAATCATGGCGTGCGCAGCCCGCAGTGACTGCGTCGGGAACCGCCCCGGTCATTTTGGTTCCCAACGCGCTTCCTCAAGACATGTGCGACATGCTGGTCGCGCGATGGCAGAGCGATCATCGCGAAGGGCAGGTGAGTGGGTCTGTAAAGAGCGGGGTTTATGCGGACAAGAAACGCAGTCTTGATCACATCATCGAAGATGACCAGCTTTGTCAGAAGATCACGCAGGCTTTGGGTCGCCGCGTCATGCCGGAGTTACACAAGGCGTTTACGTTTGATGGTACGCTCACCTTCACGCGGTATATTCTTGCCGGTTACACGGGAGCGCGAAAAGATTTTTTCGGCCTTCACCGGGACAATCTCACGGCCGCGACGCAAAATCGTCGCTTTGCCATTTCGCTTAATTTGAATGATGGATTCGACGGCGGTTGTTTGCGTTTCCCGGAATACGGCAATCTTCTTTATGCCTTGCCGCCCGGGACTGCCTGCGTGTTTTCCTGCTCTTTACTGCACGAAGCGACGGTGGTTACAAAAGGAACACGCATCGCATTAACGACTTTTTTATGTAATCCGTCAGAGGGTTAGAGGATAGAGCGTACCTTATTATGAGGGGTTGGCATATAATGGTCGTTATCGATTTGGTTACGGCGTAGTCTTCACGGGATGAAGGGAAGGAGCGCGAAAGCTTAAACCATGATGATGAGATATGCCGCACTGGTTCTGGCCGTACTGCTGGCGTCTTCTGGCTCGGCAGCGCCTCTCTATAAAGGGGAGTGGTGGGGGGTTCTCGGCGAGCGAGTTCCCGATACCTGTACCGACGAAGAAGTCGGCAATGTTTATGATCTGCTGATTGTTGTCGCGGATGATAAGATCGCCGGTGAAATTTTTGAAGGCGAAACCTCAATTACCAAACTAACGGGTTCTCTTGAAGCCGACGGCAGCGCAACGCTGATGGGCAAGCTAAGCGGTAAGCCGCTTAAATTATCGGGCAAGTTCGATAATAGTATGGCGCGGGGCACGTGGGTTGCGGCTGAGCAGGGCGAGTGGTGCGCCATGCACGATTAAGATTTAGACACGGCTAAGGTTTGGTTTTTTTCGGATTGCGCTCTTTAACGGTATCATCGGGATCGAGGCTCAGCGCCGCCGAGTTCATGCAATAACGCAATCCCGTTGGCTGTGGCCCGTCGTTGAATACGTGACCAAGATGTGCATCGCAAGCCGCACAAAGAACCTCGGTTCTTTTCATGAAAAGACTGTTGTCGCTTTTAGTCGCCACGGCGTCGGGGGTAACGGGGGCCGAGTAACTGGGCCAGCCTGTCCCGCTATCGAACTTTGTCTCTGACCGAAATAAGGGGTTGCCACAGCAGATGCAGGTGTAGGTTCCGGGCGTTTTTGTATCCCAGTACTCTCCGGTAAAGGCGCGTTCGGTGCCATGCTGCCGCGTAATGCGATACTGATCCGCCGTCAGCTGTTCTTTCCAGGCGCTGTCGGATTTAACGATTTTCTTGACCATGGCTTACCCCTCTTTGTCCGCCCCATAAACCTAGAGCATTCCAGAGAATAAGCCAGGTTTTTGATAAAATATTGTTATAATGGCGTAGGTTATACTAATATCCTCACATTCCACATTGATGGTCGGTTAACGGCCACGCGGGAGCACGAGATATGATGATGCGGCAAGGGCGTGGTTACGCCTGGGCGATAATGATGGTTGCCGTTGCGGGATTAGGCGCCCCGGCGTTTGCGCGAAGTGATATTCCGCGGCCCTATGGTGCGACAGCGGCGGATCCGGCCACAGCCCCAACGCTGACCGGCAAGGATTGGCGGTTTGTTTTAGGTGGTGGGGCGGGCTATGCCCCTGTTTATGAAGGTTCGAGCACCTATGCGCCGACCGCTTTACCGGCGTTTGAAATCAATTGGCGCGATCGTGTCATTGTCGATTATCAAGGCGTACACGGCAATCTTCTGAAGGATAAACATATTACCCTGGGCTTTGATGCCGGATATGACTTGGGTCGCCAAGAGAGTGACGATAAGGAACATCTCTCCGGGTACGGCGATATCGAACCCGCCGTCACCATGGGGGTGCATTTTGACTATGCTTTCGATTATCTGAAAATCGACGCCTCGTTTACTCAAGCGGTGTCCGACAACTCAAACGCCAATATAGCGGCAGTGGGTCTGTCATCGGGAATTCGCCTCAAACCCCGGACACTTATCATCGCCCGCTTTGGTACCGAATTTGCGAATGAAAGTTATATGGATAAATATTTCCGGATAGACCAAGCGGCATCCGCACGAACCGGTCAGCCGGAGTATAATCCCGAATACGGATTAAAGGATGGAACGGTCGATCTCACGGTTATCCAACCATTCGGTGATCATTGGGCGCTAACCGGCTTAGCGCGCTACAAACGAATGGTTGGCCCCGCCGCCGAAAGTCCGATTGTCGTAGATCCCAATCAATTTTTTGGCGGCGTGACCTTGGGCTATACTTTTTAAAATATTTTTCCTTAAACGCTGATCCGCCGGCGGCTTATCCTACGGCTAGAGAGGAAGCCGGACCCTTGCGCGAAGGCCGCCATAGGGGCTGTCTTCAAGGACGATATCGCCGCCTTGCCGGCGGATCGCATCGCGGGCAATGGCAAGACCAAGGCCGGTCCCGCCGGTTTCCGGATTACGTGATTCTTCGATTCGGTAAAAAGGCCGGAAGACTTCTTCGCGCAATGACTCCGGAATGCCCGGCCCGTCGTCGTCGATCAGAATTTCCACCGCATGGGCGCGATGACCCAAAGTAACCCAAACATTATCGCCATATCGTTTGGCATTGGCGACAAGGTTGGTGGCGGCGCGCCGGAAAGCGACGGGACGAACAGGTACCGTAATCGGGCCTTCGCAATGAAAGTCGATTGTTCCGCCTTCGCGGCGGCCGGTGTCGATAACTTCCTGCATTAATCCGGCCAAATCCACGGGAACGACCGCTTCCGCATCGTCGCCTCGCGCAAAGGCGAGATAGCCTTCAACCATGCGTTCCATTTCGATGACGTCGGTACGTAACGCATCGACCTCCGGGCCGGGTTTAACCATGGCCAGCTCAAGCTTCATTCGGGTCAGCGGCGTACGAAGGTCGTGACTGACTCCGGCAAGCATTTCCGTTCGTTGCTGAATTTGCCGCAAGATCCGGTCACGCATACGATCAAACGCCGCCGCCGCCTGCCGCACCTCACTGGATCCTTCGGGCTTAAAGCCGGAAATATCATGACCCTTACCAAAACCGTCGACAGCTTCGGCAAGACGGCGGATTGGCCTAACCTGCCCACGCATAAAAAGCATGGCCACGGTAAACAGGATAAGGGACGATCCCACCATCCAAATCAGGAAAATAAAGGTCGTATCGCTGAATAGCCGCTCGTGCGGCGCTTCGATATGCAGCACACCGTCATCAAGTTGAATCGCGATTAGCAAGTCGCGTTTGGTATGGTTCCAATTGATGCGAAACGGGCGACCAACACGTTCTTTCAGCGCCTGGGCCAAACGCAAATCCACGACGCCGTCATAGTTTTGCGCCGGATCTATCTGCAAAACTTCTCCGGGCGTCAAGCTAAGCCGTAAATCAAACTGGCCCCGGGCGTGGCTTAAGAGCCAGGTTTGGTAGTCGGGCTCCTTGCGTTCTGTCATGCCGGCCACGACGAAGGAAATGTCCCCGGCCAGACCTGAGGCAAGGCGCCTGGTCATGGTATCCCAACTGCGATCAAAAAAAACGTAGGAGGTGATGACCTGCAGCAGGATCAACGGCGTGACGATGATGATCAGCGACCGGCCCATCAAGGTGCGCGGCAAAAGAGGTTTGATATAGAGCCTTAACGGACGCATAGCCTGCTCATTTTTTCCTAGTCAGGGCGTAAAACGTATCCGCGGCCACGAACAGTTTGCAGGTATCGAGGGAAACGCGGATTGTTTTCTATCTTACGACGTAGCCTGGCAACTTGGACATCAATAAGGCGAAGACCGCTGGCTCCGCTTCCGCCGGTTTTTTCCATGAGTTCTTCGCGGCTATGCACGGTACCGGGATTTTTAGCTAAAATATCCAAAAGACCAACTTCCGCAGAGGTGAGTCGCACCGGCGTATTTCCGCGCATGAGTTCAAACCGGGCGGGATCAAATTGGCAATCGCCGAGACGCAATGGTTCACGGCGGACCGGTGGCGACGACGGCTTGGCCGATTGACCCCGGCGAAGAATGGCTTGGATGCGGAGCAACAGCTCCTGCGGCTCGAAAGGTTTCAACAGATAATCGTCCGCGCCCTTTTCAAGACCTTTGATGCGGTCGCTGGCTTCGCCGCGGGCGGTCAGCAAAAGAATAGGAAGGTTGCTTTGATTGCGCAGCGCGGCGGTTAAGTCGAAACCATTTTCACCCGGCATCATGACATCCAAAACGATCAGATCGACCGCAAGGCTGGCCAGCTTGGCGCGGGCGTCCGCCGCGTTTTCGGCGGTTGTCACCAAAAAACCTTGGTCGGAGAGAAATTTACGCAGCAACTCACGTAACCGGCGATCATCGTCCACGACAAGAATGTGGGCGGCAAGATCGCCGTTAGTGTCTGACGTCATGGATCATCCTTGCGTCGTGGCGAGAGGACGGCCGCTTGATTCTCGGGATCGACAATTCCCAAAAGCACTTTGCGGAATCCTTCCACCGCCTCGGCGCCGGCATCGCGATAGGCGCGGGCAAGACGCGCGCATTGCAAGGCGGATAGATCCCGCTCAAGGTCTTCACCTTTTTGCGTGAGGTAGAGAAGGCGTTGCCGCTTATCGCTCGTTCCGGCCCGTTGTTCGACAAATCCATCGGCAATCAGCTGGGTTAAAACCCGGGAGAGGCTTTGCTTGGTGATTTTTAAGATTTTGAGCAGATTACCGATCGGCATGCCGCGATTCCGGCCGATAAAGTAAATGGCCCGATGATGCGCCCGGCCGAAATCATGCTGGCTGAGCACCGTGTCTGGTTCGCCGGTGAAGTCCCGATAGGCGTAAAACAAGAGCTCTATGCCTTGGCGGAGTTCGTCTTCGCGAAGGAAAAGAGGGTTCGCGGCAGTTTTGTTCAAAAGCTTTGTGTCAGTCATGTTGACATATATATCTTAATAATGTTACCAAATCTAGGTCTGTTGCGACATAAAATGTCTCAACACTGAATACCTAAGCATTTTATATATTATAGAGATGTTTATGGATGGTCGAGCCATCCGTTTGAAGAAAGAAGAAAGGTTGTGCCATGGCGTTGATACCCTTTGATGACCGCGACGGCGTGATTTGGCTGGATGGGAAGCTTTGCCCTTGGCGGGACGCGAAACTTCATGTCCTTAGCCATGCTTTGCATTATGCCAGCTCCGTCTTTGAAGGTGAACGTGCCTATAACGGCCGGATCTTCAAGCTGACCGAACATACGGAGCGGCTTAAAAAGTCAGCCCAAATTTTGGATTTTGACATCCCCTGGTCGGTGGCGGAGATCGATCAAGCCTGCAACCAGGTTGTTAAAGAGATGGGGCTTCCCGATGCCTATGTACGTCCCGTTGCCTGGCGTGGCTCGGAGATGATGGGGGTCTCGGGCCAGCAAAATAAAATTCATCTCGCGATCGCCGCCTGGGCATGGCCGGCCTATTTTTCACCCGAAGCGCGGATGGAAGGTATTCGACTTACCTTTGCGCGCTATCGCCGTCCGTCTCCCGACACGGCACCGGTACGATCAAAGGCGGCCGGTCTTTACATGATCTGCACCCTGTCCAAGCATATCGCGGAGCGGGCCGGATATAACGATGCCCTGATGCTGGATTGGCGCGGACAGATTGCCGAAGCGACGGGCGCCAACGTGTTTTTGGTGCAAAAGGGTGTCATCCATACCCCGACGCCGGACTGTTTCTTGGACGGCATCACGCGCCGTTCCGTCATCGAATTGGCAAAGAAGCGCGGCTATCAGGTAATTGAGCGCAGCATATTCCCCGATGAACTGGGCCGCACCGACGAGGTGTTTTTAACCGGCACCGCAGCCGAGGTCACCCCGGTTAAGGAAATCGGTGAGTACACCTTTAAGCCTGGAGAGGTCACGCGCAACCTGATGAAGGATTTTGACGCCATGGTACGCCGCCCTCCTGAGGAAGCCGAGCAACTAAGGGCGGGCGCCGCCTAAGACTTTGGATCGATCCAACGTTTTGCGGCTTCATCGTCCGACGTCTTGGCGTCGACCCAGTGTCGGCCTTCTGAAGTGACCTCGTGTTTCCAAAATGGCGCCTTGGTTTTCAGCCAGTCGATCAGGAAATTGCAGGCGTCAAAGGCGACTTGCCGATGCGCGCTCGCTGTTACAACCAAAACAATGGGTTCGCCCGGACGCAGATCGCCATAACGATGGATAATGAGAACGGCCGCCAATTCCCAGCGGCGCCGGGCTTCCTGTTCCAATTCCTGCAGTTGCCGTTCGGTCATTTTTGGATAGTGTTCAAGGGTCATGGTGGTTAAGGCGGCGGGCTTGCCGTCAATCTCTACCGTATCGCGAACTAAGCCGAGAAAACTGACTACCGCCCCGATACGTCCGTCGCCATGAACCAACTTGACAATCTCATCGCCGGAATCGAAAGCTTCGCTTTGGACGCGGATCATGGACTAGCCTCCGGTGACCGGGGGGAAGAAGGCGATCTCATCTTTATCGGTTACGGGATCTTTTTGCTGAGCATAGACTTGGTTGACTGCAACCTTGACCGCATTTCCTTCGGCAAGGGCGGCGGCAAATCCTGGACCGCGGCTTCGCATCCAATCAACAAGCTCCTGGACGGTTGTTACGGCTGGCGGCAAAACAATTTCCTCTTCGGACATGCCGATTTTTTCTTTGAGCCAGGCGAAATATAAAACCTTCATCAGCCATCCTTATTTTTAAGCGGCAAGAATGCGCCATTTCATCCGCGGTGAACAGGCCTAAGTGGATCTTCTCCGAAGGAACTAAGGCGACTTCAGGCTTATCTTTAAACGGAAGTGATCGGCGATGAAGGCCGCAATATGCTCCGGGTCATTCAAGGGCAAAACAGGACGGCCATCACAGGTAAGCGCGGGATCATCGCTGGCCGTGGCGAGAAGGCGCCCATGGTCAGTTGCGAACAGCGGCTGCGCCAAATGCGGCCGATGGACTTCGATCTGCGGTATCGCCGCCGTTTTAAATCCTTCAACAAGAATGAGATCAACAGGCCCCATCCGGGAAATAAGATCTTGCAGCTCGGGTTCTCGATCGCCGTGATGGTCTTTCATCAAAAACCACCGGTCGGGAGTGGCGAGCATGACCTCCGCCGCGCCCGCCGTCCGGTGAAGATAGCTATCCTTGCCGGGATGATCCAACTCGATGCCGTGATGGGAATGTTTAATCGTAGAGACACGCAGTCCGGCGGCATGAAAAATTTTCAACAACGACAAGATAAGGGTCGTCTTGCCGCTTCCGGACCATCCCACAATCCCCAAGGTAGCCCCCAAGGCGACGTGCATCGCCTAAGGTTTGCCGTCAGACGGTGGCGGCGATTCTATATCCATATGTGCAAGGCCGGCGCGCAAGTAATCCCACCCGGTCACGAGGGTGAGCAGGGCAGCAACCCAAAGCCCGGTTTCACCAATCGCCTGCACCGGAATGAAATCGGGCCCGGCCTTGGCGACGATAAGCCAACCCAACGAGATCATTTGGATTGCGGTTTTCCACTTGGCAAGGCGCGTTACAGGAACGCCCACCCGAAGATCAGCAAGAAATTCGCGAAGGCCCGAGACGAGAAACTCGCGGCATAGAATGACCAACGCTGCCGGCAGCGAGTATTCCGAAATGCGGCCTTCCGCGACTAGCATCATTAGGACGGCGGCCACCAACAGTTTATCGGCGATCGGATCTAAAAACTGTCCCAGTTTGGAGGTGGTTTTGCTGCGCCGGGCCAACCAACCGTCAAGAACATCCGTGAGACCTGCCAGAGTAAACAGCACGCAGGCAATCCACGCCCACACCGGGGCCGCAAGATACATCAGGATGACCAGCACCGGGATAGCCGCAATGCGGGACAGGGATAAAACGTTCGGGAGAAGAGTCAGCATCGATGGGTCAGTCAGTCATGAGAATGGAAATGATCATACACCTTTTGGGCGATAGTTCTGCTAATTCCGTCGACAGCCCCGAGATCCGCCAGTCCTGCCCGGGCAATCGCTCGAACCGAGCCGAAATGGTGCAGCAAAGCCCGCCGCCGCGATCCGCCGATTCCTGGGATTTGATCTAATTCGGACCGGCCAAGCTCCTTGCCGCGTTTTGTCCGGTGGGCGCCGATGGCAAAACGGTGAGCTTCGTCGCGTAGCCGTTGTAAAAAGTACAGAACAGGGTCGCGCGGCTCAAGGGTGAACTCTTTGCCTTCCGAGGTAAAAAACTGTTCCCGGCCGGCATTGCGATCGGGGCCCTTGGCTATTGCCACCAATGTCACGTCGGTTATTCCCAATTCAGCAAGAACCTCTTCGGCCGCAGAAAGCTGACCCTTGCCGCCATCAATCAAAACCAGATCGGGCCACGTTCCTGTTCGCCGGTCTGGATCTTCGGTCTGGGCCCGGGAAAACCGGCGGCGTAGCATTTCGCGCATCATTCCATAATCATCGCCGCCGCCTTCGGGCTGATCGCTTTTGATATTAAATTTGCGATAAGCGGCTTTCATAAAGCCGTCGGGTCCCGCCACGATCATCGCACCAACCGCGTTGGTGCCTTGAATATGGCTGTTATCGTAAACCTCGATCCGTTTCGGTGCGGCATCCAAGCCGAACAAATCACCGACACCGATGAGAAGACGGTTTTGCGCCGTACGTTCCGCCATCCGGCGGCCCAAGGCGTCCTTGGCGTTCACCACCGCGTGGTCGACGATGTTTTTCTTCGTTCCGCGCTGCGGAACCAAGATCTCCACCCGGGTTTCGGCGCGAACGCTTAAAGCTTCGGTGAGAAGGTCAAGTTCACTGGGGCGGTGGCTAAGCAATAAAAGAGAGGGAGGTTGTTTATCCTCATAGAACTGAGACATGAAGGAGCCCAGGACGTCGGGTAAGGAAACAGCGTCATCATGGCTGGGGAAATATGCGCGGTTTCCGTAGTTGGAGCCACCGCGGAAGAAGAAAACCTGGATGCAGGTCTGCCCCCCGGCCTGATGAACGGCAAGCACATCCGCATCACCCAAGCCGCGGATATTGATGTCTTGCCGCGCCTGGATGGCCGAGAGCGCTCGAATGCGATTACGATAGATCGCAGCGGTTTCATAATCCTGGGCTGCGGCGGAGCTCTGCATCTTCTCCGCCATGTCTTTTAAAACGGATTGGCTTCGCCCCATCAAAAAGTTTTTGCACTCTTCAACAAGGGTTGCATAGGCGTCAGGCTCGATCAGTCCGACACACGGCCCGCTGCAGCGTTTGATTTGATACTGCAGGCAGGGCCGCTTGCGGATCTCGAACACGTTATCGCTGCAATTCCGCAACAAAAAAGCTTTTTGCAGCGCGGCGATGGTTTCGTTCACCGCGCCGCCGGAGGCGAACGGCCCAAAATAATCCGCTTTTGGATTCCGCGCGCCCCGATGCTTCAGCAGTTGAGGGAAGGTGTGGCTGCGGCTGATCATGATGTGGGGAAAGGATTTGTCGTCGCGCAGTAAAACGTTATAGCGCGGCATGTACCGCTTGATCATGTTGGCTTCAAGCAGCAAAGCCTCGGCCTCGGTGTGGGTGGTAATGAACTCCATGGTCTTGGTTTCCGAAACCATTTGCAGATGGCGCTGCTCCATCTTCACCATGGCGGTATAGGCCGTGACGCGTTTTTTGAGATTGCGCGCCTTCCCCACGTAAAGCACCGAGCCGTCGGCCTTCAGCATGCGATAAACTCCCGGCGTCGCTGGAAGAGCGGCCAGGTAAGATTTTATTGTCGCGATACCTTTTAGGATGTCAGGCTTCTCTGCCGGGGCAGCCGGTGTTGGTGCCGCGGAAGGCGGAGCGGAATCACTTGTTTTCATACTCAGGATTTTGGCTTTAACCGGGCGAGCGTCAACCATTGGCAGCAGGTTTTTTGCCAAAACCGAATGGCAGTTTTTTTCAAGCCTAAAGTAATCCACGGAATCTGTGGATAAACTTGCGGATAACCCTAGCCATTCAGGAAATTTCGCCGTTAGTCTGCGGCCTTTTGCACTTTGCCTAAATTTTGGGCAATATTGTAACCTTTTGATAAATAAAGAAAATAAAATAGTCTTGCGAGATATTTATATCCCCTGTTGTGACTTAGATGACACAGGGAAGGTGAGTCGGGAACCATTTCTCAAATGTGTACAACTTGGATGCGGATCACCCCAGAATCCGTGGGTGAGTCAAGGCCTTAGCGGGAGGTATTTGATTTATTATTCAGGGACAACAATACCCCGAGTCTCCATGGCCCAGCCGAGATGTTGACCGCCATCTAGGGCGATCATCTGTCCGGTAAAGGACGGCGTCTCCAGGATAAACCGCACCGCCCGGCAAATTTCTTCCGGCGAGGTGCCCTGCTTCAGAGGGAGGGCGGCGACCTGCGCCGCAAAATGCTCGGGCGTTTGCCGTGGACTTGGTAGGGCCGGACCGGGACCAATCCCCGCGACTCTGATTCGGGGGGCCAAGGCTAGGGCCAGGGTTTGAGTGAGCGCCCAGAGCCCGGCTTTACTTACCGTGTAAGAGGTAAAGTACGGCGTCAAGGACCAGACCCGCTGATCCAAAAGATTGATGACCACGCCGTGTTGGTCGCTCGGCAAATACCGGGCGAGGGCTTGGATTAAAACGAAAGGCGCGCGTAGATTGGTTTCGATATGGCTGTCCCAGGAATCGCGAGTCGTGGTCAGCGCATCGTCGCGATCAAAAACCGACGCATTATTAATCAAGACAGAAACCGGGCCTAAGGCCGCCATCGCCGCCGGTAGGATTGTTTGAGCTTCCGCTTCTTGCGACAGGTCAGCCTGAAGAACGGCGGCTTTGCCGCCGCCGCTTCGAATTGTTTTCGCCGTCGCCTCGGCCTCCGCTACAGAATTATGGCAGTGCAAAGCGACGGCATAGCCTTGCGCCGCCAAATCCAAGGCGATGGCTTGGCCGATACGTTTAGCGGCTCCGGTCACAAGGGCGACAGGTAAAGACATGAAGGTAGTTTAGGCTCGTCCGTGGCGCTTGTTCCAGTGATAAAGCAAGGGCGCCAAAACATGATCGTAAAGACGGGCTGCAACGGGCTTGATGAGAGGCGATCCGACAATAGCCGCCAACCATCTAAGTTGGGGGAACTGTCGCCAAATCAGCAAAAAGGCATCCACGCCACTCAAGAGCCGGCCGTGAACATCCATAACCTGAAGTCGTTTGAGCGCCTCTTCGCGCGAAACAGGCAAAGAGGCCAATGCCGCAGGGTCTTGGGCAATATCACACCATCCGATGCCTGTTTCCCCCTCTTGAAGCTCTTGATACCGATTAATCTCAAAGCTGCAAACGGGGCAGGCGCCGTTATAATAGACCACAGGCTTGTCGGTCTTTTCTTGCATGGGAAAATTATAGCGCCGACCCAAGGTAAACCAAGGCCGGCGCTCTGCGACAAAACCGCCGCGATATTCGGACTAACCGTTACTCGACGAAGGCCAATTCTTTTTTGCCGGGCTTACGGGGTGTGCCGGGTTTTCCCGGCTTGCCGTCGGGGCCGGATTTACTTTGCGGGTAAGTGAAAACAGCCTTGTTGTCCTTCACATCGACACGCACATTGCCGCCCTTCGCCAGCCGGCCAAAGAGCAACTCCTCCGCCAGGGGTTTTTTGATCTCTTCCTGGATCACCCGTCCCAAAGGCCGCGCACCATAAAGCCGGTCATAACCTTTCTTGGAGAGCCATTCACGGGCGGCCGAAGACAGTTCGATCAGCACGCCGCGCTCTTCCAATTGGGCTTCCAGCTGCATGATGAACTTATCCACCACCTTCGATACCACCTCCGGCGGAAGGTTTCCGAACGGAATAATGGCGTCAAGCCGGTTGCGGAATTCCGGTGCAAACATGCGGTTGATCGCTTCCATGTCGTCGCCGGTGCGGATCGTGCTGCCGAAGCCGACCGCCGGTTTGGCAAGATCCGCCGCCCCCGCGTTGGTGGTCATGATCAGGATGACGTTGCGGAAATCGACCGTCTTCCCGTTGTGGTCGGTCAACTTGCCGTAGTCCATCACCTGCAGCAGAACATTGGTCAGATCGGGGTGCGCCTTCTCGATTTCATCCAGCAGTAAGACGGAGTGCGGATGCTGATCCACCGCATCGGTCAAAAGTCCGCCCTGATCGAAACCAACATCCCCTGGAGGGGCGCCCAACAAACGGCTGATCGAATGGCGCTCCATGTATTCGGACATGTCAAAGCGCGTGAGCTGAACCCCCAAAATGCGCGCCAACTGACGCGCAACCTCGGTCTTGCCGACCCCGGTGGGGCCGGAGAACAAGTAACTGCCGATGGGTTTTTCCGCATCGCGCAGTCCGGCGCGCGCCAATTTGATGGCGGCGACCAGAGAGTCGATTGCCTTGTCCTGTCCGAAGACCATCCGCCGCAGATCGGTTTCAAGATTGCGCAATACCGTCGCGTCATCCTTGCTGACGGATTTTGGTGGGATGCGTGCGATCTTGGCGACCGTCGCCTCGACGTCTTTGATGCCCAGAGTCTTTTTGCGTTTATCCTTGGGCAGCAGCATTTGCGCCGCTCCGGTTTCATCGATCACATCGATCGCTTTATCGGGGAGTTTACGGTCGTTGACATAGCGGGCGGAGAGCTCCACCGCGGCGCGCACCGCCTCAGTGGTATATTTAACGCCGTGGTGTTTCTCGTAATAAGACTTAAGCCCGGTCAAGATCTTGACGGCATCCTCCACCGTCGGCTCGGCCACATCGATTTTCTGGAATCGCCGGACCAAGGCGCGGTCTTTTTCGAAATGGCTGCGGAATTCTTTGTATGTCGTCGAACCGATGCAGTGCAGGGTGCCGCTGGCGAGCGCGGGCTTTAACAGGTTTGATGCATCCATAGATCCCCCCGACGTGGCGCCAGCGCCGATCACGGTGTGGATTTCATCGATGAAAAGGATCGAACCCTCCTGCGCTTCAAGCTCTACCAAAACTTGCTTCAGCCGTTCCTCAAAATCACCGCGGTAGCGCGTTCCGGCGAGAAGGGATCCCATATCCAAGGAATAAATGGTGCTGTCTTTTAAAACCTCGGGCACTTCACCCTTCACGATCCGCCGTGCCAGGCCCTCGGCGATGGCCGTCTTGCCGACACCGGGATCACCGACATAGAGCGGATTGTTTTTCGAGCGCCGGCACAGGACCTGGATCGTGCGTTCGACTTCTGCTTGGCGCCCGATCAGGGGATCAATCTTACCCTTGCGCGCCTTTTCATTCAGGTTAACGCAGTAAGCCGCCAATGCTTCGCCGCGTTTAACGGCTTTGCCTTCTCCGACCTCTTCATCGGCGCCATGGGCAGGGCGATCTTCCGATTGGCCGGGTACTTTGGCTATGCCATGAGAGATGTAGTTGACGGCATCAAACCGGCTCATGTCTTGAAGCTGGAGATAATAAGCCGCATGACTTTCGCGCTCGGAGAAAATAGCCACCAAGACATTGCCGCCCGTCACTTCGGCGCGACCGGACGATTGAACGTGAATCGCCGCCCGCTGCAAAACCCGTTGAAATCCCGCGGTGGGTTTGGGCTCTTGCAGGTCATCCTTCACCAGCATGTCGAATTCATCGTCAAGGTAGGCGGTGAGGTCTACCCGAAGCTTTTCAAGCTCGACACCGCAGGCACGTAAAACGGCAATGGCGTCTTGATCTTCGATCAGAGCCAATAAGAGATGTTCAAGCGTCACGTATTCGTGGTGACGGGCGTGCGCATAGGCCAAGGCGCGATGGAGGGACTGTTCAAGATTTCGGCTTAACATGGTTGGTCTCCTAGTCCTTTTCCAAAGTGCATTGGAGAGGATGTTCGTTGGCTCTGGCGAAATCGACCACCTGGGTAACCTTGGTTTCGGCGACTTCGTAAGTATAAACCCCGCAGATCCCCACACCGCGTTGATGCACGTGCAGCATAATCCGGTTGGCTTCCTCGCTGGATTTATTGAAGAAGCGCTCGAGAACGTGAGTCACGAATTCCATAGGTGTATAATCGTCGTTTAACATTAACACTTTGTACATGGAGGGTCGTTTCGTCTTAGGCTTAGCCTTAACGAGTGTCCCTGTTGTCGTGCCCCCATTGGTATGATCCGTATCACTCATGCTCTTAACCGCTATCCTCCTACCGCCGCGCCTTATCATATTGGATGTTTCTCGGCCCAGAAAAGACCCCCGGCAGAAGAGATAGAGAAAACTTGGGCAAAACCGTCGGCAAACGACCCGGCAGGTATCTGCCGGCCAAGGGTGTAAAAGCAAACGACCCGGCAGGTATCTGCCGGCCAAGGGTGTAAAAGCAAACGACCCGGC
>CAYNIC010000002.1:138063-303917 GCA_964397465.1 uncultured Rhodospirillales bacterium
GACCCGGCAGGTATCTGCCGGCCAAGGGTGTAAAAGCAAACGACCCGGCAGGTATGCCGGGTCGAAAGAGCTCACTCCAAGAATTTTGGAGGATTAGGCGGCCAAATTCGGCTTGAGCATGAGCTCAACCGCGGCATTGGCGCGGGCTTGCAAAGGCTGCAGCGCTTCATTGGTAACCTTTACAGCGGTTTCCGAGATCTTCGTGGTTTCGGCAACCAGGTTATCAAAAGAGGACTTGGCAAAATCGTTTTGCAAATCCACGGCTTCGCGCAAGGTTTTGCATCCAAACAATTGCTTCGTCGTGCCAACGCTGGATTCGATCGAGCTCTGGAACAGGCCTAACCAGGCGCGGCCTAAGGTTTCGTAGCCTTTGACAACGATATTGCTTGATTGGACCAGGGCTTCAACCGTGCGTTGATTAAAGGCGGACATTTCATCAATGCCTTTCAAAACAGTGGCGCCGGCTTTTTCGGCTTGTTCCTTAGCGACGGCAACGGCTTGGTTATAACCTTGGACGGCTGACTGAACGTATTTTTCGTTTGGCATAGACCCTCTCCTTTAAATTATAGCGCCATTGACCCAGCGCCCTATGACGTTAATTCTGATGTTGCAGTGCAACATTGCTCATATATGGAGGAATGGCGGACATAAGTCAATGGTCTATTGTGCAGTGCAACATAAATTTTATTACCGAGTTAAGTATCTGATAATATGGGAAATCAATAAAAAATCTTTCGGCGACTGGTCTCGTTTTGTCGCTCTCAAAAGGGGAGAAGCCTAAGGAGAAGCCTAAAAAGCAATATGAATCCGTGACTTAATCAATGCTAGACAAGGAATCCTATTTTCGGTAAATTCAGACAGTCGAGTCCACCCCCTATTTGAGAGCGTTGTTTTGACTGTTGCCAATCCCTCGTCGTGTTGGACCGGCTCATTTCGGATTCGTGCTCTTGGTATGTGGGCCCTTGCGGGCCTTTTGGTGTTTTCGGCTCTGCCGGCTAAGGCCGTCCAGTATGCCAGCTATATCTTCGATACCCAGAGCGGCCAGATTCTTTACGCAAAAAACGCGGATATCTTGGTTCATCCGGCGTCTCTAACCAAAATGATGACGCTCTATATGCTGTTTCAGGAGCTTGAAGCCAAGCGCCTGACTATGGACAGCCAGTTTACCATTTCCGCCCGGGCTGCAGGGCAGCCCCCGTCTAATATCGGCGTGGCTGAAGGCGATAAGATCACGGTTCGCCAGGCTATTCTGGCGCTGGTTACCAAATCGGCCAATGATATTGCCTGTGCGATTGCCGAAAATTTAGCGCCGACCGAATGGGAATTTGCCGCCGCCATGACGTCCAAGGCGCAAGAGCTGGGAATGAGCAAAACCGTCTTTCGTAATGCCTCGGGTCTTCCGGATGACGATCAAGTAACCACGGCGCGGGATATGGCGACTTTGGCCATGGCTTTGATGCGTGATTTTCCCCAGTACTATGGGTTATTTTCAACACGGTCGTTTGTTTATGAAGGCAAGACCTTTGCCAATCATAATCGCCTTCTCTATCGCAAGGGCGGCTATGACGGTCTCAAGACAGGCTATATCCGTGCCTCGGGCTTTAATCTTGTCACCTCGGCGGTGCGCGGTGATCGGCGCTTGATCGGCGTCGTGATGGGCGGCCGCACCGCGGCGTGGCGCGACGACCATATGGCGCGGCTCGTCGAAGACGGATTTCGTTACGGTACGGCCATGGCCTCGGCAGGCGGTGCGGTTAAGGGCGCGCCAAAGGATGATGGAAAAAGCGTTGCTGTAGCGTCATCGGGCGCTCCCGCTCGCGCGATTGCCGATCGCGGTGATAGAACCTGGGGACTTCAGATCGGCGCCTATGCGCAGCGCGCGCCGGCTTTCCAAGCTGCAGCTCAGGCTATGCGGGCGGCGTCGGGTCTTTTGACTGCGGCACGGGTTGTGGTAAGCGAAGTCGGGGCCACTTCAGGAACGTTATATCGGGCGCGGATCGTGGGCGTTTCGTCGAAACGGGCGAAAGACGCCTGCAGTTTGCTGATTGCGCGGCAAATGAAGTGTTTCGTCTTGAATCCTGGCCAAGTCGGTCAGTTGGCTGCTGCGGACTAACGTCTCTAGCTGTTCTCCTCAATATCAAAACTATTTTTGTGGAAACGCTGCCAGTCATCCAGCGTCCAAGGATGCGTGGTTAAATCGTGATAATGACAAGGCATAAAGATCCAGGCCTGGTGGATTTTTCCCTGGAAAGAAGGGCGGCAAATTTCCAAGCTATACGCCTCGCCCTCGTAGGTTATTAAATTTTGCCAATCAACCGCGGTTAAGCCGGAAATAAGTTCGCCATCCACCGAGCCGGCGGGATCGGGAATAACTCCGGGATAAGAGCGGCCGCGCCAGAAAACGGCGCGCCACCCCTGAAGGACGGCGGGTTGAAAAACGAGATGATCTGAATTCTTAACGACAAGAAGCAACGTGTCGGCGTCTCTTAACGTCCCGTAGGCAAAGAGCGGTACAAGCTTTTCATCAGCTGAGTTAAAGATCGGCTGGCGGGGCAATTCCGGATGCCTTCAACTGCTCGATCAACTGGGTCTTTAACCGGTTAAGCCCAGCCTCGGTGCTGGCTTCAACTCGCGCCACAAGAACATCTTGGGTATTCGAAGCGCGCAGTAACCACCAACCTTCCGGTGCCAGAACGCGCACGCCGTCGACTTCGATAACCTCGGCATTTTTCGCGCTCTGAAGACGCTGACGAACTTCTTCAACCACTTTGAATTTTCGATCTTCAGCGCAAGGAAACCGGAGTTCGGGTGTATTAAGGGGCGACGGCATGGCATCGCGAAGATCGGATAGTTTTTTGCCCGAACGCGATAGATAACTCACCAAGCGCACAGCCGCGTAAAGAGCATCATCAAAGCCGTAATAACGATCGGCAAAGAAAATATGCCCGCTCATTTCACCGGCGAGCGGCGCCTTGGTCTCCGCCATTTTTGTTTTAATGAGAGAGTGCCCCGTCTTCCACATCAAGGGTTTGCCACCAAGGGCTTTAACGCCGTCAAACAGTACTTGGCTCGCCTTAACATCGGCAATAATTGTGGCGCCGGGATTTTCCGCCAAAACCTCTTGAGCCAGCACCAGCATCAGCTGGTCACCCCACAGGATGCGCGCCTGGCTGTCGACAACGCCGATGCGATCACCATCGCCATCAAATGCAATGCCCAAATCGCATTTATTGTCGCGAACGGCCTTTTGCAAATCGACAAGATTCTTGGGAACAGTGGGGTCCGGGTGATGGTTAGGGAAGGTCCCATCAATATCGGCAAAGAGGACAATATGTTTTCCGGGTAACTTAGCCGTAAGTTTTTTCAAGGCATCGCCGGCGGCGCCATTCCCCGCATCCCAAGCGATCGCCAATGGCGTTGTTCCGCGATAATCCTTCAAAAGACGCTCGACATAGGTGTCCAGCATATCGCGCTTTTCCAACGAACCTTTGCCGGAAGCATAATCCCCTGCGGCGGCCAGCGTACCAAGATTTTGGATCTGGGTACCGTAGACCGCGCCCTTCTTGCGGATCATCTTAAAGCCGTTGTATTCCGGCGGATTGTGGGATCCGGTGATCATGATGCCACCATCGGCGTCGAGGCTCTTGGCCGCGTAGTACAGCATCGGCGTTGGGCCCAACCCGACGCGAATGACCTTTAATCCACAATCAGCCAATCCCTTGGCGACTTCGGCTTCAAATATGGGCGATGACGCCCGGCCGTCATAGCCCGTGCAGGCAACAGTGCCGCCGTCCCGCACAATCACGGTCCCAAAAGAGCGGCCGATTGCATAGGCATCGGTCGTCTTGATTGTTTTGTCGACGAGCCCGCGAATATCGTATTCACGCAGGATAGTGGACTCAAATTTATGGGCTTGGCTCATGCAGGACGATCTTTCTTCGGTTTGCTGAATCCATAACCAGGAGCGCGGCCGATACTGAAATAATCGAATCCGGCGTCCACCATGTCCTTAACATTATAAACATTTCGTAAATCGACGATGATAGGTTGCTGGAGAAGAGTTTTAACCTGATCCAAATCAAGCGCCCGAAATTGATTCCACTCCGTCAGGAGGGCAACAAGGTCAGCGCCCTTCATCGCTTCATAGGGAGTCTGTGCCCATGATATTCCCGGCAGAAGCTTCTCCGCTTCATCCATGCCTTCGGGGTCGTAGGCGCACACCGCGGCGCCGGCCTTAAGCAAGGCTGGAATGATGTCCAGGCTTGGTGCTTCTCGCATATCGTCGGTATTCGGCTTAAAGGTCAGACCAAGAACGGCGACTTTTTTGTCTTTTAAAGAGCCGCCCGCCGCGGCGACGATGCGATCGGCCATTTGTTTTTTACGATTGTCGTTAACGGTGACCACGCTCTCAACGATGCGTAAGGGCGCTTTTGCATCCTGTGCGGTAGAGACAAGGGCGCGGGTATCCTTGGGGAAACAGGATCCCCCGTAGCCCGGGCCGGGATGAAGAAATTTACGGCCGATACGTCCGTCAAGGCCAATGCCTCTGGCGACATCATGGACATCAGCGCCGACTTTTTCGCACAGATCGGCGATCTCATTAATGAAGGTGATTTTTACCGCCAAGAAACTGTTCGCCGCGTATTTGATCAGCTCGGCTGTTTCCAGGCTGGTGTTCACCATCGGCGTTTCGATTAAAAACAAGGGCCGATAGATTTGCCGCATAAGCTCGCGGGCACGGTCACTCTCGACGCCAATCACAACCCGGTCAGGCCGCATGAAATCTTCAATAGCCGAACCTTCGCGCAGAAACTCCGGATTGGACGCGACATCGTAGTGTGCATCGGGACGCGTTTGCCGAATAATCTCCGAAACCTTGCGGCCTGTTCCGACTGGAACCGTCGACTTCGTCACCACAACCGTATAGCCATCGAGGTTCTGGGCTATTTCCTTGGCGGCGTCGAACACATAAGTCAGATCCGCATGGCCGTCGCCCCGGCGGCTGGGTGTGCCAACGGCAATGAAAACCGCATCGGCCTTGGGCACCGCTGATGCAAGATCGGTTGTAAAATGCAAGCGGCTCTCGGCGACATTCTTGGCCACGAGGGCATCAAGGCCCGGTTCATAGATGGGGATCTCGCCTTTTTTCAGGCGTGCGACCTTGGCTGCATCCTTGTCGACACAGGTTACGGTGACGCCAAACTCGGCCAAACAAGCTCCTGTTACAAGTCCAACGTAGCCTGTGCCAATCATTGCGACGCGCATAGTAATCCCCGTCTAATTTGCCGGCGGCTTAACTGTAGTGTTTTAACGCAGCCTTAAATTCCGACCCTAACTGAGGATGGGCCAAGGCGAAAGCGACATTGGCTTCAAAAAAGCCGACCTTATCGCCGCAGTCAAAGCGTTTACCTTCAAAGCGCAACCCATGAAAGGGAACTTCGCCGATCGTTAACGCCATGGCATCCGTTAGCTGAATTTCACCGCCCGCGCCGCGATTCTGCCGCTCCAGATAATCGAATACGCGCGGCATAAGAATATAGCGGCCAATAATGGAAAGGGTTGACGGCGCAAAGGCAGGGTCCGGCTTTTCAACCAATCCTTTGACCTTGGCGAGTTTACCGTCGTCGCTGGCGACATCCAGAATGCCATAACGGTTCGTATGTTCGCGTGGCACATCCATGACGGCGACCATATTGCCGCCGGTATTTGACCAGGTATCCGTCATCTGTTTGAGGCAAGGTGTCTTTGACAGCACAAGATCGTCAGCCAGCAACACGGCGAAAGGCTCATTACCGACAAAATGGCGCGCACACCAAACCGCATGGCCTAAACCCAAAGGCTCTTGCTGGCGCGTATAGGCGACCTTGCCAGGCTTGGGCATCCAGCTGGTGACGGTTTCCAAAGCGCTATGCTTGCCGCGTGTAGCCAGGGTGTGATTCAACTCGAATGAATGATCAAAGTGATCTTCGATCGCCGTTTTATTTCGCCCCGTTACAAAGACAAATTCTTCGATCCCTGCGGCCTGTGCCTCCTCCATGGCGTATTGGATAAGGGGCTTATCAACGACAGGCAGCATTTCTTTGGGCAGAGCTTTCGTCGCGGGCAAAAACCGCGTGCCAAGGCCGCCAACGGGGAAGATCGCTTTGCGAACTTTCTGCATGAGCATTCACACTAAAGCTAGGGCCAAAAACAAAGACGCGCCGGGGTTTCCAGCGCGTCTTTGTATTACAAGAATTCTACAACCGCTATCAGATTAATTAGGATTTCCGATGGGGTTATAATCGGACAGATTAATCGTCATCGTTACCCGGACCCGGCTGAGGATTCTGCGACGGCGGATCTGGTGGTTCTGCGGCAGGAGCCGACCGGCTATCCTCATTGCCATCACCGCTGCGGTCGTCGCTTTCCGATTGAACGACGGTGGCGCTAGGACCAACCGTGGGCGGCGCGAAGAAATAAGGAGCGGGGCGGATGGAGGTGCCTTGGGCCGTGACGCTGATGTATTCGCCGGCCTTCACAAGCTCTGGCGTCGTATGAGACTTCGTAGTGACGGCAACCGCGCCGGTAAAGACTTGGATGATCGTGTTGCCGGTACTTTTCTCAACGGCAACACCGAAATCGGTGCCGCGAATACCGATGGTGGCGACAGGGGTCTTAAGCTGGACCCCTTCTTTGTTAATTCTACCGGTCGTAAACCGGAACATGCCGCTCATCATATTGATGGCGAGCGCGCCCTTTTTCTCTTTGGCGTTATAAACAAACTTATCCAGCGTCATGCTGGCGGCGGGGCCTAAACGAAATTCTGTCCCATCATTAAACAGGATCGACAGGCCGCCTTTTTCGACGGTTTCAACTAATTGACCGGAGAAAACGGAGTCATTTTGGAAAAGAGCCGTTCGCGCCGCTCCAGGAACCGTTCCATAGGCGTAAACCGATACAGCATGGACAGTGCCGACGGGATTGGCGGCGTCGGAAGACGGAATGGCCTGGGCAAACAGCACGGCCAAAACAAAAATACTCGCCTTCGCGATCAAGCTCTTCGGTAAATCGGAAAAACGAAACATGGGGGGCCCCTAAAAGCTTTAAATGAATTCTATAATAGTCTCTTATAAATAGGGCAAACCCTGGGCGAGACGCCACAAAAAACGCACCCGAAGGTGCGTTTTTTATATAGACATTTTTAGCTATTACGGAGGGCCACCAAAGGCGCCGCCGCTTGGTCCCCCTGTGTTGGGGTCAACTCCACCATTCGAGGCTGGGGCTTCGGCAGCAGGCTCATTCGAGGGTGCATCGCCACCGCCACCGCTCCGGTCCTCGCTCTCACGGGAAACAACGTTAGCGCTGGGGCCAACGGCCGGAGGGGCAAAGAAGTAAGGAACTTTTTGAACAGCAGCAACGCCGGCCGCTTCGACAGTGATGTATTCACCAGGGTTAACCAGTTTCTCACCACCTTTGGTAGCAACAGCGACTTGGCCCGAGAAAACCTGAATGATGGTATTGCCGCTTTTCTCAACGGCGACGCCAAAATCCGTGCCGCGAATACCGATGGTGGCAACCGGGGTTTTGAGCTGAACAGCCTCTTTGTTGATCTTGCCGGTGGTGAAGCGGAACATGCCGCTAACCATATTAATGTTTAGAGCGTTAGCCTTACCCGCGGGATCATAGACATACTTGTCTAAGGTCATGCTGGCCGCAGGCCCCAAACGAAACTCTGTCCCATCTGAGAATAAAACCGTCATGGCGCCTTTTTCGACGGTCTCCATGGTCTGGCCGGAGAAAACCGGGTCGTTTTGATAAACGGCCTTCTTGGTCTCGCCCGGTAAAGTCCCATAGGCGAACATGCGCAAGGAGTGAATTTTACCGATTGAGTTAGCGGCATCGGTTGAAGATACAGCCTGCGTTAGCAAAAGCGGTAATATAAGCAGCCCGGTCTTCATAGCCATACGCAAAGAGCGGTTAAAGCGGATCATTACACCCTGTTCCTTCGCCGATAAAATTGTTAAGTCCCCAAGATAGACTTTACTTAGACTTTAACTAGGTTAATTAACGGTAAGTTAGCACTTGGTATGCCATTCTGTGAAGTTACATTAAGATAAATTATTTCATTAAAATAAGGGAATAAATTACTTTAACAAATATTATTGCGTTTTTCTGACAAAGATTAAATAAAAAGTGTAAGTATCTAAAACGGATTAGGCCACCCAAGTGTCTGGGTTTTCTAAGAAATTTTTAATTGTAGATAAATTTCCCGCTGAAAAGTTTCCTTGTCGCTCGGCACTATCCAGGACATCCCACCACGTAGTTAAAGCATGAAGCTCAACCCCTTTTGCGTGTAATTCTGCAACCCCTGCGGGGAAAATACCGTAATGAAAGATGACAAAACAATGAGAAACCTCAGCGCCGGCGGTTCGAAGGGCATCAATGAAATTGAGTTTGCTGCCCCCATCGGTTGCTAAATCCTCAATTAAAATCGTGCGTTTCCCATCAACCGAGGCCCCTTCAATCTGCGCATCGCGGCCGAATCCTTTCGGCTTTTTGCGAACGTAGGCCATGGGGAGGGCCAACCGATCGGCAATCCAGGCGGCAAAGGGAATTCCGGCCGTTTCACCACCGGCAACAACATCAAATCGCTCGACGCCGGCTTTACGGTTAAGCAGGTCCACGCCCAAATCCATGAGCCGGGCCCGCGCGCGCGGGAATCCGATAAGGCGGCGGCAATCGGTGTAAACCGGGCTTCGCCGTCCGCTGGTCAGGGTAAAAGGATCGTGAGGCCGAAGCAAAACAGATTGTGTTTCCAAGAGGATATCAGCGGCCAGGCGGGCGGTTTCCGAAGCGAAACTGTCGCGCGATTGTCGCTTGGACGAGTCGGATGAAGTAATCATCGGTCTGCTTTCGCTGAAATAAGCACAGTTTATCTAGGCGGGCTTGCCTTTCTGGCGAAATTTTGTCAATGGCGTTCAGCATTGGGTCAGGAATATTGTTAGATAAAATTAGCCAAAATACGATCGCATAAAATATTGTCCTGGTGTAATTCTCTATTGCCTTGGATGGACCCTGCCCCTTGGGGCGCATTGAACATATGGAGTTGATACGAATGACTCGTTTTCTGCTACCCACTGCCTTAGCCGCAGCGATCGTTATGGCCGCACCTGCGGTCTTTGCTGCTAGCGACAAGATCGACGAGAAGGTGGCCGCTGCCCACGTGCAGACTTTGGGTAGCGAAGCATTGGCTGCGTTTACCCAAACAGGGGTAACGCCGGCTCAAAAGGAAGAAACCTTCACCAAGCTGATGTTGAAGAACATCGACTTCAATGAACTTTCAGCGCGCGTTATGGGCCCTGCCGGTTCCAAAGCGACTCCGGCGGATCGTAAAGAATTTACCCGTTTGTTTGCCGCGTACTTCATCAATACGGTGAACGAGATGCTGAAGGGCTTGAACGTCACGGCCTTCACTGTCGGCCGCGTCAAGGTTCAACCTAATCAAGAAGTCATTGTCGACACCACGATTCAAAAAAGCGATGGCCAAGCAATTGAAGCCGGATGGCGCTTGCAGTCCGCTGGTGGTGTGCTGAAAGTTGTCGACGTTTATGTTCAGGGTGCCAGCGCTGCCGGTCACTTCCAAGACCGCATGAAGCAAAGCACCCAAACCAGCGTTAAAGGTCAAAATGATCGCTTGAAGCAGGTGTTGGCAAACTCGCCGACGCTTCAAGTCGTTTCGGCCTCTTTGCAGTAATCTCGACCAACAGCCTTACGGCTGTCGTAGGGCGATACAAAAAGGGCGATGCAGTCATCTGCATCGCCCTTTTTTATCCCTCGGACTTTGTCTTACGGACCGGTCAATAAATGCTGGTCCCGCGCTGCAGTTTGAATGGATTTTTGCAGCTTCTCAAAAGCCCGAACCTCAATCTGTCGGACGCGTTCCCGGCTGATGTTGTATTTCTGACTCAAGTCCTCAAGCGTTGTCGGTTCTTCTTTCAGACGCCGCTCAGACAGGATATCCCGCTCGCGTTCGTTTAAAACACGAAACGCCTTTTGCAGCAGATTTTGTCGTTGGCTCAGCTCTTCGCTTTCCGCCATACGCGTTTCTTGGCTGTCTTTGTCGTCAACCAACCAGTCCTGCCACTCACCCTCGGCGTCCATCCGTAACGGCGCATTAAGGGAGTGATCATGGCCGGCAAGTCGCTGGTTCATGGAGATGACTTCGTCCTCTGCGACCTGCAGTTCAGTTGCGATTTTACTGACGGTTTCGGGCGGCAGGTCGCCGTCTTCCAGCGCCTGCATTTTACCTTTCATGCGCCGCAGATTGAAAAAGAGTTTTTTTTGCGCCGCCGTAGTGCCGATTTTGACCAACGACCACGAGTGTAAAATATATTCTTGAATGGAGGCGCGAATCCACCACATGGCATAGGTCGCCAAACGAAATCCTTTTTCGGGATCGAACTTTTTCACCGCCTGCATCAAACCGAGATTGCCTTCCGAGATAAGTTCGGCCATCGGCAAACCATAGCCGCGATAACCGTTGGCGATCTTGGCGACAAGCCGCAGATGGCTGGTGACCAACTGATGAGCGGCTGAGGTGTCTTGATGTTCGCGCCACCGTTTGGCCAGCATGTATTCTTCCTCCGGCTCTAACATCGGCAAGCGCCGAATTTCTTGGAGGTAGCGGGAAAGTTGGCCTTCATTGGCCAAGGATGGCGCAGGCACTAAGGCTGACATAAAGGGGGGTAAACTCCTCTTAGCATTAAAGCCGTCTTACTAAACGATGGAAAAAGCCCCAAGATCCCATGCCGAGATCCCCTGGGAGATCCAACACAAGTTTTAGACATATGGGCTTTGTTTAGAAAGGTTCAAGGTGAATCCGGATAGTTTTTGTCAAGTTTCCTTATCCCCTTGTAAAATAATCAGTAAATCAGCCATATCCCGGGGAAGAGGCGCTGAGAAACTTAAATTTTCTTGGGTAAGCGGATGAATAAATCCAAGCTTGGCGGCGTGCAGCGCTTGCCGGGGAAAGGCCAAGGCGGTGGCCCGGGCGGTTTCGCCCAAGCTTTCTTCGATGGCTAAAAGGCGTGGCCGGGTCGGCTTGCCATAAAGCTGATCGCCGATAAGCGGATGACCGGATGCGGTCATGTGAACGCGGATTTGGTGGGTGCGTCCTGTTTCAAGCCGGAGTTCAGTCACCGCCGCGCCGCCGCGGGCAAGAACCTCGGTTACGGCATAGTGGGTCACTGCGGCTTTGCCGCCGCGTTTAACGATCGCCATTCGTTTGCGATTGCGCGTATCTCGGCCGATGGCGCCTTCGATTGTGCCCTGCCGAGGTACCGGCACGCCCCATAAGAGGGCAACGTAAACCCGCTCGAGATCATGAGCGGCAAACTGCACCGCCAGGCCGTTGTGGGCGGCGTCGGTCTTGGCGACGACGATCAATCCGCTCGTGTCTTTATCAATGCGATGAACAATGCCGGGCCGTTCGACTCCGCCAATACCGCTGAGGCTGCCTTTGCAATGAGCCAGCAAGGCGTTGACCAATGTCCCCGACTCGGCACCGGGCGCAGGATGCACGGTCATCCCCGGCGGCTTATCGATGACGATCAACGCCTCGTCTTCATAAACAATGTTAAGATTTATGGCTTCCGCTTGGGCGGTTGCGGGGGTTGGATCGGGCAGTTTGACTTCGATCGTCATCCCGGCTTTGACCCTGAGAGAGGCGTCCGTTAAGGTCGCCCCGTTCAGAAGGGCGACGGCGCCGGCTTCGATCAATGCCTTAAGGCGGCTCCGCGAGAGATGCGGTAAAGCCTCGGCAAGAACGCGGTCCAGACGCTGGCCGGCCGCCGTATCCGGCGGATGAACCGTCAGGGGGGAAGAGTTAGGAATGACCATGGTAAGGAATGGACAGGAAAAACAGCGCTTCTTCAAGGGCCTTGCCCTTGTTCTCGGCTGTTTGATCTTTGCCGGCATGATTTTGGTTATCTACGGCATGGTCAAGCGTACCGGAGAACTCGGGCAGAAATCCTCCGGCCGTCTTAAGATGGGTGAAACCGTTTTAGGTCTTCCTACAGGCGCGCGGGTGCTTAGCACCAGTTTGGACGAGGGACGTATTTTGCTCCGTGTCGCTTTGGCGGGCGGCAATGAGCGGCTTTATGTCGTGGATATGGCGACCGGCAATGTTGTGGCGACCCTGGATATCGTGGAAGGCGGATAAGCGATGAACTTTTGCTCTGACAATGTTTTTGGCGCCAATGCGGAAATTTTGGCGGCGCTCACCGAGGCGGCCAAGGGTGATGCGACTTCCTATGGGAATGATCCCCACACGGAACGTCTGGAAAAAAAACTTTCAGAGATTTTTGAGACCAAATTGGCGGTGTTCCCCGTTGTAACCGGAACGGCGGCGAATGCGCTTTCCTTGGCGGCAATGACCCCGCCGTGGGGTGCGGTTTATGCCCATGAGGAGGCGCATATCCTGGGTGATGAATGCGGGGCGCCTGAATTTTATTCCGGCGGCGCGAAGATGGTGGGATTACCGGGTGACCAGGGCAAATTAACCGCGGCAACCGTGAAGACCGCGCTCGCTAACGCCGGAAAAGGAAACATACATCACACCCAACCGGCTGCGGTCAGTCTGTCGCAAGCCACAGAATGCGGCACGGTTTATACACCGGCGGAGATTGGCGCGATCGATGAGGCGGCGCGCAGCCAGGGACTTCCGCTGCATATGGACGGGGCGCGATTTGCCAATGCTTTGGTGAAATTGGGATGCAGCCCGGCGGCGGCGACATGGAAATCCGGCGTCGATGTCTTGTCGTTTGGCGCAACAAAAAATGGTGCCTTAATGGCCGAGGCCATTGTGGTGTTCCGGCTTGATCTTGCCGAAACCTTGGCCTATCGGCGCAAGCGGGCAGGGCATTTGGTTTCGAAGCAACGGTTTGTCTCGGCTCAGCTCTGCGCCTATCTCGACAATGATCTGTGGCTGAACAATGCGCGTCATGCCAATGATCAGGCGGCGCGGCTCGCCAAGGGATTGTCGGCCTTGCCGGGGATTCGTATGCTCTATTCGGTTGAGGCGAACGAGGTGTTTATACATCTGCCGACGGCCCTGCGGCTGTCGCTCGAACAGGAAGGGTTTAAATTCTATTCCTGGGGTCCACAAACCGCCGAGGGCGGGGCGATCCGCCTGGTGACATCCTTTGCTACCGAAGCCAAAAGCGTTGATCAGTTTGTCGCCGCCGTTCGGCGGCTCGGCAGTAAAGCGGCTTAAGGTATCTACCTGTGATATGGATATAACCTGCTCCGGTGTCGAAATTAACCAAGCCAGCTGAAAAGCTTGCTCCGTGCCGCCGCATCCGCTATCAGAGGCGTTGGACGCCCCGGGGCAATTGGCCAAAAGTTGCGATAGTCTTCTGGTTAAAGTAGACGGCAACCACCTCGCGGGAATTACGTCCCCTTCGTCTAGAGGCCTAGGACACCGCCCTCTCACGGCGGTAACAGGGGTTCGAATCCCCTAGGGGACGCCAATTCATTAGCCGTAAAAATCAGAATCTTAAACCGCACGAATTAAGCGCGCTTTTAATTACTCAAAGTAAGAATGCGGACAGTCATCGTTTCAGTTGGTAGTGTCTAAGGCGATTCTGCTGTGTGAGGAGCGTGACATGTGTCAGAGCAGCGCATATCACAGCGTCAAATCCTACAGCCTTTCTTCGCAAATGAGATGCTGAACGACATCAGCATGGTACGGAAGCGAAACGTGACCGTGCAAGACTTAATGACGCAGCAAAAGTTAATGATGCTAAATCCAACACAGCGATCGCGGTAACAGCGGTATTATCTTAATTTTAAGTAAAATCATATATGTTATGATGACTTGACGGTAACAGGCTTGCATGGTTTCTGCTCATGGCCGGAAAGGCGAGGGAATCATTTTGCAATGAATCTGAGCAAAAAAATTTGGCTTGGCATATTTGCGCGGGCGAAGTTTAGCGCGTTCAACCGTCGTCTTTTAAGGCGTAGCTTAGCCGGCCTCGGCATCAACGATTATGGTCCGCGCCAAGAAGCAGGCGAACGTCATTTACTTAAACGATTGAAGGGTATTCTTCCGTTAAATGCCACCGTTTACGATGTGGGCGCTCATAAAGGCTACTATTCTGATTATCTGATTTCTGGCCGACCCGATTTAACTATTCATGGGTTTGAGCCGAACCCTATCCTTATTGATGAATTAAGAGCGACGGCAGCCGGCCGCTTCACTGTTCACCAATTCGCCTTGGGCGATCAAGAGGGCGAAGCAGTGTTGCACGACCCAGAGGCGGCTGGATCGGAAGGCGCCTCCCTCGTAGGTCAAGCGGTTGACGAGCTCTATCGCGATTGGCCCAAACGGACAGTCTCGGTTCAAGTTAAAACGCTTGATGCCGTTGCTAAGGCGCTTAAATCAGATCGAATCGATTACATCAAGATCGATACCGAAGGTTACGACCTTAATGTATTGCGCGGCGCTTCTGAATTAATCAAGGGAGGGCGCTTGGGCATCGTTCAATTCGAATTTAATACGATGAATGTGTTTAACCGCAGCTTCATGCGGGACTTCTATCAAATATTATCCGGCTATCGTTTCTATCGCATCGTCCGGGACGGTCTCATTGCGATGGGGGAATATAACCCCTTGATGATGGAATTATTCGGCCACCAAAATATCGTCGCTATTCCGGAAGCGCAAGTGAACCGGATTATCAACTCTGGCGATAATTAAGGAACGATTCGCCAAACGCCATCGGCTTGCCGGCACGCCGTTCCGTGAGCCGGAACCTTGGCGCCAGAAACAGTAATGGTTGACGAAAACTCCCGACAATAACTGCGGTCGAAATTTTCTGGTGGTTGCGGGAGCAGGGGCGCTTCGTAGTAAGGCTCGCCCCAAGGCTGTTGATAAACGGGATAGCCGACGGCGGGCGACGCCGCCTGATAAGGAACGGGGTAATAGGCGCCCGGCGGCGGCGGCGGCAAATAAGGATCCGGCGTATAACCGTAGGGAACATAATAGGCCGTGTCGTCATCACGAGACTGATAACTATGGGCCGTATAAAAATGCGACGATAAAAACCCGACAGCGAGTCCGATCCCGCCGCCGATGGCTGCACCGCGTGGCCCGCCAAAGCCGTAACCTATTCCTGCACCGACCGCGCCGCCAAACAAGCCGTTGTAAAGCTCGTCATAGGCGAATGCCGGCGCTGGTCTGATCGTAATAGATCCAGCCAGAAAGGCTGCAGCTACGGCGAGACGCACGATGGTCGACATTGGATCCTCACAAGAACAGAAGTTCGTTTTGATCTTGTCCGATTATAGGCCTATCGATAACTGGCAGCAAAGGGACTGGCCAAATATTGTTCCAAAGAGGCTTGTTCTTGGCGGATAAAGCCGCTTTGTGGCAGGTGTCCCTTACGCAGTAAATCGAGCATGGCGCAGATGCCCCCCGCCGTCGTTCTTTGTATGGCGCTCCATATTTCGCCATCTTCCTTTGCGGCATAAACCTTGCGGACCCAGCTCTCTTGCTCAAATCGGCCGCCCCGATGGCCCTTGGCGGTTACAAAAATAAGAACCACATCTTGCAGGGTAATGGGCACCGCCGTTTCCAAAATATCCTTTAAGATACCCCGGCGTTCATCCATGCGCAGATCCCGGATCAAGAAGTGCATTAGGCTGCGATGACCGGGATAACGGACCGTTTTATAGTCCAAGTTACGAATCTTGCCGCCCAAGGTTTCGCACAGCGTTCCTAAGCCGCCCGAGGTGTTAAAGGCTTCGTAATCAATTCCGTCCATGGCAAAGGCCTCGACACCTTCCAGCGCCAAAACCTCGCGCAGATCGCGATCGACGATCGCTTCGCAAGGGTTGCAGTACTCGTTAATTAATCCGTCGGTACTCCATGTCAGGTTATATTTCAGCGCGCCGGTAGGAAATTCAGGCAATGCCCCCACACGCATATGAAGTGAGTCTAAGGTATCAAACCGGCGGGCCAGCTCGTACCCGACAACGGAAATAAATCCGGGCGCCAGGCCGCACTGGGGAATGAACGCCGTTTGCGCTTTGTCGGCCAGGGCCTTGACCTGGCGGGTGCTTTCCACATCTTCGGTCAAATCAAGATAATGGGCGCCGACCTCCTTGGCGACCTTTGCCACCGTAGGTGTAAAGGAAAAGGGTAGAGCGCTGATGACGGCCCAATGGTTGGCGGCGACGGCTTTTACGGCGTCGCGGTTTTCAACTTCGACAGCCTTAGCTGTTACGCCCAACTTAGTGACTGCCCGAAGTGCGGCTGCATCTTTGTCAGCGACAGTGACTTCCCACTCTCCGCTTCGCGATAATAATGAAGAGATAGCATAGCCGATCTTGCCGGCGCCTAATACCAATACAGGTGTCATGCCAAAGCCTTTGATTAAGAATTTTGGAGAACTTACTGAAGACTAGCTGGGTTGGCTAGAGCTACCATCCTGGATACGGAGTTTCCTATCCGCCAGGGTGGGAGCCATAACGGATAAGCTATCCCCTGTGGGCGCAGGCCACAAACCCTCAGAACTCAGCTTGAGATCGACCTTAACGTCATCCCACGTTAATTTAAGCGACAAAATAAGCGATTGATTCTGTCGATAGGCCCAAGTCAGGCCATCATCTTCAAAGTGGCGGCCTATGCTGCGACCGGAGCTGTGCCCGGGAAGGATATACAGCGTCCGGGCAGGCGAGTCATGGGGCAGCGTGGACGGAATATCCTGTGCCAGTAAGAACGCAGCTCCCGCCCGAACAAAAATAGGTGGCCGGCCAAGAGGCGCGGCAACCTCCGCAACCTTACCGGCGGGGTATGTTTTTCCGGTACTGAATTCGACCCAGAATTCGGGCCCTGCGGGTAAATAGACATTTTTCATCGTTGCGCCGGCGTCGACAACCGGAGCCACCAAAACATCCGGCCCCAGCATGAAGGCATCCTGATCTTGATAGGCTAGCTCATCCTGTTCGAAGTCATAAAACAAAGGGCGAATAATGGGGCTGCCGTCCTGGGAGGATTGCCAAGCTAAGGTATAAAGAACCGGCAAGAACTGATAGCGAAGTTGGAGAGCGGTTCGAATAACATCTGTCACCGAGGGATGAGTCCAAGGCTCGGTCGCTTCGCCCACATCCGGCTTCCACGAATTCATCACCGCCCGTGGGTGCAGAGCCATCATTTCCACCCAGCGGCATAAAAGTTCGGGATCGGCTTGCGGCCCGGCAAATCCGCCAATATCGTGACCGATCTTGCTGAACCCCGATAAGGCCATCGATAGCCCGTTGCGCAGATTCCACTTCAAACAATGCCAAGAGGTATAGTTGTCGCCACTCCAAGTTTCGGCATAGCGCTGAAGACCGACGCATCCGGCGCGGGTAATTGTAAAGGGTCGTTCGGTGGGCCGACGGCGTTGGGTTTCCTCAAAGGTGGCTCTTGTCATCATAAGGGCTTGCAAGGGACGGATCGCCGATGCCGGTGTTTCCGTGCCGAAACCTCGGCACGCCGCCGTTTCCCGCCATACCTCATATTCATTGTTGTCGTTCCAACCGCCGTCAAATCCCATATCAAGAACCTGCGATGACAACCGTTCTTTCCACCATTCGATGGCGGTCTTATTGGTAAAATCGAGAAATGATCCGTGGCCGTCCCAAAACTGCTCAAGCACGGGCTTATTTCGATCGTCGGTAATGAAACCTTTAGCCGTGCTGATGCGGTCGTAATCGGGATGATCGTCGATCAAAACCGGCTTAAGGTTGGCGACGGTGTAAAACTGCATAGCCTTGAGTTGGGAGAATAGCTTTTTCGGATCGGGAAATTTCTCTTTATTCCAGGTAAAGACATAACGCCGCTTGCCGCGGCTTGAATAACCGGAGCCGAAATGAATGGCGCTGATCGGAATATTTTCGCTACGGCATCTTTCGGCAAAGCTTAGGATTTTTTGTTGCGCTTGAGGATGGTCCGCATGATGCATAGAGGTAAAGGCGAAACCAAAACTCCATTTCGGATGAAGGTGTGGTAAGCCGCTTAGCTGCGCAAAGCGTTGCGTTACATCTTGAATACGCGGGCCGGTAATGATGTAGAGGTCTAGGCCAGATTCTTCCATTTCCATATAGCGGTAAAAGCCATGGTAGTTCGACCGCTCGCAACCAAAGTCCGCCGTCATAGGTGCCAGGCTGTCGTAAAACAGGCCGGTCGTTATTCCATGAGGTCCTCTGACCATAAAGAAGGGCACATGTTTATAGAGAGGGTCTCCAAGCTCGGCGTCATAACCCAAGGCGTCTAACTGTAAGATGCGAAACCGTCGGCCGTGCCGATTAAGCGGGCCGCTCTTATCGCCTAATCCAAAGTAATAATCCTTCGGGTCGCGATTTTGATAATGGCGAACTTTGCGAGATTGGTCGCAAAGCACATAGCCTCCGCTTTCTCGATCGGACAAAATAACATGCCAGAGATCTTCGTGCTTCTGCTCTACGACAAGGCGAACGGGATCGGGTAATACGGTTATTCTTAGATTACCGGATATTATTTGCCGCCCAGACGCGGCTTGCTCAACCTGAAAAGAGGGCTGGGAAAATCCTGCTAGATTCTCTCGGTCTCGGCCTTCCCAAGGGATATCCCTTTGGGGTGCCGTCATCCAACTGCGGGTATGAGGGAGGCCGGTTTTGGGCGCTAAAACAACGCGAATAAGCCAAGGTTCAAGAACATAAAGGCGAAGCTGCCATTCTTGTTCTAAATCCAAGGTAAATCCCGTGCCTGTGCGTCCGGCGTGGTTAATGGTGCGGAACTCTTGCATAAAACGCCTCGGAAATAACTAGGCCAATGAAGGCAAAACGTCGCCACTTTCGGCATGAAAGAGATGACGAACGGCGGGGTCGCCCAAAACCAAACCGACACGATCTCCTTGCTTGGCTTTAGCCTGTCCGGCCACCCGCGCCATAACCCGTTCACCGGATGAGATCGTTCCATAGATATAGCATTCGCCCCCCAATTCCTCGCTTAGATCAACCTCAAGATCGACGTCCCCTGCGCCAGGGCTCGTTAAACGGATGTGCTCGGGACGAATGCCAAGAACCAGAGGTTGATCGGATACCAGCATATTGGCGTTCACTGGTACGATCATTTTCCCGCCACCGGGAAGTTCGATCGTCACGCCATTAGGTTGGGCGCGGGAAAAACGGGATTTAATAAAATTCATCCGCGGCGAGCCGATAAACCCAGCCACGAAAAGATTTGCCGGGCGGTTATAGATCGCAAGCGGCGTATCGAACTGCTCGCAGACACCGTCACGCAAGACAGCGATGCGATTGGCCAGGGTCATGGCCTCCACTTGATCATGGGTCACATAAATCATCGTATTGCCTAAGCGGCGATGAAGGGCGCCAATTTCCGCACGCATTTGCACCCTGAGTTCGGCATCCAAATTGGAGAGCGGCTCGTCAAAAAGGAAAACCTTGGGTTCCCGCACAACGGCGCGCCCTATGGCAACGCGTTGCCGTTGGCCCCCAGACAAGGCGCCCGGCCGTCGATCAAGGTAAGGCTCCAGCCGCAGCATGCGCGCGGCTTCGGTAATGCGCTGGGTGATTTCCTGGCGCGAAAATCCCAAATTCTCTAAGCCAAATGACATATTCTGCCGCACGCTCATATGGGGATAAAGCGCATAGGATTGAAACACCATGGCGAGACCGCGCTTGGCTGCCGGAACGTCGTTGACGCGAACATCGTCCACGTGAATTTCGCCTGCCGTGACCTCTTCAAGACCGGCGATCATGCGCAGTAAGGTTGATTTACCGCAGCCGGATGGGCCGACGAATACCACGAATTCACCCGACTTAATGTCAAGGTTGACGCCATGAATGACGTCAAGTCGCCCGTAACTTTTTCGAACATTCCTAAGGCTAATGTTCGACATGTTATTTCATCCCCGTATTCGCTATACCGCTGGTGATATACTTTTGCAGAAGAGCAAAAACGGCCGTCACCGGTAAGAGGGTCAGCACCGTCATGGCCAGCAAATACTGCGTATTTTCATTAAGCTCGCCCTTAAATGTCGAGAGGCCGATCTGCAAGGTAAAAACCTCGCTTCGAGTCAAAACCACCAGCGGCCAGAGAAAGTCGTTCCACCGCCAAATAATCGAGAGGATGGCCAGAACAGCCAAGGCCGGCAAAGCCAAAGGCAAGATGATGCGCCAATATATTTTCCATTCCGAGGCGCCATCCATCCGCGCGGCCTCTATAAGTTCATCGGGAATTGTCAGCATATATTGCCGCAACAAAAACACACCCGTTGGCGTGGCCGCTCCGGGGATAATAACCCCCCACAGGGTATCAAGCATGCCAAGGTTTCGGACCACCACAAAAAGAGGCACCAAAATCACCGTCGCCGGCATCAGCAGCGTGACAATGATCATGGCCATAAAAAAGTCGCGGCCGCGAAAACGGTATTTCGACAGGGCGAATGCCGCCATGGAATTAATGAGTAGGGTCAAAAGAGTCGCTGTCACCGTTACGACAGTGGAATTTATGAAGTAACGCGTAAAATTAAAGGTCCGTGACTGAGACGGATCCAGGGGCTCGGTATAGTTTTCGGTATGAAGTCGAACAATTTCTTTTGCTTTAAGTTCGCGTCGAGGAACTTCAAAAGCGTTTTCGGGATGGCCGAGTTCATAGACGGTTGCCTGCGTACCCGATGCGACCAGCAAGGCAACATCAATCACCTTGCCGTCGGGCGTACGATACTCGAAAACGCTAAGATTGCGGGCGTTATCCGCGGAAGGAATGGTAACCTGCTCATAAGGCAGAACTCTTGGATCGCTTTCGCTTAAGGCGCGTTGCGACTTGAAAGAGGAAACCATAAGCCAGCCAATGGGCGCCAGTATCAAGGCAACCCCCAGCGCTAAATAGAAATAGGCGAACAGATCCGTCCAATCGAAGCTCTTGCGGCCGCGTCGACCGAGAAGAAACGCGAAGGTGTTCATGGGGCGGCTCCCGCTTGGCGTCGCGTCAAGAATATTTGAATGGCGGTCAGAACGAAAATGACAAAGGCCAAGAGCGCGGAATAGGCTGCGGCGATGCCATAGAGCTTGGTTTCGCCCGTGAAGGCTGTTTCATAAATTTGTTGAATGACAAAACGAGTGGCGTCCCCTGGCCCGCCGCCGGTTAAGATATAAACCTCGTCAAAGACCTGAAAGGCCTTGATCAGCGATAGCACTAAAACAACCAATAAGGTGGGCATGAGCAACGGCAAGGTGATACGCCAGAGCATTCGCCAATCGGAAGCTCCGTCCATCACCGCCGCTTCGTAGACGTCCCGCGGGATCGCCTGCAAGCCGGCCAACAGGATCAACATGTAAAAACCCAGGTGAGCCCAGCTATAGACAAACACGACCCAAAACATGGGCCAGATGGAGTTGTCGTTCACCAGCCAGTTTATCGGCCGCCACGGAGCCATTCTGAACGTCACCGCCGGATCCCAGTAAACGACAAGCCATAAGACGGCAGCGGCGAAAAGGATTCCGAAAATCAACCGCCCTAACTGGGTGGAACGCAATAAATAAAGCGCAATAACGGCTAGGCATAGGATAACGGCAACCTTTAAAGCCCAGAGAATGTCTGGCTGGTCGGCAAGATGATTGCTCCAGACAACGCTATCGTTGAGCAGATTATTCAGGATGCCGCGCCGTTTCAGAATCCAGTCCCAGATGATGCTGACGACGACGGGGGACAACATGACGGGGTAAAAGTACATCGCACGCCAAAACCCCCGCCCCCAGATGCGCCGATTCAATACTAGCGCAGTCGTCAAGGCGACAAAGGTCATGACCGGCACTTGAATGAGGGCGAAAATCAGCGTGTTTCGCAGGCTGGTCCAAAACCCAAACCCCGCGACATGGCAGGTTTGCGGCTCCAAATAGGAACCGCAGGAAAAAATATCGACGTAGTTGGCAAGACCGACAAACGGACGATCGGTAATAATCGGCGAGGAACCGCCCGTAAACGACATCCAGATGTTCAGAAGTGCCGGGGTAAAGCTGAAAATGCCAAAAATGACCAGATTAGGAATCAGAAAAATATACGCCATGCCGACCGTACCTAAGCGGCGCTGCAGCGCCGCCATAGGCCGATCAAATATGCCGAAAATAAGCCCGAGAGGACGATCAAGGATGGCGGTTATATTGTGGGCCATTCCCTAATCTCCACTCGGGCTCGTAACCTAGTTCTTCACAGCTTGAGCGACTTCCTCATCAATCTTTTTATAGGCTTCATCCAAGGTGAGGCTGCCTGTGATTGCTTGAGTGAGGTAGGTGGCGATCGCGTTAAAGATAGCCACATTTTTGCTGTAGCCTTGCAGCAGATGCGATTGCGGCAACAGCTTGTCGTAATTGGCCGTGAAAACCTTGAGTGCGGCGACCGCCGCCGGCGATGCCTTGGGACCGTAATCAAGGCCCTTTTTGGCCAGGCCTTTATGGGCCGGTATCTGCAGGGTCTTTTCGAAGTATTCCTTTAAGTTTTCTTCGGCCGCCATGAAATCCATGACCTGGGCGACTTCCTTGGGATATTTGGTTTGCTTGAAACCAACCATGGCGGCCCCGCCCGGCATTCCCGAGCAACCTGCGGTTCCGCAAGGTTCAGGTACGGCAACCCACTCGAACTTATCGCCGATCTTTTCGACGTAGCTTTGAATGCGCCACGGACCGGACATATGCATCACCGCATCTTTATTGACGAACATGTCGCCGCCGTCTTTCCAGCGCGCACCGGACGCTGCGGGCCAAATGTCATTCGGCATCAAACCTTCCTTGTGCCATTTAACCATCCGCTCCGCCATGGCTTTGAAGCCGGCATCGATCACAGCGGGCTGACCATAGGCGTCAAAGAATTTGGCGCCGTACGACATGGCCGGACCGGAAAAACGGTGGCCCGAGCGGTCCATGACAATACCGGCATAAACGTTAAGCTTCTTTTGCACCTGAGCCACGGCCGTTGCCCAGTCGTCCCAAGTCGCTTTTTCATTCGGCATGGCGACGCCGGCCTCAGCGAACATTGTTTTGTTAACGAAAGGGCCGGTGATCGTCAGCTGGGTTAAAAATCCGTAAATCCCCTTATCTTCGGAGCCAACGCGCATCCATTTGAGGGGCTGGCTGAAATTTTCTTCCCAGTACTGGGCTTTAACGTATGGCCGCAAATCGAGATAGTATTTGTTCAATCCACCTAATGTGGTTACCCGGGCCATGTCCGGGCCTTGGCCTGACGCCAAGCGGGTTTCCAGTTGATCGCGGACGACGCTGAAACCGACCTTATCGATGACGATCTTGATGCCGGGATTTTTAGCTTCGAATTTGTCGAGTAATTCGCGGGCTACTTCACACTCATTCGCATCGGCATAACACATATACCTAAGTTCGACGTTTTGTGCGCTGGCGGCAGAAGCTAAGCTTGTTAATGCCGTTACGGCAACGGCGATAAAGGCCAATTTACGCATATTTCCCCCCGGATACGTTTACCTCTTTAAGTAAGAGACCTTGACCAAGGGACTTATAATAGTCAAGGCAGATGGCCCCAGTACCAGGATACTGCTTAGGCGGGTGACTAAGGGAGGTACACAAAGTGTGGTGCCCAGGGACGGAATTGAACCGCCGACACGCGGATTTTCAGTCCGCTGCTCTACCAACTGAGCTACCTGGGCGCCGATCGGGATCGCAGCCTGCCTGAGAGACAGAAACCCTGCAAGCCCGAGTTATGCGGCGGGAGGTATAGGGGAAAACCCCTGACCTGTCCACCCAAGGTGGTTCATCTTTAATTAAAAATCAGACTTTGGTTAAAAACGCCCAGCCTTCGGAGTATTCTGACTAATCCTGCTCCTCGGCGGATGGTGATGCCGGAGGGAAATCCGGTCGTTCCTGGGTCTCAATGCGGTAATCGCCACCCAGCCATCGATGCAGATCCAAATCGGCGCAGCGCTTTGAACAGAAAGGAAGCCAGGGAGGCGTCGCCGGTTTCTTGCAGAGGGCACATACGGAAGAAGTTTTACGGCTCATGGTTTTTGCGCGCTGATGTAAAATTTATCAGGATCTAACCCTGAATCAGAGACTAAGCGCAGCGCGGCGCCAAGTCGAGTTTCTGTTTCGCCAACGGCTTCGTTAAGGTGCCCTTTAAGGGCTGCTATGAGGGCCGGTGCTGCGGTGAGGGTGAAGATTTGCCCTTGATAAAGGGCTGCCTGATGGACGACAGCCCGTAATGCCGCTAGAGCGGCCGTATCCGCCGAGAGAGAAAATCCTGCCGAGGGGGCAAGAAGCCGGCTGACCAATGAGCCGATTTGCCGTTTACGAGTGATTTCAATAAGCCCCGCACTGGTAAATCCAAGAATATCAACGGCGACCGGATCGGCGGCGAAAGACTGCTTTAAGGAGGCAATGATACGCTGACGATGTTGTCCCGACGTCATCCGAAGAGCATCAATAAGAATAAGCCCACTCAAGCCCCTTAAGCGAACTTGCCGGGCGATTTCCGCTACGGCGCTGGTATTGACGGCTAAGGGGTCAACCTGACCAGCGCCGTTGATATCAATCGATGTAAGCGCCGAGGTGGTTTCTATAATGAGAGAGGCTCCTTTCGGTAAGGCAATAACCGGAGAGAGCGCTGACTTAATCTGATCTTCCAAGTCGTGCCGGGCAAAGATCTCTTCGCCGGGTGGCGTAAGGGCAATCTCATCACTCCACCCGGGCGCAAGCGCCTGAAGCTTTTGGCGCACCCCGGTAACAAATCGTCGATCGTTCGCCTCAATCCGCACGGCGGGTCCGCCGTAGGCTAGAATAACCGATACGGTGGCACTGGTCTCTTCCAGCAGCTTTGGCGCCGCAGGATGCTTGGCAATATCTTTGATTTTTTGCCATCGTTGCCGCAGATTTTCTAGTTCAGCCAAAAGTAAGCGCCGCAACGGCTCAGGACTGTCGTCGCGTAAGGCGCGGGCCCCCGCGGCTGGCCGGAAAACAAGGCCTTCCTTTTCTATGAGTTCACCTGTGAGAGCTTCTTCCAGTAAGGCGCGAGCGTCGGGGCCGCCAATTTTCTTGGGAACCTCCAGTCCGGGCTTTTCCGGTCGATAGATGAGATGAGGGCCGGATAATGCAATGGCGGCCGATAAGAGAGGGCCCTTCTTTTCGCCGGTGCTATCGGCGGAATCTCTTACCACTTGAACAATAACGGCGCTTCCCTCGGTTAGGCGCGCCGGGCCCCGCGAAATATCCAAAAAGCCCAGACGTTTATCGACACTCCCCAAATCAACCCAGGCGGTAGAACCGGAAATGTGTTTAACGCGGCCAAGAAAAACTGCTCCGATAATCGAAGGAGAAAAATCCCGATCGATGTCCAATTCGATCAATCGGCCTTTGGCACAAAGCGCAATTCGCGTTTCGCCGGGGCTGCGGTCGATCAATATTTCGTCGATCCTCATTTGGGTGCCCGTACGAAAGAGGAAATGGGGGCGCACCCAAGGCCGCCCAAAAGCGCAACGGCGTCATAAAGAGATAAACCGACAATATTCGAATAGCTCCCGGCGAGACGTTTGATGAAGGCGGCGGCCAAACCTTGAATCGCATAACCACCAGCTTTTCCTTGCCATTCTTGGGATGACAGATAGAGAGCCATCTCCGCCGAAGACAAGCGCTTAAACAATACCTCGGACACCGATAGCCTTGTTGCCTGCCGCCGGGTACTTCCTGCGTGAGGGGCTATAAGGCAAATACCGCCGTAAACCCTGTGCCGACGGCCCGATAAAATTTTCAGGCAGCTTTGTGCTTCCTCAACAGTTTCTGTTTTAGGCAAAATCCGGCGTCCACAGGCGACCACGGTGTCTGCGGCCAGGACAAAATCGTGAGGGTAATTGGCGGCTACAGCGCCGGCCTTTGCTGCGGCTAAGCGCAAGGCCAATGCCTTGGGCATTTCGTCTGCTAACGCTGTTTCATCAATGTCAGCGGGGGTAATGACCTGGGGTTCGTACCGAACTTGACGGAGGAGATCGACCCGACGAGGCGACGCTGAGGCCAAGATTAAACGCGGCGACGTCGTCATCCCGTTGCTTATTTAAAGCGAAATGTGATCCGGCCTTTAGTCAGATCGTAAGGCGTCATTTCAACGTTAACTTTATCGCCCGCTAAAACACGAATGCGATTTTTACGCATTTTTCCCGAGGTATGGGCCAATACTTGGTGCTCATTATCAAGAGTAACCCGAAACATCGCATTCGGAAGCACCTCAGTTACGGTGCCCGAGAATTCGATGAGATCTTCTTTTGCCATTCCGGCTCCTTCTGCTGTGACAAGTCTTGCTTATGCATGATTAAATGCGCGCGCATTATAGTGAAAACAAGAGCTTGAACAACCGCAGGATCGCGGCTCTCTTATTTCTTCAAGGCTCATTCTAGGGCGTCAGATAACCGATATCTTATATAGATCAACGTGTTATAAAGAATAAAGCGAACAAGACTGGATTTTTGCCGGGGATAAATAAGTGGCGTTTAAGTAATCGGGGCGCCCATTGGCGGGAACCGCGTTTTTAACCGCTGAAAAAGCCCGTCTCTGACGCTGCGATAGGCATCCAGGCGTTGCAAGCGATTTCCTTCGGTAACCGTGGGATCAAAGGTAGGCCAGAACTCCACGGTACAGGCCATGGTGCGGGTTATTTCCATCGCCCGGTGATGGGCTTCAGGGGATAAGGAAATGATTAAATCAAAGTAGCTGTCTTCAAGATCTTCAAACGACTTGGGATGATGCTTGCTGAGATCAATCCCGATCTCGTCCATAACTTCCGTCACAAACGGATCAAGAGCCGGGCCGCGACGAATGCCGCAACTGTCCACATAAACGCGCTTTCCGTGTAAGTGGCGCAAAAGAGCCTCTGCCATCGGGGAACGGACAATATTATTCGTGCAAGCAAAGAGGACGGCCGAAGGGATGTCGATCATGTCATCCTCGGATATGCAAAATGCATAAGAGGGTGAACAGCCGGCGTGAGGTCGGGAAGTCTATGGCAATTTTTGCCTCTAAAAGATCGCGCAACAATTGCGATCCCTCGTCATGAAGCGCCCGTCGTCCCATATCGATGGCCTCGATTTGCGAAGGGGTCGCCGTTTTAATGGACTCGTAATAGCTTTCGCAAACAAGAAAATAATCGCGCACGATGCGCCGGAAGGGCGATAGGGGAAGAATAACAGTGCCCTGCGGTATGCCGGCCTCGCTCCGGATCGCGAACATTAGGCGGTTTTCCGCGATACCGAACTGTACATCATAAGGGCCGGAATAACATTCCCCCTGAGGCGCAAACTGATTTTCTTCCAGAAGATCAAACAGGGCGATCGAACGTTCATGCTCGATTTCGGGGCTACGCCGAATAATCGTCCGCTCATCCAGGCTGAGCTTGACGATTTTATCCATCATTGCTTGAGACGATGCTTAATGGATAAGGCGTGGGCCGGAAGCCCTTCGGCCTCCGCCAGCGCTATCGATGAGGGGCCTAGAACCTTTAAGCTTTCTTCGGAGCTTCTAATCAGGCTGATGCGTTTCATGAAATCGATCACCGAAAGCCCCGACGAGAATCGCGCCGTTCGGCCCGTTGGCAAAACGTGGCTGGGGCCGGCAATGTAATCACCCACAGCTTCGGGCGTGGCACGGCCCAGGAATATCGCGCCGGCATGACGCACTTTTGCCGCCAAGACATCCGGATTCTCCACCGCTAACTCAAGATGCTCAGGTGCGATGCGGTTAATAAGATCAGCCGCATTTCTATTCACATCGGGAACAATAATGATGGCGCCATGATCACGCCAGCTTGCAGCAGCGATCTCCGCTCGCGATAAAGATTGAAGCTGACGTTCTATGTCACGCTCGACGGTGGCAGCGAACGCGGCATCATCCGTGATGAGGATGGATTGAGCCGCCATGTCGTGCTCGGCCTGGGATAGAAGATCGGCGGCAATCCAAGCCGGATTATTTTGCCGATCGGCGACAACTAAAATCTCAGAAGGACCGGCTATGGCGTCGATACCCACCCGTCCATAAACTTGACGCTTTGCCGCGGCAACGTAGGCATTGCCTGGCCCGACAATTTTATCAACCTGCGGAATGGTCGCCGTCCCATAGGTAAGGGCGGCGATGGCTTGAGCGCCGCCGACACGGTAAATTTCTGTAACGCCGGCCAAGGATGCCGCCGCCAAAACCAGAGGATTTAATTTTCGGTCCGGGGTCGGAACGACCATGACCAGTCGCGGAACACCGGCGACCTGCGCTGGAATGGCGTTCATTAAGACGGAGCTGGGATAGGCGGCCAGTCCTCCAGGAACATAAAGTCCGACGATGTCAACGGCTTGCCAACGGTAGCCAAGCTCCACGCCTTGCGCGTCGACATAGTTAAGATTCTGCGGAACGAGCCGGCGATGAAATTCTCGCACGCGCTCCGCCGCAAGTTCTAGCGCCGCGAGGACAGAGGGTTCGCAAGCCTTAATGGCCGCTTGGATTTCTTCCGCCGTAATGCGAAGTTCGGTAGCGGACAACTTATTGCGATCAAATCGCGCTGTATAATCAAGGACTGCGGTATCGCCTCGATCTCGCACATCGGCAACGATGGACGAAACCGTTGTGTCGACTTCAGTGGAGGTTTCACGCTTGGCTTCAAGGAAACGGATAAAATCTCTCTCAAATCCAGGATCACTTATGTTCAGCTTATAGGTCACGGGCCGCCTCACTTAACCGATCGATCCATGGCTGCAAGTCGTTCGCTCTGGTTTTCCAGGCGGTGCGATTGACGACCAACCTTGATGTAATGTCGGCGATTTTCTCCACTTCGACCAGTCCGTTCGCCCGCAATGTACCGCCTGTTTGCACCAGATCAACAATGCGACGGCATAAACCCAAACCCGGCGCTATTTCCATAGCTCCGGAAAGCCGAATGCATTCGGCCTGTACGCCGCGTTGCGCGAAATGACGGCGCGTTACCTCGGGGTATTTGGTGGCGACGCGGATATGGCTCCACTGCCGCGGATCGTCGGCGCGCATCAACTCTTCTGAAGCGGCGACGACAAGACGGCAGCGGCCGATACCTAAGTCGATCGGCGAATATATCTCTGGATAGTCAAACTCCATTAACACGTCGTGTCCGGCAATTCCGAATTGGGCGGCGCCAAAGGCGACAAAGGTTGCGACATCAAAACTTCTGACGCGGATGATGGAGAGGGCAGGATGATTAGTCGCAAAGCGAAGCTGGCGTGAAGCCTCGTCATAAAATGCCGGTTCAGGAGTGATGCCGCTGCGACTGAACAAAGGGGTGGCTTCTTGAAGAATACGCCCTTTCGGTACGGCTAAAATAAGAGAGTCAGCAGACACGTAAGCTCCTAAGGAAGCGATAAAAGCGGCACTTATGCCTGTTTAGTCTTCCGGGTGATGAGGCCGCCCGCATGCCGGCCACGGCAGATCCAGGTCCTTAAGATGGCAAGAAATTTCATCGACTTCCAGGCGGATTGCGGCGGCCTCGGAAAAGATAAGGTTAATGGCTCCGCCTTGGGGCAGCTTTTCCTCGGTGATCGCCAATAACGACATAAGTCGCCCGGGACGCCGACGGTCTATGCCGCGAAGGCGAACATTCCTTATTTTATCGAAACTCAGGCCGGCATTAACCCGCTGATAAGTCTCCATCTCAACCGATTTTTGGGTATTTGGGCAAGTTTCCCAGCAAAAGCGGTTCGCAATAAGCGCGAACTTCCGCTCCGTATCAAGAAAGGTGAGATCGCCGACCCGAACAACAGCATCTTGAAGAATAGCCGAAACAACCGCGAGATCTTCCCCATCGATCGCGCGAAGCTTTAAGGCTTTGTTTTCAGGCAGCGTGGGCATGGTTTATCCTTCTACTCTCTCGATAGAAGCGCCACATGCTCTGAGCTTTTCCTCCATCCGGTCGTAGCCCCGATCAAGATGATAAACACGGTTGACGATGGTTTCGCCCTGAGCCGCCAGCCCCGCCAACACCAAGGATGCGGAAGCGCGTAGATCACTGGCCATAACAGGTGCGCCGGTGAGTGATTTCGTTCCCCGAACCATGGCTGAAGCTCCATGAACGGTGATGTCGGCTCCCATACGGCAGAGTTCAGGAACGTGCATAAAACGATTTTCAAAGATTGTTTCCGTAATCATAGCGGCACCGTCGGCTACGGCCATAAGCGCCATCATCTGGGCTTGAAGGTCGGTCGGGAATCCCGGAAAGGGTTCGGTCATTGCGTCGACGCCTTTCAGCAATCCTTGACGACTATCGATGTCAATTCCCTCTGGCGTTGGTGTAACGGTAACGCCGGCTTTCCGCATGGTATCAAACACGGCCTCCATAAGGTCGGTTCGCGCTTTCTCTAAAAACAAATGACCTTTGGTAATGGCCGCCGCCATGGCATAGGTGCCGGTTTCAATGCGGTCGGGAACGACCGCATGGATCGCTTTGTGAAGATTGTCCATGCCTTGAATGGTCAATGTGTCGGTGCCCAATCCGTCGATTTGGGCGCCCATCGCTTTAAGACAGATGACCAGATCGTTGATTTCCGGTTCGCGCGCCGCATTGACCAGAACGGTTTCACCTTTGGCGAGGGTGGCGGCCATCAGAAGATTTTCGGTGGCGCCAACCGAGACAAAAGGGAAAACAATTCGGTTGCCGATGAGGCCGTTGGGGGCGTGAGCTTCGATATATCCGCTTGAAAGCTCGATCTGGGCGCCGAGTTGGGTGAGGCCATTGAGATGCAGGTCGACGGGGCGCGTTCCAATCGCACATCCGCCGGGAAGAGAAACCCGTGCCTTGTGACATCTAGCGAGTAAGGGACCCAGGACAAGGATAGAGGCGCGCATTTTGCGCACGAGGTCGTAAGGGGCGGTTGTCGAAGTAATAGTTGACGCCGTAAGCGCTAATCCGCCGCCGCGCGCTTGCTGAATGATGGCGCCATGTTGGGAAAGCAGCGTCGCCATTGTTTTAATGTCGGCGAGATCGGGCACGTTATGGAGTTCGAGAGGCTGATCGCTGAGGAGGGCGGCCGCCATAAGGGGTAAGGCCGCATTCTTAGCGCCGCTGATGGCCACACGTCCGTCCAGGGGGCGCCCACCGTTGATCCGAATGGCTTGCATAAACTCACAATGATCCTTCTATAACTTGGGCAGGGTTACGCCTCGTTGGCCCATGTATTTACCGCCACGATCCCGATAAGAGACTTCGCAGGGGCCCTCACCCTTTATAAAAAGAAACTGGCAGGCGCCCTCGTTGGCATAGACCTTGGCCGGGAGCGGGGTGGTATTGGAAAATTCCAATGTCACATGACCCTCCCACTCCGGCTCTAAGGGGGTCACATTGACGATGATGCCGCAGCGCGCATAAGTCGATTTTCCGAGGCAAATCACCAGGACATCACGGGGCACGCGAAAATATTCGACGGTACGCCCCAGAACAAAACTGTTGGGTGGAATGATGCAGACTTCGGTGTCGCGATCGACGAAGCTTTGGGCGCTGAATTTCTTGGGATCGACGACGGCGTTATCGACATTGGTAAATATTTTGAACTCTGAGGCAACGCGGGCGTCGTAGCCATAAGAAGAGAGGCCGTAAGAAATAACCCCGTCTCTTTGTTGGCGTTCAACAAAGGGCTCGATCATTCCCGCTACGGCTTGTTCACGGATCCACTTATCAGGCATTACAGACATTGGATTTCACCAAAAGAAAGGGGTGGATTTTGTAAACCAACCACCACCTAACCTCAAGCCGCCTTTAGGTTTTGTCATTCTCTGCGGAAGCATCCTCCGGCTCCTTCTCATCGAGGGCGCGAACCCGTTGCTGGTCTTTCCGACGCGAAAGATTGGAGCGCAAAGCCTCCGCCGCGCGACGGCGGCGGGCTTCGGCGATTTTTTGTTTGGCTAAGGATCGTATTTTATTATTGGACATGGGTCATGAGCGCCAGATTTCCTAGATGAAGGCCCGGCTTTGCCAAAAGGTCAACGCTTATCATGGGCCGCTTGCGCAGGGGGAAAGGGTGGTTTATGTATCCGCAGCCGCGCGTCGGAAGTTAGATCGCTGCAGTAGCTCAGTGGTAGAGCACTTCATTGGTAATGAAGAGGTCGGGGGTTCAATCCCCCCCTGCAGCACCATCCGCCTGATCCCAGGTGTTTCCTCTGGGCCATCGTCTTAATTTAAGACTATAAAGAGTGTTCGCCGATACGAATGTTCATAGTTTGTTCGTGCGCGGGAATCTAGCTTTGCGTCGTCTTGTTCGCCGCGTAAGCCAGCATGGCGCTGCCGATATCCTCCTCGCCCTGTCCGACGAGTGCATGTCCGGCGCCCAGAATGTCCCTGAGCTCTTTATTCTGGCTGATCTTGAATTTACCGATAAGCCGCGTGATGTCGATGTCTATGCCCACAATCTTCGTCAGCATGGTGTCGATGAACTCTTTGGGGCTGTCGGTCATTTTCCATGGTTGGTCTTGTTTGGCTTCATGGGTCCGTGTCAGCCGTGCCACCAGTCCGCGGACAAAGCGCTCGTCATCATGAATGGTTGCTCGGCCATAGGCATGAACCACGAGATAATTCCAACTCGGGACCTGTTTTTTGAATTCATGTTTGCTCGGATACCAACCGGGGCTGATGTAGGCGTGTGCCGCCCGAAAGACGACTAGCACTTCATCCCCGGTGGTGATGTCCTGCCAAATAGGATTGGCTCGAGCGACATGACAATTCAGCACGCCAAGCGATCCTCCCCCTTTGTCCAACTCGAAAGGGATGTGATTGGCATCCAAACCGTTGGCTCCGTTGGTGACAAGAATTCCCAAGGGGTGTTTTTCGATCAAGTCATGCAGGACCTCGGGACGCTTTTCTTCGAAATGAGAGGGAACATACATGGCGGCTCCTTTGTACGTAGCAGAGACCTTTCATCTACCAAGTAGGCGTTAGATCTCGGTCATGCGGAAGTTGCTTTTGATGGCGCCGCAATCAGGGCAGAACCAGTCTTCGGACACGTCTTCCCAGCGTGTACCCGGCGGAATACCTTCTTCGGGCCATCCCTCACGCTCGTTATAGATAAATCCGCAAAGCAGGCACTCCCAGGTTTTATAAGGGGATATTTCGTGAGGCTGTGTCATTTTCTTTCATCGCCTTTATTGCTCGGGGCCGATTGGCGAGCATTAGCATCGCTCGTTTCGGGAAGGATTTTCGTCCGACCTTTGTCACTTAACAATGCAATTTTACTTATAATATTAATCCAACTCCGAGGCACCGCATTCTCCGAGAAGCCGATTGCCGATTAAGGAGGGGTTGGAATCGAGAACGCATTACCGCCCCGTGTCATCGTCACATCTGCCATCAAATCAGTCTCGCCGTGAGTCAAAAAATGACTCATCGCGAATCACTTTTTCTATGAAATCTGTACTCTTGAGTGACATGACACGCAAACAAGCACTTGGGGTAGATCCGCGGAGATTGGCTGTATCCGTGCGTTTGCGCGGTGATGCGCGATGGTTGTTGCATCGGCGCTTGACCTAAAACGCGCAGATTCGCAAGCTGTTTTTGATTGCGCCTATCGAAAATTTTCGCGGGCGCCCTTTCGATGTGAGGAGGACAGTAATGGCAGGGGTTAAAAAGTCAGCGGCGAAGAAGACCGCCAAGAGACCGGCGAAGCGTAAAGCCGCTACCAAGAAAAAGACCGTCAAGAAGACGACGGCACGTAAATCCACCGCGCGTAAATCGACCGCGCGGAAGACTGCGCGGAAATCCACCGCGCGGAAGGCGACTGCGAAAAAGACGACCGCAAGAAAGTCGCCGGCCAGAAAGAAGAAAAGAACCGCCAAGAAGACTGCGCGCTAATTTAGCGTGTCCGAGAAGTAATTTATTACTTCGATCGAAGGGCGTGGACAGAAATAAATTGTCCGAAATAGAACGACGCAGTGTCCCGGTTAGCTTTGGCAATCGCGGCACTGCGTCGTTTCTTTTATGACTGTTTTCCTATCTCAGCAACCTGGCTTAATCTTCGCCTTGTTAAAGGTCGCGCCGATTTTCACTCTCGGCGAAACTGACCGCCAAGTCGATTAGGCGGCGTCTGACCTTCGGATCTACAATTCGGTCAAACTCCCGAATAAGACGAATAACGTCCGGCTTTACCATAGGGTCGGGTTTGGAATTACCTTTGGCCTGAGGGACCGGGGCCGACAGCATCCCTACATCGGGTGCACCCTCGAAAAAGTAAACAAGCTGAACCCCCAGGATCTTTGCCGTGGCATGTAACATGCTGGCGCTCACCCGATTATCGCCTTTCTCGTACTTTTGCACCTGCTGATAACTCACGCCCAGCGCATTCGCGAGATCGGTTTGAGTCATTTTAAGAAGCTTGCGCCTAACTTTAATGCGCGTACCAACATAGGTATCAACAGGATGAGGACCTTCGACTGGGGCCATAACAATCTTCCTTTTTCTGCGGATCGCAAACTGCGAGTCCTAATTCCGAGGCCAGCAAGCCGTACCAAGTCCTGGAAACGGCTCAGCTTTAGTCTGTTTATACTCGGATTAGGTTTAATAATACCTAACAGGCCCCCATAGCGATTGCAACGATTCTTATAGATAAAAAACCAATGCAATTATGAGTAAGTTCTTCAAATCATTTATAAAATGCAACTATTTAGGTGTAGGGGGCGTTCTTAGAAAACACCTATAGTGTGTACTGATTAAAAATAATAGTTATGATTGTGTATCAGGGAGGAAAGCCCATGTCTGAACTTTCGCAATTTCTTGACCAGTTGGCTACCGAAAGGACTCTGTCCGCAGATAGTATTCTACACGGCGTAAAAAAGATGGCCTATAGTTTAGGTTTTAGCATGTACGCTCATCATAATTTTTATCAGAAAACATCTCAAATATTTATACCTAATGCTTACACCTATCCCGAAGCCTGGATCGACCGTTATTATGAAGTGAACCACTATATTAATGATCCAACTCATCACTATGCAATCAGCACATGCTTCTCCTATCCTTGGTGCGATATACAGGAGCATTTTCAGATTACGCGCGATCAGCAACTCGTTTTCGACGAAGCTTCGGAGTTTGGGTTGAAGGGGGGTCTTTCCATCCCTATTCGAAAACCGGAGGGCGATATTGCCTTGCTTAGTTTTTCGGGTGATCTTTCCCAAAAAGAGTTTCGTCAAATATGGTTCCATAACAAAAGAGAATTTGCCTTATTGGGTCTCCATCTGGCTAATCGCTCGATCCCTCGGGCCGTTGCTAACGACTTGTCGTCTGAAAACTAATTTGAACATTAAACCCTCATTTATTGTTTTTATTAATAAAATACTATTCCTAATTGCTATTAGGATTAACCTATGTCAGTGGTTATGGACGAATAAACTAAAAAGTAGTTCAATTCTGCCTCTGGTGGAGGGGGGATGAGCGACCTATACGAAACCCTGGAAGCGATTATTCAGCAGTCGACAGCCGATAATATTATGGCGGCTGTCAATAAAGTTGTTCAGTCTGTCGGGTTTGATGTTTTTTCATATTACACATTACGCCATCCTCAGACACAGCCACCGCCTTTACGGAATAGCTATACCTACCCGGAAGCTTGGATAGATCGTTATTATAACGAGAGTCACAACATTCATGATGTCACCGTCCTAAGAGCAGGATCCACGACTTTGCCCTTTACTTGGCAGGTTGCACGCGATGACACGGCGACAAGCCTCCGGCAAAAAAAAATCTTTAACGAAGCATCCGAATTTGGGCTTACCCACGGAGTTTCCATCCCTATACATGGACCCGATAATGAACTTTCTTTATTAAGTGTTGCGGGGCGGATGTCGCAAAAGCAGTTCGATACGTTATGGAGCGAGAATAAAATCTTTCTTACTCTTTTTGGATCGTATGTTTTAGAGGCGCGTCTCAAGGTAATGATTTTAATTGTTACGCCGGATGTATATCAAGAATACTCTTGGGAACTCAGCGAAATGTTCCGGTTGCGTCATCGTGTGTTTAAAGAGCGCATGGGCTGGGTTGTATCTTCCAAGAATGGCGAGGAGCGCGATCAATTTGACGATTGCAAACCAACCTACGTTCTTGCCTTCAGTAAATCATCCAAGCTTGTAGGGTGCATGCGTCTGTTGCCCACAACGGGCCCGTATATGTTGAAAGATGTTTTTCCCAAGCTTTTAAACGACCGCACTCCTCCGAGTGATCCAAATATTTGGGAGTGCAGTCGGCTAGCTGTAGAGGGCGAGGATAGCCATCGTACCGGACTCGCCGCAAAAGCGATGACAAGTGCAGAGCTTTTTTGCGGTGCTGCCGAATTTTTCTTAAGCCGTGGGATTCATTCCGCCTTAGGTGTCTTTGATGCAAGTGCCGGCCGCGTTTTTGCGCGATTTGAGATCCGTCCAGAATGGAGGGCAGGCCCTTATCAAATCAACGATAGTTCTGCCATGGCGGGGCTGTTTAAGATTAATCAGCAAGGTCTCAAGAGAACGCAAGCAATCGCTGGAATTGCCAGTTCTGTACTAGCGCAGCCTCAATTTCCCTCTGCATCGGTGCCGAATAGTGCTCCCTATCTAACTACCAACCCTCAGTAAGGAGATTCCTCATGGCTCAATCTGATTTGACCGGTACATCTAATAAGGCGGAAAAATTACGCGAAGCTCATGCTATCTATCTGTGTCTCACCTATCTTGGGCAAGAGTCTACGCGTTACGGCATGCCGGTGCCGGCTCATGCCATCAATCTTGCCGCCAAAGCCATGGCCGAAGCGATCGAGATGCTGGAAGGCAAAAAGATCGGCAATAAGATTACAGCCAAGCGCTTTCGTCCCAGCTTGAAGCTTGGCTGACCATGACGACTGATACTGGTCTTTTTTATCCATCCCGAACGGATAAGAAATACACTCCGCCAAAGGCCAAAGGGGTTCCAGTGCTTGGGGTCTTGCCACAGATGCGGCAAGACCCCATGAATTTTTTAATCAAAAGCGCATCGACATTAGGTGACGTTGTCGAACTCGATTTAGGTTTTGATCGAGCGTTGCTGTTCTCTGCGCCGGATGCCATTAAATACATCTTTCAAGATAATCGACTGAACTACCATAAAAGCCGATATATGGATGACCTTAGGCCCATTATCGGAAATGGTATGCTGCTCGCAGAAGATGAAGTGTGGCAGCATCAAAGGCAAATTGCAGTTAAAGGATTTGAGGGTCGCCGGCTTAAAGCCATGGCAGATCACATGACTTCAGCTGCATCAGACATGAGCGCTCGTTGGCGTAACCGGCCTCATCCCGAAGCGCCGATGGATATGGTTCAAGAGACGATGCGTTTGACTTTGGACGTTGTCTTGCGCTCGATGTTCAGTGTCAAGCTCGATGGCATCCATGGTCCGCTTTATGACGCCATTACTTTCCTTCTTAAGGATGTGGAGCGGCGGTTTTGGATGCTTTTCCGACCGCCGGCGTGGCTTCCGGTGCCGATGAATATGAAGCGTCAAGCCATGATCAAAGTTCTCGATAATTTTATCAGCGAGATAATCGATCAACGTCGTGGAATGGCAAGCCCTCCTGATGACCTTTTTCAGATGCTCATCGAAGCCTATGGGCATGATCGAGAAGATTTGCTTCGCAACGAAGCTTTAACATTTATCATTGCGGGGCAAGATACGACCGCAAGCGCCTTGTCGTGGACCTGGGCCATGCTTTCCCGTCACGAATATGCCTGGCAGCATGTGAAGTCCGAAGTCGATCGCGTGTTGGAAAAAAGAATACCTCAATTTGACGATATTCAGAATCTCCCGATGACCCACCGGATTTTGCAGGAAACTTTGCGTCTTTTCCCGCCGGCCTGGACTTTGAGTCGGACCGCAGTCAAAGACGATCTTGTCGGAAATGTTCCTGTCGCCAAGGGAGCGACGGTGATTGTATCCCCTTGGGTCGTTCATCGTCGCGCAGATCTATGGCCAAATCCCGAGGGATTTGATCCGCACCGCTTCAACCCTGCGGCAATAGCCGAGCGGCATAGATTCTCTTATATACCCTTTGGCGGCGGTCCTCGCGTTTGCATCGGCGCAAGATTTGCTACTATGGAAGCTGTTCTTGTTTTGGCACGGGTGGCGCAGGAATGGCGGTTGAACCTGGCGACTGGATATAAATTAGAGCCCGAGCCTATGTTGATCCAGCGGCCGCGCAATGGATTGTGGATGGTAGCCCAGCCCTTATAAAGTAGGGAGCGATATGTTGTGCTTACGATCGTGGATTTTTTGCAGAAAACGGCGCAACTAACTCCCCAGGCAACCTACGTAATTTATCGGGGCCGGCGATTTTCTTTTGACGAAATCAATAGATGGTCAAATCGCCTGGCCAACGGTCTTTTTGCTGGGGGATACAGATCCAACGACAAGATTGGTCTTATCTGCAGTAATCGTCCCGGTTTCGTAGCGGCTTATTTTGCTATTTTAAAATTAGGCGCCGTTCCTGTCATTTTGGCGACGGGAGGAACGGTTAGGGACTTAGTTCACGAATTAGGCAATTCAGATGTCGTGGGGCTGTTTGTTTATGAAGGTCTGGATAATGCCAACTTCATAAAAACAGTCCTTACAGCACGGGCGAGCCTCGATTATTTACGTAATATTTGGCTCATTCCGACGACACTTGAAGATGCTTCGCCTTTAAGCGACTTTTCTTCGCTCGCTGATCTGGCGGAAAATTGCTCGGATCATTTTACCGTTATTCGAAAGGATCCCCATGCGGTTGCGCAAATCCTTTACACCTCTGGGTCTACCGGCCGTGCTAAGGGGATAGAAATCACCCATCACAATTTATCCTCGATGATCGAAATCAATAGGCAGATCAGCGATCGGGGCGATACGCATACTCGGCTAACAATCGCGTCGCTTTACCATATAACGGGACAAATATTTTCCATTGGCTTGGCGGCGGCATGCGGGGAGTGTTTGGTTCTTGTCGAGCGTTTTGATCCCGAGGAAATACTGCGCACGATAGTGGCGGAAAATTGCACTCACCTCCTTTGCATGCCGTCCTATTATAAAGACATTTTGGATTATGCGCCTCATACTTTTGACGGCCTGGTTAAGAAGAAATTACGTTTCTGCGCCTCGGGGGGCGAACCTTTACCACGCGTATGGGGTGAGGAATTTAAGAATCGCTTTAATCTGCCTATTGTAACTGGATACGGACTTACCGAAGCGACAGGTATCGTAACATGGAACAATGCAAGCGACGGTAAATTGGCTTTTGGGAGCGCAGGTTCTCCCGTTCCCGGTGTCACGGTGCAGATCACGGGCCCGGATAATCAACCGGTTTCGACCGGATCGCAAGGCGAGCTTTGGGTAAAAAGTCCAGGAAATATGCGCGGCTATCACAAGTTACCCCAAGAAACCGAAGAAGCTTTTTGCAAGGGTTGGCTGAAAACAGGTGATCTTGGATATAAGGATGATGATGGGCACATCATGATTACCGGCCGGTCCTCGGGATTGATCATCCGCGCCGGTACAAACATTTCACCCATTGAAGTCGAAGATGTTCTCTGCGAGCATCCCCTTGTTGCTCAGGCCGCGGCATTTGCCATTCCCCATCCTCGTTTTGGACAGGATGTTAAAACAATGGTGGTTGCAAAGCCGGGGTGTCATTTAACACTGGAGGATATCAGGTCGTGGGTGGTTGATCGGCTGCCTCAAAGCAAGCAGCCGGGTATCGTGGAAATTACGACCAGTTTACCTCTCACGAGTACAGGGAAGATCGCGCGGAATCTTTTGCAGTAGCCGGTGCCCTGACTTATTCAGGCAAGGTGACAGTTACGGCAATCAGCTCATGATCCGATATCGCTATTCCCCCTGCATCGACTGCGGGAACAATCTCGGGATCTTGGGTCACAAGTCCTCGTGTGAACAGCCAGTCTATCTTACCGAAAGGAGGAAGAGGCGTTCCATCGGGCCGCATGCGCTGGGTAACACCGGGGGCATTGGCTGTCTGCCAGGAGAATCCCGCCGCTGCCATATGGTCGAAAAGGGGCTCCCACGGCACTGGATCTATAAATCGCTTGGGGGTTGCCGCCTCCAAAGATAATCGCTGGTCGGGGGTTAAAGGCTCATGCCCCAGCGTGGATGTGTTGAAATCGCCACCAATAACAGCCGGGCCATCGCCGTGATAAGCATCAATGGCTTCCAATAAAAGCTTTGTTTGATCGGCGCGTTCCTCTGGAGAGCTGTGACTTTCAAGATGCGCTGCGACAACAGCGATGGATGTCTTTCCGACGGGTACTTTTGCCGCGGCTGCTATGCGTCCCCCGATGCGACGTTCGCCACGACGACCATCGAACCAATCGCCTGTCGTTTCCAAACGGATTATGATCGGTTTTTGCAAATCATAAGGAGATAGAATGCCCCCGCCATGAAAACCATCGCGGTTTTCCTGATTTTTATGCCACTGGCGCTCGCGGACGTCGCCGAGGTCAAGCTCTATGAACTCTACGCCAAAGACATAACCTTGACCTAAATGTGTCGCGATTTCCCGGATGGTGTGGCGTTGACCAGACCTGGCCATCCCCACATCCATTTCTGCGAGCAGAATAACATCGGCCGCGGTGTGCGCTAAGAGGGAAATGGACTGCTCTAAGTACTTACATCTTTCTGCGTTCCAAAACGCAATGCGAAGGGTATTGCTGAGGGGGCGAGGCGACGTCAAAGGTGGGACTGTCTCCACAAGGTGCAGGGCCGGGATAGTTTCATAAAGATCCTTGAAATGCTGCCGATCAGTCGCCCCTTCGTTGGCGCAGAGTCGAGCGGCGACCGAAATACGCGGCAAATCGGTGCATGCCGCGCGAATTATACGTGCTGTTGTCATGATATTAAGTTGAACCGTTATTGATGTTGCAGCTCGCGTTTCAGCTTATGGGTTTTTACCAATTAGCATTGATCTTACTTGTTTCAAAATAAGGTTAACAATCGTTAATCCACTACAAAAGTGCATTGCATAACAAGAGGCTATCGATTTCATGCAATAAACCAATTGGAAAGATAATTATACGAGAATGGATAGTAACTGATCAAGAAGCCTTACCTTGAGAGGTTTCTGGGGAGCGATTTCACGATCCATAGGGAGAAAACCATGAAGAAAAGTATCTTAACGACATCCAAGATTAAATGGATGGGCCCATCGATGACGGCGCTGATATTAACTTTATCCGTGGCGGGAGTCGCTAGTGCCGATGCCGGTGCGCGCCCCTTCCACACCTATGTGGCTCAAGGGTACACGGAAGTCGCTAACTATGCCGCTTTTCAAATGGGTAACAATAGAGTTGCAAAGCACTTTCATAATAAAGCTCAGCTCGCCCAAAGCGGTGGCTGGGTTGACCCAGAAAATCCATCTCGTTTTACCTCTCGGTGGGGTGTAGATATTGCTAAGGCGCGAAATCTTCTTATTGAGGTTTTGTCTTCCGATCAACTTAAGCAGAATCCGGAGATGGCGGCTATTGCTTTAGTTAATTTCGACTGCTTTGTTGCCGGTGTTGGTCAAGATGGCAAACCTTGCCTTGACGCCTTTGCGGCGGCTCTTGCCGCGTTGCGACCTGCAGTCACTGTGGCTGCTACTCTGAGATCTGACGATAAAGATCAATTAGATGGCAGTCGTTCCTTTGCCCCAGATCGGGGTGCGAACTTAACGCGGCCCGATGATTCGGTGGATCCCAACAATCCTGGAAGCACGCCGCCCATTGGGGTCGGCATAGGAAGTGGTGATGATACGGGGAATGGTACGATTGTCGGCATTGCTGTAGGTGCCGGGGATAGGAGTGGCCAAGGAGGATTGGTCGGTGTTTCTGCCTTATCGGGCCATCAAAGCGGACAGGGTGGGTTGGTCGGTGCTTCAGCCTTGTCCGGGAATCAAAGTGGCCAAGGGGGATTGGTGGGCGTTTCTGCTTTATCGGGCCATCAAAGCGGACAAGGTGGTCTAGTTGGCGCTTCAGCTCTTTCCGGTAACCAAAGTGGCCGGGGCGGTCTAGTTGGTGCGTCTGCTCTCTCCGGTAATCAAAGTGGTCAAGGTGATTTGGTTGGGATCTCTGCTTTATCTGGTGAAAACAGCGGGAAAGGCGGTGTCGCAGGAGTCTCGGTTTTGTCCGGCCCTCCGGGCGATCGGGATGTTGCCAAGATTGACCTTAACAGCGCTCCAGGATCTTTAAATACAGCTACAAATTCAACTGCGGCAACCGTAGGCGCAGCGCGGGAAGCTATCGCCAATGTTGGTGGTTCGCTCCAAAGTCTTAATCAGAGTTTTGATAGGGCTGCTATTGGACTTGCAACCGGTGAAAACACAGCTGTGGGGCGTACGGTGGGCGATATCCTCGGCGCGTTAGGCGCTAGGGATGGCAGCTCTTCTTCCGGATCCTCCGGGAAGGGTGGATCGGATGGTTCGAACGACAGTGCTAGTTCCGGCTCCAGCGGCGGGTCAGCTTCCGATACGGGTGCGAACAGTGGTGGCGGCGTCAGCGCGTCGAGTGGGGGCTTAGGTGGTGCTGTTGGTGGCGCCATGGGTTCAGTGGGCGGTGCTGTCGGTGGTGCTCTTGACTCCGTTGGTGGTGCGGTCGGCGGCCTTGGTGAAGGTTTAGGCGGCTCTATTGGCGGGTTAGGCGGTGCCTTAGGCGGAAACTAGTTACCCAGATAGTCTAACAAGTATGGCCCCGCCTTAATTAGGCGGGGCTTTTGTTTAAATGGCTGAATTCGTCCAACGGTAAGTTTTCAATTCTCGCATAAACGCGGCTACGGCGGATGAAAATCTACGACCAGAAACGGTGCAGACCTTAAGTGACCGTGTGAAGCTGGGATCGGTGAGAGGGCGGCAAGTCAGATGGGATGCTGTTATCGCGTATTCAGGCAAAATTGCTAAGCCATTTCCCGCCAACACCATTCCTTGTATCCAATCATCACGATCACTTCGATAAATGGGATTCATGCTTTTACCGTTTCTCATCCATAATTCCATAATAGTCTCTCGGTATTCACAAGAGAGGCGATCTAAATAGGGTTCTTTGGTCAAGTCGCCCAAGGTAACAGACGCCGACTGAACAAGCGGATGCCTTTCGGGCATGATAACAACGAACCTTTCTTCGTATAAAGACAGGCTGTCTATTCGAGAAGGTAGGGGAACCGGTGACGATAAAACAGCAACGTCTAATTCTCCATTAATAAGTCGTTGGGTTAAATCAGGAAGATTGCCTTCATGCACCCAAAGCTCAATCCCGGGGTGAATATGCTGAAAGTGCTTTAGGAATGTTGAAAACCGAAGCGGACCAACCGTCGTCATAATCCCGACTTCCAGGCGAGCGCGTTCCAGACTTATTGTTGCTCGGGCAACTTCCCCTGCGGCTTTAACTTGAACAGCAATAATCTCAAGATAAGGACGGATTTGAATCGCCAAAGTTGTCAAATGCGTTCGGCTTCTTTCGCGGCGAAATAATTCTCCTCCAAGTTCTTCTTCAAGTTTTTGAATGGCGCGGGTCAGAGCTGGTTGAGAAATATTCTCCTCTTCGGCGGCGCGCGTAAAATTTAGGTGCTCACAAGCCGCTAGAAAATAACGAATCTGCTGCATTTCCATGGCGAAGTCCCAAAGGGCAAAAGCACCTATAGGTAGTATATTAGGATTTTACTCTGTTTCAATAGATTTCTCATTCAATAAAGGAGAATAATCTAATAAATATATGATTATATTATTTAATTCATCTTTATATAGCGGCCCAGCCTAACGGCTGAAGCTCCGCGAACAAGTCGGCGGGACGGCATCAGCAGGACGCAATTGTCATAAGGGGTTAAAATCTGGTGTTCCCCATCATAAGCAATCAAGGTGCCCGATTTAGGAAATATCTCCAATCCTTCAAAGTTAGCGACAAAGCGAAAATCATCACTGGTGATCGTCACAGCCTCGGTGATCTCCAGTAATTTTTGCTTTCCCTGCCAACGGGGAGAGAGATGGGATCGCGCCTCTGCATCAGATATAAGTTTAGTTGACGCCAAAAACCGCCACGATGTTTCTATGGCGAGTGCCGCGCTACTTTTTTCCCAATGCTGCCCGCATTCGATAAGAAGGGCATTTTTAGGGTTGTTCGGTTTGCCAAAATCCCCATAGTCCCGCAACCGCTTGCCGGCGGCGTGTCCGGCATCGGCGACGATGATTTGCGGAACGCCAATTTCCTTCGCAAAGTCGCATCCCTTTGTCAAAGGCCCGGCTAACATCAGAGGTGATGGGCCGTGCTGCATGGAATGAATGTCGAGAAGAAAATCCACCGTATCTATAATCGGCCACAGCAGCCGCGCGCGGCGCAGCTCCGTAGAGGTTCTGGCGCTGTTAAGCGTGGAGAGGTCCCAGAGCCGGTTAAAGTCCTCATCAATGAATCGTGAAGCTGTGGGATTATCAGGATCAAACGAGAGGAATGCATCGACGTTTGCGAGAGCGAGAGTTAATTTCCCCAGCAAGGGCCGAACGCCCACTCGGAAAAGGTGATCGATAGCAATCGCCCCGCAAAGCTCGTTTCCATGAACAACTCCAGAGATCATGACATGCGGACCCGGTCGACCGGAGTCGAATGTCGTCACATAGTCCACCCCCGTATTTCCCTTTTTATAAGGCAGAATATCGGGAGCGGTGAGTTCAATAACGAAACTCTGTGCGGGAAATGAAGGGTTCATTTGCTCTCTTTATTTTTTTGCCGCATTATTTATGCCGTATCGTGCCTTTCTTTAGAATCGTAAAATTGTTCATGATTTTGATGGATTCTCATGTTGCCACCTTTGGGTACATATCATTTTACGCGGCCTAATGTGTTATCCGTGGATTGGCCTTTAGATCCCGTTCCCTTAATCCTGGACTCCCCCCATAGCGGCACTATTCATCCGCCGGATTTCAAGCCGTCCGTTCCCTTGGATTTTCTCCGCCAAGGCCAAGACAGTTATGTCGATGATCTTTATTCCAATGCGCCTTCTTACGGCGCGACTTTCTTAAAGGCGCTGTTCCCTCGCGTTTATATCGATGTGAACCGAAGCGCCGATGATCTGGATGTTGGCTTGCTTGACGGAGAATGGCCAGGCCTTTTGGCGCCCGGTGAAAAAACCGCTTTAGGTCAAGGATTGATTTGGAAAAAATGTCTTAACGGGACCGCTATTTACGATAGGCGCTTAACCATTCTTGAGGCGAAGGCGCGGATTGATAATTACTATACACCCTACCATCAAGCCCTCGAGTCTTTGTTGGAGAGGGCATATAATAAGTTTAAGGCGTTCTGGCATATCGACTGCCACTCCATGCCGTCAGTCTCGAGTTCCATCTGTAAGGAGGGGCCAGGTCATCGCCGATCGGATTTTACTTTAGGGGATCGATTTGGCACCTCGTGCTCTTCCGAATTTACTTTTTTTGTTAAGTCGGTTTTAGAAGACCTGGGCTATGTGGTTACGGTTAACGATCCCTATGCCGGGGTTGAATTAGTGCGCGCCTATTCCTCTCCGTCCAAGGGTCGGCATAGCCTACAGGTCGAGATCAACCGGGCGCTTTATATGGATGAAACAAGCTTTGCCAAAACGGATGGTTTCCCAAAATTGCAAAAAAATCTCGAGATTTTACTACGGGAAATGACCATTTATATCCGGAAAAAAATTTAGTTTTTAAGGGTTTAGCCATAAATTTATGGGGCGGAAACCCGAGCTCTTGAACCCTCCATCCCCCCTACCTACATGAGGTTGGCAGGCGCCTCATGGGTCTGCATGTCCCTAGCCCACAAAGCTATGGCATATCGCTTCGTTAGAGGAGGATATCATGCGGAGTAGTTTTGATTTGTCGCCACTTTTTCGCTCAACAATCGGCTTCGATCGCCTTTCACAAGCTTTGGATTCAGCCTTCCAAGGTTCTGAAAACGCGCTTTCTTACCCCCCGTATAACATCGAAAAGCTCAGCGAAGACGATTATCAAATCGTCATGGCCGTAGCTGGTTTTGAGTCGGATGATGTGGAAATCGTCTTTCATGAAAGCACGCTCACAGTGCGTGGCAAGGCCAAGCCGGACGATGGGGATAAAACCTATCTTTATCGGGGAATTGCCGGCCGGGCTTTCGAACGTAAATTCCAACTGGCCGACTATATCCATGTAAGCGGCGCCAATCTCGCCAACGGCCTGTTGCACATCATGCTGAAACGCGAGGTGCCTGAGGCTTTACGTCCGCGCACGATCGAAATCAGCAAAGGCGCGCCTAAGCAGATTGAAACCAGGAAGGCGGCTTAACCCCAATCGCCGCTGATCAAACCGCCGAGCCCCGAGCTCGGCGGTTTTTTATTTGTGTCGCCTCAAGATGCGCCCGTCGATCCCCGCAAGACCGGCACCGATGAGCGCCATGCCGATAAGATGCTTTATTTCCAGCTGCTCGCCTAAAACAACAATACCAAGAATGATCGCCGTTACCGGAATGAGAAAAGTAACCAACAGCAAGTTGGTCGCTCCTGCCGTACTTAAAATGCGAAAATAAAGAATGTAGGCGAGGGCGGTTGAAAGAAGGGCCAGGCTTAACAAGGCTGCGATGACCGCGGCATTGGGCAAAGCGAGAGTCCAGGGATGGTCGACCGCCAGCATAATCGGCAAGAGAACAAGACTGGAGGCTGTGACCTGGCCGGTAGCTGTAACCATTGGCGGAATGCCCATGGTTTTAAATCTCCGGCCATAGATTCCGGCAAAGGCATAGGATACGGCGCCGACGAGGCAGGCCAGCTGCGCCATGATATCATTGCCCAGCGTCAGCAAAGACTTGCCGCCGATCATCACGGCAACCCCGATGAAGCCGACGATAACGCCGATCAATCGGCTGCCGGACATTTTCTCGTCTCGGGTTAGAAAATGAGCGACGATCACCGTGAATAAAGGTGTCGTGGCGTTTAAGATGGCAGCCAGTCCGCTCGCTAAGTGGCTTTGTCCCCAAACGATGAGCGAGAAAGGAATGACATTATTCAAAATCCCCATGCCAAAAAATGCCTGCCAGGTTGCCCAATCGCGAGGAAATGGCGTGTTTTGGATGCGTAAAACCACGTGCAAAGCAAAGGCGGCGATCGCAACACGTAAAGTTACAATGGTAAAAGGCGGCAGGGCTTTCACCGCAATCCCGGCAAAGAAAAAAGACCCACCCCACAAAACCGACAGCGCCAGCAGGAGGGCCCATTCTTGAAGGGTCATGACCCGGTTGATGGTCTGAATCGTCCGATCGGTTTGTGTCATGAGGCTTTTCTCTTATCTTTAAAAGACCAGAGCCATATCGCAGGAAAGAAATACCCGCATTCCGTTTCTTGCTGTTCTATCTGAAGATTCAAGGTTTGAGGAGACAAGAGGCGCCGAGCGCACAAATTTACGCGCTTCTGCATCAGTCCTATCTTGTCGAAAACGGGACAGATAGCTAGGCTTGGGGCGATAAGACCCCATTTGGTCGTTTTTGGCGGACGTGGGGCACGTCAAGCCGTTGCCTATAAGAACACGGCCTTAACCCTTCGGGAGGATGATTGATGACACGTATAGTTTCCACAACTGCCTTGCGTTTGGCCGCTGTGGCGGCGTTAGGCCTTAGCCTCGCCGGTCCAGCTTTTGCTATCGATGATGTGAAACTCATGGCGCCTGCGGCGCCGGGTGGTGGTTGGGATCAGACCGCCCGGGCACTTCAAGCGGCTCTTACCTCGTCTAATGCCGCTAAATCAGCTCAAGTCAACAATGTGCCGGGTGCTGGTGGTGCTATTGGTCTCGCCCAATTTGCCGGCGACAAAGGCAACCCGCAATCCATGATGGTTGCCGGAATGGTTATGGTCGGCGCACTTTTGACCAATAAATCACCGGTCGACTTAAGCCAAACAACGCCTTTGGCGCGTCTAACGGGCGAATACGAAGTCATCGTTGTTCCTGCGGACTCTCCGTTTAAAAATTTGGGCGATCTCGCCAAGGCGCTCAAAGCGGATCCAGGCAATGTTGCCTTCGCGGGCGGCTCTGCCGGCGGAACGGATCACATTGTCGTTGGTCTTCTTGCCAAGGCGGCCGGCGCCGATCCAACCAAGATTAACTATGTTCCTTTCTCGGGCGGCGGCGAAGCTCTGGCAGCTCTTTTGGGCAAGCAGGTGGCTGCCGGCGTTTCGGGTTGGGGCGAATTCGAAGGTCAAGTAAAGGCAGGTAAATTACGTGCCCTCGCCATTACCGCTCCGAAGCGTGTTGCCAATATTGATGCACCAACGGCAAAAGAGCAGGGCATTGATTTAGAGTTGGCGAACTGGCGTGCGGTGTTCGGTCCTCCAGGCCTGTCTGATGCGGCCAAAGCGGATCAACTAAAGGCGATCGACGCCGCGGTCAAATCATCTTCTTGGCAGGATACCCTCAAGCAGAAGGGTTGGGACGATCAGTATTTGGCCGGTGACAAATTTGCGGCCTATTTAAAAGAAGAACAGACCCGAATCTCGGGTGTGTTAAAAGAAATCGGATTGGTAAAGTGAGCCATCCAACCGGGACTAACAGAGAGGCGCCCCATGGCGCCTCTCCTTTTATAAAGGCGAAACCCAAACTGGCTTGGCCGGAGATGGGATTTGCACTTTGTCTCCTGAGCATGGCTGCGGTTTTGGCCTACGCCGTTTCGGATATTTCCGCGACGGTTCAATATTCACGCGTCGGCCCGCAAGCGTTTCCGATTGTCATGATTATTGCGTTGATGATGTGCGGAGCCGCTTTTGTGTGGCAGGCCTTCAAGGGCGGGTGGCGTACCGCAGAAGAGCGGGAAGAGGTTGATTGGGTTGGCTTCGCGCTGGTAGGGCTTGGCATTATCGTCATGTCTTATACCATGCGCATCATTGGATTTATCCCCGCAGGATCGTTGCTATTTATCATGGTCGCCTTTGGCTTCGGTAGCCGACGTTTCGGCATGAATATTCTTGCCGCAATGATTTTAACAACGGTTGTTTATGTCGGTTTGACTCGTGGCCTAACAATCAGTCTGCCGGAAGGCCCGGTTGAGCGCTTATTTTCGGCTACGCGCTAATGCTGGTTCGGACGAGATAGGTCATGGAAACTTTTACCGCTTTGGCTAATGGCCTCAATGTTGCCCTGCAGCCCATCAATCTTTTATATGCCTTTATTGGTACCATGCTGGGCACGGCGGTCGGGGTTCTGCCCGGCATCGGTCCCGCGCTAACAGTCGCGCTCTTGCTGCCGGTGACGGCGAAGGTTGATCCCGCCAGCGCCTTCATTTTATTCGCCGGCATTTATTACGGCGCGATGTACGGCGGTTCGACCACGTCGATCTTGCTGAATACGCCTGGTGAGAGCGCCAGCATGATCAGTGCCATCGAAGGTAATAAGATGGCGCGGGCGGGAAGGGGCGGTCCGGCCTTGGCGACAGCGGCCATCGGCTCATTCATTGCCGGCACGCTGGCCACGTTAGGATTGACGGTGGCGGCACCGCTTTTAGTGGAGGTGGCGCTCAAGTTTGGTCCGGCCGAGTATTTTTCCCTTATGATCTTGGCCTTCGCCATGGTGTCGGTCATGTTGGGTAACTCGACTTTGCGCGGCTTAACCGCCTTAGCCATAGGCGTGATGCTGGGTATGATCGGGATCGATTTGCAAACGGGCCAGGCGCGATTCACTTTCGGTGTTACCGAGTTGCTTCGCGGGATCGATGTTGTAGTGGCGGTCATCGGCATGTTTGCCGTGGGCGAAACCCTTTACGCCGCCAGTCGCGAGCGCTTCATCAAGGAAAAAGTGGAAGCCATCCGCGGCTCGGTTTGGATGACGGCCCAGGATTGGAAACGCTCCTGGAAGCCGTGGCTGCGCGGAACATTGATCGGATTTCCCTTGGGCACTCTGCCTGCCGGGGGTGCCGAAATCCCAACCTTTTTGTCCTATGCCATTGAAAAGCGCCTGTCGCGTCACCCCGAGGAATTCGGCAAGGGCGCCATCGAAGGCGTTGCCGGACCCGAAGCAGCGAACAATGCGGCCGCAGCCGGGGTTCTTGTGCCGCTGCTGTCTCTTGGTCTGCCGACCTCCGGTACCGCAGCGGTGATGTTGGCCGCTTTTCAACAATACGGATTGCAGCCGGGGCCGCTGTTGTTTGCGTCGTCGCCTGATTTGGTGTGGGGATTAATCGCCAGCCTATATGTCGGGAATATTATGTTGCTGGTGTTGAATCTGCCACTCGTAGGGTTGTGGGTGCGATTGCTTACCATCCCCAAGCCGCTCCTTTATGGCGGCATTTTGGTTTTTGCCTGCGTTGGTACCTATGCTGTGGGACAGTCGACTTTCGATCTTATTATTCTTCTTCTTCTGGGAATTTTAAGCTTCACCCTGCGCCGATTCGATTTTCCCATCGCGCCGGTCATCATCGGACTTATTTTGGGGCCATTGGCGGAGCAGCAGATGCGACGGGCCTTGGCCATCAGTCAGGGCGATGCCTCCGTCTTTATTACCCATCCTTTGGCGGCAAGCTTACTCGCCCTTGCAGTGCTTTCTTTGCTTGCGCCCGTTGTTTTGAGGCGTTGGCGCAAACGGCACGAGACCTAGAAAACCGTCGGTTTCGAGGCTTTTTCTTGGCGATTGACATGGCGAGAGATATGCTGCGCTCGTTTTCACAGAAAGTGGCTAAGCAGGAATGAAAATTATTGGGCTAAATCATGGGGAAATTAACTCATCGGCAGCCTTGGCCATTGATGGCCGGATCGTCGCCGGAGCCCCGGAAGAGCGGTTTAATCGGATCAAACGAACCCGGGATTTCCCAGCTCAGGCGGTGCGTTATTGTCTGAACTTTGCGGGCATTGATATGGCGGATTGCGACGCCGTCGCCCAAGCCTGGAACCCGGCCGCCCATTGGGTAAAGTATAATCCCACCATTTCCAAGGTCCGAAACCGCCGCGAGGATTATTTTTATTCCGTTCCGGATAATCTTTTACGCCTTACACCGCGCAAGGAGATGGATTGGGTTGAACAATCATTCGCCGGTGATGCGCTTCCGCCGGTTTATTATGTCACCCATCATCGCTGCCATGCCGCGAACGCCTTTTACATGTCGCCCTTTGATGAGGCGGCCATTTTGACCAGCGATTTCCGCGGCGAGTTTGAATCCACGACCATGGGAAAAGGCCGGGGCAACGAGATAGACATTTTTTCCCGGCAGATCATGCCTAATTCATTGGGCATGATCTACGCGACCTTTACCGAGTTGTTGGGATACGAGCCGGACGGAGATGAGTGGAAGGTTATGGCGCTCTCCGCCTTCGATGTGGATTGCAAAAAAAACCTTGATAAACTGAGACAAACTATTCATCTCGGCCCAAACGGCACTTTAGAGATCGATCAGTCCTATTACAAAGGAGCGATCATTGATCAGCCTCACCTTTATACATCTAAGTTGGTAGAGCTTTTGGGTGGCCGTGTCGGTAAGCCGGGTGAGATCGCCAATGAGTGGCACTATGAGATCGCCCGCTCTATGCAGTTATTGGCGGAAGAAATCGCCTTTCATTTTCTAAAATACCTTTGGGAGAAGACGCGTTGCCCCAATTTGGCGCTTAGCGGCGGTTTCTTCATGAACTGTGTCGTCAATGGGAAAATACCCGAGATGACGCCGTTTAAGAATGTCTATATTTCCTATGCGCCAGCCGATGTCGGGAACAGTATCGGTGCGGCCTTATACACTCACCACCAGATAAAAAAATTTCCTCGGGTACAAGGCTTTAATTCAAGCTCGATTGGCCCGAATTTTGCCCATAAGGATGTGGTGGCAACCCTGACGCGCCGCGGCATCCCGTACAAGCATTGTAAAAACGCGGCGGAGACGGTCGCCAACTTGTTGGCCGAGGGGGAAGTCGTTTCCGTGTTGCAAGGGCGTATGGAGTTCGGTGAAAGAGCGCTCGGAAATCGATCCATTCTCGCCGATCCGCGCAACAATCAGATGAAAGACAAGGTTAATGCATCGATAAAATACCGCGAAGGCTACCGGCCGTTTGCGCCCGCCACTTTATGGGAACGTGCCCACGAATTCTTCGATGTTCCTCAGGGATATTTTTGCCCTTACATGGAGAAAGTTGTTCCCGTCCGAACTCAGCACCATAAGAGCTTGCCGGCTATTGTTCATATTGATGGGTCGGCGAGACTGCAAACCGTACGTCAAGAGGACAATCCCTTTTTTCATTCGGTCATTTCGCATTTCGGAGAGAAGACGGGGTTTCCCGTGGTGATGAACACCTCTTTTAACGTTAATGGCGAGCCGATTGTGTGCTCTCCGGATGATGCCGTATCCACTTTCTTTAATAGCGGTCTTCGTTATTTGATGATCGAAGATTGTCTGATCTCAAAATAAACAAATTCCGTTTTTAAATTCGTTTCAGTAAGTGTCAAAATGGTACTGAGGCGATAATGATCAATCGGCGATCTTTTGCCCTTGGCGCAGCGGCTTTAGGATTAAACGCTATCTTGCCGCAAATAGGCTTGGCCGAACAACCTGCCGACCGATTGGTGGCGGCCGCGCGCCATCAGTTAACCAGCGAAGTTCGTTATGAGGGTAGTTATCGGAAAATTCCCTATCCGGGAGGTGATGTACCCGCTGATATTGGCGTTTGCACGGATGTGATCATCCGGGCTTATCGAGTTGGGCTCGGTCAAGACTTACAAAAGCTGGTGCATGAAGACATGCGTGTTGCGTTTTCTCAGTATCCGAAGTTATGGGGGCTCACTAAGCCGGATACGTCTATTGATCACCGCCGTGTCCCGAATTTAGAAATGTTTTTTTCGCGGCAAGGTTGCAGTCACTCTGTCCCTCATAGTGGCGTACCGGGGGACACGGTCCTTAGTGATTTGCGGCCAGGGGATCTTTTGACGTGGCGGCTTGGGTCAGCACGTCTGCCGCATATTGGTTTGGTGAGCGCGGTCAGGCAATCCCCCTCTACCGAGATTGCTGTTCTGCATAATATCGGAGCCGGTCCAGAAGAGCAGTCGCTGGAGGTTATGGCACCCTACCTATTGGTGGGTCATTACCGCTACGCGGTCTAGCGATCTCCTGTCCCGGCGGTAAGCCGAGACAGGAATGCTGAGATTACTTTACCGTGCCGACCTTGATCGAGCGAACGGCAACATCGGCGCCGTCGGAAATTATCACGACTCCGGCGAAGCCGTCCTTGAAGGTTTGATCGGCCACAGAGAAGAGAACGCGGCCATCGGCTGAAACAGTCATGGTGCCATCGGCTTTACGTTCCCAGCGTAGGGTCTGCATTTGCGTTGATGACGGTCCGGCGACAGTTCGGTCCGAGTCAATGACCCGATAACCGCGCGATACTGCCGCTAGCTCCAAGGTCGACTGGGTTCCCGGCTGCAGGGTGAGTCGGTAGCCGGCATCCTGATTTCCGGGACGATAAAGACCGATGCTGAACTGTCCGCCTTCGGCCAGGGTATATAGACCGACCTCGACAGAAAAGCTGTTGCCGATCTTGGCGGGGGTCGCAATCTCGGCAAATCGGCCTCTTAGATGAGGCGGCACAATGCCGGTGTTTTGGGCTGGCTGCGTGGTCGTGGGTTGTTGCGTCGAAGGCGTGTCGGCGCGCTGGCCGGTGGCGTTGCGAAGAACTTCGCCTAAGACCTGTACGGCGAGATCTTCAATCTTCTGCCCCGGGATGGTCGATCCTTGTTGCTGGGTTTGCTGCGGGGCTTGCTGAGGCGGCGGGATGCCAATCCCATCACCCCAAGCGGGCGATCCGGTCATCATTTCGACCTCGGCCACTTGCCACGCCCCTGTGCCGACCATTTTTCGCGCCATGAGGCGCCACTGCTCTGAGGCCGGAGGTGTGCCGAGGTCGACCACCATGCGTCCTTCCTTGGCGGGGAGTTTGGCGATTCCGACGCTGCTCCACCCCGACCCTGTCCAGCGTTGGATCTCGACTTCGGAGGCATAGGAATTGGCATAGCCGAGGGATTGGCGGATCGCGACTTTGCGAATGGCCTTGGCGTTGCCGGTGCCGAAATTTTGGCCAATATAGGCCTGGCCGGCGACCGCAGTACCAGTTTGAGTGGATGTCCAGCTTGTGTTGACGTCATCATCGAAGGCGTTGGCTGCTGGTCCGCTCCAGCCGTCGCCGCTGCTGATGGCTCGATCGGTCTGACTGGCATCACCCAGGGGTAGTGAGTCGCTGCCATCCAGTGCTCTCTTTAGTCCATACTGCCGGTCGATTATCCAGGCCCCGCGGTGAACGCTCCAAGCTGGCGCGCGGGTGTAGTCATTATCGGCAAAGCTGTCGGAAAGGGCGGATACCGGCCACCCGGTTTCGTAGCGGCCCAGGATCTGTCGAAGGTCCTCCAGGAACTTGGGCTCGGCGGCGCGGGTTTGTTCGGCACGGTCGATTCGCTCTTTTAGCTCTCGGATAAGAGCGCCGTTATCTTGGGCAAGGGCAACGGAAAAGCTGAACGGACTCGCCGTTGTGAAGGCAAGGGCAAGACCCATAAGGCGCAAGGCGCGCGGCAGAATGTTTTTCATACCTATTTATATCATGCCCGAAAAGCTTAGGGGCGATCGGCCGAAAAATCTTTTGCAGGTCGCCAGAGCAGCCCGTTTGGCGCCGAACAAACCGGCTTCGGTTCGCTTCGGGTTTCGATCCGGCGACGGCGAGATCGTATCGGTTTCGAAACATCTTAAAAAAAATCTTTACAGGGGGGGTCAGGGGGGTCATATAGGAAATCACATGTATGCCCAAGCGGCGGGTTCCAATGCAGCGGGCATCATGGTCGCCTTAAACCTTAACGGGTGGGGAGATCGTGATGATCGAACCTTTTGCTTGCGCCACCAATGTTGTCCGCGATCTGCGGCCAAAAGATCCTGTATTTTGCCTTCGTCCTAAGGTCCTATCTGAAACGGCCCGGCGTCTTGCCGCGCTTTTTCCAGGGCCTATGCTTTATGCGGTCAAGTGTAACGACAATCTTGCCATTTTGCGGGCGTTGTATGACGGCGGTATTCGCCATTTCGATACGGCGTCTCCGGCGGAAATTCGCTCGGTTGCCACAAACTTTCCCGATGCGACCTGCCATTATATGCATCCGGTTAAAAGCACAGAAGCCATTACCGAGGCTTTTCATCAGTATGGGGTCCGAAGCTTTGCTTTTGACCATAAGGATGAGCTGGCCAAGATCTTGGCTATTGTGGGCGACACGCCGGTCAATTTGATGCTGCGGATTGCGGTTGAACGCAAGCAGGCCATCATGGATTTGTCAGGCAAGTTTGGCGCCTCCGCGGACAAGGCCGTATCCTTGTTGCGGGCGGCGCGCGGCCCTAATCGACGCCTCGGCATCACTTTCCATGTCGGATCGCAGTGTATCTCTCCGGCTGCCTATGCCCGGGCGATCCAGTTGGCGGACCGTATCGTCAAGCAATCCGGGGTCCAGGTTGATCTCTTGGATGTCGGCGGCGGCTTCCCGGCGCAATACTCGGGCACCGAGCCGGAGTTTGGCGTGTTCGCCCAGGCTATTGTTGAAGCGGTGGCTCAAACCGAGACTCTGCGCGACACCGAGCTATCTTGCGAGCCGGGCCGTGCGCTGGTGGCCGACGGTATGAGCGTTTTGGTTCGCGTCGAACTACGCCGCAGCAATGCCTTGTACCTGAATGACGGTACCTACGGCAGCCTGTCCGAACTTAAGTATCTCGGCCCCTGTTTCCCCATGCGCGTTATTCGTCCAGAAGGCGATATGGGTGATGCCCCGCTGTCGCGATTCCGTCTCTTCGGGCCGACCTGCGACTCAGTGGACAGCATGCCCGGGCCATTCTGGCTGCCGGCAGGGATTCGCAGTGGCGACTATATTGAAATCGCTCAGATGGGCGCCTATTCGACCGCTCTTCGGACCCGATTTAATGGTTTTGATAAAGCCCATGTGGTTGCCGTGGCTGATGAAGGCCCCCGCAATCGGATTGTGGCGGAGCCTCAGCGGGTGGTTGCCGTCGCCTGAGTCCTATCTGTCGATAAGTTGAAACAAAAAGGGGCTCACTTGAGCCCCTTTTGCATAAAAAAACGGGCTGCCAGAGGGCAGCCCGAGTTTAGGGAGGAAACGCCTTAAGCGTACAGGACGAGCAAGCTCGTGCTGCACTGCAAAATATAATTCCCAAGATCAGAAGGCGCAAGAAAATTATAGGAATAGTGCGGTAAAATAAGATTGATCGCGCTCTTTCTCGTACAGGATTCCAGGGCTTTTAATTGCACTGCGGCATAAATGCTCACTGCCAAAAAATAGGTTTTTAACCCGCTAAAGTCGTTTGGATTTAGACCGATAGGGTTTGGAAGGACCGTCGCTTAGAAATTGAAGTTGCATGAGCGGACCAGCAGAGCTAACCCATGCTCAGCTTAAGGGATGCACCTAAGGGGGAACTTGATGGCCCGGATCGTTGTTGAAACGCTTTACAAACATTACGCGCAACAGTTTGAAATGGTAGGGGCACCTATCGTTGAGGAACGGTCGCCATTTCAGGACATTCTGATTTTTGATACTCACACTCACGGCCGGGTGATGGTGCTGGATGGCATCGTTCAGATCACCGAGCGCGACGAATGTGCATATTCGGAAATGCTGTCCCATTTACCGATATTGGAAAGCGGTGCTGTCAAGAAAGTGATGATCGTCGGTGGTGGTGATGGCGCCATTGCTGAAGAGGTCCTAAAGCACAAGTCCATCGCCCAAGTTGATTTGGTCGATATCGACGGCCATGTCATTGAGCAATGCAAAAAGCATTTCAAAGCCGTTCATAAAGGCGCCTTTGATGATAAGAGACTTCACGTTTATGCCGAAGATGCCTTCAAGTTTTTGAAGGATGATGCGACGATGAATCAATATGACTTGATCATCGCCGATCGTCCGGATCCGGTTGGTCCCGCTGCGGTTTTATTCGCCGATGAGTTTTATAAATTGGTTCGTCGCGCCTTGACACCAAATGGCATTGCTTGTTTTCAAAACGGCGTGCCGCTGTTGCAGGCTGAAGAATTAACTGAAACAGCCAAGCAGATTGCTAAGGTATTTGAAGCCAGCGGCGCCTTCTTGACGGTAGTGCCGACTTATATCGGTGGTTATATGGCGTTAACATGGGCCAGCCGGGGTTTTTGTTTAGGTGATGGGGCCAAGGTGCAAACGGTCCGTGACCGTTTCAAGGCAGCTCAAATTGAGACCGATTACTATACGCCGGACATCCATTATGCAGCTTTTTCGCTGCCCCCTTTCGTAAAACGCCTTATCAAATAAGGAACCAATGTGCGGACGGCGCTTTTCACCCATACGGCTTGTTTGGCTCACGATCCGGGGCGAATGCATCCCGAATCACCGGCGCGATTGAAAGCGGTTCTGGGGGCGCTGGAAGCAGAAGAGTTTGCTTTGCTTGATCGACGGGAAGCGCCGCCTGCCGATCTTACTGATATCGCGCGATCTCACTCGCGCTCATACATTGATCGCGTTATGGCATCCATTCCACCGGCGGATGCGGAACCGAGTGATTGGTACAAAGCTTTAGACGGCGACACGGTGGTTTCCCCCGGATCAGGTGAGGCGGCATTGAGAGCAGCTGGGGCGGCGATCGCCGCGGCCGACGCTGTCATGGCCGGAGAGGTTCGTAATGCTTTTTGTGCCATCCGACCGCCGGGGCACCATGCCGAAGCCGATCACGCCATGGGGTTCTGCCTTTTTAATAATGTGGCGATCGCTGCGGAGCACCTACGAACCGTTCATGGTCTTGCCCGGGTCGCTGTGATTGATTTTGATGTTCATCATGGTAATGGAACCCAACATATGTTCGAGGCGGATGGAGGGCTGTTTTATGCCTCCACCCATCAGATGCCGCTTTATCCAGGGACGGGCGCCTCCCAAGAAAAGGGGGTGGGAAATATTGTCAACGTTCCACTTTTGCCGATGACGGGATCCGCAGCCTTTCGGGAAGCCATTACGCATAAAATTCTTCCGGCGCTGGAAAAGTTTCAACCTGAATTCCTAATTATCTCAGCTGGATTTGATGCGCATGCCGCAGACCCCCTCGCGGCGTTACAATTAACCGCCGAAGATTTTTACTGGGTAACGGCACGTTTAACGGAATTTGCAGCTAAGGTTTGTCAGGGCAGGGTAATCTCCTGCCTTGAGGGCGGCTATGAGCTAGAAGCATTAGGTCTCAGCGCCGCGGCTCATGTCCGTGCCCTCATGGCCGGGTAATCAGGACTTAAGAATGCTCTGGACGAGTTTAGCCCAATAACTAACGCCAAGCGGAAGAATATCATCATTAAAGTCGTAATGAGGATTGTGCAGCATGCAGTGCATGCCGTGAAGTCCCGCTCCTTCTATGGGTTTTTGGCCTTTCGCCGGCGCATTGCCGATAAAGATATAAGCTCCCGGCCGGGCTTGAAGCATAAAAGCAAAATCTTCCGAGCCCATACTGGGAGTAGGATTCGAATCAACCTGGTTTTCCCCAGCTACGGCGCGGGCGGCGGCCAAGGCAAGCTGTGTGGGCTGTTCATGATTGATCGTTGCCGGGTAACGTCTTTCATAGCGCAGCTCGCATGAGCCGCCATAAGCGGTCGTAACACCAGAGATAATCCGCTGAATGGCGGGCTCGATCGAGTCTTGGACGTCCGGTTTGAAGCTGCGCGCCGTTCCACGTAAAACGACACTATCGGGGATCACGTTCCAGCTGTCGCCGCCATGAACCTGAGTAACCGAGATAACGGCTGCATCCAAAGGGTGTACGTTTCGCGATACGATGGTTTGTAACGCAGAAATAATCTGTGCCGCCATGACGACAGGGTCGACGGCTTGGTGAGGGAGGGCGGCGTGACCGCCTTTTCCCCGAATCGTTACTTCGAAAATGTCAAAGGCCGCCATCATAGGACCGGCACGGATGGCAAAGCTTCCGGCGGGCATATCGGGCCAGTTATGCATCCCAAAAACCATGTCGACGGGAAACTTATCAAATAAGCCTTCCTCAACCATGACACGGCCGCCACCCTCATTCTCTTCCGCGGGCTGAAAGATAAAATGCACAGTTCCGGCGAAATCGGGATTTTCAGCTAGGTATTTAGCGGCGCCTAGCAACATGGTCGTATGGCCATCGTGTCCACAGGCATGCATTTTTCCTTCGTGGCGGGAACGGTGGGCAAAGCTATTTCTTTCCTGGATATGCAAGGCATCCATATCGGCGCGTAAAGCTATGGCTTGATTTCCTGGTCGCCGACCTTTCAAGGTTCCGACTACCCCTGTTTTTGCCAGGCTGCGATCTACCATAATGCCCCAAGATTGCAGCCGCTCAGCAACCAGAGCTGAAGTGCGCTGCTCTTCGAAGGCGGTTTCTGGGTGGCTGTGTATATCGCGCCGCAGCTGAACAAGCTCGGGTTGCAGGGCCTTAATCGCCGCCATAGATGACATTATCGTTCCCCCTTCAAGCACCTCAGTGCGACATCAAAACAGGCAAGGTTAGTTGCTTAAGAATGCTTTGGGTTGTCCCACCAAGAATCTGTTCGCGTAACCGTGATCGGCCGTATCCACCCATCACCAGTAAATCGCAGCTAAGATCGGCAGCCCGGCTTAGCAAGGCATCAGCGACGCTTATATCCTTTGCCTGAATGTGGGCGGCCTCAGCCTTTACGCCGTGACGCGCCAAATATTGTGCCATGTCCGCGCAAGGCTCTTGGCCGTGAATAGGTTCGCCAAACCAGGGATTTTGCTCGGGGTTAATGGCGATAACGGTTGTCTTTTTCGCCTTGGTCAAAAGCGGCATCGCATCCGTGATGGCTCGTGCAGCCTCACGGCCGCCATCCCAGGCGACCAGTATGTGGTTAAAGCTACCTGAAAGTTTCGGGGTCGAGGTGTAAGGAACCAGCAAAATGGGCCGACCCGCTGCCAGTAAGAGGTCGCCGGGCAATTCAACCAGGGAGGCATCGGGCTCTTCCGGTTGTGTTTGGCTGACGACAACAAGATCGGCATAACGCGCATGTTTGGCGATGACGCGATCCAGATTTCCTTCTTCACACCGCCATTCGGCAGGAGAGGAGAGCGCGAACTTATCCGTTGCCGTGCGAAAATTTTTTTCCGCGGCCACGGCGCTGGCTTCCGCCGCTTTGCGTTGCTGTTCTATAAAATCAGTGGGGACGGCCTCATAGGCAAGAGGAGGCACATAAGGCAGCGGTTTTGCATGAACGCCGACCAAATGCCCCGAAAACAAGGTGGCAAGCTGCGCTGCGTAGGACAGTCGGGCTTCCCATCCTTTGCTTCCATCAACCTGAACAAGGATTGTTTTGTAAACCATGAGCGACCTCCGGTCTTAACCTAATGCCTATCTTATCAAGTCGGCGGAGGTAGTCTATGTTCCTCAACGGCATGGCAGGCAACCGATCCGGGCGTGGCAACACCTTTTATGGGAAGTAAGGCAGGCGTTTCTTGCCGGCAGCGGTTGTTGGCGTAGGGGCAGCGGGGATGAAACCGGCAGCCTGAGGGCGGTGAAATAGGGTTGGGCACCTCGCCTTGTACGGGAACCCGTTGACGGCCCGTCATGGCCAAATCAGGAACGGCATCCAACAACATTCGAGTATAAGGATGCATGGGCCGAGTAAAAAGAGTTCGCGTCTCCGCGCGCTCGGCCAGCTTGCCGAGGTACATAACCCCGATCTCATCGGCGATAAAGCTGACCACGGCGAGATTATGGCTGATAAAGAGATAGGTAAGACCGAGCTCCCGCTGCAGATCGCGCATCAAATTCAGGATCTGCGCCTGAACCGAGACGTCAAGGGCGCTGGTAGGCTCGTCGCAGACGATGAATTCCGGATTACTGGCAAGGGCACGCGCAATGGAAATTCGCTGCCGCTGTCCGCCCGAAAACTCATGCGGGAATTTCTCACCATCGCGTGAAGAAAGACCGACATGTCCCAGCAATTCATCAACCCGGGCCCGAATGGCTCTGTTGCCTTCAAGAAGATGGTGTGCGCGTATAGGTTCGGCAACGATGTCGGCGACATGCCAGCGGGGATTAAGGCTGGCGTAAGGATCCTGAAAAATCATCGACAGTCGGCGACGTATGGCGAGAACTTCGGCGCGACTTCGTAAGGCGGCGATATCGGTATTATCAATGCGAATACTGCCGGTCGTTGGGCGATATAATCCTACGCAGAGTTTGGCAATGGTGGATTTCCCACATCCGGATTCTCCTACTAAGGCAAAGGTTTTCCCTTTAGGAATAGAGAAACTAACGCCATCAACAGCGCGGAGAATCTGAACGGGTTGACGCTCAATAACTCGGTTAAGCCAGGGTTTTGACACATCGAAATGTCGGGATAGATTTTCTACTTCAACGAAGGGGTGTTCGGTGATCATTGGCCGGCCGCCTTATCATAAAGCCAGCAGGAGGCCGCACTGGTCTCCGTCGGAATAAGAAAAGGACGTTCACGATAGCAGCGCTCGAATACCTTGGGGCATCGCGGATTAAAGGCGCAACCTGGCGGGATCGACCCTAAGCGAGGCATTGACCCTTTAATCTGCGCCAAGTGCTCGGCTTTATCGCCAATCATGGGTATCGATGCCATAAGGCCCACGGTATAGGGATGCTTGGGCGACTTAATCACTGATCGTACTGGCCCAATCTCGGCAATGCGCCCCGAGTACATGACGGCGACCCGGTCCGCGGTTTCGGCGATAACGCCCATATCATGAGTAACAAGCATAACGGCGGTGCCGTGTTCTCGACAGAGGCGCTTGATTAAGGCGACAATCTGCGCCTGAATCGAAACATCCAAGGCGGTGGTGGGCTCATCCGCGACGATTAATTGGGGATTGGCGCAAAGCGCGAGGGCAATAACCACTCGCTGACGCATCCCGCCGGAAAATTGGTGAGGATACTGATCCAGACGACGCTCCGGCGCCGGTATACCGACCTCTTCAAGTAAGGAGATGGCCCGCCGTTTTGCCTCGGTGTCGGACAAAGGAAGGTGCGTGCGAATGGTTTCTATAAGCTGACGGCCTACGGTATAGAGCGGATTAAGGCTGGTCAGGGGATCTTGGAAGATCGCGCCGATCTTTGCCCCGCGCAGGCGGCGCATTTCGGCGTAAGGCAGGTTATCGATCCGGCGGCCTTCAAAAAAGACGCGGCCTCCGGCGATCCGGCCCGGGGGTTCCAGCAATCCGATAATGGCTGCGCCCGTCAAAGACTTTCCCGCGCCACTTTCTCCGACCACGCCTAAGGTTTCACCTTTGGCGATCTCAAAGGAGATATCATCGACGGCGATTAAGGCGCCGCGCCGTGTGGGAAACTCCACCCGTAAATTTTCAACTGCGAGAAGAGGTGCATTCATGACCAAGATCTAGCGAAGTTTTGGATTAAGGGCATCGCGCAGCCAATCGCCCAGGAGATTGATTGATAGAGCGAGCACCGCCAACACGATGCCAGGGAAGATGGTAATCCACCACTCGCCGGAGTAAAGAAAATCACCACCAATGCGAATCATTGTGCCCAACGACGGCGATGTTGGAGGAACGCCAACGCCAAGGAAGGATAAAGTCGCCTCAGTAATGATCGCTAGGGCAAGATTGATGGTTGCTATTACCAACACCGGACCCATAACGTTTGGCAGAATATGTCGGATCATAATTTTTGCTGGTGAAATACCAATAACCCGCGCAGCTTGGACATATTCTTTAGAAATCTCGACCATGGTAGAACCCCGAACAGTCCTAGCATATTGCACCCAGCTTGAGATACCAATGGAGAACACGAGAATAGGAAACCAAAAATCTCCGTGCATTTCGCGGGGGAGAAGACCATAAAGAATTCCATCTACCAAAAGAGCGATCAAGATAGCCGGAAAGCTCAATTGGATATCTGCAACCCGCATAATGAAAGCATCGGCATATCCTCCAAGGAAACCCGAAAGCAGTCCCAAAAGAACACCGATAACCATCGAGAAAGCGACGGCGGCAAATCCTACGCCTAAGGAAATACGCGATCCGTACATCAAGGTCGAGAGGATATCGCGTCCTTGATTGTCAGTTCCTAAAAGGTAGTCAGACTGGCCACCGTCTACCCACGCGGGAGGCAAGTCGGCATTCAGAATATCAACACTGCCGGGATCAAAAGGATTGAAAGGCGCAATGAAGGGGCAAAAAAGCGCCAAAAATAAAATGATGGCAACGCCCGCGGCGGCGATCATCGTAACTGGTGAGTGACGAAAGCTGTACGCGACATCACTGTCTGCGGCGCGGGATAAGAACCTGTTTAACCGTTTCCACGCGCTGGGAGAAGAGACCAAAAAATTATCAGCCATGGGCGCTCGCTACCCGTTCGGTTCGTAGTCGTGGATCAACGACATAATAAAGGATATCAACAATCAGATTAATGACGACAAAGAAGAAAGAGATCAACATGAGATAGCATGCCATGACCGGGATATCGACTTCGGCGACGGCCTGGATAAAGAGCTGCCCCATGCCCGGCCATTGGAAAACGGTTTCCGTGATAATGGCGAAGGCGATAATTGATCCGACTTGCAATCCAGTTATCGTAATCACCGGAACCATCGTGTTTTTCAAGGCGTGACCAAAATGAATTACGCGATTGGGTAAACCGCGAGCCCGGGCGAATTTAATATAATCGGTACGGAGCACTTCAAGCATTTCTGCGCGAACCAGCCGCATGATCAAAGTTAATTGAAAAAGGGCCAGGGTGATTGAAGGCATAATAAGCGCAGTAAGACCTTTTACTGTCAAAAATCCAGTAGTCCACCAGCCAATCTGCACCACCTCGCCGCGGCCAAAGGTTGGTAACCATCCCAACAACACGCCAAAAACGTAAATTAGTAAAATACCGATCAAAAAAGTAGGAAGTGACACACCAATTAAAGAGATAATCATAAACGCTTGCGCAAGGACACCGCGGCGGTGAAGGCCCGTATAAACTCCCATGGGAATACCAATAGTCAACGCCAGGAAAGCCGCCATGAACGATAGTTCAAGGGTTGCCGGTAGCCGCTCCATAATCAAATCGGACACGGGGCGCCGCTGTTTATAGGAATTACCGAAGTCGCCGTGGACGGCATTTTTGAGGTAGTTGGCGTATTGCACAAGAAAGGGATCATCCAAGCCCAATCTCTTACGTAAAATAGTCCGTTCAGCTGTGGAGGTATATTGGCCGACCATGTTGTTGATGGGATCGCCCACAAATCGAAACATCGAGAAGGCAATAAGTCCCACCGTCAACATGACGGCGATAGATTGCAGAAAGCGGCGAATGATGAATGCAATCATCTACAGGTCTTCATCGAATCGTGTGATATCTACGTTAAAGAGAACCGGCCCGTCTCTTCTATTCAGACGGGCCGGAACTTAGAAGGCGTCACGCCTTACTTTATGACGACATACTTCCACTGAAAGCGGTCGTCAGGGCGTTGCTTCAGGGTAACCGTATCGCGGGTTCCCCACGATAGAGGTTGTTGATGCAACGGAATCAAGCCTACGTCATCGATGAAGATCTTTGTCGCTTCGTCGATCATGGCCTGCCGCTTCGTCTTGTCAGTTTCACTAACCATGGCGGTCACAAGCTCGGTATAGCGTTTGTTGCACCAATTGCCGAGGTTGTATTCGCCCAAGCCCTTTTCCTTGTCGCGGCACATGGCCAACATGCTGAGAGCATCGTGCGCATCGCCGGTCGATGGATTCCAGCCCAAAAGATAGAAGCTGGTATCGAAGGCAGGAGAAAGAACCTTAGCAAAGTACTTGGACTTCGTTTGCGCCAGGAGATTTACCTTCACATTGATCTTGGCCAGCATCGAAACGATCGCTTGGCAGATCGGCTCGTCGTTGACGTAACGATCATTTGGGCAGTCCATGGTGACTTCGAAGCCCTGAGGATAACCCGCTTCTGTCATCAGCTTTTTCGCTGATTCCAAATTAAGGGGCATCCGCTTATCCAGGGCTACGTTATAGCCATTGGCTTCGGCAGGAACCAGCAAGGCGGTCGGCCGGGCTGATCCGCGCATGATCTTGGTATTGATCGCATTGATATCAATAGCCTGATAGAAAGCCTTGCGGACCTTGATGTCCTTGAAAGGATTTTTGCCCTTTACGTTGGAGTACAAGAGTTCAGCGCGATCTTGGTCCATCCCTAAGAAGATGACGCGGGTTTCTGGCCGGCGAAGAATTTTAACGCCTTTGGTCTTTTCCATGCGTTCCCAATCTTGAACAGGCACGGGATAAGCCATGTCCAGATCGCCGGCTAAAAGGGCGGCAACCCGTGTTGCGGCCTGAGCGATCGGGGTAAAGACAACCTCGTCAACGTTGGTTTCAATCTTGCCCCAATAGTTAGGATTGCGGACCAAGACGGTTTTCTGTCCGGGTTCGCGACTCTTTAACATGAAGGGACCAGTGCCGTTGGCGTTTAGATTGGCAAAGTTGGTCGTTGTTGCGGCCGCCGCATCCTTGGGGCTTGTCGCTTCAGTCGTCTTATTCTGCTCGCACCATTCCTTATCCATGATGGGCAAGTCTTCCATGCGTTGGATCAGAATAGGATTCGGCGCTGGCGTAACCAAATCAACGGTAAAGTCGTCGACCTTGACCGCTTCTTTGATGTCTGCCGCGGCGCCTTTGAAGTCGGATCCTTCGCTACGCATCCGGGCAATCGAGAAGACAACGTCATCAGCGGTGAAGGGGTTGCCATTATGGAACTTCACGCCCTTGCGGAGGGTGAAACGCCATGTGTCTGGTTTGATCTGCTCCCACTTCTCGGCCAAGCCTGGGACGTTCTTAAGGTTGGCATCTTTTAAGACCAACGTTTCATAGACGTTGCTCATGAACGAGATGGTCGGCGTTTCAAACAGAGCATGGGGATCCATGCTGCCAGCATCGCCTTGGAAGGCGTAACGAAGGGTCTTTGCCTCGGCTAAAGGTGCTGTCAGCAGAACACTAACTGCGGCTGCAGCCAAGAAGGTAATGCGCGACGTCATTCGGGTATCTCCCCGCTGTTGCAGAATTAAAATAAAAACACGGGAAAAAGCGACCCATTGGTCTTCACTAAAGGCTCCCCCCGTGCCTTAGTTTGGGCCCATTAAGTCTCAGAATGAGGCGCCATGCAACAGGGATACGAAGGAAGGCTATGGGTTCTAGGGGTCAGCCCTTGAGGTTCTTAATGAATCGGCCGTTCTGCAGGATGGCACGCAGGTGCCTTTCCGGGTACGCCAGGACAGAGAGGTTTGCCAAGGGGTTGCCCTCAAGGATCAAAAGATCCGCCAAGGCCCCCGGGGTTAATATTCCTAGATCATGCCCGCGCCCCAAAAGCTCGGCGTTGGTTTTTGTGGCGGCGGTTAAAACCTCATAAGGGGTGAGGACTTCACCCTTAATGAGAAACTCCTCGCTTTGATGGCATTGTTGTTGGCCGAGAAGATCGCTGCCATGACCGATTTTAACGCCACATTTCTTTGCAATGGCGACGGCTTCAAGTCCGGCGGTCAGCACCTCTTTCATTTTGGCGATGCTGACTTCCGGGAGCCCCAGCGCTTTGCCGTCGCGATGAAGCGCTCGGTAGGTTACGTTCGTCGGAATAAGATAGGCGCCGCGCTCGGCCATCACCTTGGCGGTCGGTTCATCCAAAAGATTGCCATGTTCAATCGAGCGAATTCCCGCCTCAACCGCGCGGCGGATCGAGCGCGGCGTATAGGCGTGAGCCGCAACATAAGTATTCCAGGCTTCAGCTTCCTCGACGGCAGCGCGCATTTCTTCCATCGAATACTGGGTGTTGTGCAGGGGGTCGCTTGGCGACGCGACGCCGCCCCCGGCCATGATCTTGAGCTGATCGGCGCCGCGCCGAAATTCGTCTCGTGCCGCGTGGCGAACGGCATCGGCGCCGTCCGCAATACGGTCCATGCCGCTGACCTGGGCCGCACAGCAAAAACAAGCCATAGCTCCCCGCGGCCGAAAATCACCATGTCCGCCCGTCTGACTTAATCCTTTGCCGCTCACAAAAAGCCGAGGGCCCACCAGCAACCCTTCCGCCTGGGCATGTTTAAATCCGGCATCGGCTCCACCGGCATCCCGCACGGTGGTAAACCCCCGCATCAGCATATCCTTCATGCTGTGGGCCGCATACGCCGCTATATAGCTTTCGGACATGTCCCGCATCGCCCCGATATCAAGGGTAGGCGCACAGATATGAACATGCGCATCGATCAGCCCTGGCATTAACGTTAAGCCTTTAAGGTCGATGACAATCGCCGCATCCGCTTTGAGCCGTGGACCCATGTCTTTGATCCGCGTGCCTTCGATCAACACATCGAGGTCTTCTCGCGGCTCGGGGTTCGTCGCGTCGACGAGGATGGCATGACTTAAGAGAATGAGTTGCGGGCTGTCCGCCATAGAATTCCTATAGGGTTTATTTTTTCTCAATGCGTACGCTACGTAAATCTATGCCACCGCTTCCCGGCAAGTAAACCGAAACCTCCTGCCGCGCCGCCCAAGTTATGTTGGGCCGGTAAAGAGGGATGTAGCCGACTTCCTGTCGATGAATGCGCAACGCTTCCGTCATGGCTTTAAGGCGAAGATCTTGGTCCATCTCGCCGACCAGGATCGGTAAAAGGTCGTCAATCCGCGCATTACTATATCGCCCAAAATTAAGCCCACCCTGAAGAGGAAGGGTTGTTCGGCCTTCGGCAAATTCGGGCCGGGTTCCCAAAAGCAGGGTGATGACAGTGTCGGCGTGGGGTTGCGGCGGCGCAAAAGACATTAAAAAAAGAGGGCTGTTAAACCGTGCGATGCGGAGGGCCATCGCTTGGTTGCCTTCATTGCGCCGTGTCAAACGGATGCCGACGTCCCCCAGCATAGTGATGATTTGCTCGCAAAGCTTCCCGCGACTGTCCTCGGCGAGGTGAGGGCAATCAAAGGGAACAGAAAAACCATTGGCATAACCTGCTTTGCGTAAAAGATCCTTAGCGCGGCTGGGGGCCGCAATGCGCGGCTGCTCAAAACTTTCACTCCAGCCGTTGATGGCTGGACTAAGAATGTTACCGGCTACCTGCGCATTCCCATCGAGAGCTTCCTTAACCAGAGCGGTTGAATCTATGGCTATAGCTATAGCTTCACGCACATCTGGATTAAGGAAAGGATTGGGCTTGTCGTTGACGAGTTCGGTTAGGTTTGCCCGGTATTGGTCCATGCCCAGCACCACAGTGCGCGGCGTGGTTATCTGCATCAGCTTGAAAGCCGAATTATCCCGTATCGTTTTGATTGCGCCAACGGGAATGCTTTGAATAAGATCCAGCTTTCCTTCGAGCAAGGCGCTGACACGCGTTTCATCGGGCTCTATCGGTATAAAAACAATTTCATCAACGTCGTTACGCGCTGTAGACCACCATCCTTTAAAGGGAAGAAATTGAGTTGTTATCTCCGGCGTGCGATACCCTGTCTGAAAAGGTCCTGTCCCGTTGCTTATTGTGGCAAGGGCGCCTTTATGGATCTGCGCCCAATCGCTATCCATAATATAAAGGTCGCTAAGATCCCTGAGGAAATAAGGCTGCGGTTTTTTGGTGGTGATTTGCACCGTTCTGGCGTCAAGGCGTTGGACGTCGGCAATGGAGAAAAATCGGTCGGCAAGGGCGGAGCCTTTCTGGCGCGCCCGATTAATCGAAAAGACGACATCGTCGGCGTCAAGTCCCGCTCCGTTATGAAATTTCACATCCCGTCGCAAAGTAAATCGCCAGGTGGTGGACGATATAAGAGTCCAACTTTCGGCGAGCGCCGGCTCCAATCGCTGATTGGGCGCACGCTTAACAAGGCCTTCATAGACGTTGCCCAAAAGACTAAGATCGGCTGGATCGGTCAGGCCGTAGGGGTCGAGGGTGGGCAAATCCTTGGCGCGACTAATGCGAAGGGTTTGACCGGCCTGAGAAGACGCGGAAATGCCTATTGCGCTTAAAACAAGGCCGATAAGAACCAGGGTTAATCCAAGACGATATAAAGCTATATCCACGGAGCTACCTGAGACATCAAAACGGAACGGTCATGCATGGGTCGATAGTTTCGACAAAAAGATGAAAAGTCTAGCATCTAGACGGCCCGTCTGATTTCGAAGCCTAGCATTTATTTCTGATTCCCGGGAATGGACCTTGCTCTGGTGCCGACCGTTCGAGTAATAACTATAAAATTGTTGCAGTTCTGCCGCGCCGACTAAGAGTTGCAGGCAGGATAAGATAATCTTCATCCACTCAGGTGTTTCCAGTGGTAGGTTATGCTATATAATTTAGGCATATGAGCTGGGAAGTGGCGCCGTGAAGAGCTTTCGGGGGTTGATATATAATATAGCGTTTTTGATCGGCTTAAGTTTTGTCGCCGGCTGCACTTATCAATATGCATCAACGGCACCGGAACTGATTGCCGAACGGGGCCTACCGCCGCCATCTCGCGCTAAATTCACCGTGTGTTTTAACTATGGGTGCAGCTCGACCAAGGAAATCAAACTTTCCGATGGCGAATGGGCCGAGGTAACCGCTTTGGTCCAAGCCCAGGCTCCTACGGCGGAAGCGGAACGCAAACAGCTTGCGGCGGCGGTTGCCAAATTAGAATTGATTGTTGAACATTACACGGCGACCAAAGACCTTGGCGGTACGTTAAAAAACGTCAACAAATCAGGTCAGCTTGACTGCATGGATGAAGCCACCAACACCACAACCTATTTAATTCTGCTTGAACAACAGGGCTTCATGCATTTTCATAAAACTCAAGCTACGGCGTGGCGTGGCGCGATCATCGTATCACATTGGCCGCATACCACGGCCGTTGTCCGAGAAACGGCGACCCAAGCCGATTACGTCATCGACAGCTGGTTCCGCGATAGCGGTGTTATGCCGGATATCGTCGCTCTGGCAGAATGGAAAGCCGGGTGGAAACCCGAAGGCTTTACCGATCCTTAGGCCGGCCGCAGGCGCTCCATAGGCAGATGAAAAATTGTCGACCCTATACGCGTCCCGCATGCGCGGCATCCAACATCACCCGCATTTCTTTTGGTCCACAATGCACGGGATTTTCCGGTGCGCAAGGATCTTCCGCGGCCAGTTTGGCGATTTCCTCCAGTCGGTTTTGCGGCACGCCAAGCTCGGCAAGCGTATGCGGAATCTTAAGTTCCTGACGCAGCTTAAGCATCCAATCCATAACCCCTTGATAGTTGCGGGGCTCGATGCCGAGGTAGCCCGCTAGCCGAACCATCTTGTCTTCAATGGCTGATTTATTGAAAGCCATGACGTAGGGCATGAACACGGCATTGGTCAGCCCATGATGGGTATCAAACAGCGCTCCGACCGGATGACTTAAGGCATGAACGGCGCCCAAACCTTTGTTGAATGCTGCCGCCCCCATGCTGGCCGCTGCCATCATATGGGCGCGTGCTTCTAGATCTTTACCGTCCTTCACGGCGCGCGGCAGCCATTCCTTGATAAGACGCATGCCTTCAACGGCAATGCCGTCCGCCATGGGGTGAAAATCCTTGGCAGAATAGGCTTCAAAACAATGCGCAAGGGCATCCATACCGGTTGCCGCGGTGATGTGAGCCGGTAAGCCCACGGTTAATGCTGGATCGGCAATGACGGTCGCAGGCATCATATAGGGATAAAGCAGGATACGTTTGGTATGGGTTTCTTCGTCTGTGATGACGGCAGCCCGGCCGACCTCGGATCCCGTACCGGCCGTCGTTGGGACCGCAATGATGGGAACCACCTTATCTTTTTTGGCGACCTTACCGCCGGGACCAAACACCGCGTAATCCGGCCACAGATTGGGGTTGCCAACGGCCCGCTGTCCCGCAATCAAAGCGATGGCTTTGCCGCAGTCCATGGCGCTGCCGCCGCCGAAAGCAATAATGCCGTCACATTTATTCTTCTCGAAGACGGCGATCCCATCCATAAGGTTTTTACCGGTTGGATTACCTTTAATTTCGGAGAATAAGGTTGTGGGCACCTTCGCCGCGTTATTCGCATCCACGGCGTTTTTGATCATCGGCAAGGCGGCTAATCCCGGATCGGTAACCAGCAGCGGCCGCTTTATACCGAGCTCTTGGCAGACCTGAGGTAACTCGGATATTCGGCCGACGCCAAAACGAATAAGGGTGGGATAGCGCCATAGATTTGTTAAATGGGCAAAGGCGTCAGCCATAGAAAACCTCAAAGTCAGAAAGATTGTTTGATCATGATAATCAGGTTTTGGTCAGTTCCGCTAGTTTTTGATCGACAAAGTCTAACCGATCTTGGCCCCAGAAGACCTCTCCGTTAATGACATAGCTGGGAGCGCCAAAAACACCCAAGGCAATGGCCGTTTGGGTGTCGGCCGCATATTCTTCAGCCACGGCAGGGTCTTGTGCCGCTTCTGTTAATTCTTCGGCATTCCATCCTTGCCTTTCAGCGAGAGTTTTTAAGAAGGTTTGATTCTTGATGTCTTTTTCCTCGCACCATAGACCGTGCAGGGCAGCGTAGCAAAATCCGGCGATATCCTTGCCCTGCCGCCGAGCGGCAATGGCTAGGAGAGCCGCTGGGGTAGGATCGGTCGGGAAATAAGTCGGGTGAAGATTGAAATCGTTGGCGGCGTGGAAGTTTTTCCAACGTTGCAATTCGACCAGGCGATAGGCTTGACGTGCCGGAGGGCGTTGTGCAAGGGGAAGGCCGCCGGTTGCTTTAAATACCGCGCCAAAATCAATCGGAAAAAGGCGAATTGTTACCTGATGCTTTTGCGCAATGCTTTGCGAGCGTTGCCAGCCAAGATAGGTCCAAGGCGAGGCCAAAAGCATATAGATATCGAGGGTTGGTTTCATGATGGGGCCTTTGAAGAAAAACGATCCCGAAGTTCACGCCGCATAATCTTGCCGGTGGCGGTCATAGGCAGGCTCTCCATGAATTCGACCCGCCGAGGATAGGCATGGGCCGCCAGTCGTCCTTTAACGAAGGCTTGAATCTCCATGGCAAGATCATTACCGGGTGTCAGGCCGGATCTAAGGACAACAAAGGCGGTGATGCTTTCCGTACGAAGTTCATCAGGAAGACCGACCACGGCGGCCATGGCAATTGCCGGATGCTTTAGCAGACAGTCCTCCACCTCGCCGGGACCGACCCGATAACCTGCGGTGGTGATGACATCATCGCTCCGGCCAACATAGTGAAAGTAGCCGTCGGAATCTTTGCGGCCCATGTCGCCGGTTAATAGCCAATCGCCGCGAAACTTTGCCGTTGTTGCCGCCTCATTCTGCCAATAGTTTAAAAACATAACGGGATCATCTTTACGAACGGCAATTTCACCAAGGGTATTGTCCGGAACGACGTCGCCATTGCTGTCAACGATCGCGACATCATGGCCTGGAATGGCTTTTCCCATGGCGCCGGGCCGAACAGGCATGATGGACGCACAGTTGCCGACAATGAGGTTGCATTCGGTCTGACCGTAGAATTCATTGATCATCAGATCAAATGTCTCTTGCCCCCATGTCAAAATCTCTGCGCCAAGACTTTCTCCACCCGATCCGATTGAGCGCAATTTAGCGCCAAATTTTCTGGGATCGGGAACTGTTCGCATGATCTTCAAAGCGGTAGGCGGCAAGAAACTGTTTTTTACCTTATGCTGCGCCATCAGGTGCAGGGCCGCCTCGGGATCAAATTTAGCCATTCGGTGCGCTAAGACGGGTACGCCGTGATAAAGCGAAGGTAAAAGGACATCCAGCAATCCGCCGATCCACGCCCAATCCGCGGGAGTCCAGAAGAGATCATTTGGTTTAGGGAAAAACTCATGCGGAAACTCTACGCCCGGTAAATGACCCAGCAACACGCGCTGCGCATGCAGCGCGCCCTTGGGCGACCCCGTTGTTCCCGAGGTATAAATGATCAGGGCTGGATCATCGGCTAGGCTGGCGACGGCGGAAAATTGATCCCGCGACGTCGCCAGGCCTTTTTCCCAGTCGATTAAGCCGATGTCTTCGCGTGAACCCAGATCAACCACCACTGCCGTGGCAAGATCAAGTAAGTCAGATTTAAGAGCCTCAATCTTCGGCCAGTTTTCCCTATCGGTTATGATGAGTTGTGCGCCGCTATCGTTCAAGCGATAGCGAAGTGCGTCGGTTTGAAAAAGGACAAAAAGAGGAACCGCAATGGCGCCGATTTTCTGGCAAGCCAGATGGGCAATCGCTGCCTCTGGCCGTTGCGACAACAGGATGGCGATGCGATCGCCTTTTTTAAGGCCTTGGGCCACTAAAAGATTGGCCAGGCGATTGGTCATGGCGTTTAGAGTATCAAAGCTGAGGGTCGAGATACGGCCCACAGGATCGGCGTGAATAAGCGCGATTCGGCCCGAGCCGTCAGCCCATCGTTCGCAGCAGGCTTGAGCGATGTTGAATCGCTGCGGGATCTTCCACCGAAATCGTGATGCAACCTCAGTATAGGTTTTACCCAAGGGGAGCATGGGTTTCTTTTTCAGGTGTGTCGCGTTTAACCCGGTTGATCCGTGGGCCCCTATTATTGAGGGGCGCGACAATATCTTGGTGAACCAGAACTTCAGCGCCTGGAAAAGCCTGCCGGATATCTCGTTCAATGCCGTCGGCAACAGTATGGGCGCGGGACAAAGGCATGGTGCCGTCTAATTCAATATGCATCTGGACAAAGGCATTGGGGCCGGCCCGGCGCGTCCTTAAATCGTGCAGTGCCGCCACCTCAGAATGAGAGAAGGCCAAGGCGATAATTTTGGCGCGATCCTCGTCCGGCATTTCACGATCCATCAACATGTCCAATGCGCTTCGACCGATCCGCCACGCGCTAAACAAAATATAAAGGCCGATGGCTACGGCCACCAAAGGATCAATAAAGGCAAGTTCAGGGTTTCGTCCAAACCATAAAGCCAGGATCACCGCGCCGTTAACGATAAAATCGGTCCGATAGTGCATAATGTCGGCATGGATGGCGATGGACCCGCTGCGACGAATGACAAAACGCTGAAACAAAATAAGACACCACGTTAAAACAAGGGAAAAAACCATGACGGCGATGCCTATGGAAGCTTGGGTAGGCGCTTGCGGGCTGGTGATAAGGCGATGGCCCGCCTCCACAAACAAAAGAACTGCAGATCCGCTGACGAACAAGGATTGGGCTAAGGCGGCGATGGGTTCTGCCTTACCGTGACCGAAACGATGTTCGGCATCTGCCGGTGTCAGAGCGGTGCGCACGGCAAAAAGGGTGATGACAGAGGCAAAAGCATCCAGAAGAGAGTCGATTAAGGTCGACAGAAGACTGACAGCGTCGGTCGCTAAATAAGCCCCCAGCTTGCAGGCGATCAAAATAAGCGCCGTAGCAACCGAGGCATAACTTGCCCATCGTACCCAGCGTGAGGTCGTGGGATTAAGGGTCAAGGCTGAAGGCGATGGGTTGTCCATGGCGCGCTTTCCCTATCGCGTTTGTAGATAAGTCGATCATGAAGGCGGGAGGGCATATCCTGCCAAAACTCCATAACAAAAGGGGTCAGACGAAAGCCCGACCAGTAAGGGGGGCGAGGGACATCATGGGGGTAGCGCCGCTCAACGTCAGCGACCCGTCTTTCAAGCTCGGTCCGGTCGGCGAGGGGCCGAGATTGCTGGGATGCCCAAGCGCCCAGCCGGGATCCCCGCGGCCGGGAGAAAAAATAGGTGTCAGCCTCCTCTGAGGTAACGCTTTGGACCGTCCCTTCAACGCGAATTTGCCGCCGCAATGATTTCCAATGAAAACAGAGGGCTGCCTGGGGGTTTAGGTGCAATTCTTGGCCTTTGCGGCTTTCAAGATTGGTATAAAAAACAAAACCACGGGAATCGGCCCCTTTTAGCAGTACCATGCGAACCGAAGGGGCAGCTTGCGGCGTCGCTGTCGCTAAAGCCATAGCATTGGGATCATTCGGTTCGCGGGCCTCAGCCTCGGCAAACCACGCCTGAAAAAGGCTAAAAGGCTCAGCAACGGCGGCGATAACCATAGATAAAGTCCAGTTTGCAGGGGATCAGGGCCCCCAGTCTCGCCCAGAGAGCTTCTCTAAGGCAAGCTGCTGGTGTGCCTTGGAAGCTGGATAATCTTTGTGTAGGATGACATTTCCTACCGACTACATTCCAAAAGAGGCAAGCAATGACCCTTTCTACCCCGCTTATGGCCGGCAAGCGTGGCCTTGTTATGGGTGTTGCTAACGATCGGTCGATTGCTTGGGGTATTGCCCGATCGATCGCCGCCCAAGGTGCCGAAGTTGCTTTCACCTATCAAGGCGAAGCGCTTTATAAGCGCGTGAAGCCGCTGGCCGACAGTATCGGCTCTTCTTTAATCATCGAATGCGATGTGGCCAAGGATGAAAGTATCGCCAGTTGCTTTACAACAGTGGCTAAAACCTGGCCCAGCATCGACTTTGTCGTTCATGCCATCGCCTTTTCCGATAAAGAGGAACTTAAAGGTCTTTACCTGAATACGACCCGAGAAAATTTTCAGGTCACAATGGACATCTCCTGCTTTTCATTTACGGCCGTTGCCAAGCAGGCGGCGGCCATGATGAAGCAGGGCGGGAGTCTTGTCACCTTAACCTACTATGGCGCGGAGCGGGTCATGCCCCATTATAATGTCATGGGCGTCGCCAAGGCCGCATTGGAAGCATCGGTAAAGTACCTCGCTGTCGATCTCGGATCCCGGGATATTCGGGTCAATGCGATTTCGGCGGGTCCGATCAAGACCCTGGCCGCCAGCGGTATTGGCGATTTCCGCTATATTTTGAAATGGAACGAGTTGAATGCGCCATTACGCCGGAATGTGACAACGGATGAAGTAGGCAATGCCGGTCTTTACCTCCTAAGCGACCTATCGCGCGGCGTCACCGGCGAAGTTCATCATGTCGATTCAGGATATAATGTCGTCGGCATGGTGGCGGTTGATGCGGCGGCCGAAGTAGCGGACCTTTTGAAAGGTCTGGAGAAGTCTTAAAAATCGTGTGGGGCTGAGCTAGGTCATGTCATTCAATAGTTTCGGCCAAGTTTTTCGATTTACCACCTGGGGCGAAAGTCATGGTCCGGCTATTGGCTGTGTCATCGACGGCGCGCCGCCGCGTCTTTCCTTGAGTGAAGAAGATATTCAGATCTGGCTTGACCGCCGTCGCCCCGGCCAGTCGCGATTTACCACCCAGCGGCGGGAAGGGGATAAGGTCAAGATCCTGTCAGGTGTATTCCAGGGTCAAACCACTGGGACGCCGATCGCTCTTCTGATAGATAACGAGGATACCCGTTCTAAGGACTATGACGATATCAAAGATAAATTCCGGCCAGGCCACGCCGATTACGTCTACTGGGCAAAATACGGCATAAGGGATTGGCGCGGTGGTGGCAGATCATCGGCGCGCGAAACGGCGATGCGGGTTGCAGCAGGTGCTGTGGCGCGTAGAGTTCTGCAGGCGGCTTGGGGGCAGGAATTTCGTCTCCGGGGCGCGTTGGTTCAGATGGGACCGCACAAGGTGGATCGTGGGCGGTGGGATTGGTCTGCGGTCGAGGCCAATCCTTTCTTTTGTCCGGATCCCCAAGCCGCCGTGGCTTGGGAAAGTTACCTTGATGGTATTCGCAAGGCGGGATCCTCCATCGGGGCGGTTATCGAGATTGTTGCCGAAGGTGTTCCCCCAGGGCTGGGGGCGCCCGTCTACGGCAAGCTTGACGCTGATCTGGCAACGGCGTTTATGTCGATCAACGCCGTAAAGGGGGTTGAAATCGGCGCCGGGTTTTCAGCGGCGGCTTTGTCGGGTGAAGACAATGCCGATGAAATGCGCATAAAAAACGGCAAGCCAGTTTTTTTATCCAATCAAGCTGGAGGCATTCTCGGCGGAATATCGACCGGTCAAGAGATTGTCGCGCGTTTTGCGGTAAAGCCTACGAGTTCGATTCTATCGCCGCGACAAACGGTTGATGTTCATGGCAAGGAAACCGACATCGTCACCAAGGGGCGTCATGATCCTTGTGTCGGTATTCGCGCGGTTCCGGTAGGTGAAGCCATGATGGCGGTTGTTTTGGCCGATCATTGGCTCCGACATAAAGCGCAGTGCGGTTGATGCTCACGCTTTGATAAATTTTGCCGCGAGCTCGACATGGGATGACCAGGGAAACTGATCCAGCGGCATAACCTTGTCTAAAATATATCCACCGGCGATTAAGGTTCGCGCATCGCGCGCGAAGGTGGCGGGATTGCAAGAAATCGCAATCACGACCGGAACCTGGGATTGGGCGAGAGCCGTCGCCTGCGCTGCGGCACCCGCACGTGGCGGATCAAAAATAACCGTGTCAAATCCCGCCAGTTCATCCGGCTGCAAGGGACGACGGTCGAGATCACGCTGTTCAGCCGTCACCCAGGGAACCAAACTGCCGCGCCGCGCCGCCAGTGTCACCGCGCTAACGGCCTCAGGGTTCTCTTCGACAGCGTGGACGATGGCGCGACCCGCCAGGCTAAAGGTGAAAGGGCCGCATCCCGCATAAAGATCGGCGATACGGGAAGTATCCCGCGGTGTTGCTTCGCCGACAAAGGCCTGTAAAGCGAGACCGCCTTCATGGCTAGGTTGAAGAAAAGTTCCTGGCGGTAAGGCAACGGGAATCTTCCCAAAAATAAGAATGGGTGTCCGCCGCATGGCAATGGGCTCGGCCGTTCCGTTTGCTTGTCGCCACGAAAGTCGCGCCAGATCCTGATCCTGAGCAAACTGGGCGAACTTTTCACGCAAGCGCAGGTCAAGTCCCGTCTCGGTTTCCATGACCAAGTCGATGCCGGTCTCGGCCATGGTGGCGGTAATGCGCAGTTCGGAAAGATTGGCTTCAGTCTCTAGGCTCGCCTTGAGCGGTGGCAGCAATGCGGCGAGCGGCGGAGTCAAAAGCAAGCATTCGGCGATGTTTTCGACATTGTGCCCTTGCCGATGCCTAAAGCCGAGGCGAAATTTCCTGCCATCTCGAATAGCCGTGAGAACCGCGCGGCGGCGACTGGCGACAGGAACGCTTACTAAATCACTTACAATCCCTGGGTCGCCGCCGGCTCGGGTGACGGCGTCGATCACCAATCCTCGTTTCCACGTTTTATAGGCAGTCTCGGAAAGATGCTGAAGCTGGCATCCGCCGCAAACCGAAAAATGAGCGCAAGGAGCCAGCCTGCGATCAGGGCTCGGAGATACAATAGAAAAGCCCACAGAGCGCAGAGTCTTTGCATCATATTTCAAGTTGATATGATCGCCCGGCAAGGCCAAAGGCACATGAACAATCTGTCCCTTGATTCGTGCGGTGCCGTCACCCTGTGTGCCAAGGTCATCGATGGTGACTAGGGTCTCCTCGACATGGGATTTGGCCTTACGCATCAAGGGGCGTTTCCGCATAGGACTTATGCCTAATCGTTTTGGGATACTGACAGTCCAAGAAATCCTGGTTAAACTAGCAGAAGAATTTGACGAAAAAAGGAATTCTCATGGCGAATTTGACCGAAGTTGATGCCAATGAAGCCAAAGCTCTTCTAGATTCAGGCGATGCCGTTCTGGTTGATTGCCGCGAGCAACAGGAATGGGACAACCTCCATATCCCCGGGGCCAAGCTTGTTCCCCTCTCGTCCTTCGATCCGGCACAACTTCCCGATTATAGCGGAAAAACCCTTGTTTTGCAGTGCCAATCCGGGGCGCGATCCGGCCGTCTTGGCCTTTGGCTGGCGCAAAATGGTTTTGAACGCGTCGCCAATTTAAAGGGAGGGATCAAAGCTTGGGCCGAAGCTGGATTCCCTACCACCTAAAGATAAGATCATGCGTTTATCCATCGCATGGCTCTGTCTGTTCCTGATGCCGGTCACGCTGGTCGCGGGCAGCCTGGGCTATAAGGTTGTGGATCCGCTGGCGGTGAAAGGCATGTTGGCGCGAAACGAGGCGATCGTCGTGGATTTACGAGAAACAGCGGAAGCCTTAAACAAAACCGTTCCCGGCGCGTCATACCTTCCCTATTCGACATTTCGGTTAAGTCAGCTTCCTAAAACGGAAGATAAATATTTAGTCTTGCTGTGCCAGACAGGTAAAAACGCGGAAGAGGTTGCGCAACGACTTGCCGATGGCGGTCGTAATAATATTTATGTCGTTGCCGGCGGTTTCCGCGCTTGGGAAAATGCGGGGCTACCCGTCAATCTGAAATAGGTCCGGGAGCAGTGCGCCGCGCGGCTAACAGGAATTCCTTGTTACCCTCGGGTCCTAGGATAGGGCTGGCGGTTAATCCGATAACCCTCCAGCCCTTTTGCTGATTAACCCAGTCGGTTATAGTTTTGCAGACGCTTTCATGCAAAGCCGGATCGCGCACAACGCCCTTCTTCCCGACATTCTCTCTGCCGACTTCAAACTGCGGCTTCACCAAGGTAATCAGCATGCCGTTCGGACGTGCAAGAGCGAGCGGCGCCGGTAAAATAGTCTTCAAGCTTATGAAGCTGGCGTCACAGACGATGAGGTCGATTGGCTCGGGTATTTGCTCTTGATTAAGGTAGCGGGCATTCGTGCGTTCCAAAACGGTTACGCGAGGATCATGACGCAAAACATCGGCAATTTGGCCGCGTCCGACGTCAACGGCATAAACGCGTGCGGCGCCATTTTTCAGGAGGACATCGGTAAAACCGCCGGTTGAGGCGCCGATATCGAGGCAGGTCAATCCTCGCACGGAAAGAGCGAAATGAGAGAGGGCGTGGGCAAGTTTTAGCCCGCCGCGGCTCACATAAGGATGATCCCGCTCGCGCACCGACAAGGGAATATCTGGGAGCAACAGGTCGCCTGGCTTTTGTATTCGCTGTTCGCCTGAATACACCACGCCGGCAAGAATTAAAGCCTGCGCCTTGGTTCGGCTTTCCGCGAGGCCTCGCTCGCACAGAAGAACATCGGCCCGTTGTTTGTCGCTTCGGGCCAAGGCGAAAGCCTTCCTCTACCGGTTAGCCGATATTAGCCGTGACGGCGCAGGGTCGAGGCGTCGATACCCAAAGCGGTGATGGCGGTCTGCACCAGGCTTTCCGCGTCGACGCCCATCAAGCGATTCTGCACCTCAGGCTTATCCTGGTCGATAAAGAGGTCGTTGAAGTATTTCGGCCGGAACTTTAGGCCACCGTCGAGTAAACCCTCTTGCGCTAGGAAGTGAAGAACATGGCTGGCAAAACCGCCGATTGATCCTTCTTCCACCGTGATGAGGACTTCATGGCTGCGCGCGAGGCGGCGAGTCAGCTCTTGATCCAAGGGTTTGCAGAAACGGGCATCGGCCACCGTGGTAGAAAGGCCCATGGCTTCCAGCTTTTCAGCGGCAGCCAAGGCGCTATGAAGGGCAACACCATATGTCAAAAACGCAATCTTTGTGCCCTCTTTAATGATACGACCGCGACCAATCGGCAGGACTTGTCCGGTTTTTGGGAGAGCGACACCGACGCCTTCACCACGGGGATATCTAAAACCGCAGGGTCCCTCATCATAAGCCGCGGCTGTTGCCACCATGTGAACAAGCTCAGCTTCATCGGCTGGCGCCATCAGCATCATGTTCGGAAGGCAGCCGAGGTAAGAGATATCGAACGATCCGGCATGAGTGGAACCATCCGCACCGACCTGGCCGGCACGATCCATCGCGAACCGTACCGGCAGGTTTTGGATTGCAACATCATGGACGATCTGGTCGTAGCCGCGTTGAAGAAAAGTTGAGTAAATCGTTGCGAAAGGCTTTAACCCTTCGCAAGCAAGACCGGCGGCAAAGGTCACCCCATGTTGCTCGGCAATTCCCACATCAAAGCATCTCTCAGGAAAACGATCGGCGAAAAGATTGAGGCCGGTCCCGCTCGGCATGGCCGCGGTAATGGCAACGACACGATCATCTTTTTCCGCTTCCTTAATCAAAGCCTCGGCGAAGACGTTTTGATAAGCAGGAGCCTTCGGCGTCGCCTTGACTTGAACGCCTGTCGCCACATCGAACTTATTCCGGGCATGGCCTTTATCGGCGGAGTTTTCTGCGAATTCGTAGCCCTTACCTTTTTGCGTAACGATATGCAGAAGAATGGGACCATCTTCGTGGTTGTCCCGGATATTCTTCAAAATGGGCAGAAGATGATCAAGGTTATGCCCATCGATTGGGCCGACATAGAAAAAGCCGAGCTCTTCAAAGAGGGTACCGCCGCCAGTTAAGATACCACGAGCGTATTCTTCGGCCCGGCGCGCCGCCTTTTGTAAGGGGCGCGGCAAGATCTTGGCTAGGTCTTCGCCGAGATCGCGCAATGTATGATAAGGCTTCGAGCTGATAAGTCGGGCAAGATAGTTCGACAAAGCGCCGACCGGCGGGGCGATCGACATGTCGTTATCGTTCAAAATCACAGTCAGCTTACTTTTCAACGAGCCTGCATTATTCATCGCCTCGTAGGCCATGCCGCCGGTCATGGCGCCATCGCCGATCACGGCAATAACATGGTTATCTTGTTTTTTGAGGTCCCGTCCTACGGCATAACCCAAGGCGGCTGAAATAGATGTGGAGCTATGTGCCGCGCCAAAGGGATCATATTCGCTTTCGCTTCGTTTGGTGAAGCCTGATAGTCCGCCCGGTTGGCGAAGGGTGCGGATGCGATCCCGACGCCCGGTTAGGATCTTATGTGGGTAGCATTGATGGCCGACATCCCAGATCAGCTTGTCGTTGGGCGTATCGAAAATATAATGGATGGCGGTGGTTAACTCGACCACACCTAAGCCGGCACCAAGATGACCTCCGGTTACGGAGACAGCATCAATGGTTTCGCGGCGTACTTCGTCACAGAGCTGACGAAGATCGCTTTCCGGTAACTGCCGCAGATCGCGGGGCAACTTCACCCGATCGAGAAGGGAATAGGCGCTGGTCTTGGGCTCGGTCACGGATGTCATCCTTTTTCTGCCGAAACGCTAACTGAATAAACTTAAGTCTGCCGCTCGACGACAAAAAAGGCGGCGGACTGCAGGAGTTTGGCTTTGTCGCCAAACAAATCAAGATGATTCGCTGCCGACCTGGCTAACTGCGCCGCTTCAGCCTTGGCTTTGTCGAGGCCGAGCAGGGAAACAAAGGTTTCTTTTCCTGCTTCGGCGTCCCGGCGGATAGATTTTCCTACCTTCGTTTCATCGCCTTCTGTATCCAAAATGTCATCGGCAATTTGAAAAGCGAGGCCTAAATCATGGGCATAGGACCGCAAAGCCTGGCGCGCCTTGTCATCGGCCTTGGCCAAAAGGGCTCCCGCCTCGCAAGAATAGGCGAATAAAGCCCCTGTTTTCATGCTTTGCAGCTTTTTGATCGACTCGAGATCGAGAGTCCGGTCCTCGGCTTGGAGATCATAAATCTGCCCGCCGCACATCCCAACGGCCCCGGCGGCCACCGCCAAGGAGCTGATCAAGCTGCAGCGTACGGCGGCATCGGGATGGGTTCGCGCATCGGCGAGCACCTCAAAGGCCAAGGTCAGGAGCGCGTCCCCCGCAATGATGGCGGTGGCCTCGTCGAATTTCTTGTGGGCGGTCGGCTGCCCACGCCGCAAATCACTATCATCCATGGCCGGCAAGTCATCATGAACCAAAGAATAAGTGTGAATGAGTTCGACCGCGGCACCGGCACGGATGGCATAGGCATCGGGGACATCAAAAAGCCGCGCGCTTTCACGAACAAGGAACGGGCGTAATCTTTTGCCGCCGGCAAAAGTTGAGTAACGCATGGCATCGAAGAGGCGGCCTTCTAAATCATCACTATGAGGCATGGCTTCTTCAAGCACCCGTTCCACAGTCTTGGCGGCATCTGTTAAAGCAATAGCAAGCTCGGTCACAAGTCTTCCCCCAACGTCGGTCCTAGAATTTAAAAGGTATCGCTTTTAGTTATACTGGGTGTCCCCGTCCCATCCAACGCGATCGTGTCAATCTTGGCCTTGGCCTCAGCGAGCTTGGTTTCGCAATGACGCTTCAGAAGCGCGCCCCTCTCATAAGCGGAGATCGCTTCATCCAATTTAGCCGACCCATCTTCTAGCCGACGTACGATTTGTTCGAGCTCTTTTAACGCATCTTCAAAGCTCATGGTCGCGATTTCGCGCGGTAGTTCAGTCCGTGCGGTCATAAATGCACTCTGTCCCTAAGTTGCGCCGATACATGCCCCAGGGCGGCGCTAAAGGGCGTAATCTAGCCAGTCAGCAAGCTGGGGGCAAGAAGGACGTCAAACCGGCCATTTCCGCCATGATTAGGCGGAAAGCTGCGCCGTTAAGGGCAGAATGTTAAAAGCGGCCAAAAGCGCATCGACCTCAGCCGTGGCCGCAAGGTAGGAGGCGGATTTCTTGGGGCCGGTCGTGTCCAGCAACGTCAGGCCTTGCAAAAAAAGTTCGCGGAAAGCGACTCGTTCGGAAAAACCCGCGATGCTGCGAAAACCGAATCTCCGCCCCAGCATCTCAAGAATTTGCGCCATCTGAGCTTTATTGCGCGACGCAAGCGGCGACAGACGGTTGCGCATGACGATCCAATCGAGAGAGCCATCACTGCTCTTGGCGCGAAGCGCTCGCGCTTTCATCACCATATCGGCGTAATGACTGGGGTTGAGAGAAGAAAAGTGAACCATATCGACCTGAGCCACAACATCAAGATCGATAAAACTATCATTAAGAGGCGTTAGAATGATGTCGGCTCGCTGGTGGGCTAAGCGGGAGGTGTAGCTGGTGCTGCCGGGTGTATCAACAATGATAACTGCAAAACGCCGCTTCAAATCATCAATGACCGAGGTATAGCGATCTCGTTCATCTCGTTCGATATCCGTAACAGTCTGATGAGTCGACGGAGGGATGACATGGTGCTCGGGAACAAAAAGATTTTGTCCTGTGCGTTCAATATGCGCGAGGCGATTTTCGATGTAGCGCGTAAAAGTACCTTGAGGATAATCAAGATCGATCGTTGCGACAGGAATGTTTTTTTGCATCAAGCCGATGGCGAGATGAATGGCCGCTGTGGATTTCCCTGAACCGCCTTTCTCATTACCGACGACAAGAACATGTCCTTGTTGCGCCGGCACCGGTATGACCGGGGGCGGGACGACTGTTGTTGAAGAAATAAGCTCGCTCATATTTCCGCTTTTAGCCATACAGCCGTGTCATGGAATACGCCCCCGCCGTTAGGCCGGCCGGGGTCTGCACTAATAAGAGAATTTATCCCAATTTTTTCTATAAATGCATCATTTGGCCAAAGACTTTCTACAATAACAACTCCGGGTTGCTGACCATCCGTTGGATGCACGTGAACGACAAGGCTTCCCTGCCGATTTCCGATCCTGACCAGACCATCGGCTTTAAGACCAAGCCGCCGGCAATCTTCGGGATGAATCTTTGCCGTTGGCCGCTTTTCTCGCGCCAGGGAGCCGGGTGTTTCCGTGAAGCTGGTGTTCAAAAAGGTCCGGGCTGGTGCGGCCACAAGACGGAACGGATGCTCAACCGTTGGCTGGTCGATGATCGCTATGTGATCAGGCAGAGACGAAAGCCCTTCCGTGTGAATTCCCGCTTCCTTCCAATCGGCCTTGAAATGAAACCGTCCGTCCTTGTGGCCAAAGCCATTACGGAAATGAGCATCATCCTCAGAAACCCCGCAGTCATACCAGCCCATGGCATGAATTTCTTCTGCGGACGGCAGGTTCGACGCTGCGAGTGTGCGATCGATGATCTCCCAGCTGGTCATGGCAAAGCCGGGATGAGAGGCGCCCAGCCGCTGGGCAAGTGCGCAAATGACGTCGTGATTGGATTTGCAATCGCCTAATGGTTCGATGACCGCCTGAGTGACTTGCAAAAATGTATGAGCACTGGCGCTGTAGATATCGTCATGCTCGAGAAAGGTCGTTGCCGGCAGAACAATATCGGCCATGCGCGCGGTATCGGTCAGGAATTGTTCATGAACACAGATAAATAAATCATCGCGCATCAGGCCTCGTTTGACGGCATGGGTATCCGGCGCAACAACCATCGGATTGGTGTTTTGAATCAGCATGGCCGTGATCGGCGGTCCCCCACCCAAATCGCGTTTGTCGCCGCAGAGAATGGCGCCGATGCGCGATTGATCGAGCAACCTCACGGAAGAATCGAGCGCATCCAATCCTTCAATAAGGGTTTTATCTAAGGCAAAAACGCCGCTTTGTGCATAAAGCGCGCCGCCGCCGCGATGTTGCCACGCTCCGGTTACGGCAGGCAGGCAGGAAACGGCGTGCATCTGCTGCGCGCCGTTACGTGAACGCGAGAATCCATATCCCAAACGGATGAAGCTTTTAGGCGTCCGGGTGTATAGGTCGGCAAAGGCTTCAATCTCGTCAACGCTGAGTCCCGTGATTGACGACGCCCATTCAGGGCTTCGCGTTTCGACATGGGCCTCCAGCGCGGTTGGATCATCGGTGTATTTTGCCATGTAGGAGCGATCGGCGCGATGATCGCGAAAGGCAACATGCATGACGGCGCAAGCCAAGGCGGCGTCGGTTCCCGGTCGAATCGCCAAATGCATGTCGGCTTGTTCGGCCGTGCCTGTTCGGTATGGATCAACCACAACCAGTTTGGCCCCGCGCCGTTTGGCCTGGGCTACCAGGGTCATAACATTGACCTGGGTGTTGACGGGATTGCCGCCCCATATGACGATGAGATCGCTTTCGACCATCTCAAGGGCATTGACGCCGCGTTTGACACCGGCGCCGACAAACCATCCGGCATTGGACAGGGCGACACAATAGGTTGAGTGCTGCCGGGAATATTTCATGACATGGCGTAAACGCTCTATGCCGTCACGCTGTACCCAGCCCATCGTACCGGCATAAAAAAACGGCCACACGGTTTCCGGTCCGTAACGATGCGTGGCTTCGGCAAACTTACCCGCCACTTCATCCAGCGCCTCGTTCCAAGAAATGGGGGCGAAGCCCTCGATGCCGCAGCCTTTGGGACCTATGCGGCGCAACGGTGTTTGCAGGCGCGATGGGTGATGAACACGCTCGGCATACCGAGCAACCTTGGCGCAGATGACGCCGGCGGTGTAGGGCATCTCCTTGGCGCCGCGAACCTTGCCGATGTGCTGCGGGTCCAGCCGCTCAACTTCAAGAGCGCAGACCGAGGGGCAGTCATGCGGGCAGGTCGATCGAAGGATTTTCGTATTTTCGTTATCGAGAGGCATCTGACTGCTCAAAGGCTGTTAAGATCTTAGCGATTTTAGGAAGGTCTCGATCGCCGTAAATGCGCCGTGTCCATAGATGTTATTATGCCCCGCACCGTTAACGGAAACTGTTTTCGTCCAAGTCGGATTTTTCTTGGCCAAGATCTGCCCCATCGCCGGCGGCACCGTCGTATCGTTTTCGGCATTCAGCAGCAGCATGGGTGAAGTTATTTGAGATATTTTCGACAAGCTATCGTAGCGATCCTTAACCAGCCAATATGCCGGCAGAATTTTGTAATGATACTGCGCCACCGCAGCGATGGAGGTATAGGGATTTTCGAGAATAAGCGCCTTTACGGAAAACTCGGTTGCCATTTGAACGGCAATGCCCGTCCCCAAGGATTCGCCGTTTATAATAATGTCTTGCGGGAGTATTCCCTGATTCCCTAATGCCGTAATCGCCGCCCGCGCATCCTTGTAAAGCCCTTGTTCGGTCGGCTGTCCTTGATTACCGTCCCAACCCCGATAGCTGGCGATGTAGATGCCATAACTCAGTCGTTTGTAGTTTTCTATCTTGTCGAGCCGCCCGGGTAGAATCGCACTCTCAGCATTGCCATGAAAAAACATGATCGTGGGCAATTGCCCAAGGGGCGGTGAAAACCATCCAACCAGAGTAAGCCCGTCATCGGTCTTGGCCGCTATACGGCTATAACCTGAGGCGGCCTCGCCGTAGCCGGGATTAGGCCAATAAAGCAGGTGGCGCTGAAAGCTATAGGCCGCAATAAGGATGCCGACATACACTGTGACGGCCACGGCGCAGAAAATAAGAACCAAGTGTTTACCCATGGGGTCGAGAGCCTTTGATTTTGGGACACTATGCCCCTAAGAGGGGTATTTTGCTAGGCGGCGGAAAAGCTGGGCCTTGTCGTCGCGACTCATTCGCATTAGCTTGCGCTATGTTTTGTTTTTCATCCCTTCGGCCATGACGACACTTTCCGCTATGCCTTTTCATCAGGCAAAATCCCGCGGCATGTCGCGCCTCGTTTTTTCCGTTGCGCCACTTGTTATTATTGCTTTGTTCTCTGTTCCCATCCTGACGGTGCTAACAAATCTGTTACGCCAGGACCAAGGCACCTTGGCTCATCTGTTAGAGACGGTGTTTGTCAGTTATATCGTCAATAGCTTCGTCCTTCTGATCGGCGTGGTGGTCGGTACATGCGCCGTCGGTGTGGGTGCGGCTTGGCTTATTGTTTCATTCCGATTTCCCGGTCGCAAAGTCTTTGAGTGGGCGTTGGTCCTGCCTCTCGCCATCCCGGCCTATATCATGGGCTATGCCTATGCGGATTTTTTCCAATCGGCCGGGGTGGTGCAAACGATGTTGCGCCAGATCACGGGATGGTCGCTGCGAGATTACTGGTTTCCGGACATAAGATCGCTGGGTGGGGCAGTCTTGATCTTTGTGGTCGCGCTTTACCCGTACGTCTATCTTTTGGCGCGCGCAGCCTTTCTTGATCAATCGGCATCCGCGATGGAAGTCGCGCGAACCTTAAGCCGAAACAGCTGGCGAAGTTTCTTTCATATTGCCTTGCCTCTTGCCCGTCCTGCTTTGGCGGCAGCTCTTACTTTGGTCGCTATGGAGACTCTTGCAGATTATGGCGTGGTTGATTATTTCGGTATTCCTACCTTGACCGTCGGCGTTTACCGCGCTTGGTTTTCCATGGGAGACCACATTGCCTCCGCGCAGCTGGCGTCGTTTCTCTTGCTGTTCATCGGCATGTTGATTTTATGCGAGCGATTGGCCCGGGGGCAGCGTCGTTTTCACGGCAATAGCCGTCGTCATACCGAGGTTAGCGGCAAAACAATCAAAGGCGGAAAGGCGATCTTGGCCAGCCTGGCTTGCTTCGTGCCTTTGTTTTTTGGTTTTTTGTTACCGATTCTTATTTTGCTGAGGCTGACCTTCCTTGTTGGGGATGCTCAGTTCGGTTACCGATACATCATTCTTATTGGGAACAGCGTGCGTCTTGCGGCAATGGTTGCTGTTTTGGCCGTAGTGCTTGCGGTGCTCCTAATCTATGGCCGCCGTCTTTATCCAAAGGGGCTTAACAAGGTCGGCGTTATTTTCGCCGGCCTTGGTTATGCCATACCCGGATCCGTTATCGCCGTCGGCGTCTTGCTGCCCTTTGCATGGACGGATAATGCGATCGACGCGTTTGCGCGTCAGCATTTTGGCTTATCGAACGGGCTTATTCTTACCGGAAGTCTGACCGCGCTTGTTGCGGCTTACCTGGTGAGATTTCTAGCCATCGCCGTCCAGACCGTGGACGCCGGTTTCACAAAAATATCGCCGGCTATGGACGATGCCGCTCGCGTTCTAGGAGCTCATGAATGGCGGCGCTTATGGCAAGTTCACCGGCCTTTGCTGCGGCGAAGTGTGATGGCGGCGGGACTTTTAGTCTTTGTCGATGCGATTAAAGAGCTGCCGGCAACGATGATTTTGCAGCCCTTCAATTTCTCGACGCTTGCTGTTCAAGCGCATAAATTGGCCAGCGATGAGCGCTTGGCCGAGGCGTCGACGGCGGCGCTGGTGATCGTGTTGGTGGGCTTGCTGCCGGTTGTTCTAATTGCCCGTAACATGGCGGCGACGCGGAACATTCCCCGCATTCTTGAATGAAGAACCCCGCCACCGGTGGGATGGCGGGGTTGCTCTATGATTAAAAAGCGTATGGAAGGGGAGGGTGGTGGTCTATTTCCATCCCGCTCGATCATAGAGTTTTTGCGCCGCGGGTTGGTTCTTGCCGTAGACGGCGACGTTAACCGGATCCACTTTATAGGTCCCCAATGCTTTTAGCTCAGGATTGTTCAGAGCCTTTGCCACGACGGGAAATTCATTGTTGCCATTGGCAAAATAGGACTGAGCAGCGTCGGAAGCGAGGTACTCAAGGAATTTAATCGCGTTCTCTTTGTGCGGTGCATTCTTTAGCAAACCGGCGCCGGAGATGTTGGTGTGCGTACCGTTGGCGTCTTGGTTTGGCCATACGATTTGCAACTTTGCAGCGGCGGCGCGCTCCTCGGCCTTCTCGGACTTTACCATCCGCATGTAGTAGTAGTGATTGCTCAGAGCGATAGCGCATTCACCGGTTGATGCAGCCAGCAATTGATCAGAGTCACCGCCTTTGGGATCGCGGGCAAAGTTGGCGACAACGCCTTTCGCCCAGGCTTCTGCCTTCTCTTCGCCCAAACGATCGATCAAAGCCGACATGAGCGACAAGTTGTACATATTCGAGCTGGAGCGGATGCAGATCTTTCCCTTCCACTTCGGATCGGCAAGATCTTCGTAGGTCTTAATTTCACCAGCCTTCACCAGATCTTTGTTGTAAAAGATCGCACGGGCGCGTGTTGAAAATCCAAACCACTGGCCATCGGGATGGCGAAGGTTGGCGGGAATGCGTTCTTCCAGGACCTTGGACTTAACAGGTTGCAGAAGTCCCGCCTGTTCGGCACGCCAGAGACGGCCGGCATCCACAACAATCAAGATGTCAGCGGGACTGTTAGGGCCTTCGGCTTTAAGACGATCGAGCAACTTGTCATCGGTTTCTTCAATCCGATTGATTTGGATGCCCGTTGCCTTTGTGAAATTGGTATAAAGCGCTTCGTCAGTTTGGTAATGCCGCGCGCTGTAAATATTGACTTCTTGCTGAGCCGAAGCGGCGACCCCGATCGCGGCAAAGGCGAGGGTAAGCCCGGCAAAGCCAATTTTTTTAAACATGAAAGCTCCTAAGGTGAACAGGGGACAGCTCGAGGCGAGATACCTATTACAAGTCAGGATTAATTGCAAGTCATTCTCATTCTCACATATAAGTGAGGCATATCCTCATGGATTAAGGAGCAAATCCGCCACTAAGGATCTTCGGCTAAACCTAAGAGGGAAGCGTTTCCGCCGGCGGCCGAGGTGTTAACGGTCAAGGTGCGCTCGGTGGCAAACCGTAAGAGATAGTGGGGGCCGCCCGCTTTGGGTCCGGTACCGGACAAACCTTCACCGCCAAAAGGCTGAACCCCGACGGTGGCGCCAATGATCGTACGATTAACGTAGATATTTCCTGTTCGGACCCGCGTGGCAATATATTGGGCGGTGGCGTCAATTCGCGTATGAATGCCGAGGGTAAGGCCATAGCCGGTCCCGTTTATGTCCGCAATAACATCATCCAGCTGATCGGCGCCATAGCGGATGACATGCAAAATCGGCCCGAAATTTTCGCCGGTTAATTGGTCCAATCGCTCGATCCCATAGGCGACCGGTGCGAAGAACCATCCCTTATCTGTTCCGGCGGGAAGAGAAACTTTCGCAATGAGACGACCATGAGCCTCAAGCCACTTAAGGTGTTTGACCAAGGCGGTGCGGGCATCTTGATCAATAACCGGTCCGACATCCGTTTCCAATAAAGCGGGGTCGCCGACCTTCAGTTCAGCCATGGCTCCGGCAAGCATCGTTTCAATGCGATCGGCGACATCCTCTTGCAGGAACAAGACACGCAGAGCCGAGCACCTTTGCCCGGTGCTGCGAAAGGCAGAGGTTACGACGTCGGCGACAACCTGTTCGGGCAAGGCCGAACTGTCGACGATCATGGCATTCTGTCCACCGGTCTCGGCGATAAAAGGAACAATCGGCCCGCGGCGTTTGGCAAGGGATTCGCCGATATTCCAAGCGGTGGCGGTCGATCCGGTAAAGGCAACGCCGGCGATCCGGGGATCGCGAACCAGGGACGCCCCAACGTCTTCGCCGGTTCCCGGCAAAAGATGCAGCACGTCTTGGGGAACGCCGCCTTGATGCATCAAGGCGACGGCGCGGGCGGCGATAAGCGGCGTTTGTTCGGCGGGCTTGGCAAGGACGCTATTGCCGGCGGCCAGAGCTGCCGCAACTTGCCCTGTGAAAATCGCCAGGGGAAAATTCCAGGGGCTGATGCAAACGAAGGCGCCGCGGCCTTGCAGGGAAAGAGTGTTCTGTTCACCAGTCGGACCCGGCAACCGTTGTGGTTGTGCAAAATCGCTGCGGGCGCGGGCGGCATAGTAGCGGCAAAAATCCACGGCCTCGCGCACCTCGCCGACTGCATCCGGCAAGGTTTTCCCAGCTTCACGCACAGTCAAAGTCATCAGCTCGACCATGTTTTCTTCAAAAAGATCCGCGACGCGATCAAGAATGAGGGCCCGAGCAAGCGCACCTTGGTCATTCCATTGCGGCTGCGCGGCGACTGCTTTTGTAACCGCGGAGGCGACGTTGGCTTTTGATAGAGTCGCAACATTTCCCACCGGGCGATCCGTGTAGGCGGGATCGTGAATGGATTGAGATTTTACCGAACCGGTGCCGGGGATATCCCACTGGTGATTTTCCCAAATCGCGGACATTTCTCGCGACAAGTTTTCGGTGGCGTGCGGGTCGGCGAGATCAAGGCCCTTGGAATTTCGCCGCTCATCGCCATAAAGCCGGGAAGGGCTGGGAATGCGCGGGTGGGGCGTAAAATCCAGGCTGGTGATGCGCCGCACGGGATCTTCTACCAAGCGGTCGACAGGCAGTTCGGCATGGGCAATGCGATTGACGAAACTGGTGTTGGCCCCGTTTTCCAACAGGCGTCGCACGAGATAGGCCAGAAGATCCTCATGGCTGCCAACCGGGGCGTAAATTCGGCACGGCTTATTTAGCTTATCCGGCCCGACGACCTGATCGTAAAGCGATTCACCCATGCCATGAAGACGCTGAAATTCATAATTACAGCGATCGCCGGCAAATTCGAGGATTGTCGCTAAGCTGTGGGCATTGTGGGTTGCAAACTGCGGATAGATCAAATCGCCCGCCGCAAGAAGGCGCCGCGCGCAGGCAAGATAAGATACATCGGTCGCCACCTTACGTGTAAAAACAGGATATCCCGGCAGGCCGTTTACCTGGGCATATTTAATTTCCGTGTCCCAATAGGCGCCCTTTACCAAACGGACACATAAAGGACGGTTGGCTTGACGCGCGAGGGTGATCAGCCAGTCAATCACAAAGGGTGCGCGCTTTTGATAGGCTTGAACCGCCAGACCGAACCCACGCCAACCACCGAGGCTTTTATCGAGGGCCGTTGCCTCGATAAGGTCAAGAGAGAGGTCCAAGCGGTCTGCTTCTTCGGCATCGACACAAAAACCGATGTTTGCCGCCGCCGCCTGACGCGCCAGGTCGATTAACCGCGGTGTCAGCTCCGCCATGACCCGGTGCTTTTGGGCAAATTCATAGCGCGGATGCAAGGCGGAAAGTTTGACGGAAATGCCGGGGCCGTCGATGGGGCCGCGCCCGGCACCGGCTACGGCGATGGCGCTAATGGCTTGACGATAAGCGTCAAAATAACGATCGGCGTCGGCCATGGTGCGCGCGGCTTCGCCCAGCATGTCATAAGAATAACGATAACCCTTAGCCTCGAGAGTCTTGGCCCGGTCTAGGGCTTCGGCAATCGTTCGGCCCATAACAAATTGGCGCCCGAGAATCCGCATGGCCTGAACGATGGCTTGACGGATGACCGGCTCGCCCGAGCGCGTGACAATCCGGCGCAAGGCCCGATCCATCGTATTCGAAGCATTATTGTCAAATCGCAGCACCTTGCCGGTCAGCATCAAAGCCCAGGCGGAAGCATTGACCAACAACTTATCGGACTGTCCTAAATGCTTTTCCCAATCCGCTGTGGCGACTTTATCGCGGATCAGTTTGTCTGCGGTCGCCGCATCGGGAATGCGTAGTAGGGCTTCTGCCAAGCACATAAGAGCAATGCCTTCATCGGTCGATAAGGCGAATTCCTGAAGAAGACTGTCAATGCCGCTGCGATCGGCCTCGTCGCGTCGAATGGCTTCGACAAACCCTACTGCCCGAGCCTCGATGGACCGCGTGGCTTCAGGTGTCAGATTGATTTCCTTAACCAGATAACGCAAAGCCTCTGCTTCATCCTTATAGAGGGCTTTACGGATGGCCGTGCGTTCGGCAGAAACGGAAGAGAAGGAGCGGTCAACAAAGGTCATGAGGGGCAATTTAGATCCAAATTAAGATAAAGGCCAACTACCAAATGCACACCGTGGATGACCCACAGCTGCGATCACGCTAAGATAAGGAATGATGAGTAAACCACGTATTCTTTTTTTGGTAACAGAGGATTGGTATTTTTTATCCCACCGCTTGCCTCTTGCCCGGGCGGCGAGAGATGCCGGCGCGGAGGTTCTGGTCGCGACTCGATATTCTACCCATCAAGAAAAAATTGCTGCTGAGGGCTTTAAAACCATCCCTTTGAATTGGGATCGGGGAAGCCGCAATCCTCTTAAGGAAGCCTTGAGTGTTTTCCGATTGGCTGTCCTCTATTATCACTGGCGCCCTGATCTTGTTCATCACGTGGCGATGAAGCCCATCCTGTTGGGTTCCTTGGCGGCGAAGATGGTCGGCTGGTTCAATGTTAGGCCGCGTATCGTGAATGCTGTGACCGGTTTAGGCTATTTCTTCATTGGGCCGAGTATTAGTCTTAGTACAGATCTCCCCAATCTTGGCCGCACTTTCGGCAGCAACTTCATTATTTCCCCGCGGGCCAGTCGTGGCAGCTCTCTGCGTTACTTTGTGCATGCCGCGCTGCGCCTTGCGCTTGGTGGGCCGCAGACGACGGTGATCGTTCAAAACGAAGATGATCACGCCACCTTGCGGCATCACCGTCTGCTTAATCATTCAAGAATAAGGCTTATCCGCGGGTCAGGCGTGGATCTGAAAGAGTTTCCGCAGCTTCCGGCCCCAAGGGGTCCGCTGGTGGCGGCATTGGTTGCGCGAATGCTTTCCGATAAGGGGATTCGTGAGACGGTTGAAGCAGCCTGGATCTTAAAACGGCAAGGCGTTGATCTTAAGATTTGGCTCGTCGGTCCCACCGATCCGGCCAATCCAGCAGCAATTCCACAGGCAAAGTTGCAAGAATGGGATGCGGAAGGAACTATCAAGTGGGTAGGACCACGTAAAGATATCGCGGCTGTTTGGAGTGAAGCTTCCATCGCCGTGCTGCCGTCTTACCGGGAAGGCTTGCCCAAGGCTTTGTTAGAGGCCGCGAGTTGCGGGCGGCCGTTGGTCGCGACAGACGCGCCCGGGTGCCGGGAAATCTGCCGCGATCAGGTGACTGGTCTGTTGGTGCCGATCGGCGATGCTAAAGCCTTGGCCCAAGCTTTGGCCGTTTTGGCGAAAGATCAGGATCTCCGGTTGCGTTTGGGTCGGGCGGCTCGGGAAGTCGTTGAACAGGAATTCTCGACAGAAAAGGTGGTTGGGCAAACCATGGCGCTTTATCGCGAGCTTCTGCCGCGGTTTGAAGGATCAAGCCTGTGAGCGAGGCCGCCAACGCCCTTAAGCGTCGAGAAGCCCCGCCCGGAGGCATAATACGGCGCATTACCGTGCCCCAAGGGGGCACAATCAGAACCGCTGTGTGGCAGCCGGGGGCCAGAAAGCCGTGCGGAACCTTCGTGATTCTGCATGGCCGCGGAGAATTCATCGAGAAATACCATGAAACCATCGGCGACTTTCTGAAGCGCGGCTGGGTAGTTTGCACGATGGACTGGCGCGGCCAGGGGCTGTCTTCGCGGTTTTTAAGCGACTCTCATAAGGGCCATGTCGAAAGCTTTATGGATTACCAGGCCGATCTTGATCGCTTTGTCGAGGAGATTGTCCTCAAGGCTGGGCCAATGCCTCGGATTGTCATGGCGCATTCCTTCGGCGCCTTGGTGACACTGCATTATTTGCGAAAAAATCCGGCGACATTCACCAAGGCAATATTGTTGGCACCGATGCTTTCGTTATCTTTGTCGAAGCATCTGTCGTTCTCGACGATCAAAGCGGTATTGGAGTTAATCTGCTCCCTGGGATTTTCTAAATCATATATTCCGGGACGGCCGGATGATTATTTAACGACACGACCTTTTGAAGGTAACCGGCTGACTTCTGATGTAGATCGTTTTCTCGATACGCAGGTGTGGATTAAGCGTAATCCGGAACTTGCCATAGGTGGCCCCACCTTTGGTTGGCTTCGCGCCGGATTTCGCAGCATGGAGATCGCCGCTGAGCCGGATTTTCCCCTGCACATCACAACGCCGCTTCTTATTCTTGGCGCAACAAAAGATCCCGTAGTCGATATGAAGGCGCAGGAACAGTTGGCACGGCGGATAAGATCCGCGCTCATGATAAAAATCAATGGCGCAAAGCATGAAATTTTAAAAGAACGCAACGAGCTGAGGGACCTGGCTTTGGATATGATCGACCGATTTATCGCGCCAGATTCAGTCGGAATAAAGCGGATTAAGTCAGCCGATTGAGGGCGATATACATCCGGCTTAACGTTGTTAGCAAACAGGCAAGAGCAAAGCCTCCGGCAAACCAAGCAAAGTATTTCGGCCATATGCAGCAGGCGATAAAAACGCCGATGGTCTCGCTCCCTTCCGTCAGCCCCCCCAAATAATGAAATCCTTTCGAGCCATAGGGTCTTTCAGGATTGTCCAAAGAGAGATTATGACGGGAGGCCATGACGGCAAAGGCAAGAAAACTGGATCCCGTTCCGACGAAGGCAAAAAGGAGAAGGGTCGACCAAAGGGCGAGACCCAGGTCACCGAGGGCAAAGCCAAAAGGAACAGCGGCATAAAAGATAAAGTCGCAAACAATATCAAGAAAGGAGCCAAAAGCGCTTCCTTGGGGGTTTCCTGTTTGCTGACGAGCCATAGGGCCGTCAAGCCCGTCTGCCAGCCGGTTTAAAAGAATGGCCACAATGGCAAAGCCGTACTCCTGAACCGCCAAAGCGGGGATAACGGATAGGCCGATACCAAAGCCGATTAGGGTCATGACATTCGCATGGAGGCCAAGGCGCACTAACCGCGATGCCAAACCCTCAAGTGCTGGAGCACTGATCCGGCGGATTAGGGGGTCAAGCATAGAAAGTCGCCCTTATGCAGAGGTCCCTTTATCGGGATGATCTTGAGAATCGGATGCGGAGACGACCGATCCGGCTTGGTCGCTCACTTGCTGCAGGCGATGATAACTCCATATAGAAAAGCAGATGCTCGCAAGATAGATGATCCCGACAGTTGAAAGCGTAAGCCAAGGATCGCTAATCATCGACGCCATGGTCAAGCCCACAATCAGCAGGGTTGGTAATACGTAGCGTTGCGGAATTTTAAATCGTTTGATCGAGAAAGTCGGCAAGGTACTCGCCATTAAAAAGCCGACGCCAAGAGACCATGCCCCAATCAGAGGCGTATAGTGCGAAAGATCTTTGCCGCTGCCGAAACTGAGCATCATCGGCACCATGGCGAGCCCGGCACCGCCGGGCGCGGGAACGCCGGTAAAATAGTTATGGGTGTAGGAAGGGACATCGGAAGTGACGCCAAGCTTGGTGTTAAACCGCGCCAGGCGGTAGCCGCAGCATATGGCATAGACAAGCGCAATTCCCCAACCAATGCCGCCCAGACTGTAAAGCGACCAATAATAAATCGCCATGGCAGGAGCGACGCCAAAGCTGACAAAATCGGAAAGACTGTCAAGCTCGGCGCCGATTGCGCTGGTGCTTTTCAGAAGACGGGCCATGCGGCCGTCTAGGCCGTCAAAAATCCCGGCCAAGACGATAAAAAGAGCGGCGGTTTCCAGCCGACCTTGGGCGGCAAATCGAATTGCCGTAACGCCGCAACATAATGCTAGCACGGTGAGGATATTGGGGATCAAACGATGGATCGCCAAGCCGCGCAACCGCGGCGGACGAAGACGTCCCGTTCCGGGACGATGCCGCGGAAACACAATCAGATGGGGTTTATGATCGGTCATCGGTGTTCTCCTTCACGCCGGGCCTCGGTGCTTTTTGTATCAGCAAGGACCGTTTCGCCTGCGACGGCGCGTTGCCCAACGCAAACAAGCGGTGATACACCGTGAGGCAGATAAACATCAACGCGACTCCCGAACCGGATCAGACCGAACCGGGCGCCGGCTTTTACAGACTGCATCGCTTCGAGATCGTTGCGAATACGGCGCGCGATGAGACCTGCGATTTGAACAAAAACAATTTCTTTCTTATCGGCCAGCTGCAAGAGGATCGAGCATCGCTCGTTTTCTTCGCTTGCTTTATCCAAGGATGCATTCAAGAAGGATCCCGGCTTGTACGACCGGCCAATAACCGTTCCATCCGCAGGGATGCGGTTCACATGAACGTCCAAAACATTCATGAAAATGGAAATCCGCGTCATGGCACCGCCATCCGGCAGCAAGTCACGCGGCGGCACAGCGGATTCGATGGACTGCACAACCCCATCGGCGGGGCTGATGACAAGCCCGGGCCGGGTCGGCGTTACGCGGGCAGGATCACGAAAGAAATAGGCGCACCAGAGGGTCAGGAGGGCGCCGATCCAGCCCAAAGGCTCAGCAATCCTCGAGAGAATGAGGGTGATGAAGCCAAAAATGGCCACAAATCGCCACCCATCACGATGGATGGGGACAAAAATCGTACGAAAGATAGACTCAATTTGATCGCGCATGGGGGGATTTTAAGGGAAAGAGTTAAGAGACGCTATTGCTTTGCGGTAATCCCCGCAACCTTTCGCGATGAAAGGCATAAAGACCGCCCAGGACAACGATTCCGGCGCCGATAATGGTCCACCTTCCCGGGATATCGCCAAAGCCCAGGGCGCCTATAATAGTCGCCCAAACGACCAAGGTATAATTGAACGGCTGCAAAACCGACGCTGGAGCCAGTTCGAAGGCTTTCATGATAAAGAGATGTCCGCCGCAGCCCAGCAGAGCAGTGAGGGTCAGAAAGATCCACCCTTCTAGATCCGGCGCGACCCATTGGAACGGGACGACAAAACTTAAGGCAACAATGCCAATCACCGCATTATAAAACAGCCCGGTTTCAACACTGTCGGTTGCGCTCACCATCTTGACCAGAATTTGATAAAATCCCCACAAGAAAGCCCCGCTTAAAGGAAGCAGCGAAAGATAACTGAAATTGCTGAAGCCAGGCTGGATAATCACCAGTACGCCAAGCAATCCCAACAGAACAGCGGCCCAACGATATAAACTGACTTTCTCTTTAAGGATGGGAACGGCCAGAGCTGTCGCCAGTAAAGGTGCAATCGAGGCAATGGCATGGACATCGGCCAAAGGCAAAAATTTGAACGATAAAATAAACAGCCCAATTTCAAATAGGACAACGGTCGCGCGAAAAATTTGCAGAACAGGTTTCTGGCTGCGCCAAGGGCAGAAAGTCGCGCTGCGTCCTGAAAGAATAAAAACCAAAAGCAGGAGAAAAAGAAATCTGATCCACATGACTTGATAGATCGAATAGGTGTGGGTGAGGTATTTTCCCGATCCGTCCATCAACGCAAAAAGAAACATGGACAGTAACATAAACGCGATACCGCGGCGGCGAGGCGTTAGTTTGTTCATGGGGCTGGATCGCTTAACGGCAGGAAAAGATGCTGCACCATAAAGGGCTTAAAGCCGTTTCGGCAATGGCGATTAAACAGGAGGCTATGGGCCAGGTAGGGGCGTGAGGGATTTTAAGTAAACAGCAATGGCTTCCCGGTCCTGGGCGGTCAGTTTGCTGGTCGAGTTGGTAATGACCTCCCCCATGGCGCCGCCGATAAAGTCCCCGTCGGGAAGCATGCCGCTTTCCAAGACCGTCACGATATCGCTTTCACTCCAGGAGCCGATCCCCTCGGGGTGTGGCGTGATATTGGGAACCTTGCCACCTTCAGGGCCTTGCTTATTGCCGCTGTAGGCGCGGGCAGCATCGAGTCCCCCTAAACTTGTTCGCGGTGTGTGGCATTCACCGCAATGGCCTAAGGCTTCGGCGAGGTATCGCCCTCGGTTGTAAGAGGCGGACTGACCGGCAATATCGGTTAGCGGACCTTGCGAAAAATAAAGCGTCCGCCACATCCAAACGCCGCTGCGAATACTCCACGGGAAACCGAGCTCGTGAGGTTTATCCGGCTGGGCCGCAGCAGGAAGGGTGCGTAGATAAGCATAAAGGTCGTCTATGTCCTGATTGGACATTTTGCTAAAGGCAGCATAGGGAAAAGCGGGATAATAGGGCGATCCGTCAGGCCGTAAGCCCTCACGGAGGGCCTTGCGAAAGTCAGCCAGAGTCCATTTGCCAAGCCCATGCTCGGTATCCGGTGTGATATTCGGTCCGTAAAAATTACCGAACGGAGTTTTAAGCTCCCGTCCTCCGGCGCCGATCATGCCTTTGTTCGCGATGTCGGTGTGGCAGCCTTGGCATCCGGCCGCGGAAAAGATATAGGCGCCCCGCTTGGCATCAGGTTCGGCCGCGATTGCGGAGAAAGCGGTAAAGCTAAAAAAGATTGCGCAAAAAGTAAAAGAGGGGCGCATGTTGGCCGATGCGCCCCGCTGTTAGATTTTTTGTCGGAAAGATGTATGGCAGGTGCCGCATGCAGCCCCAACCTTACCGAACTGCGCCGCAATCTCATCTTTGTTGCCGCCCTTAGCGATCTCGCCAAGTTTTGCCGCCTCATCGGCTAAGGTTTTCGCCGCAGCATCAAACTTTGCCCTATCGGTCCAAATTTCCGGCTTGGCGCCCGTTAGCGGATCCTTAACTTTATCCAGACCGGAGCCCTCGGGAAAGAGGGCGGAAATTTTACCGGCGTCAGCGGCAATGGTCTTGGCGGCGGCTTCGACGTCCGCAGCGGTTCCCTTACCTTCCTTTATGAACGCGTTAACAATCCCTGTCTTGCCTCCCATCTCTTTCATGAGAGCTTGGCGTTCTTTGACGGTTGCGGCGACATCAGCCGCCAGAGCGGCAAAGCCTAAAAGGCCGCTTACGGTAACCAAGGCAATAAAACCTCGCCGAACAAGACGATCATAATGCATAGAAATCTCCCTAACTATGCGGCTTACCTAGCTTCACCATAAGGCCTCGTGTGAGGAAAAGGGAACAGGCTTTGCGCTCAACTCCTTGTGAAGAGCCCATTTTCGGCTCTTTTGGGCGCTCTTCACAAGAGCGTCTCACTCTGTCATCTATTAGGCATCCTTAACTTTGGCAGTTTTTCATGTCCCTTATTAAGTCAGCCTGTATTTTTTGCGGAAGTTCGGCGAACGGTGCTCCGGTTCATTACGACGTCGCTCGGGAAGTAAGTGGTCTTTTGGTGAAGGCGGGCATAACCTTGGTTTATGGGGGCGGTCGAGTCGGGATGATGGGGACGATTGCCGATGCGGCGTTGGCGGCGGGGGGCAAGGTGATCGGCTATATCCCGGAACATCTGCATGAGGCGGAAATCGCCCACCAAGGTCTCACCGAAATTCATATTGTTCCCAGTATGCACGTCCGTAAACGTCATATGTTTGGTCGTTCCGACGCCTTCATTGTTCTTCCTGGCGGCCTGGGGACCTTGGATGAATTGTTTGAAATCATGACATGGCGCCAGCTGCACCTGCACGATAAGCCTATTTTAATTTTGGATGTAGAAGGATACTGGCAACCCCTCGCGCGATTACTGGATGCGGTCATCGAGGGGCGCTACGCCTCGGTTGCCACCCGCCGTCTCTATGAGATTGTTTCCACGCCTGCGGAGTTGATGGACCATCTTCTCCGCCGCGTGACGCCCCCGGGCGATGTGGCCCAAGCCCAACGACTTTAAGAACATAAGCGACCAGCGATGGGGTCTTGCAAGACTTGCGCCATGCCGCTTAATGTCCATCCGGTTCCACAAAGAGAAGCAGGATAGCGCTATGGCGAAAATTAAGGTGAAAAATCCCATTGTCGAAATTGACGGGGATGAAATGACCCGGATCATCTGGCAGATGATCAAAGACCACCTTATTCTCCCGTATCTTGACGTTGATTTGAAATATTACGACCTGGGGATCGAAAGTCGTGATGCGACCTCCGACAAGATAACCGTCGATGCGGCCGAAGCGATCAAGCTTCATCGTGTGGGCGTTAAATGCGCGACGATTACGCCGGATGAAGCGCGGGTCGAAGAGTTCGGCTTGAAAGAGATGTGGAAATCCCCCAACGGGACGATCCGCAATATCGTGGGGGGAACGATTTTTCGGCAGCCCATCATCTGCAAGAATGTCCCCCGGCTCGTGCCGGGATGGACTAAACCGATTGTGGTCGGCCGTCACGCCTTTGGCGACCAATACCGTGCAACCGACTTCAAAGTTCCTGGGAAAGGCACCCTAACCTTGACCTTCACGCCCGCGGACGGTGGTGCGCCAATCGTCAAAGAAGTGACGAAATTTCCCGGCGCCGGCGTCGCCATGGGCATGTTTAATTTGGACGAGAGTATAATGGGGTTTGCTCGATCTTGCTTTAACTACGGGCTCGATCTCGGCTGGCCGGTTTATCTATCGACGAAGAATACGATTTTAAAAGCCTACGACGGACGCTTTAAGGATCTTTTCCAAAAGGTTTTTGACGAAGAATTCAAGGCGAAGTTCGACGCCAAGAAGATTACTTATGAGCATCGGCTCATTGACGACATGGTCGCCTCAGCCCTCAAGTGGAGCGGCGGCTATGTTTGGGCATGTAAGAATTATGATGGGGATGTTCAGTCGGATACGGTCGCACAAGGATTTGGATCCCTCGGTTTGATGACCAGCGTGTTGCTGACGCCCGATGGCAATATTGTCGAGGCCGAGGCTGCTCATGGCACAGTAACGCGGCACTACAGGGAACATCAAAAGGGAAAGCAGACCTCCACCAATCCGATTGCGTCGATTTTCGCTTGGACCAGAGGTTTATGGTATAGAGGTAAGTTCGATGGTACGTCGGACGTGCAAAAATTTGCGGAGACGTTGGAGGCTGTTTGCATAGAAACCGTGGAATCAGGCTCCATGACAAAGGATCTTTCTATTTTAATTTCTCCTGATCAGCCGTGGTTAACCACGATGCAGTTCCTGGACGTTCTGGATAAAAACCTAGCAAAGAGAATGGCAAATCGATGATCAAACTTCTTCCCTTGTTAACTTTCAGTGCGGCACTTTTGGCGGTTACGGCCGGTGTCGGCTTGGCCGCGGATACGGCTAATCAGCTGGTTTTAACGACCAAGCACGGCACGATCGTTATTGATCTGGCCGCCGATGTAGCGCCGCTGCATGTGCAACGTCTCAAAGAGCTTGCCAATGCCAAGTTTTATGACGGCGTCCCTTTTCACCGTGTGATTCCTGGTTTTATGGCCCAGACGGGTGATCCGACCGGTACGGGAACGGGAAAGTCGGATAAGCCCAATTTAAAGGCCGAGTTCAGCAAACGTCCTTTTACCCGGGGAACCGTAGGAATGGCCCGATCAGCCGATCCGGATTCCGCCAACAGCCAGTTCTTTATTTGCCTGGGCGATGCGCCTTGGCTCAACAATCAATATACCGTCGTTGGGCAGGTCTCTTCAGGAATGGATATCGTCGATAAAATCAAGCAGGCTCCCCCGGGCCGCCAAAGCGGTATGGTGGATGATCCGGATCGCCTCATGACGGTTAAGGTGGGCGGGAAATAGCAGCACAAAAGCAGTCATAAAAAACGCCGGAAAGTTTCCGGCGTTTTTTTTATTAATCGCTAGGAGGCTTGGCCGGCGGCGGGCTTGCCTTATTCGTATGATCGCTACGCCGGGTATCTTTGCCCATATTTATTTCCGTATCCCGCGTCACAACAGTGCTGGGATTCGGTGGCGTCGGTTCAATGGTCTTGAGCTGGCCGGACTGCGTGCTTGGGTCGCGGGGGCGGCCAAAAATAACCAGATCCCGCGTCGCCATATTTTGTTCCACGCTGGCCGTGCAGTTCATGGCGGGGCAATTCTCAACCGTTCCCACTTTGGTACCGGCCGCAATCACGCCGACTTGGCCGGGTTCAAGGGTCATGCTCTCCCCGCCGTTGGGCGTTAAAAGGACGCGACCTTGAAAAACGCTGACCCGCGTGCTGCCGTCATTGAGGACTTCAGTGATAAAGTCCGTGCCGCGGATACCAATTGATGCCCCTGGTGTTACCAACGTAACATTTTCTTTAGGCATTTTTCCTGAAGCGAAGCGAAACACCCCCGTGGCCAAGTGCACAAGAATTTCGCCCTTAGCCGTTTGCGGGTTGTAGACGTAGCGGTCCAAAACCATAGATGAGTTTGAACCGACGGTAAGTGTCGTATTGTCGATAAACAGAAGTCGGCTTAGGGAATTTACGGAAGTTTCAATGCGCTCTTCAAAGAAGACAGAGGCTGCATTGCGGAGTCGTTCCGGGGTGCGGTTCGGCAAGATACCGAAAGCATCATTGCGGACTTCATCCACAATGCCGATTGGTGATGGATCAATGGCAGCCGTTTTCATTTGCGCGGAAGCGCTTCCGAAAAGAAGGGCCGTCATCGTTATAATGCTCGCACCAATAAGATAGGAAAAAGCATTGGGATGGTTCATTTTGTACCTCGTACTTAACGGCGTTTTATCGCCTATAAGGATGACTATACCCAGTAAATTTTGATAAAAAAATGACCTTAATCACATGTAATAGGTGATAATCAGCACTCAGTCGGAGTGATCTGCGTCACTTTTCCCGTATTTTAACCTTCATTAACTTTAGCGATAGGCTATAGAGTTCTAATATAAGTCGTAGAAAGCCTAATTCTAGGGGGGAATGCCTTGACAGTTAACTTGTCCGTTGTGATCCCGGCACACAACGAAGCGGGCAATATCGCGCCTCTTTTGTCAGAAATCGATATAGCTCTTTCTAATTTTAATGATTATGAAGTCATTATTGTCGATGACGGAAGCGATGATAACAGCCAAAAAGAGCTTTATGAGGCGCTTTTTCATTACCCTAGGTTGCGGGTTTTTCGCCACGATCAGAGGTGCGGCAAAGCCGCGGGATTGGTAACCGGCATCACCGCTGCGCGGGCGGCGTGGGTCGTTACTTTAGATGGGGATGGTCAGGACGATCCGGCGGAAATACCGAAGCTTCTCGCGGCTCGTGATTCCGCCTTAAGCCCGAAGGTTAAGCTGGTCTCCGCAGTGAGAATGAACCGCAATGATGGGAAAGCAAAAAGCTTTGCCTCAAGAATCGCTAATCGCGTGCGGCAATCTCTATTAAAGGACAATGCGCGCGATAGTGGTTGTGGATTTAAACTTATCGAACGCGCGGCTTTTTTGGAACTTCCTGTCTTCGATAATATGCACCGCTTTTTGCCCGCTCTGATTAAGCGGAGTGGTTATGCCATGGCCGAGGTTCCAGTCACTAATCGCCCCCGTTTAAAAGGTATATCGCATTACGGCATTCTCGATCGGGGAGTTGCCGGGGCCATTGATTTGCTCGGGGTGGCTTGGCTGATGCGGCGGCATCATCGACCTGTCGTTAATAATATTCTGCCGAAAACCCCTCAGGAGAAATAATATGAGCACGGAAAACCTTTGGGTCGTCGTAGGCCTATGCGGTCAGGCGCTGTTTTCGGCGCGGTTTATTTTGCAATGGTTGGCGTCCGAGAAGGCCAAACGCAGCACCATTCCTGTCGCTTTCTGGTATTGCAGCATCTTAGGCGGGGCCGTTCTTTTGGCTTATTCATTGTATCGGCAAGATTTGGTATTTATTTTGGGTAACTCCTTCGGAATTATCATTTACGCACGTAATCTATGGTTCATACGCAGCGATAAAAATAATGCGGCTGCCTAAAGGCATGCATAAGGAAATATCCTGTGCCGGGTAAAATTAACGATCTTATTACGCCGAAAGTCCTCCATAGTTTTTTGGCTCTCTATCTGGGTTTGATTTTCTTATGGCGGGCCTTTGCCTATCCGTCGCTTCTGGGCGATGACGCCGAGCAAGTCTTGTTTGCGCAGTCGGGATTTTTATTCGGCTATCATCTGCCCAATCCTGTTTTACCCACGTGGCTGGTGATAATTTCCGAGCGATTGTTTGGTGTAAATGCGGTAAGCGTAGTTCTGGTAAAATTCATATTCTTTGGCGTTATCTTCTTTTTTCAAGGGCGCCTGGCGCGCTTTATCCTGAAAAATGAGAAAGCGATTGTTGCAGCGACGTTAAGTCCGTTGGCGATTTATTATTTTGCCTGGGACAGCGTCAGAACCTACACGCATTCCATCATGCTCTTGGCGGCGATGCTCGCTACAGTTTACGTGTTTTGCAAGATTGCCGAAACAAGGCGATCGGTTTGGTACGCCATGTTCGGCATCGTCATAGGTTTTGGCCTTCTGGCAAAATATAATTATGCGCTCTTTCTTCTTTGCTTCATCGCCGCAGCCTTGTTTGAGCCCGCCTATCGGCAAAGCTTGGGCAATCGGTGGGTTTTTTTAAGTATAGGGGTCGCTCTTATCATTGCGGGGCCTCACGGATTATGGCTGTTGGATCAACGGCATTTAATGAGTGACGTGACGGTACAAAAGTTTCAGATCCAAAATGAAATGGGGTGGTTATCCCGGGGTTGGCTGGGTGTTCGCGCTTGGGTCGAGGCTGTCATTAGTTTTGTTTTGCCGCTGGCGGCGCTTCTGGCGTTATTTTTCCCCAAGGCCTTTGCTCGTAATCCGGTCGGCGTTCATGATCCCGCTGATGAGAATCGGCGTTTAGGCCGATTGATCGGACGCTATCTTCTGATTGTCCTTGCCGTCACCATAGTCATGGTTTTGGCAAGCGGGACAACCCGTGTTCGCATACACTATATGTTTTTACTGTTTCTGCTGCCTCTATGGGCCTTTTATCGGATCGAAGCCGCAGGCTATACAGAACGCGCATTTAAGCGCTACATCTATGGCGTTCTCGGCCTCGCCTTGGTGATTCCGGTCGCACTAGTTGTCACCTTCATTACCGAGCCCAGAGTTAATAAATGGGCGCCTCTCCATATTCCTTACGCCGAAATTGCCCATCAATTAAGGTCTGCCGGATTTCTTGACGGTACGGTTTATGCCCATAACTATCCTTATTTTATTGTTGGCGATTTAAGGCTTCAGTTTCCGAACTCGCGATTTTTATCTGTGCTTTATCCGCAATATGTTCCTCCGGCGCGCGACAAACCGGGACAATGTCTTGTCATTTGGAACTCTGACGGGGGCGTTAGCGAGACGAGTGTCATACCCTATGCGGCAAAGATATTGGGCCTCGATCCTGAAGGCGGGGAAAGAGGATCCCTTAAGGTTCCCTATACCAACGGTAATGGCCGCATGGCATCGTTTTCATATCGATTGTGGCCGGCAGGATCGGGAACGTGCCGATAAAGAAAAAAACGTTTCGGGCATGGCAGCGCATGTTGAGCGGGCGGCGATTGGATCTGTTGGACCCATCCCCGCTGGACATTGAAATTGAAGACATAGCTCACGGTTTGGCGCGAATGCCGCGGTGGAACGGCCAAACAATCGGCGCCTATCCCTTCAGTGTCGCCCAACATTCTTTATTGGTTTGCGATCTCGTCGATTTTTTAAGCACAAATCCGCTGCGGTCGGCGCAACTGACAACCTTGCTTCATGATGCGCCGGAGTATGTGATTAGCGATTTAATCACCCCGTTTAAACAAGCGATTGGCGATGACTATAAGATGATCGAGCAGGGGCTATCTCGCGCTATTTTTCTCCGATTCGGCCTGCCGGCGACAGTTCCGGTAATTCTAAAGCGCTTGATTAAGCAGGCCGACGGTTTGGCCGCCTCGCTGGAAGCGCGGCAGCTTGCCGGATTCTCGACAAAGGATGCGGATCAGGTCTTCGGTAAACTCCCGATTTTGCCGTCTTTCGATTTATCCCCCTGGCCGACAGAAACGGCGGAATTCGGTTTTCTAAGGCGATTCCATGATCTTTATTCGCCTTTATAAGGTGATCGCCAAAAGACATTGTTTGGCTTAGAATATCATCCCATGTCTAGGTGAGGGGATGTCATGGAGCCGCCAAAGTCGCCGCGCCGGCGCTGGGTTCATCCGTTTTTCTTTTTAAAAATTCTTATTGGCATTCTTATAGGGGGTGGCTTAGTGCTATGGGGCGTTTGGTCCCTGGCCGTGTCGGCCCTTAAATTTATCTTACCGGAAGTTACACATTAATCCTTCAAGTCTACCAGGAGAGTATAAATGCTGATTGGCGTTCCCCGCGAAATCAAAGATCAAGAGTATAGAGTGGGTCTGACCCCGACCAGTGTTCGCGAACTTATCCATCACGGGCATCGCGTCTTGGTGGAAGCCGGGGCCGGCGCCTCGATCGGTTTTGATGATGCCCGTTACCGCGCATCCGGTGCCGAGATAGTTCCCGAAGCGAAGGATGTCTGGGGACGGGCCGAAATGGTGGTTAAGGTCAAAGAACCTCAGGCGGTTGAGCGGCGCATGCTGCGTAAGGGTCAAGTTTTGTTCACTTATCTGCATTTGGCCCCTGATTTTGATCAGACGAAGGATTTGATCGATAGCGGATGCACGGCCATTGCTTATGAAACGGTGACAGATGTGCGGGGCGGTTTGCCTTTGTTGGCGCCAATGAGTGAGGTTGCCGGGCGCATGTCAATCCAGGCCGGTGCGCATTGCCTCGAAAAAGCCCAAGGCGGAGGCGGTGTGTTATTGGGCGGTATACCGGGAGTTCCGTCAGCGAAGGTGGTTGTCATCGGTGGCGGTGTCGTCGGCACCAATGCTTTGCGCATGGCGATTGGCATGGAAGCGCAGGTTACAGTCATCGATAAATCCTTGCCGCGCTTGGCGCAGTTGGATGAATTATTTGGTGCGCGGTTGGATACGATTTATTCAACGGTTGAGGCGATCGAAGAACAGGTGATCTCCGCGGATCTGGTGATCGGCGCCGTCTTGGTTCCCGGCGCCGCCGCTCCTAAACTGGTTACCCGTGACATGATTAAGCGCATGCGCCGCGGATCGGTTTTGGTGGATGTGGCGATTGATCAGGGTGGATGCTTTGAAACTTCGCACGCTACCACCCATGCTAATCCAACCTATGTGGTCGATGGCGTCGTTCATTATTGCGTCGCCAACATGCCGGGGGCTGTGGCGAAGACATCAACAGTCGGCCTTAACAATGCGACTCTGCCGTTTACCCTGGCGCTCGCCAATAAGGGATATCGCGCCGCCTTGGCAGAGAACAGGCATCTCTTGAATGGGCTTAATGTTCACGAAGGGCGCCTGACCTACAAGGCAGTTGCCGAGGCGCATAAGCTTGCCTATGCCCCACCGGAAGAAGCGCTCGGGTTATAGTCTACGGAGACACGATTGATCTCAAAAGGAAGCAACGGAGCGGCTGGCGGACAAGAAACGGCGGCTCTTCCCGGTGTTCCTATTCGAGATGGTTTTGCCATGCCGGCAGAATGGATGCCGCATCAGCGATGCTTCATTGCTTGGCCGTGTCATGAAGGGACGTTCGGTGCCTCTCAATCGCCGCAACGTAAGGCGGCCTATGCCGCCTATGCGGAGGTGGCGCAAGCCATCGCTCAGTTTGAGCCAGTCACCATGTTGGCCAATCCAGGCCAAGTAGCGGAGGCATCGCAAATTTGCGGTGCCCCCATATCGGTTATGCCCATTCCTTTGACCGATAGCTGGACCCGGGATACGGGGCCGAGTTTCCTTGTTGACGGTAACGGTGGGATTGCGGGAGTGGACTGGCGGTTTAACGCCTGGGGCGGGAACTATCCCGGTCATGCCGAAGACGCCGCCTTGGCGCGGCGACTTCTTTCTTCTCTGAAGATCCCCCGCTATGCGGCGCCTTTTTTTATGGAAGGCGGTGCCGTGCACGTTGATGGTAAGGGCACGGCGCTCGTGACGGCGTCAGTCTTGTTGAATCCAAACCGCAACCCTCACCTAACACGGGAAACCATGGAGAAACATCTTCATGATTATTTAGGCGTTGATACGGTCATTTGGCTGCCGGGCGGCCTTGAAGATGATGAGACCGATGGGCATGTGGACAATGTCGCCTGCTTCTTGTCACCGGGAGTCGTTGCCGTTCTTGATACCGAGGACAAGTCTGATGGAAACTATGCGGCGCTGCAGGCGAATAAGGTTCACCTTGCCCAATCCAGGGATGCCGAAGGCCGCTCATTCGAGATTGTTTCTCTTTACCAGCCGCCGCGCCAAATGGGGTTGAATGGCCGCAGACTGGCTTTGTCTTATATTAATTTTTACTTCGCTAATGGCGGTATTGTCATGCCATCTTTCGGCTATGCGACGGATGAGGATGCCTATAAAAAGCTTCGTCACTATTGCCCGGAGCGTCGTGTTGTTCAGGTTCCAGCGAAGGCTATTGTTGAAGGTGGCGGGGGTATCCACTGCATCACGCAGCAAATGCCGGTAGCGGAAACGAAAAAGGATAAAGGTTAGTTATGGCGATCGTAACCCTTGCGGCCCTGCAATTTGCCTGTTCGTCTGATCATGCGGCTAACCTGGACAAGGCGGAAAGCCTGATCAGAAAAGCGGCCAAGGCAGGAGCGCAGATTATTTTGCCGCAAGAGCTTTTTGAGACACCTTATTTCTGTAAGGACCAAAGGCCGGAATTTTTTTCCTGGGCGCGTCCATTAGAGAATAACCCCGTCTTAAAGAGATTTGCGGCCTTGGCCGCGGAATTGCAAGTTGTCTTGCCGATCAGTTTTTTTGAGCGCGCCAATACGGCTTATTTTAATAGCCTGGTGATCTTGGATGCTGACGGAAAAGAGGTCGGCTTTTATCGCAAAAGCCATATCCCGGACGGACCCGGGTATCAGGAGAAATACTATTTCAATCCCGGTGATACGGGTTTTACTCCTGTTCGAACACGGTATGCCGTTCTTGGTGCGGCCGTGTGTTGGGATCAATGGTTTCCCGAAGCCGCACGATGTCTGGCCTTGAACGGTGCAGATATTTTGCTCTACCCGACGGCGATTGGATCGGAACCTCAGGATCCGACCCTATATTCGAAAGACCATTGGCAGCGGGTTATGCAAGGCCACGCCGGGGCCAATCTTATGCCGTTGATAGCCAGCAACCGGATTGGCCGCGAGCAAGGAAGTGACGCCGCCATCACCTTTTACGGTCATAGCTTCATTGCCGGGCCGACCGGCGAAAAGGTGGCGGAGGCCGGCGGTGAAGAAGAAACTGTGCTGACCGCGCGTTTTGATATTGATGCGCTTCGTGTGCAACGGGCCAGTTGGGGTGTGTTTCGGGATCGGCGGCCGGAGCTTTATGGACCGCTTCTAACCTTGGATGGAGATATTTCCTCGATCAAAAAGCGGAAATAGGGCGAGTCCGGTAAAGAATCCCCCGAGATGAGCCTGCCAGGCAACCGACCCATCCAGATTGAAAATGGAGGGAGCGGCGAAACCTAATACAATATTGGCAATGAGCCAGATAAAAATGAAGCCAAACCGCCGGTCGCGGCGAATGGCAAAGTGGACGATGGCTCCCATAAGTCCTGATACGGCGCCCGAAGCGCCAATAAGGAAACCGTTAAGATCCGGGGTCAAAATCACCTGCGTCAGGCCACCGGCCACAGCGCAAAGCAAATAGAAGGCGATGAATTTCACGGATCCGATCCGACGCTGTACACCTGCGCCGATAGCCGCGAGAAAAGCCATATTGAGAATGAGATGGGTAAGGTCAAAATGGGTAAAGGCGTGGGTAAAGAACGGCGGTATGCTGGCCAAAGTAAACCGAGTATCCCGTACGGCGATCAAGGCCAGCCGCATCAACAAGGCTTCGGACTGTTCCTTGGGCAATAGGTGGAGGGCGGCAAAAACGCCGACGTTAATGAGCACCAAAATAACCACCAGCCGCGGAAGATTAAACATAGGCTGGTGCGAGGAGGGGGGTAACTGCCGCGCGAATTGTGTGCTCATAATTCCTTATGCCATGATCGGTTGACTGAAGCTACGATCTTTCGATTGGGTCTTGAGATTTTTAGCTCTGGCGGTCAGACTAAACCGATCTCAATGAAAGAGTTGCCGTGTGAATATAGCAAGCCTTCTCTGGCGTGTCGCGCTGATGTCGCCCGAAGCTCCGGCGATCGCGCATGGCGCGAGTGCAGCCGTCTCTTACGGTGATATCGCCCGCCGGGTTGCGCGGCTGTCGGGGGCTTTATCCGCAAGAGGGTTTACGAAAGGCGATCATGTTGCGGTGATCATGCAAAATTGCCCTGCTTATCTGGAAGTTTTGTTGGCGATTTGGCATGGCGGAAGGGTGGCCGTTCCCATTAATGCGAAACTGCATCCGCGGGAGATCGCGCATATTGTAGCGGACTCCGGCGCATCGGCCGTGTTTGTCACACCGGATCTTGAGTCGGCGTTACAACCCGTCTTGGCCGAAACTCCTACCGTCCGGGAGGTATTCGTCACCGCAGGAAAACCTTGGCAGTTGCTCTTTCAGCATGATCAGCCGGCTATGGTTTCTTGCGAAAACCAAGATTTAGCTTGGCTTTTTTACACGAGTGGAACGACGGGTAATCCCAAAGGCGCCATGTTGACCCATGGCAATCTTATGGCCATGGCGTTGGGATATCTAGCCGAGGTCGATACGATAGCGCCTACGGATTGCCTGCTTCATGCGGCGCCGATGAGTCATGGCTCGGGGCTCTATCTGGTGCCTCATCTCTTGGCGGGAGCCAAGCAAGTCGTTCCGGAAAGCGGGAAGTTTGATCCCGAGGAAATTGCCGCTCTTTTACGCCATCATCAGGGAGTCAGCTTCTTTGCGGCGCCGACTATGGTGAAGCGGTTTATCGCCGGGCCTACGCTAAATGAAGGTGATCTGCGTCATCTCAAAACCATCGTTTATGGTGGGGGCCCCATGTATGTCAGCGATCTGAAAGCGGCGTTGAATGTGCTGGGAAATCGCCTGGTGCAAATCTATGGCCAGGGCGAGACTCCGATGACGATCAGCGTGTTAAGCAAAGCCCATCATAACCTTGTGGATCACCCGCAATGGGAGCAACGCCTGGGTTCGGTGGGTGTTCCGCAAGCCATTGTTGAGGTGAAGATCGCCGATAAAACCGATCGATCGATGCCCGTCGGGGAGCAAGGGGAGATTTTAGTCCAGAGCCCCACGGTCATGAGCGGCTATTGGGGAAATCCGGCGGCTACGGCAGATACTTTGCGGAGTGGATGGCTTCATACTGGAGATCTCGGCAGCCTTGATGAGGCAGGATTTTTAACCCTGCATGATCGGTCAAAAGATGTAGTGATCAGCGGCGGCAGTAATATTTATCCGCGCGAAGTCGAAGAGGTTCTTTTGTGCCATCCGGGAGTGGCGGAGGTTGCCGTTATCGGCGTGCCCGACTCCGAGTGGGGCGAAGTTCCTATCGCCTTTATTGTGACGCGCCAACCCGTAACCCCGGAAGAACTGGATGGCTACTGTCTCGATCATATTGCCCGGTTTAAGCGGCCCAAACGCTATGAGTTTGTTGCAGCCTTGCCTAAAAATAATTACGGCAAGGTGGCAAAAAACGAGCTGCGCTCTTTATGGAAGTTTAAATAGACCGATCTTACTGAACGAACTGTTCAGTCAAAATACGTTCTTCAAAGTTATGCTCGGCATCAAAAAGAATCGTGCACTCGGTCGAGGTATCCTCCTTGATCAGGACCTCCACAACGTCGCGAATTTCGACGAAATCAGCGGTGGCGCTGACAGGGCGTAATGTCGGATCAAGAACCTTGAGCTTGACCTCTACCCGATGGGGCAGCAGGGCGCCACGCCACCGGCGAGGGCGAAAGGCGCTGATCGGCGTAAGCGCCAAGAGCTTCGCATCAACGGGAATAATCGGTCCGTGAGCGGATAAATTATAGGCCGTACTCCCGGCGGGGGTTGCGACCATGATACCATCGCAGATAAGAAGCGGAAGCCGCTCTTTCCCATCGACGGTAATCTGCACATGGGCGGCTTGCCGGGTCTGACGCAGCAAGGACACCTCATTGATGGCCAGGGCCGTATGTTGCTCGCCGGAAAGAGTGGTCGTGGTCATTTTAAGAGGGCGCAGGCGGATCGGTATGGCTTTGGTCAGGCGCTGTTCCAAATTTTCAATATCAAAGGGGTTCATCAAAAATCCCACCGTACCGCGGTTCATGCCATAGATGGGAATGCCGCTGTTCATGTACCGATGAAGAGTTTCCAGAATGAAACCGTCACCCCCGAGGGCGACGATAACATCGGCTTTATCCGGCGTAACGCTGGCGTATCGCTTGATAAACTCAGGCAAGGCGGCTTGGGCGGCCGGATGATTGCCGGCAAGAAAGGCGATGGAGCGCATCATTACACAGAAAGCCGTGGAAAATTGATCATGATAATGAGAGTAAATCTAAGCATTGTCTTGATGCAAGAAAGGGATTATCCGCCTGTCATATTCATATGCCGCGTAACGGCGGGGGCAGTGTGATGGCGGTCTATGATGAAATCGTGTCCTTTTGGCTTGTGCGCCACGGCCTGTTCGATGGCGGCATCTAAGGCCTCATTTGTAGATGAAGCACGGAGCGGACTGCGCAGGTCTACCGCATCTTCTTGGCCAAGGCACATGTAAAGGGTGCCGGTGCAGGTAAGCCGCACCCGGTTACATCCTTCGCAAAAATTGTGGGTGAGCGGCGTGATAAATCCCAGTTTTTTCCCGGTTTCTTCAATCCTGACATAGCGCGCGGGTCCACCAGTTTGATCTTGAAGATCGGTTAAATGCCAGCGCCGTTCCAAATCCTCGCGAACTTGGCTTAATGGCAAGTATTGACGGAGGCGATTTTCCCCGCCGATATCGCCCATGGGCATAACTTCAATCAAGGTCAAATCAAATCCATGGTCGCCACAAAAGGCGATCATCCGATCGAACTCATCATCGTTGATGCCTTTGAGGGCAACCATATTCAGTTTGATGGTAAGCCCGGCCTCTTTTGCGGCTTCTAGTCCATCCAATACCTTTTCGATCTGGCCCCAGCGGGTGATGGCGGTGAATTTTTCCGGATTTAGCGTATCCAAAGACACATTGATCCGCCGAACACCGGCAGAAGCTAAGTCTCTTGCGTGACGTGCCAGCTGGCTGCCGTTAGTGGTTAAGGTGAGCTCGTCAAGCATTCCGGATGACAGATGCCGACTGAGATTCCGAATAAGGCCCATGACATTCCGACGAACGAGTGGTTCTCCCCCCGTCAAGCGTAGCTTGCGAACGCCTCGCATTACAAAAGCCGAGCAGAGACGGTCGAGCTCTTCTAGGCTGAGAATCTCCGTTTTAGGGAGAAACGTCATGTCCTCCGCCATGCAATAAACACAGCGAAAGTCGCATCGATCGGTGACCGAAACACGAAGGTAGGCGATCTTGCGCCCAAAAGGATCCATAAGGGGTGCAACCAAGGTTGCCGTATCCTTCTCGGTGGTGGCGAACGTCGGGCCGACGCCGTGCTTTTAGTTTAGAATGTTCTGCAGCAGATGCTATCCCTTATCTGAGCAAAGGGGAGTATCCTATAATTATCTAATATTTTCAATAAATTAACCTAATGTTCCAGCGGGATGATCCGCCAATATTCTTAAGGTTAATTTGAAGTTTACAAAAAGGCGTTGGTATTGATTTTCTTATTTTGTATCGAGAGCCGCCGATCGTGTAGGATGACAGTAGGATTAAGAGAATTGCGCATCTTTGCCTGGAAACCTGTCCACTATGGCTAATATGAACTCTGCAGGAGCTGACACAGCGCAATTTGTGCGTCCGGAAATTGCGCGGGAAATCATCGATGAGCTTGAGGCGGCTCAAATCGAGGTTATGGCGTGGCTTGAGTCCTGGCATCGGGCGGCGATTTGCCGGCTAGAGCCGCCCGCAACTGTTTTGGCTCAAGACGGTCATCTGATGTCGCGGTTCGGTGCTTGGTACGAACATCGGCGCAACCGGAATATGGTCGACCAGGTCGCATTTTATGCCTTGGCCAAAATGCACCGTAAGCTTTATGCCGTAGGGCGCGACTTGGCGTTGCGGCTGTTAGCCAGCCAGCCGATCTCAATGCAGGATTACGATCTGCTGATGCAAAGGTTTAATGCCTTTTCCGGCCAGGCACGGCAAATTGCCGATACATTGCGGGTGGCTTTATCAGATATCGATCCACTGACCGGTGTTTATAATCGCCGCGCGATGATGGAAGAGCTGGAGCGCGAGCAAGAGCGGTTCTTGCGCACCGGTCAGCCATGCACACTGTGCTTGACGGATATCGATCTCTTCAAAGGTGTTAATGATACCTACGGCCATGGCGTGGGTGATCAGGTCCTGGAAGAAGTGGCGAACCGACTGTTATCCGGGCTGCGTCCGTACGATTCAGTTTTTCGCTATGGCGGCGAAGAATTCCTGATCTGTCTTCCCAATGCAGGAATGCTGCAGGCGCGGGTTATCGCCGAACGTTTGCGGGAAAGATTGGCTGAGTCACCCATAGAAATTTCATCTAATCTTGAGCTTATCGTCACGGCAAGCTTTGGTCTTGCCACCATGGAACCATCTCTCGTGATCAAGGAGGTTATGGCGCGGGCAGACCGGGCTTTGTATCAGGCTAAGGCGGCGGGGCGTAACTGCGTGCGTCATTGGGCGGATTTGGACGAGGCGGCGCGAGGACAGATTTCTCAGATGATCGAGGCGGTAGGATGACACCGCGATCCGTCGCCGGCATCGTCTTGGCCGGCGGTTTGTCGCGTCGCATGGGAGGAGAAGACAAGTTCCTCAAAGTTGTGGGTGGCGAAACCCTTCTCACTCACATTGTCCGGCGACTTGCGCCGCAAGTCGATACTCTAGCGGTCAATGTAAACGGCAATCATGATCGTTTTGACCCTTGTGAGCTTCCGGTTATTGCCGATGTAGTGCCGAATTATCTGGGGCCTCTGGCCGGAATTTTGACCGGCATGGAATGGGCGGCAGGTTTAAATCCGCGAAGAGATTTTATCTTGACCGTTCCCGGCGATACGCCCTTTCTGCCAATCGATTTGCGTGACCGCCTTTTTTCGGCTCTGGGATCGCAAAACGCTGTCGCGCTTGCCGCATCAAAAGAAAAAGTTCATGCGGTAGTGGGTCTCTGGCGTGTCGATCTTGCAGAGGCTCTGCGCCATGCCATTTCGGACGGTATGCGAAAAGTCGCCGACTGGGCACGGCAATGTCGACCGGCCATTGTGGATTTTCCGGTGACACGGCTTGATCCCTTTTTCAATATCAACAGCCCGGCCGATCTTTGTCACGCGGAGCGGGAAATGGGTTTTATTCCACCTGCCAATGATGAAAAGGTTAATCCCGGTGGCCGATTTCATTCTCGGGAACGCTCATCAAGGTAACGATCTGCGCATCGATAAGATGCTTACCGCTGTGCTGAAAGGTTACGGTAATTCGGGATCCCACAACCGATTGGACCTGGCCCAGTCCCCATTCGGGTTTATCCGGATGACGAACGAAGCTTCCGGGTATAAATTCAGTTTCCATGGATGAAAGGTTCCTTTCAGCCGTTATAGTAAAGCCAAGGGATGAAGAAAGTAAAATTCATGGAACAGGATTTTGATGCCCGGCTTACCGAATATCTCTGCTCGCGTTTGTGTCACGAATTGGTAGGACCTGTCGGCGCCGCCAATAACGGGATCGAACTGATCAAAGAACTTGGGGATGAGCAGGGGGAGGCTTTCGCCCTGCTTGCCGATAGCGCCACTCTTGCCGCCAAACGGTTGCTCTTTTACCGGATGGCCTACGGCGCGGCGGGCTATCAGGGTTTGCAAAAGGGTGATGTCGTCCGCGATTTTATCGCCTCAATCTGCCCCAAAGACAAACTGACGTTGTCCTGGCAAGAACTCAGCGCTACGCAAGAGCTGTTTGCAACGCGTGAAGGAATCGGAAAGTTGCTGCTTAATCTTAGCGTCATCGCGATTGATTGTCTGCCTCGCGGCGGGCATATGAAAGTGATCGTTGATACGGCGGGAACTTGGATCGATGCTGAAGGAACCGGCGCGCGCATCCCGGAACATACCCAAACGGTCCTGAAGGGTGATTTAACCGCCGTTCCCCTCGAAGCGGCAACGGCTCACGTTATTTTCACCTTACGGCTGGCCCAGAGGCTTGGCATAGGGGTTGAGGCGACCTTGGCAGCAAAAGATAATGTTAGGTTTATCCTTCGCTTAAATTAATCGCGCGCGAATTAGTCGTTCAGCCGGGTGTATGCGCCAAGACTTTTTTGCTGACGGGACGACTGCTTGGTGCGTCCGGATCGCGCAACATATAGCCGCGACCCCAGACAGTTTCGATATAATCTTGGCCGCCGCTCGCAACGGTAAGTTTCTTTCGTAATTTGCAGACGAAAACGTCGATGATCTTCATCGTCGGCTCATCCATGCCGTCATAAAGATGGTTCAAGAACATTTCTTTGCTGAGGGTGGCGCCTTTTCGGAGGCAAAGTAGTTCCAGAATGGCATATTCCTTGCCTGTCAGGCGTACGGGCTTATTGTCGATCGTAACCGTATGAGAATCCAGATTAACGACCATCTTTCCCGTACGAATCTCAGAGCTGGGATGGCCTTTGGCACGCCGGACGACGGCTTGAATGCGCGCGATGAGTTCGCGTTTGTCAAAAGGCTTGGTCAGGTAATCGTCGGCACCGAAGCCCAAACCCTTGATCTTATCGTCGAGTCCGCTCAGGCCTGACAGAATTAAAATCGGTGTCTTGATCTTTGCATTGCGCAAACGTCGTAAAACTTCATAGCCGGTAATATCGGGAAGCATAAGATCAAGCAGGATGATGTCGTAGTCGTAGAGCTTGCCGATTTCGAGCCCATCTTCCCCATATTCGCTGACATCGACCACATAGCCTTGCGGCTTTAGCATCATCTCGATGCTTTTTGCCATTGTTGAGTCATCTTCGACTAGCAAGACACGCATGGTATGGCCCTCGATACATCCTAAAGTGTGGATACTCGTAAACGAACGTTAACACAGTCGTATTTTTGGCAAAGCTTTTTGGCAAAAGGCTTGGAAAGCCGCCATCCACCGCCCAGCTTTACGAGCTTAGACCACTAAAGGTTGTTTATCGATAGGATTATATTCTGAGAATTTTAGCGCTTATAAATAACAGAAGCCGCCATTTGTTTAAGAACCTCGGCCTTATCCTTCCGGTTTTTGTCGGTGCAGGCATAGCCGACAAGGTTATAAAGATAACCTTGATCCCGCGGTTCGCTCTGACGAATAAAGCCGAGGCAGGTATCATCCTTCAAAGTGAAAGTGATATTGAAGCCGCCTTTTTCGGGAATGGGCTCGGACCAATTCTGCGTGTCATCGATCTGGGCATTCTCAAGAATTGTTTCTTTGGTCTCTGCTTTACGGGCTGGCGTAAAGACGCTTTCGAGGCCGGCAGAGCCCAATTGCACCCACAGAAAAACGTCGTTTCTCTCACCCCATGCTTCGTAGAAGTCGAACTGGCCATTTGCAGAGCTGTCGCCACTCAGGCCTTTAACGACGTCGCAGGTAAAGCCTGACAGATCCATCCGGAAAATGGTTTTAGAACAATCAATGGCTTTGGCGTCATCCGCGCTTGCCGGCATGGTGAAGAGACACAAGCCGCTGACCGCGAGGATGCATGACCACAGTCGGCTAACTCCCAAATACGACATGACCAAACCTTTTAAAATAGTTTTAAAGATAGAAGATCACGCATTAATAATAAATGACAATGATCTATGTAGTAAATAGATAGTTAAGGGGATCCTTTAAAGTAAAAGAAAAGGACGCAGGTTTACTAAGAGCCTGAATTAACAGTTTTTTATAGTCGTCGCGGGGGATTTCTCGGGCGCCAAAGCGCGCTAAGTGCTCAGTCAGAAACTGCGTATCGAGGAGGGTGAAGCCGCCAGCCCGAAGATGCGCTACCAAATGACAGAGGGCGATTTTACTGGCATCCCGCTGGCGGGAAAACATGCTCTCGCCAAAAAAAGCGCCGCCGAGGGCAAGGCCGTACAGGCCGCCAACCAACCGCTGATCCTGCCAACATTCGATACTGTGGCAGTACCCTTGGCGGAATAGATCCTGGTAGAGATCCATGATCTCTTGATTGATCCAGGTGCTCTCGCGGCCGGGCGCAGGGGCAGCGCAAGCCTCCATGACCTGCAAAAAGGCGGTATCGTATCTTACGTCGAAAATCTGCCGCCGCAGTGTTTTGCGTAAAGATTTGGGAATGTGGAACTCATCAAGGGGTAAAATTCCCCGTTGCTGCGGGTCGACCCAAAATAGCAGAGGGTCGTCGCGGGCTTCCGCCATCGGAAAAAGGCCGATGGAATACGCCCGCAATAAAATATCGGGCGTAATTTTATCCATTATCCCTTCGGCCCCTTGGCCTCCTGTGCCATGAATTGCTCGAGCCAATGGATCGAATATTCACCGTCAATGATCGCTTTGGCGCTGAGGAGTTTTTGATGTAGGGGAATCGTGGTTTCAATGCCGCCGACGACATATTCCGCTAAGGCCCGGCGTAGTCGCATCAGGCACTCATTGCGCGTCCGTCCATGGACAACGAGTTTAGCAATAAGGCTGTCATAATAAGGCGGGATAGAATAGCCGGAATAAAGCGCTGAATCCACCCGCACGCCGAGCCCGCCCGGCGCATGGTAGTCGGTGATCTTGCCAGGTGAAGGACGAAAGGTTTCAGGATTCTCAGCATTAATGCGGCACTCGATGGCATGGCCATCAAAGAGAATATCTTTTTGATCGAAGCCCAACGGCGCGCCGGCGGCAATGCGGATCTGCTCGCGAACCAGATCAATTCCGCAGATCATTTCCGTAACCGGATGCTCAACCTGGAGCCGGGTATTCATTTCAATGAAGAAGAACTCCCCATTCTCGTAGAGAAACTCAACCGTCCCGGCGGAATGATAGCCCAAATCGCGCAGCGCAGAGGTAACAGTCTTGCCGAGCTTATCGCGTGCGGTGGCATTCAACGCCGGCGAGGGAGCTTCTTCCAGGACTTTCTGGTGGCGGCGTTGCAGAGAGCAATCGCGCTCGCCAAAATGAACGACATTGCCATGGTGATCACCCAGCACTTGAACTTCAATGTGGCGGGGCTGTCCCAGATAACGCTCCACATAAAGCCGGCCGTCGCCAAAGGCGGCCTCCGCCTCATTGCGGGCCAGAGAAAAAGCCTCGGCCACTTCTTCGCGCCGTGTGGCAACCTTCATCCCCCGGCCTCCGCCACCGGCGGCGGCTTTAAACAAGACAGGAAAGCCGAGGCCTTCTGCCGCCGCAACCGCCTCTTCGATATTATCCACCGGACCGGGTGATCCGGGAACAAGCGGAAGGCCGATCCGCTTCGCGACTTCCCGCGCGGTAATTTTGTCGCCCATCATCCGAATATGTTCAGGTGAGGGACCGATGAATGTCATGCCGTGATCTTGAACGATTTCCGCAAACCGGGGATTTTCTGACAGGAAGCCGACGCCGGGATGAACCGCATCACATTTTGTTACCGTGGCCGCAGTGATGAGGGCGGGGATATTAAGATAGCTATCCGCCGGGCGCGGTGGACCTATGCACACGCTTTCATCAGCGAGGCGGACGTGCATGGCTTCCGCATCGGCGGTGGAATGGACGGCGACTGTTTGAATGCCCATCTCACGGCAAGCCCGCCCGATACGTAGGGCGATCTCTCCTCGATTGGCGATGAGAACCTTTTCAAACATCAAATAAACTCGATTTTTCTATTCAAGGATAAGAAGGGGTTCGCCGTATTCCACCGGCTGTTTATCCTCGATAAGGATGCGGGTAACCTTGCCGGATTTCGGGGCGATAATGGGATTCATGACTTTCATCGCTTCGATGATCAGCAACGTTTGTCCTTCCCGCACCGTATCCCCAACCTTAATGAAGGCGGGTGCGCCGGGTTGAGGCGACAGGTAGGCCGTGCCGACCATGGGCGAGGGAATGGCGCCGGCCATATCGACGGCAGGTGCTTTTTCGGAGGATGCCGGGACTGCCGGCGTATGGCTGAGGTCCGCTAAGATCGGGGCGGCAAGCGCCGGGGCGGAAGTGGTCCGCGCGATCCGGACCCGTTTTTCACCATCGGCCAATTCGATCTCGGTTAATCCGGTTTCTTTCAGCAAGGTTGCTAAACGGCGGATGAGAGTTTCATCAACGGCGAAGTTAGGCATGGAACCCTTTCCAGTCTCTGAAGCGATAGGTCGACGTGGCATCTTACGAATTTCCGATTAAGTGGGCCAAGGCTTCAACGGCAAGCTCATAGCCTATTGCTCCAAAGCCGCACAATGTTCCCGTTGCGACCTCGGCAATATGCGAGTGATGACGATATTGCTCGCGGCGATACACATTGGTGAGATGAACCTCTACGGTCGGCAGCCCGGCAAGACGGAGCGCATCCGCGATCGCGATGGAGGTATGGCTGTAACCCCCGCCATTAATGGCGATGCCCTGATAGGTCTCGGGTGCCTTTTGAATCCATCCTACAAGCTCGCCCTCAAGGTTTGACTGCTGGGCGTCCAATGAAAAGCCCAGTTTCTGGGCCTTTTGCTGGGCTCGTGCGACAATATCGGCCAGGGTTAGACTGCCATAAAGGGCAGGTTCCCGCGCGCCCAGCATGTTCAAATTGGGGCCGTTCAACAAAAGCAATCTGCGCGTCTTGGACAAGCCGCTACCTCTAGACTAACCAATAGGGATGGCCGCTTATAGCTTTGCTGCTGCGGCTTGGCAACGCAGGATGAAGATTTGCTATAAATCTAAGGCAAAGGTACTTTGGGGCGAGGGCAGAGGAGGAATATTTGCCTAATTTAGCGGGAGTGGACTGGCACATCCGAGGTCCGGCACTTATCATCATGGCGGTCTTCCCTGCCAGCCTGGCTTATGCGCTGTTAACAGCTGTTATAGCATTAAGGCTAGAGCGGGACGGGGTCCCGCCCTGGCTGATCGGGGTGAACATCGCGGTTTTCCCCCTGGCTATCCTCGTCACGGGCCAGATGATCCCGTGGCTCGTTAGGCGGATCAATCCGGCGATGTTGATTTTAGCGGGAATGGCTGTGTCCGGCGCCGGATCTATTCTGATGGGGTATTATCACTCTTACACGGCCTGGTGCCTGTTAAGGTTTGCCGTCGGCGTCGGCGTTGCGGTGTTGTGGATCGTTGCCGAGGCGTGGCTGCATGCCGCCACGCCTGAGTCCAGCCGTGGACGCCATCATGCGTGGTATGCCGTTTCGCTGGCGACGGGATTCGCTCTTGGTCCCCAGATCGTCAATCTTGCCGGTATCGATGGCCTTGTCCCTTTTACCCTTACTGCGGCCATCGGCATGGCGGCCGGTTTTGCCTTCTTGTCCATGCGGGCCACGGCACCGCAAATGATTTTGACATCGGTATGGGCGTTACGACCTTTATTGACAAAGGCGCCTCTGGCCATGGGATTGGCTGTGGTCGGCGGCGGAATCGAGACAGCCTTCTTTGGTCTTGTTCCTCTCTTTACCGTAGATATCGGTTTGACGACAGCTGGGACCCTTTCTTTGATATCGGCGTTTGCTATCGGTCACATTCTTCTACAGCCGCCATTGGCGTTCTTGATCGATCATGTCTCGGAAAAAACCATGATGGTCATCTTGACCCTGAGTGCGGCGGTTACGGCGATCATCCTGCCCTTCTTTGCCGGGACGGTTTTTCTGTGGCCAACCGTCGTGATATGGGGCGGATTGGTTTATGGTTTTTACAATTTGGGCGTGGCCAGTCTCGGTCAAAAATTCTCGCCAGCTGAATTAATCAAAGCCCACAGTGTTTTTGTCATGTCCTATCAAATGGGCGGTATAGCGGGGCCGCTTGCTGTCGGGACAACAATATCGCTCTGGGGCGGCATGGCCTTACCCTTTAGTTTGGCGGCGCTTGCGCTTAGCGTGCCATGCGGTATCTGGATTTTGGTGGGTCTGCGGCAATGGTTCCGAAAAAGGCGGCTTAACTTTTAAAATCGGTGTCTTATGGCGCAACCTGATCGTCGGATTTTTTCTCTTCAAGGTCATACGGCATTAATCACCGGCGCCTCCAGCGGTTTGGGAGCGCATTTCGCCCAGGTTTTAACCGCGGCCGGTTCAAATGTTATTCTGACGGCAAGACGCGGTGAGCTCATCAGGCAACATGCCGATCGGTTGAATAACACCGGCGCCAAGGCCTATGCGCTAACCATGGATGTGACCTCGGGAGCTTCCGTTGCAGACGGCTTTGCAAAGGCTGAGGCTGTTGCCGGACCGATAGACATCATCGTCAACAATGCCGGGATTGTTACTCAGGCGCCGGCGCTTACCGTGTCGGATGAAGATTGGCAGGCGGTTATAGATACCAATCTTACCGGTGCATTTCGTGTCGCCCAAACCGCGGCCCGGCGCCTTCAGGCGCTAAAGTTGGGCGGTAGTATTATCAATATCGCCTCGATCTTGGGTTTAGGTGTGGCCAAACAGGTTGCTGCCTATACCGCCGCCAAGGCGGGGCTTATTCAAATCACGCACAGCCTCGCTTTGGAGTGGGCGCCTTATGGCATTCGGGTCAACGCCCTTGCGCCAGGGTATATCGATACCGAGCTCAACCATGACTTCCTTCGATCGCCAGCAGGTGCTGCGCTTGTGCAACGAATTCCCCAACGCCGCGCGGGCACGCCTGAGGATCTTGATGGTGCATTGCTGTTGTTGGCCAGTTCTGCCGGCGCATACATGACGGGCAGCGTCATCGTGGTCGATGGCGGACATCTTGTTTCGTCGCTATAATCAAGGAGCCTAAGAATGATCATCGACCACCGGACCTATACGCTGTTCCCCGGCACGTTGCCCGCCTATCTTAAGTTTTATGAAGAGGTGGGCTATTCTATTCAAAGTAAATATCTGGGCAAACCGGTGGCATTTTTTACCAGCATGGATATCGGTGAACTCAATCAAATTGTTCACCTTTGGGGCTATGACTCGTTAAGCGATCGAGCGGAAAAACGCGCCAAGCTTTTGGGGGACGCCGATTGGAAAGCCTATTCAGCGCAGCAAACGCCGCGGATCATGCGGATGGAGAACAAGATTCTTACTCAAGTGCCGTTTATTCCTCTGTCTCTGAAATAGGGCGCTATTTTGCCTTGGTGTAGCCGCGGGCTCGCATGCAGGCGTTGGTTAATTCAACCCGCCGATTTTCCGACATATGATCATTCGCGCTTGCCTGGGCGCCGCTGCGGCCTGTAAGGCCGCCAGCAATGTCGGTATCGACGCCTTCTTGAGTTTTGGTTTGTTCGCGGGCAAACCGTTGACAGTCCAGGGTGTCCCGCTTCATCGTATTGACGTCGGCGCCGGCACGAGTCCAGTTGCTGACTGGACGCTCGCTCCCAAAGCTTATGCAACCCGCGAGACCGCAAGAGAGCGCAAAAAGAAGCGATCCTCTAACCAGATTTTTCATGGAAATTCTTAGCCGTGCCTGCATAAAGAAATGACTAAAAGACGGGTTTTTCAATACCACTCGTAACCCAATCTTTTAAGACGGCAATCAAGCCATCGATCCATTTTTCGCGGAGTACGCGTTCGAATTTAGCGCGGGTAAACGAGCGCAAGGAATGGCCTTCCACCTTTACATCAACGATTTGATAAGCGCCGTTGACCATCCGGACCTGCCAGTCGGCTTGAACTTCCCCGCCGCCGTTTCGTTTGAGCATGGAGCCAACCAGGATATCTTGATCCGATGAGGCGCGCGCCTCCGTAACGGTAAATCCCACGAAGGAGAGCTTGAGCATCAGTTTTGGATAGAACATCACAACGTATTTATGAAAAAAGCCGAGAAACTCGGTGACCTTGTCGACGTTTGATTGCCGCAGAAACGGTCCCAAAGTAAATTTGCCCAATCCGTCGATGTCGAGCGCCTTCGCCATAATCTCGCCCAGCACGGTGACGCGCTGGTCGTCAGTGAGTCCCGGTTTGGTTAGGGCTTCCTGGGTGCGTTTGCCCATATCGACCATAAAGGCTTTAGCTTCGGCTTCGCTGGCGAAGGCAAGAAAGGGGAAGCTACCAATCGATACGCCAGCCGTAAGGGCTGCAGCGCTGGCGACAAACTGGCGACGGTTCATGGGTGTCTCTCCTTGGCTGGAAACTCATGATCGCCCGGCTGCCTTGCCGAGGTCAAGCGGCGGTAAAGGATAGGGCAGAAACCTTATTGGTCGTAGGCTATAAGGGAGGTTACCGGAACCCCTGTAGCCTCGATTCGCTTCCGCCCGTTTAGAAACGACAGTTCGATGATACAGGCAGCGGCCCGGACATCGGCGCCGATTTTATGCAACAGGGCGATGGCCGCTTCCAGGGTGCCGCCGGTCGCCAAAAGGTCGTCCAGCACCACGACCCGCTGACCTGATTGAATGGCGTCGGCTTGGACCTCAATTGTGTCCTGACCATATTCCAGGTCATAAGTATAGCGGATGGTCTTTCCCGGAAGCTTGCCCTTTTTCCGGATCATTGCGAAGCCGACTCCCAGCTCTAAGGCGAGAGGTGCTGCGGTTAAAAACCCGCGCGACTCAATCCCCATCAGAAGATCGGGCTTGTGTGGTGCAAGCGCAGTCCGCAGCAGCTCGACCGTTGCCCGCCAAGCTTTAGGATGAGCCAGCAAGGTGGAAATGTCATAGAAGAGAATACCCGGTTTCGGAAAATCCGGAACGGAACGGATGTGGTCTTTTAAGTTCATGGGTTCCCCTTTTATCCACCGCCATAATTCCTGGCGACGGGGGCGGATCCTATCCGCTGTCCTTATTTCTCACAATCTCATTCTCAGGGAAAATAGGATGAAGGATCGGACTTTTAGTAAAAGGATATGGACAGAGGAGGGGGCTTGGGGTGTTTATCTATGCCGGAAGAAGGTACATAAGTATTTCGTAAATAGCCGGCAATGCAGGGTTTATGGCGATTGTCCATCAAGAGGCTTAATATGACAGGGCGGTTCAACTGGGGATTTTTTATCGTTGCGGCCTGGGGCTGGTTTGTTCCAGCCCAAGGGGGGCTCGCTGCCGATAAGGTCGTGTTCGGCACCAACTGGAAAGCCCAGGCCGAGCATGGGGGCTATTATCAAGCTGTCGCCGATGGCACCTATAAAAAATACGGACTGGATGTCGTGATCGAACCCGGCGGCCCGCAGCGGAATGATCGGTTGTTGCTGGCGACGGGGAAGCTCGATTTTTATATGGGCGGAAATCTCGTTCCGTCTCTTGCCGCGGTTCAGCAGAAAATTCCCACCAAGGTGGTTGCGGCCATTTTCCAAAAAGAGCCTCAGGCGATTCTTGTTCACCCGGATGTGGGAATCGACAAATTCGAGGATCTAAAATCCATCGATCTGTTGATCAGCAAAAGCGGCGTCGCCACTTTTTATCGCTGGATGGCCGCAACTTACGGCTTTGATGAAGCCCGGGTCCGTCCCTATACCTTTAATGCGGCGCCATTTCTGGCCGACAAGAAACTCGGTATGCAAGGCTATGTCACGTCGGACCCTTACGAGATCGAGCGGACGGGCGGTTTCAAGCCCAAAGTCTTTCTTCTAGCCGATTCCGGGTTCGATACCTACTCGACCACCATCGAGGCCAGACAAGAGACGATCGATCGGCGCCCCGATCTGGTGCAACGCTTCGTCGATGCGAGTATTATCGGTTGGTACAATTATCTGTATGGTGATAATCGCGCCGCGAATGAACTGATCAAAAAAGATAATCCCGAAATGACCGATGAGCGGTTGGCATTCGCCACGGCCGCAATGAAGACCTACGGCATTGTCGACAGCGGAGATGCGGTGCATTTGGGAATTGGGGCGATGACCGATGATCGCGTTAAAAGTTTTTTTGAGAAAATGGTCGAGGCCAAGATCTTTCCCACCGATCTCGATTATCGCCAAGCCTACACGCTGAAATTTGTGAATAAAGGTGTCGGCAAGGAGCTGCGGCGACCGTGAACGATGCGCCGGTTGAATTACACAAGGTCGGTAAAACCTATGACAACGGTGTAATAGCTTTAACCGGGATCGACTTTCATCTTAATCCTGCCGAAATCGTTGCGGTGGTCGGCCCTTCCGGCTGCGGCAAAAGTACCTTGCTGAGACTTATGGCGGGATTGGAGACGCCGACAACAGGGCGGATTGTTCGGGGCGCCGCGGCATCGGCCATAGGATATATCTTTCAGGAGCCGACGCTGCTGCCCTGGGCCACGGCGAAAGAGAATATTGCCTTACCGCTTAAGCTAGGGCCGTCGCACCACGCGGAAAGCCTATCGGTTGCGGAAGCCCTGGCCATGGTGAGGATGACAGAGTTCGCCGCCGCCTATCCGCGGGAGTTGTCGGGTGGCATGAAAATGCGCGTGGCGCTGGCGCGGGCGCTTATAACGAAGCCTCATTTGTTGCTGTTGGATGAGCCCTTTGCGGCCATCGATGAAATCGCCAGATTTCAACTGGATGATCAGCTGCTGACCTTGTGGCGGCAACGTCAGTTTTCGGCCGTGTTTGTCACTCACTCGATTTTTGAAGCTGTTTATCTTGCGCACCGCGTTGTCGTCATGAGCAAGCGCCCAGGACATATTTTGGGTGAAGTCGCGGTTGAGGCTTCCTCCCCCCGCTCGGCAGATTTTCGTAACACACAGGATTATATGGCTTGCTGCGGGGCTGTGACAGAATTGCTGCGGCAGGAGATAACCCTATGATATTGCCGCAAGCGAAACGGTTTTTGCCGCCGATCGTCATGCTGGTGCTGCTCTTGCTTATCTGGGAAATCGGTGTCGTCGTGGCCAAGATTCCTCCCTACATCCTTCCAGCACCAAGCGCGGTGTTGGCAAGCCTCATCCATGATGGCGGAGCCCTGTACTCGGCGCTTCTTGTTACGTTGCGGATATGTTTTTCCGCCTTGGCCTTGGCCAGTTTTACCGCCTTTGCCCTGGCGGTTTTGTTTGCCCAGTCACGCTGGGCCGAACGCGCGTTTTTTCCTTTGGCGGTCATCCTGCAGGTAACGCCGATCATTGCCATCGCCCCCTTCTTGCTGATCTATCTTCCGAATTCGGATCTGGCGGTGATCATCTGTGCGGCGATCGTTGCCTTCTTTCCGATCTTGGCGAATACCCTTCACGGACTTATCAGCGTCGATCGTCGCCACCTGGATTTGTTTCACCTTTATCGGGCGTCGACCTGGCAAATTCTTTGGAAGCTTCGGCTGCCGGCCGCCTTGCCGTCGATTATGACCGGGCTCCGCATCGCCGGCGGTTTATCTTTGATTGGGGCGGTGGCGGCGGAGTTCGTCGCGGGTACGGCCGGCGTCGGATCGGGTTTGGCCTGGCGGTTGCTGGAAGCGGGCTACCGGCTGGAAATCCCGCGCATGTTTGCGGCGTTGTTTTTGTTGGCGGCAACCGGGGTGGCGATATTCGGCCTGTCGTCTTTTGTCAGCTGGCTGGTGCTGCGCCGCTGGCACGAGGCGCCACGGTAAGCTTACCTCAATCAGCTTTTATCAAGGATATTAAATGGTCGGAGTAAGTGGATTCGAACCACCGGCCTCTGCGTCCCGAACGCAGCGCTCTACCAGGCTGAGCTATACTCCGACTGCTGTCGGCTTATAGCGCCGCTGTGGGACGCTCGCAAGGCCTCGTCGATTAACCTCGGATATTCCGAGGCAAATCCTACTGAATCATCCGCCGCCACTGGTTTTCCCCGACGTCGCAGGCCGGTGCGGTGCGGTTGGCCGCCACTAAATGGAGAAGGGTATTCTCGGGCTCGGCCTTGCCTTCAGGCTTTACCGGGTCCTGTGCCGCGGCTATTTCCAAGATAAGCTTGCGCAGAATGGCCTCGCCGAAGGAGGCAAAACTCTCGGCGGCAATGACAAAGGCACCGGTTCCGCCGATGACGCAGTTCTCATAATAAAGGTCGAGGTTGGCGATCGGCGGGCCGCCGAATGAGGGTTGATCATCCAAGATGGCAAGGCCGTTAATGGTTACGCCTTTTTTCAAGGCGGCATCGCGGGCGACCGGCGCCATCGGTCCCATGTTATTGGGTCCATCCCCCGAGACATCGATTACGCGCCGCTCACTTTCATAGCCATTGTTGTCGAAAAGAGGCACCGCAGCCTCGATCGCCCCGCTGATGGAGGTGCGAGACGCAGAGAAAGGCTCGATCGTACTTAACTGGGCGATAAATTTGTTCGCATCGTCAAGGTTACTGATCGGCATCCAGTTAACGATAACCTTGGTATTGCCGTATCCGGCCCATTCCAAATAAAGAACGGCAATGCGGCGGTTAAAACCGGATTTAATCGCGGCATGGACCCGAGGATCGCGCAAGGCCGCGATGTACCCGTCCCGCTGCAGCTTAGCTTCCGCAGGGTCGATGCTGCGAGAGACATCAACCGCCAGAATAAGCTCAAGGTCGACGGGCTCAGCCTTCGCTGCCGCGGCGCCGCACAGCAGCGCTAGAACCAGAAGATAGGGAGCCAGCTTCATTTCCCGCCTATGCAACGACGCAGGTTTCTGGGTAGGTCTGGAAAAGAGTAGCGTGATCTAAGGGCGAGGCAAGCCCGGAGAGGGAAAATTTGCTAAGTCGCTCGTGCAATACAGAAATCAACGATGGCGACCAGCGCCGACTTAGCTTCGCTGTCGGGAAATATCCCCAAGGCATCCCGCGCTATGGCGCCATAATGGCGTGCGCGGTCCACCGTATCCCGCAAGGCGCCATGCTGTTTTAAGAGCAGGAGAGCCCGGTCCAGGTCCGCATCATTCTGCTGCAGATCCTGCATTGTCCGCTGCCAAAAACGCCGCTCTTCCGGCGTGCCGCGGCGAAAAGCAAGGATGACCGGCAAAGTCATTTTACCATCGCGAAAATCGTCGCCGCGGGTTTTCCCAAGATCGGTATGGGCCGGCGCATAATCCAGCACGTCGTCGATCAGCTGAAACACGATGCCCAAATTTAGTCCGTAACTCTGTAAGGCTTCGCGTTCGACCCGCTTCACCTCGCCGACAATCGCCCCCAGTTCGCAGGCGGCGGCAAACAGGGCGGCAGTCTTGGCGCGAATAACTTCAAGGTAATCACTCTCAGACGTCTCGGTATTATTCGCCGTCAATAGCTGCAGCACCTCGCCTTCGGAAATGATCGCCGAGGCATCGGAAAGAATTTTGAGAACGGCGATATCGCCGTCGCCCACCATCAGCTGAAAGGCGCGGCTGAACAAAAAGTCGCCGACCAACACCGAGGGTTTGTTGCCCCAAACGGCATTGGCGCTGTCTTGGCCGCGGCGAAGATCGCTTTCGTCGACGACATCGTCATGAAGCAGGGTGGCGGTGTGCAAAAACTCAATTGCGCCGGCAAGCGCATAGGCGCGGTCTCCGTTATGTCCGCAGAGGCGCGCAGCGGCGAGGGTCAGCATCGGCCGCAGCCGCTTGCCGCCGGCGGCGATGATATAGCCGGCCAACTGCGGGATAAGCGCAACCCGGCTGTTCATTTTTTCAAGGATAAGCGCATTGACCTTTTCAAGGTCGCCACCGACAAGCGAGGTTAGCTGATCCATCGCGTTTGGCGAGGGAGCCTGTGATTGCCGTTGCTCCTCAAGACTGACCACTATGGCCATCGTCATCTCCTAGAGGAAGGATAGGGCATGAGCTTGACCCCATATCTGTTTAAAAGCATAGAATGACCGCCCTATCGGTCAAGTGGCGGAAGGTCGCGGTCCCGAAGCGTAGGTATGCCGAGCTTAAGCTATAAAGAGCTAATGATCCCACCGAATAATTCAGAGACAACCGTTGATCACCTTTTAAATGGCCGGGTTGCACTGGAGCAGCCGCGGGACGGCTATCGCGTGGCGATCGATCCTGTTTTCTTGGCTGCCGCCGTTCCGGCCAAATCGCACGACAAGATTCTTGAATTAGGGGTGGGAACGGGGGCGGCGGCTCTTTGTTTGTTGACGCGGATTCCCGAGATAATGGTCACCGGAATAGAGATCGATGGCGAAATGGCTCGCTTGGCCCGGCGGAATGCCGATCGGAATGGTGTCATGCAAAAGCTGCACATCATTTTGGGTGATGTTTTATCACCGCCCCCAGAGCTGCGAAGCGGGTTTGATCACGTCATGATGAATCCGCCGTATTTAGCGGATCAGAAATTCTCCGTCTCGCCTTCGGCAAACAAAACCCAAGCGCATCACGAAGGTGAAGCCGATCTTGCCGCCTTTATGGAAATGGGTATGAGCTGTCTTAGGCCGGGCGGAACACTGACTATCATTCATCGGGCGGATCGTCAGGCGGAGATTCTCTCTTTGCTCTCGACAGCGGTGCCTGAGATAAAAATGGGCGAGGTGGTGGTTTATCCCCTGTGGCCGGGGCTAAAACCCGACGGGACCCCCAAAGAAGCGAAGCGGATTCTGGTCCAGGCTACCCGGGATAGCCTTGTTCCGTTTCGGCTCGCTGTCGGCCTTGTTCTGCATGCCCCTCAAGGCGGCTATACAGCCCAAGCCGAAGCGATTTTGCGGGGCGGCTCAGCCCTCTTGCTTTAACCTCTGGGGTCGAGCAAAGTCAGCCTATGTTTGGCCTATCCTTATCAAAACTGATTGTCCTGGCTCTGGTCTCTTGGGCTGTCTGGTATCTCTTTCGCTTGGTGCGGGGTTTTGGTGCTGCCCCGAAAGTTACCCGCCCCAAATCCAAGGCCAGGTTCGAAAAGTCGCAAGAAACCATCCAATGCCCCACCTGCAAGGTTTATGTCGTTGCCGGGCAGCCGCATCAATGTGCGGAAAAGGACTAACTTTATTCGCTTGAGCGGCGTTGAATTGAAGCTTCACCGCGGCTATTGTGCGCCGCACAAGTCTTAGGTGAGGGTGATAAAGGTCATGCCGTCCACAAGCGGATCAACCGGCAAGGGTTCTCCAACCAAGGGGACCAGTTTCCAGTCTTTAATTCTGAAACTGCAGAATTATTGGGCCGGTAAGGGCTGTGTCATTCTTCAACCCTACGACATGGAGGTTGGCGCCGGGACTTTCCACTGGGCGACGACTTTACGCGCCTTGGGTCCTGAACCGTGGAGCGCCGCCTATGTTCAACCATCACGCCGACCCAGCGACGGTCGCTATGGCGATAATCCAAACCGGCTTCAGCACTATTATCAGTTTCAGGTTATTCTGAAGCCGTCACCCGAAAACAGCCAGCAACTCTTTCTCGACAGCTTGCGAGAGCTGGGGATCGATGCGGCGCTTCACGACATTCGGTTCGTCGAAGACGACTGGGAAAGTCCGACCCTAGGCGCTTGGGGTTTAGGTTGGGAGATCTGGTGCGACGGGATGGAGGTCGGCCAATACACCTATTTTCAACAAGTCGGCGGGCTTGAGTGCAATCCGGCGTCGACCGAACTAACCTATGGTTTGGAGCGCCTTGCCATGTATGTGCAGGGCGTCGAGAATGTTTACGATCTGCGCTGGAATTATGAGCCGGGCGAGAAGGGGCCCAGCGCCAAGACTTACGGCGATGTTTATCATCAAGCTGAAGTCGAGTTTTCCCGGCATAATTTTGAATTGACCGATGCCAAGTTATTGCTGCGTCACTTCCAAGATGCCGAGCAAAGCTGCAAAGAGTTTTTAGCGGCGCGGGTTAGCTTGCCAGCCTATGACCAGTGCATCAAGGCCTCGCATCTGTTTAATCTGCTCGATGCGCGCGGCGCCATCAGTGTGACCGAACGCCAGGCCTATATCGGCCGGGTGCGCGCCTTGGCCAAAGCTTGCTGTGAATCTTACCTGGCAAGTAAAGGTCATGGCGATTGGCCCGCTGCCGAAAATGCAGCCGGCGGAGACGTATAATGGCGCAGTTCCTCCTGGAGCTTTTCAGCGAAGAAATTCCCGCCCGGATGCAGGTCAAGGCGGTGGAAGATCTGTCCCGCCTGATCACGCAAGGTTTAACCGCGGCCGAGGTGACTTTCTCGGCGCCGTCCACCTACGTCACGCCGCGCCGACTGGTCGTCGTCATGGACGGTTTGCCGAGGGTGCAGGCGGATCGTGTGGTTGAGCGAAAGGGACCGCGAATTGATGCGCCGGCGGCGGCGATCGAAGGCTTTTTACGCTCGGCAGAGACAACCATCGACGCCTGTGAAAAGCGCGACATCAAGGGCGCTACTTTTCTCTTTTCGGTAAAAACCGTTAAAGGCCAAGACACGGCCAAGCTTCTTGGTGAATTGATCATCAAAGTTATCCGGGAATTTCCGTGGCCGAAATCCATGAAGTTTGGCGGACAAACCCAAGGGTGGGTTCGTCCCCTTCACAGTATTCTGGCGCTACTGGATGATAAGGTCATACCCGGCGCGATCGATATGGGCGGCGGCAAAACCTTGACGTTCGGTAATGTCACGAAAGGACACCGTTTTCTTTCTTCTGGCGATATCACCGTTAATGGCTTTGCGGAATACGAGCGAAAACTTCGTGATGCCCATGTCGTTCTCAATCGTATCGAGAAAAAACAGCTTATCCTTGCGGGAGCCGCCAAGGCCTTGCCGGCCGACTTAAGGGTGCAGCAGGATAGCGAGCTGTTGGAGGAGGTTGCCGGGCTGGTGGAATGGCCGGTCCCGCTGGTGGGAAGCATCGATGCCGAATTCATGAAGCTGCCGCCCGAGGTGCTGACGGCGTTTATGCGCAGTAAGCAAAAATATTTCTCGGTTGAAACGACAAAGGGAAATTTGGCGCCGCGCTTTGTTGTGGTGGCGAATATGATGGCAACCGACGGCGGCAAAGCGATTGTTGCCGGGAATGAACGCGTATTGCGCGCCCGCCTTTCAGACGCGCAATTCTTCTATGAAACCGACCAAAAACAAAAACTGGACCTGTTTCGGCCCAAGCTTGCCGATATGACTTTTCATGCCAAGCTCGGCACTGTTTTGGATAAAGTGAAGCGGCTCGAGATATTGGTGGCAACCTTGGCGGCGTATGTTCCCGGCGCCGATGCGAAGATTGCGGGCCGCGCGGCGCATCTGGCCAAGGCCGATCTTGTGACCGGCATGGTCGGCGAGTTTCCTGAGCTACAAGGAATCATGGGCAGATATTATGCCCTTCATCAAGGAGAGGCGGCGTTGGTCGCCGAGGCGATCGCCGAGCACTATGCGCCCTTGGGGCCGTCCGATCGCTGTCCCTCGGCCGCAAACTCGGTCGTCGTCTCGTTGGCCGATAAGCTCGACACCTTGGTGGGATTTTTCGCCATTGGCGAAATGCCGACCGGCTCCAAGGATCCATTTGCGCTGCGCCGGGCCGCGCTTGGACTCATCCGCCTTATCCGGGAAAATAAGCTTCGCTTGCCGTTGCGGAAGATTTTTGCGGCGGCTGGTGCCGGATACGGTCAGCGTATTGTCTGGTCGGATAAAATCGAAGATGCCTTATTGGACTTCTTCGCCGATCGTTTGAAGGTGGTGTTAAAAGAACAAGGCCTGCGCCACGATTTGATCACCGCGGTATTTGCCTTGGGTAATGAGGATGACATAACGCGTTTGTTGGCACGGGTAGAGGCGCTGGGTGGGCTGTTGGCGACGGAGGATGGCGCCAATCTTTTGGCGGCCTATCGGCGGGCGACAAATATTCTCCGCATCGAAGAGAAAAAAGATTGCCGCACCTATACGTCGGACATCAAGAAAGATCTGTTCTCGCTAACGGAAGAAAGCGCTTTGCAGAGCGCGCTTGAAAAAGCGTCGGCCGGCGTCAAGGTGGCTTTACCGAAGGAGGATTATAATTCGGCAATGGCCGCCTTGGGGGGTTTGCGGTGGCCGGTGGACGTTTTTTTTGACAAGGTGACCGTTAATGCCCCCGAGCCGGCGTTACGCGAAAATCGGCTGCGGTTGCTTGCCGGAATACGGGATACCATGGAGATTGTTGCTGATTTTTCTAAAATCGAGGGGTAGGGAACAGGCATGACCCAATGGGTTTACTCTTTCGGCAAGGGGAAGGCTGAAGGTCGCGCTGCTATGCGGGACCTTTTGGGTGGCAAGGGCGCAAACTTGGCGGAAATGGCGTCGCTTGGGCTGCCTGTTCCTCCGGGGTTTACTCTGACGACAGAAGTTTGCACCGCCTATTATGCCCATAACAAAACCTACCCAGTCGAGTTGGCGGCGCAAGTAGAACAGGCGCTCAAGTATGTTGAAGACACCGTCGCCAAAAAATTTGGTGCGGTGAAAAATCCCCTTTTGGTATCGGTGCGATCGGGTGCTCGTGCCTCGATGCCGGGAATGATGGATACAGTTCTTAACTTAGGGCTTAATGACGAGACGGTAGAGGGCCTTGCCACCGCCAGTGGGAACTCACGCTTTGCTTATGATAGCTATCGCCGCTTTATCCAGATGTACAGCAATGTCGTGCTGGAGGTAGACCATCATTTGTTTGAAGAAATTCTCGAGCGCCATAAGGATGTTAAAGGTGTTCACTTGGATACCGAACTTGACGAAGCTGACCTTAAAAATCTTGTCAAAGAGTATAAGATTTTAGTTGAGGAAGAAAAGGGAGAACCCTTTCCGCAAGACCCTAAGGCGCAGCTTTGGGGCGCCATCGGTGCCGTATTTGATTCCTGGATGAATCATCGGGCCAAGATTTATCGCAAGCTTCACGACATTCCGGAAAGCTGGGGTACGGCGGTCAATATTCAGGCTATGGTTTTTGGGAATATGGGGCAGGATTGCGCCACCGGCGTTGCTTTCACCCGAGATCCGTCCACCGGTGAAAACATCTTTTACGGCGAATACCTGGTGAATGCCCAGGGCGAAGACGTCGTCGCCGGCATCCGCACGCCGCAGCATCTGACGATTGCCGGCAAGAAAGCCAACAACTCGACCTTGCCGGCGATGGAAGAGGTGATGCCCAAGGTCTTTTCTCAGTTGGCCGAAGTGCGCAAAACGCTTGAAGCCCATTATCGAGATATGCAGGACATCGAGTTCACGGTCGAAAACGACAAGCTTTATATGCTGCAGACTCGTACCGGCAAGCGCACGACCCAAGCGGCGCTGCGTATTGCGGTCGACATGGAGGCGGAAAAGCTGATCGACAAAAAACAGGCGATCCTTCGAATTGACCCGAAGGCGCTGGATCAATTGCTGCACCCCACCTTGGATCCCAAGGCCAAACGTGAAGTAATTGCCCGCGGTTTGCCGGCATCGCCGGGGGCGGCGGCGGGAAAGATCGTCTTCACCGCTGATGAAGCCGAAGCCTTGGCCGCCAAGGGTGAAGCGGTGATCTTGGCACGGATCGAGACCAGTCCCGAAGACATCCACGGCATGCATGCGGCCAAGGGAATCCTGACCACCCGCGGCGGCATGACCAGCCATGCCGCGGTGGTAGCTCGCGGCATGGGGCGGCCTTGCGTTTCAGGTGCGGGCGACGTGCGGATTGATTATGCGGCGAAAAAACTCTCTGCCGGCGGTGTCGTTATTCAGCAGGGTGATATCGTGACCATCGACGGCGCCAGCGGCGAAATCATGCGCGGTTTGATCCCGACTGTGCAACCGGAGCTGTCAGGGCATTTCAAAACCTTGATGGGATGGGCGGACGAACTGCGCCGGATGAAGGTGCGCGCCAATGCCGAAACACCCTTGGATGCCCGAACCGCGCGGAAGTTCGGCGCCGAAGGGATCGGCCTTTGCCGAACCGAGCACATGTTTTTCGACGAAGGCCGCATCGTACCGATGCAGTGCATGATCGTCGCCGAAGATGAAGCGGGTCGCAGGTCTGCCTTGGCGAAGCTGCTGCCGATGCAGCGTCAGGACTTTATCGAGCTATTCGAAATCATGCGGGGGTTGCCGGTGACCATCCGCCTGCTGGACCCGCCGCTGCATGAATTCCTGCCCAAAACCGACGCGGAGATCAAAATTGTCGCCGAGGAAGCCAAGGTTTCGGTCGATCGGGTCCGCAGCCGCGCCGCGGCGCTTCATGAATCCAACCCGATGTTGGGCCACCGCGGCTGTCGTTTGGGCATCAGCTATCCCGAGATTTACGAGATGCAGGTGCAGGCCATATTCGAGGCGATTGTCGAAACTCGTCGCCGCGGCGAAACCGTGGTGCCAGAGATCATGATTCCCTTGGTGGCGACCAAGGCGGAGATCGATATCATGAAAAAGCTGGTCGATCGAGTGGCCGAGAGTGTGAGGAAAAACGCCGGCGTAACCTTTGATTATATGGTCGGGACCATGATCGAGCTGCCGCGGGCGGCCTTGCGTGCCGACGCGATCGGCGAGGTTGCGGAGTTTTTTAGCTTCGGCACCAATGATTTGACCCAGTCCACCTTCGGCTTGTCGCGTGATGATGCGGCAAGCTTTTTGTCCACCTATCAGAAGGCGGGGATCTTCGAGATCGATCCCTTCGTTACCTTGGATCGTAAAGGCGTCGGCGCGTTGATCGAGATCGCGGTGGAACGCGGCAAGAAAAGCAACCCCAAGATCAAGCTGGGGATTTGCGGGGAACACGGCGGCGATCCGGCTTCTGTTGCTTTTTGCGAAAGCGTGAAACTGGATTACGTCTCCTGCTCGCCGTACCGTGTGCCGATCGCCCGCCTGGCCGCCGCCCAGGCGGCGGTGGCTGGTAAACCTGTTTCAACGGCATAGAGGAAGGGGACAATGATAGAGCTGTTCTATTATCCGGGGAATGCCAATCTGGCGCCGCACTTTATCTTAGAGGAAATGGGCGTTCCTTATCAGCTCCGCCTGCTGGATCGCGCCAAGAATGAGCATAAGGGTGAAGCCTATCTTAAGATCAATCCGTCGGGCCGGGTGCCGGCCATGCGCGATGGCGATTTGTCGATCTTTGAGACGGCGGCGATTTGCCTGCATCTCTGCGATAAATTTCCTGAGAAGGGCTTGGCTCCCAAGTTCGGCACGCCCGAGCGCACCAAGTTCTATTCCTGGCTGATGTATCTGACCAATACCGTTCAGACCGAGGCCATCATGTGGTGGTACTCCGAACGCTATACGACGGATCCTGCAGGTGTTCCGGCCGTAAAGGCCGCCGCCGAAGGACGATTGGCCGAGATGTTCGGCTTGCTTGATAAAGAGATCGCCAAGCAAGGTCTGTATTTTCTAGGGAAAGATTTTAGTGTTTTGGATTGTTATCTCTTGATGGTGGCACGGTTTGCGCGTCAAACGGCGAAGCCGCCGCGGGACTTTCCTCACTTGGGCAAGTATTTAGAAAACCTTTTAAAGCGCCCGGCCATTTTGCGGGCATTTGAGCAAGAGGGCTTAAAAGCGCCGTTTATTTAAGCTGATCAGCTTAGGCAATCGAAAATACCGCCCTCGGGTTTCAAGCCTTGAATGTGACGCCGATGCCAGAGGGCGTAAAAAAGCAGATTCCAGCCGGCCTGAGCCAGTCGCTGATCCGTCGCAAGGCGCGGATCGGCGTATAGGGTTCTGACGGCGTCAGACTTAGCAATCTCTTTGACCGCCGCTTGCTTGGCTAGAACCTCTCCCAGCATCTTTCCCTGATGGGCCATCCATGCGCCAACCGGAACGGTAAAGCCGCGTTTGTGTGAAAAAGGTTGCGCCACGGGAAGATGCTTGGCCAGCCATTCACGCAAGACCCATTTACCCATACCCCGCTGAAGTTTCAGGTTATCCGGCAAGGTAAAGGCAAATTGGGCGACCTCTTTGTCGAGGAACGGCGTTCGCCCTTCAACTCCATGGGCCATCAGGCAACGATCAAGCTTGATCAGGAGATCGTGGGGCAGCCAATCCCTGCAGTCGAGCGCCTGAAGCCGCTGCAGGGGGGTAAGGGGCCGGCCGCCAAGATCCTGTTCATTCTTGAGGAGGGTTTTACGCCAGTCTTTGGGATCAGAAGCTATGTCGGGATTCAAAAGACCGAGCCCATCGAAGACTCCGCGGCTTCGCAAAGGTTTCTTAAACGGCCAAGGCCTGAGCGCCGCGCGGTATCTTCCGTAACCGGCAAAGATTTCGTCGCCACCTTCGCCGGAGAGCACCACCTTGAATCCTTGCCGGCGAGCCGCCTTGGCCAAGAGCCAGGTGGGGATAATCGCATAGTCCGCCACCGGGTCATCCATCGCCGCAACGATGGCCGGCAGATTATTCCAGAAATCTTCGCCGCTGATGGCGACATCAACCATCTCGGCGTTGCAGGCCTTGGCGACATCCCGCGCAAGGCTACGTTCGTCGGCCACCGCAGTGCCGGGAAATCCGGCGGTAAAAGCCGTTACCGGTTGCGAATTCAATCTGGCCATTAAGGCGAGGATGGCCGAGCTATCGATGCCGCCGGATAAAAACATGGCGTAGGGCACGTCCGACCGTTGATGCACCTCCACAGCTTGTTCGAGGACACGGTCCAGCTTTTTTAAGGCGTTTCCGGATGAAATCGACACCGGAGGGTTAAGCGGGAAAGCCGGTTCATGAGAACGAGATACGATACGGCCGTCCTCAACGACGATGGTTTCGCCAGGCAAAAGACGACGGATTGATTTGAATACCGTGTCGGGCCCGGTCGTAAAATTCAGCTGCAGAAGTTCATGTCGCTTTGCGTTGTTGATCTCAGGATGAACTAATCCCGCAGTAATAAGCGCTTGCGGCTCGGAAGCAAAGGCAAGGCCGGAATCGGTCTCTACCACATAAAGCTGTTTAATCCCGAACGGATCGCGAGACAGGACCAACCGTTGCGCCGCTTGATCATGCAGGGCAAGGGCATACATGCCGCGAAGCCGGTTGGGAAAAGACAATCCGTTTTGCGAATAAAGAGCGAGAGGTGTTTCGCAATCGGACTGAGTGCGAAAGGGAAAGCCCGAAAACTCATGGCGCAATTCTATGTAGTTGTAGATTTCGCCGTTGCCGATAAGCGCCAGGGGTTTTTCATTGTTACCGCTATAGAGTGGTTGGTCCCCGGTCTTAAGATCAATAATGGCCAAGCGACGCTGGATCATCGCCACATTGGCAATAGCGTAGTCGCCCCGGCCGTCGGGACCGCGATGGGTCAGGCTTCGATCAAAAAGATCAAGTAAGCGCGGAGCAGGAAGACTATCCTTACGTCTCATGATGCCGGCAATGCCGCACATGCCTATCCCTTTACCGAGATCGATGAAAAGAATTCAAGCCACTGACGCAAGACGACTTTTTGAGTGAATTGAGCGCGATAAGAAGCATGCCCTGCTTCGCCAAGGCTACGCCCAAAATCCTGATCTTGTCTCACCCGGTTTACGCACTGCGTCAAAGCGTCCTTATCGTCGATGGTGAAGAGCAGACCGCTCTCCCCATGGTTGATTAAAGAGGCCGGCCCCGAACTGGCGGCGGCGATAACTGGTTTGCTTTGGGCAAAGGCTTCCAATACCACGTTGCCTAAAGGCTCATGACGGGACGGGCAAAGAAATATATCGCAGGTGGCCAGAAGATCGGCGGTGTCGTCACGCCAGCCCAGAAAGCTGATACGGTCTTGCACGCCCAGCTCTTGGGCTTGGCGGGTGAGCGCCTCGCGTAAACTTCCTTCGCCCGCGATGATAAGATGGCAATCCGGCAAGGCGGGCAGGGCGGCGATCGGGATATCCATCGCTTTGTTTTCATGGAGACGACCCAGGGCCAAGAGAAGAGTTTTGTCGGGCGGGATGCCGAACTGGCTTCGGGGCAGGGCCTTGCCGGGCGTGGCGCCGACAAAGTTCGGCAGGTAGTGCACCCGCTCGCGGGGCCATCCTTCACCCAAAATATAATCGACGATGTCCTGGGTATTGCCAACCAGATGGTCGCAGTGGCGATAATACTTAAGCTTATAATAACCGCCCAGGCGTCCAACATGAATAAAGGGATGATCCGGAGATTTGATCGGACAGAGGGCTGTTGCGCGGCTCATCCAGGTGCAGACAATGGACGGGCGATACTCCCGGATTGCTTTGCGAAAATGCTGGCGAGAGGCAAAATCGAAAACACCTCCGAACCGAAGCTCGAGCGGGGCGAGCCCTGCGTTACGGAGTTGCGCCGCCCGATCCTGGTGATGGCGGATAAGGATCTTCTGATGTATGCCCGTTTGGTTAAGTGCAACCGCGAGGCGGATGAAGAAGTTTTCGGCACCACCCTGAGGTCTACCCGCAATTGCTTGAAGAATGCGCATGATTTAGGTCCCGGAGCGGGGGTTGTCGGTTTCGGTTTCCAAAGTCGCCTTAAGATAGGAGATCAACGGATAAAGTCCGGCAAAAAGCGCGATCAAGAAACCCCATTGTCCTTCGCGGTATCCTTTGCGGCCGACATAGCACTTGAAGAAACGCGAAAAGACCCGCCGTAAATTACCCCGGAAAGTCCCAATGTCGGCACCGCTTGTCTTAAGATAACGCAGATCACGGGCGCGGGCAGTCGTATACCGGTCGAAACGGCGAATCATATCGGAGATATCCTGATCAACGTAATGAATCATGCGTTCGTGAAGCCATCCCTTTTCGCCCTTAAATTCGACCTTGGGATGAACGCGCTGTTCGCCCCATCGCTTGGCGCCCCGGGCAAAAAGACGAACGGTTGCGCTGACGCCCCACTGCGCGCCCCATCCATAACGGACTAGTTTGCGGCCGATATAATTATCATAGGGAATGAGAAAATAACCAAAAGGAGCTTGCGGGATAAGGCGTTTAATTTCTTGGGCAAGGGCCGGTGTCACGCGTTCGTCCGCATCAACCTCAAGGATCCAATCCCCCGCTGCCGCATCGATGCCGGTATTTCGGCGGGTGCCTTCAATATCCCAAGCGCCCTCGATGATACGCGCATTAAATTTCTCGGCGATATCGCGACTGCGATCGGTGCAACGATCCAGCACCACGACGATTTCATCGGCAAAGGCGAGGGTGGCTAGGCAATCGGCTAATTGGTCCTCTTCGTTGCGAGCAACCACCAAGGCGGAAAGGCGTTTAGTCATGCCGTCATTCCGTAGCTCTGTTGAAACAGATCGCGGGCTGCCCTCTCGACCTTCTCCACGGTCAACGAGCCCATAAGGCTATGGGTCGTCCGATAATCGTAGTCGGGGGCGGAAATAAAACTTTCGAAACTTTCAGGCGTGCGGATTGCCGCGGTCTGCTTTCCCCAAGGGTGGTAAAGCTCGATTCGGCTCGGTCCGAATAGTCCAAGGGTTGGAATGTGAGCCGCCGCCGCAAGGTGCATAACCCCTGAGTCATTGCCGATAAAAAATTTGCAGCGCCCTAGAAGAGCGTAAACGAGCGAAAGACTGGCTTTGCCGATCAGATCAATCCGTTGCTCGGAGGGTATAGCCTGCAGAATAGGCAGCGCTTGTTTGCGTTCGTTTGCAGCGCCGAATACCGCAACTTTTGCCTGAGGAAAAAGCGAACCCGGCTTGGTTAATCGTTTGATGAGGTCGATAAAATATTCCGCCGGCCATTGCTTGCCGCTCCAATTCGCTGTCGGTGCTATGGCAAGAACAGAAGTGTCTGCGGGAATGATCGCAGCAGCGGTGTTCTTGTCATCGGCCGACACCCAAAGCTCCGGCTGAGGCGGGGGAGAAAGACGCAGAAGATGCCCCAACTGAACGACCCGATGATCATTGGAATGACGCGGCTTAAGAATATGACGCTCTTTCGTCAGAACAAGATACGACAAAAAAGAATTGCGCAGATCGACGACAATATCCCATTTGGTCATAACCACATCAGACCATAAGATCGGCCAGTGCCACCCATAGCGCCGCTTTCTGACTTTCAGCAGGCGTTCCAAACGCGGCATGGCGGCGAAAATCTCCGCTGCGGCAGGGCCGGCCGCAACAGTAAATTTCGCTGCCGGGTAAACCTTAAGCAGGTGCTGAAGAAGCCCCGAAGATAAAACGGCATCCCCGATCCGGGTTGACGTGATGAAAAGTATTTTCATAAAGGCCTTATAAGGCTTTACTAAGGTTTTTGCCAAGGCGCAGCCGTGAGACGTCTTGCCGCTTGCGGCAATAGGGTAAAGAGGTTAGGGGAAATCTATGGTTTTGTCCCAACCAGCGATATTAATCATAAAATTTGCGGCACTTGGCGATTTTGCTTTGGCCCTGGGTGCCATGCAGGCCATCCGCCGTCATCACCCCCATCAGAAGCTTATTTTGTTAACAACCGGGCCTTTTGCCGGGCTGGCGCGCCAAAGTGGATGGTTCGACGATATTTGGGAGATTAAGCGTCCCCGGCAATGGGATCTTTTGGCCTGGTGGCGCTTGGCGCGAAGAATTCATCGCGAGAAATTTGCGCGCATATACGATCTTCAGCGCAGCAAGGGAACCGCGCGGATATTTTCTTTGCTGCCGGCACCCAAACCAGAATGGAACGGCATTGTCGACGGATGCAGTCATCCCCACCGCGACGAACTGCAGCACCACATACACACGCTGGATCGTCATCGCAGCCAACTGGCAGAGGTCGGAATTACCGATGTCCCACCAAGCGACCTGTCCTGGGTCACAGCCGCGACGGCGCGATTTAACTTGCCGCAGTCCTATGCCTTATTGGTTCCGGGTGCCAGTCCCCGGCGCCCGGCGAAGCGATGGCCCGCCGTAAACTATGCGACGGTTGCCGCGCGGATGATGGCGCGGGGAATAACCCCGGTGATTCTTGGCGGACCGGAAGAAAAAGAAACGGCGCAAATCATTCTGAATCATGCGCCGCAAGCGATCAGCCTAATCGGCAAGACAAGTTTTGCGGATATCGTCGCCCTGGCGCGGCAGGCGCGCTTCGCCATAGGCAACGACACTGGCCCCATGCATTTGATTGCGCCAACCGGCTGCAGGGTCCTGACCTTGTTTGGCGGGGATAGCGACCCTATCTTAACTGAGCCGCGGGGGCCGCGCGCGGAGACGCTGCTGGTATCTCAGTTGGATGAACTACAGGCGGCGGATATAGAAGATAGGACAAAAGGCTGGTAGCCTGGCTAAGAGAGACGATGGAATGACCGATAGTCCGAGCGACAGCACCTACGCTTTGCTTCCGAACCGAAGTGTTTTATCGGTAAGTGGCGCCGATGCGCGTCAATTTCTACAAGGCTTGATCTCTAATGACATGCGGAAGGTCTCGCCGTCGCGGGCGATCTGGGCGGCGCTTTTGACGCCTCAAGGCAAGTTTCTCCATGATTTTTTCATCACCGAGCGGGCTGCGGATGGCGCTTTCTTAATCGAGGTAGAAACCGATCGCTTTGAGGATTTGGCGCGACGGCTAAAACTTTATCGATTGCGCTCAAAAGTCGATTTCCAGGATGAAAGAGCCCATCTCGTTGTGGCGGCAATTTTTGGCAGCACCCTCACCTGGCCGTCGTTGTCTGCGGAAGGCTCTGCCGCGGCTTTTGGCGCGGGGATCGTCTATAGAGATCCGCGCTTATCGGCGGCGGGGTTTCGTCTTGTAGCCTCACCTCAGGATCTGGTCTTGCTGGCTGATAAGGGCTGCCGTGAAGTTGCGGCGGAAATTTATGATGAGTGGCGTCTGGGTTTAGGATTGCCCGACGGCAGCCGGGATCTGACGCCCGAGAAAGCCACTTTGATGGAAAGTGGTTATGATGAATTGAACGGTATTGATTGGAGCAAAGGCTGTTACATCGGCCAGGAACTTACGGCACGAATGAAGTATCGCGGTCTGGTCAAAAAAAGGCTTGTTCCCATTACCGCTCTGCATGAGATTCCTGAGCCCGGAACGCTTATCTTTAAAGATGCGGCCGAGGTGGGGGAAATAAGGTCCGGTCGCGGTAGGAACGGTCTGGCCCTGATAAGAACCGATGTCTTAGAGCCCGCGCCATCGGCGGTATTGCTCAGCCGTGATCAAGAGGTAACGCCGCATCTTCCGTCGTGGATAAAATTGCCCGAGGCCAAGCTCACTTAGGGATTAGGGTGCGGGCGGCACAAGACGGTTGGAAGGATCCCGATAAGGATCGGCTGCAGTATCCGACGGAGCGGGCGCCGCCGTTGTCGGTGCGCTGCCGGAGGTGGTTGCTAAGTTCGACATCGGAATGCCGCGGTCTAAAGTCGAGCTAAAGGACTCAACGCTTCCAGTGCGTAAATAAACGATGGCGCAGCTAAGCTCGTCATCCTTTTTGCTTAAGATAAGAACGGTTCCGCACCGCGAGGTATCCGTTGCGGCTAAGGGCGCACGGACGGGAAGATTGGGATCCGGCGCGGCAAAAGCACCTGGCAGGGAAGCTTCCCTTTGGCTTTCTTTCGCCTCACCTTCGACGGGAACATGAGTCAGCAAAATATCGGGATCAATGCCGTGAGATTGGATCGAGCGGCCGCTGGGCGTATAGTACCGGGCTGTTGTCAGCTTAATGGCGCCGTGTCCAGGCAAAGGAATAAGCGATTGGATCGATCCTTTACCGAAAGAGGAACTCCCCATGACAAGAGCCCGCTTGTTGTCCTGCAGAGCGCCGGCGACGATTTCCGATGCCGATGCCGATCGGGCGTTTTGCAAGATGACGATCGGTAACCCATCCACCAAATCACCGGCACGCGCGGCATAGGAAACGTTGTCGCCAAAGGCGCGGCCCCGGGCCGAGACGATTTCTCCCCGTTTTAGAAAATCATCCGAAACCGCAACAGCCTGCACCAAAAGCCCGCCGGGATTGCCGCGCAGATCAATCACCAATCCCCGCAAGTCATCCTTAAGCTCCCGGCGCATCTGCCGAATGGCCTCGGCGATGCCGTTGTCCGTTTGCTCGGAGAAATTACTGATGGTCAGATGGCCGTAGTTTCCTTCGGTTTTCCAACGGACCGACTTAAGGCGGATAAGTTCACGGGTGAGGACGAGGTCCTGAGGCGCGCCGCCCTCGCCCGAGATAACGGTGATTTTGACCTTGGTCCCGATCCGTCCGCGCAAGCGCTCAACAACCGTGCTCAGATCAAGGTCGCTGACGGATTGGGATTCAACATGGGTCAGGAAATCGCCGGCCTTAATGCCTGCGCGTGCGGCCGGCGTATCCGGCATCGGTTCCACGATCTTGACCTTGGTTTCACCTTTGTCTTTGGCGACCGTCATGCCAAGACCGCCGAACTCGCCCCGGGTATGAATTTGAAAATCACGATATTCTTTTTCGCTAAAATAGCGTGAATGCGGGTCGAGCCCCGACACCATGCTGTCCAAGGCGCGTTCGATAAGATACGCGCTTACGGGAAGGCGCTCTTGGGGAAGCTCTTCGGATTTGGGCGTCGTCGTCAGACCCTTAATCGCGCTATCGACCAGGTCATCGGTCGACTTAGGGTCGGCATAGTCGCGGATAATGACATAGAGAACTTTTTGGAAAAGCTCCAATGACTCATCGCGCGTTGAGTCATTGTCGGGTGTTAGGCGGGTTTTAAATTCGTCGAGGGTTTTTTTCCGGGCCCCGTCAAAGGCGACGGCAAAACGGGCCACATCAACCTCGCCTTCAGCGCGGGCGGCAAGGCCAGGCAAAGTTCCAAGGGTGACCGCAAAGATCAAGGAGAAAACGGATAAACGGCTCATAAGCCAAGCCTAGAGCAGAACCGCGGTCCGAATCCAGTCCTCCTTTCATAAATAGGCTTTCCCGCGCCGCAAGGCAGATTGCCTTAAGAGCCAGGGTTGTAGAGAATGGGCAAAAGGGGGAAGTAGCCTATGCCTGAAACCTTCGATTTAGCCCTGATAGGGGGCCAATGCTGGACGCTGGACGGCCTGCGGAAGGTCGATATCGGCGTCCGTGCGGGATATATTGCCAAGCTTGGTTCGATAAGTCCCTCAGCAGCAGACAAGGTGATCAAGGCCGAGGGATTAACCATCCTGCCGGGTGTCATCGATAGTCAGGTCCATTTTCGCGAGCCAGGGCCAACCCATAAAGAGGACTTAGAGACGGGAACCCGGTCGGCCGTCTTGGGCGGGGTAACGGCTATTTTTGAGATGCCCAACACCCAGCCGCCGACAATTGATGCCGCGCAACTACAAGAAAAGCTTAAGCTCGCCCGCAATCGCGCCTGGTGCGATCATGCCTTTTTTATCGGCGCGGCGGCGGCCAATGCGCAAGAGCTGGGTGATCTTGAACGGTTGCCCGGATGCAGCGGCGTCAAAATTTTTATGGGGAGTTCAACCGGAAGCCTGTTGGTACCGGATGATGAAACCTTAGAAGCGGTTTTGCGCTCGGGTCATCGCCGGATCGCCATTCATTCCGAAGACGAGCAACGATTGAAAGAGCGGGCGAAGATTGCCCAAAATTCCGGCGATCCGGTCAGTCATCCCGAGTGGCGCGATGTTGAAACGGCGCGGCGGGCGACCGAGCGAATTTTAAAAATCGCCCGCAAAACCGGTCGGCGTATCCATGTGCTGCATATTACGACGGCGGAGGAAATGGTGCTTTTGGCGGCGGCGAAGGATATCGCAACCGTGGAGGTTACGCCGCAGCATCTTACCCTTGAAGCGCCCGACTGTTATCGACGCCTCGGTACCAAGGCGCAGATGAATCCACCCATCCGGGAAGCCCATCATCGGGAGGCTTTATGGCAGGCGATTGATCAAGGGATCGTGGATTGCATCGGCTCCGACCATGCGCCGCACACCGTGGAAGAAAAAGCCAAGCCCTATCCCGCCTCGCCGTCGGGCATGCCGGGGGTTCAAACCTTGCTGCCGTTGCTGCTTAATCATATGGCGGAAGGGCGTTTGGGATTAGCCCGGCTGGTGGACCTGACCAGTGCGGGGCCGGCGCGCATTTACAATGTCGCCGGCAAGGGTCGCATCGCCCAAGGATATGACGCCGATTTGACGATTGTCGACCTTGCCGCCGAACGTCGTATCGAAAGCGCCTGGCTGGCGTCAAAATGCGGTTGGTCGCCCTTTGAAGGAATGAAAATCAAAGGATGGCCGATGATGACCATCATCAGAGGCCATGTCGTGATGCGGGACGGATCGGTTCAAGACAAGGCGATCGGAAAGCCGGTACGGTTCACCGAAACCCTAGAGCCGATGGGTTAGCTTAAGGCACCGGCTTGGTTTGATCGCACGCCTTGCGCAAGGCCTCCCATTCTTTGGAAGTCATCGCGGGTCCGGCATTAGGTTTGTCTGAAATGGCGTCGGCTGCGGTAATGCGATCCTCAAAACTGGGATGGGTACTGAGGAGACTCAAGAATTTTGCGCGGTCGCCTTCCTTATCGCGCAGGCGCCTAAAGAAATCCGTCAAGCCGGTCTTCTTAATCCCAACGTCGCGGAGCGCGGTTAAGCCCAGTCGGTCGGCCTCTGCCTCCATATCGCGGGTATAAGCGCTGTTTAAAATAGTTTCTCCCAGCGAACTGCCGAAATTGTTGCCGAAGACAAGACCGATAAGAATATTGTAACCGGCGGCACGAACCATCCCACGGGTAGGATGATGCCGCACGGCATGCGCCATTTCATGGGACAAAACGGCGGCGACCTCTTCGGGAGAATCGGCGAATTTGATCAGTTCGCTTGTCACGACGATTTCGCCGCCGGGCAAGGCAAAGGCGTTGACCATTTTGACCTGCGCGATATCGGCCGAGAAATGTACGGGTTCGGGAAAGCCGGCGGCAATTCGCGTCACCAGCTTGTTCAATGCCGCAAGCCCCGGGGCCGATGTACAAAGTGCGGGTTGGGTCGGGTAAATCTTCGACAGAACGGTGATGATCGTCTTTTTGGCATTGGCGCCGAGCTGACGCTCAAAGCTGTCGGGCAATAAACCGGCAATGCCGTCGGCAAGAAGAGGCCAACCCCATATCCCGCTGCTGAGAAGAAGCAAAATCAAGACCACGGTACCGGCGGCAATGCCCAGGCGTTTCGACCAAGAGTGACGAATGACAAGCGTCGCTCCGGCTTTTTCAAGTTGGGCAAATAACTCCGGATCCAGCAGGGTTAATCGAGCGGCATCATCCTCGTCGCCGTCAAGCCGCAATCGCAACAGTTCGGGCGGGTCATCACCGACTTTCCGAATGCGCTTGAGGGGCCAGGAAGCCAGCACAGCGCCGGTGGCGGCATCATGAATATCCAGCCCGTGAACCGAAAGACGGACCGCCACTTCATAAAGAGCGGCGGTCCATCCATCGGCATAACGAGCGGGATATGATGCTTCCATGATGCGGGCTAGAGACCTCCGACATCGAGAACGTCCGCCAAACCTTCACCGCGCTTTGGTCCCCGGGCTGCTTGCGTAATTCGCGTATAATCAATCGTTCCAGTAATGACAAAGGATTGCACAAATCGTTTCAAAAGAGAACGATACACGAGGATTGGCGTTAAAGATAAAAGCAGAATGATAGTTATCCAAATCAAAGCCAGCGATATCACAATATTGGGAATATCGTCGGGTATTTCTGGATGTGTAATCCCCGCAAGCTTAAATAAATAAGCGATTAAGCCCATGAGCATAAATATTCCGATTATTAATAGATAGAACCGGAATACAATCCAGATTATCGATCTGGCTTTAATGCCCGAAGCAAAAAATGTTGTCCCATAAGTTATGGTACTTGTGATGTAGCGAAAACGAAAAGCTGCATACCAGGCATATAGAATCAGAGAAATAATCATAGAGGGAAACAAGCCTAAGAGGACTAGTGTTGTCTCGAGCGTTATAGGCGTCGGGTCTGCCGGGGATTTGGGCATGTGGCGATCTACATAAATAAACAAGCCAACACAGAGAACGATACTCATCCAAGTGATGAGCCAGCGCCACATAAGCGGGCCACCGTGTAAACTGGGACAATCGAAGTCTTGGTTTCCAAAGCGGCTATTTTTTACAAGATAGCGCGTGACAGGAATTTCTGCGTAAGGAGTAGCAATCCCCAACGTTAATGCCGACAGAAGTATCATCCTCATGCCGCGAAGAGCATAAGCCGAAGGTTTTCCGATCATTGCTCCACGAATGCCTCTAAATACTGTGCGGCTCATTCGGTACCTACGTGCCGCAAAAAATGCATAAAATGATAAAAAGGAAAAGAAGATAACGAAAATGAAATAAGTAATGCCAAACACGATTCGGAAATCTGGATCACTTGCAGCGAGAAAGGATACTCCCGTCATAATGAGAATCATGGGAAGAAAAACTATAAGAGCGACAAAAAATCCAATGAGCAATTCCTGCGGCGTGCCTGTATATTCAAATGACTCGCCGTCCAGTTTTACCGATGACCAAAAGTGACGGCGCAGCTTGGTCTTGGCCCAGAACCGGTAAAATCCCAGGGTGGGAATCAACAAAAGCGCATTTGAAAAGCGATTTTCGCCAATCTACCCGGCCGATCGTCGTAACTTAACCGATGTCCGCCCATAGGCGGTTGCGGTGGCGCCGTTCGAATGGGCTGATGCGGATTGTAAGTCATAGGTTCCCCCTGAGAAGTCGATAGGTCTCCACTATACCCAAGTTATGCACGATAACCCAAGCGCTTCCCGGTTTTTCTGCAGAAAACTTTAGAACGCGCCGATATCTAAGATATCGGCTAAGCCCTCGCCATACCGCGGTTTATCCTTCGCCGACACCTGCGTGATGGCGGCGAAATCGGGCGTCCCTTTCGTTTTGAAGGAATCGAAGAAATGCCGCGTCATCGGATGCAGGATAAGAATCGTATAAAAAAAGCTCGATATCCCATAGGCGATGAGCGCCATGACGCCTATGCCAATAAGCGCCGCTGTTGGGTTTTTGGAAAACGCGAAATGGAGAGTAGCAGACGTAATCAGGAGCAAGGGCAGGACAATGACCCCGGTGGCCAATCCATAAAGAATGGCTGCCAGGATCAATCGGTGAAATTTAAACTCGGATTGGAAGCTGATGCCGGCGATATGGAGATGATCTAAGAAATAACGAAGCCGCGCCACCCGATACCAGTAATAGCCAACGATCGCCGCAATATAGAGAAAGGGCAGCGCCGTTATGGCCTTGGTCTCAAAAGATGAAGGATCGGGCGGCTTTGTCCCTGCTTGCAGAAAAGGCTCGAGGGAGTTCACGTAGCGCATGACGATAAACAAGGCGATGCCGGTCAGCGTCGCTAAGGGAATCCATAAGAATACCCATCGCCACAAAAGGGGTTTTACGATCCCATCAAACCTAAAAGACGCAGACCCTAAATACGCAGCCTCGACTCTCTTCCGAAAAAGGACGACGTTTTGCAGCGGATAGGCGATGCCCAGAGAAACCACAGTCAATAAACTATAGAAAAGACCGGTTTTGGCATAGCGCCAGCTTGAGCCGTTGAGGCCGGCGACAATGCCGCGCCACCGTGTGCGCGACAATCGATAACGAAAAGTGCGAAAAACTGCAAAGTGGTAAAGAAAGACTGCGAGGATAATCCCTACGGCATAAAAAAGAACGAGGGCAATTTGTGCAACAAGAGAAGTTTGATCGACGACAACCGGGCCAAATTTATACAGAGAGTAGAAAGGCGCAATAATCACGAGCGCGGTAAGAAATCCGAATAAAAGCTCTTTACCGGTGCCGGTGTATTCCAAAGGATCGCCGTACACATAAATCCGATTCCAAAAATGCCGGCGCAGATTGGTCTTGCCCCAAAATCGATAAACGCCACATGTTACAGCCGAAAGACAAGCATTTGTGGTGGCGATTTCCACCAACTGATCCGAATATCTTTTAAAGCTTATTCTATCTAACGGTGGTCCCTCAACCGCGGGGATTGCCCCCTCGCTTGTGCTCATTTCCGCCCCCCTGGTTTACATGCAGAAATAGTTTATCATTATCATTTCCCGTAAAGATTATCCTTGAGAAGACTTGCCGTAGCAAGAGTCTCTGCTACAGTCTTGTTGCAGAGCAGCAAAGGAGAATTGCCATGACCGCCTGTATCGTGGGTTGGGCCCATTCCAAATTTGGCAAATTGGAAGGCCAGGATGTGGAATCTCTGGCGGTAGAGGCGGCGGGCGCGGCGCTAAAAGACGCCAAGGTTGATCCCAAGGATGTCGATGCGATCTACGTCGGTTTCTATAATGGTGGGATGTCGGCCCAGGATTTTATCTCGTCCATTATCCTGCAAGCGAATGAAGCGCTCCGGTATCGTCCGTCAACCCGCGTAGAAAACGCCTGCGCCACCGGATCGGCAGCCATTCATCAAGCGCTCAACGCTATTGCGGCATCGAGGGCGCGGATCGTCCTGGTGGTCGGGGTCGAAAAGATGACCGACACACCTGGCGACAAGGTTGGCGGCATTCTTCTGCAGGCCAGTTATCTGAAAGAAGAGGGGGCGGTTGCCGGTGGTTTCGCCGGTATCTTCGGTCGCATCGCCCAAGGCTATTTCCAAAAATACGGCGATCAGTCGGATGCCTTGGCGCATATTGCGGCTAAGAATCATAAAAACGGCATGGCCAATCCTTACGCCCAACTGCGCAAGGATTTAGGGTACGAGTTTTGCCGGACCCTGTCGGATAAGAATCCGATGGTGGCGCCGCCGCTGAAGCGCACCGACTGTTCGCTTGTGTCCGATGGCGCGGCGGCGGTCGTTTTGGCCAGTGTTGATGTGGCGTTGGGCATGGACAAGGCGGTGGTGTTCCGCAGTGCGGCCCAGGTCAATGACTTTTTGCCGATGAGCCGGCGCGATATGACCCAGCTCCAAGGTTGCGCGGAATCTTGGCGGCAAGCTTTGGCTCAATCAAAGCTGTCGCTTGATGATCTGTCCTTGGTCGAAACCCATGACTGTTTCACCATCGCCGAGCTTATGCAGTATGAGGCTATGGGACTAACGCCGGCGGGCGAGGGTGCGCGGGCGATCATCGAAGGATGGACCCAGAAGGATGGGCGTTTGCCGGTTAATCCGTCGGGTGGATTGAAATCCAAGGGACATCCGATCGGCGCTACCGGCGTCTCCATGCATGTCATGGCGGCGATGCAGTTGACGGGTGCCGCGGGCGATATGCAGATTAAGAACGCCTCCCTGGCGGGGATTTTCAACATGGGTGGCGCCGGGGTTGCGAACTACACCAGCATTCTTGAGCAACTCCGCTAAAGAAACGTAAGGCTAAGGGGGAAGTATGGCGGCAGAGAGTTTTCGCGCAGTTGTCTTGCGCGAGGAGGCGGGTAAGGTCTCATCAAAGATCGAGACTCTTTCAATTGATCAATTGCCGCCGGGCGAGGTGCTGATCGATGTCCTATACTCAACCTTGAATTACAAGGACGGCATGATCCTCAGCGGCATCGGCCGTCTGGTTGCGAAATACCCGCATATTCCCGGTGTCGATCTTTCCGGCGTTGTCGCCGCGTCGCAACATCCGGATTTTAAAGTCGGCGATGAGGTGTTGGTGACCGGTTATCGCTGCGGCGAGATCCATTGGGGCGGTTATGCCGAGAAGGCGCGGGTGCCGGCGGCTTGGGTTGTTCCGCTTCCCAAAGGATTGAGTCTTCGCGATGCCATGGCGATCGGCACCGCCGGTTTCACCTCGATGCAGGCGGTTATGGCGTTGGAAGCCCACGGTCTTACCCCAGAAAAGGGTGAGGTTTTGGTAACGGGCGCCGCCGGCGGTTTGGGGAGTGTCGCCGTGGCGATTCTCGGCAAGCTTGGTTACAAGGTGGTTGCCAGTACCGGCCGCCCCGACGAAGCAAGCTGGCTGAAAAGTCTTGGCGCCACGGACATTGTCAATCGCAGCGACTTGGCGGCCCCCTCGGAAAAACCGCTGGAAGCTGCGCGGTGGGCAGGCGTAATCGATAGTGTCGGTGGGACGACGCTGGGCCGTGTTCTCGGGCAAATGAAGCCGCAAAGCAGCATCGCCGCCTGCGGTCTGGCGGGCGGGCAAACCTTTACGACCTCGGTCCTGCCCTTCTTGCTGCGCGGCGTTAATCTCTTGGGAATTGACAGTGTCATGGTCCCGCAACGGCAGCGCCGCGAAATATGGCGGCGGTTAGCCCAGGACTTGCCATTGGATAAATTAAAAACCACAGTGACTGAAGTTACGCTTGGTGCCCTGCCGGATTTGGCGAAGGCTATCTTAAAAGGTCAGGTAAAAGGGCGAACCGTCGTTGACGTAAGGAGGTGATAGGTGGGTGCTTATCGATTGATCATCGGCAATAAGGCTTATTCCTCTTGGTCGTTGCGTCCGTGGATTGCCTTGAAGATGGCGGGCATTCCCTTTGAGGAGCAGATGATTCCATTGCAGCAACCCCAGACACCGGCGGCGTTGAAGGCGGCGTCACCGGCGGCGCGCGTCCCGGTTTTATGCGATGGCGACGTCACCGTTTGGGAGAGCTTGGCGATCTTGGAATATCTGGCCGACCGTCATCCGGACGCCAAGCTCTGGCCCTCGGACGTCAAAGCGCGCGCCTACGCGCGGGCCATCGCCACGGAGATGCATTCCGGTTTTGCGGCGCTGCGCAGCGCCTGCCCGATGAATGTGCGTCGGCAGACGGTGTGGCGCGACCGGGGTGCCAGCGTTAATGCGGATATAAAGCGCATTAAGGAGATTTGGACCGAATCCCGGAACCGGTATGGCGGCCAAGGACCTTTTCTCATGGGCAGTTTTACCGCGGTCGATGCCATGTATGCCCCGGTGGTGACTCGGTTTCATACCTATGGCGTCGTTTGCGAGGAACCGATTGCAGCCTATATCACAACGATCTTGGCCTTGCCGGCGATGCTGGAGTGGTATCAGGCCGCCGCCGCCGAGCCGTGGATTATTGAAGCAACCGAAGCCGCTTAATTTTAACTGCGGTGATGTAAGGGGAATATCGTGGCCATAACGACGTCGAGCGTTGCACCGAATGATCTCGATTCTTATTGGATGCCGTTTTCCAATAATCGGCGGTTTAAACGTCAGCCCAAGATGCTCGCCCGGGCGGATGGCATGTTTTATTTCACCGCCGATAACCGGAAAATTCTTGATGGGACGGCGGGTCTGTGGTGCTGCAACGCAGGACACAATCGCCCGAAAATCGTTGAAGCCATTCAGGCGCAAGCGGCAACCATGGATTACGCGCCGAATTTCAATCTGGGTCATCCGTTATCATTTGAGTTAGCGGCACGATTGACCCGGCTATTGCCGGAGAAGGTCGACCGGGTTTTCTTTTGCAATTCGGGCTCCGAAGCCGTCGATACCGCCCTCAAGATCGCTCTCGCCTATCATCGCATTCGGGGTGAAGGCGGGCGCAGCCGTTTGATCGGCCGCGAGCGCGGTTATCACGGCGTCGGTTTCGGCGGAACGTCGGTCGGCGGTATTCTTAAAAACCGCCTTTATTTTGGATCGCTGTTATCCGGCGTCGATCATCTTCCTCATACCCATAATCTTCAGCAGAACGCCTTTTCCAAAGGTCAGCCGGTGTGGGGAATGCATCTGGCGGATGAGCTGGAGCGTCTGGTCGCCTTGCATGGTGCCAGTACCATCGCCGCCGTTATTGTCGAGCCGGTTGCCGGATCGACCGGCGTTCTTATTCCGCCCAAGGGTTATTTGGAACGCCTGCGCGCTATTTGCGATGCCCATGGCATCTTGTTGATTTTCGACGAGGTGATCACCGGTTTTGGCCGCATGGGTACGGGCTTTGCCGCGGATTATTTCGGCGTTACGCCGGATCTGATGACGGTGGCTAAAGGCATCACCAACGGTGTCGTTCCCATGGGCGCCGTGTTTGCCAAGCGGGACATTTATGAGGCCTTCATGAATGGTCCCGAGCCGGCGATCGAGCTTTTTCACGGCTACACCTATTCCGGCCATCCTTTGGCATCCGCCGCGGCGCTGGCCACATTGGATACTTACCGCGAAGAAAATCTTTTTGCACGGGCGCAAGAGCTCGCTCCCTATTGGGAGACGATGATTCACGGTCTAAAGGGTCTGCCCCATGTCATTGATCTGCGGACCATCGGCCTCATTGCCGGGATAGAATTGGAATCCCGAAAGGGCGCAGTGGGTGAGCGCGCGATGGAAGCTTTCGACAAGGCTTGGGAGGCGGGGCTGTTGATCCGCGTTACCGGAGACATCATCGCTTTGTCGCCGCCATTGATTATGGAGCGCGCGCATATTGACCAGATGGGCGAGATCTTAACCAAGGTCCTTAAGACGGTGGCTTAGCCGGACTAGCGAGAAGCTGATAAACAGTTACGACGCCTTCGCGGCCGCGAAGATGATGTTGGCCTGCGGCTACAAAATTAAACCCTTTACCCGCGGCTTCGACGGTTGCCGCAGAAACCAGCGCGCAGACTTCGCGATCGGGGAACAGCTCTTTCCCCAGCTGCTCAAGCCGGTTGGCGGTGTTCACAGTGTCGCCCACCACCGTATAGTTAATCCGCCCGGAAGAGCCGATATTCCCAGCAATGACAGGGCCCGTATGCAAGCCGATGCGCATGTGGAGCGGTGCTTCGCCGCGCGTAATGCGTTGAGCATTATCCGCTGCAAGGGCGGCCGCGATGGCGAGAACCGCGCGGCAAGCCCGGACCGCATGGTCGGGCTGGGCAACCGGCGCACCCCAATAAGCCATGACGCTATCGCCAATATATTTATCGACTGTGCCATGCTCTTGATCGACCGCCGTATTGACGATGGTAAAATGATGGTTGAGAAGCGCCGCCGTTTCTGCGGCGCCCAGCCGTTCGGATAAGGCGGTAAAGCCCTGGATATCTGTAAACAAAACCGTGACGACCCGAGCTTCCGACGGAACTTGAGTTTTGTCGCCTAACGTCAGTAGGCGTCGCACCAGGGTTTGCGGCACATAGGTTTCAAACCACCGCAGGCCGGCCAGCATTTGGTTAAAGGCGTCCGCTGCTTCATCCAGTTCGCGAATGTGGCTGCGTCCGGTAGGGCCGATCGCGCCAAAGTCCAAATCGCGCACGCTTTCGGCGGCCTTCGCCAACTCGCGCACCGGACGACCGATAAGCCGCGCCACCCAAAGCCCCGCGGCCACTGCGATCAACACGATGCCTAAGCCCAAGCCCAGGGCGATCTCGAGCCGCGCGACCTCGGGACTGGCTAAGGCCGCATCAATGTAGGTGCCGATCACCCACGGCTTGTCGCCAAAACCATTCAGCTCGCGCCATAAAAAGATGGTCGAACCTTGAGGTGTTTTCACTTCCGAGGCTTCGCCACGCGGCCCTAAATTTATGGTTGAGATGGTGGATCTGTCCGGGGTCCAGATATTGGCCAGGATCGGATCAATGCCAATGTTCAGCCGCGGCAAGGGATTGCGACGGTCCAACTTCATAATGGACGGATCGAAATAGGGAGTGGCCAAAACATAATCGCGGTCATAGAGGATAAACGGGGTCCAGCCTTTGACATCGAGACCCTGAAGAAACTGCGACAGAGACTCTGTCGAGACCGCCGTGCCGATAAATCCGATAAACTGGCCGCGGATTCGAATGGGATGGCGGACGTTCACGATGGTCTGCTGCAGTTCGGGCTGCCAAATTGGCGGTCCCCAATAGGCCCGCGTTTCGTTCCGCGCAAATTCCAGGGCGGCTTTCATAGCGGGATCTGCGCTCAAGGCAGATCGCTCGACGCTGCCATCCTTGGAGACCAGCAATAATCGTCCGTCGGCAAAGCTGATGGCGGTGCCGTTAACCTGCGGCAAGGCGACCATCGAACGTTTAAGATCACGCTCGAGGCGTGACAGGTCATCAAAGGTCTCATTTTCTTGGCTCCAGAGAAAAGCCAAGGCGGTGACTTGATCTTCAGCCGGTTCCAGCTGCGCCCGCACGCGGTTTTCGATGGTGTTAATCAGATTGCGCGCTTTGTCTTGAAGCAAATCCACCGTATTTTGCTGAGCGATGCCGAGGCTGACCCACATGACGCTGATGGCGGCGATTAGCGTCAACCCGGAAAGACCGACACCGAGAATAAGGGCGATGGGAATGCGAAAAAACAGGCGGCGGCGCGGGGTGGAGGCAAGGCTCAAGGAAGGTCCTCGTAAGGCGGCGAATGAATAAAGTTGGTAAGTTCTTGGTTAGAAACGGGACAAGACTATGGCCCGGGACGTAAACTCAAGGAAGGAAAAAAGGTAAGAAAGCGAAATGCCGTCCTCTCCGCCACGCCAGATTCTTCACCAGGCTTTTAGCGCGGCCATTGCCGCGGCCCAGCCTCGCCACTGCCTGCCGCCGTATCTGCGTGACCTGAAGCCGGTGTCGAAAGGCGGCCGACGTTTGGTCATCGGTGCCGGCAAGGCTGCGGCGGCCATGGCTCAGGTGGCCGAAACAATCTGCAGCGATATCAGCGACGGTCTGGTGGTGACGCGGTATGGCCATGGCGTTCCGTGCCAAAAGATCGAGGTTCGGGAAGCCGCCCATCCGGTGCCGGATGACGCCGGCGTTACGGCGGCAACGCATATGCTTACTCTCGTTGGCAATTTACGGTCGCAGGATCAGGTCATCTGTCTCGTCTCCGGCGGCGGGTCCGCTCTTTTGACTTGCCCGGCGCCGGGCCTCACCTTGGCAGACAAGCAGATCATGAACGTAGCGCTATTAAAAAGCGGTGCGCCGATTGCGGCCATGAATTGCGTGCGCAAGCATCTTTCGGCGATCAAAGGCGGCCGGTTAGCCGCGGCGTGTTATCCGGCTGTGGTTCATAGTTTTGCCATATCCGATGTGCCGGGAGATGATCCCGCCGTCATCGCCTCGGGCTTGACCGTGGCGGATCCGACGACCTTTGCCGAGGCCCGGGGGATTTTAAGCCGGTATAATATTTCTCCATCACCTGCTGTGGCGGCGCATTTGCGTGATGCCGCGGACGAGACGCCGAAGCCCGGTGATCCGCGATTGGCCGGCACCACCTTCACCTTGATCGCCACGGCACGGCAATCTCTCGACGCCGCGGCCGCCTATGCCAAAACCCAGGGTTTAACGCTGCTCATTCTCGGCGATGACATTCAAGGTGAAGCGCGCGACGTGGCGCAGCATCATGCGAAGTTAGTCCGCGACATGGCGCCGGGCTCCGTTCTTCTATCGGGCGGCGAGACCACGGTCACCTTGCGCGGCGCGGGGAAGGGAGGACGCAACACGGAATATCTGTTGGCCCTGGGATTGGCGCTCAAGGAAGAGACGAATATTTACGCGCTGGCCGGTGACACCGACGGCATTGATGGCAGTGAAGATAATGCCGGCGCATTTTGGGATGACGGCACCTTCGCCCGCGCCAAGGCTAAGGGCAGAGATCCGCTCACCGATTTAAACAACAACGATGCCTATAGCCTGTTTGCCGCCACGGATGATCTTGTCGTCACCGGCCCCACCCACACCAACGTCAACGACTTCCGGGCTGTTTTGAAGGTCTAGGATAGACAAGATGATTAAGGTAATTATAATACAATAAATAGTTGTTTTTATTATTCAGGCAAGTCATGGCTAAAGCTGTTTAGGGGGAAGGATATGGCTGTACCTGATTATCAATCTTTAATGTTACCGGTTTTGAAAGCGGCAGCCGAGAAATCAGAAATCAATCTTGCGGATTGTCGCGAAAAAGTTGCGACAATCTTAGGCCTTACGCCCGCCGATCTGGCCGAGCAACTACCTTATGAACGCCAATCTACTTTTATTAATCGGATGTCTTGGGCAAAGACCTATATGGAGCGCGCTGGTTTAATCGAAACTATTCGCCGCGGTCTTTTTCGCGCAACACTCCGGGGGCAAGCAATTTTAAAGGAAAATCCACAGAAAATTGATGTCACTTTGTTACGTCGCTATCCCGAATTTATCGCTTGGCAAGACGCCAGCCGAACCACGTCCAGCACGAAATCAGCACCGTCAAAACCAGAAATCTCTTCTTCAGCACAAACTCCTGAAGAACGCATGGCGTCAGCCCATGCCGAGTTAACGGACGCTTTGCGATCGGATCTTTTACAGCGGATGATGGCAGCGCCGCCCCAGCTATTTGAACAACTTGTTGTCGATTTACTTTTGGCATTGGGTTATGGCGATGGCCGCCGGGAAATGGGCGAAGCCTTAGGCCGCAGTGGCGATGGCGGCATTGACGGTATCATCAAGGAAGATGCCTTAGGATTGGACGCTGTCTATATCCAGGCCAAACGTTATGGGCGAGACAATACGGTTGGCAGTGAGGCGATCCGTAATTTTATGGGAAGCATGACGGTTAAGCACGCCACCAAAGGTGTCTTTGCCACCACCTCATCCTTCACCAAGGATGCCAAACTGCAAGCTGCAGCGACGGCTCTACGCATCGTCTTAATCGATGGTGACGAGTTAACGCGGTTGATGGTGGCGCATAATGTTGGGGTCCGGATCCGTGAGTCCTATGAGATGAAGAAAATCGACGAAGATTATTTCGAGGAATAAAAAGGCTTATAGTCTTTTTATAGATAAAACTAGGAAAATTAACCTCAAAAAATTGCTTCACGTGAAACAAAATAGGAACTATAATGGATAAGCTTAATCAGGGGAGATAGAACATGACCGGATCGGACCTCATTTTTTATCACGCCCCGCATTCGCGGGCGCTGGCGGTAAATATTCTGTTGGAAGAATTGGGTGTGCCGTTTGAGCGGCGCGTTCTTAATCTTAATAAGAACGAGCAGCGGCAACCGGCCTATCTTGCGGTTAATCCCATGGGCAAGGTTCCGGCCATTGTTCACAACGGCGCGCTTGTCACCGAGCAGGTGGCGATCTTCATTTATCTGGCCGATGCCTTCCCGCAGAAAAAACTCGCACCGCCCATCGGCGATCCGTTACGCGGACCTTACCTACGCTGGCTGACTTTTTATGCTGCTTGTCTTGAGCCTGCCATATCGGACAAGGCAGCCAACCATCCGCCGGTCAATCCACGCATGACCGGATATGGCGACTATGACACGGTGATCAAGGTGCTGGACACGCAGCTGACCAAGGGTCCCTATCTTCTCGGCGCGCAGTTTACCGCCGCTGACATTCTCTGGGGATGCGCGCTGGATTGGCTGACGCGGTTTAAGCTGGTGCCGGAAACGCCAGCGATCAAAGCCTATCTTGCGCGGATGAGCGAGCGGCTGAATCTTCCGCAGCGGCGTGCTGAGGATGCTGCTCTTGCGGCGGAGCAAAAATAATAAAATAAGACCGCGCTAAAAACTTAACCTCTTAGAGGAGGCCGGTATATAGTGGTGAGGCTGCGGGATATTGGCCGATCTAGCCCCGCGAAGCCCGCTTGTGATACGCATGCAAACTCTTTCTAAAGGCGCCTGTCTTTTTGCCGTTAGTTTATCCGCCCTTGCGGGGGGCGTAGATGCGATTGGGTTTTTGCAATTAGGCGGGCACTTTGTTTCTTTCATGAGCGGCAATACCACCCAATTGGCTGTGGAAATGGCAAACGGGAATGTGCGTGAGGCGGGAATCCTTGCGGGCATCGTTGGGCTGTTTGTTATTGGAACTATGTTAGGTACGTTGCTAAGGCTTTTCGCAATCCGGAGCTTCGCCAAGAGTCGGACGACTGTCCTTTTGTTAAGTTTGGTGACGGTTTTGCTGGCTGCCGCCAGCATTAGCCAGGAAATGAGCTGGCAGCTAATGACCATTGCCTTCATGACTATAGCCATGGGTGCAGAGAATGCGCTGTTTCAGCGCGATGGTGATGTCGTTGTCGGTTTGACTTACATGACAGGAACGCTCGTGAAGATGGGGCAGCGCCTCACCCATGCTTTTTTTGGTGAAGATAAATCTGCCTGGGTTCCCTATTTTTTCTTGTGGATCGGTTTACTGACCGGGGGTGTATGCGGCGCGATACTCTTTCATCACATGGGCTTACACAGCCTATGGGTTATCACTTCAGGAAGTATGGCGCTAACCTTGATTTCGCTTTTCTTTAAAAATTCTCTTACCGAAACGGCAATCGCCCGTGCCGGTGAGACGAACGGTGTGAAGCAATAGCGCCACAAGTCACCTGATTATTTCGAGCATGATGAACTGTGAGGCTTCGAGTCATTGCGAAGAGGCTGTTTAACAATCTAGTCTTGACAGGCAACCAAATGGTTGCATATAATGCTGTCATGGTTGCCGATGAGGACAAAGTGTTCAAAGCCCTGGCCGACGCCAGTCGCCGGCAGTTGCTGGATCGGTTGCGCAAGAAGGGCGGGCTTAGCTTAAGCGAGCTTTGCGAAAAGCATGACATGAGCCGTCAGGCGGTGACCAAGCATCTGGCTTTGTTGGAGGCGGCCAATTTGGTCGTGACCAAGAAACGCGGACGCGAAAAGCTGCACTTTCTCAATCCGGTTCCGATCAACGGAATCTACATGCGGTGGATCGGCCGGTTCGAGCAGGACCGTCTGGCAGCCCTGCACAATCTTAAGAAGGCCTTACAGGAGAGCGAGACATGACGTCCAAGACAACGAACGAGTACATCTACACCACCTACATCAAGACCACGCCGGAAAAACTATGGCAAGCCATCACCACGCCGGAATTCACCAAACAATATTGGGGTCACACCAATGAGTCGGATTGGAAAAAGGGCTCAGAATGGAAACATGTCGGCAGCACAAGCAAAGAGACGCACATTCTGGGTAAAGTCGTGGAAAGCAATCCGCCAAAACGCCTGGTGATCACCTGGGCGAGCCCGAACAACTTGGCGGATGAATCCCGCGTTGTTTTTGAGATTGAGGCGCTTGACGATGTGGCGCGGTTGGTTGTTACCCACTCCGGTTTGACCGCGGAATCAGCCATGGAAAAGGGCATTACCAAAGGCTGGCCGATGGTGCTGTCATGCATGAAAAGTTTCTTGGAGACCGGAAAGTCTCTCAGCATCATCAAGTGAGATTAGAACAGTGCCGGCAGTCAGAGTGCCGGCATTGTTAAACCCGTCACTTGGTTAAACCATCACTTGGCGCGCGGAATGCCGAAACAGGGATAGGACGGCATGCCGATCTTTGGATAGTAATTTACCGCCGCCGGTGCCGCAACAAGATACAAGGATGTTTGCGATCCGGCCTTTTTATGGGTTTCCTCGATCAGCTTTTTGCCGATGCCTTGCTTTTGAAATTTCTCGTCAACCGCAAGGTCCGAAAGATAACAGCAAAAGGCGTAATCGGTGACCGCCCGCGAGACACCGACGATGTTGCCGTCGACCCGCGCCGTAATAATGACATCCGCGTTTTCCAGCATGTTTTTCAATCGCGCCGCGTCCTCGACCGGACGACGCTCTGCAAGGGTTGAGGATTTCAGAACTTTCGCGAAATCCTCGACTGACAAATCGGGCTCGGATGCATAACGGACAGGTGATAACATTTTTATTCTCCGAAAACTATCGTCGCGGAAGAGAAAAGCTATGCGATAGTATCAAGCAGAAAAACTTGGTCGGCAATGCGCGACTTATCACAGGGACAAGGGTGACAAGCGGGACAACCATGACAAAAGAAAAGATAAAATCGAAATCATCACCCCGTCAGGACGGATCACGAACGACGAAGCCGGCCGTAAATCGCCAACAGAAGGCAGGCAAAACCCCGTCGCAATTTATCGATCAGCACATCCGTAATCTTAAGGATTGGCGCGGAGCGACGCTGGCCCGCATGCGAAAGTTAATTCTGGAAGCCGATCCCATGATGATCGAAGAGGTAAAGTGGCGCGGCACGCCGGTCTGGTCCCATCAGGGAATTGTCTGTACCGGAGAGACCTATACCAAGGTGGTGAAACTCACCTTCGCAAAAGGCGCGAAGCTCGCCGATCCGGCGGGACTTTTCAACGCCAGCTTGGACGGCAACACGCGCCGCGCGATCGACATTCCCGAAGGCGGAAAGGTCAATTCGGCAGCGTTCAAAAAACTGATCAAAGCCGCGGTGGAGGTGAATGCGCATTTGAGACGAAGTAGGGTTGAATGAATATATACTTTATAAACATCTGTTTATTGGGTTTCTGCCTGGGGTACTAGAGCAGGATGCTTTGTTAGTTCTTTTAAAAACTTAGTTCCTATTTTTTTTGAACACCAATGATTTCGCCCATAGCTATCGTTAAAGCCGAAGAAAACTAGCTTTTCTTCCACCCATTCTTTAGATAGGGGAAAATAAACAGCAAACTGTTCTCCTGCAGCAATTTTCTTAGGTAAACCGCCGCTATAGGGTCCATCTGAAATATTAAATTCTACAGGAAAATTTTTAATAGGATTAAGAAGTGCAATTGGGGGCATGCGGATTCCTGTGCGCTTTTTGCGTGCTATTGCTAACTGTAGTGTTATTTCTCCAGGTCCAAAATTTGTCGCATCTAAATACGTAAAAGGGGGCCGGTTATAATAGTTGGGAACCATATTCATTATTCTAATCGAAACTCGAATTTTAGGTTTCGGATATATGAACTTAGACCAGATATTCCAAATAAAGCTGGCTAATGAGATGATTAGCGAGGCAAAACTGATTATAAGTGCCCAATCGGCGACAGTCATTGCACGTATCCAATAATTTAAATTAGATATAGTGGTGCCGGTTGAGGGGATTGAACCCCCGACCTTCGGTTTACAAAACCGCTGCTCTACCGCTGAGCTAAACCGGCCGCCAGAAAATATCTTTACCTAGATATCTCGTGTCTATGAACGCCGCGAAATTACCCGTACCTGTCGCCGCGGGCAATGGGAACATCACATCTTTATTATTTCTTCGACTTGGAAGATCGGCGCGCCCATTCGTACAACGAGACCGCCGCGGCGTTGGACACGTTAAGATGGGCGATTGGTCCTCCGGTCGGCAGCTTGACCAAGAAGTCGCATTTCTCGCGGGTCAGGCGTCTTAATCCCGGCCCTTCGGCGCCCAGCACCAAAACCGATCGGCCCTTAAGATCTATATCGGATAGGAAGGTATCGGCCTCGCCGGCCAGGCCCACCGTCCAGCAGCCGATCGCCTTACACTGGTCCAAACTCTGGGCGAGGTTCACCACCCGGACCAGGGGGACCAGCTCCAGCGCCCCTGATGCCGCCTTAGCCAAGGCGCCCGTCGTGTCCGGCGCGCCATGTTCGGGCAAGATCACCGCCGCGGCGCCAAAAGCCGCCGCCGAGCGTAAGACCGCCCCGATGTTTTGCGGGTCGGTCACCTGATCCAAAGCGACCAATACCGCCTGGTCCGGCAAGGTTGCCAGGATTTCATCCAAGGCCACCTCGGGCAGAGGGTCGCTTAAGAGAGCAACGCCTTGATGGACGGCGCCGGGGGGTAAAACCGCCTCGATGGCGCGGCGATCGGCCGGCTCAACAAAGGAATAACTATCTGTTTTTCCTAAAGTTTCCGCCCCGGCGTGGGTCACGAGCAGGCGTTTATGGCGCCGCCGGGGGTTATCGAGGGCCGCGCGGACGGCATGGATCCCATAGAGCCAGAGGTCGGCCGCCCGGCTTTTGGGGCTTGCCGCCGGCGCGGGGGTGTCCTGTGCGGCATGATCGCCCCTAAGGCTATGAGATTCCCTGGTTTTTTTGGAATTGCCTGGGTGAGTAGGGTGGCGGGTAAGATGCCGCTGATCAGATGTCTTGCGCTTGCTCATAACGGCCCTTAGTATGCGCCCCGGATCTGAACCGCAAGCGGTCGTTTCGTCCCTGCTGATAATGCCCTATTTAAGGTAACTTCAGCGGGCGTAGCGCTGTTTGCGCGTTTACCTTTTCGCATTGACAAGCCGGGGAGAATAACCATAGTTCGCTGCCGCGCGGGTTGCGGCCCTTCTGGACTAGGGACGCTAACTTAGCGGTCAAGTTTGGAGGGGTGCCCGAGTGGCTAAAGGGGACGGACTGTAAATCCGTTGGTGTACGCCTACGTTGGTTCGAATCCAACCCCCTCCACCACCAGGTACGCTTAAGCCAAGCATGCCTAAGGTGATCCTTCGCGAAGCGGCGGACAGGTGCGGGTGTAGCTCAATGGTAGAGCTCCAGCCTTCCAAGCTGGTGGCGAGGGTTCGATTCCCTTCACCCGCTCCATTTTCCGCGGGGCGTTGGGACAAGAAGTGCAAGAAGTTTGATTGCCTATGGCGATTTACGCCGGTGGCTAGACCCAAGAGGACGGACGAGACCATGTCGAAGGCGAAGTTTGAGCGGAATAAGCCGCATTGTAATATTGGGACGATA
>CAYNIC010000003.1:0-184875 GCA_964397465.1 uncultured Rhodospirillales bacterium
ATCCTCCTACCATATAGGATGTCTTGTCCCTTTCGCCAAGACGTCGCATGGTGCTCTATGCCTTTGAGGAAGATGATTTCATATATATCTTTTGAAACAGGAACCTTAGACTAGCTATAAGGGTATGAACTTAAGCGTGGGTTAGCAAAGGAATAAGCCATGGCAGGTAGCGTAAATAAGGTGATTTTAGTTGGAAATCTTGGGCGCGATCCCGAAATTCGCACCATGCAAAATGGCGGTAAGGTTGCCAATTTATCGTTGGCTACCAGTGATTCGTGGCGTGACCGCACCAGCGGTGAGCGTCAGGAACGGACCGAATGGCACCGCGTGGTGGTATTCGACGATAAATTGGTCGAAATTATCGAAAAATACCTGCGTAAAGGGGCAAAAGTTTATCTTGAGGGTCAGCTGCAAACCCGCAAGTGGACCGATCAGTCCGGCCAGGAAAAATATTCAACCGAAGTCGTCTTGCAGCGCTATCGCGGCGAATTAACCATGTTGGACGGCAGGGGTGGTGGCGAGTCGATGTCAGGTGATGATCGTTCAGCTCCGCCTAGCATGGGTAGCGGAGGTCGTAGTGCCGGCAGTCGCCCCGGTCCCTCAGACTTAGACGATGATATTCCTTTTTAGAATTTAGGACGAAATAGTCGCTTAATGGTGCGCTCAAGTCGTTTGGGCCACGAAACATTTTTGCGTTCGCTGTAGCGTTGCGCAATTTGCTCTGGGGTAGGGAAGAGATCATCTTGGGTATATCCGTAGAGCTCGGCTAAACGGAGAACGTGGGGGTGACGCTTTAGCATAATTGGATCAATTGGATGATGGGTATAGCTGCGGTGATTATCCTTGCGGACAAGCCGGGACGCGATCATATCGGCGCGTATAGGCAGACCTATAAAGCGCAAGGTATTTTCCAAGGGCACATCAGATAGGCCAAAGACATCTTCATATTTGAGCCGATGATAAGACATCTCAGGGTTAAGTTTAACGAGTTCATTTCCCCAAGAATTAACTTCCAGCCATTGGAATAAATTTTTATCAAAAGGCGTTAACTTATTCCAAATTGATGCGTACTCCGGATGCCGCACATGGGCTTTATAGGGTGTCAAAAGATAAGTATCAAAAAAAGCGACCTCTTCTGCGTTGCGCGGACTGTAGAAATGAAGAGTGGTCATGGACGCTGCATTGTGCAGAGGATTTCTCACCAGATGGATGAGTTTAAATCTCGTGGGAAACTGTTTCAAATAAGCAGGAATTGCCGCATACGCTGGCCATCCCGCTTCGATATAATGTTTCTGCTCAAGGACAGTTTTGATGGCCTTAAAGTGCCGGTCGATTTCCGGAAGGCTCTGTTGTTCAGAAGGAGCATCTTTCTGACGGAAAAAACGCACGGATTGATACGCATTTCCCAAAGGCTCATGCGCGACCTGGGCTAGATCGGAGTAATATTGGGCCAGCTTGTCGGCGAACCACTGAGTTCCTGTGCGCCCGCAAGAGAGAAAGAGGATAACAGAATTTTGCAGCATATGAGCTCTGAATAATTATTCTCATATTAGGCCACAACGTTATGTGTCAGTAAACTGCATTTCATATAATCTCGCGTAAAGTCCATTCTGTTTTATCAACTTTTCGTGGGTGCCCTTTTCGCTGACTTTTCCTTTATCGAAGACGTAAATGACGTCGGCCTTGGCAACGGTAGTTAGGCGATGGGCGATGACGATGGTGGTCCGGCCCTCCATCAAAGTATCAAGCGCAAGCTGCACATGCCTCTCTGATTCAGTATCGAGTGCCGCCGTAGCTTCATCGAGCAAAAGAATAGGGGCATTCTTTAGCATTGCCCGCGCAATAGCAATGCGTTGTCGTTGACCACCCGACAGCTTTATTCCCTGTTCACCGACCGGAGTATCATAGCCTTCGGGCAGAGACATGATAAAATCATGGGCTGCAGCATGCCGCGCGGCATTTTCAATTTCAGCATCACTCGCTCCAGGTTTGCCGTAAGCGATGTTGGCGCGGATCGTATCGTCGAAGATGCCTATTTCCTGCGAAACCCAGGCGATCCTTTCACGGAGAGATGCAAAAGTGGCGTGGCGGATATTAAAGCCATCGATAAGTATGCTGCCGGAAGTAGGATCATAAAAGCGAGAGATAAGATTAAGGATGGTTGATTTGCCTGCGCCCGAAGGGCCGACGATGGCAACTCTTTGCCCACCTTTGACCTCAAGTGAAATGTCGTGCAAGGCAGGAATTTTCCCATCGTAAGTAAAGGATACATGGTCAAGTTTTACCGATCCTATTCCGGTTGGTAAGGGCCGTGCATCAGGACTTTCCTTCAAAACGGAACGGCAATCTAAAATAAAGAAAATCCGGCTAACGGCTGCCATCCCTTCTTGAAGGGATGTGTAGAGATTGGCCAGCCGCTTCATGGGCTCATAAGCCATCAGCACGGCTGTTATGAAGGAAACAAAGTCGCCGGCAGTACGCTGATGCTCAATTACCGAGGCGCCGCCGTAAACGATAACGACTGAAATAGCGACGCCGCCCAGAACTTCCATCATGGGGCTGGCGATCGCCCTTGTACGGCCGCCTTTCCAGATTGAAGCAAATATTTGGTCAATTACTTTATCGGCGCGGTCTATCTCGTGTGACTCCATGGCATAGGCTTTGACGTGGCGAATCCCGGTAAAGCTTTGCGTCAAAAGTCCCGTTAAAAGCCCGACATCGCGCTGCATGTTGTTTGTGGCTTTGCGCATTCTTTTTCCCAGGCGGGAAACCGGGATAACTGCCAATGGAAAAACCACAAAGGTTACGCAGGCCAAAAGCCAATCGCGGTAAAACATGACAATGATCAAAAAAATCAAAGTCAAAAGATCCATGCCCAGACTGGTCAAGACATTCGCAATACTTGACCGCAATAAACCGGCATCGTTGGCGACGCGGCTCACAAGTCCGCCAATTTTTTGGCTATGGAAAAAGGCAAGATCTAAACTAAGCACATGCCGGTACAACCGCTTTTGAATATCGGCAACCATGCTTTGGCTAACATAAGTCATGATAGATGATTGGGCGTAGGCCGACACCCCCTTGATAATAAAACTACCAAGAACGGCGCCGGCGACTAAAAATAGTGTTTCATAATTACCTTGAATGAAAACGTTGTTGATCACGGGCGCCATTAACCAAGCCAGCGATGCTGACGACAGGGCAAATAAGCCCATGAACACCAAGGCCAACACGTATCTTGAATAGTATTTTCGTATTTGCTCGCGATTACGCCGCTTAATAAGCGTACGCGTCGAAGCGTTCGCGGGTATGGTGGGGGGGGGCTTAGACACGCGGGGATTCTGCCTCTCTGGAAGAAAGAGACTTTTCTAGCCCTTTCTTTGCTGTGGAAAAAACCGACAATACAGAGCGGATCACGCTCAAATTGTCGCAGAACCTTTAGTTTTGCCTCTGTAAAACCCAAGCTCCCTGCTCAAATAGAAGGATTTCTCATTCATTGCAAGAAATGTACGTTTATTGGCGCTAATGCCATTGTTCCGGGGTCAAAAATCTGGTATCCCGGCAGGTAGGGTGAGTTTGTTTGGTTTGATTATTTCTGATGAAAATCAAGATCTTAGAAAAGCCAACAGTGAAATTGTTACGCCCTGAGTCGGCGCCTTTCTATGGAAGAGGCAGGCTTACGGCAAGGGCGAAGGTAAGGAGAGTTTGACGTGAGCAACGACCAAGGAACTGCTCCTCCCAATACACCCCCAAAGCAGGATATTGCGCTTATCTCCATCGAAGAGGAAATGCGCCGGTCCTACCTTGACTATGCCATGAGCGTCATCGTTAGCCGTGCGCTTCCCGATGTCCGTGACGGACTTAAACCAGTGCATCGCCGAATTCTCTTTGCGATGAAAGAAGGTGGCTATACTCACGATAAGCCTTTCCGTAAGTCGGCCCGTATCGTTGGTGATGTTATGGGTAAGTATCACCCCCATGGCGACTCTGCGATTTATGATGCCATGGTGCGCATGGCCCAAGACTTTTCTATGCGGCTACCTTTGATTAATGGTCAGGGCAACTTTGGCTCCATGGATGGCGATCCTGCAGCCGCCATGCGATATACAGAAGCTCGTCTTGCGCTTTCAGCCGAAGCCATGCTGGACGATATCGACAAAGAGACCGTCGATTTTCAAAACAACTACGACGATAGCGACAAAGAGCCGGTTGTTCTTCCTTCGCGTATTCCCAATTTGTTGGTCAATGGCGCCGGCGGTATCGCAGTCGGCATGGCGACGAATATCCCACCCCATAATTTGGGTGAGGTTATCGATGCTTGCTGCGCTTACCTGGATGATCCCAATGTTTCTTACGAAGCTTTGATGAAGCTTGTTCCTGGGCCTGATTTTCCTACGGGCGGCGTTTTATTGGGGCAAGCGGGTGTTAGATCTGCCTATGCGACCGGACGGGGTTCTATTGTGATCCGCGGCAAAGTGGATATCGAGACCTTTGGCAAAGACCGGGAAGCGATCATTGTTTCCGAAGTGCCTTTCCAAGTTAATAAAGCTCGGATGCTGGAAAGAATCGCCGAGTGTGTTCAGGAAAAGCTGATCGAAGGCATTTCAGAGCTTCGCGATGAATCTGATCGTGACGGCGTACGTGTGGTAATTGAACTGAAACGTGACGCCCAAGCCGATATCGTCCTTAATCAGCTGTATCGGTTTACGCCGCTCCAAACCAGTTTTGGCGTGAATATGCTGGCCTTGAACGGTCGCCAGCCCGAGATGATGGGCTTGAAGGACATGGTGGCGGCGTTCGTGAACTTCCGAGAGGAAGTCATCACGCGGCGCTCGATGTTCGAATTGCGCAAGGCGCGGGAGCGCGCGCATGTTTTGGCAGGTTTGCTGGTTGCAATCGGAAATATTGATCCGGTCATTGCCTTGATACGGGCCGCCTCAGATCCGCAATCGGCGCGGGAAGCCTTAACAAGCCGAAGTTGGAAAGCTGCCGATATCGCCGAGTTTATCGAGCTTATTGATGACCCCGGTCATAAGGTTGTAAACGGAGAATACCGTCTCTCTGAGATTCAAGCGCGCGCGATTCTGGATCTGCGGCTCCAACGGTTGACGGGGCTCGAACGTGATAAGCTTATCGAGGAAACGCGCGAGTTAGCCGGCAAAATCGCTGATTACTTGGAGATCTTAAAATCGGCGGAACGTCGGCGGTCTGTTTTACGCGCTGAACTCCTGGATGTCCGGGCCCGTTTTGCGAATCCACGCCGGACGCGTCTTGAAGATTCAGATGCCGATCAGGACGATGAAGACTTGATCCCGCGGGAGACCATGGTGGTCACGGTCAGCCATGGCGGCTACATCAAGCGCGTTGCTGAATCAACTTATCGGGCGCAACGTCGTGGCGGTAAGGGTCGTTCGGGTATGGCGACCCGCGAAGAAGATTTTGTCTCGGATATGTTTGTGGCCAACACGCATACGCCGGTTCTGTTCTTTTCTTCGCGCGGCATGGTGTACAAGTTGAAGGTATGGCGTCTGCCTTTAGGTACCCCTCAGGCCCGCGGTAAGGCCTTGGTGAATTTGTTGCCGTTAAGTGAAGGCGAAACGATCTCTACGGTTATGCCGCTTCCCGAGGATGAGATGACGTGGAGCGATTTGGATGTGATGTTTGCAACAGTCAGTGGGAATGTCCGCCGTAACTCGCTCGAGGACTTCGTCCAGGTAAAGGCGAATGGAAAAATCGCCATGAAGCTGGAAGAAGACGATCGTTTGATTGGTGTTGCCACGTGCACGATCGACGATGACGTTCTTCTCGCAAGCCGAGATGGTAAATGCATTCGCTTCCCCGTCACAGACGTTCGGCAATTCGTCGGTCGTAATTCTGTCGGTGTCAGAGGGATTGATTTGGCGGAAGGGGATAGCGTTATTTCGATGTCTATCTTGCGTCACGTCAAAGTAGAAACCGAAGAACGCATGGCTTATCTAAAGCAAAGCCGTGTTGTGCGAAAGGCCCGAAGCGGTGATGGTGCCGCTGCCCCAGACGATGATGGTGCAGAGGAGGCCGTCAGCGGTGATACCGTGATTTCTCCGGAACGTGCGGCTGAGCTTGCTGCAGCCGAGCAGTTCATTTTATCTGTCGCGGAAGACGGCATGGGCAAACAGACGTCATCGTATGAGTATCGAATTACGGGGCGGGGCGGGAAGGGCATCGAAAACCTGGAATTGCGCCGTCAAAAGGGTCGGACCAATACAGTTGCGGTTTTACCTGTAGAGATCTCTGACGATATCATGTTGGTAACGGATGGCGGGCAAGTTATCCGTTGCCCTGTTCAGGGTATCAGCACGACGGGGCGGCGTACCCGTGGTGTCACAGTTTTCAGGGTTGCGGAAGGTGAAAAAGTCGTTTCAATAACGCGCCTGGCTAAGTCGGAGGCTGATTCTGACGCCGATGAGGATAACAGCGAAGGCTTGCCGAATGCAGAGGCTGCACCGGAGACAGATTCGGCTACTCAAGCAGCAGGAAATTCCCCTGAACAAGATGACCAGGCGGAATCATAGATAGGCGAAGGCTTGTTGGGGGAGCTGTGGCGGGAAAAATAGGCGTCTATCCGGGTACATTTGATCCCATTACCAATGGGCATCTTGATATCATTCGCCGGGCGGCTCTTCACCTTGTTGATCGGCTGATTATCGCTGTGGCTTTGAACGATGGCAAAGGCCCGTCTTTTTCCGCGGATGATCGTGTTGCCATGGTTAGGGCCGAGATCGGTACACTCGATAAAGCAATTGCAAGTCGTATCGAGGTTCGTTCTTTTAGCAGTCTCTTGATCCATTTTGTTCACGAATGTGAAGCTCGGGTCATCATTCGAGGACTTCGGGCAGTCTCTGATTTTGAGTATGAATTTCAGATGGCTGGAATGAATGCACGAATGGATACGGATGTGGAAACGGTCTTTTTAATGGCCTCGGATCGAAATCAATTTATTTCATCGCGATTCGTAAAGGAAATTGCCCGCTTAGGGGGAGATGTTAGCCATTTTGTATCACCCCGCGTGGCAAAAGCCCTCACGGCTAATTTTCCCTCGCCTTAAATAAAAGATCCTTGTATGGAGAGCTGTGCGAGGGGTTAACCTTGGTATGGGTCTCCGCCACTATTATAGAGAAGGTTAGGACCTTCGTGAGCCCGTAGCTCAGCCGGTAGAGCACTTGACTTTTAATCAAGGGGTCGTGGGTTCGAATCCCACCGGGCTCACCAGATTCCTAATTTCGACTCGAAGAATCAAGTTAGTTGCAGCAAGGGGAATTTCCTTTAATTTGCGCCTCAAAATACTCCAAAATTTGTTAAGTTTAAAATTTTTGATAACAATCTGCTCAAAGCATTTTTCCGGAAAAGCCCTGAGATTGATTCCCATACACAAGGCTATTCTTAGTGTAATACGTTAAGAAAATCTCCTTATATGTTTTAATATATAGATTAAATATCTGTTATGCCTACAATTACGAGGCGGCGAAGCAACTGCGGCAAAAATACCATAGTCGTTAGAAGACCGTTCTTACGCTGCGCTTTTAGGGCTTGTTGGCCTTGACACAAGGCAGGGTTCTGAACAGTTTAGGGGAAGTTTCAACTAGGGCCCCGTTAATGGGATCAACTCCTCGTTGGCAAGCCTGGGTTTGACGTGTTGTCGCGTAGAAGGGGAAAGAAAATGAATTTTCTTAAGCTGGCTGGTATCGTCGGCGTTTGTATCGCTGTTTCGGCATGCGGTTACACTCGTCTTGACCGGCTGAAGGAGTCGAAGCCGGAGGGGACAGAGTTCAATAAAGGTCTCGTGAAAGAGTACCTCGAACTCTCGATCTATGAAGAAGAAGTCGAGTATGACTGGGGCTCTTCTGCCAATTACGCCAAAAAGGGCCTGATGGCTGCGCGTAATGAAGCGGTTCTTCCGGAGACCATGAAGGAATACGGCGAGCTGAACAAAGAAGAAAAAGCCATGCTTGAAAAAGAGCGTGCCCGTCTTCTCAGCGTGTTAGACGCTGGTGCTCGTACCGCGAAGCCAGGCATCGCTGCCCACGCTCAAGCAATGTTTGATTGCTGGACTGAAGAGCTGGATGAAGGCCATCAAGCTAAGCGCATCGAGTATTGCTCGAGCGAATACAAGAAGGCCATGGAAGAGCTCGAGAAGAAGCCTGTGGCTCAAGGGCCAGCTACAAGCGTTAGCTCGCCGGCTGACTACCTCGTCTTCTTTGCCTTCGATAGCGCCGTTGTCTCTGACGCGGGTAAGAAGATCCTGAATGACGTTGTTGCTGACTTCAAGAAGCGTGGTGCTTCCTCGACTGTCGCCATCAACGGCCACACAGATACAGCTGGTACCAATGCTTACAACCTTGGTCTCTCGAAGCGTCGCGCTGAAGCGGTTCGTGCCGAACTCGTCAAGCTAGGCGTTCCAGCGAACAAAATGGTTGTTACCTTCTTCGGTGAAGACATGCTGCGGGTCAAAACCCCAGACAATAAGCCAGAAGCCGGTAACCGCCGTGTGAACATCACGGTGAAGTAACCAGCGACTAATAATCCCGTAAGGGTGGCGCCCCCTGATGTAAATCAGGGGGCGTTTTCTTTTGCAGGGAAGTGCCTGTGCTTTCTCCTCGTGAGCCCTCATGGAGGGCATCGACGAGGACGCTAAAGAAAGCCAAAGAGTTGGCAGTTTTAGGCGTCGCACTAGCTGTGTAGCCGAAGCCGAATGGATCTTATTTATTGGGTGAATCACCGATTAAAGGCCACAGCGTCACCGCCCCAAGGACGCGCTGATTTGTATCTGGAGGTTAAGATGGCAGCAGCGACAGCGTTGCTGCCAAACTTGCCCTTGAAGCAGAAATTTCAGTCCGCAGCCTGAAATGGTTCTTCCGCGACTATGCCGTAGTTTGCGGGATTGTTGTAAATTTCCGCCGTGGTCGGATAAGCATCAAGCTGATCGCGATGGCAGAAGGCAATAGAATGTTGAGGTACATCAGAATGACAAGGCTTGGGATCTTAGCGGCCATATTAGGCAGGGCTAAGGAAAAGCTTTGAACCAGAATAACACCCAATATCGCCCCAACGATGCGGCCGGAGTGACCCTTGCGGTTAAAATCGCCATGAAGCATAGCCGATAAAGAGATAAGAACAAAAACTACCGTCAACCAAGGGTACACAATCCTTTGGTGTCCTTCGGCTAGCAGGTTGTTACGATAATTTTTATCATCGGCATTTTGCGGCGGCCGAAATAACTCATGCATATATCGTTCTGGCGGTTCCCGCCAACGATCTAAAGTGGCGGCGCCGCGGTCAAAATTAAGTTCAAGGGTGTATCGCTCGAAATACACCATGGACAGACCGGTTATGGCGCCTGTCTTGCTATCGCGATCAACTTTTTGAAAGCTGCCATCAACTAAAACAACGCGTGGGTTTCCTTCCGTTTTTACGAGAGTGCCCGTTTCGGCAAGATAGGTAATTGGTGTATTGGGATCTCGGCTGTCGTGGACGAGAAGCCCTGCCAAAGTCCCGCTCCTGTCTCTGCTCCGAACAAAGATGGTCAACCCTGGTGTTAATTCTTTAAAAGTACCTTCTTGGAGGACGACATGGGCAAAATTGTTACGCAGGTCGAATTCTAGATCCTTAAAAGCGCGGAAAGAAAATGGAATCAAATAGGTATTCAACATATACAGGATAGAAAGAATAATCAGGGCTAAAATTAAGACAGGCTTGGCTAAACGCCATTCGCTAAACCCAACGGATCTAAGAACGACAAGTTCATTATCTGAAATAAGCCGGCTATAGACAAAGAGTAGCGCCACAAAAAGACCAAGCGGAAGAACTATCAATAAGAATTGGGGAAGCAGCAAAACAGTTAGGTAAAAAAACATCGTGACGGGTAAGCCACGATTAACGATAAAATCGACATATCGTAAGGATTGCGCCAGCCAAACGGCGAGGGTGAACGTTCCCGCTACAGCAAAGGTAAGCGTAATTACCTGCAGAAAAATATATCGTGTGATGGCGCTCATTATCTTGCCTTAGCCATACGATTTAGCTGTAGTCTTCACTTTTTCAGAATAAATAAAGCTCTAAAGAGTTTTATTTAAGGCTTCGAACTGGGCTTTTTCTGCTCTTTGGACCCACCGATAGGGATCGCATAGGTGATCGCCAGTTTTTCCGTACCGGGGTTTTTCTCTCCGAACAGTTCACCATGAGACATATGATGGAAAGTTAACGATAGGCGAGATGCATTATCAAACCGGTAACTTGCTTCAATGCTTGAGTGGAGAACGCCATTACTGCCGAGATCTTCCCCATCGTTGGGAATATAGAGTGCCGGTCCCGAAGTTGCTGTTAATACGAGATGTTTCCCGATATTTAAATCATGGCTAATCCCCGTATAAAGGGCGAAGGCGCCTCGGCCGGTGACAAAACTACCCACGATAGGCTTGAACCGGTATAGGGTAAGGCCAGGCCGATACTCTGCCCGAAACTCGGGTGTTTCTATCCCATCATCGTCGATGACGTCCATAATTCCGAGCCCGCCAATAACATATGAGGTGTCCTTATCGGGTTGGGGAACAGAGAAAAGCATGCCAACTAGGGTGGTTATCCCAATTCCAGCCGCGATCTCAGCAACTGAGCGGTCTTGAGCATAGGCCTGACGGCTAGTCATCCCTGCAGCTGTAACCAAGCCAAGAATACTCAAGAATCCCATAAGGATAAACCTACGCATAGTCTTTCTCAGACCGGCGTAAGGGGTCTTTGGAGTGTGCAAAATGCCGCCCTCTTTTTTTGCGTGCATCCCTGTATCGAGGCGCAGCTTAGGGGGTGAATCGAATGAAATCAAGGCTCTATCAAAACTTCCTGTAAAGTAACAAGAAATCAGCGTTCCGCCATGCAAAAGTTTGGCCCAGAAGCGATAAGTATCCTGTGTAAAATGATGATAAATAACAGAGTTATGCTTGCGGAAAAGGTCACATCGCTCATAAAATGGCCGCCCGCCATTAAGCGAATGAGACTCATTAGCACCCCTAAGCTAAGACCCAGAAATAGGATCCGTTTGTTTGCGCGCGGCCGAAGAAGCCCAAACGAGGCAAAACCAAAACCAAGGGCTGCTTCGCCCGAAGAAAAAGAACAATTGGTGCTGCAGGTGGTTGAGGGTGTGAAAACGGCCGAGAAAGCCTTTTCGCCGCCAAATTCTAGGATATGGGATGGCCTAGCTCTTCCCCAGTGTTCTTTGAGAACGACGTTAACGATTAGGCCAGGGCCGATAAGGAAGCACAGAAAGACAAATACGATTTGGCGGCGGCTTAACCCAAAGAAACGACGGTTTTTGAGAGTGATTAAGACCAATAGCACGGCCAAGAAAATCCCAAGGCCCCATATAGTGAGGGACATAGAACGCCGCAATATTTCTGCGAAGAGGTGCTCGGTTAAGAAAAATTGAGTGGGCGCGATAAAGAAAATCCGACTTATGCCGATATCTAAGACAGGAAAGAAATGCAGAATAACCGTCATTCCCAAGGCTGCAATCATAAACCAAAAACAGTAACGCATCAGGTAGGGCCGCCTTTATCTACAGGGGACCCTTTGCGTATGGAAAAGGTATAAACCTCACCGTCCTTCTGCCAATTTTCGAGAAGATGACCATTGGAAAGACAAAAATGGGTCATATCGAGATAAACTGCGGGATCGTTAGCAAGGACGGTTAAGATCTCTCCGTTGGCAATAAGCTCCAACCGTTTTCTTGTTTTTAGAACGGGGAGGGGGCAACGATATCCTCTGGCATCAAGATAGAGTCGCTCAGACGACGGATCTTTCCGGGAGGCCGTCTCTGGGGAGATCGTCGGCGTAGAGGAAGCCATACCTTGCGGTTCCTGTGCATAAGGCGGGAAACTATTCTCCGCGAAACTGCTCAACCATATCTGCAAGCCGGGCGACATCCGGGATATGCAGGCTATTATCTTGGCGGATGACGATAGACTTGCGGGATAAATCACTAATGACTCGCGCCACCGTTTCCCGGGTCGTACTCACCCGGCTGGCAATATCGCCATGGATCGGAATAGGGTCAATCACGGCCGTATTATCATCTTTGGCATTGGGTTTTGCGAGGCGCAGAAGTTCCGCGTAGACCCTGTTATTTGCGCCGAGGGTACTGAGATCCATAATCCGACCTGTCGACGCCCGAATGACATGGGCTAAACGCGCCATTAAAAGAAGGGCGATGTCGGAATGTTCTAGTAAGGTGCGTTGAAACACTTCGGGCGACATCATGCCAACGACAACTTCTGACAGGGCGACCACATTAGCTGATCGAGGAGCACCATCTAAGGCTGCCAGCTCGCCAAAAACCTCTCCTTCTTGGACATCATCGAAGGTTACTTCCCGGCCGGAGAGCGAGTAGTTAACGATACGGACCGTTCCGCGCGAGACAAAATAGACATCGCGGCTATTGTCTTGGCGATCGATAATTTGTTCGTTAATACGATAGCGTCGCCATGTGCATCGCTTATTCAAACCTTCAATGACGTCATCTGCGAGTTTTTGGAAAAGATTAATGCCTCGCAAGCTGTTATATTCTCTAGAATCCGTCACCGGGTCACTTCTCCCGTTAGGTTGGAAATGTTTAACAAGGTTAGTTATATCCCCTTGTGGGCCTTGATAAAACTATTCCTGTAAGCGAGATAGCTTTTTTTGGTCTTCGTAGGTGGTCGAATGTATAAGATCATGGAGTTTTTAAACAAATGGGACTAGGCGGCACATAAAATTATGAAAAATGAATAAACTGCGGCTTTATTGAGCAGCTTTAGATAAAAGGTATTTTAAATGCCGGACAATGTATCGCATCTTAGCCAGGCTTCCGCAACCCGCCAAAAGGGCATTCTGGCAAGATTTCAGACCTATTTTCTAACGGGCATCCTTGTTACTGCCCCGGCAGGTATCACCCTGTGGCTTTCTTATCAATTCGTAGAAGCTGTTGATAAAATGGTTCTGCCATTTATCCCGGATCGCTACAACCCGGGAACCTACTTGCCGTTTGGATTGCCAGGAATAGGCCTGCTGTTGACGGTTGTTTTGCTCACGCTGATTGGGGCATTAACAGCTAATTTCTTGGGCCGCACATTGCTGCGATTCGGCGAAAGGTTTTTGCGCCGCGTTCCCGTTATTCGGGGATTGTATGGGGCACTTAAACAAATATTCGAAACAGTTGTCAGTCAGAACTCTTCGGCGTTTCGCGAGGTTGCTTTAGTGGAGTATCCTCGGCCGGGTTGCTGGTCCATTGGATTTGTATCTGGGGCAACTACAGGAGAGATTGGCCACCTCATGGACTCATCGGTGGTGAGTATTTTCGTGCCCACTACCCCCAACCCTACATCTGGATTTTTATTAATACTGCCGCGAACAGAAATTATCTCCCTCAGCATGACGGTCGAAGAAGGGATAAAAATGATTGTCTCTGGCGGCCTTATAACACCACCGGATCGGCGTTCTTCCGACCAAAAAGAACAGGGTAAAGCTCGGGTAAAGCAGATTAAGGCAGCAAGCTTATCCAGATCTTAAAAAGCGGATAGCGGTATCTCGATCGAAGAGATAAAGCAAAGTCCGAAGGGACTGACCGCGCACACTCTGCAGGTTGGGGTCGGTTTCAGTGATTAATTTGGCGTCATTCTGGGCCACTGCCAGTAAGTCGCCGTGTACGGCGAGATCGGCTAGGCGAAAGTCAGGTAGGCCGCTTTGTCTTGTACCGAGAATTTCTCCGCCGCCCCGTAACCGCAGATCTTCTTCGGCGATAAGAAATCCATCGTTTGTTTCGCGCATAATTTTTAGCCGAGCCCGCGCCATTTCGCCTGCTTTGGCTTCATAAAGTAGAAGGCATGTTGAAGATTTATCGCTTCGCCCGATACGCCCCCGAAGCTGATGAAGCTGCGCCAGACCAAACCTATCGGCGTGTTCGATGACCATAACTGTCGCCTCAGGAACGTCAACGCCGACCTCAATCACGGTGGTTGCGACAAGAATGGAAAGGTCGCCTGCACGGAAAGCGGTCATCACTTTTTCTTTTTCGGCGGGCTTCATTCGGCCATGAACGAGTCCGACCTTGTCGCCAAAAACATCAGTCAAATGGCGGTAACGATTTTCAGCTGCGGCTAAATCAACAAGCTCTGATTCTTCCACCAGCGGGCATATCCAATAGATGCGTGTTTTTGCGGAAACTGCACGGTGCAAGGCCTCGATTACCTCGTCCATTCGATCAAGTGGAATAGCGCGAGTTAGGATCGGTTGACGGCCGGCAGGTTTTTCTAAGAGGCGCGATACATCCATATCGCCATAACTGGCCAAGAGAAGGGTGCGAGGAATAGGGGTCGCTGTCATCACGAGGGTATGAACACCGCTCCCCTTATTGCGCAAAACCAACCGCTGATGAACACCAAAGCGATGTTGCTCATCGATGATGGCTAACCCTAGATCCTTAAAGGAGACGCCATCCTGAACCAGGGCGTGGGTGCCGACAATGATGTCGATGTCTCCGGCGGCAAGCGCAGCCAACACGCGATCCCTGGTTTTGCCTTTATCGCGGCCCGTTAAGATATCTATTTTTATCCCTATGGATTCAGCGAGAGGGGCGAGGGTCTGAAAATGCTGCCGCGCTAAAAGCTCTGTCGGTGCCATCAGGGCGGCTTGAGTTCCCGCCTCAACCGCCGCGAACATGGCAAAGGCCGCGACAGCTGTTTTGCCGCTGCCGACATCGCCTTGTAGGAGACGTAACATTCGTGTCCCACCGGCCATGTCAGCCAGAATGTCGGCGATGGCCTTCTCTTGGCTTCCCGTCAGCTTGAATGGCAGGGCGGCGCTTGCGTTGGCGCGCAACCGTCCTTGATCCTTTAGAGCGCGACAAGGTACTTTGACGTGATGAATTCGCGTTAAGCGCAAGGCAAGTTGGCTGGCGAGAAGTTCATCATAGGCCAGTCGTTGGCGCGCTTTTGTTGTTGGTAATAGATCTGCGTCGGATTGTGGAGCATGTATGGTCTTTAGAGCCTCATGCCAAGTCGGCCAGCCCCGCTCTCGAACCAAAGCACTGTTTAGCCATTCCTCAGGTTGAGGAAGCAGATGAATTGCACTTTGAATCCCTTTTAGGATGACTTTGGAAGCCAATCCCGCTGTTAAAGGATAAACCGGTTCAACTGTCTTTAGGTTTCCAAGCTCAGCCGCAGGCAAGATCCGATCAGGGTGCGTCATTTGCAGGCGGTCATTATAAAGCTCGACCTGACCGCTAATGGCTTTTTCTGCGCCTACAGGTAAAGATTTTTGCAGCCAGTCCTTTTGCGCATGAAAAAAGACAAGAGTAATCTCACCGGTATCATCCTCGCACAGCACTCGGTAAGGCTGACGCTTTGTGGCACCCGGCCTATGTTTGATGACCTTAACGCAAAGGGTAATAATTCTTCCCGGCGGTGCTTGCGCAAGGGGAGGAGAGAAGCGGCGATCGATAATCCCGTGCGGTATATGGAAAATAAGGTCAACAATTCTTGGCCCAGCGATTTTCTCGATGAGTTGAGCCAGTTTTTCCCCTATGCCCTTGAGTTCAGTCAGAGGAGAGAAAAGTTTGTTCAGAATTGTTGGTCGAGTGCTCATACGGGTTATGCTTGGAAGTCGGAGCTATTCCGGCCTATATCATAGGCGAAGTCCTTTATGACAGAAGCCTCTATGACTGACCCCTACCAATTTCAGCGTAAACGCTTGATCTTTCGAGCAAACCACCGTGGCACGAAGGAAACAGATCTTTTGCTCGGCCGATTCGCCGAGCGTTATGTTCCTGGGTTTACATCTGAGCAGCTACAACAGTTCGATGTCCTCTTAAGCCTGGGTGACCCTGATATTTATGATTGGGCAACGGGCCAGACTCCTGTCCCGCCTGAATATGATACCTCAGTCATGACTTTGTTAATGTCTTTTCGGCTAGTAAACAATTGAAAATGCTAGATTTTCCTCTGACGAGTTCCGGTCGTCATGTCATCGGTGGTGCGCCTGAAGGCTATGATGCCGCCGTTTTAGCGGATTTAGCCAAATCATCCCCAGCGGGCCTGCTGCATATTGCCCGTGATGACGCGCGAATGACCCATTTGGCTGAGGCTATAAGTTTTTTTGCGCCGGATTTGCCGATCGTGACCATTCCGGCATGGGACTGTCTTCCCTATGACCGGGTATCGCCAAACGCCACAATCGTGGCGCGTCGAATGGACGGCCTGGCGCAACTAACCCAGACCAAAATAGGGGCGGGGCATTTCGTTGTGACGACCGTTGCTGCGGTGTTGCAACGCCTTCCGCCACCATCTGTCATCGCGGCTGCAAGTTTCTCGGTAAAGGTCGGCCAGCCAGTAAAGCTACCAGCCTTGCAAAGCTTTCTTGAGCATAATGGATATCGACGGACAGGAACGGTGCGTGAGCCGGGAGAATATGCTCTACGCGGCGGTATCATAGATATTTTTCCTGCAGGACATGAGGAGCCTTCGCGTTTAGATCTGTTCGGCGACAATCTCGAGCGCATTCGCCTTTTTGATCCTCTGAGTCAGCGAAGCGGGGATGGGCGACAGGTCCTGAATCTGCTTCCGGCCAGCGAATTATTTCTAGACGATCAGTCAATTCAAAAATTTCGCGAAGGATATCGCCGTCTCTTTGGCGCGGTGCTCAAAGAAGATCCCTTATACGAAGCTGTTAGTGCAGGTCAGCGCTATCCAGGTGTTGAACATTGGTTGCCGCTCTTCTATGGCGGAGAGTTGGCAACCTTGATCGATTACCTGCCGCAAACAGCCATCAGCATCGATTATCAGGGTGAAGATGCGCTGACAGCAAGGCTCGACCTTATTCAAGAACATTACACGGCGCGCCGAACGATTTGGGAAAGTAAGGCAAGTGACGGTATTGCTTATAAACCATTACCTTCCGCCATGTTGTATCCCAAGCCATCCGAGGTGGAACGATGGTGGCAAGATCATCCCTTATTTTCCTTAACTCCCTTTGCAGCGCCTGGTGCGCTCGACGCTGATGGGAAGGTCGGTCGAAATTTTGCTGAAGCCAGGTCTCGCCAGGATCTGTCATTGTTTGATTCCGTCGTCAGCTATATTCGTCTTGAGCAAGAGATGGGCCAGCGTGTGCTTATTGTCTCATATAGTGCGGGATCGCGCGATCGACTAACGGGATTGCTGAGAGATCATGGCTTAACCGATTTACAATCTGTCGGTCATTGGCAAGATTTTTTGAAACTACCGTTGAAAACGGTAGGGATGGCCGTGCTGGGGATCGAGCAAGGTTTTATTGCACCACAAGCTACGGTTATTAGCGAAGAAGACATTCTGGGTGATCGGCTTGTCACCTCGGCACGGCGTAAAAAGCGTGCTGATCGCATCATTACTGAAGCAGGCAACTTAGCTGAGGGCGATCTTGTCGTTCACGAGGATCATGGTATCGGTCGCTATGAGGGATTGGAAACATTGACCGTAGGGGGTGCGGCGCATGATTGTTTGCGTCTTTCTTATGCCGGCAATGACCGACTTTATGTTCCAGTTGAAAATATCGATATCCTATCGCGCTTTGGCTCGGAAGAGTCCGGGGCGCAGCTTGATCGATTAGGGCATGGTGGTTGGCAGGCCCGAAAAGCTAAAGTTAAGGAACGCATTCGTGAGATTGCCGGGGAGTTGCTCAAGATTGCCGCTGAGCGGCATTTGCGCCCCGCTGATCGGTTATGCCCTGACGAAAGTTTATATGCGGAGTTTAGTGCGCGATTTGCCTTTTCTGAAACCGAAGATCAGCAACGGGCCATCGATGATGCTTTAAAGGATTTATCTGCAGGGCGCCCAATGGATCGTCTTGTGTGCGGGGATGTTGGTTTCGGTAAAACCGAAGTCGCCTTACGCGCAGCCTTTGTCACTGCGTTAAGCGGCAAGCAGGTCGCCGTGGTTGTTCCAACCACTCTTCTTGCGCGACAACACTACAAAGGCTTTGTGGACCGGTTCGCAAGTTTCCCAATCCGTATCGGCCAGCTTTCGCGGCTTGTGGCCGGCAAGGCCGCCACGGAAGTTAAGCGAGGCTTGTCTGACGGATCCATTGATATTGTTATTGGCACTCATGCCTTATTGGCCAAATCGATCTCTTTTAAAAACTTAGGGTTGGTGATTGTAGATGAGGAGCAGCATTTCGGCGTGACGCAGAAAGAGCGGTTAAAGCAACTGCGCTCGGAAGTGCACGTACTGACTCTGACAGCGACTCCTATACCGAGAACACTGCAGCTTGCGCTTACCGGAGTACGAGAGTTATCCATTATTGCTACGCCACCTGTTGATCGTTTAGCCGTGCGGACCTTCGTCATGCCGTATGATCCGGTCATCCTGCGCGAAGCCATTATGCGAGAGCATTTCCGGGGCGGTCAAAGTTTCTTCGTTTGCCCGCGCATCGAGGATTTGGACAGTCTGCGCGAACGGCTAAAAACCTTGGCACCGGAACTAAAGGTCGGCGTTGCCCATGGGCAAATGCCCGTCACGCAATTGGAAGATACGATCGGGGCCTTCTATGAAGGTAAATTTAATATACTTTTATCCACCAACATTGTTGAAAGCGGACTGGATATTCCAACGGCTAATACGATGATTATCCACCGCGCGGATATGTTCGGCTTAGCGCAACTCTACCAATTGCGCGGCCGGATTGGCCGATCAAAGGTGCGCGCCTATGCTTATTTGCTTTTGCCGGAAGACAAACCCTTAACCAAAGCGGCGCAAAAACGTTTAGAGGTTATGCAGACCCTGGATAATTTAGGAGCGGGATTCCAATTGGCAAGTCATGATCTTGATATCCGGGGCGCTGGAAATCTTTTGGGCGACGAGCAGTCGGGACACATTAAAGAGGTAGGTATAGAGCTTTATCAGCAAATGTTGGAAGAGGCAGTGACCTTCGCCAAAGCGGGGTTGACCAAGGCTTCAGCTGTAGAAACAACATCCTGGACACCGCAGATCGCTTTGGGCACCGCGGTGTTGATACCGGAAACCTATGTGCAAGATCTGGACGTTAGGCTTGGCCTTTATCGCCGAATTGCTCAACTTGTCGATCGATCCGAGATTGAGGCCTTCGCTGCCGAGCTAATCGATCGCTTTGGGCCTTTGCCGGATGAAGTTGAAAATCTCCTGGAAACGATTGCTATCAAAAAGCTTTGCAAGGAAGCAGGGATCGAGAAATTGGATGCAGGCCCGAAGGGAGCGGTTATTGCATTTCGCAATAACAAGTTTGCTAATCCACATGGTCTGGTTGCGCTTATTTCTAAAAATGCCGGGCTTATCAAGGTCAGGCCCGATCAAAAATTGGTTTATGTGCGTGAATTCTCAAATCCGCGGGCGCGGCTTAAGGGCGTGCAGGAACTGCTCTCGACTCTGACCCAATTGGTATACAAAACGGCATAGTTATGAGTCTTGAAGAATAAGGGCGTCGAGTAAAGGGTTGAAAGCTTCGGGCTCTTGCGCCCCCATCAAAGCCAGCCGACCGTTAAAAATAAAGCAAGGAACGCCGGAAACACCTATATGGCGCGCCTGAAGATCTTCCGCCAAAATCTCTTGAACATCATGACCATCTTCCAGATACTTTTTGATGTCACGCTTGTTGAGGCCGATACTCACGCCGATTGCCACCAATTCATCGAAGTCGCCAATATCTCGTCCTTCTATAAAATAACCGACAAACAGAGCATCGATAAGATCGTCACGGCGCTGAAAATCGGCTTCAGTGACAAGATCTTTTTGGGCCAGGCGAATAAGAAGGTGGGCGGGAAGGGTATTGGGCGTGCGCTTAATCTTATCGAAGGCGAAGTGAATGCCTACGATCTCACCTGTACGAATAATGTCCGACTGTTGTTTTGATACGCGATTAGTATCGCCAAATTTCGCCAGCAAATAGGCATCACGGTCCATTCCCAATTCGGGCATATCAGGATTTAGCTGAAACGGTCGCCAAAAAGTCGTGGCTTTTATATCAGGACGCGTCTGAAGAGCCTGACTCAAGCGCCGTCGGCCGATGAAGCACCACGGGCATATGGGGTCGCTAAAGACGTCAATTTGGATAGCCTTTACGTGCATGTGATGATTCTAGTGAAAATTGGCGGATCGTAAAGTGCTTTGACTTGACCTATGTTGAGTTACGCAGGACGATAGGGCATCAACGGGGTGGGGTGGGATGGAAAAAAATCCATATAGCCATGGATTAGATGCTGGAAAGGCAAACTACGCGCCCCTAACGCCGCTGGGTTTTCTTGAGCGTGCGGCTGCTGTCCACCCTGATAAAACGGCGGTTATCCATGGTACTTTGCGGCGAACCTATGCGGAGTTCTCGCAGCGATGCCAGAGTTTGGCCGCCGCATTAAAAAGCCATGGCGTTGGTCCAGGGGATACAGTTTCCGTCTTGGCGCCGAACGTTCCTATGCTGTTGGAAGCTCATTATGGGGTGCCGCTGGCCGGGGCTGTACTGAACGCCATTAATATTCGTTTAGATCCGGCCACGATTTCGTTCATTCTTGAGCATAGTGAAGCCAAGATTTTTATGGTCGATACGGAGTTTGCCGAAATCGCTGCGTCAGCCCTTAAGTTAATGAAGGCACCGCCGCCTCTGGTGATTGAGTCTCGAGATCCGCTCTACTTAGGATCTAGTCCTCAACTGAGCGATATAGAATACGAAACTTTTTTGATGAAAGGCCAGCCGTCGTCCTTGGCTTGGCCTGATGACGAGTGGCGCGCGATCGCGCTAAATTATACCTCAGGCACGACGGGTAATCCCAAAGGCGTCGTGTATCATCATCGGGGTGCTTATCTTAATAGTTTGGGAGATATTGTAGCATTTGGCCTGGGCGCTGAAACAGTTTACCTGTGGACTTTGCCGATGTTTCACTGCAACGGTTGGTCTTTTACCTGGGCGGTGACCGCCGTTGCGGGAACCCATGTTTGCTTGCGTAAAGTTGATCCCAAGCAAGTTTTTGCCGCAATCCAAGATCATCAAGTTACGCATCTTTGTGGAGCGCCGATTGTCTTGACGATGCTAATTCACGCGCCCGAAGTGGAAAATATGCGCTTGACGAAGCCTGTGGAAATTGCGACCGGAGGTGCGGCGCCTCCCAGCGCTGTCATTGCGGCTATGGAAAAAATGGGATTTCAGGTAACCCATCTTTACGGCTTAACGGAAAGCTATGGTCCGGCCACGCTTTGTGCCTGGCAAGAAGAATGGAAAGACTTAGAGTTAAATGCCAAGGCCGGGAAAATGGCGCGCCAAGGTGTGCGGTATCATACTCTGGACGGCGTATCTGTTTTTGATTCCACGACAGACAATGTGGTTCCGGCAGATGGAAAAACCTTGGGTGAGATTGCCCTGCGGGGAAATTCAATCATGAAAGGATATTTAAAAAATCCCGGCGCTACGGCTGCGGCATTTAGGGGAGGATGGTTTAGAACCGGAGACCTGGGCGTTATTCATCCCGACGGATATGTTGAAATCAAGGATCGTTCTAAAGACATCATTATTTCGGGGGGTGAAAATATTTCGTCGCTTGAGATCGAGGAAATTCTTTATCGCCATCCCGCCATTATGGAAGCAGCCGTGGTGGCCAAGTTGGATGCGACCTGGGGGGAGACACCTTGTGCCTTTGTTACGCTGAAACCGGGAGCTACAATAGAAGCGGGGGAAATCATCGCGTTCTGCCGTAATAATATGGCTCATTTCAAGGTGCCTAAAGAAATCGTGTTTGGAAGCTTGCCAAAGACATCAACGGGTAAAATTCAAAAATTCGTTTTGCGTGAGCGCGCAAATGCTCCATCGGTCAAAGGGCCGCAGATATGAATACAATCGTTGCCCAGATCACGGGGATATTTGATCAACTGAATCCTTTTAATACCGGGAATTTGATCGTTTATTTTAGCTGGGTCATGATTTTTGGGTTTACCTTGATTGGTTTGGTCCGCGCTCGCCATGGGTTTATCCGGTTTTTGTGTTATGCTATCAACCAAGCCTTCTCTATCGGGATCGTTCTTTCTTGGACATTAACCGCGCTTCTTGCTTATACCTATTGGTGGCAGTCATTGTGTATGTTGGCCGGAGCCTTAATTATAGGGATCGTGGTTTTCCGCGGTGAGCGTCGGACTGTCCTTAACCGCATATAGATTGTTTTTATGAATTTTACCCTTTCTCCGCCCATTAAAGAGTTTCAGCATAAGATTCGCCGGTTTGTCGCCGATGAAATTCTGCCGTTGGAAGCGGATAAGTCGAATTACGATCTTCATGAGAATATCAAAGAGCCTGTCCTGAACAGGGTTCGGGAGAAAGCAAAAGCGTTGGGTTTGTGGGCGCCGCAAATGCCAAAGGCGCGAGGCGGGCAAGAGCTGCCTCTTGTTGGTCTTGCGGTTTGCTACGAAGAGATGAACCGCTCGATCTTCGGTCCTGCTTGTTTTAACTGTGCGGCACCTGATGACGGCAATATGATTGTTCTTGAGAAGGTAGGTACAGAACAGCAGAAGACAAAATGGCTGCAACCGATTATTGACGGCAAGGTTAGATCGGCTTTTGCCATGACTGAACCTGCGCCCGGAGCCGGCTCAGATCCGGCGGCAATGATGACCAAGGCGACCCGTAAAAAAGGTAAATGGGTTATCGAAGGTACGAAATGGTTTATTACTGGCGCAGAAATCGCCGAGCATTTTATTTTAGTCGCGCGCACCTCTTACGACACACGTAAGGGCCTGACGGCATTTCTGTTTCATCGTGATCAGCCGGGATGGAATATTGTTCGCCGAATTCCCATTATGGGTCCTGAAGAGCATGGGGGACACTGTGAACTTGCTTTTACCGGACTGGAAATTGCTGATGAAAATCTTCTAATCGGTGTAGGCGAAGGTCTAAAACTAACGCAAATGCGTTTGGGGACAGCCCGCCTTACTCACTGCATGCGTTGGTTGGGATTGGCCAAAAGATGTTTGGAAATTGCGAACGAGTATATAGCCGAGCGACATGGTTTTGGGATCAAGCTTGCCGATCGGGAAAGCGTTCAAACCGCGATTGGCCGTGTCGCTAAAGATATTGAAATTGGCCGGCTTTTAGTAATGAAAGCCGCTTGGAAATTGGACCAAGGTGACTTTGCACGTAAAGAAGTATCCATGGCTAAAGTCCATGTGGCCGACACATTGCATTTGGCAGTTGATACCGCAATCCAACTCTGCGGCGCCAAGGGCTATTCAAAGGACACCGTTCTTGAATGGATTTATCGTTATGCGCGGCAGGCGCGGTTAGTGGATGGTGCATCGGAAGTCCATGGGATGGTCTTGGCGCGGTTTTACATGAATGAAGGCGCCGACTTCTGGTCCTGGGGTGCATAAGGAATCTCGATAAGTGCAGCAATCTTCCCAGGATCGTTTGGCATTGTGGCTTCAAAAAGCCGCACAAGCTAACGCAGTTCACATTGCAAACCTTGAACGGATGAGCGGCGGTGCGATTCAGGAGAATTGGCTTGTCTCGCTTGTTATTGATGGTGGTTTCCATGCGGGGAAATGGGATGCAGTGGTTCGAACCGACGCGGCATCAACCATCCTTTTCAGTCATAGCCGAGCAGAAGAGTTCGCGATCCTTATGATAGTCCACCAGGCGGGCCTCACTGTCCCAGAGCCGCTTTGGCTTTGCTCTGATCGGTCTATTTTGGGCAAACCGTTCTATGTTATGCGCCGTGTCTTGGGAAACGCCGATCCGCGCGCGATAGTAAAGGGGGAGATAAGCCCGCATCTTGAGCGTATGACGACTCAATTGGCTCAGCAGCTTGCACGGATCCATCGTATTCAGCCACCGCAAGCCGACCTTGCATTTCTAACAATGCCGGAACAACCTGCCTTAGAGCTGTGCCGCCAATATCGTTCGTCGTTAGATGTGATCCAGATGGTGCCGCGCCCCATTTTAGAATGGTCACTGCGTTGGTTGGAAATGCATGCACCGCCATTAGATAGTGTAACTCTTGTTCATCGCGACTTTCGCACGGGAAATTTTTTGGCTGACAAAGAGGGTGTGGCTGCAATCTTGGATTGGGAGTTTGCCGGCTGGGGAGATCCTTATGAGGACTTAGGCTGGTTCTTATGCAAAAGCTGGCGGTTTGGTCGACCCGACCGACAAGCTGGCGGTTTAGCTACAGGAGATATCTTCATTAAGGCGTATGAAGACGAGACGAAGACGACTATAGACTTTAAGCGCTTAAACTATTGGAAGGTCATGGCTTTGGTGCGTTGGTCAGTCATCGCGATCATGCAAGGAGAAAGGCATTGGTCGGGTAAGGAGCCTTCCCTTGAATTGGCACTTACGGGACGAAGGTTAGCTGAAACCGAGGCGGATCTTCTAAATCTATTGAAAAATATAGATAAAATCACCTGATCTCGGCATTGAAGTTCGTTTTTATCTGGTTCACGTATCGTTATTGACGCATTTCAGAAGGCAGCGCATCCTTCCATATGAAACGGCCGCGATTCTCATCGCCATCATACAAAACCGAGGCCAAGGCCGTAGGGTGTTCGGTATATGGGGGATAAACGTGTTTCAGCGCAAATTTGCATTACTGACAGTAGCATTAACTGCGGCGCTTGCCGTGTCGGGGGCAGCCGAGGCTAAGTCCTTACGCCTTTTGACCTGGGGAGGTTATGCGCCAAAAGACGTCATTGAGGATTTCAAAAAAGAAACCGGCATTGATGTCGAGGTTACGCTTTCTAACAACGAAGAGATGATTTCCAAACTTCGTGCGACAGGCGGGGGCGGGTTCGACTTGGCGCAACCCAGTCAAGATCGGATTACCGGTCCTCAAGAACAATTTAAGATTTACAAGCCCATCGATATGTCGAAGGTGGAAACCGCTAAATTTATCCCTTCGATGCTAGAAGCGACCAAGAAAAACACGACCGTTGGGGGAAAAGTGTACGGTTTGCCGCATATCTGGGGCACAGACGGTCTGGTGGTCGATAAAGAAAAAGCTAAAGGCGTTGCCGATTTTACCGATCTTTGTAAGTCGGAATATGCGGGAAAGGTCAGCTATCGGATTAAACGGCCAACCCTGATCGGTTTTGCTTTCGCGATGGGGCAAGATCCCTTTAAGGCCTATAACGATCCCAAGGCTTACGAGGCCCTTATGACAAAGGTCGGCGATGCATTAATCGCCTGCAAGAAGAACGTTAAAGTCTATTGGGAGGGTAACGATAATCTGCTTGGTCTTATGCGATCGGGTGAAGTTATTGCCGCAATGGCCTGGGATACGGGCGGCTGGAAGCTGAACTCCGAAAACCCAAAGATTGCCTATATAGCGCCAAAGTCGGGCGCACTGGGATGGGTTGACACCTTTGCTATTCCTGCCGGCGGTGAAAACGATGAAGCTGCCTATAAATGGATCAATTTCGTAATGCGGCCTGATATTGCCGCGCGGATCATCGATTCAGCGGGCAACTTCACGGCGTCACAAGGATCGGCTGAGAAAATCCAAGGCAAATTGAAAGAACAGTTTGCTGCGTCCTTTCCTAAGGAAGCCATGGACAAGATCAATTGGTATCCGCCGATCCCGGCTGGTCTAGAAGTTATCGACGGTAAAGTTCTCGACCGGATCAAAGCAGCCAATTAATGGGTTTGCAGTCGCGTCTCTAACACGGCGCGACTGCATCCTTTCATCTCTGCCAGCGGGGGAAGCCATGGCGGCGCCGGATCTTAATGTTGTTGATCTTAGTAAAGCCTATGATGGAATAACCGCGGTAGATCGGGTTTCTTTCACCGTTCCAAGCGGTTCGTTTTTTTCAATTCTCGGACCATCTGGTTGCGGCAAGACGACGCTTCTGCGAATGCTGGCGGGTTTTATAAGCCCGGATAGCGGTGATATTCGCATTGGCGGACAATCCGTATTGGGTTTGCCGCCCAACCGGCGCCCCATCAATATGGTGTTTCAACACCTGGCCTTATTTCCCAATATGACGGTTGCGGAAAATGTCGCTTATGGTTTACGGCGACGTGGTGTTGCTAAGGCTGACATTGAACAGCGTGTTCAAAGAATACTCGATAGAGTTAGCCTGCCGGACGCAGGTCCTAAACGTATTAATCAGCTTTCGGGGGGGCAGAAACAACGAATTGCGATAGCTAGGTGCCTTGTTCTTGAGCCGGCGCTGCTTCTTTTAGATGAGCCATTGGGGGCCTTGGACCTTAAGCTTCGTGAACATATGAAGGTTGAGCTAAAACTTCTGCAAGCCGAAATAGGAACCACCTTTGTTTATATCACTCATGATCAATCGGAAGCGTTAGTTATGTCCGATCGGGTGGCTGTAATGAATAAAGGGCGCCTGGAACAGGTGGGCACACCGCAAGAGCTTTATTACAGTCCGCAAACCCCATTTGTGGCAAGCTTTGTCGGGGTAAGTAATCGGTTTGCTTGCCAGGTGGTTGACCAGAATAATGGCGAAGTGGCGCTCAAAACACGGGAAGGGTTTACTGTCTACGCGACTGCTCCGAAATCCGGTAAGTCTTTATCCGGTGCCGCATCCGTCTTTGTGAGGCCGGAGGCGGTTTTAATTGCCCGCGACCGGACAACAACGGCGGCGTTGCGAAATCAAGCCGAGGCGAAGATAACCAACATTCTTTTCGATGGCGCCAATAGCAGTGCAATTCTAGAACTTTCAGATGACATGCATTTGACCGTTGCTTTGCCGCAGGATGGCCGCATGGCTTTGCTGAAGGTAGGGGAAACGGTTCACGTTGGCTGGCGACCTGACGCGACGCTTTGTTTTACAGAGACTGTTTCCCCGTGAATCAAGTTGTGAAAATATCGACGCCTGGAGGAAAGCTAACCTTCTGGTTATTATTGGCGCCGGCCATGCTTTGGCTTATTGCGTTAATCATTGCGCCGCATCTGCAGCTATTTGCGATCTCGTTTCGCGAACCGTCAGCCGGGAGTCAAACAAATCTCGGTTTCACGAATTACAGCGAATTTTTTGTTGAACCTCTTTACTGGCGGACCTTTGCCCGCACCGCGATCATGTCGATCATAACAACTGCCCTTACAGCAGTGATCGGCTTGCCGGTAGCATACTACATCGCTAAATTGACACGTGGTTACAGCAAATCGGTTCTTTTTGTTGCCTGCCTTTTACCTTTTTGGGTAAGCGAACTGGTGCGTACCTTAGGGTGGATGATTCTTTTGCGGGAGACGGGGGTTCTCTCCGGTTTTCTGCAAGCCATTGGGATCATCAATCATCCTATTGAATTCTTGTACAATGATGCCACGGTGATCGTTGGGCTGGTCTATACTTCGATGTTGTTTATGGTCGTGCCGCTCATCAACGGTTTTGAAAGCTTAGACGATAGCTTGGTTGAGGCGGGCTATGATCTCGGCGGCAATATACTTTCGGTAACGCGGGATATCATTATTCCCCACGTTATGCCGGGGTTGGTGTCCGGTTGCATTGTTGTTTTTATGCTTTCTTTAGGTAATTACGCCACGCCGACGCTGCTGGGTGGAAAAAATAGTTTATGGTTTACCGAACAGATCTATGCCCAATTTATCACCCGATTTAATTGGGAGCAGGGGGCTGCCTTTGGATTCCTGCTTCTTGTTTTATCGTCTGCGATTATTTGGTTAGGTTTGCGGGTAACGGGCCAACGACTTGTTGATGTGGTGCGGTAAGATGTTACTTTCCTTACCAAGAAGCCCTATCGAACGCAGCCTATTTACTCTCTGGGTAGCGGCGTTCTTTCTGTTTTTGTTTGCTCCGCTTCTGGTTGTAACGGCCTTTGCCTTTAACGCGGCGCCTTTTCCCTCGTTACCCTGGACCGGCTTTACGTGGGACTGGTTCGTCGGCACGGGACCGAGAGTTGGTGTGTTTGCCGATAAGGAATTATTGAAAAGCATTGGTACCAGCTTAAAAGTGGCTTCAGCTGTAACCTTTATTACGGTTATGCTGGGTCTTTCCAACGCCTTCCTAATCGAGCGCTGCCGTTTTCCAGGCCGGGGGATTCTTTATGTCATTATGCTGTGGCCATTGGTCATCCCCGGGGTGATTCTGGGCGTTTCTATCCTGTTATTTTCGAGTATGATTGCGAATTGGGCTCAAGAGCTGGGTTGGCGCCTGACCGCTTTGCGGCCGGGGTTAGTCCTGGTTATCCTGGGCCAATCGGCCTTTATAACAACCATCACAACATTGATTATTCTTGCGCGGTTACGCCGTTTCGATCAAAGCTTGGAAGAAGCGGCGCTTAATCTTGGCGCGACAAAATTAAGCGCGATTTGGACAGTAACTTTGCCGACAATTCGGCCTGCCATTATTGGGGCGGCCATTATTGCCTTTCTTATGTCTTTTGAGAATTTTAATACCACGCTTATTCTTGTCGGATCTGACGCGCCGCTAACCATTCAAATGTATTCGCAGATCCGACAGGGATCGACTCCCGCCATCAATGCGGTCAGTGTTTTGCTTATGTTGTCTTCGGCCCTTTTGGCGCTTATCCTCGTTTTTGCCGAGCGGCGGCCGGCTCGAAAACCGTCCTAAATCCACGCTAGATCTTGACGCCGCCAGTGCGATAGGCCAAGGAAGGCTATGACTACTCGACCAGACAGCAAAGAATTGCTTGAAGCGGCACGACATCACTTGCTGGAGGCAATCTTGCCTCAGCTTGAGGGTAAGTCGCGCTATGAAACCCTTATGATTGCCAACGCTATGGTAATTGCCATACGTGACCTAAGTAGCCGAGAGAGTTCCGGGATTGAAGCGCCGCCGCTTGAAATTCTCTATCCCGGACAGAAAAAGTGGATTCCAGAGGTGATACAAGCGTTTTGCCGGGATGTAAAAGGTGGCCGCTTTGATCATGCCGGTCCGGAACGGCAAGCCGCCGAGCAAGCATTAAAAGCATATGCTGATGCGGAGCTTGATGTCGCCAACCCTAAATACCGGGATACGGCATCCTATGATTAAACACCCACCGCCGAGTGAAATTCAATTAAAACAGCCCAGGTACACGAAGGGCCATCGCCATAACTGGATGATTTTTAGCTTATGCCTAGCGTTAAGCGTTATGGCGATTTTTTTTATCGATCGGCCCCTTCATGATTATGTGCAGGCAAATCTTCCGGCAAAGTGGAGTGGTTTTTTTGCTGTCATGACGATGATTGGATACGGGGCGCCTTGGTATATTATTTTTGGTTGTGTTCTTTTTTATGGTCTCGGGACGGGCTTCTTTACTCATTCGGAATCTCGAAAACGGCATGCCAAGCAAATCGTTAAGTCGGCAATTTACCTATTGCTTGTTCTAGCTGTCACGGGGTTGATTGTCACTATTCTTAAAATAGGCATAGGGCGGTTTAGGCCTAGTATGCTGGCGGAACATGGTTTGTCCGGGTTTTCGCCGTTTAATTTTGCTTCTGGCCAAGGCTCGTACCCCTCAGGTCATTCACAGGTTATTTTTGCCGCTATGATCGGTCTTCATTTTGTGTACCCGAGATACGATTTTATTTATTTCTCTCTCGCGGTGATCGTTGCCGTGAGCCGACTAATGATTGGCGTGCATTTTCTGGGAGATATTTTGCTGGGCGCGGCAATCGGGGGATGCGGTGCTTTTTTCATTCGTCATTGGTTTGTTTCTAAATGGGGGAGCATTAGATTGGTGTTGGCGCGCGACAAAAGGCTAATAGAACTGGATTAGCTGAATGAAGATAGCTGTTTTAGGAGCAGGATTAGCAGGGATAACAGCTGCTTGGGCGCTGCGCCGAGATGGCCATGACATTGTTGTTATTGACCGCCAACTTCATCCCGCATCTGAAACAAGCTTTGCCAATGCAGGTTTAATTTCTCCGGGCCATGCCTTTGCTTGGGCGTCACCTAAGGTGCCGGGAATTTTATTACGGTCGCTGTATCGCGGTGATCAAGCCTTCCGCTTAAAGCCAAAACTTGATTTGGCTATGTGGCGCTGGATGGTGAAGTTTTTGGGGGAATGCACCGCGGAGAAAGCTCGGCGAAACACTTTACGTAAACATCGGCTTTGTCTTTATGGCCAGCAATCTTTATCGAGTATGGCATTGGAAGCCGGGATTTCCTATCATGCGACTAACCGCGGACTTCTTTATCTTTATCGAACACCGCAGTCGCTTGAGCGCGGTATCGCCAATTTAGAAATTCTTGCCGAGCTCGGACAAAAACAAGAAATCCTTGATCGTGCGGCCGTCGTGCGCTTGGAGCCGGCTCTGTCTTCTGCACGCGACAATTTTGTCGGCGCCGTATACTGCCCTACAGACGGAAGCGGTGACGCCCATGTCTTTACCCGCAGCCTGGCCGATCGCATGGTGGCCCTTGGCGTTCGATTCCGCCTAGGCGAGGCGATCGAAAGAATTGAGACAGTGGGCAGTAAGGTTAGTTCTATTAAAACTGCAAAAGGCCGGGTTGAAGCGGATGCTTATGTTGTGGCCTTAGGCGCCTATGCACCGATTATATTGAAGCCTTTGAAGTATCGACTGCCCATTTATCCCGTGAAGGGTTATTCTCTAACCTTTCCCATCATTGATCCAAGCGCGGCACCTGTATTGGGTGGGGTAGATGAAGACAACTTAGTCGCTTTCTCGCGGTTGGGAGACAAGCTCCGCTTGACGGCCACTGCTGAGTTCTCTGGATATGATACGCGACACCAGCCAAGCGATTTTTCCACAATGATTCGGACCGGTTCTCAACTTTTCCCGGGGGCTGCTGCTTGGGATCAACCCAATTATTGGTCATGTCTTCGGCCTATGACCCCGCAAGGGCAGCCTATTTTGGGCAAAGGACACCATGATAATTTGTGGCTGTGTGCCGGGCATGGGCATATGGGTTGGACTATGGCCGCGGGAACGGCGCGTATTCTCGCCGATCTTATGGCGGGAAGGCAGGCGGATATTGATCTTGAGGGCTTGCTTTATAAAAGCTAATCCCAGGCGCCTTAGGCCCGGAAGTGATCCATCAACGTCCAAATCCCCACCCCGATAAATCCAAGCCCTGCAATCAGTTTAAGGGGAATAAACTGAAGATAGCGTTCGGCGGCCGTCCCCAGGATGACGGCAAGGGCAGTCGAGGCGACAAGCGCGCTTCCTGCCGTCAAAAAGACCATTAACGGCGAAGCTTTGCGATCTGCTGCGAAAAGAACCGTAGCCAACTGAGTTTTATCGCCGAGTTCCGCCAGAAAGACGGTAATAAAAATAGCAAGTACCTGCGACATAAGATTGTCTGAACCTTTCTTGGCCTAAAATGTTATGTGCTATAATTAACGCCTTGCTACAGGCAACAATGGGGCTGTATCCATAGGTGTTATCGCACAACAGCTATGACCTCATAACACTATGCACTTCGTATTTTCTTATGCTTGAATTTATGTCTATATCTTTAATTCTTCTTTTGACGTTGCTTTCATCATGCCATCGACATTGCTTTCCATCTCCTCGCTTTTGTTTGGGGCCTTTATTCTATTGATGGGGAATGGATTAGTCGGGATTCTTCTGCCGGTTCGTGCCGCGGCTGAAGGCTTTTCGACAAGTGTAATCGGGGCCGTGGCCTCGGCGTACTCGGTAGGATTTGTCCTTAGTTGCTTTCTCACTACTCATGTTGTGCGCCGGGTCGGGCATATACGTACTTTTGCCGTACTCGCAGCCGTAGGAGCGTCCTCAGTTCTGACGATGGGGCTTTTTACGGCACCTCTGACCTGGATAGGCCTTAGGGCGATTACCGGTTTTTGCTTTGCTGGGTTATTCATGGTGATCGAAAGTTGGTTGAATGAGCGGGCATCCAATCATAACCGGGGGCAGATTTTTGCGACCTATATGGTCATTAACATGTCAGCCGTTACGGCAGGAACCATGCTGTTACCGGCGGTCACCTCGGCGGGAATTGCAGCCTTTGCCCTCATTTGCATCTTAATTACCCTGTCTTTGGTCCCTGTTAGTTTGACCAAATCTGATGCGCCAGCCCCTATGGGGGAGGTCCGTATCCGCCTGTTTCGTTTGTTCCGCATTTCCCCCGTGGGTGCGACGGGATGTTTGATTGTCGGACTGGCGAATGGGGCCTACGGGGGACTGGGGGCTATCTATGCTCACTCTCTTGGTCTCTCCGAAACGGAAGTTGCCTTGTTTATGAGTGCGGCGGTCATTGGCGGTGCCATTGCGCAGATACCTCTAGGCCGACTGTCAGATCGAACGGACAGGCGGTGGGTTATTCTGGCGGCCGTTTTTTTTGCGGCCGGCTTGGGCATAATTTTGGCCACTTGGGGCGGGCTCTTAAACGGGGAGCCCCGTGCTCATGTCCTAACAGCCTGGATAAAAAGCCTTCCGCCCAACGCCTCCATTGCCCTTATTGCTTTCTACGGCTTTGCCATATTCCCGGTTTATGCGCTTTGTGTTGCCCACACGAATGATTTTGCCGAAAGAAAAGCCTTTGTTGAGACCAGCGGGGGCCTGCTCATGATTTACGGGGTTGGTGCAATCTTTGGGCCGTTCTTAGGAGCTTTGTTTATGGGTTACGCAGGGCCGGGGGCACTATTCGCCTATACCGCAGCCATCCATGCGTTCTTCTTTTTCTTTATCCTTTATCGGATGACACGGCGAGCCGCCGCCCCGCAGCCGAAGCAGGGCATCTACCTGGAAACGGCAGGTCAGGTCAGAACCCCCGCCGCCGCCGCCCTTGATCCACGTTCTCATCAGCCAGCAAGAGCAAAGCGCTAAAGCAACGCTAGGCCCGAAGTTTACGAGTCGTATGAGATAAACCCGCGGAGTTACTAAATAAAATGCGGACGCGGCCATCTAAACCCTGCGAAGCAGATTTCTAGAAGGCTCCCGTTCGTGGGTTAAAACCCGCTTCGATCCTTTTTCTGAGAAAATTACTTGCCGGGTAGGGGGGCAATGAATAAGGATCAAGGGACCGTCGCGACAGACCCAGGGGTCTTTGTTGCGATGAGCCGGATAGGTGCTGTCGTCCGTTAATCACCGTAAGGTGGTTCTCATGGTGGGTCGTCCGGATACCCAATGACGAACCAACGCCTCTCGAGGTGCATCTTCGAACGATACGACAAAGCTCCCCAGAAAGCTGCCAAGCGTGCTCCGGCCATAAGAGCGGCCGTTCCGAGTGATATCGCCAATCTTTTGGATATCGAAGAGCAATGCTTTACGGAAGATCGCCTAAGCCGGCGCAGCTTTAGTTATTTGGTGCGTCGCGGGCATGCGGCTCTCTTAGTAGAGGATGCTCCTCAAGGGGAGTTGGCCGGGTATGCCCTTGTGCTGTTTAATCAAGGAACTTCTCTTGCAAGATTATACTCCTTTGCGACCCATCCCCGCTGGCAACGCCGTGGCGTGGCTAAGCGCCTTTTAAAGGCAGCTGAGAAAGCAGCCCTTGATAAGGGGAGCGTCGCCATGCGGCTTGAAGTTAGGCCCGACAACAAACCCGCGATCGCTCTTTATAAGGCTGAGGATTATCGTCAGTTCGGTATTCACCCCGATTACTACGAAGATCATTCCGCGGCCTTAAGATTCGAAAAATCTTTGGTTCAAGGGATCGCTCAGCGCCATGACCGCGTTCCTTACTATCCGCAAAGCTTAGAGTTTACCTGTGGACCCGCGGCATTGATGATGGCGATGAAGGCAATTGACCCTAAAACTAAGCTAAATCGGCAATTGGAAATACAGATCTGGCGTGAAGCAACCTCCATTTTTATGACGTCGGGGCACGGGGGATGTGAACCTTATGGCCTGGCCCTTGCTGCATACCATCGCGGCTTTGATGTCGAGGTCCAGGTGACGAGCCGCGAACCCATGTTTCTCGGGACCGTCCGAGACGAAGATCGACGGGCCGTCATCGCCATGGTGCACCAAGAGTTTACCCGGCAAATCAAGCAGACCGGGATTACCGTTAAGGTTGAGAAATTTGATATCGATGCCATGATCAAGGCTTTTGATCAGGGGGGCATCCCGTTAGTTCTCATCAGCCATTTTCGCCTTACGGGCGAAAAATCGCCACATTGGATTGTCATGACAGGCTACGCGGATGATTTTGTCTTTTTTCATGATCCATATGTGGACTGGGATTTAGGTAAAACCGAGACCGATAGTGTGCGCATACCGGCAACACGAGCCGAGTTTGTTCAAATGGCGCGTTATGGAATTTCTCGTGGACGTGCGGCGGTTATTATAAAACAGCGTAACGGAGCCCTCTCCCAATGATTTGGGTTATTGTCGAAAAGCTGAGCGACATTGGCATTCTTTCAGAACAAGTCAAAGTGGCGACCATCAAGGACTACATTGCGCGCCCCGACATGTTTGACGGACCGCGTGTTAAGATTGTTAATTTGGCTCGCAGCTTTCGCTATCTTGGGAGGGGCTACTATGGGTCGTTGTTAGCTGAGGGGCGGGGCCATAAAGCTATCCCCTCAGTAAAAACGGCCCTTGAACTGCTCAATCCGCCTCTCTACCGCTTGTCAACGCCAGAGCTGGAAGACGAACTGCGCGACGCTATTGCGAAGATGAAAGATAAGCCCGAGGGTTCGCTGACTTTGCATTTGTTCTTTGGCATACCTGATGACCCACGGTTTGCCGAAGTCGGATGGGAAATATTCTCTCGTTTCCGTTGTCCGATCCTTAAAGTGCAGATTGATGACCGCAAGGGTTGGGGTATCCGATCGCTCAAGCAAGTGGCCCCGAACGAATTGACCGATAGTCAGCGGGAACAATTTACCGCGGCTCTCGAAGGGTATGTTCTGAAGCGCTGGACCACGCCACGGGCAAAACGTCAGCCCCGATTCTCCCTGGCCGTATTGTGTGATCCTGATGAGAAAATGAAACCCTCAAGCCCTCGCACTCTTAAGCTATTAGCTGAAGTCGGTAAGACCATGGGTGTTGAGGTCGAGCTTATAACAAAAAAAGATTATCCACGCTTGGCTGAATACGATGCGTTATTCATTCGAGAAACAACCGGTCTTGACCATCACACCTATCGCTTCGCTAAGAAAGCGGAAGAGGAAGGCATGCCCGTTATTGATGACACATCATCGATAATGCGCTGTACGAATAAGGTGTTTTTGGCCGAGCTTTTAAAGGGTAAGAAAATACCGATGCCTCGCGCGGTCATTCTCAATCGCGAGAATTTAGGCGAGGTTGAGAGTCAGATTTCCTATCCGATCATTCTTAAAATTCCTGACGGCTCGTTCTCGCGCGGTATCCATAAGGCTGACAACCGAGAGGAACTCCAGCGCTTTTCGGACGAATTGCTGCGGCGTTCTGAGGTCGTTTTAGCCCAGGAGTTTATGTATACCGAGTTCGACTGGCGGGTTGGGGTTTTGAATGGCCGGCCACTCTTTGTCTCCCAGTATTTTATGTCGCGTAATCATTGGCAGGTCGTTAAGCACCATGCAGATGGGCGGTATGATGAAGGGCACTTTAGGACCATGGCAGTTGAAGATGCCCCAGCTTCTGTGGTTAACCTTGGCGTGCGGGCTGCCCGTCTTATGGGTGATGGGCTTTACGGCGTAGATCTTAAACAGACCAGCAAGGGGGTCTATGTCATTGAAGTGAATGACAACCCAAATATTGATGCGGGCATTGAGGACCACGTGCTGGGCGACGAACTTTACCGCGAAATAATCCGTGAATTTGAACGCCGATTAGAGGGCCGTCCGTCTATCAGCAATGGGACAACCCTGTCTCGGACTGACGCCCAAAATCTGGGCGCGGCAGGCACTATCATCCCTGCAGGGGCCGCGGCTTCTTGGTATCGGTAAGACAGATAACCCTTGATTTATCTAGACAATTTATCTATCGATAATTCCGATATATATTGCTAATAATATTCGTTGGAAAAAAGCTTGGATTTGCTCCATGGTCCGCCGCACCTTTGTATAAGGGGCGGGATCTTTTCGGCTTCTCCGGCATTTCTTAGGACGAAGATTTTTAAAGACTCCGTTAGGAGGGAGTTTAAAATGTACGATTATGCCCGTAATTGGGTTTTACTCATTACGAGTATGGGTTTAATTGTTTGGCTGACGGTTATGGTATTCCCTGGCTAAAAGATCGATGCGCCCTTCGGGGGGAGTGGCTGCGTTGATCAGAATAGCGGGATGGAGGGAGAGGCGAAGCTTTGCAGCTTCGCCTCTTTCACTTTTTAAGATCCTCAAATCGATGAACCAGGCCCTTCATATCGCTTAAGGCGCCACCCTCAAGTTCCAGCCCCAAAAATCGATCAAGATCCACCGGACCCGGTAATGTAAGATTAGTGACGAGATCGTGTTTAAATCCAAACCGGCCATAGTAAGGGGCGTCACCGACCAAAAGAACAATTTTATGGCCTTGGGCCTTGGCAAGGTCTAAGCCGCGCCGCATTAATCGCGCGCCGATTCCAGCACCACGATAATCCGACCGCACGGCGATTGGACCCAACAAAAGAGCAGGGGCTTTCGCGTCGCTTTGGCTTGACAGCAGAATCGGCCAGAATCGCAAACTGCCGACGATATCTCTGGCAGCCGTTATAGCGACAAGCGAGAGACTGACGACCGGCTCTATTCCCTCTCGAAGGCGGTAAACCGTTCGCTTTTGCCGATCGTGGCCGAAAGCATTGTCGACAAGACTTTCTATAGCCGCCGAATCTTCCGGGCGCTCTGCGACGATCCGTACAGTCATGAAACGTGCCGTTTAGATGCAGTAGGCCGCAAGGGGGGGGAAACCGTTAAACCCAACAGATGAGTAGGTTGTGGTGTAGGCACCCGTGGCATGAATAAGCACCTTATCACCCAGAGCAAGATCTGCGGGCAATTTATAGTCGGCTTTCTCATATAAGACATCGGCGGAATCGCAAGTTGGGCCGGCAATGACCACAGATTCCAAAGGACCTGTTCGGTCGGAACTGATGTCATATTGAATAGCTTCATCCATGGTTTCGGCAAGGCCGTGGAATTTTCCGACATCAAGATAAACCCACCGGCGATCCTCACCCATACGTTTTGAAACCAAGATAACCTCGCTTTGGATGACGCCGGCATCACCAACTAAGGCGCGGCCGGGCTCAAGCGCCGTCTTGGGAATATGATTCCCAAAGTGCTTGGATAGTGATGCGAAAATTGCGTCGCCATAGGCTTCCGGAGCAGGGATATCCCGGCGATAGCGGGTTGGAAAACCACCACCTAGGTTGATGAGCTCAAGCTTGATGCCGTCTGAGCGAAGATCAGCAAAAATCTTAGCCATCACCGCAAGAGCGGAATCCCATTGTGCAGGATTACGCTGCTGCGACCCCACATGAAAAGAAACGCCAACCGGATTGAGGTTGAGGTCGCGGGCTCGTTTCAGAAGAATGACAGCCTCTTCTGCTTCACAGCCGAATTTGCGTGACAATGGCCATTCCGCTCCGTCATTTGAAACCAGGACACGGCAAAACACATCGGCTTTCGGCGCATAAGCGGCGATCTTTTCCAGCTCAGGCAGGCAATCAAAAGCAAAAAGTTTTACGCCTAAGGCATGGGAGGCGGCGATTTCTGAGGAGCGTTTGATCGTGCTGCCAAAAGAAATTGTTTCGGCCTTTGCGCCGGCAGCCAGGGCCTGGCGAACTTCCGTCAAGCTGGCAGCGTCAAATCCCGACCCAAGCTGCGCCAAAAGATCGAGGATCTCTGGGGCAGGGTTTGCTTTAATGGCATAAAAAATAGGTGAGCCCGGAAGAATGGAGGCATAGCGTCGGTAATTCTGTGCAACCTGATCCAGGTCGACGACAAGACATGGGGTGGCGGGGGCATGAGTTTTAAGAAAATCAGCAATCTTCTGATTCATAGTCTGTCTCCATCGAGGGACATCGGTCACCCGGACCAGCACCTGCTGGCCTATGGGACAGTGACAATGTCCAGTCACGATGGTTGCTGTGTTCTGCTTTCCAAAAGCTAAGCCTCTAGCTTTTGGCCGGGAAGGGAGCTGTCCCCCATCCGCACGTGGCAACCGAGATGCTGCCTTGTCGTGGTCCAGCTTGGTCCACCGGTCAACAGCAGGAAATTACATAGGGATCTTAATGGACTGATGCAAGAAAAACTTTCCTGCAATAAAGACCCTTTTGCGACGTAAGCGCAGGTTTTACTTATTCTCCAACCCCATCCAGGGTGTTACTTGAAAGAAGACATGCCGAGTCTCTCCCTGGGGGGTAACCAATTCAATACGATCAAAGGCTGCAGCCGATTGGGTAATTAAGCTTTGAGCCTTTTTCTCCCAGCCAGGATAGAGAATCTGCAGGAAAAGGTTCTCCGCTTGAACGCCGTCGACACTATTTTTGACTCCGTCAATAACAACGGCAGCCTCAAGGGTATCACCAAATCCGCCTGTAAAGCGGATATTATGTTGTTGGCCAAACGCATCTAACATTTTCTTAAAAAAGTCGATGGAATCAGCGTTATCTGCCAAACGTGCGCGGTTCAACCATATATATCCCTCGTGTCGATCCCTGTTGACGCCCCAGCCTTGCGCATAGGCGAGCCCAAGGAAAAAAGCCGATCGGGGGTGTCCTTTTTCCGCAGCTATTTTAAACCATTTAGCGGCTTCAGACTGATTCTTTTCTACCCCATCGCCATTACGATGCGCCATACCAAGACCGTAGGCGCCGACGGCATCGCCACGTTCGGCGGCTTGACGACAAAGAGGTATGGCTTTTGCAAAGTCTAGTGCAACGCCATGTCCGCGTGCATAGATCATGCAAAGTAACGATTGCGCTGCAGGATCACCTTGCGCAGCTGAACTTGTCGCTTCGCTCAAGGCTGTTGAGTAATCCCCCGCCTTATAAGCTGTCTCTGCTGCCTGGTAGTCGGCATGCGATAGGGATGCCATAGACACCATGCACCCCCCGTAAAAAATACCGATGAGTCTACTTCTGCTCATTGAATCCTCACTCAATCGTCAGCCTTAACACCCGTGATACGGGTTATAGAGCAATTGTACAATTTTATCTATTATCGAATAGGTCTAAAGGCAAAAAATGAAAATTATCGACAATCGCCAAGTTCAGGAAATCGGCAGCTTCGATGCCAAAGACGAAACCCGTAAAATGGGTAGTTCGTTTTTCCGTGGCGAACACTGTAATTTCAATCCATACCGCGAAGATCGCGCCAGCCCGGATTTCATAGAAAATTACATAGGGAAGGGGTGGATCCCGTCTCAGCCTATACTTAATAAATCGACCCGAATTACCGCTTTCGGATCATGCTTCGCCGAGAACATTTCAGCCTACCTTTCCGCAAAAGGATACGCTTTAACCCAAAGCAGAGAGCCAGAGATTTATGTCTCCCGCATCGGCGAGGGTTTGGTAAATACCTATGCCATCTTGCAGCAGTTTGAATGGGCCTGGTTGGATAAACGATACGCTAATGACTTGTGGCATGGCTGGAAAGGCGAGTCTTTTGATTATGATGAAGAGATTCGCCTAAGAACAAAGGCCGCTTTTGAACAGACGGATCTTTTTATCATTACCTTAGGCTTATCCGAAGTTTGGTATGACAGCGTAACTGGCGGGGTTTTTTGGCGTGCAATACCCATCCAGGCTTATGACGCGAGCCGTCATAAGTTTCGGGTGGCTACCGCTGCAGAAAACAGCACTAATCTTTTGCGTATCTTCGATCTTATCGCAAAGTTTCGCCCGTCAGCGAAGATTCTTATTACTATTTCACCGATCCCGCTGGCCGCAACATTCCGCCCCATAGCTGCCTTAACGGCAAACTCTGTGAGTAAAAGTAATTTACGGGCAGCAGTTGATGACGCTTTTAATCAAAGAGTCGACGAAATTGGCAAAAAACTTTTTTATTTTCCTTCATATGAAATTGTTCACGAGTTTCCTTTTCGCTTTGAAGAAGATTCCCGCCATATTCATACCTACATTCTCGATGCAAATATGAGAATCTTTGAAGCATTTTATTGTGCGGGGGACATCACCAAATCGGATGCTAATCGTATTTTCCAAGCCGCATTATTACGCAATTCCACTGAAGCGCCTCGTGAAATGATTGAGGCGCTATCAAAAGTAAAATTGTAAAGCTTCCCAGCTCACCATGAGTCTTCAAGATTCAAATCGTGCTGTTTAAGAAATTTATCACAAAAAGGATAAAGAATTTCCGCTATGTAATCAAAGTGCGTACCACGATCTCTGTTCCGTACGACGGGATCTTCATTCCAAGCTAATATGGCATTGATAAGAGGTGGGCGTCGGCTAGGCGTATGAACCATCTTGCGACCACGCTCTTTTCCGTAGAGCCGTAAAATAATTTCAACAATGATTAAATGCAAATATCGATTTTTATAACGGTACGAGATATTAATGCCTTTATGCGCTGCGGAAGGAACGAAAGTCTCATCGGCTCCTAGAAAATGATAAATTTTACGGATTTCGTCTTCGGGATGCTTAGCCAAATCACCGTATAGATATTGAAAAACTTGTTGAGGCTTGAAGGCAGTGAGATCGTTCATAACGCGATTGTAATTGTAGCTTTCTAAGTATTGTTGCTCGAAGTTAATAAACCAAGTTTTAAAATCCTGATCAGATCCAGAATTCCTTTTGTAGTGATCAAAGCTAGAAAAAACGCGATCAACAGGATTACGAAATCCGACGATGATTTTAATATCGGGAAGAAGTTCTCGGATGAGGGCAAGACACTCTGTCTCCGTATACATTACAGAGAATTCGCCCTTGATTTTTTTATCAGCGATCGCTCGAAAAGTATCGATATAACCTTGCGTAGAAAGTCGTGGTTTGTATTCATTCCAGAAATTAAATTCTTTTTTTCCTGGTGAGGCTGGGTAGTCAGGAAGTTGGACATCCGGGTGCTCAGCCAACATGGCATGCAACCATGTCGTTCCCGTCTTGGGAAAACCAATTCCTAGAAAACTTGGAAGATGCTCACGCGGAGTTTTCCTGACTAGTTCCCGATCAACGTGAGGTGCATATACTGAATTTTGTGCCACGATAATACCAAAATGGAGAAGGATTTACTAAAGCATCCAATAAGCGGTTTTGGCAATTTAAAGCAACTTACGCTACTTTCTCTTAGGGAGGGCCAACTATGGCTAAATAGCCAAACTCAGGGATTAGATTACCATTTTACGGGCTTTGGATTGCGTTCGTCAAAACCTTGCTGATGCCAATACGGGTAGACGGGAGGACGAGCGCTTGCCCCATCAAGCAAGGATACTTGCTCAGGCGTTAAGTTCCAGCCAACCGCACCAAGATTTTGGCGGAGCTGCTCTTCATTGCGTGCACCGACGACAATATTGGCGACGGTTGGCCGTTGCAGTAACCAGTTCAAAGCGATTTGCGAGACCGTCTTACCAGTGTCATTGGCGATCGCGTCCAGGGCATCCACAACTTTAAAAAGATGATCATCGGCGACATCGGGTCCGCCAGCAGCCCCGCCGGCCTGAATGCGTCCTTTTGGCAAGGGCTGGCCCCGCCGGATTTTTCCCGTTAATCGCCCCCATCCCAAGGGGCTCCAAACCATCAAGCCTAATCCTTGATCGAGACCGAGCGGCATAAGCTCCCATTCGTAATCACGACCGACGAGGGAGTAATAGCCTTGGTAAGCCACATACCGGCTAAGGCCATGTTTTTCTGAAACTGCTATGGATTTCATGGCGTGCCAGCCGGAAAAATTTGAACACCCGATGTAACGGACCTTGCCACTGGTCACAAGATTATCGAGGGCACTCAATGTTTCTTCAACCGGCGTGGTGGCATCGAATCCGTGCATGAAATAGAGATCAATATGATCCGTACCAAGTCGTCTTAAACTTGCTTCACAAGCTTTTATTATATGATAGCGAGATGATCCGACATCATTGGGTCCATCGCCCAGGCGAAAAGTCGCCTTGGTGGAAATAAGGGCATGATCGCGCCGGCCTTTCAGCGCCTTGCCCAAAATTTCTTCCGATACCCCCGAGGAATAAACATCTGCGGTATCAAATAAATTGACGCCGCCCTCAAGGCAGATATCGACCAGCCGCGTAGCTTCCTTAACGTCAGTTGCGCCCCATGTCTTAAAAAACTCTGTCGCACCGCCGAAGGTCCCCGTGCCAAAACTTAAAACTGGAACTTTTAAGCCAGAGCGCCCTAATTGACGGTATTCCATGACATGATCTCCTAATATTAGGCTATAAGGCAACTTTACGTTAATTTCTTTAGCTCAGCGTCAAATAAAGCGATAGCATAAAATAAGCAAGCGTATCACGCCGGTTAACCGAATTAAGTACGTAGTTGGAAGGAAGGGCTATGCCGACAAATCAGCAATCACTCATTGCCCACTTAACAGTCGACAATGCAAACAAGGCTATAGAGTTCTATAAGCAGGGGTTGGGTGCGGTTGAGAACCTCCGTATGCCGGCGGAAGACGGCAAGCGACTAATCCATGCAGAGCTAGAGATCAATGGGTCAAAGGTTTTTGTTATGGACGATTTTCCGGAATATTATCCGGGTAGCAATAAAGGCAAATCCATGACGCCGAAGGCACTTGGCGGCACGTCGGTCAGTCTTCATCTTGAAGTCAGGAATTGCGATGACTCTTTTAAGCGTGCCGTGGATGCGGGAGCAAAAGTCGTTATGGAGCCTATGGATGCCTTTTGGGGCGCGCGTTATGGGCAGGTGATTGACCCCTTTGGTCATCGTTGGAGCTTTGCGCATCCGTTGCCTAAAAAATAAAACCAATTTTTACGGACGACAAGGAGATGGTGATGAAATATACCGGTGGGTGCCATTGCGGCAATGTAAAGTTCGAAGTCGAGATGACGATCGATAAGCTGATATCCTGCAATTGCTCCATTTGCAGCAAACGGGGTCACTTACTCGGCTTTACCGAGGAAAAAAACTTTACTCTGCTGAAGGGGCAAGATTCTTTGAGCGATTATCAATTTGCAAAAAAGAATATTCATCACTATTTCTGCAAAAATTGCGGCATTGGTTCTTTCGGAAAAGGCACACTCCCGAATGGTACAAAAATGCGCGCCATCAATGCCAGGTGTCTGGACAATGTCGATCTTAAGCAATTTTCCATCATGGAGTATGATGGAAAAAGCTTATAAAGCGATTACAAGGATACGATTGTCTTAAACCCACCGACAGACATGCGTTTGACATCAAACGGCATCTCTGTCGTGGTCATCATCTTCGCAAGACGCGGATCATTCATGACCTTGTCGTTGACCCGGTCGCGATGGGCGCGATTCTTAAAAACGATCCATGAAAACATGACCGTTTCGCCCGGCTTAAGCTTGACCAGGCGGGGAAAGGTGGTGATGGGCATTTTAATATTTAAATCGTCACCCACACACTCCCGGAATTCAAGCGCCCCGTGTTCCCGCCAGATTTTACCGGCTTTCTGCGCCATTCTCCGATAGGCGCCAAGTTTCTTCTTCGGTATCGGTAATACGAATCCATCAACATAATGGGGCATTGGTTTTCTCCACGATTTTTTCCTGACTTATCAGGACCAAATTACCGCCCATCGTCAAGAGAGGAGCGTATTGTTAACCATTTATGGAACAAGTTTTTGTTATGAATGGTTCACATAAAGAATGATGAGGAGAAAACATATGCTCGGCAATAGGGATGTAATGACGGATCTTGCCGTTAAAGATCTCAAAACGGCTAAGAGGTTTTACGAGGAAGTTCTGGGTCTAAAGCTGGCCCACGGCGAAGGTGACGAAGGCTTAGTTTTCAAGAGCGGAAATTCCACCCTGCATGTCTATAAGTCACAATACGCGGGGACGAATAAAGCAACAGCCGCCACCTGGCAGGTTGACGACATAGAACGAATCACCCGGGACCTTAAAACTAAGGGCGTCAGCTTCGAGCATTACGATATGCCAGGTATGGTGCTGAAAGGCGATGTGCACGTTGCAGAGGGCATGAAAGTTGCGTGGTTCAAAGATCCCGACGGCAATATTCTGTGTCTTGCAAATGGCTAAGATATGCGGCGATACCGTAAGCGGGACTTGCCCGTTGATAAAATTCGCCGTTTCTTAGAGCCCGGCCCGATCGTTCTTGTCAGCTCAGCTTGGAAAGGCGAGCAAGATATTATGGCCATGGGCTGGCACATGGTTATGGAGTTTCAGCCGTCGCTGATTGGATGTTTTATCACCCCGGTCAATCATAGCTTTGAATTGATCCGTAAAAGCCGTGCATGCGTGATCAATATCCCTACGGCGGATATGGTCAAGAAAATTATCGGAATCGGCAATACGACAGGAGCCGAGATTGATAAGTTCGAGACCTTTCGCCTGACGCCGCAGCCTGCGAGCAAAGTCAAAGCGCCCTTGATTGAGGAATGCTTTGCCAATTTTGAATGTAAGGTGATCGACACAAAGCTGTTGAAAAAATACAGCCTCTTTGTGCTGAAGGTCGTTAAGGCTTATGCGGCGACATCCCCGCGCTATCCTAAGACCGTCCATTACCGTGGCGAGGGTGTGTTCATGATATCGGGTCGATCGATGAGCTATCGACGCCTTTTTAAGCCGGAAAAGCTGTGAGAGTTGATCAATTTGCTGGGACTCCGTGGATTGTATATATCCTGATGAAAATGCTTGTAAAAACCCTAAATGTACTCTATATGTTCTCCTATGGAAATTCAGAAAAAACTCAGCGTTCTGGCTGACGCAGCAAAATATGACGCCTCGTGCTCTTCCAGTGGGTCAAAGACTAAGCGAGAGGGCAACGGCATCGGCAGCACCGAAGGCATGGGCATTTGCCATAGCTATACGCCAGATGGCCGTTGCGTATCCCTGCTGAAAATACTTCTGACAAACTTTTGCATCTATGACTGCAAATATTGTGTTAATCGCGTTTCCAGCGATGTCGAGCGCGCCCGGTTCACGGTTGAAGAAGTTGTTAATCTTACCCTCGATTTCTATCGGCGGAATTACATTGAAGGGCTATTTCTGAGCTCAGGCATAATCCGCGATAGTGATTACACCATGGAACAGCTGGTGGCGGTCGCCAAAACTTTACGGCAGGTGCATCAATATAAAGGCTACATCCATCTTAAGACCATTCCTGGTGCGTCCGATGAATTGCTGGCCGAAGCGGGACTCTATGCCGATCGTCTGAGCGTCAACATTGAGCTGCCAACCGAAGGCGACCTAAAACAACTGGCGCCCGAGAAGAAACGCCCACAGCTCGAGCGAAATATGGAAGAGGTGCATGCAAAGACGCAGGAGATTCGCGAAGATCGCAAACACGGATTGAAGGCGCCAACCTTTGTGCCCGCCGGGCAAAGCACACAGATGATCGTTGGGGCGACGCCAACGCCAGACAAGGATATTTTAGGAACGGCATCTAGTCTTTACGGCAAATATCGATTGCGGCGCGTTTATTACTCCGCTTTTAGCCCCATTCCCCATGCGGATGCCCGGTTGCCGGGGATCAGTCCGCCATTGATGCGCGAGCACCGCCTTTATCAAGCGGATTGGATGCTGCGGTTCTATGGCTTTGGCGTCACGGATATTGTCAACGAAGCCACGCCTAATCTTGATATCGATATTGACCCCAAGACGTCGTGGGCACTGCGCAATCCGATGTATTTTCCGATCGATGTCAATAGCGCCACGCGCGAAGAATTACTGCGAGTTCCGGGTTTTGGTGTTAATTCCGTTGATAAAATGCTGAATGTACGCCGTTATAGAGTTCTACGCTTAGAGGACTTGCTGCGTCTTCGCGTGGCATGGAAACGGGCGAAGCCCTTTGTTATTGCAATGGATTATCGGCCAACGGCGCAATTGCAGAATAGCGATCGTCTTGCAGCATATTTTAGGTCTGAGCCGGTGCAACTGGCTTTTGCCGTATAATGCATCGTTTTACCGCGCGGGATTTCACCACCTGGCGGGCCCAGGCGCGTGACCTGATTGCAAAAAATATTCCCCCTACCGACTTAGTGTGGGACGAAACTCCGCAGCAGCATTTGTTTGCCGAAACGGAATCTCCAAGCTCTGCGGAAAACGGTAAAATTACTGTTCCGTCGGTATTTTTTCGGCTTGCGGAGGTTATCGCCTGCCATCGCTCGGAAAACAGGTGGAACTTGCTGTATCGTCTTTTATGGCGGTTAACGCATGGGGAAAAAAATCTCCTGCAGATAAGCACCGATCCATTGATGCATGAACTGCTGCTGATGGAAAAAGCCATCCGTCGCGATGCCCATAAAACCAAGGCCTTCGTTAGATTTCGCCTGGTACGGGAAGAACAGGGGAATCATTACATCGCCTGGCATCGGCCGGATCACCGTGTGTTGCCGCTTGTTGCGGGCTTTTTTGCCCGGCGCTTTGCCGCAATGGTATGGACGATCCTAACACCCGATGAGTCCCTGCATTGGGATGGAACGCAGCTTATCTATGGCGCAGGGGTTGATGCCTCGCAGGCACCAGAAAAAGATGATCTTGAAGATCTATGGCGAAGCTATTATCGGGCGACTTTTAATCCGGCGCGCATAAAAATCAAAACAATGAAACGTGAAATGCCGGTACGTCATTGGAAAACGCTGCCTGAGACCGATATTATTGCCGATATGCTTGCCGAGGCGCCGGCCCGAGTAGAGGCAATGATTGCGCACCAGGAGGGAAGCAAAACCTCTGCAGCTGATTTTATGCCGGAAACTTTTGATTTAATGCAACTTCGTAAAGCGGCAGCAGCGTGTCGGGGTTGCGAGCTTTATCGGCAAGCGACACAAACTGTATTCGGCGAAGGTTCGCATAAGGCACAGCTTGTGCTTGTTGGAGAGCAGCCAGGTAACGATGAAGATCTGGGTGGACGGCCGTTTATCGGTCCGGCCGGTGAAATTTTGGATGCGGCTTTGGCCCAGGCGGGCATAGATCGCAGTGATATTTATATTACTAATGCAGTAAAGCATTTCCGTTTTGTGCAGCAAGGCGAATTTCGCCGGCATGTTTCTCCCACCAGGCCTTATGTGCATGCGTGCAAGCCGTGGCTTGATGCCGAGATCGATACTTTGAAACCGAGAGTGATCGTTTGTTTAGGCAATACCGCGGCTAAAGCCCTCATTGATCCAGGCTTTGCGATGAAAACCGGTCGTGGCCGCTGGTATGGTGATAGTCCCGCCATATTGGCAACCTTTCATCCATCCTCAATCCTGCGGGCTATCGACAGCGAGCGAGAACAATTTACGCAACATTTATTTAATGATCTTAAAACTGTAGCTATGGCGCTAAGTTAAATTCAGCGCTTTTTCTTCTTCGCTACCGCCATGTTATCCACAAGATTAGGGTAGGGGCGCCCAGCTTTATGTGCCCGCGCCTTTGCCTCACTCTTTTCTTCCGATGTCAGTTTCTTGGAAGAAGCTGTTTTAGGGCGCGATTTTTTCCAAGGAGGCTTTGAGGTCATTCTGAGGCGGCCTTTCTATTTTCACGGGTGTCAGGCATTTTCATCGGCATGGTTATCATACCACTGAGCGATTTGCATACCGATTGCTTTGACGAGACCTTGGCTCTTGATTTCGGTGATTTTCCATTTCTCCCCCGATCGCCGCATAACCCCGATATGCTTCTTATTGAGGGTAATATCCAAATCAAAGCAGGCACCTTTTGCGCAAGAAGCGGGAAAGGGGACAGCAGTTCCTTCGTAGATTTTATTTTGATAGTCGATTTTCAAAGGAATTGGTGTCAGTTGCTCAGGGTTCTTTTCGAGTTCATTAATCAAGCTTTGTAGGATTTCGATCAGATGTTTGCGTTGCGCTTTCCCTGATGCGCTCCAACTATCTTTGTTCGCGCGCTTATGCGAAAGCTTATATTTTAATCCAATCATTTGGGTCATATAATCATTGGCGTTTAATTTCTCGACATATTGGTGAGAAAGGATAAACCAATGATAGGCCGTCCCCACGGGTACGCCCGAGCCTTCGGGAGCTCGTCCGGCACGGCGCTTTACGGTGCTATAGGTTATCTCCCATTTTTCCGGAGTAACTTTCTTTTCTTTCCAGTCGCCTTTATCGTAATACCAATGATGTGTCCTCCCGACAGCCATTCCGGTATAGCGTTGGCCATTAAACTCTTTCAGCCTGTTATAACTGGCAGAGATATCCTTGCTTGGTTTCATTTTAGACTTGGCGGGCTGTATGTTTTTGTAAGGCATGACTTAACCTAAAGCCATATCGCCGCCATCCACGACAAAGGTCGTACCGGTTACAAAAGCGGATAAATCACTAACCAGAATTAAGGCAATCCGGGCGATGTCATCGGGTACGCTGACGCGACCTAAGGGCAACCTCGCCGCAGTTTCTTTGATCTCTTTTTTGGGATTGGGTGTCTGCTCGTGAATGCCGGGAGTGTCAACCAGGGTAGGGGCGATGGCGACGACGCGAATGTTTTTCTCGCCTAATTTTTTGGCCAATCCCGCGGTAATCCCGCGTACGGCAAATTTGGTGGCATTGTAATGCACCATGTCTTCCTCGCCCTGAAATCCCGATACAGAGGCAAGGTTGAGGATGACGCCGCCTGTCTTTTTCATCTTGGATACGGCTGCTCGTGAGCCATACATGACACCCTTGATGTTGGTGTCAAAAACTTTAGTCAGCGTATTCTCGTCCAGATCAATAAGCTTCGATGAAGGATAAATGCCGGCGTTATTAACCCAAATATCAATTTTGCCGAATTCTTTAAGAGCTGCATCAGCCGCGCGGTCCATATCGTTTGCGTTCTGGCTATCAAGAAGCAGGCCTTTGATTTTGGTTTTTTTCTTCTTAAGATCGGCCACTGATTTTTTGAGGCATTCGCCGACATCAATGTCGACAATTAAAATATGTGCCCCGGCTTCGGCCAAACGCTTGGCAATCGCCAGGCCAATACCACGGGCACCGCCGGTAATGACAGCCACCCGATCTTTTAAAGAGATCAGTTTCTCAAGCGGAACTTTGGAAAAATCCGGGATTGGCATCAAACCTCCTTAATGAGGTCCCTAATCGACAGAAACAATTTCCTCACAGGTATAAACCTTAAGTAAGGTAAATGGTTCCGGGCGAATGTATCGCCGCGCTTAGGTCTAAGGCTTAGCGCAATCTTTCCCGATTATATCGTCTTTATGTAAGCGACAAGTTGATCGAGGCATTTTCCCCAGCCTTCACGAAATCCCATATTCTCGTGCTTCAGCCGGTCTTCTTCATTCTTATGCTGAGCAATCGCCGTGTATTTAGTTCGCGGCCCTTCGGGCTCCAGCAGGATCATTGCGGTAAAAAACGGATTTTCGGCCGGCCGGTAGTTTGGCAGGAGCGTATCTGTCCAAACAAGTTTCCGGTTTTCGATGATTTCAAGAAAGCAGCCGATATGCGGAAATTTCTGTCCTTCGGGGGACTGCATGACAAAACGAAACATACCGCCGGGACGAAGATCGATTTCACACTCGGTTGTAACCCAAGGGGCGGGTGTGAACCAATGCTTTACGTGCGCAGGCTTTGTCCACGCTAACCATACCAATTCCGGTGAAACATCGATTACGCGTTCCAAGATAAGGTCGCGTTTGGGATCCAAGGTATGGGAAGGTGAGGGCATGGCATTTCTCTTAATTATGGATTTTGTGACGTCAGAGAAGGATTTGTCTTCGCTTAAAACGCGACCGGCAGCGTAGATGCTCTACGCTGCCGGATGAATTCTTGCCGCGATAGCTTGAATTAGCGGACTGTCGCCGCTTTCAATTTTGCCAAGGCGCGGATCTTGACGCGCACCGAAGCCGGCTTCGCCGATGCCTTCATCATTTCCCCGGTTGCGGGGTTACGAATGAGCGTGCCTGCCTTGCGGGCCGGAACCTGACGTAAGGCCACTTTAAAAAGGCCCGGGAACATGAATTCGCCCGCACCGTTTGGATGCACCGAACCGAGCATGATGCCTTCTAAGGCGCTCAATACTTCGGACACCTGCGCGCGTGACAGATCGGTCTTCTCAGCAATCATGCTCAGCATGGCCGACTTCGTCAGTCTTTCTTTCACGGGACGAATGACCCCCGAAGATTTCGCGGCGGACTTCTTTTTGGTTTTTGCCTTGGTAGCCATGTAGTCTCCTCTTGGTTAAGCGAATAATTAGGGTTTCTAGCTGACGATTTTTGATAAATAAAGAGTACCTGGAATTTATTATCGAGCCCTGTCAGTCTGTACGCTGGCTGCATGGTAAGTGATATTGGGCTTCGATGAAACCTATTATTTCATGGGTTTTGACGCTATTCGCGCGCTGAATCCGATTCTCAGCCAATGATTTTATGAATGCGGGAAAGTTGGCCCCGTCGGAGCGTCTCTGTCCACGCTCGAGTCGCGCCAACCAATTTGCGGGTTTAACGGGTTTTTCCAACTGACCGCAGCACGGATGTAGTTTGGAAATTTTGTGCAGGATTATTTTTTAAGATGCCAAGGCTTCAAAGCATTTCTTTAAGTTCGTGCGTCGTGGCGGAGGGGGTGGGATTCGAACCCACGAGGGGCTTGCACCCCCGCCGGTTTTCAAGACCGGTGCTTTCAACCGCTCAGCCACCCCTCCAAATAAAATAGCCAGGATGCAAGATCGTGTTACGCACGCCCTTACCACAGCTATTTCTATTCGTCGATAAACCCCTCACCATGGTCACCAGGTTATCTTGAAATGATCCTATGGGAGGACTAAGGGTACAGAATTAAGAGACTACAATCCTAGAAATACTCGCCCCCACAACATGAGAGATATATCGTAATATATTGAAATAAAATACTTATTAAGTGAAAGAGCTGGCTGCTATTTCCTCGAAAGGCGATGCGAAATTAGGGGCTATAAATAACTATGAAAGGTAGTGATTTGACCTATCCCAGCTAAATGCTGAGAGTCAGGACCTATTAATCCTTATTTCTGATCCCAAGCTTATCGATTGCGGAAAATTCCTATTTATGGCATGAATTATGGGTGGCTATTCCCAATTAAGAGCATGAGCGTGTTGATGATAAAGCCGATTCTGTGCCAAACTTCGGTATGTGGTTGCGATCGATGGCCAGTTTTGGGGCAGGTCAGCTCGGTGGCCGCAGCTATCGCGGCGTTTTTAGTACTGACGCCAGCGGCAATGGCGCAAACACCGGCGGCATCTCCGGCAAAATCAGTAGAGCAAAAATCTTCCCCGCCCAAAGCGATTACGACTAATCGGGCGACAAAAACCGTGCCCCCGATGAGAAAGAAATCGACGGCCGTCATTGCGGCGCGGCCGGCATCAAAAGGCAAGCTTATCGCCCAGGTAACACCCGCGCCGGCCGCCATAACCCCAGGGGTGACGGCCAAGGAAAAGGCCGATTTTGCCGTATGGATGAAAGATTTTCGTAGCGAAGCCAAAGGCGCGGGAATCTCCGATAAAACCCTTAAAGCGGCGTTGGATGACGTATCAGAGCCTATTCCTCGTGTGGTTGAACTCGACCGTAAGCAGCCGGAATCCACTTTGACGTTTGATCAATATCTCGAGCGAATCGTGAATACGAACCGAATCGAGCGCGGTCGAACCTTAATGTTAGAAAATCAGGCCCTCCTGAATACGGTGTCTGCCCAGTATAATGTGCCGCCACAGTATATTGTTGCCCTGTGGGGTATTGAAACGGATTACGGCAGGGTTACCGGCGGGTATTCAGTCATCGGTGCCTTGGCCACTCTTGCGTTTGAAGGACGTCGCGCGCAGTTTTTCCGCACCGAGCTGTTAAAGGCGCTCAAGATTATCGATGAAGGACATATCACCGCCGGCAATATGCTGGGGTCCTGGGCCGGCGCTATGGGGCAAAGCCAGTTCATGCCGTCCAGCTTTCTTTCCTTTGCGCAAGACGGTAACGGTGATGGGCGAAAGGATATTTGGACCACGCTGCCGGATGTTTTTGCATCCATCGCCAACTATCTGTCGTCCAGTGGTTGGAAAGCGGATCGCAACTGGGGCGAAGTCGTCGTCTTGCCGCCCACATTGGACCGTGCGGGGCTTGACTCCAAAAATCGCAAACCCATTGCTGACTGGATCAGCGCCGGCGTGACGCGTCTTGACGGAAAGCCTCTTTCTTTCGATCCGAATGCATCGGCGGCGATTGTTTTGCCGGGCGGTGCCGACGGCCCGGCCTATCTGGTGACTGAGAATTATCTGGTTTTTTTAAAGTGGAATCGCTCCCTGTATTTTGCGACAGCAGCAGGGACGTTGGCGGACCGTTTGACGGAGGCGCCTCAGCCTGATCCTTATGTCACGCCAACAACACCGCCTGTGCAAACACCATCGCAATAAGCGCCTTTAAAGGGGAGGTATCCCGTGGCCCAGTTTGTCTTAACCGCAAGACCGCGCTTCAAGAGCTTATCCGTAGGAGCGACGCTCAATGTCGGTATTGCGATGACAGCTCTCATGCTTGTTGCCGGGTGCTCCAGTTCAAAAATGGACCGCGCGACCGCGGCTTCAGTGTCAAATCAAAGCGGCAAAGACACGCTTTCTCAGGGTAATTACAAAGTCGGAAAACCTTATCAGATCGATGATGTTTGGTATTATCCGGCTGAAGATTGGGATTATGATGAGACGGGTATTGCCTCCTGGTACGGCCCAGGGTTTCATGGCAAGAGCACAGCGAACGGTGAAAGTTATAACCAAAACGATCTGACGGCGGCGCATCGAACCTTGCCGCTGCCCAGTATAGTCGAGGTTACAAACCTTGAAAACGGGCGCAGTATTCGCGTACGCGTCAATGACCGCGGCCCCTATGCAAGAGGGCGAATTATCGATCTCTCTAAACGCGGAGCCGACCTATTAGGGGTTTCGGGCCCCGGTACCGCCAAGGTGCGGGTTCGACTAGTTCCGGATGAAAGCCAGCGTATTAAAGAGGCCGCGCTTCGAGGCGAAAAATACAACGTGGTGCAAGTGGCTTCGGCCTCACCAACACCAATGTCGAATCCCAAGACAAGTGATGTCGTGTCACAAAGTAATATACCTCCAGCATCAGCCTCGCCCGGGGTCACCATAAAACCGACACAACAGACGGATATCTTTGTTCAAGCAGGCGCCTTCTCTCAGGAGGCTAATGCCCAAAAAGTGCGAAACCAGATAGCCGAGCTAGGACCTGTGAACATATCGCCAGTTGATGTGGCAGGGCAAAGGCTCTGGCGTGTTAGGGTAGGACCATTGCCTGATGTTCCAACCGCGGACGAGGTCATGGCGCGCGCCATTGTTATGGGGCATGCCCAGGCGCGGATCGTGGTGGAGTAGGGGCTGATACGGCTTAGGGTGTGTTGTGATGGTGAATAAAAAATTTTGTTTGAGTAGCCTAATCGCCTTGTCGCTTGTCGCCGCGCCAGGCTTTGCTGAAACGAAGAAAAATACGAAGAAGCCGCTGGCAAAACCTGCAACGACTGCCCAAGCGCGCCAGCAAACCCAGCGAACTCAGCCGAAGCCGCCTACGCCAACAGCGATGCCCGCGGCGCCGGTTGCTGCTGCTCCTGCCGCGGCGGCTGTCCAGACTCCCGGTGTGGCGTTTGAAACCAAGGCGCGCAGCGCGTTCATGATTGATCTTTCCACGGGAACGGTGCTGCTGGATAAAGATGCCGATCGGCCGATACCGCCCGCATCGATGACCAAAATCATGACGATCTACCTGTTGTTTGAGCAGCTGAAGAAAGGCGCCATCACACTGGATACGACTTTCATGGTCAGTGAGAAGGCATGGCGCACCGGCGGCTCAAAAATGTTTGTACCGTTAGGCAAGCCGGTCAGGGTTGAAGACTTAATCCGCGGTATCATCATTCAGTCGGGTAATGATGCATCCGTCGTTGTGGCGGAGGGTCTTGGCGGGGACGAAGCCCGTTTTGCCGAGATGATGAATCGCAAGGCAGCCGAGTTGGGGATGAAGAACAGCCACTTTCTTAATCCCGATGGCTTGCCGGCCGAAGGGCATATGATGAGCGCCCACGACCTGGCTATTCTTGCTTTGCGCACCATGCAGGATTTCCCCGAATACTATCACTATTACAGCGAACAAGAATTCGTCTTTAACGGCATCAAACAGGGAAACCGTAATCCGCTTCTTTATGACGTTGCCGGCGCCGACGGGCTTAAAACCGGTCATACCGAAGAAGCTGGCTTTGGGCTTGTGGCCTCTGTCGTACGTGACGGTCGCCGTCTGATTATGGTTCTGACCGGCCTTGCCAATATGAAAGAGCGCTCGGAAGAGTCACGACGGGTCATGGAATATGGCTTCCGTGAATTTGAAACGGTAAAGCTATTTTCGGCTGGTCAAACGGTTGATCAAGCCGAGGTCTGGATGGGACAAGCAACCCATGTCGGATTGTTGACCGATCGCGATCTTATCCTCAGTGTCCGCCGGGACGAGCGGCAAAATATAAAAGCGACGACCGTTTTGACGACACCCGTTCCCGCGCCGATTGCGGCTGGCACCCCCTTGGCAACCCTTAAAGTATCGATTCCTAATCGTCCGGATGTCACCGTGCCTTTATTGGCTCAGGCGCCTGTTGAACGATTGGGTTTTCTTGGCCGCGTCGAAGCAGGTATTGTATACCTGATGTCAGGAGCACCGGCGCCCGCACAATAAGGGAAGGGCGCGCAATAAGGGATAAATCGTGCGCGCAAAATTTATTACCTTTGAGGGCGGAGAGGGCGCGGGTAAGTCGACTCAACTTCGCTTGTTGGCAGGGCGTTTGCTAAAAGCAGATATTGCGGTCGAGGTTACCCGCGAACCTGGCGGTACGCCTGGCGCCGAAGCCATACGCGAACTTCTTGTCCGGGGTGAAGTGGCTCGCTGGACACCTCTGACGGAGGCATTTTTACATGTCGCCGCCCGGGCGGATCATGTGGCTCGTTTTATTCAGCCGGCATTGAATGCAGGTAAGTGGGTGTTATGCGATCGTTTCGCCGATAGTACCGTTGCTTATCAAGGCTATGGACACGGGCTGGATAAAGCAGCGATTACCGAGCTGAATAAACTGGCCTTAGGCGATGTAAAGCCAGATCTGACGCTAATTTTTGACCTACCGGTTAAGGAAGGCCTGACGCGATCGCAGAAGCCGTCCCAAGTGCGAGGCGAAGATCGGTATGAGAAAATGGATATTTCTTTTCATGAAAGAATTCGTGAAGGGTTCTTGGCAATTGCTGCTCAAGAACCACAGCGCTGCCGGATTGTAAACGCGTCTGGCACTGTCGACGAGATTGCCGCGCAGATTGCCGCTCTTACCGCATCGCATTTTGGCATCAACTTATGAGTGAGACTATCTTGCATCCCAGAGCCACGACCGGGCTGGTTGGCCATCAACAGGCTGAAGCTGAATTGCTGCAAGCTTGGCAAGGCAAACGGCTGCACCACGCATGGATGATAACCGGCCCGCGCGGTATTGGTAAGGCGACCTTAGCATATCGATTTGCCCGTTTTATTCTTAACGGGGGCGCAACAGGAGGAAGCTCAGGCTTATTCGGCACTTCCACCCCGCAAAATCTTGCAATTGATCCGGCAAATTCGGTAGCTGTACGTATTGCTGCAGGATCACATCCGGATTTGCTGACTATTGAACGCGGCGTTAACGAAAAGACCGGTAAAATGCGAGGGGAGGTGGTGGTTGAGGATGTGCGTGGTGTCCGCGAATTCATGGCTCTCACACCGGCTGAAGGTGGTTGGCGCATTGTCATTGTTGATAGTGCGGATGAAATGAACAAGGCGGCAGCCAACGCCTTGCTGAAGATCTTAGAGGAACCGCCACCCCGTGCCTTATTGCTTTTGGTTTGTCACGCACCCGGACGTATTCTCGCAACAATCCGGTCGCGGTGCCGGATGATGTCTTTAAGCCCCTTATCCCAAGAGCAGGTTGAACAGGTTTTGACCCAGACACTACCCGACCTAGACATAGATGACCGGCATATTCTTGCCCGACTATCGGATGGATCACCAGGCCGTGCCGTTGTGCTGGCGGAGGAAGAGGGGGCTGAGCTCCAGCAAAAGTTGCTGCAAATTATAAAGTCATTACCAACTTTGGATGTTGCGGCAACGTACGAATTGGCGGATCGCATGGGCAAGGCCGAGGGGGGGTGGTCCTGCCTTGAGGAGTTGTTCGAGCGTTTGGTGTCCCGGCTGCTTCGTGCCGCTGTTGGTGCGGAGCTTGGCGTTGAAGCGATCGAAGGAGAAAATGCCTTCATCCAAAAGGCAGCCAGCCGGGCTCAGAAAAACTCCCTATTGGATTTTGCCGAAAAATCTTTGGAAATGATGCGGCGCGCCGATCCGCTTAATCTCGATCGTCGGCAAACCTTGTTGCAAATTTTCGTCGCTGCCCAAGCTGCCTTTAGGGCATAATAAATCAAGCACTTGACCTCACCTATTCGGGGAGGTCTATTAAAAATCTACGTTATGATTTCGGAGATCCCTATGCCAGCTTCTGCCGGCCGCTATTACCTGACGTCGCCTATCTATTATGTCAATGCAGCACCGCATATTGGTCATTTTTACACGACTTTGGCCTGCGATGTCTTGGCGCGATTCATGCGATTGGATGGTCGAGAAGTCCGGTTCGTCACGGGAACCGATGAGCACGGGCAGAAAATTGAAGCGGCTGCTAAGGCAGCCGGTCAGGATGTGCGGCAGTATTGCAATGATATTGCCGAGAAGTTTATGTCGATGTCGCAAATTCTCGGCAGCACCCATGATGACTTTATCCGCACGACTGAACCACGCCATGTCAAAGCGGTCCAGGCCTTGTGGCAGAAGCTGCAAGAAAAGGGCGATATCTATCTCGGCAGCTATGCGGGTTGGTATGCCGTTCGTGATGAAGCCTTTTATGGTGAGAATGAACTAACACTTGGCCCAGATGGGGTGAAACGCGCGCCATCGGGTGCCGAGGTCGCCTGGGTTGAAGAGCCGAGCTATTTCTTTCGATTGTCCGCTTGGCAAGACAAATTGCTGGACTTTTACACCACCAATCCAGATTTTATTTTGCCGCCCAGCCGTCGCAACGAAGTTTTAAGTTTTGTCAAAAGCGGCTTGACCGACCTTTCCATATCGCGAACCAGTTTTAAATGGGGAATCCCCGTGCCCGGGGATTCCACCCATGTCATGTATGTTTGGTTGGATGCCCTGACCAATTACATATCTGCCTTGGGATATCCCGACCAAGATAGCGCGCTGTTCAAGAAATTCTGGCCAGCGGATCTACACATGGTCGGCAAAGATATTTTGCGCTTTCATGCCATTTACTGGCCGGCATTTTTGATGGCGGCAGACTTGCCGGTGCCGCGCCGTGTCTTTGCCCATGGCTGGTGGACCAATGAGGGTCAGAAAATGTCCAAGTCTCTTGCCAATGTGATTGAACCGGCCGCGTTGGTTTTAAAGTACGGGCTTGATGCGGTACGTTTCTTTTTATTGCGCGAATTGCCGTTCGGCAGTGACGGTGATTTTTCTCACCGCGCCATGGTAAACCGGATGAATAGTGAGCTTGCTAATGATCTTGGCAATCTCCTGCAGCGGGTTTTGGCGATGGTTGCAAAAAACTGCGAGGGAAAAACACCTCAGCCCGGCAAGTTTACTTCAGAGGACGAGAAGATTTTGGACCAATCCAAAGCACTTTATTCCTCTGTTAAGGCGGCTATCGAACGTCAGCAATTCCATGAGGTGCTGGAAACAATTTGGGTCGTTATCCGTGCGACCAATGGCTATGTTGCCGCTATGGCGCCTTGGGAATTGCGTAAAACCGATCCCGCCCGCATGGCCACAGTGTTGTACGTGGCGGCTGAGGTGGCCCGTCCGGTCGCGCTGCTTTTGCAGCCGTTCATGCCCGAAGCTACCGGCAAGATGCTGGATATTCTTGGCGTAGCTGCGGAACATCGAAGTTTCGCCGCGATTAATCAACCACTGGTGCCAGGAACGAGGTTGCCTGCACCAGTACCCGTTTTCCCGCGGTTTGTTGAAGAAGAAGTTTCTTAGACCATGCTTATTGATAGTCATTGCCACCTGGACTATTTGGCGAAGGATGAAACTGTTGCTCCACTGTTGGCGCGGGCACGTAGCCAGGGCATTGGCGGGTTTCTCACCATCTGCACCAAGGTGAGTGAGTTTGAGAATGTCGCTGCCATTGCGGAGTCTGAACCCGACGTCTGGTGCTCGGTAGGCATTCACCCTCACGAAGCTGATGCCGAGCCGGCGACGGATGCGGCCAAATTAGTGGCTTTAGGGCAGGGCGCTAAGGTGATCGGTATAGGTGAAACTGGTCTTGATTATTACTACGATCACGGCACGCCGGAGGCTCAGCAACGCAGTTTTCGCGCCCACATCGCCGCTTCACGTCAATCTGGGCTGCCTTTAATTGTCCATACGCGCGATGCCGATGACGATACGGCCACTATGATGAAGGAAGAATACGAGAAGGGCGCTTATCCCGGCGTCATTCATTGTTTTACGGCGTCGAAAAACTTTGCCAAAACAGCCTTGAGTCTTGGATTTTATATTTCTCTGTCGGGCATCGTGACGTTTAAGTCGGCAGGGCATTTGCGTGAAGTTGCGGCGGAAATGCCTCTCGACCGACTGTTGGTCGAAACGGATGCCCCTTATCTGGCACCGGTCCCGCAGCGCGGAAAGCGGAACGAGCCAGCTTTTGTGATTCATACGGCGGCTGAAATCGCTCGGCTGCGCGGTATGACATCCGAAGCCTTGGCCGAGGCGACAACGGCTAATTTCTTCCGGCTCTTCGATAAGGCGAAACGGCCGTAAGCGAGGATCAGGGCATGAAAGTCACCATCCTCGGCTGTGGGTCTTCGGGCGGTGTTCCTGTTGTCGGATGCCGTTGCCCGGTCTGCACCTCCAATGACCCTAAGAACAACCGAACGCGGGTTTCGGTATTGGTCGAAGATGGAACAACCGCCATTTTGGTCGATACCTCGCCGGATTGCCGGCAACAGTTATTGAAAGCCAAGGTCAGCCGGCTTGATGCCGTGATCTGGACCCATGATCACGCCGATCATACCCATGGGATCGATGAGATTAGGTCGATTTCCTATGTGACCAAGGCCGCCTTGCCAGGGTATGCTGACCAGGCGACTTTGGCGGCGCTAAAGTCCAGATTTGGCTATGTTTTTACCGAAGAAGGTCAGGCTTTGCGGCCTTTTGTGCCGAATGTTCTGCCGCGGGAAATATCCTCATCGATGACCATAGGGGCGATACCGGTAACCACGTTTACCCAGCTTCATGGTGCGGGCAGGGAGCCCACCTTGGGGTTGCGGTTTGGCAATTTCGCCTATTCGACTGATGTTAAGGATCTTCCCGAGGAAGCCTTTGCCGCTTTGAAGGGGATCGATACCTGGGTGGTCGATTGTTTGTCTGAGCATCCGACACCGGCTCATTCAGATCTTAAGCAAACTTTAGCCTGGATTGACCGGGTCAAACCGAGGCGGGCAATCCTGACACACATGAACCACCAGGTGGACTACCAGACCTGGAAAATGAAGCTGCCATCGGGTGTTGAGCCCGGTTATGATGGCATGGTTTTGGATATATATTAATCTAAGAAAATTATTTAAATAACTGATTTATAATTATATATAAGTCGCATAATGTATATTATGGAAAATATATAAGCTATCCGATACAGGATCGCGGTTATCAAATTAGCTTCGAAATATGCTGTCAAAATACGGCAGTATTAGAGATTATCTTGATCGTTATTATTTCTTTCTTGCCAAGGCCTGAGCCATGTCTCGTGCTGAACGTCTGCTTCAACTGCTGCAGCTTTTGCGAAGCCATCGCTATCCCGTTAGCGGGCTAAAACTGGCAGCTGACCTAGGGATCAGCATCCGGACTCTTTACCGAGATATCCAAACTCTGCAGGGTCAAGGCGCTAAGATTGATGGCGAACCCGGCTTGGGCTACGTTTTGCGCCCCGGTTTCATGTTGCCGCCCCTTATGTTTTCCGAGGAAGAGCTGGAAGCGATTATCCTTGGCTCTCAGTGGGTTGCCGATCGGGCGGATACCCATCTGGCATCGGCAGCCCGGGCTGCTTTAGTTAAGATTGGTGCCGTGTTACCACCAGATCTTCGGGAGAATCTCAATGATTCCGCCCTTCTCGTCGGTCCTGGTGAGCCGATCGCCGCCGGAGACACAGAGATTATCACTATCCGGAAAGCCATTCGCAGGGAGCATAAGCTAAGCATTGCCTATAAAAACGCAGAAGCGCAGGAAAGTTCGCGTGTCATTTGGCCGATTGCCTTGGGTTTTTTCGATCGTGTGCGGATTATTGTAGCCTGGTGTGAACAACGGCAAGCTTTCCGCCATTTCCGCACGGATCGGATCAGTATTATCACAGCTCTAGACGTGCGGTATCCACGCCGACGTCGGGCTATGCTGAAGGAATGGCGTGAAATCGAGGGAATCCCTCAAAAGTAACACTACTGCCATTAATTGACAGTATCAAAGGTTAGACATGGCTCATCCAAGGGAACTCACCCTTCTGGACAATGTAAGGAGAATCCCATGTCTGACCTAAATTTCATTATCCTTTACGTCGATAATCCCACTGCCAGCAGCCAATTTTATCAACGGATACTTGGCCACGAACCTCTTGAATCATCACCGACTTTTGTGATGTTTGCCTTGAAATCAGGTCCGATGTTGGGCCTGTGGTCCAAGCACACAGTAGAGCCAGCTGCCCAGAGCGCTGTTGGCGGTGGAGAATTGGCCTTTGCCCTGAGCGACCGCAAAGAATTACAAACGCTTTATGGAAAATGGCAAAGCCAAGGATTGCCCATAATCCAAACCCCAACGGATATGGATTTCGGTCATACATTTGTGGCCCTTGATCCTGACGGCCACCGGTTACGCGCTTTTGTTCCAGGTGTGTCATGAGCAAAAACTGGATCGCCGTCGCCTCGGCAGAGCATGTGTCTTTGGGCCGTAAGTCAGGTTTTATGCAGGTTTGTCATGGGAAGGCGGCGCCGCTGCGCCGTCTTCACCCTGAAGACCGGGTGGTCTATTACTCCCCTACCCGTCAATTCCGCAGCAAACAGAAACTACAAGCGTTTACGGCCTTAGGAATAGTAAATAAATCAGAGGCTTATCAAGTGGAGATGGCGCCCGGATTTTGTCCGTTCCGGCGGGATGTCACATGGCTAGAGGCGCAAGAAACCTCGATTTTACCGCTGTTGACGACGCTTGAATTTACGGCGGGCAAACAAAATTGGGGATATCAGATGCGGTTTGGGCTGTTTTTGATTAATGACCATGACTTTGGGGTCATCGCTCAGGCCATGAAAGTGCACATTGCCGGGGCTTAAGTTTGCGACATAGTCGTGATAGAGAACCTATAGAGTTCTTTGAAAAGGGTTTCCGTCATGGCCGATTCAGAACAGGGCTTAAGGCGCCCCATCGATAAGCTTTTGTCTATCATGGCGAGGCTCCGGGACCCGACCACCGGCTGCCCGTGGGATGTGGCTCAGGATTTTGCGAGTGTTGCTCCCTATACCATTGAAGAAGCTTATGAAGTTGCCGATGCCATAGGCCAGGGTGATATGGAGGCTTTGCGTGAAGAACTGGGGGATCTTCTCCTGCAGGTGGTTTTTCATTCGCGGATGGCTGAAGAAGCGGGCCTATTCGATTTTGCGGCGGTTGCCGAAGGCATTAACGATAAGCTGATCCGCCGGCATCCTCATGTTTTTGCGGATAAAGCTGATCAAACAAATGGCGATCTGCATCACGCCTGGGAAGCGGCAAAAGCCAGCGAACGTGCCGAGAAATCAGCAAAAAAAGGCAACAACAAGCGACAGAGCCTTTTGGATGGCATTGCCTTGGCTCTCCCTGCCCTTGTCCGGGCCCAGAAGCTGCAAAACCGTGCAGCGCGGATAGGCTTCGACTGGCCAAGCTCACTGCAAGTGCTTGATAAAATTGAAGAAGAGATTGCCGAGCTCCGCATAGCTTTATCCGAAAAGAATAGCCAGGCTGCAGTTGAAGAAGAATTCGGTGATTTGCTGTTTGCCTTGGTGAATTTAGGGCGCTGGCTTTCCATAGATTCCGAAGCGGCATTAAATAAATGCAACACAAAATTCATAAATAGGTTTAATTATATAGAACAAAATATTGATTTATCAGAAAATAATCCGAATAAACCTTCCTTGGCGGAAATGGAAAAGCTCTGGATTGAAGCAAAGAATATTGATAAGAAACAATAGATTATAATCTAAGGTTCATCTAAAAGATTCATAAGGCTTGAGGTGTCCCATCTTCCATGCCCACGCTCTTGCAGTTGAGCATAAAACTGATCAACCAACCCCGCGACGGGAAGCCGGGCGCCGTTATGTCGGCTTTCGTCCAAGCAAATGCCTAAATCTTTACGCATCCAGTCTACGGCAAAGCCGAAGTCAAACCTGCCCGCACACATGGTTTTGCCGCGGTTCTCCATCTGCCAGGACTGGGCTGCGCCCTTAGAGATGACAGAGAGAACCTTTTCCATATCCAATCCAGCCTTTTGGCCAAAGTTCATGGCCTCGGCCAGGCCCTGAACAAGCCCCGCAATGCAGATTTGGTTGACCATTTTGGTTAGCTGACCCGATCCAACGGGGCCGATCAAAACGCAGGCCTTGGCATAACTATCGAGGACAGGCTGGGCTTGGGCAAAAACCGCAGGATCACCACCACACATAATGCCAAGCTGACCATTCTCCGCCCCGGCCTGGCCACCGGAAACAGGTGCATCGATAAAGGAGAATCCCCGTTTCTGCGCCTCTTTCTCCAGCTCACGGGCGATGGTGGCCGAGGCCGTGGTATGATCAATGAGGACTGCGCCTTGGCGCATGCCGGCAAACACGCCATCGGCGCCGCGTACGACTTGCCGCAAGTCATTGTCATTGCCGACACAGGTCATGACATAGTCGGCATTCGCCGTCGCGGCTTGGGGGGTTAAGGCCATCTTACCGCCATGACGTTTGGCCCAGGCTTCGGCCTTGGCCTTTGTGCGGTTAAAGACCGTCACATCATGGCCTTTAGCTTGCAGGTGGCCTGCCATAGGAAATCCCATTACGCCCAGCCCTATAAATGCGATCTTTGCCATGTGCCTATCCCCTACCCTGTTGAATAGTCGATGGATTTAGAAAAAACCGACGCAGGTGCCGCAGGTTTTCATTGTTTGCCCCGACCAAAAGGCCACCATCGAAGACATTGGGGGCATAGACTGTGCCATCTATCAATCGCAAAGCACGGCCACCGGCTTCCTGCAACATTAAAACCCCGGCACAATGATCCCAGGGCTTTAGCCGATTAAATAAATGAAAATCCTTACGATTTTCGAGAATGGACAAATATTCAAACGCCGCACAGCGGACACTTTGACTGCTGCGAAATCGTGTGGCGGCAGCCTTTACCGATCCGCGGTGTGCTGGATCAATCGCGCTTAAAGTCCACCCACCCCGCAGATCTCGCCAAGCGGCAGGTTTAGTCTGAGGAAAGGAAACGGGTTTTCCGGAAAGAAACGCTCCCTTATTCGCACCAGCAAAAGCAGTCCTTTGGCGAGGAACATCATAGATCCATCCAGCCAGGGTTTTGTTGTGTTGAACCAAGGCAACAATCATGCCGAACTCCGGGCGTCCAGCGGCGAAGTTTGAGGTTCCATCAAGAGGATCAATAACCCAAATCGGTTTTTCCGATGTGGTCAGAAGGTCTAACCGGCTCGGATCAAGGGCAGCTGTCTCTTCGCCAAGAATAATGGCGTCGGGCAATAGATGTTTTAGCCGATCCGATAATAACGCTTCGACGGCCGGATCAACTTTGGTCACCAAGGACCCATCGCTCTTTCTTTGAATGTCCGCGGCTGTAAGTTTACCGAAATAGGGGCGAATTTCTTGGTTGGCAATTTCTTCTAAAATGTGAAAGACGGAGGTTGCTTCCAATGATGAAGCGCCGATCTGTACCGAGATTGACGTCACGATTTTAGCTCGCGGATGTTTTTGTACCGGGCAAGAAACCGGGCTAAATCCGCAGGATCAATCGCCAATTTCAGAGAAATTTCCTGTTCATTATCCTGACGGTTAAGAACTTGACCGTGGGCATAAAGCCAGGCAAGGGCCGCGCCTTCAGTGGTCGGCACGGCAAGATTGGCCACGTGGCGACCGGCATCAAGCTTAGCGTCAATGGCCGCCAAAAGCGCGTCACATCCCTTTCCGGTTAAAGCCGACACAAGAACAGCATCCTGTCCCCGCCGCGCAATGGTTGTCAGGGTTTCTTGCTGGCTTGGATCGAGCAGATCAATTTTATTTTGCGCTTCAATCATTGGAGCACTCTGCGTCTCGCTGTCGATAAGCTCACCCAAAACCGTCAGAACGTCTTCACGCTGAGCTTCGGTAAAAGGATCCGCCATGTCTCGTACATGCACCAAAACATCGGCTTCGCGAACTTCTTCGAGGGTGGCCCGGAAAGCGGCGATCAATTGGTGCGGAAGGTCTGAGATAAACCCTACTGTATCGGAGAGGATAATTGATCGACCGGAGGGCAAGCGGATCTGCCGCATCGTTGGGTCGAGTGTCGCAAACAGCATATCCTTTGCCAGAACTGCGCTTCCCGTTAGCCGATTGAAAAGGGTTGATTTCCCCGCGTTCGTATAGCCGACAAGGGCAACGACAGGATAAGGCACCCGGGCGCGAGCCTGGCGGTGAAGACCTCGGGTTCGAGCAACGTCGCTTAAATCCTTCTTCAGATTAACAATCCGCTCATCGATAAGACGTCGGTCGATTTCCAACTGTGATTCACCGGGACCGCCCAAAAAGCCAAAACCGCCGCGTTGACGCTCAAGATGGGTCCAGCTTCGAACCAGCCGGCTACGCTGATAGGTAAGGGCCGCCAGCTCAACCTGCATCTGCCCTTCCCGGGTTCGCGCGCGGGCACCAAAAATTTCTAAGATAAGACCGGTACGATCAATGACCTTAGCCGACCAGGCTTTTTCCAGATTTCGCTGCTGAATAGGGGTTACAGCAGAATCGACAACCACAACCTCAATCGACTTATCGGCAATCAAGCCACCGAGACGCGCGACAGTGCCTGTGCCAAGAAGGGTTGCTGGTTTTGGGTCGCGGACAGAGACGACTTCCGCGGCGACGACATTAAGATTAATTGCAAGGGCGAGACCTGTTACCTCTTCCAGCTTTGCTTCGGGTGTACGTAAGGAACGCGTAAGCGTAGATGAATGGGTAAGGACAGGATGAAGAACGAGACACCGTCCAGTTCCGACGGTATGAGACTCAATCATTCGCCATCAACTTAAGCGTCACTATCGTCTTCGCCGTTTCCGTCAAAAAGCTGGATGGGGCCGGGCGGCATGATCGTGGAAATGGCATGCTTAAAAACCAGTTGAGAATGGCTATCGCGGCGTAAAAGGACGCAATAATTATCAAACCAAGTGACGATGCCTTGAAGCTTCACGCCATTTATTAAAAAAACAGTGACGGGAGTTTTGCTCTTGCGAATGTAATTTAAAAAAACATCCTGCAAATTGCTTGTTTTGTCGGTCATGGGCGCCCTTTTTTTATGGGTCGATTAATTTGGGGGATTGTTGACGATTTTATGGCCCAATCGCAACCCCCCTTATCCCCATTACTGAAATTAAACTGTTAAGCGTTTAAGGTTTTCATGACCAACTGCTGAAACGCTAAGCAATCCGGGATATGTGCCGCTGGGGCGCAATCATTGAATTCGGCGGATTGGGGGTCGGCTTCCCCGATCAAAATGGGGGTGCACCCGCTATTATAGGCACAACGCATATCGATGCCGGCATCGCCCACAAACCAGACGTCAGGGCCCGGGGTAATCTCTGTGCCAGCTAAGGCCATGATAACAGGGGCTGGATCTGGTTTATCCCGGGTGGCATCGGCAGCCCCCACCAGCTGTGAGAAGAGCGAATCCCATCCTAGATATTGCGCCTCTTTTCGTAGGAAACGTCCGGTCTTATTACTGACAACGCCTAAATTGACGCGAGCGTTGGTTAAGCTTCGCAACATGGTATCAGCCCCAGGCTTAGCCGCGAGGCCGTCTAAATGGCGAGCCTCAAATGTTCTGTAGTAAATATCCTGGGCTTCCGGCCAGCGATCACCAAACATGACGGGAAAGCTATCACGTAACGAGGCCCGCACGCGCTGCAAAGTCTCTTCATAACTCCACGTCGGATGGCCCATAGCTGCCAGTGTGGTATTCAGCGCGATATGAATGGCTGACCAATTATTGATGAGGGTATTGTCCCAATCGAAGAGAATGGCTTTAGGCGGCTGGAGCATTCGCTACACAGGATGTTCAGGCGTAAATTCCGCCACATAGGCTTGGCGTAAAGCTGTGGCTACAGGTCCGGGAGCTCCCTTCCCTACCAAGGACTTATCGATGGAGGTGACCGGCAAAACGAAGACTCCCGTACTGGAAATAAAGGCTTCACGCGCCGTTTTGGCTTCATCTACGGTGAAAGGTTTCTCATCGAAGGGAATTCCTTGCGCTGCGGCAATGTCAACCAGAGCCATTCGGGTTATCCCGTTTAAAATGACATGGGTGGCCTTGCGGGTGCGCAAAACGCCCTTCGCATCAATGATCCAGGCATTGGTCGACGTGCCTTCGGTTACATAGCCCTCACTGTCCACCATCCAGGCTTCAAAAGCACCGGCTTGTGCCGCCTGTTGCTTGCCGAGGCAGTTCGGCAAAAGAGAGATCGATTTTATGTCCCGCCGTAACCAACGAATATCCGGAATTGTTATAACCGGAACGCCCTTTTCAATTAGGGCTCTGGCCATAGGTCTAACCCGTTTGGCCGTCACAACCACGGAAGACACTGCATACTTGGGAAATTTATGATCCCGCGGCGCCACACCGCGAGTTATTTGCAAGTAGACAATACCGTGGCGCACCGTATTCCGTCGGATGGTTTCTTGCATGACGTGCAACAGAGCGGCATCCCCCATGGGCGGATCGATCTGCAATTCCTTGAGCGAGCGCTCCAACCGTTTCATATGGCGATCGGCATCAACAAGGTGGCCATTATGAACGGCAATCACTTCATAAACGCCATCGGCAAATTGATAGCCGCGATCTTCGATATGCACAGCCGCATCCTGATGAGGAATATAGCGCCCGTTCACATAGGCGATGCGTGACATGAGTAGCCTTTCGTTTAAGTTTAACTATCGGCTTTGGTTTGTACGCCCAGTAATTTGAGTTTTCGATGCAACGCCGAGCGCTCCATGCCGACGAAATTTGCCGTCCGTGAAATGTTGCCGCCAAATCTCGTTATCTGCGCCAAAAGATATTCACGCTCAAACAGCTCGCGCGCTTCACGTAAGGCAAGATTCATGATTTCGCTGCTTTTATCCCATTTCAGGACGGCAGGAGCATTCGATCCCACCTCCGGTGGAAGCATATCTGCGCGAATGGGGTCGGATGCTTGGCCTGGTGCCATGATCAGCAGCCAGTCGATAATATTGCGAAGTTGCCGAACATTGCCCGGCCATTCATAGGTTTGAAGGGCCGTTACCGTGTCTTCGCCCAAGGTTCGCGCCGGAAGTCCGGCGCTCTCCGCCGCGCGCTGCATGAAATGACGTGCCAGTAACGGAACATCGTCTTTGCGTTCACGCAGAGCGGGGACGCGAATAGGGACAACGCTCAGCCGGTAAAAAAGATCTTCGCGAAACCGGTTGGCGGCCATTTCTTCTTGGAGATTTTTATTGGACGAAGCCATGACTCGAACGTCAACCTGAACACGGATAGAGCCGCTCACCCGTTCAAAAGATTGTTCTTGAAGGACACGGACAATTTTACCTTGGGTCTCAAGCGGCATGTCCGCAACTTCGTCAAGCAGGAGAGTTCCGCCGTGAGCTCGCTCTAGGGTACCGATTTTCCGTGCGCCACCGGCTTCACCGTACTCGGTACCGAATAGCTCTACTTCGACCTGCTCGGGCGATAGCGTCGCGCAATTAAGAACTACAAAGGGGCCGTCTTTGCGTGCCGATGACATATGGATAAGACGCGCAACGACCTCTTTACCTGATCCAGGCGGTCCGGAAATCAGCACCCGGCTTGAGGTCATGCTGACTTTTTCGATGGCCTGGCGCAGTTGAGAAATCAAAAGGCTGTCGCCGAACAACTCCGTGTTTGATCCAGCTTTGATCCGCAATTCTGCGTTTTCGCGACGCAAGTGTGCCGCCTCAACGGCACGGCGAACGATCAAAAGTAGGCGATCCGAATCAAAAGGTTTTTCGATGAAGTCATAAGCGCCCATTTGAATCGAGGCCACGGCCGTCTCAATATTGCCGTGACCGCTGATCATTACGACGGGGAGCTCGGGATGTTCGGCTTTTACCTGCTGGAGAATTTGCAATCCGTCCAAGCGGCTGCCTTCAAGCCAGATATCTTGAATCAATAAATGAGGGACCCGCTCCCGTACAGCTTTCAAGGCGGAGTCAGAATCACTGGCCGTTCGCGTGCTATATCCTTCGTCTTCTAGGATATCGGCGATCAGACTGCGAATATCATTTTCATCATCAACAATTAAAATATCATGCGCCATGAATAGTTATCTTCTTTTCGGTTCCCTGGTCGTCTTTTGCATTCGTGGTTTTTAATCGATCCATAAAGTGAAGCACGATGCGGGCCCCGCCTCCCGGACGATCATCCAGTGTAAGGGTTCCATGATGATCTTCCATGATTTTTTTTACGATAGCGAGGCCTAAACCGGTTCCTTTGGTACGGGTTGTTACATAAGGTTCCGTTAACCGCTCCCGGCCAACCTGAGGGAAACCTTTGCCATTATCCTCGATTGTTAGCGTAGCTGTCGTCGCATCCATCGCTACTATAGCAGAAATATAGCCGGCAGGTAAATTTGCCCCTTCCCGTCCGTCTATTGAGTCGATGGCGTTCTGCAGCAAATTGGTCAAGGCTTGGCGGAGCTGACGGGCGTCGCACCACAAGCTGACGGGATCGGTCGGTAGTTTCACTTCAAAGGTGATGCCTGGATGGGCTACGCGTTGCAGAAAGACCGAATGTCTAACCACCTCGGAAAGGTCTTCCATTTTCATGGTGGCGGTTGGCATCCGGGCAAAAGCGGAGAACTCATCGATCATCCGGCCGATATCACCCACATGACGAACAATGGTATCGGTACAGGTAGTGAAGGCGTCGGAGTCCTCGGAAATTTGCTTGAGGTATTTTCGCTTCAGTCGTTCGGCGGACAATTGGATCGGGGTTAAAGGGTTCTTGATTTCATGCGCCAAGCGCCGAGCCACATCGGCCCATGCGGCGATACGTTGCGCAGATAGTAGTTCCGTTATGTCGTCAAAGGTCGCGACGTATCCTTTAACGGCACCATCCTCGCGCTCGGTTGTGATACGAACGAAAAAGGTTCGTTGCCCCCCTTGTCGCGACAGAACAATCTGCTTTTCAAAGCCGCGCCCTCCCCGCTGGCGTGCCTCTTTTAGGAAACCTTTTATTTCCGGCAAAACTCTTTCAAGCTTTTTACCGCGGGATGCCATTAAATCGATTTCGAGCAGATTAGAAGCCACACGGTTAGGGAAATCGATGCGCCCCTCTTGGTCTAGTCCAATAACGCCGACAGAAACCCCCTCGAGAACAGCCTCGGTAAACCGGCGGCGAAAATCGAGCTGGGTATTCGCTTCGATCAACTCTTTTTGCTGCGATTGCAGGCGGTCGGTCATGCGGTTGAAAGCGCGGCTGAGGGTGCCAATTTCATCGCTGCCGCGAACGGTTGGGACGCGCGCCGACAAGTTCCCCATCGCAACATCACGGCTGGCGGAAATCAGATAGCCGATGGGGCGCACCAGGCGGTTGGCGATATATAAGCCCGCCAAAATGGCCGCCAGCAAAACCAAGAGCGAGATAACCGCGAAGATCAAGATAAAGAAGATCTCAAAGCGAGAGCGTTCTGTCTCGAGAGTGTCGTATGTCTTAACGGAAACGCGTGTGCGTTCGATATGCGCCAAGACATTTGGATCGACAAATCGCCCAATGGCCAGCAAAACGCCGCCAAGATTATCCAGCCTGACCAAGGCGCGAACGCGGTCGTCGTTGGCACCGGTGAGAATGGCCACCTCTCCGCCTAACGCGCGTTCGATGGCGTTTCCAGACATGGTTTCAAGCTGGGTTGAAAAGGCAAAACCCGCGCGCGCCAGAATGGCGCCGTTCGAAGGATCGATGATCATCGCCTCATCGAGGGCACGGAAGGCGACTTGCGCTTGCAGCACCTTGGTCAAACCGGCGGGATCAAGAAGAAGCTGCGGCGCTTGCCGGTTAAGATCCGCCGCCATGGCTGTTGCGTCACCGGTGATGGTGGTGCGGTGCTCAATCAGATAGGCCTCGGCGGCTTGCATCGAGTCATGAAGGGCGGTCTTGATCGGCGCGTTAAAAGTGGCGACAACGGCATAGTTGAAGAATAGGAATGAAACCACCGCAACAACGATCGCGGGAGCAACGGCGATCACGCTGAAAAGAATGACAAGCCGAAGGTGAAGGCGTGATCCGGCCGCGCCTTGCTGACGCGCCTGCCAAAGTCTTACGCCGCTGGCGCCAACCGTGGCGCCTAGCGCCAACAATAAGATAATATCAAGGACAAGAAACTTCTGGATCAGGTCGTATTGGTTTTCCGTGCCAAAGCTACCGTTCAGAGCAGCGTATGTGGCGACCCCGGCGCCAATCGAACAAAGAATAAGGATCGCGGTGAGCTTGCGCGCCAAGTGCCATTGCCGCGCCCAAAGACTCAACAGCCGCAATACGTAAGACGACGAGGTGGGACGGACTAACGCCATGACAAGAAACCCTTGCAATTAACTGCACGATTGGAGGTTAACGAGAACGAAGATCTTGTCACTTAACGCCTCGCACCAAATCAATGTCGAGATCACGGATTTTTTTACGCAGCGTATTACGATTTAAGCCTAAAAGATACGCCGCCTTAATTTGATTGCCGCGGGTAAGGCCAAGCGTGAGTTCGATGAGCGGTTTTTCGACTTCGCGAATAATTCGATCGTAAAGACCTGAGGCCGGCATGTCATTGCGGTGAGCATCGAAATAGTTTCGCAATTGGCGCTGAACAACGCTTCCCAACCCCTCGTTGTCGTCATTTCCCGTCGGGCTTGTCTCGTTCGAAAAGCCTGATGCAGGCTGATTTTCGGCCAATTCTCCCTTAATGGTATCGGCGGTAATGGCGTCATAGGGATAAAGGGCCGCCAACCGCCGCACCAAGTTCTCCAGTTCCCGAACATTTCCCGGCCAACGATGGCGCCGGAGTTCGTCGAGAGCGCTTTGCTCCAAAATCTTGCGCGGTAAACCTTCTGTCGCAGCTTGCTCCAGAAAATGACGTACGAGATCAGCAATATCGTCCGCTCTTTCCCGCAAGGGCGGAACTCGGATCGGGACGACATTCAGCCGGTAAAACAAATCCTCTCGGAATAGTCCTTGGCGCGCAAGAATCTTAAGATCGCGATGCGTGGCGGCAATGATCCGGACATCGGCCCGTATGGCGGCTTGCCCGCCAACCGTCGTATATTCACCCTCTTGCAAAACACGTAACAGCCGCGTTTGGGCCTCAAGCGGCATATCGCCGATTTCATCCAGGAAAAGCGTCCCGCCCCTGGCTTGCTCGAAACGTCCGGGGGTTCGCGCCGTTGCGCCGGTAAAGGCGCCTTTTTCATGTCCGAAGAGTTCGGATTCTATAAGCTCGCGCGGAATGGCCGCCATGTTGAGGGCTACAAACGGGCCATTGCGGCGCTTGCCGTAGTCATGCAAGGCCCGCGCGATCAATTCCTTACCCGTTCCCGATTCACCGACAATCATGACGGTTAAGTCGGTGGCCATCAATCGCGCCAAGACCCGGTAGATTTCCTGCATGGCCGGACTGCGCCCGATTAGCGGAAGCTGTTCTCCGTTTGCGGGCAAAGCCTCTGTGGTTTGCGGATGGGATTGCTTGGTCTCCAAGGCGCGCTTCACCGCACCAACCAATTGGGTCAGGTCAAAAGGCTTCGGCAAATATTCAAAGGCGCCCTTTTCCGTTGCTTTGACAGCGGTTAAAAGCGTGTTTTGGGCGCTCATGACAATGATCTTAAGATGGGGTCTAAGCTTGCGAATTCGCGGGATAAGGTCAATGCCATTGCCATCCGGCATGATGACGTCCGTGACAACGACATCGCCCTCTCCTTCTTCAACCCAGCGCCAGAGGGTCGACACGTCGCCGGTTGTTTTGACTGAAAGGCCGATACGGCTTAGGGCTTGGCTGAGCACAAGGCGAATAGCCTGATCATCATCGGCGATAAGAACGGTTGCGGTCATGTCCGTCCCTTTTTCTGTACGGCGGAAGATTCCTTGGGCTCGGTCGGCAGCATCACCCGAAAGCTTGTTCTGCCGGGCTGACTATGAACATCGATAATTCCGCCATGGTCACCGATGATCTTGGCAACCAAGGCCAAGCCCAACCCCTTCCCGTTGATTTTTGTCGTCACGAAGGCATCGAACATGTGCGGCAAAAGATCTTCAGCAATCCCAATGCCGTTATCTTGAATCATAATCAGTAAAGGGAGATCCATTGATTGCGGCGTGCCGGGTATGGCAAGGCGTACTCCATGCTGATAGCGGGTTGTTAAGGAAATCTCTCCTTGACCTTCGGGACAAGCCTCGGCGGCATTTTTAATGAGATTTAAAAAAGCCTGGATAAGAAGGTCACGGTTTCCGTAGACCGGCGGTAAGGACGGGTCATAAACCTCGATAAAACGGAAATTGCGGGCAAAGCCTGTTTCCGCAACCTGTCGTACATAGCCCAGAACTTCATGAATATTTACCGCGCTGCGGGCCAATGGCCGTAAATCGGAAAAGGCTTCCATCCGGTCGACCATGGCGCAGACGCGGTCTGTCTCGGTGATGATTAGCTGGGTCAGCTGACGGTCTTCATCGGAAGACTGATCTTCCAGGAGCTGGGCTGCGCCTCTTATGCCCGATAAAGGGTTTTTAACCTCATGAGCGAGCATGGCGGCCATGGCGGTGACGGATCGTGCGGCATGGCGATGGGTCAATTGACGATCAATCGCACTGGCAATGGAACGTTCATGGATCGAAAGGACAATAGAATCTTTATTTAAGGGAACAGCACTTAGGGACACAAGATGCGATCCAATCCGCGGCGTCTGAAGCGTCACACCATCTTGGGCGACGCTGCTATTGCTGGCGCGAGCTTGGGTCAGAAGCATAAACACCGGGCTATCGGCAGGTAAGATGCTGTCGAGGCGCTGCCGGCGAAGAACCGCCGCACTTGAGGCAAAGAAGGTTTCCGCCGCCGCATTGGCATAGGCTACCGTCCCCGTGGTCTCGACCAAAATGACGGGATCAGCCAGGGCGTCAAGAATAGCAGCAGTGAGATCTACGGGGCTTTTTTTGGCGAGTTTTCGAATTGCCGTCTGCATTTAGGCGGCTTCCTGCACGGCATCGGCGCGGGAATAAATCTCCTGCAGCAAGGCGACGACCGCATCGGGATTATCCAAGGCATTCACCCTGGCAAGATGGGAGGCGGAGTTGGGCAGTCGCGCAATGGCCCATCCCAAATGCTTGCGGGCGATCCTGACTCCGCGTGCCTGTCCATAGGTAGCGAGGATGTCTTGGTAGTGCGTTATGTGAATCTGACCTTGATCTTGGAAGCTAGGTGCCGGACCCATCTTCCCACTGCGGAGATAATGAGCCAACTGACCAATCAGCCAGGGTTGTCCAAGGGTACCTCTTCCTACCATGATCCCATCAGCACCTGATGCTTTAAGGCAGGCATCTACATCTGCACCAGAAGCGATATCTCCATTAGCAATAACAGGTATTTGAACAGATTTCTTAATGTTTTGAATGAAGCTCCAGTCGGCTCGTCCCGTATAGAACTGTTCGCGAGTTCGGCCATGGATGGTCAACATTCGAATACCACTGGACTCAGCGATTTTTGCCAAGGCCGGGGCATTCCGGTTGGCCATATCCCAGCCCGTACGCATTTTCAAAGTAACGGGGATGGAGACTGCCTTAACCACCGTCTCTAAAATGCGGGCAGCCTGCAGTTCGTCGCGCATTAAGGCAGCGCCGCCCACCTGGCCTTGGGTTATTTTCTTAGCCGGACAACCGAAATTAATATCAACGACAGTAGCACCGCGGTCGGCGCAAAGCTTTGCCGCCTCAGCCATGACCAAGGGCTCGCACCCGGCAATTTGGACGATCATCGGCCGCTCTTGCGCCCAGTCGTGGGTCTGGCGCTTTTGCTGAAGACGGCTATTGGCTTTTTCGGCTTCGATCATATGCCGGCTGGCAATCATTTCCGAGACGACCCATTGGCCGCCGCACGCCCGCACAGCCTTACGAAATGGCCAGTCCGTTACCCCAGACATAGGAGCAAGGATAACCGGATCTTGCAAAACCAGGCTTCCCAGCTGTATGCACAAATTATAGGCAGGAATGTTCATTGCTGAAGTGTTAGGCAGTTTCTACAGAATGCCAAGAGAAATTTGGCGAAAACAGCCAAGAAACTAGGCGACAGCACGGCTTCCCGGCATTAGAAGAATGCCCCATAATGACGTGAAGAATGGTAGAGGAAAATATGGCAGGTACCGTCGCGCTTATCGTGGCCGCAGGCCGCGGGTCTCGCTTAGGCGGGGAAATCCCAAAGCAATACTTGCCGATAGCGGGTCAGGCCCTACTCCGCTATAGCCTGGATACCCTGGTAAATCACCCCTCCATCGATGCTGTACGCTTGGTTATCCATCCCGACGACCGCAAGCTCTACGACCAAGCTATCGCAGGCTATGCCCTTGCTGAGCCGGTTGCCGGCGGCGCTACCCGTCAGCAGTCGGTTTTAAATGGTCTTGAGAGCTTGGCCTCTCAGGCACCTGACCGGGTTCTCATTCACGATGGCGCTCGGCCGTTTCTGGATCGGGGCACTGTTGATCGGGTTTTGGCTGCCTTGGATAAGGTACCAGGTGCGATTGCTGCCCTGCCGGTTGCCGATACGGTAAAACGCGCCAGTGGCGATCATGCGATTACCCATACCATCGACCGTCAGGGTTTATGGCGGGCGCAAACCCCGCAAGGCTTCCGTTTTGCCGATATTTTGAAAGCCCATCAAGCACAAGCCGGACGTGAGCTAACCGATGATGCCGCCGTGGCGGAACAGTCCGGCCTGAAGGTGGCCGTCGTTGAAGGTAGTGAGGATAATTTTAAAGTGACAACCCGTGAAGATTTAGCAAGAGCCGAAAGGCGATTGGTTGGCGGCGCAGCGTCTGACTATGAATATCGTACTGGAAACGGTTTTGATGTTCATGCCTTCGAACCCGGCGATGGCGTTTGGCTATGCGGCGTGAAAGTACCGTTCACCGCCAAGCTAAAAGGCCACTCGGATGCGGATGTGGCTTTGCATGCGTTGACCGACGCCATTCTGGGAGCAATCGGGGCCGGGGATATCGGCCAACATTTTCCGCCTTCGGACCCGCAATGGAAAGGCGCCAATTCAGCGCAATTCATCAAGCATGCAGCCGATATAGTCATGCAGCGCGGTGGAATGATCACCCATTTGGACGTCACCGTCATTTGCGAACGACCTAAGCTTGGCCCGCATCGTGATTCTATGACCGCCAAGCTTGCGGAGATTTTGGGCATTGCGCCTCACCGGGTTAGCGTCAAGGCGACAACTACGGAAAACTTAGGCTTCACCGGTCGAGGCGAAGGCATCGCCGCCATAGCTTCTGCCACAGTTCGTTTACCGGCTGATTTATGAAATTTCCCTTAGCCTGGTCTGTTGGAACCTGCTTCGGTATTGGGCGCTTACCTAAGGCGCCGGGAACCTGGGCATCTCTAGCGGCGTTACCTTTGGGATGGTTATTGTTATATGTCGGTGGCATTACGGCCCTCGCCATGGCGATACCAATCGTTTTCGTTATGGGTATCTGGGCGTCGCGCCAAATCATTTGGGCGATTAAAAAAGAAGATCCTCCCGTCATCGTCATTGACGAGATTGTCGGCCAATGGATCGCCCTTCTGCCCGTGAGTTTGGTTTGGTGGCAGTTTGCAGCGGCTTTCGTCTTATTTCGGGTGTTTGATATCTTGAAACCCTGGCCGATTGGATTTGTCGATCGCACCGTCAAAGGAGGGCTTGGCGCTATGGCGGATGATGCGATTGCCGGGTTAGTCGCAGCCTTCGTTCTTTGGGTGATTATATTTTTTACGGGTGATTATGTCAGATGATCGATGCTGCTTTGTGCAAAGAAGCCGAAAGTTTTTTGGAAGACTGCCGTATTCGCAATATTAAGATTGCGACGGCTGAATCTTGCACGGGTGGCTTGATCACGGCCGTTCTTACATCCATCCCCGGCTCGGCTGATGTCTTAGAGCGAGGGTTCATTACCTATTGCAATACTGCCAAAGTGGATATGCTGGATGTGCCTGACGCGTTATTGAAGAAGCATGGCGCCGTCAGCGCCGAAGTCGCGGAAGCCATGGTTAAGGGCGCTCTTAAAAACTCGACGGTTGATCTCGCGCTTAGCGTGACGGGAATTGCCGGACCGGGCGGCGCTACGGAAGAGAAGCCTGTGGGCTTGGTTTATATTGCGAGCGCTAGGCGCGGCCAGCCGCCGTTATCTCGGAGATTTATTTTTTCTGGAGATCGTGCTGCGGTTAGGTCTGCAAGCGTTAAGGCTGCCTTGGAATTGGGCCGTGAAACTATCGCGGAGAAAAATCAGAAGTCTTAAGTTGGTGCCCCGTAAAGCTGCTTAGCGCGCTCTTGAAATGCTTTGACCATGCGGCTGACAACCTCATGGAAAACGGCACCGATCAGTGTTTGCAGCAGCTTTGAGCGAAATTCAAAATCAATATCAAATGTCACTTCGCAGGCGCCCTCACCTGCAGACGTAAATCGCCAATGGTTAGTTAAGTACCGGAATGGACCATTTATATAAGTGACGTGGATTTCACGTCCTTCGGGGTTCAAAGTTACTTCCGTCGTAAAGGTCTCACGTACCAGTTTAAATCCGATCGACATATCGGCGATGATTTTATTGCCATCCCGCCGCCGTACCCGTAAAGCCGTGCACCACGGCAGAAATTCCGGGTAACGTTCAATATCAGCCACCAGGGTGTAAATCTGGTCTGCAGTATACGGAAAAGTTTGAACTTCGAAATGGCGTGGCAAGGGCGTAGCGGCTACGATGCCGCGCCGGATAAACGCGCTTCGCGCGTTGCCCGCAATTTTTCAAAATCATCCCCGGCATGGTAAGAGGATCGGGTTAAAGGCGATGCGGCAACTAAAAGAAAACCTTTAGCCCGTGCCATTTGTGCAACCTCGTCGAATTCCGCCGGCGGCATAAAGCGAATGACCGGCGCATGACGCGGCGTTGGCTGAAGATATTGGCCAACGGTCAGGAAATCAACATCTGCCATCCGTAGGTCGTCCATGACCTGATAGAGCTCCACACGCTCTTCGCCCAAACCAACCATAATGCCGGATTTGGTGAAGATCGACGGGTTGTGCTGCTTGACCTGTTCAAGTAGGCGCAGACTTTGAAAATAACGAGCACCAGGACGGATCGTGGGATAAAGCCGCGGTACGGTTTCCAGATTATGATTATAGACGTCCGGCTTTGCGGCTGCGACAGTTTCAATGGCACCATCCTTGCGCAGAAAATCCGGGGTCAGAACTTCGATGGTGGTTTGCGGCGACGCTTCGCGAATAGCCTGAATAGTTGCGGCAAAATGACGAGCGCCGCCATCCGCCAAATCGTCGCGATCAACCGAAGTCACAACTACATGGGTTAGCCCCAATCCTGCTATGGCTTCCGCAACGCGTTTTGGTTCATCTTGATCAAGATGCTTCGGCATGCCGGTTTTAATGTTGCAGAAAGCGCAAGCACGGGTACAGGTATCGCCCATGATCATGACTGTGGCGTGTTTCTTCGCCCAGCATTCGCCGATATTTGGGCAAGCAGCTTCTTCACAGACCGTGTTCAACGACAGCTTGCGCATCAGATCGCGGGTTTCATGATAAGCCTTGGCGACGGGCGCCTTCACCCGGATCCACTCAGGTTTCCGCTGAAACTCTTGGGGCTTCTCGCCCATGGGAGAGCGATTTAAGTTGCGCAAATTGGCCATTAAAGGCTCCGATCAATCACAGCCATACCTCTTAGAAATGGATGGCGCGTCCATAGGCGTCAAGCACCGATTCATGCATCATTTCTGATAAGGTCGGATGCGGGAAGACCGTATGCATCAATTCGGCCTCGGTTGTCTCCAAAGTCCGGGCAACGGCATAGCCTTGAATCAATTCCGTTACTTCGGCCCCGATCATATGCGCACCGAGCAAAGCGCCGGTTTTGGCGTCAAAAACGGTTTTCACCATGCCTTCCGGCTCACCCAAGGCGATGGCCTTCCCATTCCCGATAAAAGGAAAACGGCCAACCTTGACGGCATGGCCGGCCGCCTTGGCCTTGGCTTCGGTTAAGCCGACGCTGGCAACCTGCGGCATGCAATAGGTGCAACCCGGGATATTGGATACATCTAGGGGATGAACATCCTTAATGCCGGCGATTTTCTCAACACAGATAACACCCTCGTGGCTGGCTTTGTGGGCAAGCCACGGTGGGCCGGCCAGGTCACCTATGGCGTAAACGCCAGGCTCGCCCGTCTCGGACCATTGATTGACGACGACATGACCGCGGTCGACTTTCACCTTGGTTTTTTCAAGACCTAGATTTTCGACATTGCCGGTGATGCCGACCGCAAGAATAACGCGATCGACCTTTAAGTCGATCGTTTTACCATCCTTAGGTTGGAGCACAGCAGTCACATCCTGCGCGGTTTTACGAAGCGCCGTTACCGTTGTCGATGTGTGGATCTTCATGCCCTGTTTTTCAAACGACTTACGCGCGAAAGCAGAAATTTCCTCATCTTCAACCGGGAGGATGCGATCCATCACCTCGACGACCGTCACCTCGGCGCCCATATTGCGATAGAAGCTGGCAAACTCTATACCGATGGCGCCCGAGCCGACGACAAGCAAGGATTTCGGCATGGCGGTCGGGACCATGGCTTCCTTATAAGTCCACACCAGCTTTCCATCCGGTTCCAGCCCGGGTAAAGCCCGGGCTCGGGCGCCGGTGGCCAGGATCACATGTTTTGCCGTCAAGTCGGCGACAGATTTATTATCTTTTGTCACCGACACCTTGCGGTCGGTTCCGGCAACACCGGCCAGACTGCCCTGCCCGTCAAAGATCGCGACTTTATTTTTGCGCAAGAGGCCTTTGACCCCCATGTTCAATTGGCCGGCTACGGCGCGGCTGCGCTTGACGATTTTCTGCAAATCAAAAGAGACTTCCTTGGCGGATAGGCCGTAGCTGTCTAAGTTATGCAAAATATGATTGATCTCGGAGGAGCGTAAGAGCGCCTTGGTCGGAATGCATCCCCAATTGAGACAGATGCCGCCGAGATGTTCGCGCTCAACTAAAGCCACCTTCATTTTTAGTTGGCTCGCGCGAATGGCCGCAACATAACCTCCGGGTCCACCCCCAATGACAATAAGATCGAAGGCTGTGTCAGCCATGGCGGTTCTCCCCCGGATAAAGTGATCGTGGTTTTTGTTTTTTTGGTTTGGCCTTGCCGTCGCGCCAATCCACTAAACGTGCCAGAGCCGTATTCTCATCCTCCCCGCTGTTGGCGAGGACACCTTTAAGAGCCATACGGATGGCCGGCAAGAAACTCAACCAATGAATACGCCAGGCCTCTTTAGCGTTAAGAGCGGATTTTTCCCATAAAAAAGGCAGACGCAGCGATATGGACTGACCCCCTACGCTCAAGGCGCCATAGGCTTCCGGAAAGACGATATCGATCTCCTTAAGATCAAGATCCGCGATTTCGGCGCCAAAAAGCCCTTCATCGATCAAAGCGATCATGATCTCCAGATTCGTTCCGCCGACAAGCAAGGCCGCGGAGAGGCGGCGTTGCATCGACAAAACAGTCAAACGCTCCAATGGTCCCAATCCGGCCAAAGAATTTTTTTGGCAAGCGATGTCGCGTAAGGATCCAAAATGATGCAGAGTTTCGCCGGATAATAACGGAGCCGCCGTTCTGCCGTCGCGATTTATCAGGGCGGCGCGGAAAGCATCAAATAAGCCACGGATGGCTTCTTCATGCCGGCTGTTGCCTAGGGCTGTCATGTAGGTTTTTCGAGTGGCTGCCAAATGCTTGGCGGGACTTCCCGTTTCCAAACTTGGCTAAGCCGTTCAATAAGAAACTCATCCTCGCTTTTGCCCGACTTTTGCGCCATGTTGGCAAAAAGAACATCCGCAAGATAAAGCATGCTTTTCAGATTAACGCGCCATGCATTGCGCTCGAAAGCGAACCAAATTTGAAAAGGCGATAGCTTGCCGTCTTTTTCTAACCGAACGGCTGCTTTTTTCCCATCAGACTGGATGTCCGCCAATGGAAGGCTTTCGTAATTTGCCGCATTGCCGATCATGCCGTTCTGAACAAGATAGGCGATCAAAGCGGGCGCTTTGGCGGTTTTGAGTACTTCTACGGGGACCCGGCCGCGAAACGTCAAAACAATAAGTTTATCCGGCAAGAGCAAACCGCGGACCTTCGCTTCATCGCCTCTTAAGGCAAGCTGCCGCATTTGATCATAGTAATCCCAGGTATGCTGATCAAAAAGATCTGCGACCGCCGGTCCGTTTTTTTCAGCAGCGGCCTTTTTATAGGCAGCCCAGCTACTGTTGATTCCAGCTTCTTCGGCGGGAGACGCGGCAATACTAGCTGAGGCCATAGCGATACCCGTGAGGATGAAAAGACAGGATAGGAAATAACGCATCAACAAACGCCCTACAAAATCATGGCAACCGGATTTTCTACCAAGTTCTTGAAGGTTTTGAGCATCTGCGCGCCGGTTGCGCCGTCAATGGCCCGGTGATCGGCGGAAAGCGTCGCCATCATCATGGTTGCGACGACGACTTGCCCGTCACGTACGATGGCGCGTTGCTCACCGGCCCCGACAGCCAATATTCCCGCTTGCGGCGGATTGATTACGGCAATGAATTCACGAATCCCGAACATTCCCAAATTCGAGAGAGAGAAGGTGCCGCCCTGATACTCTTCGGGCATCAACTTGCCGCTCTTCGCTTTACCTGCAAGGTCGCGCATGTCGGCCGAGATCTGCGCCAAGCCTTTTTGATCGGCACCGCGAATCACCGGGGTAATCAAACCGCCCGGAATGGCGACAGCGACGGCCACATCGACCGAGGCGTATTTCTTGATGCCTTCGTCCGTATAGGAAACATTGCAATCCGGATGCTTTCTCAAGGCCACCGCCAAGATTTTGATCAGCATGTCGTTGACGGAAAGCTTGCCGGCGTCACCTGCCAAGGCGTTTAGTCTAGTCCGCGCATCCAGCAGCGCGTCTAGGCAAACCTCAACCGTCAGATAATAATGCGGAACCTGTTGCTTTGATTCCGTAAGACGGCGCGCAATGGTTTTGCGCATCATGCTGAGGGGCTGAAGCTCGAATGCCGGCTCGAACGGTAGTGCGCCGGCGGTTGTTGGTTGCGATACCGGCCCGCGTGAAGCGCCGCCCTTCCCGCTTGCCGCGCCGTCGATATCGGCTTTGACGATCCGCCCATGAGGACCGGAGCCGCGAACCTTGCTGAGATCGATACCGGCATTGGCCGCGAGACGGCGCGCCAAGGGGCTGGCAAAGATACGTGATGTGTCGGTATTTGCAGATGTTGTCATTGAGGATGCCGGTGTGGATTGTGGTTTAGCCGAAGTCGTTGCGTCTGAAGCTTTGGCGGCTGTAGGTGGGGACGACGCCTTGCCATTGGGGGATTTTGGAGGATCGATAGTCACCTCTTTCAAGGCGGAAGCCTTCTCACCTTCACCGAGCAACAGGGCGATCGTCGTGTTAACCGCCACACCCTCCGTGCCGGCTTGAACCAAGATTTTTCCCAAAACACCTTCGTCTACCGCCTCAACCTCCATCGTCGCCTTATCGGTCTCAATCTCCGCCAAGACGTCTCCCGACTTTACCTTGTCGCCCTCGCCCTTCAGCCATTTCGCCAGCTTCCCTTCCGTCATCGTCGGCGATAACGCAGGCATAAGGATTTTTACAGGCATCGGCTTTTCCCTTTAACGGTCACGATAACAGACAGCACGGGCCGCGGCGATGATGTTATCGGTTTGCGGCAGGGCTAGACGTTCGAGATTGGCCGCGTACGGCAAAGGCACATCGACACCATGAACGCGGGCAACCGGCGCATCCAGCCAGTCAAAGCAATGCTCCATCATCTGGGCGCCAAGCTCGGCGCCGATGCCGGCAAAGGGCCATCCCTCTTCCGCAGTGACGAGCCGGCCGGTTTTCTTAACGGAGTTGACGATGGTTTCCGTATCAAGAGGACGTATCGAGCGAAGATTGATCACTTCGGCGCTTATCCCATCGGCAGCCAAAGCCTCGGCCGCTTCCATGGCCTTGCCAACCATGATCGAGAAGGCGCAGATCGTGACGTCCGTTCCCGCGCGTTCGATCTTTGCCTTGCCGATCGGCACCACGAAGTCTCCTTCCGATGGCACGGAAAAGCTTTGACCGTAAAGAATCTCGTTTTCTAAAAAGATGACCGGGTTCGGATCCCGGATGGCAGCCTTCAGCAAGCCTTTAGCATCAGCCGCAGACCAGGGCGCAACAACCTTTAGGCCCGGGCAGTGGGCATACCAACTGGCGTAACACTGCGAGTGCTGAGCGCCGACACGGGATGCGGCGCCGTTTGGTCCGCGAAAAACGATGGGGCAACCCATTTGCCCGCCCGACATATAAAGCGTTTTGGCGGCGGAATTGATGATTTGATCAATCGCCTGCATCGCAAAGTTAAAGGTCATGAATTCGACAATGGGACGCAGACCGTGGAAGCCCGCACCCACCCCAAGGCCGGCAAATCCTTGTTCGGTAATGGGTGTATCAATTATGCGCTTGTCACCAAATTCATCGAGAAGGCCCTGGCTGATTTTATAGGCACCTTGATATTGACCGACTTCCTCGCCCATTAAGAACACTGTGGAGTCACGGCGCATTTCTTCCGCCATGGCGTCCCGCAAGGCTTCGCGGACGGTGATCGTGACAGTCGCCCCGGTATATTCGGCTTCTGCTGGCAAGGATTTAAGTGACGGTTGATGGTTTATAGGCTGAGTGCTTGGTGATTTTTTCTGGGGCGAAGATTTAGGCGCCGCAGCGGCTTTACCATTGGCGCCATTGTGAACCACGTCCTTTATCGCTGACGCTTTTTCGCCCTCACCGAGGAGCATGGCAATAGGTGTATTCACCGCCACGCCTTCCGTGCCGGCTTGAACCAGAATCTTGCCCAAAACGCCCTCGTCTACCGCCTCAACCTCCATCGTCGCCTTATCCGTCTCAATCTCCGCCAAGACATCGCCCGACTTCACCTTGTCACCCTCGCCCTTCAGCCACTTCGCTAGCTTCCCTTCCGTCATCGTCGGCGATAACGCAGGCATAAGGATATTAATCGGCATATCGTCTATTCCTTGGTGATACGGCGTTGGTTTGCCGGTGATTTCTAGGCGGTGGCTTCTTCAATGATAACATCTGTCCAAAGTTCGGAGGCATCGGGCTCCGGGCTGCTTTGTGCAAACTCGGCAGCTTCAGCGACCTGTTCGCGAATGTCGCGGTCGATCTGCTTTAGCTTTGCTTCATCGGCGAGGCCGGCTTTAAGGATAGCTGCCATGGCGCGATCCAAGGGATCATGTTTTTCGCGCATTTCCTGAACCTCCTCTTTGGTTCGATACTTTGCTGGATCCGACATGGAGTGACCGCGATAGCGATAGGTCATAGCTTCGAGAATGTAAGGACCTTTGCCACTCCGCACATAATCCGATGCCTTCTCGCCCGCCTCCTTCATCGCCAAAACATCCATGCCGTCGACTTGTACGCCGGGAATGCCATATGCCTGTCCACGCATATAGAGTTCGGTGGCTCGCGCTGAGGAGCGTTGGATCGAGGTCCCCATTCCGTACTGGTTATTTTCAATGACATACATCACGGGCAGCTTCCATAGCGCGGCAATGTTAAAACTTTCGTAGACTTGGCCTTGATTTAACGCGCCATCTCCCATGAAGGTCAGGCAAATATTTGGCTCATTCTTGTAGCGATGGGCGAAGGCAAGACCGGTGCCGAGCGGCATCTGCGCGCCGACAATGCCATGGCCGCCAAAAAACTTTTTCTCGCGGCTGAACATATGCATCGAGCCGCCTTTGCCCTTGGAGTAGCCGCCGGCTCGGCCTGTCAGTTCGGCCATCACGCCTTTCGGGTCCATGCCACAGGCGAGCATGTGGCCGTGGTCGCGATAACTGGTGATGACCGTGTCACCTTCGTGACGCGACGCCATAAGACCAACCACTACCGCTTCCTGTCCGATATAAAGATGGCAAAAGCCGCCGATCAATCCCATGCCGTACATTTGCCCGGCTCGCTCTTCAAAGCGCCGCAGCAGCAGCATTTGCTTATAGTAGGTAACAAGCTCGGGGGATGATTTGCCGTTACTCTTGATGGGCCCTTTATCCGCTGACTTATTTTGCTGAGAAGGGCCAGTCGCAACGGCTTTGGACTTTGCGGGTGGGGCAGATTTTGCGTTACGGCCAGCGGCCATCGGTATATCCTCCAGAGCTTCGGGGTTTCTAAGATAAACCCTTAAGAGACACTACCCTTAGCTGGACGGATGGCCAAGCCCCTTAAGTTTTTCTTAAGCCAATTTTCCTATCAGATTTTGGCCGTCGTTTGAACGTTTCTCTCAGCAGCAAAATGCTGAATATTTATGTCTTTTATGTGCCTATGTATGAAAGAAAACACCCGGCTGTAAGGGCCGGGTGGACTCTTGCCTATGATCGTCATGTTATACCGCAGTGCAGCATTATTATGCTGCCCTGGTGTCTCGCCTTGCATCAGCGTTGAGAGTTGAGTTCAGCGCTGCCTTGTGCCCCATTCGGGGTCGTCGCCGGCACGGCTGCGCCGGAATCTGTTGTAAAAATGACCACTTCATCGGGCTGTACGAGGTTCAGCACGGTAAGAGCACGCTCCTCCAGCATGTCGAGATCGATCTGACCCGGCTCAAGAAGTGACACCTGATGTTCAAGCAAGGTGCGAGCTGCGCTGCTCCGTTGATGGGTCGCCTCCGCTACCTCGATTTGTTTGGTGAGCTGAAGATAGGCAATGATGCCGCGATCACCCTGCACGCCGTGATACGCGAAGTAGGAAACGGCGCAGACACCGATGACAGGTCCAATGACCTGTCCTGCCCGCCGTTGCATTTCTTGCCAAAGCCTCATAGCTGAATCGAATCATATTCCGAGTCGCGACGCAAATGGTTTTTTAAAAATCGTCGGAGATGACTCAATTGCTTGGGTTTTTAGATGACCAAAAATTTACAGTGGAGGACAAAAACGGCGCAACATGAAAATATTGCGCCGTTTGTTGCGTCGTTTATACGCAAATCAGAGCTTACGTGGACTGCTTGAATGCGGCCTTTCCATCATAGCGCGCCGACGGGCCAAGCTCTTCCTCAATCCGTATCAGTTGATTGTACTTGGCCGTTCGGTCCGACCGCGACAGGGATCCGGTTTTGATTTGTCCGCAGTTGGTGGCGACCGCCAGATCGGCAATCGTTGAATCTTCGGTCTCGCCCGAGCGATGAGACATCACAGCCCTATATCCGGCCTTATGCGCCATCTCGACGGTTTCCAAGGTTTCCGACAGGGTCCCGATCTGGTTGACCTTGACCAAGATCGCATTGGCAATGCTGTCGCTGATGCCCTTAGAGAGGCGTTCCGGATTGGTGACAAACACATCATCGCCAACCAATTGGACTTTTGAGCCCAGTTTGGCCGTCAGGGCAGCCCAGCCCGCCCAATCGTCTTCGGCCATGCCGTCTTCTATGGTGATGATCGGGTAACGCTTGCAAAGCTCGGCCAGATAATCGCTCATCCCCTTGCCATCCAAACTGCGGCCTTCGCCTTCAAGAACGTACTTGCCGTTCTTGAAGAACTCCGTTGCGGCGCAATCAAGCCCCAAGGCAATGTCGCCACCCGGTTTATAGCCGGCGGCCTCAATAGCCTTCACAATGAAACCCAAAGCATCATCGGCACTAGCAAGGTTGGGGGCAAAGCCGCCCTCATCGCCCACATTGGTGCCATGGCCTGCGGTGGACAGCGCGGCCTTTAAACTATGGAAGACTTCCGAGCCCATACGAACGGCCTCGGCAAAATTGGGCGCGCCAACAGGCAGAATCATGAATTCTTGAAAATCGATGGGGTTGTCGGCATGGGCGCCGCCATTAATGATGTTCATCATTGGCACCGGAAGGGTCCGCGCATAGCTGCCCCCCACATAGCGGTACAGAGAAACGCCTTGATCCAATGCCGCAGCCTTTGCGACGGCAAGGGAAACGCCCAAGATCGCATTTGCGCCCAAGCGGCCTTTATTTGTGGTGCCATCAAGATCGATCATGGTGTGATCGATATGAACCTGCTCACTGGCTTCCATGCCCGACAAGGCGTCATAAATCTCGCCATTGACGGCTTCGACAGCTTTTAAAACACCCTTGCCCTTGTAGCGACGTTTATCGCCATCCCGCAGTTCGACGGCTTCGTGGGCGCCTGTCGACGCGCCAGAGGGAACCGCGGCACGCCCAACGACACCGCTCTCCAAGGTCACATCAACTTCGACTGTTGGATTACCCCGGCTATCCAAAATTTCGCGGGCATAGATATCGATAATAGCGCTCATCAGGCTTCCCCTTCGGTCAAATTCTTAGCATCACTTACGGTCACGATGGCAGAACGACGGGCCGTTCCTTAGCCAATCGATCAAAAGCAACCAGAGTTTCTAACAGTGCTGGAAAATCCTTTAACCGCACCATATTTGGCCCGTCGCTGGGTGCTTGATCAGGATTTTCGTGCACTTCCATAAAAACGGCAGCCACACCTGTAGCGACGGCCGCACGGGCAAGAACCGGCACGAATTCGCGTTGTCCGCCGGTGCTGGCCCCCTGCCCGCCCGGTTGTTGAACCGAATGGGTTGCGTCAAACACGATGGGATATCCCCACTGCGCCATGATGGGTAATGAGCGCATGTCCGACACAAGCGTATTGTAGCCAAAACTGGCGCCGCGTTCGCACAAGAGAACGTTTTTATTACCGGCCGAGGTGATTTTCTCCAGGACGTTTTTCATGTCCCACGGCGCCAAGAACTGACCCTTTTTCACATTGATGGCTTTGCCGGTTGCCGCAGCGGCTAAGAGCAAATCGGTTTGGCGGCATAGAAAGGCGGGTATCTGCAAGACATCAACCACATCACCAACAGGAGCGCATTGCTCGTGGCTATGAACATCCGTTAGAACCGGAACGCCACGCATCTCTCGGACATCTGCCAAAATCGGTAGACCTTTTTCCATTCCCAGCCCGCGCTCGGCCTTGGTCGAGGTGCGATTAGCCTTATCAAAACTGGTTTTATAAATCAGTCCCACACCCAGCTTAGTGCAGGTTTCTTGAATCGCTTGGCACATTTCAAGCGCATGGGCACGGCTTTCCAAAGCGCAGGGTCCTGCAATCAAGGTAAAAGGCCGGTCATTGGCGACCGTTAACTTGCCGATCGATACGACGTGCTGACGCATATTTGCCTTTCTATACTAATCTGGCTTGCTCAACGGCGGCCTTCACAAACGACGTAAACAAAGGATGGGGTTCGAACGGGCGCGATTTAAGCTCGGGGTGAGATTGAACGCCAATAAACCAAGGATGGTTGGGAATCTCAACCGCTTCCGGCAACACCCCATCCGGAGACATGCCCGAAAATCTTAACCCAACCGCTTCCAGGCGATCTTTATAAGCGATATTCACTTCGTAACGATGGCGGTGACGCTCGGTGACGTGATCTTTGCCATAGATGGTCCAAAGCCGGCTGTCCTTTGCAACAACACACGGATAAGATCCAAGACGCATCGTGCCACCAAGATTGCTGGTGGCGTCGCGCCGTTCCACTTGATTGCCGCGCTGCCACTCGGTCAGCAAGCCGACGACAGATTCTTTGCAGGGTCCAAATTCCGTTGAATTGGCCTTGCTGATGCCGGCAAGATTTCGCGCCGCCTCGATCACCGCCATTTGCATTCCCAGACAAATTCCAAAGTAGGGAATGCGGCGTTCGCGGGCAAAACGCGCCGCGGCGATTTTTCCTTCAACGCCGCGCTCACCAAATCCACCGGGAACAAGAATGCCATTGACCCCTTCAAGGTAGGGAACGGCGTCGTTACTTTCAAATATTTCTGAATCAACCCAGTTAAGTTTCACCCGCACATTGTTTGCGATTCCACCATGTGTAAGTGCTTCCGACAAAGATTTATAAGCATCCAGCATATGCGTATATTTGCCGACCACAGCGATGGTGACTTCACCTTCGGGTGAACGTACTCGTTCGACAATTCGCCGCCATGGTTCGAGTTGAATGGCGCCGATCGGCAAACCAAAAGCTTTCAGGACTTCTAAATCGAAACCTTCACGATGATACGCCAACGGGACGTCGTAAATTGTGTCGACATCTAACGCTGGGATAACTGCCTCTTCCCGAATGTTGCAGAACAGACCGATTTTCTTCCGGTCATTCGCCGCCAGTGGACGTTCCGTTCGGCACAGCAGTATGTCGGGTTGAATACCGAGGCTCAGCAGTTCTTTGACGGAGTGTTGCGTCGGTTTGGTTTTAAGCTCACCGGCGGCCTTAATATAAGGCAGCAGCGTTAAATGAACGAAGAGGGAGCGCGCCGGGCCTAAATCATTCCGCAGTTGGCGAATGGCTTCGAAAAACGGCAAGCCTTCGATGTCGCCGACTGTGCCGCCGATTTCACACAAGAGGAAATCGACATCGCTGGTGTCATCCAGCACAAAGGCTTTGATGGCATCGGTAACATGGGGAATAACCTGAATGGTCGCCCCCAGGTAATCCCCTCGCCGTTCTTTCGCGATGACGTCAGAATAGATGCGTCCGGTCGTGATATTGTCATTGGTCCGGGCGTTAACGCCGGTGAACCGCTCGTAATGGCCGAGATCGAGATCGGTCTCTGCCCCATCCTCGGTAACGAAGACCTCGCCATGCTGATAGGGACTCATCGTGCCCGGATCGACATTGAGGTAAGGGTCGAGCTTGCGTAGCCGTACCCTATAGCCGCGTGCCTGCAACAGCGCGCCTAAGGCTGCCGACGCCAGACCCTTGCCGAGGGAAGAGACCACGCCGCCGGTTATGAAGATGAACCGCGTCATGGGGTTTCATCCTATCTTACTAACGGCCTGGGTCGATAGAGAATTTAACCGCCGGGTCATCTTATCGCAGGGAGCGTCGGCGAACCCTGATAAAGCCCGGGTTATGCCTAGGGGTAAAAGCGGCCGATCCGGGATGAGTTTATTTCGCTACCGGAACTTCCGGCCCTGTTGGAGCAGGTGTCGAGGATGTCGGCGGCGCCGATTCGGGGCTTGCCGTGGGCGGTGTTGTGCCACGGGGCGCCGCATCAAAAATAGAGCGGGATGGGCCAGATCTACCGGCTAAAAGCGTGAGAGCCAGGCTGGTAATCATAAAACCTGCAGCCAGTACCGCCGTCACCCGGGTAAGAAGGTTCGCTGTGCCGCGTGCCGACATGAAACCGCCACCGCCGCCGCCAAGACCACCCAAACCACCTTCACTCCGCTGAAGAAGGACGATCCCGATCAAGGCAACGCAAAGAATAATATGGATGGTGAGAATAATGGCGATCATGCGCGTATCTGTACCTAATTATGAGAGCCTGGGGTCAGTAAGCCCCTTAAGCGGCACGGTTTTAGCCCCTTGAGGGAGTCTTGGCTAGGGACAAGATGTGATAATGGTCCAGAATTTTTGCGCATCCAGGCTGGCGCCCCCAACCAGTCCGCCATCCACATCGCCTAAAGCCAAGATTTCGGCCGCATTATCCGGGCTGACAGATCCTCCATAAAGTATCCTTAAGGAAGTTGCCACAGGCTGCCCCCACTGTTTAGCGATATAAGTCCGCAAAGCCCCATGAATATCGGCAATATTTTGTGTAGTCGGCGTCTTTCCCGTTCCGATCGCCCAGACCGGCTCATAGGCAACCACAAGCCGGCTGGCCTCAATCTGCTGAGGCAACGAGCCCGTCAGCTGTTCGTGCAAGATCGATAGGGTTTGGCCGGCCGTATGTTGCGCTTCGGTTTCGCCGATGCAGACGATCGGTATAAGGCCGGCGCCCAGAGCTGCCATCGTCTTTAACTGTACGAGACCATTGGTTTCTTGATGGTTTGTGCGGCGTTCCGAGTGGCCCAAGATCACGGCTTTGGCACCGCTATCGGCCAGCATCGCCGCTGAGATATCCCCGGTATGGGCACCCTTGGCAGCGGCGTGGCAGTCTTGCCCTCCGACGATTAAACCGCTTTCTGCTGCGGCTTCAGCCACTGAAGCTACGAGGGTCGCCGGCGGGAAAATTCCTATATCGCAAGCCAATTTTCCTTTTTGCACGGCTCCTGCTTGCATAACCCGGGCGCAAAGATCCTTTGCGAGAGCCAAGCCATCGGCCCGCAGACCATTCATTTTCCAATTACCCGCGATGAACTTGCGCCGCATAGTCTAAATCCTTCCCTATAACTGCAGAGGTGCTTTTATGGGTTTTTACCGGGTCTGTCTCCTGTCAGTTAAAAATCGAGCTTCCGTGCGAGAATTCTTGCTGATATGGGACAAGGCCGATATCATGCGCCGCCGCCATGTAAGGGGGCACATTTCCAATTTTATCAGGCACTTATCCTATGGGGTGCTTTACGTTTTGGGTCTTTCATGCTGCAAACCATCCGCTCTAAGGCATCCTCTATCGTTGTTAAAATCCTCTTTCTGCTTCTGATTGCCAGCTTTGCGATCTGGGGAATTGCGGATGTTTTCCGGACCGGGGTCGGCCCAAACACCGTCGCCACAGTAGGCGACACTACGATCTCCATGCAGGATTTAGACCGCCAATTTCGGCGCGAAGTTAACCAGCTGCGTCCCATGTTCGGGGGAAACCTCACCCGGGAGCAGGCGCTGCAATTTGGTTTAGGCGACCGCGCCTTGCGTTCTTTGGTCACTCAATCGCTGCTAAAAGAAGAAGCTAAGAGACTTCATCTTGGAACGTCGGATGACCTGGTGCGGCAAGAAATTGTCAAGCAACCGGCGTTTAAAAATCCTCTTGGCCAATTTGACCGCCGTTTGTTTGAAGCCGCCCTCGCGGCAAATGACATGACCGAGGCTCAGTATGTTGAGGGAGTTCGCCGCGATTTATTGCAGCGCCAACTTATTGGGGCTTTGACTGTGGGACTTACCGCGCCGGCGGCGCTGACAGATACGCTGTCTACCTACCGAAACGAGCAGCGGGTCGCTTCAGTTGCCCTGATTTCTCGCGATACGGTTCCTGCACCGGCGCAGCCAACCGACGCGGAAATCGAGGCTTATTATAAAGAGAACAGCAAGCAATTTGAAGTGCCGGAGTATCGCGCCCTTACCTATATCTGGATCCAACCCAAAGATCTCAGCAGTGAGGTTCACGTCTCGGACGACGAACTCAAAGCGCTGTTCGAACAACGTAAGGCTGAGTTTGAGAAGGTTGAAGTGCGCACCCTAGCCCAGGCGCGGTTTGCCGATCGCGGCCAAGCTGAACGGGCTCTCGATCTCATAAAGACCAAAAGTCTAAAATTGGAAGAAGCGGCCAAAGAAATTACGAGCGATAAAGATCCGCTGATTGTTCTCGAGAATGTTGCGGCGAAGGATGTGCCCATCGAGGCTTTGGGTAAGGCGGGATTTGCATTAGCCCAAAACAAGGTCAGCGATCCTATCGAAACGCCTCTCGGCTGGTATTTGGTTGAGGTCAGATCAATCACGCCTGCGATTAAAGCAAACTTTGACGACGCAAAGCAGCTGCTGCGTGATGAGATCGTTCAAGAGCGCTCTTATGATGCGCTGATCGAACTCAGCAACAAGTTGGAAGATGCCACCCTTGGCGGACGCAAGATTTCAGAAGCAGCGCCGGGCCTTAATATTCAGGTCCGGAAGATTGAGGCCATCGATCGCTATGGCGCAACACCCAGTGGCGCGCCATCACCTGGAAGCTTACCGCCACCGGATCGTTTCTTGCCAGTCGCTTTTGGTTTAACGCCGGGTCAAACCAGTCCGTTGAGTGAAGGCGGCGACGGCAGCTATTTTATGGTTGAAGTTGATGGCATAACGCCGCCGTCAATCGCACCTTTAGACAAAGTTAAATCAGATGTCCGTGAAGCGATTATCACCGAGCGGCGGACAAAGGCGGTTCAAGCCTTGGCGAAAGAAATTTCCGATAAGGTTAAGGGCGGCGCTGATTTTTCCGCTCTGGCAAAAGAAAAACGCTTAACCGTTTCGACCAGCGAACCTTTTGATCGAACGGGTGCCGGTCCCAAAACGCCCCTGCCCCCTGCCCTGGTCGCCGAGTTATTTAACGGACCCGTCGGCACGATTGCAACGTCGCCCGGCAACGGCGGTGGCTGGATCATCGCAAAACTGGAGTCGATTAAGCCGTATAGTGCCGCGGCAAACGCCGACAAGAAGAAAGCTGCATCCGACGAGATGCTCCGGGCAATCCAGGCGGATATCTTCACCCAGTATAACAACGCCTTGACCCTCATTCATAAGCCGAAGGTTGACCGTCAGGCTGCGGTCCGAGTATTTGGACCGACGTCTCAGCAATGACCATCAAGCCCCGCACAGATTTTGCGACTTTCAAAGCAGGATATGACGCGGGCCGCCCTCAGGTTGTTGCAGCATCATTGATTGCCGATTTGGAGACGCCGGTTTCGGCCATGTTAAAACTGGCCGAGGGCAAGGCGATGAGCTTTCTTTTGGAGTCAGTGACGGGTGGTGCCGTTCGCGGCCGTTATTCCATCATCGGCCTAAAACCGGATCTGATTTGGCGCTGCTTTGGCGACAAGGCAGAGATCAATCGCTCGCCCCGTACTGATCTGAAGGCGTTCGAACCGCACCAGGTGGGCCGCGGCGGTGCCTTGGCGTCGTTTCGTGAGATCCTTGCCGAATCCCGTATAGTCGATATTCCTTTGGACTTGCGTCCGATCGCGGCAGGGCTATTCGGTTACATGGGATACGACATGGTGCGGTTGATGGAGCGCCTGCCCCAAGCCGCCGATGCCAAGCCCGATCCTTTGGGTGTCCCGGACGGCATGTTTATCCGGCCGACCCTTCTCGCGATATTCGATAATATTGAAGATAGTATTACCTTGGTTACGCCGGTTTGGCCGCAATGGTCGGTCGATGCCGCCGCGGCGTGGAAGTCGGCATGCGAACGCTTGGCCGATGCGTCAACCGATTTTACCCGCAGCCTGCCTTTCCGCCGCGAGCCTGTTATGGATGTGGCTGCAAAGGCAGAGGCGCCGCGCTCATTCACGGCCGCGCCGGATTACATGGCGGGAGTGGAACAGGCCAAAGAGTATATCCGCGCCGGTGACATTTTTCAGGTCGTGCTGTCGCAGCGGTTTTCGCGTTCTTTTACCTTGCCCCCCATGGCGCTCTATCGCGCCTTGCGTCGCTTGAACCCCTCGCCATTCTTGTTCTATCTCGATCTGGGCGAATTTCATGTTGTGGGGTCAAGCCCGGAGATCTTGGTGCGGTTGCGTGATGATGAAGTCACCATTCGCCCGATTGCGGGAACAAGATGGCGCGGCAAAACACCAGCGGAAGATAAGGCGCTGGAGCAAGAACTTTTGGCCGATCCCAAAGAATGCGCCGAACATCTGATGTTGTTGGACTTAGGCCGGAATGATGTCGGCCGCGTTGCTGAAATCGGTACGGTTACCGTTACCGAGAAATATACGGTTGAGCGGTACAGTCACGTGATGCACATCGTCTCGAACGTTGTCGGCAAGCTGAAATCCGGTCTTGATGCCCTGAACGCCCTTGCCGCGGGATTTCCGGCCGGAACGGTTTCCGGCGCGCCAAAGGTTCGGGCGATGGAGATCATCGATGAAATCGAACCGATCAAGCGCGGGATTTATGGGGGATGCATTGGCTACTTTGCCGCGTCGGGAGATATGGATACTTGTATCGCTTTACGCACAGCCGTCATAAAAGATGGTCAAATGTACGTGCAGGCCGGTGGCGGCATTGTCGCCGACAGTGTGCCCGAGGCTGAGCATCAAGAGTCTGTCAACAAGGCTAAGGCCCTGTTCCGCGCCGCCGAAGAAGCCGTGGCTTTTGCCGTAAAGTAGCTTCAAGAAAAAGCCCCGGTCTTTGTGCCGGGGCTTTTTCTGCGTGACAGTTACGTCCAGCTAATGTGTTCAATACTCTCAAAGTGGAGGATCGAGCCATCCGAGAGCGTGATCATTCCGTTACCGGCGCCATCAAAGGTAATGGAGCCATCAGCCTCGATGGTATAAGTCGTTCCAAATTGGACGGATAGCCAGCTGGTTACGGGACCATTGGGCTGACCATCCAAGAGGAATACGGAGTCATCACCCAGGCCGCCATAGAAGAAGTCTTGGCCGTCGCCTTGGCCGAATAAAGCCGTGTCGTCCCCGTTTAGTCCCATGTTGTCTTGCGTAAAATCACCATACATTGCGTCATTACCGGCGCCGCCGTGAACCGTATCATTTCCATGTTCGCCATAGACTATATCGTTATTGGCACCGCCATAGAGCGTATCGTTTCCATAGTAACCATACAGGTGATCTTCGCCAGCCTCGCCATTTAGAACATCGTTATCTTCTGCACCATAGATAGCGTCGTTGTTGGCTCCACCGCTGATAGTATCGTTACCATGGCCACCCTCAAGTAAATCAGAACCATTATCGCCAAAAAGCGTATCGGCTTCGTTAAGTCCTATGAGGTGATCATCGCCTGTCCCACCAAAAAGAACATCGGAACCATCAACACCTATACCTGATGAGTCTCCATCACCCCAGATTAAATCATCGCCATCTTGACCGAAAATGGTGTCATTACCGAATCCGCCATAAATTGTGTCGCGACAATAAAAGGGCGTGATTGGCACTTCGCCTACGGGTGCATTAGGAAATACACTGCCATCAGTTCGAGATCCAAATTCTCCCCAGATGACGTCATTTCCCGAAGATCCATACAAATAATCAATACCATAACCACCCATAAGACTATCGTTGTCGAGACCCCCATATAAATTATCTTCGGCGTTTCCACCGAATAACGAATCAGAACCACTACCGCCATAAATCGTGTCATAGTCGCTGATTAGTGAACCAATGTCGGGCGAGTTTATGCCTCCATACAAAACGTCATCACCATCGCCACCGTAAATTTCATCCTTACCAGCTAAGGCATAAACTGTATCATTACCTACACCGCCATACGCATGATCGTCGCCATAATTTCCTACAATAACATCACTACCCTCATCGCCATAAAGAATCGCTGAGCTTCCAGCGGTACTATTAGCGGTTTGATTTATGGGTACTTCCCAATTAGCGTAAAGCGTATCGTTACCCTCGCCGCCAAAAAGCCACCCATGGCCGTCATTGAATGGATAGTTTGGCGGTAAAACATTATATCCATAAATGATATCGTTGCCGTCTCCACCATATAATGAGTCGCTGTTCTTAAAGTTTGGAGAATCGTTATCAAGCAAACCAATAACAGTATCGTCGCCTGAGCCCCCATAAAGAATATCAAAATTATCGGTACCTGTGACCACCAAACCTGGGGGAGTCGTAATGATCTGCTCGACATTACTAAAGGTCAGAACCGATCCATCATCCAGAGTGATGGTGCCGGAGGCATCGGGGCTGGAGAAGATGATATTGCCGAAAGCGTCAAGAGTATAGGCCGCTGCTGTCGATAGCCAACCAGCATTCGAAGGTGCACCGTTTTTCAGGAAGATCGTATCCTGATTGAGGGTACCGCCATCGAAATCATCGTTGCCGTCACCAAGACTGAATTTATAGAGGTCATCACCGCCGCCGCCAAGAGCAGTGTCGTTGCCGGTACCGCCGGTTATAACGTCATTACCAAGATCACCGCTAAGATAATCATCATTGGCACCGCCATCGATGATATCCTTTTCGTTGCCGCCATAGATGGTATCAAGTCCGGAATCGCCCGAAAGAGAGTCGGCACCGCCCTCTCCAGAAATATTATCATTGTCGGCGCCGCCCGAAATCATGTCGGCATCATTGCCACCAAAGATATTATCGTTGCCTTCGCCGCCATCGAGATTATCGCCGTCATCGCCACCATAGAGGTTATCATTCCCGGTATCGCCCTGGAGGCTGTCCATTCCGTTGTTGCCCCAGATTTTATCGTTGTCGATACCGCCCGCGGCGGTATCGTTACCATCACCCCCGTCAATGGTGTCGTTATTTTCACCACCAATTAAGCTATCGTTTCCAAGGCCACCCACAAGACTGTCGTCGCCTGATTGACCATCAAGAACGTCGTTGCCTTTGCCACCATAGACAGTGTCGACGCCGCCACCGCCGCCCAACGTATCGTTGCCGTTAAAGCCGACTAAAACATCATCGCTGTTGCTTGCTTGATAAACGACGTTGCTTTGCGGAACGATGATGGTTTTAACGCCGCTGAAATTAAGGATAGAACCGTCACTGAGAGTAATCGTTCCTTCGGCATCATCTGGGGATAAGATAAGATTACCCTCTGCATCGATGACATATGTCGCGCCATTCTCCAGGGTGAGCCAGTTTTCGACGGGCACCGGAGGTACACCGTTCAAAAGCAGAATTTTATCATTCTCACCAATACCACCATCGAAACTATCGGTTCCCGATCCTACACCGAAATTATAGGTATCATTGCCGCTATCGCCTGACACACTATCGTTTCCGGCACCGCCGTCGATCACATCATCAAAGGTCCCGCCAAAGATGGTGTCGTTCTGAGTACCACCGAACATCGTATCATTACCGGTGCCGCCGAATATTGTATCGTTGCCATCGCTACCGACGATTATATCGTTACCGTTGTCACCCGACAGAATATCCGAGTCCGCGCCACCATTCAAATTGTCGTCATTATCACCGCCAGACAAGTTGTCATTGCCAGCGTCTCCGTATAGAAAATCTTCCCCCTCTTCCCCAAAGACGCTGTCCTGGCCATTTCCTCCCGAGGCCGTGTCGTCACCTTCACCGCCAAACAGGCTATCATTCCCCTCTTGTCCGCTGAGGCTGTCATAGCCTGCGTCACCGGCGATGTAGTCATTTCCTGCGCCGCCTTTAAGATTATTATTCGTATAGTCACCCTGAATAGCGACGTCGTTTGCGGAGAAATCCCCTTTGCCCCAGGTGACTTTCTCAGCGCCTTTAAATGTCAGGATGGAGCCATCACTTAAGGTAATGGTTCCGGCCGCATTGGGTGAAAAGATAAGGTTACCCACCTGATCGATGGTAAAGGTGGAGCCCGGTGATAACTTAAGCCAATCGGCAATATTTCCCGCCGGTTTGTCGTTTAAGAAGATAATGTCATTGCCGGTACCGCCATCGAAGCTATCAGTTCCATGACCTTGACCAAAGAAGAAAACGTCGTTTCCTTCGCCGCCCAAGGCCGTATCCGATCCGGCTTCTCCCCACAGCGTGTCATCACCCGCATCGCCAAACAACTTGTCGTTATCGGCGCCGCCTTTGATAAAATCTAATTCTGTTCCGCCATAGGCAGTGTCATTGCCAATGCCACCGTCAAGGCTGTCATTATCACTATCTCCCCAAAGAATGTCGTTACCTAGCCCTCCCTCAATAATATCCTTTCCAATTCCACCGTAGGCGGAATCATTACCGTCCCCGCCAAACAAAACGTCGTTTGTGTCGGGATTGATATAAACGCCGGTATCGCCATAAAGCTTGTCGTTACCATCCCCGCCCCAGAGAGTGTCGTTGCCGTGCTCGCCACGGATGACGTCGTTGCCATTCCCACCATAGAGAGAATCACCGCCGTCATAATAATACATAGGAGTTGCCGAAAAATTATAGGCGCCGCTAAGGTCATCGTCGCCCTCACCGCCAAAAGCCGTGTCATCGCCGATACCAGTTAGGATGATATCATTTCCGGCATCACCATAAATCTTATCATCACCACCTTGAACGATCGTGGCTGGCTTAACGAAGTCACCATGCAAGACGTCATTACCTTCACCACCGTAAATTAAGTCGTTACCATCCCTCGGGCCGATACTGTCATCGATACTTGTCTTTTGATACCCGCCGATGACAGTGTCATTTCCATTTCCGCCCTCAATACTGTCGTCCCCGCCGCCGCCGTAAATAAGATCCAACCCCTCGCCGCCAAAAATTAGATCATTATGAGCTTCCTCAACAAAAACCTGCCCATAACTATTGATATAATAGGAAGCAAGCTCATCACCTATTAAGGTGTCATTTCCGGCATCACCAAAAAGCGTATCACTACGACCGCCACCGCCTGATATGAGATCGTTTCCGTCACCGCCAAATAATGTGTCGCTACCAATATTCTCGGCAACATTGGCAATCATGTCATCAACACTGGTAATAGTGTCGTTACCTGCACCCCCATAGGCGACATCATTTTCAGTGGCACCGCTTAAGTAGTCGTTGCCATCCCCACCAATCAGCGTGTCATTGTCGTTACTGCCATTTAGGAAGTCGTTACCGTCACCACCAAAAAGAACGTCGTCTCCTATCGCGCCATAGGCAGTATCATTGCCTGCTGCAAGAAAGATAACGTCGTTTCCATAACTTTCCAGCACGGTGTCATTACCTAATCCGGTATGCATGGTGTCGTTGTTTATGGTACCCGTAAAAGTATCATTCGTTGCCGGTCCATAGTTCTGCACAGCGACAACGTTGAAGTCGGGGATCTTGATCTGCTCGACATTCGAGAAGGTCAAGGTCTTCCCGTCGGCCATGGTGATGATGCCTGAGGCATCTTGCGACAGGGTGATCACGCCGTTGATGTTCGAGATGACGGAACCAGACGATAGTTTCAACCAATCGCCGTTCGCCGATGGCAACCCGCCCGTTAGGATGATGGTGTCGGTCGCGCCGATTTCTTTGCCGCCGTCGAACTTGTCGTTGCCATGCTCGGATCCGACATAGTTTGCCAGCTGCCCCAGGCCATAAGTTAACGTATCGCTGCCCACGCCGCCAAAAGCCTGGTCGTCACCGGTAGTGCCACCGAACAACTGATCATTACCGGCGTCGCCGTAAAGCGTGTCGTTCCCGGCATCGCCGAACAGGCTGTCGCCCGCGCCGCCACCGTAGAGTAAGTCATTGCCCTCGCCTCCTGACAGCTTGTCGGCGCCATCGGTTGCATCCAGTGCCGGGATGCCGTAACCGCCATAGAGTTTGTCGTTACCGATGCCGCCGTCCAGGCTGTCTTGGCCGATCCCGCCGCTTAGGTAATCGTCGCCAGCTTCGCCCAAGAGTTGGTCATTGCCGCCACCGGCATCCAAGCTAGCCTTATCGCTATCACCGTACAGACTGTCATTACCGGCGCCGCCCGAGATCTTGTCGTCGCCGTCGCCGCCCATGGCCTTGTCGATACCCGCGTCATCGCCGCCCAGCAGCGTATCCGAGCCCGTGCCGCCAAAGAGACTGTCGTTTCCCGCCTCGCCGCTTAAGGTATCGTTCTCGCTCCCGCCCGTCAGGGTGTCGATACCATCGCCGCCTTGCAAAATGTCTTCTTGTGCGCCGCCATCCAGAACGTCGTTGCCAATATCACCGGCAAGACTGTCATTATCAGTGCCGCCAAATAACTTGTCGTTCCCGGCCCCGCCGGAAAGGCTGTCGATCCCGGCATCACCATTAAGAGTGTCGTTCTCCGTTCCGCCAAAGGCCTTGTCGTCGCCCACCCCACCGATCAGGAGATCGTTGCCCGCATCGCCACTGAGCGTGTCGTTGTCAGCGCCGCCATCCAAAGTGTCGTTGCCAATGCCGCCGAAGAGCGTGTCGTTACCCGCATCGCCCGCGACGATGTCGGCAAGACCTTGACCGATCACCGTATCGTTGCCGATGCCCGCGGAGAACTTCGTTCCTGCCTTATAACCCGATGTTGTCGCCTTGGCGGCGTTCAGGGCCAAGGTCACCGTATCATCGCCCTCGCCCGCATTGTATTGACTGCCCTCATCGTAACTGCCCTTTTGTACCGTGTCGAAAGTGACCGTGTCGTTCTTGGCATTCGGATTGGCGTCAAAAAGAACAGGCATGGAAGCTCCCTTGAGTAATGGATTTGGGAAAACGGGAGCTAATTATAAATTTATGTTAAAACAGAGTAATAGCTAATAAATATATTACTTATTAAAAGCGAAACTAATCATTATTAAAACGAATAAAGATCAGGGATGTCGGGCCAGGCGCGACTGATCACGATCCCACAACCGCATTTTGGCGACGACAGATAAGGGCACGAGTGTGAACCCACGTTCGCTTACTGTAGGTAGCCATTCACGAAGCGCTTCCAATGTGATGTCGTCTGGATGACCAATGCCGATGGCTGTTCCCTTTTTTAAGGCAACGCGCTCAAGCACGGCCAGTTGTTCCCGAACGGCTTCCGGCGTTCGGATGTGGTCGATAAAAACATCGCGCGCGACGGCGGCAACGCCAAAATCAATCGCCGTCGATGCAGCTATTGACCGCGGCGCCGTGCGGCTGTCGAGAAAGAGTAAACCGCGTTGTTGTAGTTCTGTCATGACGGGAGCCAAAGACGCGGCATCCATGGTGAAGCGGCTTCCCATATGGTTATTGATGCCAATGTATCCGGTAAACTTGGATAAGGCGAGATCAAGCCGTCGGACAATTTCCTCGGGAGGAAGATCGACAGTCAAACTATCCGGACCGGGATCATTGTGCGGGTCCAGAGCCTCCATCGGGATATGCACCAAGAATTCGTGTCCATGCTGCCGTCCGAAATCGATCTGCTCCAGCAGATGGGGCGCATAGGGCAAAAACGCCAGGGTTAACGGAACCGGTAATTCCATCGCCTGATGGGATCGCGGCTGATCGATACCGAGATCATCAATAATGATCGCAATAAGCGGCCGGTCAAAGCTTGATGGACTTGGTACGGCGTTGTTTACCCATGCCGTTGTCAGCTGAGTTGTGGCCGGCGGCGCAGGAACCAAGCGATTATTTGCGGAAGGATCGGGAGTGGCCGCAGGTGCCTGAACAATCGGCTCCAACGGAGCTGGCTCTAGGGCATGGTCCTCAACATCCGGGAGAGGAAGCGGCTCTTCTAATGGCAGAGAGGCAACCACTTCAGGGGCGGCGCCCAAGCTCTCTTGCGGCGGGATGACCTCTTTCGGCAATTCGGGATAGCGAATTTTCCCCGCTGCGATGGGGCTTCCGGAGACGGAACCCATGGCGGGAGCGTTATCCTCAGGCAACAATAACGCCAGATAAGCCCCTAGAATTCCAAAGGAAATAAGGCTAATAGCGAGGAATCTATACCGGATCAAACCGCCGGAGAGACGTTGCACGGGACCCTTCTGCAAAATCTATCCTTTGCGGAAGTAATAGGGCTAACCCTCTATATATAGCATATTGTGATAAAATTCTCAAAAGCTATTCAAAGAGGGCTAAACTACTGCCTCTTAGCCATTTCGGATCCCCTTCACGGCCAGGGTTTGTTATAACCCCTGTCTATGTTGCACGCGGGGCGTCACTTTTTCGGTAAGGCTTTTTATGCTTCTTCTGATCGATAATTACGACAGCTTTACCTACAATCTTATGCACGGATTTGGTGCCTTAGGTGTCGACGTTCAAGTTCATCGCAATGATGCCTTGAGCGTTGATGAGGCTCTGGCGCTCAAGCCATGTGGAATTATTATCTCACCAGGCCCCGGAGTTCCCGACCAAGCGGGAATTACGCTCAAACTGATCGAAGCGGCGGCGGGACGCGTCCCACTCCTCGGTGTCTGCCTGGGCCATCAAGCCCTAGGACAAGCCTTTGGCGGCCGCGTCAGTCGCGCGCCTCAACTGGTCCATGGCAAGACCAGCACCATTCGGCATAATGGCCAAGGTATCTTTCACGGTATTCCCGAAACCTTTACCGCGACCCGCTATCATTCCTTGGTTATCGATCCGCACAGCTTTCCGAATGAACTCGAAATAACGGCGGATTGCGACGGCATCATCATGGGTGTGAAACACAGGCACTGGCCGCTTTACGGCGTGCAGTTTCACCCTGAAAGCATCGCGTCGGAGTATGGTGAGACGATTTTCGCCAACTTTTTATCGATCGCCCGCCAAGGAAAGCCGCAATGACATCCGACGTCAGTGAATTTAAGATTTTTTTAGGTAAGTTGGCGACCGGTGCCGCGCTGACGGAAGTTGAGGCCGCTCAAGCCTTCGAGATTCTCATGACGGGAAACGCAACTCCAGCGCAAATGGGTGCTTTTCTGATGGGGTTAAACGTTCGCGGCGAGACAGTAGCCGAAATCGCCGGCGCTGCGCGGGTCATGCGCAATAAAATGCTGAAGATCAAAGCGCCCGCCAGTGCGATTGACATTGTCGGCACAGGGGGCGATGGTGCGGGCACGCTGAATGTTTCAACAGCGTCGGCGTTTGTTGTTGCCGGTGCTGGCGTGCCGGTAGCCAAACATGGCAACAGAGCCTTTTCCTCTAAATCAGGCGCTGCTGACGTTTTGACGGCACTCGGTGTGAATATCGACGCCGACCTCGACATTATTCAGCAAGCCATTCATGAAATCGGTATCGGATTTTTAATGGCGCCTCGTCATCACGGCGCGATGCGCCATGTGGGTGGAGCGCGCGTCGAGTTAGGCACGCGAACTATTTTTAATCTTCTCGGGCCGCTGAGTAACCCCGCGATGGTCAGATATATGCTGGTCGGAACCTTTGCTCTTAAATGGGTGGAACCCATGGCCAAGGCCTTAGCGATGCTTGGCGTCGAGCGAGCATGGGTCGTTCATGGCAGTGATGGTCTTGATGAAATTTCCTTAAGCGGCCCGACGACCATTGCTGAATTGAAAGGTGGCACCGTTACTCTTTCCGAAATTTCTCCAGAAGATGCGGGCGTTCAGCGCCAACCCTTGACCAGTGTCAAAGGTGGCACGCCGGAACAAAATGCCGTTGCTTTGCGAACAATGCTTGGCGGTGCTAAGGGCGCATTCCGAGACTTTGTTTTATTGAATGCCGGAGCGGCTTTGGTGATCGCAGGTAAGGCGGAGAGTCTGCGCGACGGCGCAAAAATGGCCGCCGACTCTATCGACAGCGGCAAAGCACTTGCGGCTCTAGAAAACCTGGTGACTTTAACACGGCGAGCGGATGTGACATGAGTGACACTCTCACTCGTATATGCGCTGATAAATATCAAGAGATTGCACGGCGCAAAAAGATAATCTCCCTTGCCGCTCTGGAAGAAAAAGCAAAACAGGCGTCTAAACCGCGTGGTTTTGCGAAAGCTCTCGAAACTGCGGTTGCGGCCGGACGATACGGTTTGATTGCGGAGATAAAAAAAGCTTCGCCATCTAAGGGTTTAATTCGTGCCGATTTTGACCCTCCTCTTCTTGCCAAGGCCTATGCGGAAGGTGGAGCAACCTGCCTATCTGTCTTAACGGATGAGCCGTACTTTTCCGGTCAAGACGCGTATCTGGTGGCGGCAAGAAATGCCGTGTCTTTGCCGGTCTTGCGCAAAGATTTTACTCTTGATCCCTATCAAATAATTGAGGCGCGCGCCTTGGGTGCGGATTGCATTCTGCTGATTGTCGCCGCCTTAAACGAGGATGAATTGCGCCATTTTGCCGATGTTGCCCATGCCTGGAAAATGGATGTTCTGGTCGAGGTTCATAATCGAGAAGAACTGGATCGAGCCTTAAAACTTGATACAAAGCTGATTGGGATCAATAATAGAAATTTAAAAACTTTGGCTGTCGATCTTCGCGTTACGGAAGATTTGGCGCCGCATATCCCTAAAGATCGCATCATCGTTGCCGAAAGCGGTCTGTTCAAAGCGGAAGATCTGAGCAGGATGGCAAAGGTGAACGCTCGCTGTTTCTTGATTGGTGAATCGTTGATGCGCCAAGAAGACGTCGCGGCAGCGACCAAAAATCTTTTAGTACAGAAGGTACAGGTGTAATGCCGCGTCTTACCCATGTTGATGCGTCTGGGCAAGCAACCATGGTCGATGTCTCAAACAAAGCCGAAACAGATCGCCTTGCCATTGCGAAGGCTGCTGTACAGATGTCTGCGGAAACAATGAAGCTCATTGCTAAAAATAAAGTCGCTAAAGGCGATGTTTTGAGCGTCGCCCGCATTGCCGGGATCATGGCGGCGAAGAAAACAGCCGACTTAATTCCTCTATGTCACCCTCTTGGCCTTGCATCGTTGACCATAGAGTTCCTCATGAATCCAGATACGTCGACCATCGAGATCGAGGCCACGGCGAAAGTTCGCGGTCCTACGGGTGTCGAGATGGAGGCTTTAACCGCCGTGAGCGTTGCAGCCTTGACGATTTACGACATGTGTAAGGCCGCCGATCGCGCAATGCGCATTACCGATATAAGGCTCATTCATAAGGTTGGTGGAAAATCGGGGCCATGGACACATCCATGATATCTGTTGCGGAGGCGCTATCGCGTATTCTCTCCGCTGTATCCACTCTCTCCGACGAAACTGTATTTCTAAGCGCGGCCCATGGACGCACGCTAGCCGAAGATCTCACCGCACGAACGACCCAGCCTCCTTTCGATGTCTCGGCCATGGATGGGTGGGCTGTTCGGGCGGTAGATATTCAGGAAGCGCCTGTAACCCTTAAAGTCATCGGTTCGGTCCCCGCAGGTCAGGGATTTGCTGGTGAAGTCAGCCCTGGTGAAGCGGTCCGAATTTTTACCGGCGCTTCCGTCCCCAAAGGCGCGGACAGCGTCGTCATTCAGGAAAACACCCAGTTCGATAATACTTTGACAAAAGTTGTCGTACAAAAGCCTGTTAAAAAAGGCGCTAATATCCGAATGAAAGGCCTCGATTTTCAAGCAGGTGCGCCCTTGCTTAGAAAAGGGACATTGCTCGATGCCCGGCATATTGCCCTTGCCGCTGCGATGAACAGGCCTTGGCTTAACGTTGTTCGCCGTCCGCGCGTTGCCCTTCTTGCGACAGGGGATGAGATTGTTATGCCGGGCGACCCCTTAGGCGAGCATCAGATCGTCAGCTCGAATAGCCACGGCCTTGCCGCGCTCGTGGCCGAAGCCGGGGGTGATCCGATTGTATTAGGCATAGCGCCGGATCAATCCGATCCTTTAATGGCTATGGCCGAGAAGGCCCAGGGGGCGGATTTATTCGTGACAACCGGCGGGGCTTCCGTGGGTGATCACGACCTGGTGCGTTCTACCTTAGAGGCCCATGGCTTGAAGCTCGATTTTTGGAAAATCGCTATGCGACCCGGTAAACCTTTGATGTTTGGACAATTAGGACCCATACCCTTTTTGGGGCTGCCGGGTAATCCAGTCTCAACTTATGTTTGCGCCCTTTTATTTATGCAGCCGATGCTCCGCAAAATGTTAGGCCAAGCCGCAGTTGAGCGACCGAGACTCACCGTCACGCTGGGCAGCGATCTTGCTGCGAATGATCAGCGTGAGGACTATATGCGCGCGGTGATGGTACAGGAGGACGGGGAATGGGTCGCTCGCCCTTTTCCCGTCCAAGATAGCTCCATGATGACCCCCGTGGTCATGGCTGATTGCCTTATTATCCGCCCTCCTCATGCGCCGCCAGTTAAAGCTGGCAGTGCCATCGAAGTTATGGTTTTGCGGCCCTCTCTTTAAAGGATCGAGAGCCCCAGTTAATCTTTGGCTTGACCTGGAGTAGGAACTAAACTAGAACAGTAAAAGTATTTACGTTTTGTTCTGCGCAGCTCGGCTGCAAGGTTTGGATAAAGGAAACAGCCATGTTAACCGGCAAACAGTACCAACTCCTCGTATTTATCCACAACCGTCTCCAGGATTCAGGAGTCTCCCCCTCCTTTGACGAAATGAAAGAGGCGCTAGGCCTTAAATCCAAGTCCGGAGTACACCGCCTGATCACAGGGCTGGAAGAGCGAGGGTTCTTACGCCGCCTGCCCCACCGTGCCCGGGCTCTTGAGGTAGTCAAGCTGCCTGAAAACATGCGCCCCGAAGACCTTTTGCAGGACTTGGATCTCCCGCCCAATGTTATCCGCGGAGATTTTTCATCTAATGTCATGTCTGGCGCAAAGGTTGCTTCTGATGTTGGGGCGGTTAGTTTGCCTCTTTATGGCCGGATTGCCGCCGGTACGCCGATTGAGGCCTTACGGGATGAAAACCGTAACGTCGAAGTTCCCGCCAATCTTTTAGGAAGCGGCGAACATTTCGCCCTTGAGGTTGTCGGGGACTCAATGGTTGAAGCCGGCATTTTAGATGGTGATGTCGCGTTGATCCGGCGATGTGAAACAGCCGATAACGGATCCATTATTGTTGCTTTGGTGGACGAATTAGAAGCAACGCTGAAGCGTCTTCGCAAGAAAGGTGATAGCATCGCACTTGAACCGGCGAACAAGGCTTATGAGACGCGCATCTTTGGACCGGATCGCGTGCGTATTCAAGGACGTCTTATTGGCTTAATGCGCCGCTATTAATCAGAAAAGATTAGTTCGATTTTTCAACACGGGGCACCCAAGGCCGGATGCCCCGTGTTTTGTTAACGCTCTCAATTCTCGGTAAATGGTTTGTGCCCGGCTCCGGTAACCATATGGCATGGGTGCCAAGATTACGTAAGTCTTTGCGGTTAATCATTCCCTCTTTTGGGTGGCACTCCCCGCTGATGGGCGTCAGTAAAATCATTAGATCAACCTCTGCACAGTCTTCGTTCAAAGCTTCCAGAGTAAAGGCAAAGCCAACAATGCGGCCCTTACGGCGAAAGATACATCCTTGGGCGTCGCAGGTTAATGCCTCTGATGTCTGAGGCAACTCATCATTTTGTAACGTTACCGATTTTGGCCAAGGTGACGCTTCATCACTGCCATTCCGATCCAACCAGATTTCCGCGGCAAAGCGATTGCTTCGCATATTGGCGATATGTAAAGAGCCGTCGGCTGCACGTACAGCGATCAGTTTGCCTGTTTGCGAAACAATGATGTCGGGGGGTTTGTTCGTCATTGTCAAAATAATTCCCGCCATAATGCTTATAAGACCCAGCCATCGCCATGAACGTTGCCAAAGGCATATCCATAACATGCCAAATGTGATTGCCGCATAAGCATTGTCCGGCATAGCGGGCATAGTCGCCGTGGATCCCGACCAGGAAGCGACGGTAGTCGCCACCTCTGCAATGACAGCGACACCCCATCCCATCGGGACAAGCGGCCAATGCTCAAGTCCGAACGGCATAGCCAAAAGAGAAATAACACCCCAAGGCATTATCCAAAGACCGGTGACCGGTACAGCGATCAAGTTCGCAGCTAGGCCGTAAAACTGAATTTGATTGAAATGATAGATGCCCGCCGGAATGATAGCGATTGAAGCAACCAGTGTTGTTCCCGCGACACCAATGACATATTTGATCCCTTGCCCGGCCAAGCCCATTTGGTTGCCGATAAATCCTTTTCTTAAAATCGGCGCTTCGTAAGCCGCCACCATCATCAGTACGGCAAAGAATGACATTTGAAAACTTGGGCCAAGCAAACTGTCTGGCGCAATTAACAGAACTGCCATGCCAGCCCAAGCGACCAAGTTCATGGATATGGCAATCCGGTCCAGCAAAACGGCAAGTATGGCAAGCCCCGTCATAAAGAATGCTCGTAAGGTTGGGACTGGCGCTTCAGCTATCAAAAGATAGGCAAAGGCGGCAATGATCGCCACGATAGCGGCCCACTTCTTGGTATGAAATCGCAAAGCAACCAGAGGACATAACGCTAGTCCACCCCGGATAAGCGCAAAAACGAAGGCGGCGACCAAACCCATATGTAAACCAGAAATCGATAGGAGATGAGCAAGTCCGGAATCCCGCATAGCATCGAGTACCGGCCGCGGAATGTCAGAGCGAGCGCCCGTCAATAAAGCCGTCGCCATCCCGCCTTGGTAACCACCGAGATTCTCTCTTATCCGCGCATTGATGGTAGTTCGGAGTTTTTCAATCGACAAATAAATCCCGTGAGATTGGGGAAAAGAAAGTATGGTAATAGCCTGAATAACAATCCCGCTACCCCCAATACCGGCAAAAAAACCATAACGCTGAAAGTCAAATGAACCGGGCATGGCCGGTGGCGAAAGCGGCGCAAGATCTGCACGCATGCTGATTATCGCCCCAAGAGGAGGCTCGCCAAATCGTTGAGGCACGAAAAGACGCAAAAGTTTTGGTGTTCGGTCACGCTCCACGTGTTCGATCGAATTGGTTTCTAGAATAAGACGATACCCACGATCCGCTTTATCAAGCGATAGTACTTTACCAGTTACCACGCCAATGATTGACCGTTCCAACAGAGGTGTGCCGATGCGCCAGGTTTCTATTTGTGCGACAAGAAATCCCAGCAGCAGAAGCATTCCCGTTATAAGGCTACAAATCATTGCTCCTGAGTAAGACCGGGAAAAAGCTAAGAGGCCTACAAGGCAGAGAGTAAGAATTAAAGAAATAGAAATCCAGGGTTCAAAAGGCAGGGCAAAATAACTAATGATGCCTATGCTTAAGACTACGGGTGCCCACAACCCCCAACGCTCACGTTCTTTTTCAAGATTATGGAGGAGAAAGTGCTGGATCGCGACAACCCCGCTGCGTTGAAACAGGGCATGGAAGCGAGAGTTTCCCTCGCCTTGTCCGAGTGCCGCAGGTGAGTTGGAACCCGTACTAATCGCCGTCATTGAGCGCCCCCTGGCGCTATGCTACATCACTTTTACTCAATATCGGCAAGGATAAGTAGTAATGCCCGTTGTCACACGCTTCGCTCCCTCCCCCACGGGATATTTGCACATTGGGGGCGCCAGAACAGCTTTGTTTAATTGGCTTTACGCTCGTCATCACGGCGGTACCTATCTTCTCCGTATAGAGGATACGGATCGCGTACGGTCTACCACAGAAGCGATTGATGCTATCCTTGATGGGCTATCCTGGTTAGGACTTACCCATGATGGTGAGATTGTTTACCAATTTACCCGCGCCGGCCATCACGCAGAGGTTGCCCGGTCTCTGGTTGAAATGGGGAATGCCTATTGGTGCTATTGCACGCCGGACGAACTAGAAGAGATGCGTGAATCTGCGCGGCGGGAAGGCCGGCCCATTCGCTATGACGGACGGTGGCGTGATCGTGATCCGGCTGAGGCTCCCAAAAATGTCAAACCGGTTTTGCGACTAAAAGTTCCTACACAGGGAACTACCGTGATCCGCGATCTTGTTCAAGGAGAGGTAAGCGTCGCCAATGATCAACTTGATGACATGGTTTTATTGCGGGGAGACGGAACACCAACCTATATGCTGAGCGTCGTCGTAGACGATCACGATATGGACATCACACATGTTATTCGCGGCGACGATCATCTGACCAATGCTTTCCGGCAGTATCAACTTTATAAGGCCTTTGGTTGGGCGGTTCCTCAGTTCGCCCATATACCTCTTATCCACGGGCCAGATGGCGCAAAACTCTCAAAAAGACACGGCGCCCTAGGCATCGACGCTTATCGTGATATGGGATATTTACCCGAAGCCTTGCGGAATTATCTTCTTCGCTTAGGCTGGGGACATGGAGACGATGAGATAATTTCGACTAAACAGGCGATAGAATGGTTCGATCTCGATGCTGTCGGCCGCGCTCCCTCACGGATCGATTTTGCAAAACTCGAAAACCTGAATGCCCACTATATTCGTGAAAGCGATGACCAGGCCTTGGTGAACTTAATCGTTCCTCATCTTCAGAAAATCGTGAAACGCGATTTATCTTCGGAAGAAAAGAGCCGCCTGCAAGCTGCCATGCCGGGACTGAAGCCAAGGGCAAAGACGATAACCGAGCTTACTGAAAGCGCGGTTTTTTATATTGCCGCCCGGCCCATTCCCCTTGATGATAAAGCAAGATCATTGCTGGATGCAGAGGCCGTGAAGATTCTCGGCTTGCTGCGCAAAGATTTAGAGGCTGTTTCTACAGAATGGCATCGCGGGCATTTGGAAGGTTTGGCCCGTCAGTTTTGCGACGCAGCCAATCCCCCCCTTAAATTGGGTAAGGTGGCCCAACCCTTACGGGCAGCTTTAACCGGGCAAGCCACGTCTCCCCCGATCTTTGAGGCCATGGAAATACTTGGAAAAGACCAGAGTTTAGGCCGGATTGATGATGTTCTTAAGGGTATGTCGTCCCTGTAGCTACGGTAAAAACCCTTTGCTATAGTGCGCTGCAACAAAAGCTCTGCTGGAACGTTACTTCTGCCTGTAGAGCGCACTCCGCGGGGATATAAAATGACCGAGAAGGTTAAAAGTAAAAATACCGCTCCGGCAGCGGTTTCACTGTCCGATCCATCAACGGGGAAAACTTTATCGTTGCCACTCATTTCCGGCACGATGGGCCCTCAGGTCATTGACGTTCGCAAGCTCTATAGCGAAACCGGATATTTCACTTACGATCCTGGTTTTACCTCGACTGCCTCATGTGATTCGGCCATCACCTATATCGATGGTGATGAGGGTGTGCTGATGCATCGTGGCTATCGTATCGAGGAATTAGCCGAGCATAGTGACTTTATGGAAGTCTGTTACCTTCTGCTGCAGGGTGAGCTGCCAACCCCGGCGCAGAAAGCTTCTTTCTCCAAGGCCATCACCTATCACACCATGCTGCACGAGCAGATTGCCTATTTTTATCGAGGCTTCCGCCGTGACGCCCATCCCATGGCGGTCATGTGCGGTGTGGTTGGCGCTTTATCGGCTTTTTATCATGACAGCATCGATATCAATGATCCCCATCAGCGAATGGTGGCCTCGCACCGCCTGATAGCGAAGATTCCGACCATTGCGGCTATGGCCTATAAATATTCGGTGGGCCAGCCTTTCATGTATCCCAAGAATGAGCTTTCTTATGCCGAAAACTTCTTGTACATGACCTTTGGCGTTCCTTGTGAGGAGTACAAGATCAGCCCAACCGTCGCCAAAGCCATGGATCGCATCTTTATCTTGCACGCGGATCACGAGCAGAACGCCTCTACATCGACTGTGCGGATGGCGGGATCCTCCGGCGCCAATCCCTTCGCCTGCATAGCGGCCGGCATCGCCTCCTTATGGGGTCCCGCGCACGGCGGCGCCAATGAAGCCGTTTTATCGATGCTACGCGAGATCGGCAATAAAGAGCGGATACCGGAGTTCTTGAAACGCGCTAAGGATAAGGATGATCCGTTCCGTTTGATGGGTTTTGGGCATCGGGTCTATAAGAACTACGACCCTCGCGCCAAGGTCCTTCAAAAAAGTTGCCATGCCGTTTTGGATGAACTGGGCATTGACGATCCCATGCTTGACCTTGCCCGGGAGTTGGAGCGTATCGCCCTGGAAGACGATTACTTCGTACAGCGCAAACTATTTCCCAATGTGGATTTTTATTCCGGAATTATCTTAAAGGCGATTGGTTTCCCGACCAGCATGTTTACGGCCCTTTTCGCCGTCGCCAGAACTGTCGGCTGGGTCGCCCAATGGAATGAAATGATCGAGGATCCGGGCCAAAAAATTGCCCGCCCGCGTCAGCTTTACACCGGGGCGACCGCGCGTCCTTATCCAGTTAAGAGAAAATAAGCCGTGCCATGGGACGCGCGGCTGGCCGAAAAACTAAAAAGAAGATTATCCCGCCACGGCGCAGGTCAACCGTGGCGGCGGCTCTTGCCTCACCCCTCTTCCGTCCCCGTGTGGTAAAGCCTAAAGAATATTATCGCCGGCAGCCCAAACATCCCCGTCCTCTTCCCGAAGAGGAAAAAGATTAGTCGCGCTGGATAAGCTCGATCCGATAGCCATCCGGATCTTCGATAAAGGCGATTTCCGAACCACCATGCTTCATGGGTCCCGGTGGACGCGGAATTTTAACGCCCGCTTTGGACAAATCAGCACACATCGCATAAATATTCTTGGCACCGATGGCGAGATGGCCGAAACCGCTGCCCAGGCTATACGGCTCATCCTGATCCCAGTTATGGGTAAGCTCGATAACGGTATGGTCGATCTCGTCCCCATATCCAACAAAGGCCAGCGTGAAACGTCCCTCAGCATAGTCTTTTCGCCGCAAGAGTTTCATACCCAGTAGCCGCGTATAAAAATCAATCGACGCATCAAGGTCGCGAACACGAATCATTGTATGAAGAAGGCGGCTCATGAGATTCCTTTATCGATTAATGGAAATTTGATCGTTTGCCATATGGCTTCAGCGGCACGTTCACTCGGTAATCGATCGCCCTGTCCAAGCATCTTAGCCGCGACCTTGAATGCCGCAGCTTGATCGGCACGTTGCTGGGGGTCATTCAACAGCGACAAGACTGCCGATGTTAGCTTTTCGGCCGTGCAATTTTCTTGAATAAATTCAGGGATGACCGGGCGATCCAGCAGCAAATTAACTATACTTACATAGCGAACGGTCACTAACCTTCGAATAATGGCTGCGGTGATCGCAGAAACCTTATAAGCAATGATCATAGGTACCTTGGCCATTGCCAATTCAACACTGACCGTACCAGAGGCGGCAAGCGCGACAGTACTTGCGGCAAAGACGTCAAACTTTTCAGCGGCATTTTCAATGACAATGGGCTTATTCGGCCATGTTGCTACGGTTAATTTCACAATAGAAGCAACATGAGCGACGGTAGGGACAACAACGCAAAGATTTGGATATTGTGCCGCGATATTATAAATAACCCGCTCAAAAATAGGGAGCAAAGCCTGGACTTCACTATGCCGACTTCCGGGAAGAACACACAGAACAGGCATATCGGCGGGAATCCCATAGCGCTCCCGAAATGCGGGGCCATTCCCTTTATCAGCGCCATATTCAATTACGGGATGGCCGATAAAAGTGCATTTTAAGCCCTCGGCTTCAAACCAGGGCGGCTCAAACGGCAACAGGGCCAATAACCGATCATAAAGTTTAGCAATGGTTTTAGCCCGTCCAGGACGATAAGCCCAAACTTTCGGGGCATTTAAATGTACAAGAGGACGACGATACTTCTTCAGTCTCCGCGCCAGGGCAAAAGAAAAAGAGCTGGAGTCAACTGTCACGATGATATCCGGTTTTTGGCGAGAAACATCAGCTGAAATCATGCCAAGTCGTTTCCACACCTTATATAAATGCGGAATTACCTCCATGACTCCAAATAGAGTAATATCGGAAAGTGGAAATAGGCTTTTCATGCCGGCCTCTATCATCCGCTCTCCGCCTACTCCGGCAAAGCGAACATCCGTGTCGTTTTTTGCCGCCAAAGTTTTTAGGGCGCGCATGATTGAGCCACCTAAATTATCACCTGAAGGTTCGCCAGCGACGAGATAAATAAGCGGAATTTTGCGAGGAGAAACTATGTTCGACATAGCTGGTCAGTGGGGAACAAGAACGCCAATGACAAAAAGTCCCGCCGCATTAGCCGCCTGGACTACCGCATGACGATCGAGAATAAGACTATTATTTGCTTCGACGGCAATTCCTTTCAAGCCAGCAGAGACCGCCTGATGAACGGTTTCAATGCCAATAGTAGGAAGATCCGCGCGGCGTTCTTGACCAGGCTTAGAAATCTTCACCAGAACGCCCCCTACCCCCTCCCGCCTTACCTGACTGCACCGTTCTAAAAGCGCGGCTGTTCCTTCAATGGCTTCGACACCCAAAACTAATCCATGCTGAACAACAACGGATTGGCCAACATCAACTCTGCCGAGAGCTTGGGCAACCGTAATGCCTCTTTGAATATCTTCTTCAGCTTCTTTATCGGGCCTTACTGAGGTTAAGCAGCCCAAAGGCGATGCCAAATCCTTTAGAATTTGGTCCGGCCCCAGGACACGTAGCCCTTCACTGCTTTCCAATTCTTTAATGAAGGCTTTGAGGAAACCGTCATCTCCTCCTAAAGCCCTTAATCCGACCTTTGTCAGAAATTTTGCTGCCCAGGGATCAGATAACAAGACGGTAAATGAAGGCCGCCGAACCTTACCTGCGAGAAGAAGATCTTTAACGCCTTTTTCCCGAAGGATCTTTAGTGCATTGTTAACGGCACGAATATCGATCCAACTATGATCAAAGCCATCTACAATATGAGGATCTGCCTGCCCGCTTATTGCCAAGATAAGAACGTCATAGTTTTGCGCCCGGGCGGCCTCCGCTAACCGTCGAGGCATGATTCCGCCGCCGGCGACAATCCCCAGCCGATGGCGGGTCTCAGTCATCATGTCCGGCATGAGGCTGGACAATGCCGCGGGACGATTGCTCACGCATAAAGCGCAAGATGTCCATGACGGCAAGATTCTCGCCGTACATTTCTTGAACATCCACAAGGCGCTCAACCATGGTGCCTTCCTGTGCAAACAAAAGACGATAAGCCGTACGTAACCGGTGAATAGTCTCACGGTCAAAGCCGCGACGCTTTAATCCTACAATATTCAAACCGGAAAGTTTCGCACGCTCACCCATGACTGAACCGAAGGGGATGACGTCCTGCTCCACCCCAGACATCCCGCCCACCATGGCATGACGGCCAATGCGGACGAATTGGTGCACAGCGCACAATCCGCCGAGAACAGCAAAATCCTCTACAATGACGTGGCCACCTAACGTGGCATTATTAACCAAAATAACATTGTTTCCTATGATGCAGTCGTGCGCGATATGGGCGCCAACCAGAAACAAGCAATTATCGCCAATACGCGTTACAAGTCCGCCACCTTCTGTCCCCGGATTAGCCGTGACATGTTCACGAAATACAGTGTTGGAACCTATTTCCAGTCGAGAGGCTTCTCCCTTGTACTTAACATCCTGGGGCGAATGCCCAATCGATGCGAAAGGGAAAACAACACACCCCGGGCCAAGACTAGTGTTTCCGGCGATGACCGCATGCGACATCAAATGACAGCCGTCGCCGATCGAGACAGGGCCTTCGACAACGCAATAAGGACCTATCTTAACATTTTTTCCGAGCTTAGCAGCAGGGTCAATAATAGCAGTTGGATGGATATCACCCATTAGTCGTCCATAATCATCGCAGCAAAGGTCGCTTCAGCCATCAGTTGACCATCAACGTAAGCATCGCCGCGAAACTTCCATACGTTGCGTCGATTTTGCAATTTTGTAACCTGCAAATGTAATTCGCTGCCGGGAAAAACAGGCTTACGAAACTTTGCCTCTTCTACTGACATAAAATAGACCAGCTTGCCTTCACTGTCTGAACCAAGGGTATGAACAACAAGAACCGCAGCCGTCTGCGCCATCGCTTCAATGATCAGTACGCCAGGCATGACAGGGCGCGATGGAAAGTGACCTTGAAAAAAATAGTCCCCTATCGTCACATTTTTAATACCGACGGCTTGCTGATCGACGATTACGTCCGTTACCCGATCGATCATCAAGAAGGGATATCGATGCGGGATCATCTTCATAATAGCAAGGGTATCAAAAGCGACAGATTGATCTATGTCGCGTAAAACAGTTTCCATGCTCATGACTTGTCATTTCTGCGGGTCGATAATTTTGTCAATATAGCGGCCTGCCGGAAGAATTGCTTTATAGGCACCGACGGTGACCCGCCAACCTTTGATTTTGGCTCTATATCTGACATTACTCCGCTTTGAGCTGCGATCATACTGCCTGCCCCAATTTTTAAATGTCCCGCAATACCCACTTGTGCCGCGACAACCACAAAATCTTCAAGAACTGTCGACCCCGCAATCCCGGTTTGGCTGATAACTATGCAGTATCGACCCAATTGAACGTTGTGGGCTATCTGCACAAGGTTATCAATCTTGCACCCTTCTCCAATAACAGTATCAGGCCCCGCGCCGCGGTCAATTGTACTATTTGCACCTATCTCAACCCGATTGCCAATGACTACACGGCCTAACTGGGGCACATCAAGCGGGCCCTGGGAGGTGGTTGCGAAACCAAATCCTCTGGTGCCAATACGAACACCGGGATGAATATTACACTCTTCACCAACAAGACAATAACTCAAGCTTGCATTAGCCCCTATGACAGTTTTCCGCCCGATTTTGACCCCTGCCCCAATGGTCGTATTTGGTTCAATTGTCACGTCAGGGCCAATTTCTGCATGAGCACCAATGACTGCATGTGCCCCAATGTCACAGCCAGTGCCGATGTGGGCTGATTTATCAATCACAGCCGTTGGGTCGATATGAGGTTGCTTCCGGATTTCCGGATAGAAGCATGCCGCAATTTTGGCATAAGCAGCATAGGGCTGATCGGTTAAAAGGAGGCAGGCTTGAGGAGGAGCCGATTCGGCAAATTCGGGACTTACAATGATAGCGCCAGCCTTACTAACCGTGAACTGATCTCGATACTTTCGATTGTCGAGAAAACTGACATCGCCCTCTCCTGCGGTATCAAGAGAAGCAACGTCGTTAAATTTTCGATCGGCGTGCTGGATCGCGGCTACCGTCGCACCGGACTTCTCTGCTAACTCGGCCAGAGAAAACGGTCCAGCGCGACGGAAAAACCGCTGATCAGGCATCGCGTACTAGTTAGTCTTTGCCGGCTGTTGGCCTGCCGGTGCGGTGCTTGGTGTTGCACCACTAGCTGGGGCTGTTGTGTTCGCCGCTGGCGTAGAACCTGATGCCGGAGGTTTGGTTCCGGCGGCGGCTGGGGTCGCCGCACCAGCCGGTGCAGGACGGCTTGCCGTAGGTGCGGCATTGGCCGCCGGCGGGGCCGGCATTTGGATTGTTACCTTCGGAAGCTGCTGGTTAAGCCGCTTTAAGGCTTCATCAGTTACATCAAGATTTTTCGCGACAAATAAAAGTCCTGCCCGGGGCAAAATAAGATCGGCCGAACGTTCGTTGGCCAGACGGTCGACAATCGACTGTAGCACAGAATTAAAATCGTTCATCGCCTTGCCGTAAGCTTCATCCAGCATCCGTCCGCGAATGATAGCCATGCGCTGTACTTCGCCAACCTGCTGCTCAAACTCTTTACGTTTTGTCGTTAGAGCTTCAGCGGACATAACGGTGCTTTGCTTGGAAAGCTCCTGTTGCTTCGCCGCCAATTCGGTTTCTTTTGCCGAGATTTCTTTTTGGAAATTTTGACGGTAAGTATCAATTTGTTGGCGAACTGATTTAGCGCCTTCTGCGTCCCGAACAACTTTTTGATAATCCACAATCAAGATAACGGGTGCTGCCGCAGACGATTTTGCGGGAGTTGCCGTCGCCGGAGTAGGCTGCTGTGCCTGAGCGGCATATACAGTCGTTAACGAAATCGCTGCAGCCAAGGCAACCGTGAACTGCCGTAATACAATCGGAAAAGTCATTTGTTAGAACCTCGTACCAAATTTAAAGTGAAGCGTCTGGGTTTTATCACTCTCTTGTTTCAGAAGTGCCTGGGCTACGTCAACCCGAATTGGTCCAAAAGGCGATAACCAACCCACGCCAACACCAATTGAAGCACGCAATGCAGCACTATCCCGAACGAAGGGAGATTTATCTTCGGATTCAAAGAGGCTACCCGCATCAGCGAAGATTTTGCCACTTAACCCTAATTCATCGGGGACTCCGTAGATAGGCAGGCTCAGTTCGGCCGTGGTCGTATAATAAACTTTACCACCTAAAGGATCATCCGTAGATACGTCTCTCGGACCCACTCCTGAGCTGGCAAAGCCGCGTAGATTGTCGCCGCCTAGGTAAAATCGATCCCTGAGACGTACGTCTTCACCATTAAATCCGGTGATATATCCACCCTCGCCCATAAGAGCCAAGACCCATCGAGGCCTAATCGTCCAATATTTAGCGCCATTAAGAACGTTTCTGACATAGTTAACGTCACCACCAAGACCAGCAACATCCGTGGTCAGTGCAAAGTAGTAACCTTCTGTTGGCTCAAGGCGATTGTTGCGTTGATCATAGGTTAGCGTATGGCCGACGGAGGATGTAATATACTCGCCCTCAGATTCTTTAATGAATCTCGAAGCGAAAGGATCAATATCGCTGATTTCGTCTTGCCGCAAAGTATAGCGCCAAGATTCACGCAGAATTTCTGTTAATTGGTAGCCAAAACGAAGGCCGCCGCCAATCGCCATCATATCATAGCCGCCAATATCTTGGTTGTCGCGCGTCGTGCGGAAAGCATCGATACCAAAGGCAACTTCCTTATCGAGAAAATAAGGATCCGTGTAACTTGTATCAAATTCTGTTCCCTTCTGGGACAGCCGGAACGAAGCGCGCAGATCAAGGCCGCGCCCTAAAAGATTTCGTTCACGCAAAGAGATATCGCCCAGAGCGCCGTCTGTAGTTGAGTACCCTGCACCGAGGGACAGCTCGCCGGTCGACTTTTCTTCAACTTCAACCTGAACGATCGTACGGTCTTCTTGGCTTCCTGGGACGTTATTAACATCAACCTTACCAAAGAAGCCCAAGCTGCGAAGGCGATTGACCGATCGGCGCAACCGCGAGTTACTGAAAGCATCGCCTTCAGCCAACAAAAACTCACGCCGGATAACTTTATCGATTGTACGAACGTTACCAACGATATCAATTCGCTCCACAAAAACCCGGGCGCCTTCTTGGATATCGTAGGTGAGGTTAATTTTCTTTGTCTCGCGATCGCGATCGACAACCGGCTGAACATCCAAGAATGGATAACCCAGCTTTTCGACCTCTTCTGATAATTGCTTTTCGCTGCTATCAACCTTGGCAACGTTATAAGTGCCACCTTCTTTTGTCTTGAGATATCCCCGCAAGGCTTCCGTGTTAAGATCAGGGAATTGCGAAACGATATCGACGGTGCCGAATTGATATTCTTCGCCTTCTTCTACGGTGAAGGTAATGAAAAAGCCTTCGCGGTTAGGATCCAGCTCAGCAATCGCTGAAACAACCCGGAAATCCGCATAGCCGTTTTCGAGGTAGAACCGGCGAACAAGTTCGCGATCGAAGGTTAAGCGATCAGGATCATATGCATCAGAAGTTGATAGAAACCTGTACCAAGCGGATTCCTTGGTTTGAATAACTGTGCGAAGTTCGCCATCGGTGAATTTCTTATTGCCGACAAAGGATATCGAATTAATGCCCGTCACTTTTCCTTCGTCGATTTCAAACACTAAATCGACCCGGTTTTGATCAAGTTGAATGACTTTAGGAACAACCGTGGCCGCAAATCGTCCGGATCGACGGTAAACGTCAAGAATACGGGTTACATCAGTTTGCACTTTGGTTCGGGTATAAACAGTTCGAGGACGGAGCTGCACTTCATTTTGCAGATCTTCATCCTTAACCTTTTTATTTCCCTCAAAAGCTATGCGATTGATGATGGGATTTTCAACCACCCGAACGACAATCGACGATCCTTCACGACGAATGGAAACGTCGGCGAATAAGCCCGTTGAAAACAACGCTTTCAGGCTGTCATTGACAGCATCAGGGTCGAGAGTTTCACCAACTTTTAATTTTATGTAAGAGAGGACTGTCTCTTTTTCGATCCGCTGATTTCCCTCGATGACAATGTCGCGGACAGCGGTGGTATCTTGCGCAGCAACCTCGCACACAAAGACCCCGGTCAGAGCAGAGCTCAGACCGATGAGCAGAGTCAGCATGCCTAATAGACGTCGCACCGCGATCTTGCTCCTTACGACTCGGTCACTAAATTTTAAGAAAGTCAAAAATTCGCAACTGAATCAAATCGTTCCAGGTTGCGAATATCATTAGACATAACACAAGGGCAAGTCCGATTCGCGTTCCATACTCTTGTGCCTGCAGTCCCAAAGGTCTCCCTCTTACGGATTCAATGGCATAGAACAAAAGGTGTCCGCCATCTAACATGGGTACTGGGAAAAGGTTAATAATGCCAAGGCTGATTGAAAGGTAGGCAATAAACCAAACCATTGATGCGAAGTCTGTTTTTGCCGCCTCGCTCGACATTTTCGCAATGCGGATCGGTCCACCTAGCTCATCAGCCGACCGCTGACCCGAGATCATCTGGCCTACCGCTGTCAGTGTGCCGGCCGTTAAACGCCATGTTTCTCGGGCAGCCTGCCACACAGCCATCGCTGGATTATGGCGAACCCGTGCTGTACCGGCCCGAGAAACCCCAATCATTCCAATACGATGCGTACCGCCCATATTGTCTTTTACTTCTGTGGCGCGCGTTGTTACCGGCACGGTAATTTGGCCGCCGTCACGGTCAATGAGGAAATTTAACGTTGTATCCGGATGCAGCTGAACAATTTGCTGCACCTCTTCAAAGCGTTGGATTGTTGCGCCATCGATTTCCAGCACTTTATCGCCCGGGCGAAGCCCCGCATGCTCCGCTGCACCACCGGCAACAACCGTTCCAACCTCAGCCGGGGTATAGGGCTGCCCTACGGTGGAAAACAGCACTGAGAGGAGAATAATCGCAAAGAGGAAATTAGCTACCGGACCCGCGGCGACAATAGCGGCGCGGGCTGACAGAGACTTACTGTAAAAGGCTTCATCATGAGAAATTAAGGATTTCAAGGCATTGCTGGCGGGCCCGTCTTGCGGAATAACCGGCTGCTCCCCACCTTCCCCATGCATGCGAACGAAGCCGCCTAAAGGGAGAGCAGCGATACGCCACCTGGTTCCAGAACGATCATTCCAGCCAAAAATCTCCGGACCAAAGCCAATAGAAAAAGCCTCAACCTTTACGCCCGCCCGGCGGGCTACCCAATAATGTCCGAATTCATGAACGAAAACCAAGATCGTTAAAATGACCAGGAAAGGGATGATGTATCCGCCCGCTGCCGTAATAAAATCCATAAGCCAATGACCTCGTGATCTTTGTTAGGGCGCCATTTTAACGAGAGAAACGAGCAGCAATAATTTGCGCCGCCTTGCGTGCCTCTTGGTCTATATTTACCACATCATTGAGGTTAGCTGGTGATTTAAGCGGTAATTGGGCAAGAGTTTCCTCAACGACACTGGCGATATCAAGAAAACCGATAGAACCTTCCAGAAATTTCGATACGCCAATTTCATTGGCCGCATTGAGAACGGTCGGAGCGCTTCCGCCTTTTCTGAGAGCTTCACGTGCGAGATTCAAAGATGGAAATCTTTCTATATCAGGAGCTTCGAAGGTTAACTTACCAATCTGGGCGAGGTCAAGTCTTAGTGTAGGAGTGGTTATTCTCGTAGGCCAGGCAAGCGCGTAGGCAATAGGGGTCCGCATATCCGGCGTGCCAAGTTGAGCTAAAACAGAGCTATCAACGTAAGACACCATAGAATGAATGATGGATTGAGGATGAACCAAGATATCAATCCGGTCTTCAGGAATGTCAAAAAGGTGATGAGCTTCAATGAGTTCCAGGCCTTTATTCATCATGGTTGCGCTATCAACCGAGATCTTGGCGCCCATTGACCAATTTGGATGAGCAACGGCTTGAGCCGGGGTCGCCGCCTTCATTTCCGCCAGGGTTTTCGTCCGAAATGGCCCACCCGAGGCTGTCAGGATAAGCTTTTCAACGGTCTCACTGCGTTTAAAATCAAATACTTGGAATATGGCATTATGCTCGCTGTCGACGGGCAGTAAGGTTGCACCATGTTTGCGGACCTCGGCATTGAACAACTCGCCTGCACAAACAAGGCATTCTTTGTTGGCCAGCCCAACGGCAATGCCGCGGCGGACCGCAGCTAGCGTAGGGGCCAATCCCGCGGCACCGACAATACTGGCCATAACGAAATCCGCCGGTCGTTCGGCAGCCTCGATTAAGGATTGCGGTCCAGCCGCAACCTCAATAGGCAAATTGGCCAAAGCCGCTTTCAGCTCGTTATGCTTCCCCGGGTCCGCGATGGCGACAAAGCGAGGCTTTAACCGTCGAGCCTGCTCAACCAGTAAATCGACCCGGCTGGCTGCCGTCAGCGCTTCGATCTGATAGTCCTGGGGATACCGCTCTATCAAATCGATGGTTTGGGTCCCTACCGATCCCGTAGAACCCAAGATGGTTACCCTACGTGGCGCAGTAGGTGTCGTCTTTGTTACCATGGAGCAAGCACCCCTTGTTTTTCTAGCCCGATCAATATCGAAAATATTAAGGAAGCCATGATCAATCCATCAATTCGATCAAGAAGTCCGCCATGTCCAGGAATGATCTGACTCATATCTTTAACACCAAAGTGCCGTTTGGCGGCAGATTCGAGCAAATCCCCTAAGTGAGCGGCGACGGCAATTACACAGCCTAATATTAAGAACAACCAAAAGCTCTGACCATGAGTCAAAGTGACCACAATGCTTATGGTCATCCCCATAATCGTGCCGCCCCAGAAACCCGACCAGGTTTTTTGCGGGCTAATGCGTGGCGCAAACTTGGGACCTCCGATAAGTCGGCCCGCCAGGTAAGCCCCAATATCTGCTGCCCATACAACAGCGAGAAGCCACAATGAAAACCCCTGCCCGTGCGGCACACCTAGGCGGATCCACGCCATAGCCAAAATACCGAGGCATAAATAAAATAAGCCCGCAGCGGACCAGGCGGCATTGACACGCGTGGCCAGAACAAAGTTTCGAAGATAGACGCCAAGTATAAGGCTAAGAAGAGCGACACCCGCGATATAAACCCAGAATACCCAGGCCGCCTGTTGTGATGAAACAGCGAAGATGCCGAGAAGTGACAGACCAGAGCCGAGAACAGTTATGAGCTTAGCAGATTTCCGACTAACAAGGTTCCCCCATTCCCAGCTAATAACAACGGCTATGATGCCGAGAAGCGCTTCAAAGAAGTGACCGCCCAGCAACACGGCAGCAAAAGCGATTGCCCCCAAGACAAGAGCCGACAGCGTCCGTATCCCAAGACCTTTAAAGCTGTTGCGGAGTATTATACGAACCATATCGACGCTCACGCTGCTGATATTCGCGGATCGCCGCCTTTAGCTCTTCACGACCGAACTCAGGCCACAAGGTGTCAACGAAGACCATTTCCGCATAGGCGGATTGCCAAAGTAAAAAATTACTGATTCTTTTTTCACCGCTGGTCCGGATAATAAGATCAGGATCAGGAAGATCGGCTGTACTAAGCGCGGCTTCTATAGCTGCCTCGTCGATCGCATCCGGAGAAAGTTGACCGGCGGCGACAGCTTTTGCAAGATTCTGCGCCGCCATCATGATCTCTTGCCGGCCGCCATAACTAAGCGCAATGGTGAGGTTAAGCCGGTTATTGCTTTGGGTCGTCACCTCGGCATTGCGGACGAGCGCGCGAATATCTTCGGGCAGACGATCAAGATTACCGATAGTCCTTAATCTGACGCCATTTTTGTGAAGTTCGGCAAGCTCACTCCGCAAGTAATGCCGAAGAAGTCCCATGAGTTCATTTATTTCCAGAATTGGACGGCTCCAATTCTCCAGGGAAAATCCATAAAGGGTAAGATAGGGAATTCCCAAGTCAGGAGCTGCTTGGACAATAGTACGAACAGCCTCTATGCCCTTGCGGTGTCCAGCCGTACGTGGCAGCCCGCGCGCCTGCGCCCAACGGCCATTACCATCCATAATGATGCCAATGTGGCGCGGCAGAGGGTAAGGATCGGAAACAGGCTGTACCGCACTCATTCTTCAAACCTGCATAATTTCTGCTTCTTTGGTCGCAAGCGTTTCGTCGATTTTCTTAATATGAGCATCAGTCTGACTCTGAACTTCGTCAGAATGTTGGCGGTGCGCATCTTCCGAGATGGCGCCTTCCTTTTCTAATTTTTTTAGCCGTTCCATTCCATCGCGGCGAACATTACGGACAGCTACCCGGGCGTTTTCAGCATAAGTGCGGGCAACCTTGGTTAATTCACGACGCCGCTCCTCGCTAAGCTCGGGAAGCGGTATACGAATGACTTGTCCATCGCTTTGGGGATTAAGCCCAAGCCCGGCATCCCGGATGGCTTTTTCAACGGCTTTTATTTGCGATTTGTCCCATACTTGGACCGACAGCATTCGCGGCTCAGGAACGTTAACAGTGCCTACCTGAGCCAAGGGAACCAGCGACCCATAAGCGTCAACCATCACGGGATCTAGCAAAGCAGAAGAAGCTCGCCCTGTACGTAAGCCGCCAAACTCCTTGCGAAGAGCCTCAAAAGCACCGTCCATACGGCGCTTAAGGTCATTTATGTCAAAAGGTGTTGCCATCGCTATTTATCTTCCGAAATCAACGTGAAAGTACCCTGGCCACAAACTACTTCAGCAAAAGCTCCCGGCTTATGGATGGAAAAAACTAAGATAGGGATATTGCTTTCCCGCGCCAGGGAAATGGCCGATGCATCCATTACCTGCAAATCTTGGCTCAAAACCTGAAGATAAGTAAGCCGTTCATACCGCTTCGCGTCGGATTTTTTCTTGGGGTCAGCGCTATAAACACCGTCGACTTTTGTCGCTTTCAGCAGGGCGTTGCATCCCATCTCCGAGGCGCGCAAGGCTGCCGCCGTGTCAGTAGTAAAAAAGGGATTTCCAGTACCGGCACCAAAAATAACGACCCGGCCCTTTTCCATATGCCGCAACGCTCGACGACGGATATAGGCCTCGCAAACTGCCTGAATAGGAAGCGCGGATAAAACCCGGGTATTAACGCTTATTTTTTCGAGTGCACTTTGCATGGCTAAGGCGTTAATAACGGTTGCTAGCATTCCCATATAGTCGGCGGAAGCGCGCTCCATTCCATGGGCGGCACCGGAGATTCCTCTAAAGATGTTGCCGCCACCTACAACAACGCAAACTTCGGCGCCTAAGTCATGAACGGATTTGATTTCTTGCGCGACCCGATTAACAACATCAGCATCAAGGCCGGATTCCCGGTCCCCCATAAGGGCTTCACCCGAGATCTTCAGTAACACCCGTTTGTAGCGCGGCCCCGTGGCCATGGGTCTTCTCCGTTATGGCTTCTCGCCGAAAACAAGCTGAGCGGCGATTGTGGCGACGGCATGACACACCCATGCCCAAATCTTTTGGTAAGCCTATCCTTAACGCTTCAAAGTTTCGGCAACTTCGGCCGCAAAATCCTTCTGCTCTTTTTCAATTCCCTCGCCTAAAGCAAACCGCGCAAAGCCTTTGACTTTGATTGGAGATCCTAAACTTTTGGCAGCTTTTTCAATGACCGCACTAATCTTAGTTTCACCATCAATAACAAAGACCTGCTCAAGCAAGCAAACTTCTTCATAATATTTGCGCAATCGGCCTTCGACCATTTTGCCGATGATCTCTTCCGGTTTGCCACTCGCCCGCGCTTGCTCGGCCAAAACATCACGTTCCCGCGTTAGATTTGCCGGATCGACGTCAGCGATTGAAACGCAATCTGGGCGCGCCGCAGCGACATGCATCGCCAACTGCTTGCCTAAGTCGTTTAATTTTGTCTTATCGGCGCTCGACTCTAAAGCCACCAGGACGCCGATCTTTCCAAGATTGGGTGCTAAGGCAGAGTGCACATAGGCGGCGACAACACCCGGATTTACCGACAAGACACTGACGCGGCGAAGATTCATATTTTCACCGATCGTTGCAACCATGTGGGTCAATTCATCGCCCACATTCCGTCCGGTATTGGAAAAGGCAGCTTGGCGAATTTTGTCCATATCATCGCCTTGCTTTAAAGCCAGTTCGGCGACAGTCCGCGCGAAGGCTTGGAAAGTCTCATTACGCGAAACGAAATCCGTTTCCGAATTGACTTCAACAATAGCCCCTTTGCCTTCGCCAGATGCCGTCGCAATCAATCCCTCACTGGCAACCCGGCCCGCTTTCTTGGCGGCAGCGGACAGACCTTTCTTCCGCAGCCAATCAACCGCTTGCTCGAGTTCGCCTTGGCTTTCCGTCAGAGCCTTTTTGCAATCCATCATTCCAGCGCCAGTTTTTTCGCGAAGTTCCTTAACGAGCGCCGCCGAAATCTCAGCCATTTAAGTCAAATCCCCTATTTGGGTAGCGATGTACTCACTACCATTCTTAATTTTAAGCGGAAGCAGTGCGCCTGGTCGCGCACTGTTCGCGTTAAGCGGATGCTTCTGCCTTGCCGGCTTCGGCCTTAACCGCTGCGTCACCTGTTAGCATATCAATTTGCGGATTTTCGCTCGCGCCGACATCGGCACCGGACGAGACCAATTCCTGCTGCAAGCCATCCAAAATGGAGCCGGCAATCAGATCGCAGTAAAGGCGAATTGCTCTGATGCTATCGTCATTACCAGGCACCACGTAGTTCACGCCCTGAGGGCTAGCATTGGAGTCAACAATGCCAATGACAGGAACGTTCAAGGTGTTGGCCTCGGCAATGGCAATGGATTCTTTGTTGGTGTCGATGACGAAGATCAAATCTGGAACGCCGCCCATATCTTTAATTCCGCCCAAGGCGCGATCCAACTTTTCTTTTTCGCGCTCAAGGGTCAAGGTTTCGCGCTTGGTTAAACCTTTGGCTGACTCAGAGAGTAGCGATTCAAGCTCACGCAAACGGCGAATTGAGTTAGATATGGTCTTCCAGTTCGTTAGCATGCCGCCAAGCCAACGATGGTTAACGTAATATTGACCGCAACGCTTGGCCGTCTCAGCGACAATGTCTTGTGCTTGGCGCTTTGTTCCAACAAAGAGAACACGCCCCCCTCCGGCGGCGATGTCCTTTGCCGCAGCCAGGGCACGATAAAGCATCGGCACAGTTTGTTGCAGATCAATAATATGGATGCCATTGCGCTCACCAAAAAGATGAGGCGCCATCTGGGGATTCCAGCGGCGTGTCGTATGGCCAAAATGAACGCCCGCTTCCAATAGCTGACGCATTGTAAAGGTAGGAAGGCTCATGGTTTTCTCCTCCGGTTAAGCCTCCGCGGGGGGCGGCCCGTAAACGGGCACCGGAGAGCCTGGCCAGGTGGCAAGGCTAACCCCGCGTGTGAAGTTGCCGGGGTCTTAGACCGGCAGAGGGCAAATTGCAAGGGTTTTTGCCGTTTTTACCCCTAGAATTCCCTATATCTCACGGATATCAAGGACCCCGGCTATGGTTTTTAGGCGCCCCCGCACGGCGGCGGAAACCGCCCATCTACCTGGCAAGTCCAGGCGAACCTCCGTATTGTCCGCATCAACCATCAGGCTAACCTGTACCCTGCCCTTGCCGCTTTCCTTAAGCGCTAGGGCAACCCGGTCAACCGGTGGCGGGCTTGCCAGCCATATCTGAAGAGCAGCATCGGCCGATGCTGAGGCCACCTCAAGGTCAGCCAAGGATTGCACGGTCAACCGTAAGCCTTCCTCTCGAAGCTCCGCATCGACAGTTAGGACCAGAGGTTTACCGCCTTCCAAAAGGTCGCGGCTGCTTGATAGGACTTCAGAGAACAATGTCGCCTCAAACAAGCCACTGGCGTCGGTAAATTGAGCAAAGGCGTACTTACTTCCTCGGGCCGAGCGGCGCTCCTGCTTGCTGATAAGAACGCCGGCCATGGTGAAACGATTACCGCCAGTTTGCTTCATGCGATTGAGCAGATCGACATAAGGAACCACGTGCAACCTTTGCAATGTCTTGGAATAAGCGTCCAAAGGATGCGCCGAAAGGTAAAATCCAATCGCGTTAAATTCTCGCTGTAATGCCTCAAGCGGCATCCAAGGCGAGACATCATTCAAAATAAGTTTTGTCTGGGAAGCCATGGCATCCCCGAAGAGACTGACCTGGCTACTGGTGCGCTCCTCACTGGCAACCGCGGCATGACGCAAAATTGTCTCCACGCCATTCCAAACGCGGGCGCGATTTTTATCCAAATCATCGAATGCGCCCGCCGCGGCAAGAGACTCTAGCATGCGCTTATTAACATGCTTATTGTCCACTCGGGCGGCAAAGTCTGCGAGATCACGGAAAGGTCCATTTTTCTGGCGCTCTGCGATCAGTCCGTCCATGGCCGCTCTTCCAACATTCTTCATCGCGGCAAGAGCGTATCTGATGACGCTGGCGCCGCCAGGGGCGACTTCAACGGAAAATGTTGACTCGGAGCGATTGATATTCACCGGCAGCAGATCAATCCCCAAACGCTGCAATTCTTGACGATAGGTATTGAGCTTATCCGTATTACCTAAATCATAGGTCATAGAAGCGGCTAAAAACTCGACAGGGTAGTTCGCCTTAAAATAAGCTGTTTGATAGGCGATCAAGGCATAAGCGGCCGCATGACTTTTGTTGAAGCCATAGCCGGCAAATTTAGCGACCTGATCAAAAATCATTGACGCTGTATTTTTGTCGACGCCCTTCTCTTTTGCGCCGCTGACAAAGCGTTCACGTTGCGCATCCATCTCGGATTGTATTTTCTTACCCATGGCCCGGCGCAGCAAATCAGCTTCACCAAGACTATATCCTGATAGTACCTGCGCAATCTGCATGACCTGTTCCTGATAGATCATGATGCCGAAAGTTTCTTTTAAAATCGGCTCCAGCAAGGGATGAAGATAGTCAGGCTTTTCGCGTCCGTGCTTACGGTTAATGTAGCTTGGAATATTTTCCATGGGGCCGGGCCGATACAAAGCCACAACCGCAATAATATCCTCAAATCTGTCAGGTTTCAGTTTACGCAAGACGTCGCGCATGCCGGAACTTTCCAGCTGGAACACGCCGGTTGCCTCCGCCCGGCCAAGCATGGCGTAGGACGCCTCGTCATCCAACGGCAAGGTTGCAAGATCGATTACCTGTGATGGCGCTCGCTTGCGGATAAGCTCGAGAGTCAAAACAAGGATCGTCAAGGTTTTCAGACCGAGAAAGTCAAATTTAACCAGGCCGGCTTTTTCGACATCCTTCATATTATATTGCGTAACCGGCATGTCGGAACGCGGATCGCGATAGAGCGGCACAAGCTCTTGTAAGGGACGATCACCAATGACCACCCCTGCCGCATGGGTTGAAGCATGACGGTAAAGCCCTTCTAAACTAAGGGCGATATCCATCATTCGCGCGACGGCAGCGTCATCCTTACGTTCACGCTGCAAAATTGGCTCCGCATCAAGTGCTTGTTGCAAGGTTACTGGATTGGCGGGATTGTTCGGTACCATTTTGCAGATACGATCAACTTGACCATAGGGCAATCCAAGAACACGCCCGACGTCGCGCAATACGGCCCGCGCTTGCAGCTTTCCGAACGTGATAATCTGCGCGACACGTCCTTGGCCGTATTCGCTCTGCACGTAACGAATGACTTCTTCCCGCCGGTCTTGGCAAAAGTCGATATCGAAGTCGGGCATGGAAATGCGTTCGGGATTTAAAAAACGCTCAAACAGAAGTCCCCATCGTAAAGGATCAAGATCGGTAATCGTCAGCGCCCATGCCACGACCGATCCGGCCCCCGACCCACGGCCCGGTCCAACCGGTATGCCTTGGGCTTTCGCCCACCGGATAAAATCAGCAACTATTAGAAAATATCCAGGAAAACCCATTTTACAGATAACATCGATTTCATTCTCTAAACGCTCTCGGTAAGGTTTAGCGACAGCTTCTTTGTCAGATTCGCTCATCTCCGCAGTGTAGATTTGCTTGGCAAGACGCTCTTCCAAACCTATGCGGGATTCATCGCGTAAAGCCTCCGCTTCACTACGACCTTGCAGCTTCGTGTATGCTGGAAGAATCTCTTTTTGTTTGGTAACCGCAAAGGCGCAGCGTTTAGCGATAGCCGTTGTATTGTCGATAGCTTCTGGTAAATCCGCAAACAACGCCCGCATTTCGGCAGCCGATTTAAAGCAGTGCTCCGGGGTGGCGCGCCGACGATTGTCGTCGGTGATGTAAGTTCCATCGGCGATGCACAAAAGCACCTCATGAGCCTCGAACTCTTCTTTCTCGGCAAAGAAAACATCGTTCGTAGCCACGAGGGGTAAGTTATGGCGGTAGGCTAAATCGATAAGATCATCCTCTATGCGCGCTTCGATTTCCAAACCATGACGCATAAGTTCGATATAGAATCTACCAGGAAATAGGGCGGCAAGCCGGGACGTCATCTCCTCGGCGACGTCAATTTGCCCTTCCGCTATAAGTCGCCCTATAGGCCCGGTCGGCCCTCCGCTTAAGGCGATGAGACCTTCAGATAAGGTTGCCAATTGGGCGAAGGTCACACGCGGAGTTTCTTCGTCCGGCGTTTCAAGATAGGCGGAACTGCTCAGCTTCGACAAATTTGCCCAGCCCTTGTCGTTCTGCGCCAACAAGACAAGATGATCAGGCTGAGGGGCTAAGGCGCCAAATTTCCGTGCATCACCCTCTTCCCGCGCCAAGAAGATTTGGCAACCGACAATCGGCTGGATCCCATTATCGAGGGCAGACCCGCAAAACTCCATGACGCCAAAAAGGTTGCCCGTATCGGTAATGGCAACGGCGGGCATCTTATGGCGTTTGCAAAGATCGATAAGATCTTTGGTTTTGATGGCGCCCTCAGCCAAGGAGTAGGCTGTATGGACCCGTAAATGGATGAAATCAGCGTGTGACATAGGAAGAGAGTGGCCTTGCTGGTCTTGTTTAACTAGGGGCGGCGTAACCCCTTCATTTATCTAAGAAGGTCTAGAATGGAAACAAGGATTAGAAGCCTTAACGAAGCGACTCGGATAATTTAGCTAAAGCGTCGCTTCAAGAATCTGACCGTTTTGCAAGACATAGATGCGATCCATCCGCCGGGCCAAATCATAGTTATGTGTGGCAATCAAGGCGGCAAGACCGCTGCGGCGCGCTAGATCGAGGAGTAAATCAAAAACAATTTCCGCCGTTTGCGGGTCCAAGTTTCCCGTGGGCTCGTCAGCCAATAATGCTAAAGGCTGATTTGCGAGGGCGCGCGCAATAGCCACCCGTTGCTGCTCACCACCCGATAACCGTGCCGGTCTATGGGTAAGCCTATTGCCGAGGCCCACGATGGTTAAAAGCTCGGTCGCACGCTCCCGCGCTTCGGCCTTCGAAGTGCCCGCAATCATCTGCGGCAAGATCACGTTCTCAACCGCCGAGAACTCGGGTAAGAGGTGGTGGTATTGATAAACAAAACCAATGCGTTTACGGCGAATCTCCGTCCTTTGTCCCTCGCTCATGGTCGCGCAACGTTGGCCGCCAATAATGACTTCGCCATGGCTGGGCCGTTCAAGAAGTCCGGCGATCTGAAGAAGTGTTGATTTTCCCGAGCCCGAAGGGCCAACAAGAGCGGCGATCTCACCATGGTGAAGGGTAAGAGATGCTCCCTTTAAAACATCCAATGCTTCACCGGCCTGCTGAAATCGGCGGATGATACCATCCAGCTCCACCGCTGGCGCCGCAGCGCGCAAACCTTCACTCATAGCGCAAGGCCTCGATAGGGTCGACCCGGCCGGCGCGCCAAGAAGGGTACAGCGTCGCCAGAATGGACAAGCCCATGGCCATCGAGACCACAAGCCCGATGTCCTCTATCCGCAAAATGGCGGGAAGTTTCGAGAGGAAATAGATCTCGGCAGAGAATAGCTCGACCTTGGCAAGAGACTGGATCCCCTGACGTATTGATTCGATATTGAGAGCGAAGGCGATGCCTAATCCTGCACCAAGGCAAGTTCCCAACACACCAATGCTGGATCCGGCCAGCAGGAAAATCCGCATGACCATGCCCCGACTGGCGCCCATGGTCCGAAGGATGGCGATATCGCGCGACTTATCCTTCACCAGCATGATCATGCTGGAAATGATGTTAAAGGCCGCCACCAGAATCATCAGGGTTAAGATCAAAAACATAACATTCCGCTCAACCTGAACCGCATTAAAGAACGTCTGGTTTACGCGTTGCCAGTCTCGGACGGTGTATCGCCCATCAAGCGACATGAAAATCCTGCGCGATATGTCTTCCACTTTTTCGAGATCGGCAACCATAACCTCGATATAGGAAATATCATTCTCCATTTCGAGAAAAGCCTGCGCCGCGTCTAAGGGCATGAAAACAAAACTATCATCGTATTCATACATGCCGACTTCAAAGATCGCCCCGATTGTAAATTGTTTAAGCCGGGGGATAACGCCTATGGCTGTTTCCGCCAGTTTCGGCGAAATGAGCGTGAGAGTATCACCAATACCGACTTTAAATCGCTGCGCCATACGCGCGCCGATCAAGATCGTCTCGGTACCTGTAATGCTGTTGAGATTTCCGTTTTTAATGTTATTGGCTAGAATATTCCGGTTCGCTAAGTCTTGCGGTCTCATTCCCCGCACGACAACGCCGGAAGCACGCCCACCCACAATCACCAGTGCCTGTCCTTCAACAAGCGGAACGGCGGCTGTTACCCCCGGCTGCTGACGCACCTGCGTCGCGACACGATCAAAATCGGTAAAGACCTGGTTAACCGCTATCACAGAAATATGCCCATTTAGGCCAAGAATGCGCGATAACAGCTCGGCTCGAAAACCATTCATGACGCTCATGACAACAATAAGCGTTGCAACACCCAGGGCAATACCAGCCAGGGAGAACCACGCGATGACCGAAATAAACCCTTCTTGACGCCGGCTGCGCAAATACCGGAAAGCAATCAGGCGCTCGAGAGCAGAAAACATACGCGTCTATCCTCAAATACGCTGTAATGCATCATTAATGGGAACTTCGCTACGCTCGCCTTCTGCACGTTTCTTAATTTCAACTTTACCGTCTTTGGCCCCGCGCGGGCCGACAACAATTTGCCAAGGAAGGCCGATCAAATCCATATCCGCAAACTTGGCACCGGCCCTTTCCTCACGGTCATCGTAAAGCACCTCTATATTCTTCTCTTGAAGTTGCGCATAAAGATCCGCACATAACTTATCGCAACCAGAATCCCCAGGCTTCAGGTTGAGCAGCCCAACCTGGAACGGCGCAACAGACGACGGCCACACGATACCCGCGTCATCATGACTTGCTTCAATAATGGCCGCCATCAGGCGCGACACACCAATACCGTATGACCCCATATGCACAGTCACCGTTTGTCCATCAGGCGCGGTGACTTTCGCTCCCATTGGCTCGGAATATTTTGTACCGAAATAAAAGATATGCCCAACCTCAATGCCGCGCGCTGTCATTAAATCGGCAGGGCTAACGGGGCACTTGGCCGAATCATGCATTTCATCAGCCGCCGCATAATGTTTGGTCCAGTCATTAATCGTTGGCTCAAGATCGCTTTCATAATCCACATTTTCTGGGGTCGGCACTTGAAGGAGGCCCTTATGGCAATAGACTTGGCTTTCTCCTGTTTCCGCCAGAATAATGAATTCATGACTCATATCGCCGCCGATCGGGCCGGTATTTGCACGCAGCGGGATCGCCTTTAATCCCAGACGCGAAAAAGTCCGAAGATAGGCGACAAACATCTTGTTATAGCTGCGTCGAGCTCCAGCCTGATCCAAGTCAAAACTGTAAGCATCCTTCATAAGGAATTCACGGCCTCGCATTACACCAAATCTCGGCCGCACTTCATCCCGAAATTTCCACTGAATATGGTAAAGATTTTTCGGCAAATCCTTGTAACTTCTCACTTCGCTGGCAAAAATATCTGTGATCAGCTCCTCGTTTGTCGGTCCATAAAGCATTTCACGTTCATGTCGATCGCTAATACGCAGCATTTCCTTGCCATAGTCGTCGTAGCGGCCACTTTTCCGCCACAGCTCCGCCGATTGAATGGTTGGCATTAACATTTCCTGCGCACCGCTGGCGTCCTGCTCTTCCCGCACCACAGCCTCAATTTTCTTCAAGACTCGGAGTCCTAAAGGTAACCATGAGTAAATGCCGGCGCTTGATTGGCGAATCAGTCCTGCCCGCAACATGAGACGGTGGGAGACAATTTGTGCTTCTGCCGGATTTTCCTTAAGGGTCGGCAAGAAGTAGCGAGACATACGCATGGACAGAGACTCCGGGCTACAAGAATGCGCGGGACTGTAGGCAAAGCCAAGGCCTATGTCCATGTCCTCGGGGCTTAGTTCCTTAGGACCAGCCGAAAATATAACCCTCTCGCATTTTATATGAACCGGGTCCGATTGTTCGCTTGCGCGCCGTACCGTTGATATGAGAAGGAGATATTGGGGACTTTCGATTAATTAAGGCAACTTTATTTGGCATGAAGCAAGGGGGCGCAATGCTAGAGTCTTTATTTAAACTCTCACAAAATAACACCACGGTTCGCCGAGAATTATTAGCCGGCCTAACCACCTTTCTGACCATGGCCTACATTATGTTCGTTAATCCGCAAATTTTGGGTGATGCGGGCATGGATAAAGGGGCCGTGTTTGTCGCCACCTGTCTGGGTGCTGCCTTGGGTACAGCCATCATGGGGCTTTACGCCAACTATCCTGTCGCCCTGGCGCCCGGAATGGGCCTGAACGCCTACTTTACCTACGGCGTTGTCAACGGAATGGGATACAGCTGGCAAGTCGCGCTTGGCGCCGTCTTCCTTTCTGGCTGTCTCTTCCTTATCTTAAGTGTGCTGCCGGTTCGCGAATGGATCATTAATTCCATACCGCGCGGTCTGAAATTTGCCATAGCCGCCGGTATTGGATTCTTTCTGGCGATTATTGGGCTTAAAAATGCGGGCCTTGTTGTCGCCCATCCCGCCACCCTAGTTGCTTTGGGTAATTTAAAATCAGCCCCGGCTCTTTTAGCCTGCCTGGGCTTCCTCGCCATCATTGCTTTAGAAGCTAGACGCGTCCCTGGCGCACTTATGATTGCGATCTTAGGTATCACAGCGGTTGGCGTACTGATGGGCGTATCCCCAGGTGGTGGTCTAATTGCCATGCCGCCAAGCCTGGCCCCAACCTTTCTTGCCATGGACGTCATGGGTGCCCTCAGCATTGGGTTGGTGGCCATCATCTTTGCTTTCTTCATGGTCGACTTATTTGATAATGCAGGAACCTTGATTGGCGTTGCTCAGCGCGGCGGACTTTTGGATTCCCAAGGACGCTTGCCTCGTATTGGCAAAGCCCTGGTTGCCGACTCTGTGGCCACAATGGGTGGAGCGGTTTTAGGTACCTCCACTGTTACAAGCTATATTGAAAGCGCTGCAGGCATTAATGCCGGGGGCCGAACAGGCCTGACCGCCCTGACCGTTGCTGTTCTTTTCCTGCTGGGGTTATTTTTTGCCCCTCTCGCAGGCATTATCCCTGCCTATGCGACGGCGCCAGCCTTAGTATTTGTGGCCTGTCTTATGGCGCGTGGATTAGCTGAGATTGCCTGGGACGATATTACTGAAGCGGCCCCTGCTTTAGTAACTGCTATTGCCATGCCCCTTACCTTTTCCATAGCCACAGGCATTGGTCTTGGCTTTATTGTCTATACTGCTGGAAAAATCCTGTCTGGTCGTTTTAGTGAGGTGAACCCAGCTGTCTTGATTATCTCGATCGCTTTTGTCGTCAAATTTATTCTGGCTTGAAATCCAAAAAATTAATGACGGCGTGAAATAGCCTTTGTAGGATGAGGACGGGGGAAATACGGCAAAAGCCATCACACAATAAGTCCCGAGTTTAGGGAGGGAGCCCCCAACGACCGGTTTGTCCGGAATAGCGGGAAAAATCCTCCTCGGACAGGGGAAAGTTGGGCGCCTTCGGGCGCCCTTTCTTTATGTCCGAAACCGAATAAGATCAGAAACAATCAACCCATAGACAACGCCCCAAAAACAAGCAGCAACAAGTGAGGTTGCTATGACTTTTTGCCATATGTAGGGATTTGTCGGCGCTCCCGGATCATGGCCGCGCTGTGTTATTGCATCATGTCTAACGCCAAGGGGCAGCAGCGCAAAAAACACCAGCCACCATAAAAGAATATAGACAACTATCCCTGAGACTATGCCCATAGCTATACCTGCTCTAACTCGATTAAAGCGCCGGTAAAATCTTTAGGGTGCAAGAAAACGACCGGTTTTCCGTGAGCACCGATTTTCGGAGTGCCATCACCCAGTATTCGAGCACCCGTTGCGCGCAGCCGATCGCAGGCTTCATGAATATCCTTAACTTCAAAACAGATATGGTGAATACCGCCCTGGGGATTTCGTGCCAAAAATCCTGCAATGGGCGATGCGTCACCTAGAGGATGTAACAGCTCGATCTTTGTATTTGGCAAGGTAACAAAAACAACCGTGACCCCATGCTCGGGCTGAGCAACAGGATCAGAAGTCTTCGCTCCTAGGGTATACTTATAAAGAGCAGCGGCGGCGGCCAAGTCCGGAACGGCGATCGCAATATGATTGACCTGACCAATCATGGCCTCTTCTCCCGTTAAAGGCGAATAACATGGACTTCCACAGGTGGTTTCTTGCCATTCTGCTCTCGAGCAAACCGTCTGACAACGCGCCGCGTAATTTCGATGACGGCATCATCATCCTTAAGTTTTTGAAGATCGTAACCTTCAATGGCCTGCTGTACCTCGACGGCAACGGTATGCTGGGTCGATAAGTCATTCTCTGTATCTGTTGCCCCAAGAAAGCTGATAACCGGCTTTGCCTTTAACTGTCCCCGCCGGTTTAGCACAATTGTGGCAACAGCTGCCCCATTGTGCATAAGGCGCCGACGCTGCTGCAGACCTTCATCTTTTAACGAAACAATACGATTTCCATCAACAACCAGACGCCCCGTATGAACCTCGTCAACGACGACTGGCTGGTCGCCTGAAAGGCGTAACACCTGCCCATTGGTAAGAACCGGCGCTGAAGATACCTGGCACGCCAAAGCGAGATCTGAATGCGCCATTAAATGCCGTTTTTCTCCATGAACAGGAATAGCGATACGAGGACGAACCCATTGATACATAGCCGTCAATTCATCGCGGCACGGATGGCCGGATACATGAACAAATGCATCGCTATCAGTGACAATCTCTATCCCTAAACTAGCCAGCCTATTGTGCAGAGCATTAATTGACTTTTCATTCCCCGGAATCATGCGGGATGAGAAAATAACCGTGTCACCACGCTCTAAGGTGACGTGAGGATGTCCGCCGCTTGCAATTCTCGATAGAGCCGCGCGGGATTCTCCCTGGCTTCCTGTACAAACCATAAGAATTGAGTCTCGGGGAAAATAGCCGGCCTCTTCTTCCGTAATAAAGTCCGGAATATCTCTTAAATAACCGACTTCTCTGGCTGCAGCATACATACGCCACATAGACCGGCCGACAAGGGCCGCACGCCGGCCCACCTTTTGGGCAACAACACTCATGGTTTCCAGGCGGGCAACATTACTGGCAAAGCATGCAACGGCTACCCTGCCTTTGCGATTTTCGATGACCGAAATGAGGCTATCCCGCAACTCAGCCTCAGATCCGCTATGACCATCAACCAAAGCATTGGTCGAATCTCCGACAAGTGCCAACACTCCTTCTTGTCCCAACTCACGCAATCTATCGATATCCATATTTTCACCCACAAGAGGCTCTGGATCGATTTTCCAATCGCCCGTGTGAAGAATCGTCCCTGCATCGGTCCGTATGGCTATCGCATTGGGTTCAGGGATTGAATGGGTGAGTGAAATAAGTTCGAGATCAAAAGGTCCAACATGAAATCTTGCCGATAAAGGAACGATATTAATCGGTGGAAAAGATCTCTGATTTTCATTTTCTGCTAGTTTACGCTTCAGTACGGCAGCGGTGAATGGCGTCGCATAAATAGGACAGCGGAGCCGATGCCACAAATATTCTACAGCACCAAGATGATCTTCATGGGCATGAGTTAAAACAAGTCCATCTAACCGGGATTTTTCAGCCTCAATAAAGGTGATGTCCGGCATGATAACATCGCAGCCTGGCGCACTTTCCGCGTCAAACGTGACACCCAAATCCACCATCAACCATCGGCCCTTGTAACGATAAAGGTTGAGGTTCATGCCAATCTCGCCCGTTCCACCGAGAGGAAGAAAGTAAAGATCGGTATCTTTGCGCGGCGGCGCCTTGGTCATTTCTTACCTTTTTTCTTAGGCCCAGCATGGCGCGGTGGCTTGCGATTTCGCTGATGGATCAATACAAGGCCGCGTAAAGTTATATCCGGATCAATGGATTGAATGATCGGGGTGGCATCGGCAAAAAGTGCCGCCAAGCCGCCGGTTGCGATGACTTTCATGGGCTTACCGTATTCTGCTTTAATCCGTGCCACTATTCCTTCAACCATGGCGACATAGCCCCAATAAAGTCCAGACTGCATGGCAGGAACAGTCGCCTTCCCAATAACCGAGGGTGGCTTTGCTATGGCGACACGAGGTAACCGTGCGGCGGCGCGATAAAGAGCTTCGGCAGACAAGTTAACGCCCGGAGCTAAAACGCCACCTTTAAAATTACCTGCCGCGTCAACAATATCAAAAGACGTTGCCGTTCCAAAGTCGATGACGATTAAGGCGCCTTTGTATTTTTCATGGGCGGCAATTGCATTAACAAGGCGATCTTCCCCCACGTCTTGGGGGCGGTCGATTAAAATTTTGATCCCGAGATCAATACCTGAAGCCCCTACTACCAAAGGCCTAAGTTTAAAATAACGCTCGCTAAATGATTTTAAGCCTAAGAGTGCCGTCGGAACGACACAAGCAATCACCACATCGGTTATGAATTCAAGCGTAAATCCCTTTAAAGAAAGAAGCTGCGCCAACCATACAGCATATTCATCGGCTGTTCTCCGGTCGTCTGTCGTGCAGCGCCATTGATCAACCTTTTTGTCCCCGTCAAAAAGAGCAAAAACGGTGTTGGTATTCCCGCAGTCGATGGCAAGCAACATATCTAAGCCTCCCCAGGTGCGGCGTAAAAATAAGCATCGCCAGCGGTCAAGCTTTGACGCTTTCCATCTTCCAACTCAAGTAAAAGCTCACCCTTCTCACTCAACCCTAAAAATTTTCCAGAAGACTGGCCGACTGAAACCTTCGTGCCATAGGGATATGTTCGCTTCCGCCATGTCTGCAGAATGGGGGCAAAACCCTTGGAACGCCAATCATTAAGGTACTTGTGAAGAGCATGCACAAACCTCTCCATTACTTTTAGGGTATCAATTGATTTGCCCTGTTCCTTAACAAGACACGTGGCGGGCAAACGTACTTGATCATCAGAGGGATAATGAGAAATATTCACACCCACCCCTAGAATAAGACTATCAACCTGCCCGGACACGGACGGCATGGCTTCTAAAATAATGCCGGCCATTTTTCTATTTTTTACCAGAAGATCATTCGGCCATTTCAAAGTCAGACTACTTTCTGGCAAGAATTCCTTTATGGCGTCGTGCAAGGCGAGTGAAGCCACAAAACCTATCTCGGGAGCCTTGCTTAACGAGCAATGCGGGCGCAGTATCAAAGAAAGATATAGATTGCCTGGCTCTGATTTCCAGACGCGGCCTTGACGACCTCGCCCGGCCGATTGGGCCTTTGCCCAGATCAATGTCCCTTCCTGGGCACCAGCCGCAGCAAGGATTTTTGCTTCGTCCATCGTGCTGGAAACAATGTCATAAGTCACCAGCCGATAACCGGGCGGCAGCAGCAAAGGATTTTCAATAGGTTTACTGTTCACCCGAGATATAAGGCTTGAGCTGCCGCAGTGGTCACAGCAAGGATTTGATCAGCAAAAGCGGCAAACAAAAGAATAAAGCCCCCACTCCCCCATAAGAGGGTAACCAGAATACCACCTGTTGGACGATCGAAGGGCTCCGCAGCCTCATCAAAATACATAACTTTAATGATACGCAGGTAGTAGAACGCACCAACAACGCTGGCAAGAACGCCTATGATGGCAAGACCGATGAGACCCGCTTCAACGGCCGCCATAAAAACATAAAATTTTCCAAAAAAACCTGCGAGCGGGGGAATGCCCGCCATCGAGAACATAAAGATTGCCAGAACCAAGGCCAGCAACGGTTGGGTTCGGGAAAGACCGGCCAAGTCAGAAATCTGCTCGACCATACGACCGTGACGGCGCATTGCGAGAATACAGGCGAAGGTACCGACACTCATGACCATGTAAATCGTCATATAAAAGATAACGCCCTGCACCCCAGCGCCGCTGCCGGCAGCCAAGCCAACAAGGGCATATCCCATATGACCAATCGAGCTATAGGCCATCAGTCTTTTGATATTGGTTTGAACAATGGCGGCGAAAGATCCTAAAATCATCGATGCAATCGATAAGAAAACGATAACTTGCCGCCACTCGTCCATAAGCGGACCAAATGGTCCCATAACCAGGCGGACAATCAAGATCATGGCGGCAATTTTCGGAGCAGCCGCAAAAAATGCCGTCACCGGAGTGGGCGAGCCTTCATAGACATCCGGCGTCCACATATGGAACGGAACAGCCGAAATCTTGAACGCCAAGCCGGCCAGGACGAACATTAGCCCGACGACAAGACCCGTCGAAGGGACACCCAGTTTTGGATCCAAAACCTTGGCAAGATCCGCAAATCCTGTCGTTCCTGCATAGCCGTAAACAAGCGAGCATCCGTAGAGCAGCAATCCCGACGATAAAGCCCCTAGTACAAAATACTTAAGCCCAGCCTCGGTTGCTTTGGCGTCGTCGCGTTTGACGCTGGCCAAAACATATAAGGAAAGACTTTGCAGTTCGAGACCGATGTACAGCGAGATGAGGTTATTTGCGGATACCATCATCATCATGCCAAGGCTGGCAAACAGCAGAAGCAGCGGATATTCAAATCGGGTAATACCCTCACGCTCAAGATAGGATAAAGACATAGCAGCCGTCGCGCCCGCACCAGTTAGAATGAGTAGCTTGGCATAGGTAGCGAAACCATCGGCAACAAAAAGACCGTTAAATGCCAGAGGCTCGCTTCCCTCAAAAGCGCGTGAAATCAATAACCAACCCACACCGGCATAAACAGCTAATGTCGTATAGGTGAGTGGCCGAATAGCGCGATCACCGCAAAACACTCCCACAAGCAGCAAAATTAGCCCGCTAAGTGCGAGAGCTATTTCAGGTAAGGCGGAAAGGTAGTTGCCAAAAACGTTCATGTTTTTCTCTAATCCGTTCGCGCGATCGAATGCTTGGCCGCTTCCTTACCTTGAGCCAGCTTCTGCTTGTGAATAGTCAGCACCTTCTCGACTGCGCCTTCCATCGGCGCCAGGAAAGTAGCTGGATATATGCCCATCCACAGGGCCAGAACGATCAGCGGCGCAAACATCGAGATCTCACGCCAACTGAGATCCGGCAGCAGCTTTAAATCAGGCTTATCTAGTGGTCCGAATATAACGCGGCGATAAAGATACAGCATATAGGCTGCGCCCAAGACAACGCCCGTGGCCGCCAATGCTGCAGCCCAAGTATTGACCCTGAAAGTACCGACAAGCACCAGGAACTCACCGACGAAACCGCCTGTTCCGGGGAGACCAACTGATGCCAACATAAAGACCATAAAGACAAGGGCATACTTCGGCATATTCTCCGCCAGGCCGCCGTACCGGGCAATTTCCCGCGTATGGAGACGATCATAGACGATGCCAACGCAAAGGAATAAGGCCCCGGAAACAACACCATGGCTGAGCATCTGAAAGAGCGCGCCTTGGAGGCCTTGTTGAGTCAAACTAAAGATACCAAGGGTCACAAATCCCATATGGGCAACGGATGAGTAAGCGATCAATTTCTTCATGTCGCTCTGCGCCAAAGCAACCAGCGAGGTGTAAATGACCGCAATGACACTGAGCGTGAAAACAAGCGGCGTGAACATCACTGTCGCCTCCGGCAGCATGGGCACGGAAAACCGGATGAAGCCGTAAGCACCCATCTTAAGGAGAATACCCGCCAGGATCACAGATCCCGCCGTCGGCGCTTGAACGTGGGCATCGGGCAGCCAGGTATGAACGGGCCACATAGGAACCTTAACCGCAAACGAGGCAAAAAACGCCAGCCACAACCAGATCTGAATCGCTGACGTAAATTGTGTGCTTTCCAAAATGGTTGGAATGTCGGTTGTTCCAGCTTCCAAATAGATCGTTAACAAGGCCAACAACATCAAAACAGAACCAGCCAAGGTATAAAGGAAGAACTTAAACGCCGCATAGACCCGGCCGTCACCGCCCCACACTCCGATGATAATAAACATGGGGATCAGAACGGCTTCGAAGAAAATATAAAACAGCATGAAATCTAGAGCGGAGAACATGCCAAGCATGAATGTCTCCAGAACCAAGAACGCTACCATGTATTCTTTGACGCGTGATTCTATGGCTTCCCAGCTTGAAAGAATGCAGATCGGCGTTAGCAACGCTGACAGCACAACAAAGAAAAGCGAGATACCATCAACGCCCATGCTGTAACTGATAGAAAATTGCGGCAGCCACTCCACTTTATCAATTAACTGAAAACCATCATTTGTGGGATCAAAAAGAAACCAAGCATATGCTGATAGCCCTAAGGTAATGATCGATGTCCATAATGCCGCCCATTTGGCGTTCCTGGATACGGCATCGGTATTCGACCCCCGAATAAACAACAGGATGAACAAAGCTCCTATCGAGGGCACAAACGTAATCGCGGAGAGAAGAGGGAAATTTGTCATGAATGTCGCCCTACTTCATATGTCCGATAAGATACCAAGATAAAAATCCGACGACGCCGATCAACATGACAAAAGCATAATGATAGAGATAGCCGGTCTGTAATACGCCCGTGCGTTTAGCTAGGACACGAACTAAAGCTGCCACACCATTCGGGCCCAAGCCGTCAATCACAGCGATATCACCCTTTGTCCATAATCCCCGCGCCAAATAGAACGATGGGCGCACAAAGATCGCGTCATACAGTTCGTCAAAATACCATTTGTTATAAAGGAAACGATAAAACGCACCTAATGATGTCGCAACACGTGCCGGCCATGTTGGGCGCCATTGGTAGAAGATATAAGCCATAACGATACCGCTGACAGCCGCCACTAACGGCAAGTACTTAACCCACAGTGGCGCATGGTGTGCATTCTCCATGGCTTCATGTTCCGGCAGGATAAGAATAGCGCCGTTCCAGAATTCTGCCGACTTTTCGCCAACGAAATAATTGTAACCTAACCAACCGACAAAAACCGCCCCGATCGCCAGAACAACAAGCGGGATCAACATGACAGTCGGAGATTCATGGACATGATCCATAGTTTTCTTATCGGCGCGCGGCAAGCCATGGAAGGCTAAAATCAGCAGGCGCCATGAATAGAAAGCCGTTAAGAACGCCACTAAGATCCCTATCCAAAACGCATAATTCCCGACCGCCGTATGCGCTCCCCACGCCGCTTCAAGAATCATGTCTTTAGAAAAATATCCGGCAAAGGGCGGGATGCCCGCTAAGGCGAGAGAGCCAATCCACATAAGGACATATGTCGTCGGAATAAGCGCCCGAATGCCCCCCATCCGTCGCATATCTTGCTCACCAGACAAAGCATGGATAACCGATCCTGCGCCTAGGAACAGCAGCGCCTTAAAAAAGGCATGGGTGAATAGATGAAACATGGCGGCGCCATAAGCCGAGACACCGGCGGCAAAGAACATATAACCAAGCTGACTACAGGTCGAATAGGCGATTACTCGTTTAATATCATATTGAGTCATACCGACCGTTGCCGCAAATAACGCCGTCGATGCGCCCACGACCGTCACAACGTTAAGCGCTAAGGGCGCGTACTCAAACAACGGAGACATTCTGACCACCAGGAATACGCCGGCCGTGACCATGGTTGCCGCATGGATAAGGGCTGAAACCGGTGTTGGTCCCTCCATCGCATCGGGTAACCATGTATGAAGACCCAGTTGGGCCGACTTGCCGCAGGCGCCGATAAATAGCAAAAGAGCAATGACGGTCAGTGCATGACCTTCCATGCCCAAAAATACCATCTGACTTTCCGTGTGCTTAGTGACATCCGCGAAAATGGCATCAAAGGCTACCGTATCGAATAAGAAAAATACGGCGCAAATGCCCAGGACAAAGGCGAGGTCGCCTACTCGGTTAACCAAAAACGCCTTGATTGCGGCGGCATAGGCGGAGGGTTTTTGATACCAAAACCCGATCAGAAGATAAGAGGCAAGACCTACGCCTTCCCAGCCAAAAAATAATTGAACCAAGTTATCCGCCGTCACCAACATCAACATGAAGAAGGTGAATAAGGAGAGATAAGACATAAATCGCGGGATCGACGGATCATGGCTCATGTAACCGACGGAATATATATGAACCATGGCAGAAACGGCTGTAACGACAAAAATCATGACGGCAGACAGAGTGTCGAACCGAAGCGCCCAAGCGATGGCTAACTTGCCTGAAAAAATCCAATCCACCAGAAAAACGGTCTGACGATGCGCGCCGAAGGCGACATCGATAACAATCACAACAGCGACGCCAAGAGCGCCAAGGATTCCCGCGCAGGTAACAATCTGCGCACCGCGATCGCCGATCCGGCGGCCGCCCAATCCAGCGACGATCGCGCCCAAAAGCGGTAGGAAAATGGCTAGAGCGTACATCCCTACCCTTTCATCATGTTGATGTCATCGACTTCAATCGTACCGCGGTTGCGGTGATAGATGACAAGAATAGCCAGGCCAATGGCGGCCTCAGCGGCCGCAACCGTTAAAACGAACATGGCAAAGACTTGCCCTACAAGATCGTTAAGCTGAGTTGAAAAAGCGACAAAATTGATATTAACGGCCAAGAGCAACAACTCAACAGACATCAGAATAACGATGACATTTTTTCGGTTAAGAAAGATGCCAAAAATGCCCAGGGTAAATATCACCGCGGCAACGACAAGGTAGTGAGTGCGACCAATGGTTAGCATGACATAACCCCTAAACGCCGCTGCCCGTGGGAACATCCACGAGCTCGATAGAATCCGATTTCTTACGAGATACTTGCATGGCAATACTTTGTCGCCTTGTTCCCGCCCGCTGCCGTAGCGTCAAAACAATCGCTCCGATCATAGCAACCAGAAGAATGAATCCCGCTGCCTGAAAAAGATAGAAATACTGAGTATACAAGATCTGACCGAGCGCTTCCGTATTCGTAAATTGCGTTAAGGGCGGTGTCGGTGCAATTGCGACTGTTGACGCTTTTGGCGATAAAGTCCACGTAACGACAATCAGGATCAATTCGGCAAGGAAAGCCAATCCAATAAGCCCTCCCAACGGCAAATATCGCATGAAGCCTTCGCGCAGGCGTACGAAATTAACATCAAGCATCATCACGACGAAAAGGAACAATACAGCCACTGCACCGACGTAAACCACGACTAAGATCATCGCCAGAAACTCAGCTCCCATTAATACAAATAGGCCGGCTGCATTAAAAAAGGCTAAAATCAGAAAAAGAACAGAGTGCACAGGGTTTCGCGCAAAGACAACCATCGCCGCCGCGCCAATAGCGGTGGCCCCAAACAGATAAAACGTTAACGCCTGCAGTATCACGTCATAATCCCTTTATCGATAAGGTGCGTCGGCTTCAATATTAGCCGCCAACTCATACTCCCAGCGATCTCCGTTCGACAGCAGCTTTTCTTTATTATAGAGCAACTCTTCCCGGGTCTCGGTCGCGAACTCAAAATTCGGGCCTTCGACAATCGCATCCACTGGGCAAGCTTCTTGGCAAAAGCCACAATAGATGCATTTCGTCATATCAATATCGTATCGGGTCGTGCGACGGCTTCCATCGGCACGGGGCTCAGCTTCGATGGTAATGGCTTGGGCAGGGCAAATTGCTTCGCAGAGCTTGCAGGCAATGCAGCGCTCTTCGCCGCTGGCATATCGGCGCAAAGCATGCTCGCCCCGAAACCGCGGCGATAACGGACCTTTTTCATATGGGTAGTTAATCGTCACGCGGCGCTTAAACATATAGCTGAATGTTAGCCACAACCCCGACAGGAGTTCGGTTAATAAAAGACTTCGGGTGCGATCAAGAAATGCCATAGATGTCTTCCTACTTCGGCAGCCAGCCGGTGGCGATTAATACCCCCGCCGTCAGAACAACCCAAAACAATGAAAATGGCAGAAAAACTTTCCAGCCTAACCGCATTAACTGATCGTATCTATATCGAGGAAATGTGGCGCGAACCCAAACAAAGCAAAAGGCGACGACGCAGATTTTCAAGATGAACCAGATCGGTCCCGGTATCCAAGTAAAGGGAACCATATTTAGCGGCGGCAACCATCCGCCCAGGAACAGGACAGCCGTCATCCCGCTCATCAAAAGAATGTTGATGTACTCACCCAAAAAGAACAGCGCAAACGACATGGAGGAGTACTCGACGAAAAATCCCGCAACAAGCTCTGACTCTCCTTCCGGCAAATCGAACGGCGCACGGTTTGTTTCCGCCAGGGCCGAGATAAAAAAGATGACGAACATCGGCAACAAGGGAATGCAGAACCAAATCTTGCGCTGGGCTTCAACCACCGCGGAAAGGTTAAGCGATCCCACACACAGCAGGACGGTGACTATAACAAAACCGATGGAGACTTCATAAGACACCATCTGAGCCGCGGAACGCAACGCTCCCAAGAAGGCATACTTCGAGTTTGAAGCCCATCCCGCGACAATCACGCCGTAAACACCCAGCGAGCTAATCGCGAACAGATACAGAATACCCACGTTGATGTTCGCCAGAACCAAGCCAGGCCCGAAGGGAATAACCGCCCATGCTACTAGCGCCAAAACAAAGGTAACCATAGGCGCCATCAGAAACAGAGCGCGGTTAGCGCCGGCAGGAATGATCGTCTCCTTAAACAGGAGCTTCATGCCGTCGGCAATCGGTTGCAGAAGACCGAACGGCCCAACCACATTTGGCCCGCGGCGAAGCTGGGTTGCCGCCAAGATCTTTCGTTCAGCCAAGGTCAAATAGGCCATGCCCAGCATGAGCGGCACAACAATCGCAAGAATCTGGGCGACCAGAATCACCGCAGGCAACCCATAGTTTGTCAAAAAACTATCCATGGGTGCCTGTCCGTTCTGTTGACCCTGTGCCAAAGACGGCACTGCATTCCGCCATGGTGGCTGATGCGCGGCTGATGGCACAGGTCATGTAGAAATTATCGACAGGGGAATGAAATGGTGCTGAGTCTATCGCCGCTTCATTCCCGGTAATAGCTTGCCATGTCGTTTTGGGTAGCTGATCTACATTAGCAAAGCTTGGATATGCAAAGACGAGCTTTTGTCTGAGCTGATCGAGATTATCGAACGGCAAGGTACGGTCCATTTTTTCCGACAAAGCGCGCAATATTGTCCAATCTTCTCGGGCGTCACCCGGCGGGAAAGTTGCACGCCAAGCAAGCTGCACCCTGCCCTCGGTATTGACATAGATTCCGTCTTTTTCGGTGTAAGCGGCACCGGGAAGAACAACGTCAGCCCGGTGAGCGCCGGCGTCCCCATGATGACCTTGGTAAATCACAAAAGCTTTGCCAAGCTTCTGCATATCCATTTCGTCAGCACCTAAGAGATAAAGGACCTCTATATCGCCTGCTGCACACCCTTTAATAATGTCATCGCGATCACGGCCACCTTGCTGGGGCACGAAACCCATATCAAGCGCGGCGACACGTGCCGCCGCGGTATGCAAAACGTTAAAGCCGTTCCAAGTATTATCGCCTACCGAGCCAATCATCCCCGATTTTTCAGCCCAGGCACTTATGGCAGCTAGCACCGCCGCACCATCAGGACGTGTCACAGCGCCCATGCCGACAATAACCATCGGTGCTTTTGCTGATTTCAAGACTTCGGAAAAACCAGGTTGCCCGCTCGAAAGCTGCCGCAGGCTTTCTGGACCGAAACCGATATGCTGATAATCATATGTTAAATCAACCTTTGGCCCGATCATGGCGATCTTTAACTGACCGCTCAGCCATCGCTTACGAATGCGCGCATTAATGATCGGCGCTTCCCATCTGGGATTTGTACCAATCAAAAGCAAGGCATCAGCCTGCTCAATGCCGGCAATCGACGTATTAAAAAGATAGGCGCTACGCGATACCGTGGAAAGTTTTGCTCCATCTTGACGGCAATCTAAATGGGGCGAGCCGACAGCCGCCATCAACTGCTTTAACGCAAACATGGATTCGGCATCGCATTGATCACCTGTGATCGCCGCAATTTTATTGGCCAATGTATTCTGTAGTTTTGCGGCGACCACAGCCAAAGCCTCGGTCCATTCGGCGGGGCGCAGCTTGCCGTTTTCGCGAATATAAGGACGATCCAAACGTTGGCGCTTTAATCCGTCAATAGCGTAACGGGTTTTGTCGGAAATCCATTCCTCATTGATACCTTCATGAAGCCGCGGCAGGACGCGCATGACTTCACGGCCACGTGCATCAACCCGAATGTTGGAGCCTACAGCATCCAAGACGTCGATGCTTTCGAATTTGCGCAACTCCCATGGACGCGCCATAAAAGCATAAGGCTTTGAGGTCAAGGCTCCTACCGGGCAAAGATCGATAACATTAGCTGAAAGCTCAGAGGCAATCGCCTTTTCAAGATAGGTTGTGATCTCCGCATGTTCGCCGCGATTAAGCATGCCGAGGTCGTCAACACCAGCAACTTCGGTCGAGAACCGAACGCACCGGGTGCAATGAATGCACCGGTTCATGCTGGTCTTGATGAGAGGACCCATATACTTATCTTCAACCGCCCGTTTGTTTTCCGCATAACGGCTGCGATCGAACCCGTAACCCACTGCCTGATCTTGCAAATCACATTCGCCGCCCTGATCGCAAATGGGACAATCAAGAGGATGATTGATCAGCAAAAATTCCATTACGCCACGCCGAGCCTTTTGCACGGTCGCGGTATTAGTCTTAATCACTTGTCCATCGGCAACCGGCATGGCGCAAGAGGCTACCGGCTTGGGAGATTTTTCCATCTCGACCAGGCACATGCGGCAGTTGCCCGCGATCGATAAACGCTCGTGATAACAAAAGCGCGGAATTTCAACGCCGGCCATTTCGCATGCCTGCAGAACAGTAATGCCGCCGGGGACTTCGAGTTCAACGCCGTTTACAGTGACTTTAGGCATATTCTAATCTTCCTTAGGCCGCAGCACGACGCCGGTATTCTTCGATCCGGCGTTCGAGTTCAGGTCTGAAATGGCGAATTAAGCCTTGAATAGGCCAGGCTGCCGCATCACCTAAAGCGCATATGGTATGGCCTTCCACTTGGTAAGTAACATCAAGCAGCAAATCGATTTCCGATTTTTCTGCTTCACCGCGAACCATGCGTGTTAGCACACGCCACATCCAGCCTGTACCTTCCCTACAGGGCGTACATTGGCCGCAGCTTTCGTGTTTGTAGAAATGGGCCAATCGACATATGGCTTCAACAATATCGGTCGACTTATCCATGACAATGACAGCGGCCGTACCAAGCCCCGACTTCACTTCGCGAAGCGAGTCAAAATCCATCAAAATAGAATCGCATGTCGGTTTTGGCAGACATGGAACAGATGATCCTCCGGGAATGACGGCAAGCAGATTATCCCATCCACCACGGACACCGCCGGCATGGCGCTCGATCAACTCACGGAGGGGAATCCCCATCTCTTCTTCAACATTGCAGGGCGTATTCACATGGCCTGAAATACAGAAGATCTTCGTTCCCGTATTCTTTGGCCGTCCGATTGCCGCAAACCAAGCCGCGCCACGACGAAGAATTTCTGGAGCTACTGCAATAGATTCAACATTGTTCACTGTGGTGGGGCATCCATAAAGCCCCACGCCAGCCGGAAATGGCGGCTTAAGTCGCGGCTGACCTTTCTTGCCTTCAAGGCTTTCCAGCAAGGCTGTTTCTTCACCGCAAATGTAAGCGCCCGCACCCCGATGCAAGTGAATATCAAAATCCCAGCCAGAGCCGCAGGCGTTTTTACCGATAAGTCCTGCCGCATAGGCTTCTTCAATGGCGACCTGTACGTTGGAAGCTTCACCAAAAAATTCCCCACGAATATAAATGTAGCAAGTGTGGGCCCGCATGGCGAAGCCGGCAATCAAACATCCCTCAAGCAAACGATGCGGATCCCAACGTAGAATTTCACGATCTTTGCAGGTGCCCGGTTCGGACTCATCGGCGTTAACGACCAGATAATGAGGACGGGCCCCGACCTCTTTAGGCATGAACGACCATTTGAGACCGGTCGGGAATCCTGCTCCGCCTCGGCCGCGTAAATCGGATTTTTTCATTTCTTCGATAATACCGTCGTGCCCCATCTCGATGAGCTTTTTCGTATTATCCCAAATGCCGCGTTTTTGCGCACCGGCTAAGCGCCAATCATGCTCGCCATAAAGATTAGTAAAGATCCGATCTTTATCTTGTAGCATTAGTTACTCTCCGAAGCTGGCGTTTTGCCGGATAGAGTTTTGCGGCCTTGCACGGGTGCAGAAAATTGCCGCTGAGCTTGCGGACCTGGTTTTGGTTGATCGCCGCGCTTCAAAGCTTGCAAAAGGGCCTTGGTTTTCGGCGCATCCAAATCTTCGTAATAGTCGTCATTGATCTGCATCATGGGGGCGTTCACACAAGCACCCAAGCATTCCACTTCAACCAAACTAAACTTGCCGTCCAAGGTGGTCTCGCCCAAAGAAATGCCCAGCTCTTCTTCACAAGCCTTACGAACATCATCCGAGCCACGCAACCAACAGGGTGTTGTTCGGCATAATTGAACAAAGTGACGGCCGACAGGTTTGCGATTAAACATCGAGTAAAAACTGGCAACCTCATGAACACGGATTGGCGCCATGCTTAGCCGACTAGCAACCGCTTCAATAACAGCCTGATTTATCCATCCCTTATTTTGTCGTTGCGCAATATCTAAGGCTGCAATGACTGCGCTTTGCTGGCGACCCTCGGGATAACGAGCAATAATCTTTGCAAGTTTCGCCTCGTTATCCGCTGTAAAGGCAAAGGTTTCAGGAGCGGCTGTCATCGATCGATTTCCCCAAAGACAATATCCATCGAGCCTAAAACGCAAACCGCATCAGCCAGCATATGGCCTTTGGACATGTAATCCATAGCCTGCAAGTGCGCAAAACCAGGAGCGCGAATTTTCACGCGATAGGGACGATTACTGCCATCCGCGACAAGGTACACACCGAATTCACCTTTTGGCGCTTCAACTGCGGCATAAACTTCGCCTTCAGGCACATGAAATCCTTCGGTATAAAGCTTAAAATGATGAATGAGCGCCTCCATAGAACGCTTCATTTCACCGCGTGATGGCGGCGCCACTTTGTGATTATTAGCGACAAACGGCCCTTCAGGCATCTTCTCGATGCATTGACGGATCAACCTCACTGACTGGCGCATTTCCTCCACGCGAACGGAATAACGATCATAACTATCACCGTTCTTGCCGACGGGAATAGAGAACTGAAGATCCGCATAGGCGGCGTAAGGCTGAGATTTGCGCAAATCCCACGGCACACCAGACGCGCGCAGCATCGGGCCGGTAAAACCCCAATCCAAAGCTTCTTGAGCAGAGATCGCGCCAATATCGACTGTGCGTTGTTTAAAAATTCGATTTTCCGTTAACAGCCCTTCGATGTCATCGATGACCTTTGGGAAAGCTTCATTCCAATGCCAGATGTCTTCTAGAAGTCCTGCGGGGAGATCCTGATGCACACCGCCAGGACGGTAATAGGCCGCGTGAAGACGCGCCCCGGAAACGCGTTCATAAAACTCCATTAAGAGTTCACGCTGTTCAAAAGCCCACAACATCGGCGTCAAGGCGCCGACATCCATGGCGAAAGCCGGAACATTCAGTAGATGATTTAAAATTCGCGAAATTTCATCAAACAGCGAACGAATATAAAGTGCACGCGGCGGTACTTTAAGGCCTAGCAACTTTTCGATACCGATAACATAGGCATGCTCTTGCACAAGCGGCGCCACGTAATCAAGACGATCGAAATAAGGCAACCCTTGCAGCCAGGTGCGATACTCCATCAATTTTTCGGTGCCACGGTGCAATAGACCGATATGGGAGTCGATCCGCTCAACCACTTCACCGTCCATTTCCATAACCATGCGCAGCACGCCATGGGCCGCAGGGTGCTGAGGACCAAAGTTGATTGTAAAGTTTTTGATTTCGACGTCGTTACTCATGAGCGATTCGCCTTTTCGTCCCCCGGCAACAACGTCATGCCTTCCCACGGACTCATGAAATCAAAAGTGCGAAACTCCTGCGTTAATTTTACCTTTTCATAAACGACCCGTTTTTGTTCGTCATCGTAACGCACCTCAACGTAGCCCGTTAAGGGAAAATCCTTACGCAAAGGGTGCCCGATGAAACCATAATCGGTAAGAATGCGACGGAGATCAGGATGATTCTCGAAATAAACACCCAATAAATCCCAGACTTCGCGCTCATACCAGCCAGCTGAAGAGAAAAGCGATACGGATGACGGGACCGCGTGCTCGGCATCCGTCGTTATCTTGACGCGAATTCGTTGATTTAGCTTGATAGAGAGAAGATGATAAACCACATCAAAGCGTTCTGCTCTTTCAGGATAATCCGTACCGCAAATGTCGATGAGCAGCTTAAATAGGCACGCCGGGTCATCCCGCAAAAAAGCCAAAACCTTCAGCACATCTTGGCGTAAGACATCAAGCGTAAGCTCTTCTAAGCACAGCGTCTGCTTGGTTATCTCTTTGGGTAAAGCACCCATAAGATAATCACCCAGCTTTTTAAGCGAGGATGTGGTTGAATGATCGTTGGGCGCTGTATTCACAAAATTCTCCAAGTCATCAGCGAGCAATCGTCGATGTGCGACGTATTTTTTTCTGTAACTGCAAAATACCATAAACCAAGGCCTCGGCCGTCGGCGGACAGCCCGGTACATAAATATCTACCGGCACGATGCGATCACAACCGCGAACGACTGAGTAGGAGTAATGGTAGTATCCGCCGCCGTTAGCGCAGGAACCCATGGAAATAACCCAGCGAGGCTCGGCCATTTGGTCATAAACCTTACGCAAGGCCGGCGCCATTTTGTTGGTTAATGTGCCGGCTACAATCATCACATCAGACTGGCGCGGGCTTCCGCGAGGAACCACCCCAAACCGATCGAGATCATACCGGCTGTTGTACGCATGAATCATCTCAACGGCGCAGCAGGCAAGACCAAAGGTCATGGGCCACAGCGATCCTGTTCGCGCCCAGTTCACTAATTTATCGAGCTGAGCAACAACGAAACCCTTATCGGTTAAGTCGTCAACAACTTGGCGCAATATATTATCCTGATCAGGGCCTATCGGGAGCGGCGCGGATTGAGCCGGGTAATTGCTATTGGCTATTCCCATTCCAAGGCTCCCTTTTTCCACTCATAAACAAAGCCGACCGTCAGGATGCCGAGAAACATCACCATGGACCAAAACCCGGCCATGCCAATATCACCCAGGGTGATGGCCCAAGGAAAAAGGAACGCTACCTCAAGATCAAAGATGATGAAAAGGATAGCGACCAGATAAAAACGCACGTCGAATTTACCCCGCGCATCATCAAACGGATCAAAGCCGCACTCATATGCCGAAAGCTTTTCAGGATCTGGCCGCTGACGAGCCACGATTAGCGACGCGGCCACTAAAGCTGCGGCTAGCCCGATTGCGATGCCGAGAAAAACTAAAATCGGCAAGTATTCGCTCAACAGGTTACCCATATTGTCCACCGTTCCGATCGATGATCGGAATTTGCTGATCTTGCTCCGGACCCCCTCCGGCCCGAGCCGGGTGGCTCGGCATCCGCCACCCCACCGGTGACGTGTCCGCTTTCGCAGATGCGAGGGACTATAGTGTTGAGACTGCAGAAAGAAAAGGCCGAAAGCGCAGATCGCGGCAGCAAGTCGCGCGACTCGAAAAGTGGCGGAATAAGCCTTGTATATTCTATTCCGCGCACTATCGTCTCTTTATCTGTGCCTAACTTAAGCCGGACTACCTGGGGGACTGCTTTTGCCTGACTATCTATGGGGGATTATCACCTTTGTCCTGGCTTCATCGATAACACCAGGCCCCAATAACCTTATGCTTACAGCTTCGGGTGCCAATTATGGATTTAGGCGCACGATCCCGCACATGGCCGGCATTATGATCGGCTTTACAGTTATGATCATGGCGGTTGGGTTAGGGCTCGCTCAAATTTTTACGGCTTATCCTTGGGTACAGCATATCCTTAAATATGCCTGCTTCGCTTACCTCGTCTATCTTGCTTACCGGATGGGAACAGCAGCGGTCCCTTCGAAAACGACATCAAACCTTTCCGTCGAGTCGGTCAGCAAGCCCTTAGGCTTCATTCAAGCGGCCTTGTTTCAATGGATCAATCCCAAGGCATGGTTCATGGTGATCAGCGCCATTTCAACATTCACGACATCGTCATTCAATGCCTTTATAAATGTGAGCCTGATCGCCGCAATATTCTTCATTGTCTTTATCCCATGTGCCGTGCTTTGGACTGGGTTTGGCGTCGCTTTAAGTCACTTCTTGACCGAAACGCGCCTCCGCATCTTTAACTGGAGCATGGCCATACTTATGGTCGCTTCCGTCTTGCCCTTTTTATGGTCGTCTTAAGGGGGGCTTAAAACGCCCCGATCGATCTGATCTCGTTCGATTGCTTCAAAAAGTGCCCTGAAATTGCCCTCACCAAACCCTTCATCGCCCTTGCGTTGGATAATTTCAAAGAAAATAGGGCCGATGACCGTGTCGGTGAATATTTGCAGCAGTATGCCTCCCCCTTGGGTCGGCGCCCCATCCAAGAGAATCCCCAGTTTCTTAAGCTGATCTAACGACTCCCCGTGTCCAGGGACCCTTTTCGGCAATGCTTGATAATAGGCATCAGGCGGGGGCTTCATAAACTTCACCCCATTAGCTGCTAAGCCCTCTACTGCTCGGTAGACGTCTTGCGTGCCTAAAGCGATATGCTGAATCCCCTCGCCTCGATAAGCGACAAGATATTCCTCGATTTGCGATTTATCGTCGGCACTTTCATTAATAGGGATACGAATCTTGCCGCAAGGACTTGTCATTGCCTTAGATTTCAAGCCCGTCAGCTGACCTTCAATATCAAAGTATCTTATCTCTTTGAAATTAAACAATTTCTCGTAAAAATCTGCCCAGATTCCCATCCGCCCGCGATAGACATTATGTGTAAGGTGATCAATGGTCGCTAGACCTTGACCCTCTGGATAAGAATATGTTCCATTTATAGGTATAAAATCTATATCATAAATAGTTCCTTTAGGACCGTAACGATCAACAAGATAGATCAGACTATCGCCAATACCATGGATAGCGGGGATGTTCAGCTCCATGGGCCCAACATGGCTTTGAAAGGGTTTTGCCCCTAAGGCAACAGCTCTTGAGAAGGCTGCAGCAGCATCATGGACTCGGAAAGCAATGGCGCAGACCGAGGGGCCGTGCACCTTGGCAAAGGCCTGGGCAAAACTTTCCGGTTCAGCATTAACAATGAAATTGATGTCACCCTGTTTATACAGAGTCACTTTTTTCGAGCGATGCTTCGCAACAGGGATAAAGCCAAGCTTGGTAAATAGCTTCGTTAAATCTTCCGTTTGCGGCGCGGTATATTCAATGAATTCAAATCCGTCCGTTCCCATAGGGTTGACGTCATTCGCGTCCATTTAGGCCTCCCCAATTGTTAGCACTCTTATTGTATATAATCTTGGGAAAAGAGAAATGGCCGCCATAACGGTTCCCAAGATATAAATTTTTTAAAACAAAATTTATCAAATGGTTGGATAATATTTTTGGGCCTGTGACGATCGTCACAGCACGTTCTTGCGTATACTGTCATTGTCCAATGCAATGGCGTTATGCCCAAGATTACACCCTTTAGGAGGTGCGTTATGTTTAATTTGAACCCAGCCCGGCTTTTGCCGACCTGCGCCTTAGGGGTGATGATGCTTGCGGGAGGCGCACATCACGCTTCAGCGGCGGGTGAAGTCGCCGCCATCGGCATAGTTGATGATGTTCGCAACGAAGCTTTCGGCACTCTCCCGGGCAGTCAGCCCGCGCGTTTGGTTTTAGATCGGCCTGTTCACCGCGACGAACATGTTAAAACGGGCAAGGATGCCCTTCTTCGCGTGGTTTTCGCTGACAGCACGACTTTGCTTCTTGGGGCAAATTCCGAAATGAATTTGGACCGGTTTGTCTATTCCGGCACAAAGGGTACCGGCCAAGCCGTCATGAAGATGAGCTCGGGCATTTTCCGGTTTGTCTCCGGCAATGTTGATAAGAAAGGCGTCTCACTGATCACGCCTTTGGCGACAATTGGCATCCGCGGTACTGATTTTATCGTTGATGTTGCGCCGAATGGTGCCACCCGCGTTACAGTACTGAGCGGCCTTGTAGAAATGCAGTCGCTTAATGGCGGAGGGATCGTAGCTATCGCGCCGGGACAAGTAGGTAGCTTTGAGCCCGGTCAAAAAGCGGGTCGCCTTGATCTTTGCGCCGGCGGAAACTGTGCAGCAGCTCTGCGCGCTGATATTCGCACCAAGGACCTTGTTCAGCCTTCCAGTGCAAATGCCCGGGCAGCAACTCTGCAAGCGATCAACCAAGGATCATTAGCTTCTGCGGGCCAAGCTGACACTGTTCGCACTCAAGGTTCATCAGCCGCACCCACACCTTCAATCATGATGAATACGCTCGCACCAGTTAAGCCACAAATCGGCAAAACCGCCCAACACGGGAACCGTGACAGCAACAGCCGGGATAGTTCTGCTTCTGCATCTTCTGCTGCGTCAAGCAACGATAAGGCACCTCCGGGCCCACCTGCTGGTCCCTGATCTTACTTAATCCAAAAAGGCGGGCTTCGGCCCGCCTTTTTTATTGTAGAAACAGACGCTTCGTTCTCAATGTTCGATGCCTGCCCTGCAGTGATTGCATCGATAAAATCTCATTGATGTTTTATTTTAAGAACAATGGTTTCTTTTTCTCAAATTTCCCACTTTGTATCTGAGCCGTCTTTGTACCCGAAAGACAAGCATCGGACCTACCTCGCACCGCTATGAGACTATTTGCTAAACGCGCAGCGGAAGAGTCGAAACGAGGCATAGAGGCCATTTTCTCTACCTTGGCTATTCCAAACTATGGAATTTTTACCGCCGGTAACTGCTTCTCACTAATTGGGACTTGGATGCAGCGGATCGGTGTTGGTTGGCTCGCCTGGCAGTTGACCGGTTCCGGAGCATGGATTGGTCTCTTAGCTTTCTGTGATCTTTTCCCATCGGTTATTTTGGGCTTCTTAGGTGGCGCCGCCGCTGACCGCCTCAATCGAATGCGGCTGATGCGCATAAGTAATATCTGCGCGTTGATTCAGGCATCACTCTTGGCGGTTTTCGCTTACTTAAATTTTCTAACCATAGAAGTGCTCTTATTCATGGTTTTTGTTCAAGGCGTTATTGCTGGATTTAATCAGCCTGTGCGACTAGCTCTTATCTCGAGCTTAGTTCCGCGAGATAATCTTTCAACAGCCGTAGCCATCAACTCCGTTATTTTTAACCTAGCGCGTTTTCTCGGCCCGGCCATAGCCGGTGTCACTATTCTGCATATGAGCATTGGACTAGTTTTCGTCAGTAATGCCCTAAGCTACATCGCTATGCTTGCCGCACTTGCATATATAGAAAAGAAAATTACTCTCCCCGCACCGCAAATCTCGGTAGAAACCCCTCACCAATCCTGGCCTGCTCATATGTGGGAAGGCCTAAAGTATGTTGCCCGGCACCCCGGGATTGGCCCCCTCCTGAGTCTTTATGTATTAACTTCCATATGTGTGCGTCCTTTTGTTGAGTTACTTCCTGCTCTGGCCGCTGGTGTTTTTGCGCGTGGCGCTGAGGGTTTAGCAACTCTTAGTTCTTCGATAGGTATCGGCGCCATGATAGGCGGCATCTGGCTTGCACAGCGCGGCGAGACTCGCGGGCTAACTATTCTTACTCTTATAGCCGGAATAGTTATGGCATTGGCTACCTTAGGCCTAACAATCACGAATAATTTTTATGTAGCAGTCGGCCTTACAACAATCGCCGGAGCGTTTCTCGTCATGAGCGGCGCCGGCACACAAACCATGGTTCAAATCGCAGTGGACGACTCCATGCGCGGCCGCGTTATGAGCATGTTCGGTATGATATTCCGCGGCGGGTCCGCCTTGGGCGCTCTTATTATTGGAGCCATTTCTGAAGGCACCGGCCTTCGGATCCCCCTCGCAATCGGCGCTGTTTTAGCTGTTGTGGCAAATTGCTGGTTTATTTACCGTCGGCACGCCATGATTAACGCTCTTGAAAGTCTGAAAGCAAAGATAAGCTATGTCTAAAACGAAACAAGCAGCAGCAACGCTCGCAGAAATTTTTGACACAAAAACTGCTCCCATTCTGTCATTGCCGAAAGATCAACGACCACTCGATCAAACGACAGCTTATTCGATACAAGATGAGTTTTTGAGAAATATAGGTCCGATAGGTGGCTGGAAGGTCGGGTCATCTTCACCTACGGCTGAACCCTCATGCAGTCCGTTACCTCAACAAAGAATTTTTCAAGCACCCGCATCTATTCCTGCAAGAGAATTTCTCGCCTTAGGCTTCGAAGCGGAAATAGCCTTTACTTTTGGTCAGGATCTGGTCGAGCCTTTCAGTCCCGAAAGAGTAAACGCAGCTATTGCATCAGCCCACCCTGCTATAGAGATTATCAGTTCGCGATTTAAGGCGTGGGATAAAGCTGATGATTTCTCAAAAATGGCCGATCTGCAGAGCCACGGCGCCTTATTGGTCGGTGCACCGATAGTTGATTGGAAAAAAATTAACTTTGAAAACCAGCCGTTGTTGGTTCAACGAAATAAAAAAACCCTTGTTCAGCAGGTAGGGGGAAACGGCAATGGGAAAGATGTGCTTCGCCTACTTATCTGGCTTGCCTCTCATGCTGCCCAGCGCGGACTCCCTTTACGTAAGGGAATGGTGATAACGACGGGGTCCTGGAGCGGACTCCATCCTATGGCGATTAAAGATTCTATTTTTATAGAATTTATTGGCTACGGATCATGTGCGGGCAATATCATCTAATATATTGATTTAAAAAGATATTTATATCAAAAAAACATTTATAGATTTTGCCGCAATGCCGCCATGGTCATTCCCCAGGCTGGAACTTCATAAGGGGTAAGCTGTTATATCGCAGGGTAGTTTTTGATTTTACTAAAAACCCGAATTAAGCGCCCCCAGACGACCAACAACTATCTAGGGATATTAACCTATGAAGATGACGATTTCTAAGGCTTTGATGGCAGCGACCTTATTTGCTGGAGCCCTTGTTCCCATGACGGCAGTCGCTGATGATGCAAAGGAAGTGATCGACCATTCAACAAGCACTCTGCAAACTTTTGTGTCTGATCCAAATGTTGCAAGCCTTCTGAAGAAAGCAAAGGGTGTCGTTATCATTCCAAAGTTTGTGAAGGCTGGCTTCATTGTTGGCGGTGCTTCTGGAGACGGTGTTTTGGTCGCCAAAACCGCCAAGGGTTGGTCACAACCCGCTTTCTTTGAAATGGGCCAAGGCAGCATTGGCTTCCAAGTCGGTGCAGAAAGTCAGCAAATTCTTATCGTCATTATGACCGACCACGGCCTAAATGAACTGGCCGACGGGAAATTGTCGGTTGGCGGTGATGCGTCGGCTACGGCCTGGGACTCAAACAAAGGTGTCAATGAGCAAACTGCTACTTCCGACATGATTACCTTTGTTCGCAGCAAAGGTGGATATGCCGGCGTCAGCGTCTCAGGGGGCGACCTTGATGATGATGAAGACAAAAATGAAGATTTCTACGGCAAAAACGTTGATACCAAAGCCATCATTGGCGGCACTGTTACGGCCAATCCCGGCTCTGCTCAACTGTTGAATGTTTTAAAAGCCTATTAATCGAACGGCTTTAGTGAAAAACGGAGCCCTAGGGCTCCGTTTTTTTATGCGCCCTTTGCAAAGCTTTCTTTTCAAATCGCCAAACCGTTGCCGGCGGCATGTTGCGCCACACACGGCCAACGGATTTGGCGATAATACCCGACTTTAGGAGGGCCTGTTCGGGCAAAGGTGACTTAAGCCCATAAGTAAATTGTACAAAAACTCCCTTCGCTCCCAAAACCGCAAAAGCGCGAACCATAATCGTCAGCCGGACCTGTCGTGGCATCGACAGGAGAGGTAAACTGGAAACTATCCGGGAAACTTCCGTAACACCCTCACGTCGCAATAGGCGATCCAACCGTGAAGCATCCCCTCGCAAAACGCGCACTTCTGGAAACTTTCCAGCCAATAGGCGAGCAAAAACCTCATCCCTCTCAACAATAATTAGCTTTTTAGGAGATAGTCCCGTTGCCAGCAGTGCCTTCGTTACAGCGCCTGTGCCGCCTCCTAATTCAACAATGATCCCTGAGGCAAATGGATCTATTTGCGCAGCCATCAGCTTGCCCAAAGCCCGACTGCTGGGTGCCACCGCCCCCACGGCAAAGGGAGAGCGCAACCAGGTGGCCAAAAAAAGACGCTTATCGGCGGATTTGCGGGGATGGTTCTTCACAACGAGCTTCTTACGCAGTTTGCCAGGTTTTACCCCAGCCTGAAGCCTAGGCCAAGACTGGCGTATAACTAAAGTGGTCCCAAAGCCAAGAGACGGGTTTACGCGGCAAAAAGACCCGATTAGACTGCGCCTCCCAGTTGATCGGGGTGTAGCGCAGTCCGGTAGCGCGCCTGCTTTGGGAGCAGGATGTCGTCAGTTCAAATCTGGCCACCCCGACCATAAATGGAACTCGGTCCTTTAGTAATAGCTCAGTTCTTTGGCTTTACCCCAAAATACCCGATAAGCAAGAATCGTATAGCCAATAATGCAGGGCAAAACGATCACTGTGCCTATCAAAATGATCATCAGTGACTCTGGCGCGCTGGCCGCCTGCCAGATCGTCAATTGGTCCGGGATAATGTAGGGATAAAAACTATAGGCCAGACCCAAAAATCCCAAGGTGAATAATCCGCCCGCTCCGGCAAAGGGGAACCAACAGAGCTGATCATTCGGCCGCGGAAGCTTTCTTAACGTAAACTCCAGCGCCACAATCAATAAGCCCGTTATAAGGGGTATGGGCAGAAGAAAGAGGAAATTTGGCAGGCTAAACCATTTATCAAAAATTCTTTGCGAGATTAGTGGAGTTGCCAGTGAAACAATCACCATGCCTAAAACAGTTCCCCATAAAGATATCCTGGCCCAATAAATTGCGCGCCGTTGCAAATCACCCTCAGTTTTCATGATCAACCATGCCGCCCCGACAAAGGAATAGCCGGCGGCAAGACAAGCTCCGACTAGTACGCCAAATCCAGCAGTCATCCATGCTCGATCAAATCCAAGAATATAGGCGCCCAACATATAGCCTTGTGCGAGAGACGCCAAAACCGAACCTCCAACAAAAGCTTTATCCCAAAAATGCTTGTGTTGCGCTTTTGCCTTAGCGCGGAAGTCAAAAGAAACGCCTCGCAATATAAGGCCGCCCAACATAAGTGCCGTCGGGAGGTACAAAGCTGTTAGAATCACACCATGAGCGACGGGAAATGCAACCAATAGTATACCGATACCGAGCACCAGCCACGTCTCATTAGCATCCCAAAAAGGACCAATCGTAGCAATCATCCTATCTTTTTCGGCATCGTTTGCGCGGCTCATGAGAATGCCAACGCCAAGATCATACCCATCTAAAATAACATAGGCCAAAACGGAAACGCCCATTAGCACCATAAAAATTAACGGTAACCACTGACCATTGGCGAAGATTTCCATTTAAATCCCTCTATCATTTGCTTTTGCGACAGCGGCGGAAGAAAAGGCTTGAGGCGATAGAAGCGGCGCCTTTATCTTGGCGACGCGCGCCAAGTGAAAAATAACAAAAATAAAAGCCAAAATCAGAACGACATAGAGCGCAAGGTACATAACAAGCGTACTCATAATCATACTATTCGAAACGTTACCCGCGACAGCCTCCTTTGTCGTTAACACTCCGGTAACAAGCCAAGGTTGGCGACCGATTTCGGTAGTATACCAACCGGCTAAAGTTGCAATCCATCCAGAAAAAGACATACCAACCAGAACATACGCTACGCCCTGACTTGGCCTAGCTTTACGATAAATCTGAAGACTTGCGACCCAAGCAACTGCTAGCATGAGCAGCCCCACTCCAACCATCAAGCGAAAAGCATAGAACATGGGCGCCACAGGCGGATGATTGCCATCGAACTCATTAAGGCCTTTAACCTCTCCAGAAAATTCATGTGTTAAAATTAGGCTCGCCATTTTTGGTAAAGCTATTTCAAAATGGTTCATACGAGCCGTTTGATCCGGGATTGCGAACAGTAGCAAAGGAACTTCAGTATTCGTTTTCCATATCCCCTCCATTGCGGCAATTTTCGCTGGTTGGTACTTAAGCGTGTTTAATCCATGCAAATCACCCACCAGAATTTGCAGCGGAATCAATATGGCTGCCGAATAAATACTCGTTTTCATAGCGGCCATAACGCTGGGGCACCTATCTTCGCGCAAAAAACGATATGCCGATATACCAGCCACCAGAAATGATGTGGTAAGGCCAGAAGCCAATAACATATGTGTTAAACGGTACGGCAAGGATGGGTTAAATACGATAGCCAACCAATCTAGCGGGTAAGCCTTGCCTTCAATGATCTGGAACCCGACCGGAGTTTGCATCCAACTGTTAAGAGCCAAAATCCAAAAAGCGGAAAGTGTCGTACCTGCTGCAACCAAAATAGTGGCCAAGGTATGCATCCGATTAGAAACTTTATTAAAGCCGAACAGCATAATCCCTAGGAACGTTGCTTCAAGAAAGAACGCTGTTAAAACTTCATAAGCAAGGAGAGGACCGGCAATATTGCCGACTGTGTTCATATAACCAGGCCAATTAGTCCCGAATTGAAAGGACATAGTAATGCCCGACACAACACCAAGCGCAAAACAAAGAGCAAATATCTTGACCCAAAATTTATAGGATTCCATCCATTTTGAATCACGCGTTGAGTTATAGCGCTGCTTGAAAAATAGCAGCATCCATGCCAGAGCAATGGTTATAGTTGGAAACAAAATATGAAACGTAACATTGGCCCCAAACTGTATTCTAGCCAGCATGAGAGCGTCCATCATTAGCCCTTCCTTTTTAAAAGATTGATCGAGCTAAGACCCCATTATCCATAATTTCGTGAACCTGACACCTATTATTAGGAATTCTGAAGTGCGACTTTTTGTGCGTTACTTAAAAATCGCATAGTCAACACGGTCGCCGAGACTAATGCCGAGCCGAGACGTCGCCCCGCCAGCCAATTCCAATACGGCTCGTACCGGTTCCGGTGCCGCGATAACAGCTTCAGATAAAGGAACTGTGCGTTCTTGAATGAAAACGATTTTCCCTGTGGAATCGATAAAAAGCATATCCAAAGGAATTAGAGTATTTTTCATCCACATGGTTGCTTGCTGCGATACGCCATAATCAAACAGCATGCCTGATTGCAGGCTCATATTTTGGCGATACATCAAGCCCTGTGCGCGCTGAGAAATAGAAGTTGCCACTTCAATCTTGAATTTTATTCTTTTACCCGCAGCCGTCACGATATCCAGCTCACTCGTGGGGAATTGCTCTCCTGGATGTAATTCCGCTTGGGCAACTAGATGAGGCGCCGGTGGCGCTGCTTGATGGCTACGAGCCCACATGGTTCCCAGAACGGTAATGGCCGATACCAGAAATCCAACCGTTACAATGGCTTTGCGCAAAACAGGATTAAATCTCATACCGCCTATTATATCATTCACCGCAATAATAGGCGATATACGGAATGAAGAGCCGTTGCCAAACCCTGCCAATTAGGCAATAGTGGCACTATCTGCACACGGGGGAGCCATCCCGGCTGAGAGGTCCTACGAGGACGACCCCATGAACCTGATCCGGTTGATACCGGCGGAGGGAGTCGTGCCTTGACTTTAAATAAAGATATTTCTCCTAGCCCTATCCCGCCCCTACCCACTAATGGTTTTGCGCCGGCCATTTCTGTTCGAAATGCCCACCTTGCCTATGATGATTCCCTTTTATTTAAAGGTCTTTCACTCGATCTAGCCGCGAAGGAATGGACCTGTCTGCTCGGTCCAAGCGGGGTTGGCAAGACCAGCCTGCTCCGCTTAATTGCAGGTCTTGCGTCCCAAGCCGAGGCCGACATTTCAACAAGCGATAATATTCCCCTAGAGGGCAGAGTTTCTTATATGGCTCAGCAAGATCTTTTGCTGCCTTGGCTTTCAGTGCTGAATAATGTGACTTTAGGTGCCCGGTTTCGCGGAACTTCGTTCAACCGAAAATCAGCGTCAGACCTCCTGCAGGCAGTGGGACTTGCCGGTTGGGAAGAGGCGCTCCCTCATCAGCTTTCGGGCGGTATGAGACAGCGGGTGGCATTAGCTCGGACCTTGATGGAAGGTCGGCCCATTGTTCTGATGGATGAACCTTTTGCATCGGTTGACACGATTACTCGAATAGAACTGCAAACGATAGCCGCCAATTTGCTGCGAGATTCTACGGTATTTTTGGTAACCCACGATCCTTTTGAAGCTCTAAGGCTCGCTCATAAAATTCTTATTCTGAAAGGCCGGCCAGCACAACCGGAAGTATTTTACGTTAAAGGGACGCCGCCGCGAAAGGTAGAGGATCCTGAGATTACTCACCAGCACGCCCTATTACTGCATCGTTTAGGCCAAGGCCGTACCGTCCTTCAGGATCAGCGAAGGTTGCCATGAAATCGGTACTTGGGACAGCCTTATCCGCCATTGTTTGGATTTTGGGTTTCATTCTCATATGGGAAGGCATCGTTCTCTTAACCGGTGTTGAGCATTTTTTGCTGCCAAGCCCTTTAGAGATAGGCAATGTTTTTATAACGCGAGGTCAGCTTCTTTTGCATCATGCCTTGATCACCTTCGCCGAAATTCTTATTGGTTTGGGAATTGGCGGCGCTTGCGGCATGCTGACTGCTCTTGCACTTTCGAGCTGGCCACGTGCTCGGCGCTGGGTTGTTCCCTTACTGATTATCAGTCAAGCAATCCCCGTATTTGCCGTCGCACCTTTGCTTGTCCTGTGGCTTGGCTTTGGCTTGGCATCCAAGATTGCGATGTCGGTTCTGATCATTTATTTTCCGGTAACCGCTGCTTTCTACGATGGATTACGCCGTACACCGCCGGGATGGCTAGACTTGGCGCAAGTCATGGGTGGGTCAAAATGGCTTGTTTTGCGCCATTTGCGTTTTCCAGCCGCCCTGCCCGCCTTGGCCTCTGGTCTCCGCATCGCAACAGCGGTCGCCCCGATTGGTGCCATTATTGGTGAGTGGGTCGGCGCCAGTCGCGGGCTTGGTTATCTCATGCTCCAAGCCAACGCTCGCTTGCAAACAGATCTCATGTTTGCCGCGCTCATCATTCTCAGTCTGTTTGCTGTCGCACTTTATCTTTTGATCGATCATACCTTGCGGCGCACTATCGCATCTTGGTCAGTCGTTTAATTACTAAGGAGAATCTCGTGCAAAAGTTTATCTGTGCCGTTCTTTTTTACTTCCTATTGGCACCTGCGGCATTTGCTGCCGAAAAATTGACGGTCATGCTGGACTGGTTTGTTAATCCAGATCACGGGCCTTTAATCATTGCGAAGGAGAAAGGATTTTTTAAAGCTCGAGATCTCGACGTTGAATTCATCGCGCCTGCGGATCCCAATGACCCCCCCAAACTGGTCGCCGCGGGTAAGGCCGATATTGCCGTATCCTACCAACCGCAACTGCATTTGCACCACGCTCAAGGATTGCCTTTGGTCTGGATCGGCACTCTTATTGCGGCACCGCTGAATTCTGTCGTTGTGTTAGCTGATGGACCGGTCAAATCCTTAGCCGATTTAAAAGGCAAAACGGTGGGATTTTCCGTCGGCGGTTTTGAAGACGCTTTGTTAGGGGCAATGCTCGAAAAAAATGGCCTAAAACTTAGCGACATTAAACTTGTTAATGTCAATTTCGCTTTATCTGGCGCCCTTATGTCGCGAAAGGTTGACGCTGTTATTGGCGCCTTCCGTAACTTTGAACTTAATCAACTAGCCTTGGAGGGCAAGCCTGGTCGGGCATTCTACCCCGAAGAATCGGGTGTCCCTCCTTATGATGAGTTGATCCTTATAGCTTTAAAAAATAAAGCTGGGTCGGATAAACGGCTACGCAGATTTATCGATGGCTTAACGGAAGCTAGTTTATGGATTGCCAATCGCCCCGATGAAGCTTGGGCAATTTTTCGCGACACAAACAGGGCTGAGCTTGATACCGAACTTAATCGGCGTGCTTGGCGCGGAACGGTGGGGCGATTTGATTTACGCCCCGGAGCCCTTGATCGTGTCCGCTATCAAAGATTTGCCGAATTCCTAAAGCAACGAGGCTTGATCAAAGAAATACCCCCTCTTGATCAATACACTGCTGAGGTCCCTTAACTACAAATAACCAACAATAAGCAGGCAGCCAAAGAAGATCAAACCTACGGCCATGACTTTGTTGATATAGGAAACTGCTTCATCCGATAAACGGTGGCGCAACTTCATGGCGCCACCGCAAAGAACAAACCACCACGAAAGAGATCCCAAAAACACGCCTGATACCAATGTGCTTGCGCTGACAAAGTCATGCGCTCTTTGCAAAATCCCCACACTTGTAAAAGCAGCAATAAAACTAATTATAGTTGCCGGATTTGTTATAGTGATCGCAAAAGTCTGTACGGTATAAGCAATAACGTTTATTCCGGGTTGTGAGCCTGCTTGCACGGCCGGTTCCGTATTCTTTGGCCGGCTCCGGAACAGGCTGTAAGTGCCCATCCCAATTAAAAGCGCGCAACCACCAAAGGCGATGACTTGTTCATTTGCCTTTAAAAAGTTCGTAATCGAGATAATACCAAACCCAGCTGCAGCCGCATAGAACCCGTCAGCCAGCGCAGCACCAATACCTGATGCTATGCCCGCCAGAAATCCGGTTCTAATAGACCGTTCAAAACACATTAAACCGACTGGACCGATTGGCGCAGCAATCAGAAAACCAAGCACCCAACCCTGCCCCAATCGAATCAGGTCAATCATCTGCGATACGAGACAAAACTATCGTATACGAGACCAAAATACAGCGAAGACGATGAACCCGGCACCCACGCCCGCTTGCCAGGCTAGCTGAAACGCCTCGGGATTAGGTATAGAAGAGAACATCTGGGGCCGCATGAGTGCCGCAGGATGCATTCCTCCCATAATCAGCAAAAACACCCCTAATCCTATAAGGGTAGAAATTGCCACCATTTTAAAGAAAATAAAGCCAATCCGCAGACCAACCGGCGTTGAGTTTTCCGGTGCATTACGATGATCGTCTTTAGGGTCGGCCATAACAAATCCTTTACAAAATTAAGGTAATCCCGAAGATTAAAATAATTATGAGACTAAAGCAAAGAGACATAACCCCTGTCTCAGCTGACAATTATAAATATAAGGGCTTGCTGGCTTCCAGAAATACGTCACATGATAAGGCTCAGCGACTGAAGGGGTCGCAACGAAAGGCAAACTGCCTCATCATAATGTTGGGAGATCGTCATGAAGAATATGGGATTACGTCGTCTATTGCCGATTGCGGTGATCAGCCTTTCGGTTTTTGCATCGCCCCTTAGGGCAGAAGACTTCATAAATGTCCTCACAGGAGGTACTTCCGGGGTTTATTATCCTCTTGGAGTCGCCCTTTCGAACGTTTACGGCAAAGCCATACCAGGATCGAAACCTTCCGTTCAAGCGACTAAAGCCTCTGTCGAAAACCTCAATCTTCTTCAAACAGGGCGAGGCGAAATTGCCTTTACCTTGGGCGATGCTTTAAGCCAGGCTTGGACAGGGGTCGCCGATGCCGGTTTCGCAACCAAATTGGACAAGTTGCGGGGTGTGGCGGCAATTTACCCCAATTATGTTCAAATCGTCGCCAGCGCTGAGTCGGGAATCAAGACCCTGGCGGATCTTAAGGGAAAACGAATTTCGGTCGGCGCCCCGAAATCAGGCACCGAGCTGAACGCTCGGGCGATTTTGGCCGCCGCTGGGCTGACCTATAATGACTTCGCCAAAGTAGAGTATCTTGCCTTCGCAGAATCTGTTGATCTTATGAAAAATAGGCAGCTGGACGTTACGCTGCAATCTGCCGGACTGGGCGTGGCTTCTATCAAGGACCTGGCGACTTCTCTTGAAATTATCATCGTGCCGGTACCCGCCGATATCGTGAAGAAAGTTGGCGATCCTGCCTACGTTCCTGCTGTCATTCCGGCGAATACCTATAAGGGGCAAGCCGCCGATGTTCCGGGCGTTGCTATTGGCAACTTCCTTGTCACCCATAGCGGCGTTTCAGCAGATCTGGTTTATAAAATGACGAAAAGCATGTATGACAACCTTGCTGATTTGCAAGCTGCCCATGTGGCTGCCAAGGCCATCAAGCCTGAAATGGCATTGGCTGGCATGCCTATTCCTTTGCACCCCGGTGCGGAGAAATTTTATAAAGAAGCCGGCATTTTAAAATAGGACGAATCGTTGAGGGGTTGGAGTTCCATCCCCTCAACTTTTGTTGCAGTATAAGGCTTAATCAATGGATTCAAAAACCGCAGCAATTCTTGATCGCGAAAATCCAACCGAGCATTCTTTTAAATTAGTCACCTGGCAAGCTAGCTTCGTTTATATTACAGCCGTTATTTTTTCTGCATTCCAGATCGTTACCGCTGCCTTTAACCCCGTTTCTTCTCAAGTCTTGCGGTCTCTGCATGTGGGATTTTTACTCCTGTTGGTATTTCTTTTATTTGATGTAAAAGGCCAACCGCGGAAAGGTCCTATTCCCCTTTACGACTGGGCATTATCCCTGATCTCTTTTATTTTGGCTTTTTACCATTGGTTTTACGAGGCAGATCTTATCCAGCGCGCTGGTGACCCTAATATAGCTGATCTTCTTGTCGGCTGCGCCGTCGTCATTTTAGTCGTTGATGCTGCGCGACGTATCATGGGTTGGGGCCTGCCCTTATTTTGCATTGCTTTTATTCCCTACGCCCTTTTTGGTCGGTGGCTTCCCGGATTTTTACAACATCGTGGATTTGGATTTGACCAGGTTATCGACCAAATGTTTCTCGGCACTGAGGGTGTCTACGGGATCGCAACCTTCGTTTCAGCAACTTTCATATTTCTCTTTATTCTGTTTGGCGCATTCCTTGAACGTGCCGGGATGATTCAATTATTTAATGATGTCGCCATGGGTACCGTCGGCCATCACAAAGGGGGTCCGGCAAAGGTTGCCGTTGTCTCATCAGCGCTTATGGGAACAATCAATGGATCGGGCGTTGCGAACGTTCTGACTGTTGGCCAATTTACCATCCCATTAATGATTAAATTTGGCTACCGCCCCGCCTTTGCCGGCGCGGTGGAAGCCACCGCCAGTATGGGCGGACAAATCATGCCACCCGTTATGGGGGCTGTAGCCTTTATCATGGCAGAGACCATCGGCGTTCCTTATGCGGACATTGCCATTGCCGCAATTATTCCCGCCATTCTTTATTTTGGTTCCGCTTTTTGGATGGTCCACTTGGAAGCAGATCGCCGCGGGCTGGTCGGTCTGCCTAAGGCGCAATGCCCAAGCGCCCTAAACGCCATTAAGAAAAATTGGCACTTGGCGTTACCTTTAATCGCCTTGGTGTGGTTATTGTTCGACGGTTTCACCCCTCTTTTTGCCGGTACAATTGGCCTCGCACTCACAGCCGTGCTCATCCTGGGCAATAAGCTGGTGGCCGAGCGACCATTATTATGGCGAATTATTTTTTGGGTCTCGCTTGCACTTGTGATCGCGGGATTACGGCAAACATTCGGATGGCGCATAGAAACTTTAGCCATTGGCATGACGGGGGTGCTTATCCTCATTGCGCTTCTTTTTAGGCCTGGTCGCCACACCGTAAAACTTTTACTCGACAGCATGGCCGAAGCCGCCCGTGGCGCGCTTAGTGTCGGTATCGCCTGCGCTTTGGTCGGCATTCTGATCGGTATAACAACCCTAACCGGGCTCGCCAGTGATATAGCCCGCGTCATTTTGATGGTTGCCGGAGACAATCTTTTTCTCGCTCTGTTTATGACGATGATTGCTTGTTTGGTCTTAGGAACAGGATTGCCGACGATTCCTAACTACATCATTACCAGCGCCATGGCGGCACCGGTTCTTCTTAAAATGGGCGTTCCTCTCATCGTCAGCCATATGTTTGTTTTCTATTTTGGCATCATGGCGGACCTAACGCCTCCTGTCGCCCTCGCCGCCCTTGCCGCCAGCTCCATTAGTCGTGCAGGGCATATGGAAATCGGCTGGATCGCGACCAAGCTTGGCGTTGCGGGATATGTTGTCCCGTTTATGGCGGTTTATAGCCCTGTCTTGATGCTTCAGGGTGGGACCTGGATGGATACTACCTATGTCCTTGGCAAAGCCTTACTGGCCGTTGCTTTATGGGGTGGAGCCGCCAGTGCATGGCTTGGCGGCAAACTTTCATGGTTCGAGCGGATTTGGGCAATGGCTGCGGCCTTTCTATTAGTTGTTGCCATAACCTGGACCGATGTCGCCGGCTTCGCCTTGTCCATTTTATTTATCGCTTGGCGGTGGTGGCAACTCCGCCAAAGCGCCGGCCAAACAGCGTGATTTCTTTATGCTTAAGCGCGGGAGATGCACTGGCGCGTCTCACGGTTGCCGCCTTTACGCTAAGCTGGACACACTCGATAGAGAAAACTTTGTGGGAAGAGGATTGGGTCATTAAAGGCCAGAAGCTGGTCTTACTCGAAAGCCGCGTTCAAGGCCATGGCGCCGGAATGGAGCCTGAGGCCAATGCCAAATTTGACGGTCATTGGTGGCATAACCGCTCCAAGTTAGCGCCGCTATCTTCTTTATCTTTAGCCCGATCTGGCGCGGTTGCCGATTGGACAATTTGTTGGTCGGCAGGTTGCCAGCCTCTTTCTTCTTTGCTACCCCTGGCGAATACGACTGAACCTGTTATTCTTTCTGCGTGCACCGCCGCAGTCCATCCTTACAAGGAGCCGCTTAATGGATATGATGGGTGAAGTAACAATTCCCGCTCCTCGCGTCAAAGTTTGGGCGGCGCTTAATGACCCGGACTTTTTGAAATCGTCAATCCCTGGATGCGAGTCTATGGAACGTGACGGTGATACGTCTTTTATTGCAAAAGTTGTGGCCAAAATTGGCCCGGTCAAGGCTAGCTTTACCGGAAAGGTAACCTTATCGGATATTGATCCTCCTCATGGCTATACTCTTAGCGGTGAGGGTCAGGGAGGTGCAGCCGGTTTCGCCAAAGGCAGCGCCAAGGTCAAATTAACCGAGCAGGATCCAGAGACAACTCTTCTCGCCTATACCGTATCGGCACAGGTTGGCGGCAAATTGGCGCAAATAGGATCTCGCCTTGTTGATGGCGCAGCCAAAAAAATAGCCGACGATTTTTTTGTGCGCTTTGCTGCGGGCCTAGCTGAACAGGAAGGTGCCAATTCACTAACTTCTCCTGTTCAAGAACCCTCCTTAGCACCTGCAGCATCCGTACTTTCTACCGAAATTAAAAACAAAGAAACAGGCACCCTACCGGCAAAAATTTGGATTCCGGCCTTAATTTTCATATCCTTAATCATTCTTATCTCAACACAGCTCTAGGTTTTATACGATCCCGTTGACCTGGCGGATAAGGGGCGTAAAGTTCTTGGTCTATAGGCCAAGCACATACCGTTATCCGTGCGTTGCCATTTAGGCGATCTGCTTTCCTGGGGAGGAAAAGGTGCCCACTATCTCTTTAACCGTTAACGGTAAATCCGTTGAGGGTACTGTCGAGCCGCGTACTCTTCTCGTACAGTTCCTACGTGAAAATCTTAGTTTAACAGGCACGCATATCGGATGCGATACCAGCCAATGCGGTGCCTGCGTTGTTCATGTCGATGGCATGTCCGTGAAATCCTGCACTCTTCTGGCGGTACAGGCGGACGGGCGCGATGTGGTAACGATCGAGGGCGTCGCCAAGAACGGCACGCTTCATCCTATGCAAGAAGCTTTTCGCGAGCACCATGGTCTGCAGTGCGGATTTTGCACCCCCGGCATGATTATGAGCGCAATTGATCTTGCAAAGCGCAACTCTGATCCGAATGAACATCAGATAAGGGAATGGCTCGAAGGCAATATCTGCCGTTGCACCGGCTACCACAATATTGTCAAAGCCGTTCAAGCGGGTGCCCGTGCAATGGGGGGAAAGTAGTATGCCCGAAGGTGATAATTTATTTGGCGCCGCGGTTAAGCGGGTTGAAGATCAACGCTTCCTAACCGGTAAAGGCCGCTATACGGACGATATTAATCTGCCGAACCAAACTTATTGCTGGATTTTGCGCTCTCCTCATGCACATGCCAAAATCAAAAGAATCGATACAGCAAAGGCAAAAAAAGCCGGCGGCGTCGTGGCCATTTTTACCGGCGAAGATTTCGCCTCTGTCGGCGGTCTTCCGTGCGGTTGGCTTATTACGGATCGCCACGGCAAACCCATGGTTGAACCCAAGCATCCCATTCTGGCGCACGGTAAGGTTCGGCACGTCGGAGATCCGGTGGCCGCTATCATTGCCGAAACTAAGGCTGCAGCCCGCGATGCCGCTGAACTGATCGACATCGATTATGATGTTTTACCCGCCGTCATTGATATGCAAAAAGCCTTAAACGGAACAGGAATTCCGGTGCATGATGAGGCAAAGAATAACCTTTGTTACGATTGGATATTGGGTGATCCCGTAGCTGTCGATGCCGCTCTTGCCAAGGCGCATAAAGTTATCAAGTTTGATCTCGTCAACAATCGGCTGATCCCGAATGCCATGGAGCCACGCGCCGCGATAGGCGCCTATGAAGCGTATAATGGCGAGTATACTCTCTATACCACCTCGCAAAACCCGCATGTCATTCGTCTTTTAATGGGCGCCTTCGTCTTAGGCATACCCGAGCACAAGTTACGGGTCGTTGCACCCGATGTCGGCGGTGGATTTGGCTCGAAGATCTTTCATTATGCTGAAGAGGCTCTCGTCACTTGGGCGGCGGCAAAGGTTGGGCGACCGATCAAATGGTCTTCCGAGCGCAGCGAAGCTTTCATGTCTGACGCTCATGGCCGGGACCACGTAACCCATGCCGAACTTGGACTTGATAAGGACGGACGCTTCATTGGTTTAAAAGTAGAAACGATCGCCAATATGGGTGCCTACCTCTCTACCTTTGCTTCCAGCATCCCGACCTATCTTTACGGCACATTACTGGCGGGCCCTTACAAGACCCCTGTTATTTCTTGCAACGTAAAGTCTGTTTTCACCAATACTGTTCCTGTCGACGCCTATCGCGGAGCAGGCCGTCCAGAATGCACCTATCTTCTTGAACGGTTGACGGACCTTGCGGCTCGCGAGATGAACATGGATCCCGCCGAGATTCGGCGGCGCAACTTCATTCAAGCCAAGGAATTTCCTTACCAAACACCCGTCGCTCTTTGCTATGACTCGGGTGATTATCCGGGCACCTTTGATAAGGCTCTTAAGATTGCGGATTACGCGGGGTTTGCCGCACGTAAGGCCGAATCTAGTAAATCTGGCAAGCTGCGGGGCATTGGAATCTCCACCTATGTCGAAGCCTGCGGCCTTGCACCTTCCGCTGTCGCTGGTGCGTTAGGCGCCAGAGCTGGTCTTTACGAATGCGGTTCGATCCGTGTTCACCCGACAGGCAGTGTCACGGCGTTTACCGGATCGCATAGCCACGGCCAAGGACATGAAACAACCTTTGCCCAATTGATCGCTGACCGATTTGGCATTCCCCTTGCGAATGTGGAAATCGTGCATGGTGATACGGGAAAAATTCCCTTCGGCATGGGAACATACGGATCTCGCTCGGCCGCCGTCGGTGGCGTCGCCCTAGTTAAAGCGGCCGATAAAATTATCGCGAAGGCAAAAAAAATCGCCGCCCATTTATTGGAAGCCGCCGATGCGGATATCGAATTTAAAGACGGCAAATTCAGCGTCAGCGGCACCGATCGCGTCAAATCCTTTGGTGAAATCGCCTTAACCGCCTATGTACCGCATAATTTTCCGCACGATAAATTAGAGCCGGGTCTTGAAGAAACGGCGTTTTTTGATCCACTCAATTTTAGTTACCCCGGGGGTTGTCATATCTGCGAAGTCGAGGTTGATCCGGAAACGGGCGTAGTTTCAGTCGTGAAATTCACCGCCGTTGACGATTTCGGCAAGGTAATTAATCCGATGATTGTCGCCGGCCAAGTCCATGGCGGTGTCGCGCAGGGCATAGGCCAAGCTTTGCTGGAGGCTTGCGTTTACGATGACAGCGGCCAAATCCTTACCGGGTCGCTGATGGATTATTGCATGCCGCGGGCCGACAATATCCCCAGCTTCACCGTGGAACACCACAATACGCCGGCCACGCAAAATCCCTTGGGGGTTAAAGGATGCGGTGAGACAGGAGCGATCGGCTCACCCCCAGCTGTCATTAATGCCGTTCTTGATGCTCTGAAAGACAAGGGCGTTAAAGATATTTCCATGCCGGCAACCCCGCGCAAAGTGTGGGAAGCTATCCAGGCCGCTGGCCGTTAGGACAAGGAGAAAGCCATGTATGAATTTTCCTACCATCGGCCGAAAACGCTCGCAGATGCCAGCAAAGCTTTGAAAGCTGCAAGCGACGGGAAGCTTGTTGCGGGTGGAATGACCCTTATACCTACTATGAAACAACGACTTGCCAGCCCTTCGGATCTTGTTGATCTTGGGCAGATTGCCGAACTTAAGGGCATCAAAATCACCGCCGACATGGTAACGATAGGTGCGATGATGACCCATGGCACGGTTGCAGCCTCTGCGGATGTTCAAAAAGCCATTCCAGCTTTAGCCAAACTTGCGGATGGTATCGGCGATCCCCAAGTCCGCAATCGCGGAACAATCGGGGGATCACTTGCCAATGCCGACCCTGCCGCGGATTACCCGGCTGCTGTTCTTGCTCTAGGCGCCTCGATTAAAACCGATCGGCGGGATCTTTCTGCTGACCAGTTTTTTAAAGGGCTTTTCGAAACCGCGCTGGATGAAGGAGAAATTATTACCTCAATTAGCTTTCCTGTCCCCGAAAAAGCCGGCTATGCCAAATTCCCTAACCCCGCTTCTCGCTATGCGATGGTTGGGGTTTTTATTGCTAAAACAAAAGACGGTGTCAGAGTTGCCGTAACCGGCGCAGGGCCTTCGGCTTTCCGGGTCAAGTCTATGGAAGAAGCCTTAGCTAAGTCATTTACACCCGAGGCCGTTGCCGCCATCACTGTTCCCTCGAATGGCTTGAATAGCGATATTCATGGTAGCGCGGCTTATCGCGCTCATTTGATTACCGTTATGGCCAAGCGTGCTGTGGCCGCCTGCCGGTAAGGTTAAGCGCAAGGTTACCTAGACTAAGCAGGCAACCACAGCCTATGCTTAAAAGGACACCCTTGCGCGGCCATTTTGTGGATAACGATGATAACCTTACCTAAATCAATTGACGCAACTACCACGCTTCTTGCGGACGAGGATTATATTGCCGAGCGCTCTCTTGCTACTGCCGTTTATTTAGGCCTGACCCTTAAGCGCCCCTTATTCCTTGAAGGAGAAGCGGGTGTTGGTAAAACAGAAATCGCCAAGGTATTATCACATGGTCTTAAGCGACCATTGATCCGGCTGCAATGTTACGAAGGATTGGATATTGCGGCGGCGGCTTATGAATGGGATTATCCGCGACAAATGGTCGAAATTCGCCTAGCCGAAGCCGCGGGAATAAAAAATAAAAGCCAAATCGAGGGCAACATCTTTTCAGACCGATTTTTAATTCGGCGGCCCCTCTTACAAGCCTTATCGTCTTCCTCCGCTGGCCCGCCGGTTCTTCTCATCGATGAACTTGATCGATCGGATGAACCGTTTGAGGCCTACCTTCTTGAGCTTTTATCTGATTGGCAAATTACGATACCCGAACTGGGAGTCATTAAAGCTGAACAACCGCCGATCGTTATTATAACATCCAACCGAACCCGGGAAATTCATGACGCCCTAAAACGCCGGTGTTTTTATCATTGGGTTGATTATCCTGATGCCGCGCGCGAGCTTACAATTTTAAATACAAAGTGCCCTGAGGCCGGCCAAAAACTCAAATCACAGGTTGTGACCTTTATCCAAAACTTACGTCAGATGGAGCTTTATAAGCTTCCCGGTATTGCCGAGACAATAGATTGGACTCAAGCGCTACATTACTTAAGCGCAACAGAGCTCGATCCGCACACGGTTAATGAAACCTTGGGAGTATTATTGAAATACCAGGATGATATTGCCCGTATCCGCGGAACCGAGGCCGGTCGCCTAATAGATGAGGCCAAATTGGCCTCTCACTCAGCATAATGAATATGCTCGGGGAAAATGTTCTGGCTCATAATATTGTGCATTTTGCCCGCGTTTTACGGCAAGCTGGCCTCCCCATCGGGCAGGGTCGCACGCTTGACGCGGTGACCGCCGTCACCACTGTAGGTGTGATGCGTCGGGATGACGTCTATTGGGCGCTTTATGCGGCCCTTGTCAGCCGTCCCGAGCATCAAGAGATCTTTGATCAAGCTTTTCGCGTCTTTTGGCGCGATCCTCAGATTATGGAACGCACTATAGCCTTGGCGCTTCCAACAGCATCGATCGGCTCGCAGAAACCTCTCAATCGTCGCGTCGCCGAGGCCATGCGAGGCAATAACGATAATTTCTCAAGCAAGAAAAAAGAGGATATTATCCAGCTTGATGCCGCCTTAAGTTTTTCGGCACAAGAGCAACTGCGCCTCAAAGACTTTGAGATGATGTCACAAGAAGAATTGGCCGCCGCAAAAATAGCCATCTCCCAACTTAAGCTATTCGTAGAAGAAAGACCCACCCGTAGATTCGCTCCCAGCCCACATGGAGACAAAGTCGACCTGAGGTCAAGCCTTCGCTTGGCTGTGCGGTCGGGCAGCGATCTATTATCTTTAGGTTACAGAAAACCGCGCATGCGACGCCCCCCTCTTGTCGTTCTATGTGACATTTCGGGGTCAATGGAGCGTTATTCCCGTCTTATGCTGCATTTCTTGCATGCCCTGGCAAATGACCGGGATCGTATTTCTATTTTCCTTTTCGGAACACGTCTTAGCCATGTCACGCGCCTATTTCGATATCGGGATGTGGATGTCGCGCTACAACAGGTCAGCCAGACTGTGTCAGATTGGTCCGGCGGCACGAGAATAGGCGCTTGCTTAGCAGAGTTTAACCGGCTTTGGGCACGGCGTACCCTCGGCCAGAGCGCTACGGTTCTGTTTATAAGCGATGGGCTTGACCGAGACGCAGGGCACGGGCTTGCGGCAGCCATGGAGCGCCTTCACAAGTCTTGTCAGCGTTTGATTTGGCTTAACCCTCTTCTTCGCTATGATGGATTTGCACCGACATCATCCGGGAATCGCGCGATTATTCCGTACGTTGATGAATTAAGGCCGGTACACAATCTTGCCAGCCTGAAAGACTTGGCAGCCGCACTGAAAAAACCTATTTTTTATAATAGAACGACACCCTACCTTATTTTAAAAAACCCAAGGAGGCCCGCCATTGGACTCTCTTGACTTACCTGGCACAGACCCTCTTGCTCAGGCGATAACTTGGCGCAACGACGGAAAAGGTGTGGCCCTTGCGACTGTGATCGCAACCTGGGGATCATCCCCTCGCCCGGTGGGGAGTCAATTAGTGATCGATAACACAGGCGCCATGATGGGGTCCGTCTCCGGCGGCTGTATTGAAGGGGCTGTCGTACACGAAGCACTCGACGTGATCGCAAATGGTGAACCGCGATTACTGGAATTTGGCGTATCAAACGAGCGCGCCTGGGAGGTTGGCCTTGCTTGCGGCGGCAAAATCCGCATTTTTGTTGAGCGCGTAGATTGATTGCCGCCATGAAAAAGTATTGGCTTGATAAAATCCAAATATATCGCCAGGCCAATGAGCCAGTGGCTCTTGTTACTGATTTGACCGCTGGCCTAAAATCGATTGTCCGGCATAAAACCATAGAAGGTGATTTTGGATTAACAGACCGCCTTCTCGCTGCCGTGCGGTCAAGAATACAAAATGATGACAGCGGCATAGAGATAAGTGAAGGCGGCACGGAATTTTTTATTCAAGTTTTTTCTCCTCCTCTTCGGCTTATTTTGGTTGGCGCCGTGCATATTGCACAGGCGTTGGCTCCCCTTGCATCGATGGCTGGCTATGAAGTTTCCATCATTGATCCACGCCGCGCCTTCAATACCGATGCAAGGTTCCCAGGCATAACGACATCGCACGAGTGGCCTGATGATGGCATCATCGCCTTAAGGCCCGATCAGCGAACGGCTATCGTCACGCTTACCCATGACCCGAAACTTGATGATCCTGCTCTTGCCCAGGCCTTACAATCAAAAGCTTTCTATATCGGCGCATTGGGCAGCCGAAAAACACACGCATCCCGACTAGAGCGGCTTCATGCGCAAGGCTTTTCACCTGATTTGACAAAAAGAATCCACGGCCCTGTGGGGCTAGCGATAGGGGCAGTCACCCCTGCCGAAATAGCTATTTCTATTCTAGGGCATATGACCGCTGTTCTTCGCGACAAATCGCCATGATCTTCGGTCCCTGTCCGCTGGATAATGCTGAAGGAGCTGTTCTGGCACACCGCCTTAAGATCGGCGATATTGTCCTAAAAAAGGGGCATCTTTTATCCGCATCCGATATCACGCTGCTTCGCTCTTCGGGCTACTCCTCCCTCATTGTTGCGCGCCCCGAAGTCGGCGATATGAATGAAAATGAAGCCGCTTTGGCTATAGCAAGCATGGTTCAAGGGTCTGAGATAGATCTTCGGCAGCCCTTTACTGGTCGCTGTAACCTCTATGCCAAATCCGCTGGGCTTTTTATTTATGATAACGAGCAATTAAATGCTCTTAACCTGATTGATGAATCTATCACTCTTGCAACCTTACCGAATTTTTCACCTGTAGCCCCCGGGCAGTTAGTGGCTACAGTAAAGATCATTCCCTTTTTTGTTCCTAAACCTATTCTAGATTCATGCCTTGCAGTAGGTCGGATCAATTCTTCATTCCTTCATATTGCTCCGTTTCAGAGGAAAACAGTAGCGCTGATTCAAACCGAGCTTCCCGGTATAAAGCCGAGTCTTTACACTAAGACGGCAGCAACAATGAGAAAGCGCATAGAATCCTTAGGCGGCGTACTCGATATTGAACGCCGCTGCACCCATACTACTTCCGATATTGTAAAGACTCTCCGCGAAATCATGTCACGGCGGTGCGATTTAATTCTAATTTCTGGGGCCTCTGCTATCGTTGACCGGAGAGATGTTATTCCTTCGGTCATTCTAGAAACCGGAGGTTCTATCATCCATTTTGGCATGCCAGTCGACCCCGGAAATCTTTTGTTATTAGCTTCTACAAAAAACAATACACCCATCTTGGGCTTGCCCGGATGCGCGCGATCACCTCAGGTCAATGGTCTCGATTGGGTTCTGCAGCGTTTATTTGCCGAAACTCCTCTATCCGGAAGAGATATTCAGCTGATGGGCGGCGGCGGCCTGCTTACCGAAGCCGAAGAAGATGACCGACCCTCACCGAGAAATCCTTCTTCCGATATGCGGGAAATCGCTGCCATTGTCCTTGCGGCAGGACGTTCTTCTCGCATGAATGGCACCAATAAGCTCTTAGCGGAAATTGATGGTATCCCGATTATTGTCCGCACCTTGCAAAATATACTGCGATCAAAGGCAAGGCCTCTTACCGTTGTGGTCGGAAACGATGCCGATCTGATCCGCAAAGCGCTTTCACAAGCGGATTTAACCGATACCCACATTGTTTCATGCCCAACCTATGCGATGGGCCTTAGTCACTCCCTGAAGGCCGGCATCGCCTCATTGCCGTCTCATGTGGAGGCAGCTATCGTCTGTTTGGCAGATATGCCCTTCGTACAGCCTGACGATATCGATCGCTTAATAAGCGAGTTCAATCCCGCTAAAAACCACCTGATCGTCGTTCCCGTTCATCAGGGCCGACAAGGCAATCCCATGGTATGGGGAAAAGAATTCTTTGCGCATATCATGAAATTAGAGGGTGATAAGGGTGCCCGTCAAATCTTGGAAAAATATGCGCAATCTATCATTGAGGTAGAAATCCATCATCAAGGAATCTTTATGGATATCGACTCACCCGATGACTTATCGAAGGCACGCGATTTTAAATTTACTTCTTAGCCGTTCCGGCTTTTTGATCATCGGCTAGAATTGTCATCTTAATAATTTTATCCGGGTTATGCACGCTGCCATTTAAGGCGCGCGACCCTTTACGGATGCGCATAACATAATCCATTCCTTCGACAACCTTACCGATGACGGTATATTGATTATCTAACTGGCTTGCCGCCTCGCCAATAACGATAAAAAATTGGCTATCGGCTGAGTTTACATCATCCGGCTTTCGGGCCATGGAAACTGTCCCACGAACATGGGTCTCATTAGAGAACTCCGCATCCAAGGAAACACCGGTTCCGCCGCTGCCGTCTCCCTTGGGGTCTCCGCCTTGGGCAATAAAAGCTGGGATCACACGGTGAAAAACCAGCCCATTGTAAAAATTCTGCCGCGTTAATTCTTTGACCCGCGCGACATTCTTGGGCGCAAGATCGGGCCGCAAAGCAATCAGCGCCTTCCCGTCTTTAAGTTCAAGCACAAGCGTATTCTCTGGATCAATAACCGGTTTTACCGGCGTCTTTCCCGCCACAGTTGGCTGTGGAACAGCCGGTGCCGCCGCCGGATTACTTGCGGGCGGCGTCGGCGTTACTGGGGCTGTTGGTTGTGGGACTGCGGGCGTCTGTGCTACGGGCGCTGGTTGTGCCTGAGGAGACGTAGGTGCCGGAGATTGCGCTGGAACAGATGGGGGAAGAGCTGATGGCGAGGGTTGGGACGCGGATGGCAGAGGAGCCCCACTCCCCTTCTGTCCCGCCGGCTGTTGTGCCTGCGCATTGGGAACAATACATGCCATAAGAAATACGGCAAAGGCTGCTTTGCGCATATATGCCTCCATCACACTGCGTATCAGTTAAAATTTAAATGAACACAATGGCAAGGCCAAGGCAAACATCTCATTTAGACGGGGTCCCATTTAAAATTTGAACATCAAAAGCTACGCTAATACGCGGCTCAAAAGATTGAAAGGGGATGGTCCGATGAAAAATATGCGATGGGAACATGTATACTGCTCCTTCCTCGGGCTTAACTCGTCTGATGGAGGCAAGGCGCGCTTGAGGCAACTCTCGGCCAGCACGGCCTAACTCCAACCATCCTGCAGTTGCCTTGTCATCATTTTGCTCTGCGGTAAAGGATGACGCTGCAATCTCGTGAGGGATCCGGACATAATATACCCCACTGACAACACCATTAGGGTGAATGTGTGATTCTTGATATCCTTCTGTATCCAGAATAGTGGCATTAATATTCAGCGTATAGGGCCGACCTTGGACTAACCCAAGCCCTCCGTAGGCCAGATCTTTTTCTTGCGATGCAATGTAATTGTCGATCAGAGGACGAAGAGTCGTTTCAAGCGCGCGAATTGTCGGCGGGGAGTCAACTTGCAGAGCAAGCGCCTGCCGACCATTACGCGTTGCAACACCTTTAAAATCATTACGCAAGCCTGGTCGTGACCGGATCTGAACCTCAAGTTCACCATTAAACTGATGAATATCCGTATAACCTCGTGGAACATCTATCTTTACGGATTTAACATGCCGCGAGAAATTAAATAGGCGGCTTGCCTCCTCAGCGAGACCTTGCATGCAGTAAGCATGCAGTTTCATTGCTTGAGCTTTACTGGATAGCGGATTTATCGCGAGATGCCGATCAAGTGCGTTGGCAGCTTCCTTCGGCTGCCGTAAATGGATAAGAGAAATGCCCAAATTCAACCAGGCACCGGCCATCTCAGGCGCTTTTTCCAGTGCTTTAACATAGGCGGCCGCCCCCTCAGTGTGACGACCGATGCCTTGATAAGCATTGCCGAGATTAAATTGAATATCGGCGACATCTCCTAAATTCGCCGCACGACGCAGAATCTGAATGGCTTCGGTATGACGATTAGTTGCACTATAGGCAACACCCAAATTACTTAGAATGTCCGCCCTGTTGGGCATCTGTTTCGCCGCTCGCTCCATCAAATCAATGGCGGCATCATGCGCACCCATCTTATGACCGATTAAACCAAGCAAATGCAGAGCATCTACGTGATCGGGATTTACGTTTAGAATTTGCCGGTACAGTTTTTCCGCTTCAGGAAGCCGTCCCGCACGATGGTGAGCAAGAGCATCAGCAAGATTCCGCTCCATCGGCAGACTATTACTTGAGGCCATTTTCCCTATTCCTGTGTTATTCACGACGCGCCCTCTCACCGGTTTCACGAGGGACTATATCAAAGGCGACGCTAATCCGGCGGTCCTTGCCAATTGTCGGAATTGTACGATGAAATACATAGGAGGGAAAAAGCATAAGTTTTCCAGGCTCAGGGAATACTTTCTTTAATGCATACTGACCGCTGTACGGCACGTCGTATCCTGGCTGTCCAAACTCAATCCAACCCGCGTGACGAGCATCATCGGCACGAATAGAGGATGGAACTTGCAGATAGAATACGCCGCTTAGCCATCCCGATGAATGTAGGTGGGGAATCTGGTAGCCAGTTTCTTCAATTACAACGGCCCAAAGATTAACAAGATATTCATGCGGCGTAAGGCTTAGAAAGGCTGAATAGGCATCGCGGGGCAGGCTGGCAATATAACGGTCCACCTCCCGTCGGATCATTCGTTCTGTTGCTTTCAGAGCCGGCGTGGGATTTTCAAGTAATGATCCGGTGTGACCCCCTCCTCGCGTAGCCGTGGTTGAGCGCTCCCACTCTAACGACGGATGCGTTAAAATATCGTGGGTCAAGGCCTGAGCATAAGCTTCCCAGCCCGGATAGCCGTCCGCATCAAAAATACTGCTTTGTTGAATTAACCGGTCATAATCAAGAATAACTGACGCCTGAGCTACCTGTGCCGACTCGGTCAGGGCGATCGCCTTATAGGCATGGATATCCATCCGCCGTGGTTCATACAGCAGAGCTTCTTCAAAACAGGCAAGCGCCTGAATGGCGGATTTTTCCATAAGGTAACATATGCCGAGATTAAACTTTAAACCGGGGATAGTGCTCCCTTGTTGCGCTTTCAGATACGCTGCAATGGCTTCACCCCATAGTCTCTTCTGGAGAAATGCATTGCCGCGAACAAACCAGAGCAAATGATTCTTAGGAGCATAGGCAAGACCTTGCTCGGTTGCCGATAAAGCCGCCCCCGGATCGCCCTTTTTTAAAAACCCATTGGCTAAGTTATGGTAAGCGAAGGGATGATTGGGATCGGTATCAACCGCGATCTTAAAAAGGTTAATGGCTTGCTCAGCCTCATTGCGATTAAGAAGAAGATTGCCCAGGTTATTGAGAGCCAGCATGTAGGTCGGATTTATTGCCAGGGCCGCCCTGTACTGCGTCTCAGCCTCTTCAGGACTGCCTAAGTCGTTCAATACTTTGCCTAAATTAAAAAAATGATCGGGCGTCTGCGGCTGGAGGCGCGTGGCTTCTTTAAACCACTTTGCGGCATCCCGTAATCGCTTGATTCGATAGTAAAAAGCGGCAAGCAGCGTCACAGCTTGCACATCAAGTGGTGCTGCTTTTACTGCCGTTTCATAAAGATGCTGGGCTCTTTGATAATCCTGTTTTTGCTCCGCAGCCACGGCGGATGTCCATAAGGAAGCGAGTCCCTCACCACCAATATTATTATCTTTACGACCTGCGGCTAAGCGGCGCCGGCGTTCCTGCCGATTCGCCATGGCTATGTTACCTTATGATTTCCAAATTTAGATTAAATGCTATCGAAATTCGTTCTCCTTTTCCATAAAAAGGATGAACCCAGTGGTCTAACCAGCTGGGAAATAACAACATTTCTCCAGCTTTTGGTAAAAATCTTAGCTTCTTCGGCGATCCACCCATTGGGCGAGGGTCAATAAATTCAACAAAACCATTATTCGGCCGTCCAACCTCAGGTTCTCCCATATCAACGTAATACACCCCGGACCAGGAGGCACCGGCATGATTATGTAAGTTATTGTAATCACGATCTCGATTAATATTCGCCCAGCAGCCCTGGTCATAGTGAATAACGAAGCGATCTGCAGCAATGCCGCTTGTTGTTTGCATTGCTTCGTCCACGGCTTCAGAAATCATGTATTTGAGGGTCGTTATTGCGGGAAATGGCCAAGTATGAAAGTTAGGTTTGGAGTGCCATCCTCCTGAATTACTAGCTAAGGAACCTTCGCTAGAAATCTGTTTTTCAATGATAATATCTCTTAGGGCTTTGTTGAGAGACTCGGTATTCTCCCAATGCCGCCGATAAAAATTGACGGGGAAAAGAGATTCTACATGCCCTTGGGATTGAGCAAGGCGCGGATAGGTTTTTGGCACAAATTTCGGATCAATAGCCTTAGTCATAAAGCCCATCCAAGCCCGTAAAAGTTTATTCTCCGCTTAATTTCATGACAATTCTCATTAAGCGCAAGAGGCTTTGATGCCGCGCCAGGCTGAGTGCACCTCTAAAAGCGAAGAGGAGCGGTGTTTTGCCGCTCCTCTCGTTTACTCCC
>CAYNIC010000004.1:0-166837 GCA_964397465.1 uncultured Rhodospirillales bacterium
TGACCCGCGGTCTTGTCAAATAAACTCGGCATGGCTCTCTCCTGTCATAGGGGCGTAAAGCGGGGTGTGAGATAGTCGGAGGAATTCTTAATTTGGCGATCCTCAAGCAAAAAGGGATGATCTCTTATAATTATTCAAAATAATAGTAGTATTTTAAATTAATCACAAATAATAAGTCCCGCTATTACTTTCGCTTAAATGATATTTTCTGTTCGCAAAATGGATATGCAGCGACCAATTTGTGATAAACTAGTCTTAGACGGAAAAGACTTTTCCCGAGAATATTCTTGGATTTATCCCTGACAATCGGTGTAAATCGCTCTTATGATTTTCAAACTCAGCTGAGGCACAATGACGACAGCGCAGGCGATAAAATTTGATCAGGCCGGCGGACCCGAGGTTCTGCGCCTGGTCAACCAGGATATTCCGGCTCCGGGCCCCGGAGAGGCGCTGGTCAGGCACTCGGCGATCGGACTAAATTTTATCGACGTCTATCATCGTACCGGACTTTATCCGGTGCCCCTCCCCTCCGGTCTTGGGGTCGAGGGTGCGGGGGTGGTCGAGGCTGTGGGCCCGGGTGTAACAGATGTTAAACCGGGTGATCGGGTGGCCTATGCTGGCGGACCGTTAGGCGCCTATGCGACGGCGCGGGTCATGTCGGCCGATCGCTTGGTGCCCTTGCCCGCGAACATTAAAGATCGCGATGCGGCCGCCATGATGCTTCAGGGCATGACCGTCGCCTATCTTATTCGCCAAAGCTTCAAGGTTGAAAAAGGCATGACCGTCTTGTTTCACGCCGCCGCCGGGGGCGTGGGGCTCCTCGCCTGCCAGTGGTTATCCGCCTTAGGCGCGATAGTCATCGGCACCGTTGGCTCGGAAGAGAAGGCGGCCCTGGCTCGCCAGCACGGCTGTCATCACACGATTCTTTACCGGCAAGAAGACGTCGCCAAGAAAGTGCGCGAGATCACAAAAGGTGCGGGCGTGCCGGTGGTTTATGATTCAGTGGGCAAGGACACCTGGGAAGGATCCCTGGATAGCTTGAGTCCGCGCGGCATGATGGTGTCGTTCGGCAATGCCTCCGGCCCGGTGCCGCCGGTAAATTTGGGCATCCTCAGTCAAAAGGGATCTCTCTATGTGACGCGGCCGACCCTTTATCATTACACCAGCACGCGCGAGACTTTACGCGAAACGGCCGAGGCCTTATTCGATGTTGTCGGTAAGGGTAAGGTGAAGATAGAGATACGGCAAACCTATGCCTTGGCCGAGGCTGCACGGGCGCATCAGGATCTTGAGGGACGCAAGACGACGGGATCAACCGTGATCCTGCCGTAAAAGGAAACGAGACGAAATTTATGCGGTCTTTTCTACGCTATCACGGATTTGGTTTGGCGACGCTTCTTGGGTTGCGCCAACTGGGCGTCTTCATTCCCTATCGTTATGTCGATCGATTGGCCCCGCCGGAGATTCTGCCGGAGGTGGAAAGTTTTTTTTACCGCGCCGAGGCGACCTTTGCGGCGGCGCTAAACGCGGTTGATGGGTATGCCGAAGATTTGCTGGCAATCGCCAAGGCAAAAAAACCTCCCGCCGGAATGGTCGCGCCGCGGTTTGATCAAGGCTGGTTTCCGCGTCTCGATGCCGCCGTGGCCTATGCCTTGGTTCGTGCTCGGGCCCCGCGGAAAATTCTGGAGATCGGCGCCGGTCACTCGACCCGGTTTTTATCACGGGCCGTGACGGATGCGGGCTTGGAGACGGTAATCAAAACCATTGATCCTAATCCGCGGGCCAGGTTGGACGGCCTGCACATCCATCACATCGAAGCGAATGTGCAGGATGTCGGCCTCGAGGTCTTTAGCAATCTCGGACCCGGCGACATTCTGTTTATTGACTCCAGCCACCTTCTCTTGCCGGGCAGTGATGTCGATATTTTGTTAAGCCGAATTATACCCCAGCTTCCCGGCGAAGTTTTGGTTCATATCCATGATGTCTTTTTGCCGGATCCCTATCCGCGGTCATGGGCTTGGCGAGGCTATAATGAACAGCAGGCGCTGACCCCATTGTTAATGATGGGACAGCTTAAGCCGGTTTTCTCCAGCCACTATGTCGTCAGCCGTATGGAAAGCGTTTTGGCGCAGAGTGTGGTGTCGTCTCTTCCTCTGGCGCGAGGCGCGTTCGACTCCAGCCTGTGGCTGGAAACGCGGAATTAAGTGCGCGACGATTTAGCTAACACTCTGTTATTGAGTCTTTTTTTAAAACCTATTGACGGCAAGGGTCTCAAAGCCAATATTTATATTAATTCAAGCGGTTTTCCGTGCGAAGGGAGAACGTGTCACGCGTTCGCCGGGGGCTTTAGGCCCCCGTTTTTATGGTAGCCACTTTCTTCCCCAGCCATTAATGAGTGTGCGGTTTTTTGGATTTCGTGCATATCTTTTATTAATCAGAATTTCAACTATCTGATTTCCAAAATCTTGTGGTGGGATTAATTCATTTCTCTCGTATTGCATAGATTTATGGCTAGGGTAAGCAAGCAAATCACAAAGCTGCATTCCTGCGGCATTAGCAGATTTTGGGCTGAATATAATATCCCAAGATAAAAGATGCTTTCTCACAATATGCGGGGGCAAATGTTCCGTACCATTGTGCCAGATAGATTTGAATGAAGACTTGAGACGCTTATCGGCTTTTTTAAAACGTGGCTCGGCTACTACATCGCCTTGAAGGTTCTGTCGTTGAAGCCAAAGAACATAGCGTTCAACCAAGCAGCGTAAGCAGTAATGATAAGGATCAAACTGCCAAAGATTATATTTTTCTAAATGAGCACGTTTATCAATTGCGACAGTAATTACTATGTAGGGAAGTGAAGAAATTAAATGAAGAATCTGAGCATCAAAGGCAGCCTTAATTTCATCATTTCTTAAAACAGAAAATGAGCCCTCTTTACGTAAAATTTCACGGCGGTGCAGAATGACAGGTGATTCAGCACTGTGCCCAAAAAATGCTGATTTTAACTGATCAAACTTAGGTTGAAAAAGATTCGTGTGAGCCTGCGCTTTGACGATTACACCAGTAAGACTTAAGTATCTAATATTATCGTCAAAGGCCGAACCTTTAAGATCTCCATTGCCTACTTCATCAATAAAAAGATGACAGTTCATGGCTAGTGCATTTACAAAATTACTTATACGGATCGGCGGCGTCGCGCAGGCCATCACCCAGGAAGTTAAACGCCAGCACCAAGACGATCACCGGCACGGCGGGCAACATCAGCCAGGGATAAAGCGCCACCACATTGATGTTCTGCGCTTCGTTCAGCAGCACGCCCCAACTGGTGATCGGCGGCCGCAGGCCCAGGCCCAAAAAGCTGAGGGCGGTTTCGCCCAAGATCATCGACGGGATCGAGAGGGTTGCCGAGGCAATCAAATGGCTGGCGAAGCTGGGCAACAGGTGGCGGCCGATTACCCGCGCCGGCGACGCGCCCATCAACTGGGCCGCGGTGCAAAAATCTTCCTCGCGTAGCGCCAAAAGTTTCGATCGCACCGCCCGGGCGAGACCGGTCCAATCCAGCAGGCCCAGAATGATCGTGATCCCGAAATAAACCAGGATCGGCGACCAGTAAACCGGCAAGGCCGCCGACAAAGCCATCCACAGCGGAAGCTCCGGCAGCGAGCGCAGGATTTCGATCACCCGCTGAACCAGGCTATCGATCGCGCCGCCGTAATAACCGGCAAGCCCACCGATCACGATCCCGATGGCGAAGCTGATCATAATGCCGAACAGGCCAACCGTCAGGGATATGCGCGTCCCGTAAATAATGCGGGAGAGAAGATCTCGGCCTAAACGGTCGGTGCCCAAGAGGAACAAGGTGCCGCCGGGTGCGGGGCAGACAAGATGAAGATTGCCTTGAATCAATCCCATATAATAGTAGCGATCACCGCGGCAAAAAAACTGCAGCTTCTCGATCTTATTCGGATTGGGCGTATATTCGCGGCGTAGGTTTTCCATGTTCAAATGGTAGTCGAACCCATAGACGAAGGGGCCGACAAATTGACCCTCATGGAAAAGATGCAACGCTTGCGGCGGGGCAAAAATATGATCGGTATGCCGGCTGGAGAGTTGATAGGGCGCTAAAAACTCCGAGCACAGAATGCTGGCGTAAAGCAGCAGCAAAATAACGCCCGAAATAACGGCCAAGCGGTGACGGCGCAGTTTCCACCACATCATTTTCCACTGAGAGGCGCGGTAATACCGCTCCTGCTCCGGCGTCATTGCTTCGACGGCATAAGGATCGAACGGTTCGGTCGATACGTAATGAGTCAAGCCCCGCGGGGCAAGCGTCTGATCGGTGCTGCTCATTTTGTCGCTCCGCCGGTCAAGCGAATGCGCGGATCAAGCAAGGCCAAGGCCAAGTCGGAGATCAACATGCCCAGCACGGTCAGCAAGGCAAGGATCATCAGGATCGATCCGGCAAGATACATGTCTTGCGACTGCAAGGCGGATAGCAGGATCGGCCCCACGGTGGGCAAGGACATGACCACGGAAACAATCACCGAGCCAGAGACCATCTGCGGCAACAGGCTGCCGATGTCGGCGATGAACGGATTCAGCGCCATGCGCAGGGGATACTTCACCAGCAACCGGCCCGGCGGCAGGCCCTTGGCCCGCCCGGTCACAACATATTGTTTCTGGAGTTCGTCCAAAAGATTGGCGCGCAGACGACGGATCATGGCGGCAGTGCCGGCAGTGCCGATCACGATGGTGGGCACAATAAGATGAGCGGCGATGCTGCCGATCTTGGCCAGGCTCCACGGCTGATCGATATAGATCGGGTCCATCAAGCCGCCGACGGAAATTCCGAACCACTGATTAAAGAGATAGATCAATACCAGGGCCAACAGAAAGTTGGGAGTCGCCAAGCCCAAGAAGCCCAAGAAGGTCAACCCATAATCACCCCAGCTGTACTGACGGGTGGCTGAATAGATGCCGATCGGAAAAGAGACGATATAGACAAACAACACGGTGGCGAAATTCAGCAAGATGGTCAGGCTGACCCGATCGGCCAAAACATCCGCAACCGGAATTTTATGCTCAAAAGAATATCCAAGATCGCCTTGGACCAATCCCAGCAGCCACTTGAAGTACTGAACGATCATCGGCTGATCAAAGCCGTAGGTGACGCGAAGAAATTCCAGCTTTGATGGATCGACCATCTCGCCTTGGCTTTGCAGCTCATTCACATAGTTCGACAAAAAGTCGCCCGGCGGCAATTGAATGATCACAAAAACCAAAACGCTGATCGCCAGCAAAGTGGGGATCATGATCAAGAAGCGGTGGGCGATATAGTTAAACATGCGACGTTAAAAAATTTCCTTGAAATAGATGAGGCACGGCGAGGGGTTAACTTAGGTCAAGTCAATAAGTGCAAGCGACGGGATCGTCAACGGGAACAAGCAGAAAGGACAGAACATGCGACCTATCGGGGCTCTGTTGTGGCGACCGCGGTTCGGTTACGGCGGGCTTCATCGGCGAACCAGAAGGTATCGGGACGATAGATTCCAAAATGAGCGCCGGGATCCCAATTCCAAATGCCGTCGGACGGCACATTGCGCAGGTGCTTATTGACAACGATCGGCTGCAAGGCCCCGGCAACGATGCCGATATTGAACAATTCGTCACTATGGATGCGGAGCATCTGATGCCAAATCATGGTTTTTTCGGCAAGAGAGGTGCTTTTCCGCCAATCGGAGAGAAGTTGCATCAATTCCTTGGCGGCCGGCGTGTCCGGTGCTTCTCCGGCCCGGCCTTTCGTTTGGTAAAACTGGCCCCACTTCGGCCACTGAAATTGATCCTGATCGGCCGGAGCGAATTCAATCGGACTCATCTCGGCGCGGGCGAGTCCGTTCTCAACGCCAAACCACGCACTCATGATGGTCTCGCCGGCGTACACACGATTGCGCAATGATTCGCGCTGGGAAGGTTTGATAAAAAGTTTGATCCCCAAGCCCTGCCAGCTATCCGAGATCAATTCAAGAACGTCGGTTTCCTCGGTGCTTTCGCCGGTGGTTTCGATGGTGATCTGCAGCCGCTGCCCGTCGGTCATCAACCGATAGCCGTCGCTGTCGCGTTTGGTGAAACCCATCTCGTCCAGCAATTTATTCGCGGCCGCCGGATCATAATTGGCCCAAGAGGTTCGATATTTTTCCCGATAAAGCGGGCTGGTAGGAAGAACGGTGTTTTGACCTTCGATTCCCAAACCGTAAAAAATCACCTGATTGATTTCATGGCGGTTTATCCCCAAGGAAAGCGCCCGGCGAAACCGCACGTCGCGCAAGATGGGCGCCCACACCGGATCGATCGTATTGAGGTTCGGCATCAAAATCATTTGCGCGCCGCGGCCGGTGCGCCACAAATGGACGTCATATCCGCCGCGCAACGCTTGTTTTTTTAACACCGTGTAATTATCGAAGCGGAGATTGCGTCCTTGTAAATCCGCTTCACCGGCGGCGGCCTTGGCAGGGATGAGTTTACCGTCGGCGATCTGCGCGACCACCCGGTCGATATACGGAAGTTGCCGGCCCTGATTATCGACGCGGTGAAAATAAGGATTGCGCTGAAAGACGTAACGATCCGACATGCCATGGGTGGTGTTGATCCACGGCTCCAAGGTCGGCATATCCGGGTTATCAAACCGTGATGGTTCGTCCAGTTTATTATGCAGCGCCGCCCAATTACGCTGACCACTGTCTTCGACTTCTTTTTCCAGCGCCTCGGGCTTGGCGTATTTGATGTGAAATTTTTTCAAGTAGTGCGCCGGCCGGTATAAGAACAACGGGGTGGCACCGGCCAGGTGCGCAAGGAATTCCGGATTGGGTTTGGTCCAGCTATACCGGATCGTATGGGCGTCGATGATGTCGATCTTCGGCGGTTCGCCATCCACCAACAAGTCGACCGGCGGTCCGACCGGCGATAGCTCGCGTTCGTTGGCGATGTCTTCCCAGTAATAACGGAAATCTTCGGTGGTAAAGGGATGCCCGTCAGACCAGCGATGGCCTTTGCGCAAATGGAAAGTAAAGATTCGGTCCCCTTCAACTTCGAACCGCTCCAAGATATCGGGGACCAAGCGAAATTCCTTGTCGTAGGTGACAAGCCGCGCATAGCCATAGACCGACATTTGCCGGATATCCCGGGCGGCCGCCAAGATGATACGCAGATCGCCGCCGTAAAGACCGGGCGTCAATCCTTCTGAAGTTAAATCGATAATGCGGGGTTGTTCGGGAATCCGTTCGGCCATGACTGGCAAGGCCTTGGCCGCAACCTGGGCGGCAAAAATCGGCGGCTCTTCGCCGCGCACCGGCGTTACGGCAAGACACGTCAGAGAGAACGCCACGCAGAAAAAATATTTTACTCTCTCCATTGTCATCGCCGTGCTCATCATCATGCCCATCGCCCTATATTACGACGCTATCCGCAGATCCGCAGGGCTCGCGGCGCGCACAAAATGACCGCCGCCCACATCGATAAGGTCGGGACCCGCGCCGCCGCCCTGATCGGTGAACGGATGCGGCCAGGCCGAGGGATCGGATGCCCGGCCTTCCATCAGCGCATTAAAGTCGAGCGGATTATTCGGATTGGGATCGGGCACCGCCGCCAGCAAGGCCTTGGTGTACGGATGCAAGGGATTCTTAAACAGGACTTCGCGCGGCGCGACCTCGACCAGGCGACCGCGGCACATCACGGCGATGCGGTGCGCGATGTAATCGACCACCGCCAAATTATGCGAAATGAACAGATAGGTGAGACCAAGTTTTGCCTGAAGATCTTTTAACAAATTGAGTACCTGGGCTTGGATCGACACATCCAGGGCAGAAACAGGTTCGTCGCAAATCAACAGATCGGGACGTAAAGCCAGGGCGCGCGCGATGCCAATTCGCTGCCGTTGACCGCCGGAAAAACTGTGGGGATATCGGCGCAAATGCGCGGCGTTAAGGCCCACCAGCCGCATCAATTCCGTGACGGTCTCACGGCGCTCTTTATCATTACCAATGCCGTGAATGATCAGAGGCTCGGCAACGATATCGCCCACTGTCATCCGGGGATTAAGCGAGCTATAGGGATCTTGGAAGATAAACTGAATCTTGCTGCGAAAGGCGGTCAAATTCCGGCCAGAAAGTTTCAACACATCGATCAGCGTGCCATGATCATTGAACGTTATCTGGCCGGAATCCGGCGTCAGAGCGCGCATCAAAATCTTGGACAGGGTGGTTTTGCCGCAACCGGATTCACCCACCAATCCCAAACATTCGCCGCGCTTGATATCAAAGCTGACCCCGGCGACGGCAGCAACCTTGCTAGAGGCGGCTTTACCGAACATGCCGCTGTTGCGAATTGTGAAGGATTTTGAAATGTCTTTAACCGATAGCAACGGACCGGCGGCTTCGCAGGCCTCGCTCCAGGGCACCCGTTCCGCCATCAAGGAGGAGCCGGCGTCGGATTTAATTTCGCGGATTGGCACCAGTCTTTCGCCCGGCTTCATATCGAACCGCGGCACGGCCTTCAGGAGAGCCTTCAAGTAAGGATGTTGTGGATTGCGGAAGATATGATCGCGGGTCCCCGCCTCCATGATCTTGCCGTGATACATCACAACGATTTCTTCCGCCATATTGGCGACGACGCCTAAGTCGTGAGTGATCACCAAGACCGCCATTTGCAATTCAGACTGCAGATCGCGGATCAGTTTTAAGATCTGCGCCTGAATGGTGACGTCGAGGGCCGTGGTGGGCTCATCGGCAATGAGAAGCGCCGGGCGGCACACCAAGGCCATGGCGATCATGGCGCGTTGACGTAAGCCGCCGGATAATTCGAACGGGTAGGTGCGCAAGGCCTTTGCCGGATCGGGAAATCCGACCAGGCGCAGCATCTCTTGCGTGAGTTCGGTGCGGGCGGCGGCATGGGTTGTGCGGTGCAGAGCCAAGGCCTCGCCGACTTGATCGCCGATGGTGTGCAACGGCGACAAGGACGTCATAGGTTCCTGAAAGATGATCGAGATCCGGCCGCCCCTCAGGCGGCGCATGGCGTTCCCGTCGGGATTAAGTTTGGCGATATCGACCGCCTCATCGCTGCCGCGGCCACTGCGGCTGACATCGGGATCAAGAAAAAGAATGCGGCCGCTATCGATGCGGCCGGTTTTCGGCAAGATTCCCATGATGGTTTGTGCGACGACGGATTTACCCGATCCAGACTCGCCCACCAAGGCCACGGTGGTGCCTTGAGGAATGCGAAATGACACGCCGCGCACAGCCTCGATCACGCCTTCTTGGACGCGGAAACTGACTTTCAAGTCATCGACAACCAAGATGTCAGACACGCTTTAGGACCTCACTTGCACTTCGTCATCCAACCCCAGCGCACGAAAATTAGCCGCCGTCGCAAGGCTAAGGGTAAGGCCATTTCGCTTGGCGGCGATAAATGCCGCTCCTGCGATAGTCTCGAATCCTTCTAAGGTTGAGTCTATGGAAAAACGACGGCGGAAAAATGATTTTCGATCGGCCAATCGCAATTGCATGCGGCCTCTGCTGCCATCCCGGCGGGTCGAATAATAGTTCAAGGTCACCTGTTCTACCTTGTCCCACACAAGGATCTGTTGAAAGGGGCTTGCTATGCCGACCCCCGACATCCCAACCATAGTATCATCTAAGAAAATGACACTGCGATGGCGCAGGAAGGTTGCCAGGCCAAAGACGGCAAATAAAGCAGCAAGACCGCCAAGAATGCCGACTATGGCAGGGTTTTTCGCCACGAACAATAACGGCGCAAGGGTCAGGGCGATCCCCGCCGCCGCCCGCAGATAGTCCCCCCTTAAGTCTTTGATATTATATCGGAAAACTTGACGCATGCCTTAGTCTTTCCGGAACAGGTCGCGAGCCGAGACGAAGCGTACCGCGGGATGGCGCGTCAATCGAGCAAACAGCTGATCGAGAAACGACCACAGAGCCGTTTCATGAATAAGATGGTGGGTTAGTAGACCCAAGGCTGGGAGAGAATTTTGCGGTGGCGGCGTTTGGCAAAAAAGCGGCCGCAAGGCAGAAGGTTGCGGCGCCAAGGTAGCTTCGAGAGGGCTGATTATCTTGTCGAGAATGGCAGCCAGCGGGTGAAGTCCCGTATTGTTGGACGTAGAATTAAGCCGAGAATGGCGGCGACCTGCCCAATCCACCGGATCGATGATCGCATGGGCTTGGATCAGGGAGGCTACTTTATCGCTGCCCGCAAAGCCGGAGGGCCCCCCGGATATACCGGTAAATCCTTGTGATGCCAGGTGCGGGATCAAGGTGTTGGCAAACCGGTTCCATGGCGGCACCAAGACCGGTAAAAATCTTGGGCCGAACAGGGTCGCAAGACGGGCAAGGCCTCGACGCAACTCTGCCAGGCAAACCTCAGAGTCGCGCGAAGCGGGATATTCGCAGTTCTTTGCCCCCGCGACGGCATGGTTTTCATGCCGCCATCCGTGTTGAAGAACAACAACCTCAGCCATGTCCGGGGAAAGCCTGTTAAGCCGCTGAACCAGGCTGGTTTCCGCCAATCCCGGTATGACGGCCAAGGCCACGGGGAGACGATACCGCTGGGCGAGGCTCAGCAAATGATCAAGTTGCGGCGTGGCGGCTATCGCATCGTCATCCCGCCACCAGAGGGTCAGCTGGCGTCCCGCGGCATGAAGCCGGGTTAGAGCCTGATCAAGCCGCGCCCAGGCGTCGGCGACCATGGTCTCTGAGGACGAAACCGGGCTCATGAAGAGGCCATTTTGTCAAAGGCGGCGCGGATTAAGCGCGCACTGGTGGTCCGACCGGAAAGATCGACCGCCGTCGCGGCTGGCGGCGGGGCAGATGCTGCGGCATCAATAGCTGCGGCCAACCGGGCGGGAGTCATTTCTTCTTCTCGGACCAGGGTCATTAGGTGATGCTTTTCCATAACCTCGGCTCGCAACTCCTGTTCGGTTTCGCCCGCTTCAGTAAAGGGAATCACCACGGCGCGCGCCTGGGCCGATAAAATATCCACCACGGTATTATACCCGGCCCGGGATACGGAAACAGCACAGTGGCGCAGGCGAAACGCAAAGTCAGGCTGGGGCGGCTCCAAGATCAGCCCGGTTGCGACGGGACCGAGTTTCATCCGGATTTCGTCCAGTTCGTGGGCGGCGATGCGGCACCGCCACGGACGATCTTTCAGCCGCGACAAGGATCTGGCGGCGGCCACGGTCTTGATGATAGGCCAAGCCACCGCGCCCCCTCCGGCGGAGATCAGCACTTCTTGGTTTTCCCTCGGGGGGTCTCCCGAAGTTTTGGGATTGAGCGCCAAGCTGGGGGGCGCATCGATATAGCCCGTATAGGCGATGCGATCGGCGATGCTCTCTGCCGCAGGAAAGGTGGTATCAAGCGGGATCACCGCCGGATCGCCATGGACCAAAACCAAATCATAATAACGCCGGACAAGATCGCAGGTCGCCGCCATGCGTTCCGGCTTTGGCGTCGCCAGAATATCGCGGACCGAGGAAACAATCAGCGGCGGCGTGGCGGCATCCTTGGCGACCGTCAGCAGGAGCAGAAGCTCAAACGCCATCATGCGCCGGCCGAAAGGATAGAGCTCGGTAATCAAAACCTGAGGTTTTGCTGCAGCATAAGCGGCCAGTAACGCCCGGCGGCGCCCCTCACGCCAGGCATCATCTATCGGCTGCCCGGCCTCGTCCTCCAGCAAGGTAAAAGTCGCATCCCGGGCGCGCACCGGCGGCAACTGCACCCAGCGCAGTTTGGGATCGCGGGAAAGGTTAGGAGCTGGAAATCCGCCTGAAACCAAGGTGACCGGGCTGCCGGCGGCGATCAAGCCTTGGCTTAACGCCAGGGCGCGGCTGAGGTGGCCCACCCCCAGCAAATGCTGCACATAGATAAAAACCGAGGGACCAAAGGAGGAGCCAGTCATGACGCGGTCAGGGAAAGGTTGGTTCGATCCAGGCTCAGCCGGCCGCCGGCATGCAGCTGGAAAAAATGCAGGCAGCCATTGTCCAGGCGGTGGGGTAGCTTCCCCACCATTGGCCATCCGGTCGCCAAGGCATAGAGGGCGCGGATGATTCCTTTGTGGGAAATCAGCAAGGTAGAGCGAGGTCTGATTGCCAGTTCGGCAAGCAACGGCTGCAGACGGTGTTGCACCATCCGCGGACTTTCTCCGCCCGGCGGTGTGAAGTCCAGTCCTTGTGCCTCTGCAAAAAGAAAATCCTCACCGCCATTCTGACGGAGATCCGCCAAACGCTCGCCCTCCCAGGCGCCCCAGTCGGTCTCGGTCAGGCGGGGGTCGGAGGAGGCGTTGGGGAATCCCAAAATTGCGGCCGTCTCCCGGGCGCGGACTAAAGGACTGGTGATTACGTCAAAACCGTTAATCTCGGCAGGAAGCCGCCAGGTGGCGACAAGGGCGCGGCCTTCCGCACTCAGGGGAATATCGCTGCGGCCTTGGATGCGGCCGTCGGTGTTCCATAGGGTAGGTCCATGGCGCAAAACAGCCAATTTAAGCGATGTCATGGGTTCCTGCTCTTTTCAGGAACCACGCCTAAATCGGCCAGATTTTTACGTAACACTGCAGCGGCAATTGGCAGGTCATGCTGACGCCGAACGATTTCCCGTGCACCTGCCGACAAGGCGGTGCGCTTGTTGGAATCATCCAAAAGGCCGGCGGTCGCGGTGGCGAGGCCAGCAACGAGATCGGATCCCGTTTTAGGAACAATAATACCACCGACTCCCGTTGTTACCACCGCATCGACCCCTGTACCGGCGCCGGCAATAACCGGCACACCGGCGGCCTGGGCTTCCAGCAGCGTCATGCCATAGGCTTCCCGGATAGCAGGCCAGACCATCATATCCACCCCGGCGTAAATCTGCGGTAAAGCCCCCTCTTCCTGCAGGCCGAGATATCGTATGCGTACGCCTAAAGGCGCAAAGAATTTCTGCACATCAGCCTGGGCGATGCCGTCCCCCACGATCAACAGTTGCCAGGATCGTCCGGCGACGGTCTTCAAGGCGTCGGCTAAGACTTTATAGCTTTCCAGCTTGTCGCCGGGTCGAAACATCCCCACCGCTAAGAGCCAGGGCTCATCGGGCGGGATGCCATAACGGGCCGCCAGATGGCGCCGGGCGTCTGATTTTTCCGGGCCATGAAGGGCGGCGACATCCAAAAAGGGTGCCAGGGGGATCAACTTGTCGGCCGGCACAATGTCTTTAAGGCCTGCGCTATCCCGCACGGTGAAGGAGAAAATACGGCTGGCGGCGGCGATTGATGCGGCGGCTGATTGATAGCCGATATCCCACGGACCTCCCGCCTGTTTGGGCGCGTGAGAGGCTTCGGCGACCACATAGGGAATATCCAAGGCCCGGGCGATGCGGCTGCCGAACCAATCGGGGGCTTTGTGGTAAAGATGATAGGTGAACCACGCGGTCGGCCGCGCTTCTTGCGGTAACCGCCGCAATCGCTGGGTCAGCCGCGGGATCATAAGATCCGCCAGCTCGGCGAGGCGGATTTGCCGATCGCGATTGCCGGTCCGATCAAAGCTGCGGAAACGACAACAAAGATCGACGCTGAATCCAGCATGATTTAAGGCCGCCATCAGCAGGCGGGCCATGCGCCGGTCGCCCGAAGGAACCGGATGGGTCGGCGGTTTCAACGGCGCATAAAAGGCGATGGTCATGGGCCGCCCTCTTTGGAACGGAGGTGGGCAATGGGAGGTGTTAACTTGTGCACAAGTGAATCCAGGCCGGCATCCGCGGTGAAGGCGGTGCGCACATGGTGGTTTGCCGCCTGACCCAGACGGTGGCGAAGGTTCGGATCGCCGATCAATCGGACCAAGGCATCCCGCAAAGCCTGGGGCTGTGACGGCGGAACCAGATAACCGGTGACCTGATCGGTAATCAGCTCCGGCACGCCGACCGCGGCGGTCGATAGGCAGGCAAGGCCTTGGCTAGCGGCCTCCAGTAACACATTGGGCAGACCATCCCGGTCGCCGTCTGGTGCCACCTTCGGTGCCAAAACAAACAGATCGGCCGTGCGCAGGGCGGCCAGGACTTGGTCGGCGGCTTGGGCGCCGCGCCAGGTAATCCGCGCGGCTATTCCTAAATTTTCGGCGGTTTTGCGTAAGCTTTTCTGCAAGCTGCCGCCGCCAATATGGGTAAACCGCCATGCCAAAGATGGCGGGAGCTGGGCCAAGGCGGCCAGAATATCATCGTAGCCTTTTTTCGCGACCAGCCGGCCAACCGACAGAATGTCGACCGGGTGTTGCGGATCGGTTCCGTCCCGGAACGGCCGGTCGGGAGGGGATGGAAATCGGCTGAAATCGAGCCCGTGATACAGCAAGGAAATCCGCTCCCGCCGATCCGGCGGCGCAAGATCGTGCAAATGCTGGTATCCCGCGGCGGTACAGGTCACAAGCCAGCTTAAATCCGCCAATTTCTCCTGCTTTTCCCAAAGGGGCGTGGTCCAGATATCCTTGGCGTGGGCCGAGACCGACCAGGGTAGGTGACGCATCTTGGCGGCATAGCGCGCAACCGAGGCTGGAGTGTGCAAAAAATGCACATAAATATGGTCGAACCTGCCTAAATCCGCCATTTCCGCCGCTAGAACCATGGCCTGACCGAAGCGGCGGATACGGTTGCGGGAAGGGTCGCGTCGAAGATCCTTCAACCATAAGGTTTTGGCCTCGGCATAGCCGGGAAGGCGCCGCGCCCGCCGCCAGGCGGAAAAGACCCGTAATGGTTCGTGGTGAAGATACTCCGGCAAATAAACCACCGGGGCGGTGATGGCATTATTTAAAGCGTGCCGGGCTTTATCGGTGGGGTGGCGTAAAGAGACGATAATGAACGATAGGCCTCGCGCTTCAAGACCAGCGAGCTCTTGCGCGATAAAGGTCTCGGAGAGGCGAGGATACCCCTTCACCACAATAATCAGGCGCGGGGTAGGCCGGCGATCAGCAGACGGGCTCGGCGGGTGGTCCAGACGGGATGAGGTCAAGGCGTCAGGGCAACCCGTTGCCGACCAGGCCGCCGCTTGCGGTCCAGCAAAAGGGCGACCAGACGGTTGACGTTAGCCAATCCATCCAACAGCCCCGGAACAATGACTTCAGAGGGGCGGCGTTGTTGCGGCAAGTGACGAAGGGCGGTGATCATGGTGCGGGCGTCATGCACCCCATCATCTTCCAACATGGCCACAAGGCCCAGGTTCTGCGCCCGGGAAGCCCGGATATATTGCTCTAGCCGCGGCACAGTGCGCGGTACGATGAGAGCCCGTTTGTCAAAGGAGAGAATTTCGCAAAAGGTGTTATACCCGCCCATAGCGACCACCCCGACGGCGCGCTCCATCAAGCTTTCCATGCGGGCTTCGAAAGTAATGGCCTCGATATTCGGCAGTTTGCTGGCGCGCTCCAGATATTCGGCTTGGCGGTCGTTCTGCATGAACGGCCCTAAAACCAGCAGGGCGGGATAGGGCATGGCGGGGTCGGCTTCATAGGCCTTGAGGACCCAATCAAAGACGGCGTCGCCATCCCCGCCGCCACCGGCCGTGACCAAAAGATAATCGTTCCAGCGCGCCGTATAGGTACTGGCCAGAGGCGGTTGCGCCGGCACGCTGCGTTTCAAATAGCCGGTGAAGATAATTTTTTGCCGAACCGATAAGGGAAGATCGATTCCGGCCAAAGGATCATGGACATGAGGCAAGCCATAGACCCAGATCTGGTCATACAGGTTTTGCAGGGCCGGTAGGGCGTTTTTGCGCTCCCATTCCGGTGCCAGCAAGGCCGGCTCATCCAACACGTCGCGGAGACCAAGAATGCAAGGAGTGCCGCGGCTTTTCAGCATTTCCAGAGTTTCCCGTACCTCGCCGCGGAGACCCAAAGGCTCCTTATCGACGATAAAAAGATCGGGATCAAAGATCTCAGCGGTATGACGGATGATGGACGCCCGCATGGCGACGGTTTCTTCAATATCGATATGCAAATTAAGCGAGGTGTAATCGCCATTGCGCAGCTTGATCACCCCGGGAATCCGTACAAAATCGACCCGGCTGCGGAAATCGAAACTGCCGATGATGGGTGACCCTGAAAGGATCAGGGCCGATAGCCCCTCTCGTTCACGGACCAGATCATGGGCGAGAGCGCGGCAGCGGCGCAAATGGCCGAGGCCGAAGGAATCGTGGCTGTAAATAAGAACACGGACTCCCGAAGATTTCCGGGTCGTTGCCACACTGTCCATAACGCCTTCCTTGACGTTTTTCCGAGGGTTTGACGTGACCGTTAGCCTTGGCGTTCTCAACAACGAATCTTGGGTCCGGCTTGGATCCTACGGCGACTATGGCATAGCCGCCGTACCCTGCCTACTCCCTTTACGGGTTTTGGCAGGGGTTACAGAATATTTGGCGCCGGAAACACATAAAATCGTTAAAATTTTTATGTCGTGGGTTTGCCCCAATTAAGCGGTTAGATTATGTTAGCCGCTCGTCGCTTGCTCGTGTGGGCAGGCGGTTCCGGCGCGGCGCGCCTCTGGTCTTGACGGTGCATGGAACCGGATATTTTTCGCTTTATCTATAAGTACTCCAAGCGCGAGCAGATTGTTCTGCTGGCGATAACGGCTATTTCTTATCCGTTCTTCTATTTTTCGCTGAATATTCCAAAAGACATCGTCAATCACCTGAATGGTGTGGTGAAGCATATCGGCGATGGTCACGGCCGAACGCCGGCGGATTATCCGGTGCAAGCCCTGTTCGATTTCATACCCTTGGATGCCTACGCCTATTTGTTTGCGCTCTGCGGCCTATTCTTGGGTCTGGTTTTGATCAACGGCGCATTCAAATACATCATCAACGTTGTGTCGGGCCGCACCGGTGAGCGCTTGTTGCGCCGGTTGCGTTATCAGCTCTATACGCGAATGCTGCGCTTCCCTCTGCCGCAGTTTCGCAAAACCAGTCAGGGCGAGTTGATCGCCATGATCACCGCCGAGGTGGAACCCCTGGGCGGGTTTATGGGCACGGCCGTGTCTGATCCGATCTATCAGGGCGGTCTGTTGATGGTGCCATTGATCTTCATCCTGGTGCAGGATCCCTTGATGGGGTTTGCCGCCATGATGCTTTATCCCGCTCAGGCCTATTTCATTCCCAAAATGCAACGCAAGGTGAACGAACTCGGCAAACAACGGGTTCGCACGGTGCGTAAACTTGCCGAACGGATCGGCGAGGTGGTGACGGGTGTGCAAGAAGTTCACGCCAATGACGCGACTTTGCTCGAGCGCGCCGACTTTGCCGATCGTGTCGGCAAGATTTACGAAATTCGCTACCGGATCTTCCTGCTAAAATTCTTGGTTAAGTACATCAACAATACCCTCGATAAGTTGACGCCATTTTTCTTCTATTCGTTGGGCGGCTATCTGGTGTTTACCGGCAAGCTGGATATTGGCGCGCTGGTGGCGGTGATCGGCGCGCATAAGGAATTGGCGGCGCCATGGAAGGAATTGCTGCAGTACTATCAAGATAAGGAAGACGCGCGGATAAAATACGAGCAGGTCGTTGCGCAGTTCGAGCCGGCGGGAATGCTGGATGATCACAGCATCGATGACGATGAGGAAAAATACGGTCCGCTGGAGGGATCAATCATCGCCACCAATGTTTCCGTAACCGACGATAGCGGTGGAACCAGTCTGAATGGCCTCGATTTGACGGTGCCGTTCGACGCCCATGTTGCCGTCGTGGGCGGCGCGGGCAGCGGGAAGGAAGAAGTGGGCTTGTTGTTCTCGCGGCTCATGATGCCGACTTCGGGCAATTTGATGATCGGCCAGCACCGGGCGGCGGATCTGCCGGAATCGGTGACGGGGCGTCAACTCGCCTATGTGGGACCCAGCTCAATTCTGTTTAACGCTTCGGTGCGGGATAATCTCTACTACGGATTGAAGCACCGGCCCTTGGCCGACATTTCCTATACCGGTACCGCCGCCGCGACACGCCGCCGCTATGTGGCCGAGGCGCAGATGTCGGGGAATACGCCCAGCGATCTTGCCGCCGACTGGATCGATTACGGCGCCGCCGGCGTGCGGGACATGGCGGACCTGACCGCCAAGACGATCACGATTTTGCGCGGTGTCGAGCTGGGCGAAGACGTTTATCAGTTGGGTCTACGCGGTATGATCGATGCGACCGCCCGCCCCGAGGTTGCCGAGCGAATGTTGCAGGCGCGGCGGGTGATGCGGCAGCGCCTGACCGATCCAGAAATTGCCCCGCTGGTTGAACAGTACAATCGCGACAGTTTTAATTCAAACGCCTCGGTTGCGGAAAACCTGCTATTCGGAACGCCGCTCGACGAAGCCTTTCAGGTGGAGAATCTGGCACGAAACGACTATGTCCTTCATGTGCTGCGGGAAGTTGGTTTGTACGACGACTTCTTGTCGATCGCGCGCAAAGTCGCCGAAACCATGGTCGAATTGTTTGCCGACATCGCGCCGGGCCATCCCTTCTTCGAACAGTTCAGCTTCATCTCATCCGATGACCTGCCGGAATTCCAAACCATCTTGTCGCGGGTAACGAAGGTCGGGCTGGAAGCCATCAGCGCGGATGATCGGGCGCGGCTGATGACCTTGCCGTTCAAACTGATTCCGGCGCGGCACCGGCTTGATCTGGTCGGTGCCAGAATGCAGGTGCGCATCATCGAGGCGCGGCATTACTTTGCCGAAAATCTACCGGAGCAATATAAAAACTCGGTCGAGTTTTTTGATTTCGAACACTACAATTCCACGGCCACGCTTCAAGACAACATCCTATTCGGTAAGGTTGCCTACGGTCAGGCCCAGGGCCTATCGCGGCTTGGCGGGTTGATCACCGAGATTTTGGATCATCTCCATCTCTATGATACGGTGATGGAGGTGGGGCTCGATTATCACGTCGGCATCGGCGGAACGCGTCTTACCTTGGCGCAGCGTCAAAAGCTGGCCATCGCGCGGGCGCTGCTGCGTCAGCCAAAGCTTCTGATCGGCAACGAAGCCTTGTCGCCGCTTGATTCGTCGTCGCAAGTAAAGATTCTCTCGTTTATTCTGCAGCAGCGGCGGGGACGGGGCGTCCTTTGGATCCTTCATCGTGCCAGCATGGCGGCGAACTTTGACGATGTGGTGGTTATGCAGAATGGCCGCGTTGTTGAAACCGGTCGATTTGATCATTTGAAACAAGATGGATCGCGTTTGTCGCGGCTCTTGGCAGCGGAGTAAGTCATGACGAAAGCGCATAAGAAGTCACTTAAGGGAGAACGGCGATGACACTACTGCAGGAAGTGGAGTTGATGCGGCGCATCCCGCTGTTTCGCAACATCGAACCGTCGAAGCTGAAGCTGCTCGCCTTTACCAGCGAACGGCTGACTTTCGCTGCAGGTCAAAACCTGTTCAAGCAAGGGGACATGGGTGATGCCGCTTACATCATTATCGACGGCGAAGCCGACGTCATCGTCGATACCCCGAACGGTCCCCATGTGGTGGCCACGGTGGGACAGCATGATTTCGTCGGTGAAATCGCCATTCTATGCGATGTGCCGCGGACGGCGACGGTGCGCGCGCGAACCAGCCTGGTGACCCTTTGCATTTCAAAAGATTTGTTTTTCCGTCTGATCACCGAGTTCCCGCAAATGACGATCGAGATCATGCGGGTCTTGGCGCACCGTGTCGAACATACGACGCGCGATCTGCGGGATGCCTTGGCCAGAGGGCGGTAATGGCGATTGATGAAAAACCGTGAGCCGGCTTGACAGCGCGATCCGCCGATTAGAGGCGCAGCGAGCGGCGATCGATCATGCGGCGCGCCTGATCAGGGATATGCCGGGACCGGTGCTGGAGTTGGGGCTCGGCAATGGCCGCACTTATGATCATTTGCGATCGCGGCTGCCGCACCGCGAGATCTATGCCTTTGATCGTCAGATCGCGGCGCATCCGGATTGCATTCCGGCGGCACCGTACCTGTTGCTTGGGGATTTTGCCGACACCTTGCAGCAAGCGCGATCGGTCTTGTCCATGCCGGCGGCCTTGGCCCATTGCGATACGGGTACGGGTGACGAAGCGGCAAGCCAAGCGGCGGCTGCGGCGATTGCCCCGCTCTTGCGCCCCTTACTGGCGCCGGGTTCCGTCGTCATTTCGGATCAGCCGATGACAGTGCCGGGCGCATCATCCCTGCCTTTGCCGGCCGGCGTCTCTTCAGGCAGGATCTTTCTCTGGCAAATCGGCTAAAGATTTAACGTTACGCTCAAATATTTAATGTGACGCTGACGGGCACATGATCCGAGGTGCGCGGCCAGTCGCGGGCGTCGGTCAAGTGAGAAGCCGTCACCAAGGCGGGCCTTAACGGTGCGGTTACCCAGATATGATCCAAGCGCAGGCCGCGATTGCTGAGGCGCCAATCCGGCGAGCGATAAGACCACCAGCTGAACAGTTTTTGATCGGGCGGGATAAAATGGCGGACGGCATCGGTCCAGCCGAGGCCCGACCGTAAGGTCTCCAGATGTTCAACTTCGATCGGCGTGTGCGAGACGATTTTTTGCATATAGCTGTGAGACCAGACGTCATGTTCGCCCGGGGCGATGTTTAAATCGCCGCATAGAATTATCCGGTCGCGCTTTTTACGCGCGGTGCCGAACCAGTCCCGCATCGATGCGACGAAATCAAGCTTGTGGGCGAATTTCGGATTTTTAGTGCGATCAGGAACGGGACCTCCGGCGGGAACATAAAAATTATGCACTTCGATGGCGCCGCCCGGCGTGTCGATCCGCGCCGCAAGATGACGGCAGTCACCCTTGGCGCACCAATCCGGCGCCTCAACCGGGGTCAGCGGCAAGCGCGAAGCGATGGCGACACCGTTATATCCCTTCATGCCCTTGATCAGGAGATAAGGATAGCCCAGCGCGGTGATCGCATCGCGCGGAAAGACGTCGTCCATCGCCTTGGTCTCTTGCAGACAAAGCACGTCGGGCGCCCCTTTCGGGCCGACTGTTTCGGTCAGCATTTTTAACAACTCCACCCGGAGGCGAACCGAATTCACATTCCAGGTCGTGACCGTCAGGCGATGGGACATTTATGCTCTCAGGAGGCAAGAACTCTGCAGCCTTCTAACCGAGATCCCGCGGATGGCAAACCAAAGATATAGGTCGGGGGATATAGCGAACGCCCGGCCAGGGGGACCGGGCGTTCATGCTTTCGATAAACGAAAGCCCGAGACGGGCAGGGGAACCCAATTCTCGGAGAGACGGGCACCGTTGCGGCACCCGCCCGTACATGAGTGATGTGGCGACGCCGGACACTCCAGCAAAGCTCGGATTCACGCACGTCTGCTATGCGATTGCCGCATATCAGAACTCCCGCAGCGCTATAAGAAGGCGATGAAACGCCCCGGGCTGTTCGAAACACAGCATATGGCCGCAGGAGGGAATGTCGATCAGGTGCCCATGAATGGCTTTGGCCAAATCCGGCGCCACCGCCGTGACCGGATCAAGGGTTGCCCGACTAAGATCGGAGACCACAACCCGGATCGGCAAGTGTGGGGCAAGCCGACGAAGTTGCGGTAAAGCATGCCAAAGATCGCTTCGATCAAAAGCAGCAAAGGTTGCAGCCTCAACAGCGGGCGAACAACTCAAGACATATCCCGATGTCGGGTCCGGTCGTAAAACCGCGCGGGCATGATGCAGAAGCAACTCCGGAGCAATAGTCTGAAACACCGAATTGCGGGCCAAGGAGAACGCCAAGCTCTCGGCATCGGGCCAGGTGGATCGGCGCTGGGCGGCACCTTTTGCCAAGGCGTTTTTGCCCTGCCAGAAACGATCATGAAGCGGGTGATCGTGGGCGGGAAGAATTGGCGGCTCAAACAAGGTCAAAGACGTGAACGGTGTTTCCGCCAACAAGGCGTAGACGGCCAAAGCGGCCGTCGCGCCCAAGCTATGGGCGGCATAATGCAGCGATGCAGTGGGACCGATCACCTCGCGCACGGCGGCGGCAACGGCGGCAAGATCTTGCGCCATCACCCGCGCGTCAACCGCGTCTCGGCCCAAAGATAAGTCGGGTGATGTCGATGCGCCATGACCCCGCGCATCGAAGGCAAAGATGCGAAGGGTGGGCCATGATCGCTGCACCGCCCGTAACAGCGGCAGATAAGATCCGGCGGCGAATCCGGTGCAGTGTCCGAATAACAAAGCCGGTCCGTTTGCGGCGTTCTTTAGATGATAGAGCGCGATCTCCACCCCGTCAGGACGACGAATCCAGCGGCAGGCGCCGTCGTTCGGCGCAATGGATAGGGATAAATCTTCGAGGCCAATCATCAACCGTTAATCGCGGGCCGCAGCGCGATCGATCGCCGCCCCGATGAATGTTGCAAAGATGGCTTTCGACAACGGCCAGCTTCGGGCGACGGGGTGTTCCGGATGCCACTGCACGCCGAGAACAAAAGACGATGCCGTATTCAGTCGGGCCGCCTCGATGGTCGCGTCATCGGCGACGGCCTCGACGACAAGATCGGGGGCCAGGCGATCGATCGCTTCGCCATGAAGAGAATTGACCACGGCATGATCGCTGCCGGCGAGGCGCTGCAATAATCCGCCGGGGGTCAACCGCACCTGGTGCGCGACGTCGTACCGTTGATTATCGTCAAGATCGGTGCGCGCCCGATGATCGAGGCGTCCCGGCAGGCGATGCACCGCCGGCGTCAAGCTGCCGCCCAAAGCAACGTTGATTTCCTGCAGGCCGCGGCAGAGCCCGAGAAGAGGAATATCGGCGTCGATCGCCTGAGGAATAAGCGGCAACACGAGATCATCGCGCTGCGGATCGCGAAGCGCGGTGTGATCGGCAGGACCATCATAGTGACGCGGATCAATGTTTGATGCGCTGCCGGTCAGCAACAATCCATCCAAACGGCTTAAGAGCGCCGCACTCTCGGGCAGCGGCGGCACAATCACCGGCGTGCCGCCAAAGGTGACAACCGCGGAAATATATTTTTCGACGACGCTATATAAAAGCCGCGGAGAATTCCCTGTTCCTTCGAGCCGCGTACAGGCCGTGACGCCGATTAAAGGTCGCAAGGTATCATTATCCATGGCTGCACCCTGCCTTAAGGCCCTTTCGAGGCGCAAGGAAAGGTTGCTCCCCGTAGAGAGATTCCGCGGAAAATCCTTGTCGGCCGGGCCGCGCGACTGGCCCCCTATTTGGGTAATAATATAATGTTTTTATAAAAATATATGTAACTAAGTATCTTTAAAACATAGAAAAAAGTAATTTAATAACTTTAATATTGCTGCAATGCAAAATTTCTGTCAGTCTTTAATTGGAAAACGCGGTGATTTACGAGGTTTTTTGAGCTGCGCTTTCAGGGTGCGATGCAACATAGCAAAAAGAGAGGGGATTTTATGGCGATACGGGATCAGGAAAGTCATCGGTTAACCCAGGAGTGGAGGGATCATTCTCGCTGGCACGGGATAAGACGCGGTTACGACGCCACCACAGTGATCAAGCTTCGCGGATCATTGCAGCCCGAACACACCTTGGCCCGGCGCGGCGCCGAAAAGCTATGGCGGCTACTGAAAGACGAGCCTTTCATTAATTGTCTTGGCGCCTTGAGTGGGGCCCAAGCGATGCAGCAAGCCAAGGCCGGACTGAAAGCGGTTTACCTGTCTGGCTGGCAGGTTGCGGCGGATGCGAATCTTGCCGGCGAAATGTATCCCGATCAATCTCTCTATCCGGCGAATTCCGTACCCAGTGTGGTACGACGCATCAATAATACTTTCACCCGCGCTGATCAAATTCAATGGATGGAAGGCAAGAGCCCGACCGATTCCGATTACATTGACTATTTCTTGCCCATTGTCGCCGACGCGGAAGCCGGATTTGGCGGCGTGTTAAACGCCTATGAATTGATGAAGGCCATGATCGAAGCGGGGGCTGCGGGCGTGCACTTTGAAGACCAATTGGCCAGCGTTAAAAAGTGCGGACACATGGGGGGCAAGGTTTTAGTCCCTACCCGTGAGGCAGTGGCGAAATTGATTGCGGCGCGGCTGGCGGCGGATGTTCTGGGTGTGCCAACGCTTCTCTTTGCCCGCACCGATGCGGATGCGGCGGATCTATTAACCAGCGATATTGACGAAAACGATCAACCATTTCTGACGGGCGAACGGACCGCAGAAGGATTTTTCCGCACCCGCCCCGGTATCGATCAGGCGATAAGCCGCGGCCTTGCCTACGCGCCCTATGCCGATTTGGTATGGTGTGAAACAGGTACGCCTGATTTAGTTTATGCCCGACGCTTTGCCGAAGCGATCCATAAACACTATCCAGATCGGATGCTGGCCTATAACTGTTCGCCATCCTTTAATTGGAAAAAGAATCTTGACGACGCAACCATCGCAAAATTCCAACGCGAACTGGGCGCTATGGGATATCGCTATCAATTCATCACCCTGGCGGGATTCCATAGCCTTAACTACGGCATGTTTGACCTCGCCCATGGCTATGCGCGGCGCCACATGTCGGCTTTCGTCGAATTGCAGCAGGCGGAATTTGCCGCTGCAGACCGCGGGTTTACGGCGGTGAAACATCAACGCGAAGTGGGAACCGGCTATTTCGACGCCGTAACTCAGGCGATTGAGGGTTCCCAGGCCAGCACGACCGCGCTGAAGAACTCCACAGAGGATGCGCAGTTTTTCGCTGAAAAATCTGTAGCCTGAAGGCGGGCGCGGAAAAGAAAGAGGAAGAGCTTGCCTCTTCCTCTTTCTGCTATAGCATAAATGTAGGGGCAGGGAAAATCATGGATCAATCGCAGAAAAAATCGCGCATCGACATCACCGGTAAAGAACAGGCGACGGACCGGCAGTCGTTTATCCTTAATCCCGCAGCGCTGGATTTTTTAGCGCAGTTGCATCACGCCTTCGAGCCGCGCCGTCGGCAGCTTCTGGCCAAGCGACAAGAAAGGGCGGCGCGCCTCGATGCCGGAGAGCGGCCGGATTTTCTAAGCGCCACCCGGGCGATCCGCGACGGTGATTGGACGATCGCGCCGTTGCCGCCGGCTCTGGCTTGCCGCCGGGTGGAGATTACCGGTCCCACGTCGCGCAAGATGGTGATCAACGCCTTTAATTCCGGCGCCGACAGCTACATGTCCGATTTCGAAGACGCCAACAGCCCCAGCTGGCGCAATCAAATCGACGGCCAGGTAAATCTCTATGACGCGGTGCGGCGAACGATAGAGGTGAACGACGGTGGGAAGGTTTACCGTCTCAATGACAAGACCGCGACGCTGCAGGTTCGGCCGCGGGGCTGGCACTTGGATGAAAAACATCTGCTGATCGACGGACAAAAAATATCGGCAAGCCTGTTCGACTTCGGTCTGTTCTTTTTTCACAACGCGCACGAACTTATCGCCCGCGGGGCCGGACCCTTCTTCTATCTGCCCAAGCTGGAAAACCACGAAGAGGCGCGGCTCTGGAATGATGTGTTCATTGCGGCGCAGGATCATCTGGGTCTGCCGCGAGGAACCATCAAGGCCACGGTGCTGGTGGAGACCGTCTTGGCCGCCTTTGAGATGGACGAAATTCTTTACGAGCTGCGCGAGCATAGTGCCGGGCTGAATGCCGGCCGTTGGGATTACATTTTCAGCTGCATCAAGAAATTCAAATCCGATGAAAATTTCTGTTTGGCGGATCGGTCGCGCATTACCATGACGGCGCCGTTCATGCGCGCCTATGCCTTGCTGCTGCTAAAGACCTGTCACCGGCGCAATGCTCCGGCCATTGGCGGGATGAGCGCGCTTATTCCCAATAAACGCGATGCGGCCGCCAACGAGGCGGCGATGGCCGGGGTGCGGGCGGATAAAAAACGCGACGCCACGGATGGCTATGACGGCGGTTGGGTGGCACACCCCGGGCTGGTCGATGTCGCCATGGCCGAATTCGTCGCCGTGTTAGGCGACAAGCCGAATCAGATTGATCGGCAACGGGACGATGTAAAAGTGTCAGCGCAGGAGCTGCTGGATTTTCGGCCCGACGCACCGATCACCGAAGCCGGCCTCCGCAACAATATTAATGTGGGTATTCATTATCTCGGGGCCTGGCTATCGGGCCTTGGCTGCGTGCCGATCCATAACCTTATGGAGGATGCAGCCACCGCCGAGATTAGCCGAAGCCAGGTCTGGCAATGGATAAAATCGCCTCGCGGCATTTTGGATGACGGACGCAAGATCACGGTGGAATTGGTCGACGGACTTATCGCCGAGGAAGTGATCAAGGTTCGCACCGCAGGGGGAGAGGGCCCACCTTGGCGTGATGCCGCCGCTATCTTTCAGAAAATGAGCACCAGCCGTGAGTTTACCGAATTTCTGACCCTGCCGCTGTACGAGCGGCTTTAGGACGACCCCGTGGGTGCGAAGATACAGGATCTCATATTCGCCAAGACCACGCTTGTCGGCAGCGGGTTGGCGGCGCTGTTTTTGATCGAGCGGCTTTTTCCTGCGGCCCGTCCGGGTGAGCCGGACCCAGGCGAACCGTCGGGCATGGGCCATCGTCTTGGTCGTAATCTCGGCCTATGGGTCATAAACCTCTTTTCATCACCGCTGGCGATTGTACCTCTAACCGCGGCGGCGACGGACCATGCCTTAACCTGGCGAATTGCCGCGACGCCCTGGTGGCAGGGTGGTGTGGGACTAATTCTTGACCTGCTGATTTTAGATTTGTTTATCTATGGCTGGCACCGAGCCAATCACCGCTGGCCGTTCTTGTGGCGCTTTCATCAGGTGCATCACCGCGACCGGTTTCTCGATGTTACCAGCTCCTTGCGGTTTCATTTTGGCGAAGTGCTGCTGTCCGCGATGGCACGCGCTGTCTTTATTGTTTGTATGGGGATTCCATTAAGCTCAGTGGTGGTGTTTGAGAGCGTGTTGCTGCTCGCCGCGGCGTTTCACCACTCAAACATTAAGCTGCCGCCCGTGTTTGAAGCGCTTCTATCCAAGGCGATCGTCACCCCGTCGATTCACTGGGTGCACCATCATCGCCTGCGCCGGGATACGGACTCTAACTATGCCACGGTTCTTAGTTGCTGGGATGTGATCTTCACAAGTCGCAGCACAAGTAAAAGAACCTCTGACATGCCGATCGGTGTCGAAGGTGAGTCGGAGCTGCGATTGAGCGACCTACTCATCCTGCCGGTATGCAACAAAAAAAGCCGCCTTGAATAGGGCGGCTTTTTTGCAGCGATCAACCGTTAATTGGTGCCAGCACTGTCTTTGTAGATCTTCGGATTCTTGAATTGGAACAGTTTGGGATCAAGATCCAGATCGAATTTGGGCTCAAGGATCGCGACGTGAATGGCCTGGCCTTGCTTGTCGATCAAGGTCCATTTCTTAACCGCAAACGGCCGATCCGAGAAGGTGATCTGAACCGCGCCGTCGGCTTCCTTGCCCTTTTGCTGCAAGGTGACACGGATGACGCCGGGATCGCGGGCGATCTCCTGCACGATGACGCCGTTGGTCAGTTTAACCTGGGGTGCCAACAAAAATTCAAGCGGCGTTGCGCTGAGCGGGATATAGCTCGGCGTGTTTAACTTCTTATCATAAAAGATCACCTGATTGCCGTCGGCGATCAAAAGGTACGGCACGGGCTCATCATATTCAAAGCGCAACTTGCCGGGGCGGTTGATATAGAGATTGCCTTGGGCGAAACGGCCGTTGGGCGATAATTGAATGAACCGCGCCTGCAAGGTTTTAATATTATTAAAATACTGCTCAATCCGCGCGATATCCTGCTTATCCTGATCGGTAAGCTGCGCCGCGGCCTGCGCCGACGCGACGGAGAGAACTGTCGCCGCCGCTAAAGCCAGACCAGCCAAAGCGGAGCAAAGGCTGCGGCGCTGCACAAATCGGTTAACAAGAGGGCTTAAAAAATTCATGGATTTCCTATGGGAGAGAGGGTGTTGCGGGGGAGTGTCAGGCATAAATGTGGCGTAAAGAGGAGTCATGTGGGGGTCTTTCTCCTGGTTAAACTCTAGAGGTTATTCATTGCCGCTGCGGGCAAGGACATCGCGTTTTCCGACATGGTTGGCAGGGCTGACCACGCCTTCGTTTTCCATCCGCTCGATCAGTCGTGCCGCCCGGTTATAGCCAATCTGCAAATGCCGTTGAACGAAGCTGGTCGAGGCTTTGCGCTCCCGCAAAACAAGCTCGACCGATTGCCGGTAAAGATCATCATCCGCGCCGCCGCCTGTATTTCCCAGGACGCCCCCCAGGGCGGTACCGTCATCCATCGTTCCGTCGTCTTCCGTGATCGAGTCAATGTAGGCCGGCTCAGCTTGGCTCTTTAAAAATTTAACGACTTCGATCACGTCTTCATCGCGGACAAAGGGGCCGTGAACCCGGGCGATCCGTCCGCCGCCCGACATGTACAGCATATCGCCCTGACCAAGCAACTGTTCGGCGCCTTGCTCACCAAGGATTGTACGGCTGTCGATCTTGGAAGTGACCTGAAAACTGATGCGGGTCGGAAAGTTAGCCTTGATCGTACCGGTAATGACGTCGACCGAGGGGCGCTGAGTTGCCATGATCAAATGAATACCCGCTGCCCGTGCCATTTGCGCCAAACGCTGAACCGCCGCCTCGATATCCTTGCCGGCCACCAGCATGAGATCGGCCATTTCATCCACCACCACCACGATATAGGGCAGAGGGGCGAGATCCAGCGGCTGATCCTCAAACACTGGTTTGCCGGTATCGGGATCGAATCCGGTCTGAATCTTCCGTAGAATGACTTCACCCTTGGCGCGGGCTTCGGCCAAACGTTGATTGTAGGAATCGATATTGCGCACGCCGACCTTGGACATGGCGCGATAGCGATCTTCCATTTCCCGCACGGTCCACTTCAACGCCGCAACGGCTTTCTTAGGTTCAGTAACCACCGGCGTCAGCAAATGCGGAATGTCATTATAGACCGATAGCTCCAGCATTTTCGGATCGATCATCACAAAGCGGCATTGATCGGGACTGAGCCGATACAGCAGCGAAAGGATCATCGCGTTGACGGCAACCGACTTGCCCGAACCGGTGGTGCCAGCGACCAAAAGATGCGGCATCTTGGTAAGGTCCGCGACCGCGGGCGCGCCGCCGATGTCCTTGCCCAAAGCCAGCGGCAAGCGCGCGCCGCTTTTGGTGAAGCTGGGATCGGCCATCAATTCGCGTAAATGAACCGTCTCCCGTTGCTGGTTGGGAAGTTCGATGCCGATGACGTTGCGGCCGGGCACGACGGCGATCCGCACCGACACCGCGCTCATCGAGCGGGCGATGTCGTCGGCAAGACCGATCACGCGACTGGATTTCGTACCGGGCGCAGGCTCAAGTTCGTACAAGGCAACCACGGGTCCCGGACGTACCTTGACGATCTGTCCGTTGACGCCGAATTCACTTAACACGCCTTCCAACAACCGGGCATTGGCTTCCAAACCTTCTGTATCGGTCCCGCGGGCGGCGGCGTGGGAAGCGGCCGGCGCCGCAAGAAGTTCAAGCGGCGGCAGTTTGAAATCATCATGAGCCAAAAGATCCAGGGTCTCACCCGCGGGTGACGGACGCTTGACATCGCTTCGCGGCTGCACCCGTGACGGCTTTTTGGTTTTGTCCGGTGCACCAAATAATTTCGGTGATGATGCCGGGGCAGATTGATCCGCCGCCCCGCGTTGGCTGATACCCGGTTGACCTAAACGGGGATCGTCAGAAGCTGCCGCTGCGTGCACTGTACGGCGCTGCAAGATAGCGCCGCCCATGCGGATGAAAACGCCCCCGACAAATCCAAAGCCGCGAAAGATGGCGGTCAAAATCCGCGACGCAAGACGAAAGAATCGGGCAATGGCACCGAACCACTCGCCGGCGCTAAAGCCCAAGGCGATCAACAAAAAGATGAAACCGAGAATTCCCGAAATTAAACCTAAGGCCGGACCGCCCAAACTATAGGGAAGAAATCGTGCCGCCGCTCCCGCCCGCGCCAACAACAATTGGCCGACGGCGCCGCCCATACTGTCGGTGGGAAGATCCGGCGGTGCGGAGAATAACGAGAAGGCACCGGCGATTAAAATCCATGCCAGCGGCATCAACGCCAGGCGGAAGATCGTGCCTTTCAACTTGCGCCCCATCATCCAACGAATGCCCCAACCGCACAATGCGACCGGCAGGACGGCGGCGGTGAAACCAAAAGCTTGCAGGAGCATGTCCGCGACATAGGCGCCGGGCAGACCCAGAACATTCCGCACCGATCCGATCGTTGCGGTGTTGAAGGATGGATCCGCACTGTCGTAGGTGGCCAAGGCGACGATGACGCAAAACCCCAAGGTCAGGGACAAAAATCCGAAAACTTCGCGCAGCCGCCGGCGAATGACAAGCTCGGCGCCGGGCGGCAGTAAATTGGTGCGCGCCGGAGAGCGGCGGCGCTGCGGGGTCATGCGAACACTGCGGGCCGTGGCCATGATCTTATCCTGTTTTACGCTGACGAGAGGGGGAGACACTGGCGGATGCGGCGAGAACGGCTGCGATGCGCGCCAAGGCTTGGTCGGTTATTTCAGGCGAGTGGACAAGGGCGATACGCACATAAGGATCGCCCGGATTGACGCCGGTTGCCGGATTGGTGCGGCCCATATAACTGCCGGGCATCACCCGAACACCGGCGTCGCGCCACAGCTGCTGCGTGACGGCTTCGCCGTCACCAACGTTGAGCCACAGAAAAAATCCCGCGGGAGCAGGGGCAAAACCGGGATAGGAACCAAGATGTTTTTGCGCGATCGCCCAATTGGCGCGGGTTCGTTCGCGCATGGTGTGGACATGATCTTCGTCGCGCCAAAGAGCGGTGGCGGCGGACAACACAGGCAGCGAGGTGGCGACACCGCCATAAGAAATCGCGCGGCGCATCAGCTCGATCAGACGGGCATCGCCCGCCACAAACCCCGAGCGCAATCCCGGTACGCTCGATCGTTTTGACAGAGAATGGAAAATCAGCAGATTGGCAAAAGGGTCGCGCGGCGCGTCTGTTTCTTCCGCAAGGCGCGCGGCGGCCATGAAGGTGCCGGGCGGCGGATCTTGGTCATAAATCTCGGCGTAACATTCATCGACCGCCAGAATGAAATCATGCTGCCGCGCCAATCGCAGGGCAGCGACAAGATCGTCGATCGAGGCGAGGGTGCCTTGGGGATTGGCGGGGCTGCAAAAATAAGCAAGAGCGGTTCGGCTTAAAACGTCGGAACCCGCATCTGCCAGGCGCGGCATAAATCGATTGGCTGCCGTCGCATCCAAGAGGATCGGGTCGGCACCGTTCAGGACCGCAGCGCCATAATAGGTGTGATAAAAAGGGTTCGGCATCAACACCACCGGGCGGTGATTGCGCTGGGTGTTCGCCGGTGTAGGAACGGCTAAAACCGCCGTGTGAAACAGGGCTTCCCGCGTCCCCGGGCACGGGGTGACGTGGCATGCCGGATCAACAAGCCCCGGCCTTAGCTGATAACGTTGAGTTAGCCAGGTAGCCACTGCGGCGCGAAATTCGTCGGTACCGCCGGCAGGAGCGTAGCGATTCCACTGGGCAGCGGCGGTAATTAAGGCCGTCTTGGCAACCTCCGGAACCTCACCTTGAGGCTCGCCGATATGCATGGCGAAGGTCTGGGACAAGGCCTGACCCTCGGCCGTAACCGGCATGATCCCGGCCAATAACCGGTCCAGGCGCTGAAAGGCGTAATCGCCAAGCTCTTGAAGCCGCTGATTGAGCAACGCCGATAAGTCCCCTTAGCCGCCACGGCCAACCTGCGGCCATGAATAAAAAAGCCCTATATTGTATGACGTAACGCGATTATCCACAAGCGGCAGTAGAAGAAACTGTCCTAAAGTGGCTCTTTCAAGAAAGAAAGGACGACTACACGGCAAAAAACCCGGCGCTGTGCCGCCGGGTTTTTCTTGTAAGGGTTAATCGTGGCAAAAAGGCGGAGTTACCAGCCAGAGCTACTGAATGGTTTCGCCGTGGAGGGAAATGTCCAGACCATCCCGCTCATCCTCGTCGCTGACCCGAAGACCGAGGGTCCAATCGACAATTTTCAGCAGGATCAAGCTGGCAATCGCGGTATAGATCACCGTCGCGCCTACTCCGTAAATCTGCGTCAAGATCTGACCCGGATTGCCGTCGATCAGGCCGCGGGCGGCATCACCGCCGACCGTCCCGCTGGCGAAGACACCGGCCAAGATCGCTCCGACAATGCCGCCGACGCCATGAACGCCAAAGACATCCAGGCTATCGTCGTATTTCAAGGCCCGCTTGAGATAGACTGAGGCCCAAAAGCAGACCAAGCCGGCAATGATTCCGATCGCCAGCGCCCCGCTCGGCAGGACATAACCCGAAGCCGGGGTGATGGCGACCAATCCCGCGACCGCGCCGGAGACTATGCCGAGGACCGAGGGTTTGCGCCGCAAAATCCACTCCGCCGCAATCCAAGCCAAGGCTGCGCCGGCGGTGGCGATCTGGGTTACCGCCATGGCCATGCCCGCGCGCCCTCCAGCCGCGGCGGCTGATCCGGCGTTAAAGCCGAACCACCCCACCCACAGAAGACCGGCGCCAATCAAGGCAAGTCCAAGATTATAGGGCGCCAGATTTTCATGGCCGTAGCCTCGGCGGCGGCCGATGACAAGGGCCGCAACCAGGCCGGCGATCCCGGCGTTGATATGAACCACGGTCCCCCCGGCAAAATCGAGAACTCCCAAGGCGAATAACCAACCGTTCGGATGCCACACCCAATGAGCGATCGGGGCATAAACCGCGAGAGCCCAAAGGGCGGTAAAGACCATTAAAGCCGAGAACTTCATCCGGTCCGCGATCGCCCCGCAGATCAGGGCCGGCGTAATGATGGCAAAGGTCATCTGAAACATCATAAAGACCGATTCCGGAATAGTGGTAGCGACCGGAGTGGCTGTTCCCGCCCCAAGCACGTAGGCGCCGTTGACGCCCAGGCCGCTGAGGAAGAGGCGGGAAGCATCGCCCCAATAGGCGGTGCCATTGCCAAAGGCGAGGCTGTACGCGCCTATCATCCACAACACAGTCACCAGGCAGCAGATCGCAAAACTTTGCATCATTGTGGCAAGGACGTTCTTTTTTCGCACCATTCCGGCATAGAATAAGGCAACCCCGGGCACAGTCATTAATAAGACTAAGGCGGTGGAGGTCAGCATCCATGCCGTATCCCCAGTGTCGATGGTGGGGGTGGCCTTGGCGGCCTCTTGCGCCAAGGCGGGAATGGCGATAACCGACAAAGCTGTACTTAGGGCGATCCTTCCGCCGGTACGGCGAAGAAAACCGTTTATTTTTTGCAGAAAATTCATGGGAAGCATCTCCAGAATAACCGGTTTATAAAGCATCAGAGTCAGTTTCACCCGTTCGTATGCGTACAGCATGGGCCAGATCCAACACGAAGATTTTGCCATCACCAATTCGTCCGGTGGCCGCGGTGCGACGCAAGGTTTCGATGACGCGCTCGGCGACATCGTCGGATACCGCCACCTCGATCTTTACCTTAGGCAAAAAACTGACGGCATATTCAGCGCCGCGGTAAATTTCTGTTTGCCCTTTTTGCCGGCCAAATCCTTTGACCTCACTGACAGTAAGGCCCTGAATACCAAGGCCCGTTAGGGCCTCCCGCACCTCATCAAGCTTAAAGGGCTTGATGATCGCCATGATTAACTTCATCGACTTCCCTCCTTGTTACGGCCACAGTTCTCGTCACAGAGGAAAAGGCTTGCGCCTATCCCTTACCCAAAGACATGCAAATTCCGTGCCAACTGCGCAAAATCGATAAAATTTGGCGGAGAATCGGAAAATTGTGAAATTGTGCACAGGTCTTTGCCCAAAAATTAGCCAAGCCACTCTTCAAGGTGAATTTTTGTGCACCGCGGCACTGCGCCCCTGGACATAAATTCCAACCGCGCGCAGTGTTTTGCGATGCAAGTCTCTGACCCGGCTTCCTCTCCCCCCTCTGTTTCCTCCCCCCGGGCATCGCGGCGCATCGACATTGCGATTGCCGGTGGCGGCATGGTGGGGCTGACCCTGGCCATCGCCTTGGGGCAAGTCGGATTGACTGTGGCGTTGATCGATCGTCAATCCCCCGACCGCTTAACCGCCGCCGAAGCGGATGGCCGGGCATCGGCGATCGCCTATGGTTCGCAGCAACTGCTGACCGCGATCGGCGTCTGGCAAAAAATTTCCGAGACCGGACCAATACGCGAAATCCGCGTCGCTGACGGGGCCTTGTCGGGGCCCGCCGGTGGGTTGGTGGCGGCCGGATTATTTGTCCACTATGACGTAAAAGAACTGCAGCCCGGAGCCCACGACAGAAAAAATTCTGCCGATCGGAAAAATTCTGTGCCGACAGCCTTCGGTTGGATGGTTGAAAACCGTCTCCTTCGGGAAGCGCTGTTCGCCCGCTTGGCCGAACTCCCCGCCATTGTTAAAATCATGCCCGGTGAAGTCGCGTCAACGGCGGTGGACGGGCAAGGGGTTACGGTAACCCTCGCCCAGGGTACCCTCATCAAGGGCGAGACGTTGCGATGCGATCTGCTGGTTGCCGCCGAGGGCCGCCAGTCGGCCTTACGTCAGGCGGCCGGGATCGGCGTGACGGCATGGGACTATCCGCAGACCGCCATCGTCTGCACGCTGGGTCATCAATATCCCCATCATGAAGTGGCGCTCGAGACATTTCTGCCGGTGGGGCCGTTTGCGACCTTACCGCTGGCGGGAGGATATCGCAGCAGCATTGTCTGGACGGAACACCGCGATCTTGCCGCCCATTACTTAGCCCTGTCCGACGCAAGTTTTGCCGCCGAGATAAAACGCCGGGTCGGAGATCACTTGGGCGAGATCGAGGTTTTAGGCGGGCGATTTTCTCACCCCGTCGGGCTGTTATTGGCGAAGCAACTGACGGCGCCCCGGTTGGCCTTGGTTGGAGATGCGGCCCATGCCATACATCCCATTGCGGGACAAGGATTGAACCTGGCGTTCCGCGGCGTCGCCGCCTTGGCCGAGATCGTCGTCGATACGGCGCGCCTTGGTCTGGATTTTGGCGCCCCCGAGGTCTTGCACCATTATGCCTCAGCCCGACGAACCGATACCTTGACCATGGCCGCGGTCACCGATGGTCTGAACCGGTTATTTTCAACCGATGCGGCGCCGGTTCGTTTGGTGCGCGATCTTGGCCTTGGGACGGTGAACACTCTTCCGTTCGTCAAAAGGATTTTTATGCGCCATGCGATGGGAATGCGCGACGGCTTTACTCGCGGAACCTTAGGCGAGCTCCCGCGTCTTATCCGAGGCGAAGCGCTTTAACGCCCCTAAATAAACAGGAGTTGTCGTCGTGACCAAAGCGCCCTCCGAGAAAGACTCAGACGCCTTATCGTCAGCGCCGTCACCGATCCCACCCATGGCAGAGACGGAAAAGGCCGCGGCTAAGATCGCCGGCACCGGAATGATTCTTATCGCGGCCGCCTTCGCCGCTTTTGTTGCGTTGTTATTTTTCGTGGTGGCGCGGCTGTAAATCGGGAAGAGACTTATTTGTCGCCGCCGGCTATCTTTGTGATGTGATGAACGCTTCACCACCCTCCGTGTCTGCTAAAAATAATCCCGCAGGATTTTCGATCCTGGGTTTCATCCTTAGAATCATGACGGTTCTGTGTGTGGGAAGTTTTTTGCTGATGGTGGCGGGATTTTTGGGCCTGCTGTTTCTCATCATGCTTTATTTGGGATTTGAGATCGCGAAGATCGTAGTCGGGATTGCGATATTTATCTTTACCGGCGGTTCGTAAGCTTCGGTTATGGATTGCGCGTAGCGCCCGCCGCTTTTAAACGATCGAGATAATCCTGCCAGATCGCCTCTTGCCGCTGACCAAGATCGCGCAGATAGCGCCACGAATAAAGCCCCGTATCATGAAGATCATCAAAGACCAAGCGAATGGCATAGCGGCCAACCGGCTCGATGGCGGTGATCCCCACATGCCGTCGTCCCGCCACTAATTGTTTTTGTCCCGGGCCATGACCTTGCACCTCCGCCGAGGGGCTTTCCACGCGAAGAAGCTCGGCAGGAAATTCAAACGTCACGCCGTCATTGAAAACAAGAGTGAGTAACTTGCGGCTTTTATCGTAACGGATATCCGTCGGCCAATAGGGCGACGGCGCATGATCATCGCCGTAGGAGGGTGCAACCGATACGGTCAAGGCGTTGCCGGCAAGATGGGAGCGGAGTCACGATCGTCCAGTTGTCGTGCCTCATCGATCAGCAGGATCGGGATGCCGTCGCGCACCGGATAAGCCAGGTTTGCAGCCCGGCTGATAAGCTCGTTACGATCTTTATCATAGGTAAGAGATTGGCGCGTCATGGGGCAAACCAATAACTCGAGCAATTTTGGATCAAGCGTTTTTGTCATGGCAAAAAACCTAGCGTGAATAGTGTTCAAAGTTAATGAACGCAGCCGGTGGAGCTGCCGAGATCCTCGTGGAGATTCATCTGAATGAGATCCGCCATTAAAGTGGCGCGATCCGTCAGAGAAAGAGTTTCCAGCAGCGCCTGCTTTTCTTGCGGCGCAAACGGGCAGATCATGGCAAGGGTCGTCACCAAGGCGCCGTCGGGAGCATGGCAAACCGCCTCCCAATCAATTTTAAGTCCATGCTTGTGGAAGTAAGCCTGAAGGCTATCGGTCAGTCGCTGGCGATCGATGCATTCGCCCGTCGTACCGCCGCACCCATCGGCAAGGTCGCGGCCGAACGCGGTCCAATTGGCGGTGACGCGCCGATAACCGCGTAAGGTGGGCACTTCGCCTTCAATCGTGAAACGGCAAATGCCCGTAAGGGTGACCAGCATCCGGCCGTCATCGGTTTCACTGAAGGCGGTGATGCGGCCCGCGCATCCGGTAGGATAGACCGGCACATCGTCCGCATCGGGGGGTAATCCTTCAAGTCCGTTGTTATCGCGCGGTTGAATCATGCCGATAAGTCGATCTGCCGCGAGGGCATCGCGCATCATATTTAAGTAGCGCGGCTCGAAAATATGCAGAGGTAATTTTCCGCCGGGAAGCAGCAAGACCCCGGTCAGGGGAAAAATTGGTAGCGTTGTCGGGAGCTCATCAAGGGATAAAGAGAAAAAAGATCTGCGTTGCGCCCCGGTCATGATCTCTTCCTTTAAGCAAACATCAATGACGATAAGCGGCGGCGGCCTGAAAGGGTGACCTCGTGGGCCGGCCCTAAGGCTTCGAAAATTTTCACCAACTGTTTGCGCCCAGCATCGTCGTTCCAGGTGCGGTCGCGCCGGAATAATTCCAGGAGGTTATCCACTGCACCCTCGGAATCATTGGCGCCATAAAGCGCCATGGCGAGATCAAACCGCGCTTGATGGTCTTTGGGATCTGCCGCGACCTTGGCTTTCAGCGCATCAATCTCGCCCGCGGGTTTGGCGCTGCCGGCCAAATCTAGCGCGGCACGCAAAGCCTGAACCTCGGGCGTTTTGTCGGCCGTCGCTGGAAGTCTCGCCGCAACGGCCGTGGCTTGATCAAGTTGTCCTGCCGCTAAATGACACTTCGCAAGACCGATCAGCGCGCCGACATGTTTGGGATCCTGCTGGAGAATCTCGGCAAACAAGGGGGCCGCCTCCGCGACAACGCCTTGTTCAAGGGCCGCGGTTGCCGCCGCCATTAATTCTTCCAACGGCGAAACCTTGGGGCCGCCGCCAAGTTTGACCAAACGGTCAATGAAGGTTTTGATCTGGCTTTCCGGCAGGGCGCCAACAAAGCCGTCGACCGGCCGGCCATCCTTAAAGGCGAAGACAGCGGGGATCGATTGGATACGGAGTTGCTGCGCAACTTCGGGGTGAGCATCGATATTCATTTTGACCATGCGTACGGCGCCGTTTGTGGCCGCGACGGTCTTTTCCAAAAGGGGACCCAGTTGTTTGCAGGGCCCGCACCAGGGCGCCCAAAAATCGACGATGACGGGCGCCTCAAAGGAGGCATCCAAAACAGCCGTTGCAAAATCGGCGGTGGAAATATCGCGAACAGCGGAGGGGCCGGGGCTCGACGTCCGAGGGGCTGTGCCGAGAATTGTGTCCATAGTCAGGATACCCTTTACTGCGTCATTTAATAAAAGTGGAAATCACAGCCACACCCAAAATGTAGGTGCGGCCGGAAATCTGGCAAGCGGCAAGCCCTCGGTCAAGATCGAGAGATCAAGATTTGGGAGATCAAGATCCAGGGAATACGGAAATACCCGCGCCTGTAGGAGGTACGGCGTCAAGATCAAGACTTATAACAGGATGGCCGCACGCCCTAATAAAATCCAGCAGGCCCTGCGGGGCAATAGCCGTCGACATGTCATTACGCAACGGGTGGAAATAGGTCTGCTGATACGTCAATAAGGCTGCATCAATTACCGGCGTCACCCGATGCTCCCGGTCATTGATCAAGCCAAAGGGCGTCACTGAGCCTGGCGTGACCCCCAAAACCTCAAACAAAACCTCTGGCGTAGCAAAAGAGAGGGAAGCCGCCGCTCCCAAGGGATTCCGCAAGGATTTTAAGTTAAGGACCCGATCCTCCCGGCAAACCAGCAGCCATAGGCGATGTTTGCGGTCCCGCAGCAACAGATTTTTGCAATGGACGCCGGGCAAAGTCCCGCGTAACGCCTGGCTTTCTTCGACGGTAAAAACCGGGGGGTGATGATGGGTGACGGCGGGAATGCCCAAATCGTTAAGCCGGGCCAAAAGCTGTGCGGCACTGGTGGGCAAAACGGGCAAAAGCGATGCGTCAGCAGGGGTCGTCATGGGCCTAGTCCTACCCTCTCAGTCCCACGAATAGCAACGGCTTACCGCAGATTCGCGCTAAAAATGCGCCGGGATGCGGGCATAAGCTTGCAATAGGATCGGATTTGCTTATGATCCCGCCCGCCGCCTTCGGGCTTAAGATCGATGGTGCGACTGCGGGAGTAGCTCAGGGGTAGAGCATCACGTTGCCAACGTGAGGGTCGCGGGTTCAAATCCCGTCTCCCGCTCCATCGACTTCATAAGAAGACGCGGGCGGATGGTAAAATCCTCATAAAGCGCAGCTTACAGCGACAATAGAATTCCCACCGCAACCCCGCCATATAAAGCAACCGTGCTTAACATAGCGGCCGTAAAAGCCCAGATTGATTTGACGGAACCGTTTTTAGAGGAAAATCCCCGTGATTTTGGATCCCGGTCACGCCGCGGCGAATGACCGACATTAAGATCCCACCCCTTATCCATTGCAATATGTGCCATGGTCCTTGCGCTCCTTCCGGCGCCTGTTCTTCGAGGCTGTGTTTTGTAAACATTCTGGCTATAAAAGCGTTCCCACCCCCGATGACTCTTTAATTGCCAAAACACTGTTAAATCTTGGTTAAAGAAAAAATTCTTCGTAGGATTACGGATGATTCAAAGGGTTAGCCCGAAAGATTAATTCCGACCCCTAAGATCGCGTGGCTCTGCCGAGGCGAAAGATAAAGAGGAAGTTTCACTATGACGGCCCATAGTCCCAAGACCCCTACCCAAACAATCTTGGGGCATGTGATGAAAATCTTGGCGCCAAGGCTTGATCCCCACGGCGCTCAAGCGCGGCTTTTTGCCGAGGCGCTTTACAGTTCAACGGTTCCCGAAGCCTTAAACGACATGGATCCGCAAGCGCTGGAGGGGATCGCGCTCTCGCTGTTTGACTTCGTGCGGCGCCGGCCACCCGGTCAAGCGAAGGTGCGCGCCTATACGCCGCATCGTGCGGATCACGGATGGGCTTCGACCCATAGCGTGGTGGAGATCGTTAACGACGACATGCCTTTTCTGGTCGATAGCGTGGTTGCCGCGCTTAATCGCCGGAACCTGATTGTTCATCTTCTCATCCATCCGATCATCATGATCCGCCGCGAAGGAGATACCGTGGCGGAAATCGTTGCGGCGCGAAATGCACGGGACGCAAAATTTCGCCCGGAATCCGTCATGCATATTCAGATCGATCAGCAGACAAGCGCGGCCGAGTTGGCGGCGATCGAGGCGGATCTGACGGCTGTTCTCAATGACGTGCGTCAAACGGTAAGCGATTGGCAGCAGATGCGCGATGCGGTTGATCGGGCGGCGCAGGCGCTGAATAAAGTTCCATCCACTCTGGATGCGGAAGAAGCCGTCGAGGTGAAGGCGTTTCTGGATTGGTTGCGAGCGGATCGTTTTACCTTTCTGGGCGCCCGGCGCTATGCCTTGGCCAAACGCGGCGGTAAAGATTATTTGGATATTGTCGAAGGTTCGGGCCTAGGTCTCCTCAAAACAATTTCCGAGGATTCGGCAAAACGTCACGCCGCGCCCCTGACGCCGGATGAACGTGACTTTGCCTTGCGTCCTCGTCCGCTGATGATCACCAAAGCATCGTCGCGCGCAACCGTTCATCGCCCCGTCTATATGGACTACTTAGGCTTACGTCAGTTCAATGCCGCGGGAACCGTTATCGGTGAGCTGCGAATCCTCGGGCTGTTCTCATCGTCGGCCTATATCGCGGCGATTGCGGATATTCCGTTGCTGCGGCGGAAAGCGGCGCGGGTTATGGCGCGCGCGGGATTCCCGCCGGGCAGCCATAATGCCAAGGCGCTCCAGCATATTCTTGAAACCTATCCGCGGGACGAATTATTTCAAATCGACGAAGACACCCTGTTCGACTTTGCCCAAGGCATTCGTCAGCTCGAAGAGCGGCAACGCGTCAGGTTATTTTTGCGGCGAGACGATCATGCGCGCTTTGTTTCCTGTCTGGTCTATACGCCCCGCGATCGGTACAGCACGGAAATTCGCCGCCGGTACGAAAAGATTTTGATCGACGCCCTGGGCGGCGAACAGATCGACTTTACGACATCCTTGACCGAAGCGCCGATGGCACGCGTGCATTTCATCGTGCGGACGCCGGCGGGTGCTCCCCAAGACATCGATGTGGCAAGGATCGAAGATAGCCTGGCCGAGGCGACACGCGTGTGGTCGGACGACCTGAAGGCCGCCTTCGTCGACAAATTGGGCGAAGCGCGCGGGCTGGAGTTGCACCGCAAATATGAAGCGGCTTTTCCCGCTGCCTACCGGGACGCCTATAAACCGGAGGTCGCCGTCGATGATGCGCAACGCATCGAGGCAACGATCGCGAAGCAAGACAGCCCCGGCCTGGGGCTTAATCTTCATCGCCGTGCGGACGCGCCAGAAGGCATCATCAATTTTAAAACCTACCGGCTTGGCGAGCCGCTACATCTTTCGGCGGCGTTGCCGATTTTGGAGAGCATGGGCGTCTTCGTTTTGGGTGAATCTCCTTTTGCGGTTCGTCCAGCGGGGTTGGCGGCACCCGTGTTCGTTCAAGATTTTGAAATTCGCGCCGCAGCGTTGCTCAATCTGGAGACGTTGCGCGAACGGTTTGAAACCTCCTTCGCCAAAACCTGGGCCGGGGATATCGAGATCGATGGATTCAATCGCCTGGTCTTGGCGGCCGGTTTGGAATGGCGCGAGGTTGTGATCTTGCGCGCTTATGGCGCCTACCTAAGACAAGTCGGTATTCCGTTCCGGCAACGAACCTTGGAAGATACCCTGACGCGCAACGCCACGATCGCCGCGGATTTTTGCGCCCTGTTCCGGGCGCGGTTTGATCCTGATCTGGATCGCAAGGCTGCCATGGCGGAAGCGGGAAAAATCGAAGCCCGCATCCTGGGCAATCTGGATAAGGTCGTCAGCCTGGATGAAGATCGCATTCTGCGCCGCTATCTGAATTTGCTGCAGGCCAGTCTGCGCACGAATTTCTATCGCGCCGCCCCGGGCGAGCCCTTACGTGAGGCCTTGGCGATCAAGCTCGACAGCCGCGCCGTCGCCGAATTGCCGGCCCCCAAGCCGTTTCGGGAGATCTTTGTCTATGCGCCGCGACTTGAGGCGATTCATTTGCGCGGCGGGAAGGTCGCCCGCGGCGGATTGCGATGGTCGGACCGACCGGCGGATTTTCGCACCGAGGTCCTCAGCCTCATGAAGGCGCAGATGGTCAAGAACGCGGTCATCGTGCCGGTCGGCTCGAAGGGCGGATTTGTCCTAAAGCGCGCCCTGCCGGCCAATGACCGCAAAGCCCTGATGGAAGAAGGGGTGGCTTGCTACAAGATTTTCATTCGCAGCTTGCTGGATGTGACGGATAATCTTGACGCCAACGGCAACCCGGTGCCGCCGCCGCGGACAGTCCGGCACGACGAGGATGATCCTTATCTCGTCGTCGCCGCGGACAAAGGAACGGCGACGTTTTCCGACTATGCTAATGCGATTTCCGAAGACTACGGTTTTTGGCTCGGCGACGCCTTTGCCTCGGGCGGTTCGGCCGGATACGACCACAAGAAAATGGGGATCACCGCGCGGGGCGCATGGGAAGGCGTCAAGCGCCATTTCCGAGAAATGGGCCGCGACATTCAAGCCGAGGATTTCACGGTGGTGGGCGTCGGCGACATGGGCGGCGACGTGTTTGGCAACGGCATGCTGTTATCGCCGCATATTTGCCTGCTGGCGGCGTTCAATCATCGTCACATCTTCATTGATCCGGCGCCCAATCCGGCGACGTCCTTGGCCGAGCGGCAACGGCTGTTCAATGGGGTGCAAGGCTGGGACGGATACGACACGAAACTTATCGCCAAGGGCGGCGGCGTTTTCGAACGCAGCGCCAAATCCATCCCCGTAACGCCGGAAATGAAACAGCTGTTCGGTCTGGCGGTGGATCAAGCGACCCCCGACGAACTCATCCGCGCCATGTTGCAGGCGAAGGTTGATTTGCTGTGGTTCGGCGGAATCGGGACCTACATCAAGTCTGCCGATGAGACGCAGGAAGAGGTCGGCGACCGCGCCAATGACGCCTTACGGATCGATGCTACCGCAGTCCGCGCCAAGGCGATCGGCGAAGGCGCCAATCTTGCCATGACGCAAGCCGGCCGCGTGGATTATGCCCTTAACGGCGGCCGCTGCAATACCGACGCGATCGACAACTCCGCCGGGGTGGACTGCTCGGATCACGAGGTGAACATCAAGATTCTGCTGGGCGATCCCTTACGTCGAGGAACCATAACGCGTCCTCAGCGCGACGCGATCCTTGCCGAAATGACCGAAGAGGTCGGGGCGCTGGTATTACGGGATAATTATCTGCAGACCCAAGCCATCAGCGATGTCGAAGCCCAAGGCGTTGCCCTTCTTGATGGACAGCAACGATTGATCCGCGATCTGGAGCGGGCCGGAAAATTGGATCGGGTGATCGAAGGTTTGCCCAATGATGAAGAGATCGCGGTTCGCAATACCGCCGGCAAGGGGTTAACACGTCCGGAACTGGCGATCCTGCTCGCCTATTCAAAGACGACGCTCTACGACGAACTGCTGCACTCTGATCTGCCGGAAGACCCGGGCGTCCACAGCGATTTGCCGCGTTATTTCCCCACACTGCTGTCGCAACGATTTGTCGACGCTATGGAGCGGCATCGGCTGCGCCGTGAAATCCTGGCGACCATGGTGACGAATAGCTTGATCAATCGGACCGGGCCCACCTTCGTCAATGATCTGCGCGGCGATACCGGCCGCACCGGCGCCGATATCGCCCGAGCCTACACCATTGTTCGGGATGCCTTTGGCCTGCGCAATTTTTGGCAAGAGATTGAAGGGCTGGACGGAAAAATAACTGCCGCGGTTCAAAGCAGCCTGCGTCGCGCCACCCAAAAAGTCATGGAAGAAGTCACTCGGTGGCTGTTGAGTCAAGCCGACACATCATCGGTCGCGGCGGGCACGCAAAAGCTTTCCAAGGTTGTTGAAGCCCTGACCGGACAGTTGGATCAGGTGTTGGAACCCTCTGTTCAGCGCGACCGCCAGGCGCGGGTCAAAAAATTGCGCGAGCAAAAAGTTCCCGACGCCTTGGCGCAGCGGATCACCGATCTGCCGCTGATCGCCGAGATTTGTTTGCTCAGCGACATCGCCAATCATACCCGCCAGCCGATCGCCGAGGTGGCACGGGTATGGTTTGATCTTTCCGCGCGGCTTAAATGGGCCGACCTGCGCACCATGGTGCTGCCGCAGAATGCAACTCCGATGCAGAAAACGGCATTCAAGGCCCTCACGGATGATTTAGCGGCGGTGCAGCGTCAGCTTATCGCCGCCGTGTTGCAAGAAACACCGGATCGATCGGTTAAGGGCTATTTAGAAAAACACGCGGGAGCAGCGGCAGCCTATGACCAGGTGGCGAGCGATTTGAAATCGGCGCCGGGTGATCTTGCCCCTCTCGCGGTTGGGGTGCGCCGCTTGCGCGCCTTGTTGGGCGATAAACTCTAGGCGTTACATTTGCTGGGACGTCGTCTTCCGGCATTGTTAGAAAAGCGAATTTCATAGTTATAAACCCGAGACATTAATATTCTTTAAAGAAAAAAACGGTAAACCAGAGCCATAAGTAAGGCGATTTCTGATTTTACTTTGACGTAATCCTGTCCTTATTCTATCGAAACACCAAAGTGGCGTTCTTGAAACGAAAGCGCGGCCATGCTCCGGATATTTCAAACCTTACCGCTTGCCGAATTTACGGCCTTTGAAACTGCCGATGTGGAATTTGCTCAGGCGGAAATCGGTAAAATGTATTGCCGGCATACGCTCCGGCTTTCACCTGGGAACCGCAAGCTGCAGGCCAGATTGAATCGCGCGCCCTTAAGCGATCTGCTGATCAACTATATTGCCTATGGCGCCGATGTCGAGGTGGCGGCGGAGGGATTGGATCAGCATCATATCCTGCTGATTCCAACCCGGAGCATTCTTAAACTGGCCTACTGTAACAATGAGGTCATCGCGGATCCGCAAAAAGGGGCTATCCTGCCGATGAATCTTGCCCTGACCATGACCATGAAAGCGGAACACGATTCGATTCAATTGCGGATCCCCAGTACCGCGGTCGAAAAGCATCTCTCCGTACTTTTGGGCGAAACCCTAACGGCGCCGATTGAATTCACTCCCAGTGTGGATCTCACACGGGGAGACATCGGCCGCTGGCTTCGTCTGCTGGAGTACGCGGTTTACAATCTTGAGTCGGGAGAAAAGCAAAAAAGCCTCATCTCGACGATCAGCAGCCGCGAAATGCGGGATGTGCTTTTGAGCTCTCTTCTGCACCTGCAACCTCATAACTATAGTCAGAAATTTGCCACGGCGGCTCTGCCAAGCAGCGGCAGCGTCCGGCGAGCCGAAGAATATATCCATGCGCACGCCCATGAGGCGATGACGATCGAAAAGCTTGCGAATGCTTCGGGGGTTGGCACCCGCGCGTTGCAAATAGCCTTTAAGCGTTGCCATGGAATGACCCCGCTCGATTATCTGCGGAAAAAGCGGTTGGAGAAAATTCACGAGGATTTGCTGCGGATCGAAGTCCATGAGAGCATTGCCCAGATCACGGCGCGTTGGGGCATTACCCATTCCGGTTATTTTTCTCGAGAGTATCAGCGCCAGTTCGGTGAAAAACCGTCGGCAACGGCACGGCGAGGCGTCAAGCGCCTAAGCGCCGCCGCGGCACCGCATATTAAGCATTAATATTTATTGTCCCACTTAATCTGAGCGGCACCAAGAATAGGACCGCCGCGGGGCGCCTGGATAAGAATAGCGCAGCCCCAGGCCCCGGACGCAGAGCGCTTAGGCAGGATCACCTCGAAATGAAGCGGATCACCGTTCCATTCGGCGATCCGCACCAACTCGCGCACAATGTGGGCATCGACTGAATTTCGCCCCCGATTCTCGCCGCGCAAGACGGAGGTGCGTTGCTCTCCCTCAAATCGGACAAGCCAAATATCCGCCGCGGCGAAGGCGACACCCTTATCGGCGGCGGCCAAATCGACCTTAAGACCCGAAGGGCCGCCGGATAAGGTAATAGGGATGAAATTGGTCCTGGATTTTTCAGCGAGGATAAGCTGGCCGATCTTTTCCTGGTCGGATCCGACGCCTTGAGCATTGCCGTTCACCACCATTAACGGCGTATACACGTAACTATCGCGGAAAGAGGCGGCGTAATCGCGCTGTCGCTGAGTAAATTCGGGTTTCGAAAAAGGGTCGGTCCAGCCGGCGTAATCCCAATAATCGACATGAAATCCCAAGGCCAAGATATCGGCGCGTTTGGCGAGGGCTTGCAGATACGCATCAGCCGGGGGGCAAGAACTGCAGCCTTGTGAGGTAAAAAGCTCGACGACAATGGGGGGTGAAGTTGGGGCAGGCAGAGTCTCGCTCCGGGCGCTATTTAAGACAAAAAGCACCGCACCTATACCGGTGATGAAGGCGAAGACTGATCTCATGACACCCGACCGCTGCAGAAATTGAACGATAAAGGCGATAACGGCGAGAGGCCAATCACGCTTCCGTCAATTTCGGCCCTAAGTAGGGGAATAATCAGGGATTTCAGGCGAAATCCTTGCTATCAACCCAGGGTATCCCGTTGCTTATTTAGCTATCCTATGGCTTTGGAATCCTATAGGTCTACGTCGTGCCGAAAGGGCGAGGTTAGACGTCCAGTGACGAAGACGGCTTCAACCTGGCTTGAGCGGAGATAAAGAGGGAATCTTGTCCAATCCTAAACGGCTTGTCATTGGCATCAGTGGTGCCTCAGGTGTCATTTACGGTGTGCGTCTGCTTGAGAAGCTGCAGGCGACTGATATCGAAACACACCTTGTCGTAACGCCGTCGGCAGAAATGACCCTCGCTTATGAAACGGATAAAAATATTGCGTCGCTCCGCAGTTTGGCGACCGTCACCTATCCAAGCCGTGATATTGGCGCGGCGATCGCTTCGGGGTCTTACCTTACCCTCGGCATGATCATCGTGCCGTGTTCGATCCGAAGTCTCTCCGAAATCGCTACCGGCGTGACCTCTAATCTTTTGACCAGAGCGGCGGACGTCACCTTGAAAGAAAGACGGCGGCTGGTATTAATGGTCCGGGAGACCCCGCTTCACCTGGGTCACTTACGCAGCATGGCTCAGGTCACGGAAATGGGCGGCATTATTATGCCGCCGGTTCCTAGCTTTTATGCGAAGCCCCAGACACTCGATGAGATGATTGTGCATACGCTTGGCCGGGCGCTCGACCTGTTTAATATCGATCTCGGAATGACCCGGCGATGGGGTGATTTAGTTAAAGAAAAGTAAACTTTGCTTAAATTATAGCTAATTAATATCTATTTAACGAAGTTGGGTAGCTAATAAACGCAATAAATAACACAAAAAGCGAAATCCCAATGAATATAGATTGCTTTTTAAGCTATGGTCCGACCCATGGTCATAGATAAGAAATCAGATCTTCCTCGTGTGCTTATGCCGGCACACAAAGTATTTGAGACGAAGGATCTCGACCATGCGCGAGAGGAGGTCTCGCGTTATATTTCTCCTTACAAGTTATCCCTAATTGGCAACACTGAATCTCTTCTCGACGTTCAGTATACGCGGGCATCCTTCGCAGACCTTACGATGAACTATCTACGCTACGGCTCTCCGGTTGAAGCCAACCCGGGCGAACCGGAGGTTCTATTTTTGCTGCAGTTTCCGCTTCGCGGATCGGTTTCGGTCAAGATAGGTACTCAGGAAATCTTGTCGACACCGTCACTGGGTTCCGTCTTTAGTCCAACCCTTCCCGGTAGATTCTCTGTGGAGGAAAACGTCGCCCAGTTGATGATGAAAATCCCGCGCCGTGCCATGGAAAGCCACCTGGCGGCGCTGTTGGATCAGCAGCTCGCCGAGCCGTTGGAATTTAATGCGGGAATGGATTTTTCTCAGCGCCCTCAAGGTCAGCTCCGCAACCTGATAAATCTCATTGTTGCTGACATAGAGGCGGGAAGTAATTTTTTATCCTCGTCCCTTATTGCGCAAGAAACGCGCAATTTAATCCTGACCAGCATGCTGAAACTTCAGCCGAGCAACTACAGCAACCGGCTCGCTGAGCCTGTTTCGCCCGCCGCGCCGCGCAGCGTCCGTGTTGCGGAGGAATATATGCGATCCCATGCGGATCATGCGATCAGCATCGTGGATCTGGCAAAGATTGCCGGTGTCAGCCCCCGCGCTCTGCAAATAGGCTTCCGGCGGTTCCGCAATCGAACTCCGCTGGAATTCTTGCGCCAAATAAGGCTCGACCGGATTAACAAAGAGCTGAGGACCGACTCAGGCAATCGCACCATTGCCGAGATTGCCCGGCGTTGGGGCGTTACCCACCTGGGGAATTTCTCCCGGGAATACACGGCCCGGTTTAATGAGAAGCCTTCCCAGACTTTGCGACGGCGAAAATAGTTCTTCTAATGTTACTCATACTATCAATATAACGTAACGACTGCGCATAAACGCATCATTTTACCCGGTAAAGCGAAATCCATCTACGAGAAGTTCGTTTTCCCGCGTTATGGTTTTGTCATGGTGTTTGACAAGAAACCAGATCAGCCGCGCCCATTAATGCCCGCTCACAAGGTTTTCGAAACCAGCGACGTCGACCGTGCGCGTGAGGAAGTCGCCCGATGCTTTTCTCCGCATAAGTTGACGCCGATCGGCCGCGACTTTCCGTTTAGCGCTGTGCACAACAGGGCGCCGGTGTCGGATATCTATATGAACTATTTGCGGTATGGAACGAAGGTCGAGCTTTATCCAGGCGAACCGGAGGTTCTGTTCCTGCTGCAGTATCCACTCAGTGGATCCGTTTGGCTTAAGATAGGAAATCAGGAGGTCTTTTCCACGCCCCGACTTGGATCGGTGTTCAGTCCGACCGTGCCGTGTGTATTTACCATGGATTCAAACTCTGCGCAGTTAATGATGAAAATTCCACGTGAGGCGATGGAGAATCATCTCGTTTCCCTTTTGGATCGTCACCTTACGGAGCCGCTGGAGTTTAATGCGTCGATGGATTTTACCCAAAAGCCCCACGCTCAGTTACGCAACTTGATGAATATCATCGTTGCGGATATCGAGGCCGGGAGCCCTTTTCTCTCATCGCCCCTTATCGCACAAGAGACGCGCGATCTCATTTTGACCAGCATGCTGAGACTTCAGCCGAGCAATTATAGCGACCGGCTGGCGGAGCCGGTTTCAGCCGCGGCGCCCCGCAGTATCAGGGTCGCTGAAGATTTTATTCGCGCCAATTCACATCGCGCCATCAGCATCGCCGAGTTGGCCAAGGTTTCCGGCGTCAGCGCCCGCGCTCTGCAATTCGGCTTCCGGCGATTCCGCAATCGGACGCCACTCGAATTTTTACGTCAGGTGCGGCTTGAGAATATTAATAAAGATCTCCTCGTGGAGAAGGCCGACCGGACCATTGCCGATATCGCCCGCCGCTGGGGTGTTGTGCATCTGGGCAATTTTTCCCGCGACTATGCGGCGAAGTTCAATGAAAAGCCGTCCGAGACCTTTCGGCGCCGAAAATAGATTTTCCATATATCGGCGCCGCATAGCCGATAGCTTTAGGCGGAGGCCTTGAGAATATTGCGCAGGACGTAAGGCAAGATGCCGCCGTTCATGTAATAGGCAACTTCATCTAAGGTGTCGATTCGGCAAATCAACGGCAGGTGATCGCTTTTACCGTTGGCGCGGCGGATGGTGCAGGAAACCGTCATGCCGGGTTCGATTCCTTCGCCAACGCCGGTAATATCGAGTAGTTCCGTGCCATCGAGTTCCAGGGTTTTGCGGGTAACACCGGCTTGGAATTGCAGCGGCAAAACCCCCATGCCGACCAAATTCGACCGGTGGATGCGCTCAAAACTTTCAACGATGACCGCACGCACGCCTAACAAACTGGTGCCCTTGGCGGCCCAATCGCGCGAGGAGCCCGTGCCGTACTCCTTGCCGGCAATGATGATCAGCGGGACGCGTTTTTCCTGATACTTCATCGCCGCGTCATAGATCGGTATCACCTCGCCGGTCGGATAAAATTTAGTCACGCCGCCCTCGGTGCCGGGGACCATTTCATTTTTGATTCGCACATTGGCAAAGGTGCCGCGCATCATGACATCGTGATTGCCGCGCCGTGCGCCATAAGAGTTGAAATCAAAATGGCGGACTTGGCGCTCTAATAGATAACGGCCGGCAGGGCTATCCTTGATGATCGAGCCTGCGGGCGAGATGTGATCGGTGGTAATGCTGTCGCCCAATAGCGCGAGAATGCGCGCGTCAAAAATATCCTTGATCGGTGCCGGTTCTTTTTTAAGGCCGTCGAAGATCGGCGGTTTCTTAACGTAGGTGGATCCGTCATCCCACTTATAGGTAAGCCCGGGCGCGGTGTTGATCGACTGCCAGGCGGAGGTTCCGGTGAAGACATCGGCATAGCGCGTGCGGAACATGTTTGGCGTTATGATTGATTCGATGACCTGGCTGATCTCGGCGGCGGTTGGCCAGAGATCCTTCAAGTAAACCGGCTTGCCGTTGGGATCGGTGCCGATGGCGTCTTTGATCATATCGATGGTCATCGACCCCGCCAGGGCGTAGGCAACCACCAGCGGCGGTGAGGCCAGCCAGTTCATCTTCACTAACGGGTTGATCCGGCCTTCAAAGTTTCGATTGCCCGACAGCACCGACGAAACGATGAGGTCGTTCGCTTCGATCGCCTTGGCGATGACATCGGGTAGCGGGCCGGAGTTGCCGATGCAGGTGGTGCAGCCGTAGCCGACAAGATTAAATCCTAAAGCGTCAAGGTCATCTTGCAGGCCGGATGCCTTCAGATAATCACCGACAACTTGGCTGCCTGGCGCGAGAGAGGTTTTCACCCATGGCTTTGGTTTAAGGCCGCGTAACCGCGCCTTACGTGCCAGAAGCCCCGCCGCTACAAGCACGGTTGGGTTTGACGTGTTGGTGCAGCTGGTGATCGCCGCGATGACGACGTCCCCATCCGACAGTTGATAGTTGCGTTCGGCGACGGTGGCCGGCCCTTTGCCCGGTTTGAATTCTTTTTGCAGAGAAGCCGCATAGATCGAAGCGGCGCCGCTCAAAGCGACGCGATCTTGCGGACGTTTCGGTCCGGCGATTGAGGGTTCGACACTGTCGAGATCAAGTTCCAACGTATCGGTGAAGACCGGATCGGGCGTGGTTTCGTCGCGCCAAAGTCCCTGGGCCTTCGCATAGGCTTCGACCAGCGCTACCCGCTCAGGATCACGGCCGGTGAAGGAGAGATAGCGCAAGGTCTCTTTATCTATGGGGAATAAGCCGCAGGTGGCGCCGTATTCCGGCGCCATATTGGCGATGGTTGCACGATCAGCCAAAGGCAGATGCGCCAATCCAGGGCCGAAAAATTCGACGAACTTGTTCACCACACCTTTTTTGCGCAGCATTTGTGTGACAGTCAGCACCAAGTCGGTGGCAGTCACGCCTTCCTTCAACGTGCCGGACAACCGCATCCCGACCACTTCGGGCAGCAGCATCGAAATCGGCTGGCCTAACATGGCCGCCTCGGCTTCAATGCCGCCGACGCCCCATCCTAAAACAGCCAGACAATTGACCATGGTGGTGTGGCTGTCCGTACCGACCAGCGTATCGGGGAAGGCCATGGTGCGGCCGTTCACGACTTCAGTCCAAACCACCTGCGCCAAGTTTTCCAGATTCACCTGGTGACAAATGCCGGTACCCGGCGGCACGACGCGAAAGTTGGTGAAGGCTTGTTGCCCCCACCGCAAGAAGGCGTAGCGCTCGCCATTGCGATGAAACTCCAAGGCAACGTTTTTATCGAAGGAATCTTTGTGACCGAAATGGTCTACCATGACCGAGTGATCAATCACCAGATCGACCGGAGAAAGCGGATTGATTTTTTGCGCATCGCCGCCGAGGCCGACGATGGCATCGCGCATGGCGGCTAAATCGGCGACGGCGGGAACACCGGTAAAATCCTGCATTAAAACGCGCGCGGGGCGAAAAGATATTTCTTTGTCCGAGGTGCGGGTTTCCAGCCAGGTAGCACAGGCGGTGATATCTTCCGCCTTGACGCTGCGGCCGTCCTCAAAGCGCAAAAGATTTTCCAGTAAAATTTTTAAGGAGAATGGGAGGCGCGAAATATCGCCTAACTGTTCGGCAGCGACCCTCAGGCTGTAATAATCGTAGGTCTTGCCATTGACCTCAAGTGTGCGTCGGGTTTTCAGGCTGTCGCGGCCGGCAGATGTCACGTCAAGGCTCCCAAAGTCTATGTCATGAATGGAAATGATCTAACCTGCAGAGATATAACGAGGGCTGGTCAGAGTAAAGGGAAGAGCCGTTTGGTGGCGGGCGGGGTATAGAGCTGCGGGCGGTGCGTTCTTTGTAGAAAAATTATTGTGCGGGACGGCGATTTCACCGGCTTATTGAATAAAAATTTCTATAAAATCCGCAGTTTTCCGCCGTTTGCGGGCCCGAAAAATCACATTGTTGCCGCAATCAGGTCTGATTCACGCCGTAACCCCCCCTCATAAAGAGCCTGACTTAGATCTCCCCCTCTAAGTCCGAGGCTTCCCTTTCAGCCTCATGCCAGTGAAAGCTGGCTGAAACTGGACCGGTATCTCCCCCAGATACCGGTCCATTTTCTTTTGGCGCGCGTGGGCTTATGGTGCGCCCCCATGAATGACTTAACAGACCTTCTTTCCTCCCTACCGCGGCCTTTGCGCATTGGAACCCGAAGCTCGAAACTGGCCTTGGCCCAGGCGGAAGAGCTGCGCCGGTGCTTGGCTGCACTCAGTCCAAGCTTGGCGGCGCCCGGGGCGCTGAGCTTTGTCGCCATTTCGACCACGGGCGACCGGGTAAAGGAACGGCCTCTGGCCGATATCGGCGGTAAGGGACTTTTCGTTAAGGAGCTGGAGGAGGCGTTATCGTCAGGCATGATCGATGTGGCGGTTCATTCGATGAAGGATGTTCCCGCTCCCTTGCCCCCCGGCTTTGTGATCGCTTGCTTTTTGGAGCGTGAGGATCCCCGGGATGTTTTGGTGTTACGTAAGGGCCAAGAGTTGGCCGATTTGGTTGCCGGCGACCGGGTCGGGACTTCGGCGCCGCGGCGCCAGGCCCAGATCTTGGCGCTTCGGCCGGATCTTAACGTGATCCCCTTCCGCGGCAATGTGGATACCCGGTTACGGAAACTCCGGGCCGGCGAAGCCGATGCGACGGTCTTGGCCTTGGCCGGGCTGAACCGCTTAGCTTTGGAAGATGTCGGCGTAATCCTTGCGCCTGATGTCATGTTGCCGGCTTCAGGGCAGGGAGCGATAGGGATTGAAGTGCGTGAACAAGATGCGGCCTTAAGGGCCTTGTTGGCGCAGGTGAACCATAAGCCAACAGATCTTTGTGTCACCGCCGAACGGGCGGTGGTTGAAGCCTTAGGCGGTTCGTGCCGAACACCGGTTGGCGCATGGGCGCGACAAGATGCATCAGGGGACTTGATGCTGGATGCTTTGGTCGCGACCTTGGATGGGACGGCCTTGTGGCGGACGTCCCGCAAAGGCTCTGCCCGCGATGGGGTTAGCCTTGGCCGGGACGCAGGCCGGGAGCTGCGGCAGAGGGCCGGCACGGCGATAGATTGGGACGCTTAAGCGTGGCGCCATCGCCTCACCTTTTTTCTCGCCAAGTTTTAGTTACCCGGCCGCAAGACGACAGCGCAGGTTTCGCGGCAGAGCTTACGGCGCGGGGCTGGGAGCCGGTGTTGGCCCCCCTGCTGACGATTCGCGTCAAAGAAGAAATGGCATCGTCTTTGTGGGCCGACCTGAATCATGTTGTGGCGGTCCTGGTAACCAGCAGCAACGGCGTAAGGGCGTTGGCTCGGCTTGATCCGAGGCGCGATATGCGGCTGTTGGCCGTAGGCCCGGTTACCGCCTTGGTGGCGCAGGAATGCGGATTTACCCAAGTCGTTGCCGCGGATGGGGATGTCGCGGCCTTGGCCAAAAGGGCGATTTCAGTCTTACAACCCGCAGACGGACCCGTGCTTCACATTGCCGGATCAGTCCAAGCTGGTAATCTCTCCGGCGCCCTGGCCGAGGCAGGATTTACCGTGCGGCGGCTCATCCTCTACGAAGCCGTGGCGGCTAAATTTTTACCCAATGACGCGGCAACGGCCTTGAAAACAGGGCGACTTGCGGCTGTGAGCCTGTTTTCGCCCCGCACCGCCGCAACTTTTGTTGCGCTAATTGGTGCAGCTGGGCTGGCGCCGTCATGCCGAACCGTGGCAGCCTTGTGTTTAAGCAAGGCCGTGGCGGAGGAAGCCAAGGCCTTACCCTGGCGAAAGATCCTCATCGCAGAGCGCAGCGATGCGCAAACGCTGTTGGATCTTTTACCGGCTTTGGACAAGGGAGCGACAGAGTCATGAGTATGGGCGACGATTCTTTCGAGACAACCTCTGGCTCGACAACCTCTGACGCGACACCCTCCGGCTCATCCCGGGATACAGGCGCATCATTAAGCGGATCTTTTCCCGCCGTCGATGCGGTGATTGCCGCCTTCGGCGGTATTCGCCCCATGGCCACAAAACTGGGAATTTCTTTTACCACGGTGCAAGGGTGGAAAACGCGCGGACAAATTCCCACGGCACGGTGGGCGGAAGTCGAAGCCGCTGCCGCCACGAATGGAATCAACCTTGCGGCCCTGCCGACATCTCCGGCGATCGACCTTGACCCGGACACGTCACGTCATGGTGAATTCCGGGAATCATCTGCCGCGCCATTCATGCCGGAGGACCATCCGCCACGCTCAAGCGTCAGCGTTGTTTTCACCACTGTGATGACGCTGATCATCGTTGCTCTTCTTGCTGGCGGCGGCGGTTATGCAACGCGGCATTGGTGGTTGCCGCAGGTGACGACGCTCGTTGCGGCTCAGCTGCATGAAAGCGCGCCACCGGCAAGCAATCCGGCTGAAGCGGTTGCGCAGCGGCTGGATAATGAGATCGCTTCCCGGGATCGTATTACAAGCGAAGATCGCGCGCGGCTCGAGGTTCTGGCGCGGCAAGTCACCGAACTGGAAGTGCGCTTGGAGGAGATGACCCCGGCGGACGGTCCGCACATGGAGGATCGTAGCGAGGGCGGTGGGGAAACATCTGCTGCAACAGTGGAATTGGCCCGGCGGATGGCGGCCCTCGAGCGTGCGATGACGGAACAAAGCGATAAAACCGCCGACATCGCCCGAAGCGAAGCGCTTGAGGCATCGGTACGCGGGCTAAGCGAGCGTTTGCAGAATATGGAAAAAACGCTGACGACACTGGAAGAGCAGGCGACCCGGCTAGGCGCCGCAGAAAAAACCTTGAGCGATCTTGAAGCACGATCCGGTAAAACCGAAACCCGATTAAGCGAGATGGAAGCGCGGAGCGGATCGGGCTCGGCACAAACAGCCTTGGTTTTTGCGGTCGAGCTTTTGAACGAAGTCGTAACGCGAGGGTCGGCGCCCTACACCACAGAACTTGAAACGGCCAAGCGTTATGCCGGAGATGACGACGCGAGCCTAAAAATCCTGGAGACCATGACGGCATCAGCTGCCAAAGGTGTCCCTAGCCGGGAAGATTTGAGCCGGCGCTTTATCGTTCTCATGCCGCAACTTATTGCGTCGCCGGACGAAAATGGGGACTGGTGGTCAAGATTGGTGCAAAAACTAGAGGGTGCGGTCGTCATTCGCCCGGCGGGATCGTCCCGAGATCCCGGAACGCCGGAAGGCCGAATAGCCGCGGCGGAAATAAAACTTCGCAGCGGTGATTTAGGGGGCGCCGTCAAATTGGTTGAAGACCTGCCTGGTATGAGCAAAAGCGAGGAGGCGCGTCAGTGGTTGACGGATGCGAAGCTGCGGATCACCGTTGAAGAAAATCTGAAGCAGCTCGAGCAAAACGCGCTTGATCGCCTGGGACGCGCAGCCAACCGATGATACGCACTCTATGGTTTCTCTTACGTCTTGCCGTTTTTGTCGCCGCAGCGGTTTGGCTGGCTGAGCGCCCGGGCCGCGTCTCCATTTCTTGGCAAGGCTGGCAAATCGACACCTCGGTCGGCGTTCTTTTGGCGATCCTGCTTGTGGTGATTGTCTTTGCGGCCTGGGTTTACAGCGGATGGCGCGCGTTGCGCCGGGCGCCGGGCGAGATGCGTCGTGCGCGGCGCATGCAGCGGATCGAGCGCGGCTATGAAGCGATCAGCAAAGGTCTTGTGGCGCTGGCGGCGGGGGATTTTTCGCGAGCGCGGGCGCAGGCGCGCAAAGCAAACGGCCTTGCGCCGGAATCTCCGCTTGCCCTTTTGCTGGGTGCGCAGGTTGCTCAGGCCGAAGGCGACAAGGTGGCGGCGCAACGATTCTACGCCGCCATGTTGGAACGGGATGACACCACCTTCTTGGCCTTGCGCGGCCTCGCCGCCGATGCCGTGCGCAGTGGTGACGCCGATCGAGCACTGGACCTTTTGGCGCAGGCCCGCATCGCGCAACCGAAGGCGATGTGGATTCCGGCGGCGCGATTCGAGGTCTTAACGCGGGCGGGTCGCTGGGAAGAGGCGTCGCGGGCGCTTGTTGATGCGGTTAAACTCAAAGCCATCGATGCGGTGACGGGTAAACGCTACGAAGCGGCGATTTTATTGGAGCGCGCCCGAGCCGCCGAAGCGAAGGGCGAAATGGAAACAGCGGCGGAGTTGGCGTTACGCGCCCGCAAAGTCGATCCAAATCTCGTCGCGGCGACGGCGGAAATCATTCGGCTTTATGGGGTTATGAAACGGGTGCGGAAAGCTAGCAAGCTGGCGCTCAAAGCCTGGGCGCAGAATCCACATCCGGAAATCACCCACGCCTACGCGGCCTTGGTACCGGGCGAATCATCCTTGGAAAAGCTCCGCCGCATTCAAAGTTTAGCGGCAGCCAATCCCACCCATGCGGAAAGTCACTATGCGGTTGCGGAGGCCGCCGTGGCGGCACGGCTTTGGGGAATTGCCCGGGATCATCTTGCTGTTTTGGCGCCAAGTGCCACCGCACGTCCTTTGCCCGAAGCCCGGATATGTCGGTTGATGGCTTTGATCGAGCGAGAAGAAAATACCAATTTGGTAGCGGCACAAAAATGGCTTGAACATGCGGCGGCGGCGCCCGCCGACAGGGAGTGGGTATGTGAAGAATGCGGCACGCCGACGCCGGCCTGGGCCGCGGTCTGCGCCCATTGCGGCGGCATCGCCTCGCTAGGGTGGCAGTCGCGCCGAACGACGATTTTGCCGGGGCGTTTGGCGACGCCCAGTTTGTTGGCGCCGATGGCGATAAGTGGTCCTGCGGCGGCGGGATTATTGGATTCGTGATGTCTTCTGTTCCGGCGACCGGCCCATCGCCAATGACAACGCGGGCCATTGCCGCCGACATTTTGCAGCGGGTGTTGGATCGGGCGATACCTCTCGATGAAGTTGAGACCAGCCACACACCATTTATCAAGCTTGAGCGGCGGGATCGCGCCTTTATCCATCTGACGGTTTTGACGGTGCTGCGTCGTTTGGGTCAGATCGACGACATTATTCAACGCTGTCTGACGGCGGGCCGTGCTCCTGAAATCACCATTCGCCATGTGCTGCGTCTGGCTATTGCCGAAATTCTTTTTTTGCAGGTCGCCCCTCACGCCGCGGTAGACGAAGCGGTACGCCTGGTTAAAACGTCGGACGTGGCGCCCTTGTCGGGATTCGTGAATGCCGTGCTGCGCCGTGTGGTGCGGGAAGGAGCCGCTTGGCTTGCCACGCAAGATGCGGATCGATTGAACACGCCCGATTGGCTGTGGCGGCGGTGGCAAGACAGTTATGGTGCAACTACTGTCCGTCAAATAGCGGCGGCGCACCGCGAAGAGCCGCCGTTGGATATTTCGGTCAAGTCGGATCCCGAACAATGGGCGCAGCGCTTAGAGGGAAAACTTCTTCCAACGGGAAGCATCCGTCTGAAGGGCCGCCCGCGCATCAGACAGCTTCCCGGCTATGACGAAGGGGCATGGTGGGTGCAAGATGCGGCTGCGGCTTTGCCGGCACAAATGCTGTTGAAAGCCTTACCCGGCGGCGGAAAGAATGCGCGTGTTATCGATCTGTGCGCCGCGCCTGGCGGGAAAACGGCGCAATTGGCTGCTGCGGGGGCGCAGGTGATCGCCGTCGACCGATCGTCGTCACGGCTAAAAGTTTTGCAGCAAAATCTTGACCGATTGAAAATGACCGACCGCGTCACGGTGCATCAGGCCGACGCTCGTCAAATGACGGTCGAGATGCCGGTGGATGCGGTGCTGTTGGATGCGCCCTGTACGGCGACGGGAACCTTGCGGCGTCATCCGGAGGTCGCTTTCTTGCGTCAGCCCGAGGATATTCGCCGGGCGGCCGGCATCCAAGCCGACATGATTTCCGCCGCCGTTAAGCTTTTGCGGCCGGGGGGAATTTTGGTTTATGCGGTGTGTTCATTGGAATCCGAAGAGGGCGCGAATCATTTTTTATCGCAAGGCTTGCCGCCTGGCCTGAAGCTGGCCCCGCTGCCCGGCAAAATGCCCGCCCTGGCTGAATTTTTGCCTCCTACAGAGGAAGGTTTAACAGGATCGGCCTTGCGAACCTTGCCATGTCACTGGCCGGAACAGGGAGGGATAGATGGGTTTTATGCAGTCCGATTGCAGCGCGCATAAGACGAAAAAAACTGGTATATAATTTTACAGTGGTGGAGTTATTAGCAGGTCCACCCTTCTCTGAGGGAATCTCTCATGCGGCAGCAGCCTCTTCGTATTGCCCCGTCGATTTTATCGGCTGACTTTGCCGATCTTGGCGCTGAAGTTGGCGCCATTACCGCCGCCGGTGCCGATTGGATTCATGTTGATGTGATGGATGGACACTTTGTCCCTAATATCACTATTGGGCCAGCGGTGATCAAAGCCTTGCGCCCCCATACAAAGCTTCCGTTTGACGTTCATCTGATGATTTCGCCCATTGATCCCTATTTGGCGGCCTTCGCTGATGCCGGTGCCGATATTTTAACCGTTCACCCTGAAGCCGGACCCCATTTGCACCGAACGCTGCAGGTGATCAAAGGCTTGGGGAAGAAAGCCGGGGTCGCGCTCAATCCGGCAACCCCGACATCGGTTTTGGATTATGTTTTGGACGATGTGGATCTAATTTTGGTGATGAGTGTTAACCCGGGTTTTGGCGGCCAAGCCTTTATCAAACAGCAGTGCGATAAAATCGCCGATATTCGCCAAAGAATCGATGCATCTGGTCGGGCTATTGATCTCGAGGTGGACGGCGGTATCGATGCCGCAACGGCGCCCCAGGTGATTGCGGCCGGGGCGGATGTTCTGGTGGCGGGGACGGCAAGCTTTCGGGGCGGTCGGCAAAACTATGCGGAAAATATCCGGAAGCTGCGGAGCGGGGCGGATCAAGCGGCAAACCTATCGCTCAAAAGTCAAAAGACAAAAGGATAGGCGGTTTCGTGAGCGAGATCGAACAAGCGTCGGCGGTTGTCTCACTGCGTGTCAAGGTAGATGACGGAGTGAAGGCGTTGCGACGTCGGTTGGCGCGTCTCTCTTTGCCGTGGATTTCTTACAAAGCCGTCAGCTTGTTTTATGCATCGCCCTTTTATGCGGCGATGTTGTCGGGAAAGGCGCCCGTATCGCTGTTGGCGGTTCCCCCTTATTCCTGGCCGGGTGACGCAAGCCACGGGGCAAGCATCATCCTAGGCCGCATGAATATCTTGGGAACATCGCTAGAAATGGGGCCTGAGTGGAACTGGCGCACCGTACGCGCCCCGGCGTCCGTTTTGGCGGAGCTTCATGGGTTTAGTTGGTTATCGGATCTTCGGACGACAGCGGGGGATGCGGCGCGCCGCCGTGCGCGCGAGCTGGTTGCGAGTTGGATTGAGGCGTATCCAAAATGGAACCGCGTCGCTTGGCAGCCCCATGTCTTGGGTATGCGGATTGCCGCCTGGCTCAGTCATTATGAATTTTTCTGCGCCAGCGCCGACGATATGTTTCGCGAGTTGTTTTTTCGGTCGATGAGTCAGCAGGCACGGCATCTGATGCGCACGGTGCGCCTCGAAGGCCGTCCCCTTCCGGCCTTGCTGGCCTTAAAAGGTGCGTTATACGCCGTAATCTGCATTCCTGGTCTTCAGACAGAGCAACAGGACAAGCTGGCTGATTTGGTCAAACGTCTCGAACGGGAGTTGACGCGGCAAATTCGACACGACGGCAGTCATGTAACGCGGTCACCGTCAGATCATCTAAGTGTTTTGCGGCTATTGATTGATATCCGCGCCGCCTTCGCCGCGGGTGGCCATGAAATTCCCGGAACTCTTCAAACGACGATCGAAACCATGGCGCCGGCTCTCCGGCAGATGCGCCACGGCGACGGGGCACTGGCTGTCTTTAACGGCGGAGCAGAAGAACAGCCCTGGATTGTCGATATGGTATTAAGCCAGGCTGATGCCCGCAGCCGGCCTCGCCGCCGTATCATTGAAACCAAAACCAATCGTGACGGTGGATTCGAGCGACTGACGGCCGGCCGCATGATGGTCCTGATCGACGCAGGGGTGCCGCCGCCGCCGGGATTTGATCATGCCGCTCATGCGGGCGTTCTCTCCATGGAGGTTAGCCTTGGGCGCGACCGCCTCATTGTTAATTGCGGCGCTCTTGGCATCGAGCGAGACGGCTGGGCCGAACTCTCCCGCACCACGGCCGCCCATTCAGTTTTAATCGTGGATGACAAAAATTCATCCGAGATCTTGCCGTCCGGCGGACTAGGTCATCGACCTGAGCGAGTTACATCTATTCGCGAAGAAAATGAAGGTAACATCTGGATCGACACGGCGCACGACGGGTATGAGCGACGGTTTGGATTGACGCATCGCCGGCGACTTTATTTAAGCGCGAACGGCGAAGATCTGCGGGGGGAGGATAGTCTTGAGGGCGAAGGCCGCGTTGAGTTCGCCATACGCTTCCATCTTCATCCCAAGGTGAAGGCGCAGATGACTCAAGACCGTAACGCAGTGCTGCTTCAACTCGGCACCAGCGGCTGGCGTCTACGGGTGTCGGGCGGCGATCTGGCATTGGAGGAGTCGATTTACTTTGGTCATGGCGATTTGCGCCGAACGGAGCAGGTTGTCGTCAAAGGCTCTACAGGCAAGGACGGCCGACCCGGGGCCATGGTGAAGTGGGCCTTACGCAAGGAGCGGCGATCGTGACAGACAGTGCGGCTGTCATAATGGTTGCCATTTTCCTGATGACGGGAATCTTATCGTGGGTGGGAACCGGCGTGGTGCGACGGTGGCTGTCGGCGCGGCAAATTCTTGATCAGCCCAACGCGCGGTCGAGTCATCATATCCCCGTGCCGCGCGGCGGCGGTGTTGCGGTTGTTTTTGCCATAACGGTGGCGATGTTTCTGTTGATGGGCCCACGCGGCATCCTTGTTAAAGAATTTGGAATTATCCTCGGCGCCAGTTTGCTGTTGGCGGGCGTATCGTTTTGGGATGACCTGCGAGGTTTGCCGGCCTGGGTTCGATTACTGGGGCACATAGTGGCGGTCGTAGCCGGGGTTTTAATCTTACCGCAATCGGGTGTTTTCCAGGGATGGTTGCCGGTACCGCTGGACCGGATCATTGTCGCCCTGTTGTGGGTTTGGTTCATCAATCTTTATAATTTCATGGACGGTATTGATGGATTGGCGGCGGTAGAAACCATAGCGATCACTTCGGGATTGGTTATTGTTTCTGTGTTGGCGGGCGGGGGTATGGATGCTCAGGCCGTAGCCATTGCCGGAGCGGCCGCAGGTTTCCTCATCTGGAATTTTCCGCCGGCCAAGATATTTTTGGGCGACGTGGGATCGGTGGCTCTGGGCTACCTGTTGGGCTATCTGCTGTTGGTTTTGGCAAGCCATGGCGGTTGGGCCGCAGCTGTCATTCTCCCCATGTACTATATTGTGGATGCGACAATCACCTTGCTGCGGCGCGGGTTTCGCGGGGAAAAAATCTGGCAGGCGCACCGGGAACATGCCTATCAGAAAGCCGTTATACAGGGATCATCCCATGGCGCCGTCATCGGTCAGATTACCCTCTGCAATGTTTTCCTGATGGCTTTAGCCGGCCTCACCGTCGTCACCTCGCCTCGGGTGGATATCGTGTTGGTCGGTTTTGCCTTCGGTTTAAGCGTAATTTTGTGGCGACATCTTTCTAGGCAACGCAGATGAATCGAGTTTTGATCACAGGAGCGACGGGTTTTGTCGGAAAGACAGTGTGCGCGCACTTGCAGAATCGCGGCCTGGTGGTACGTGCTGCGCTGCGTGAGAAATCCGCCGCCGCTGAAGGGCCTTGGGATGAACAAGCGATTATTGAAGATATAAATAGCGCGACGGACTGGCGGCAGGCGCTTTGGGGTGTTGATGGGGTGATTCACTTGGCGGCCAAGGTTCATGTCATGACTCCCACCGCAGAATCGTTGGACGCATTTCGCCAGGTTAATGTCGAGGGCACTCGCCGGTTGGCGGAATCGGCGGCGGCGGCGGGGATCAAGCGGCTGGTTTTTTTATCCTCGATCAAGGTCAATGGCGAGGCGACCTTGCCGGGCCAGCCCTTCACGCCGCTGAGTGCGCCTCATCCGCTTGATCCTTATGCGCGCTCTAAGGCGGCAGCGGAAGAGGCGCTTCACAAAGTAGGAAGCCTGACGGGAATGGAAACGGTCGTCCTACGGGCGCCGCTTATTTATGGGGTGGGAGCAAAGGGCAATTTGGCGGCCTTGGCGCGCTTGGCGGATTCAGCATATTTGTTGCCCTTGGGCGGTATTGCCAATCAACGCAGCTTGATTGGACTCGACTCCCTGGCACGGGCAATCGAAATCGCCATATTTCATGTGTCGGCGGCTGGCCGCATATTCTTAGCGGCCGAGACGCCGGCAGTATCCACGCCACAAATTATCACCGCACTCCGGCAAGGATTTGGCCGTGCAGCGCGCTTGATTAGTCTGCCGCAAAGTTTTTGGCGCATGTCGGTGGTATTTCCCGGTCTTGCCGCGCGGGTTAACCGATTGACGGAGTCCTTGGTTATTGATGATCCGGCCCTGCGGCGCCTAGGCTGGCATCCCAGCGATCCTCTGGTAGGGCTAAGGGCCATGGCGGCGGCTCTCCGCGCGTCGCGTCCATCTTAAGTTAAAAGATTTAGGGCTTTCCTTTGGGAGGACAGGCCGTGCTATGGTCCGGTCGCTTTGCAAAGGGATAGATCTAAGGTGAGCCTTTCTGTGATCAAGCGTTCCTCCCACGATCGTCGTTTTTTTAAATTCGCCCACGATCTTCTGGCCATGGGAATAGGATTCATGGTCGCCCTCATGCTACGTAGTGGTCTCGATTTTTTCAAACTTCCTTTGGCGGAGATCGGCAAAGGTCTTTCGCTTATCCTCAGTTTATCGATCATCATTTTTTGGTGGCGCGGTCTTCATCGCGGCGTTTGGCGCTACACTTCCTTGACGGATTTGTCGCGCATTGCCGTGGCAGTGACGATCGTTATCGCTCTTTATGCCGTCTTGCAAAGCTTCTGGACGGGATTTCAGGGGCTTCCCCGCTCGTCGGTACCCATTGCATGGGGTGCTGGAATTTTTCTCTTGGGTGGAACCCGATTGGCCTGGCGAATGTACCATGACCGATATCTTCTCGAGCGCAGCAGCTATCCCCGCTTGCCGGTTTTGTTATTGGGAACCGACGACGGCGCCGAGCCTTTCGTTCGAGAAACCACGCGCCGCGCCGATAGTCCCTATCGGCCGGTAGGTATTCTATCAGCGGGTAAAGAGGCCGTTGGAGCAAAGATTCACGGCGTGGAGATTTTGGGAACCTATGCCGATCTCGGACCGATCCTGCAACAACTCAGCGATCGCGGTAAACGGCCGCAGCATTTGGTGGTGGCGTCGGCGGGTTTGTCCGGAAAGGCGCTCGAGCCGCTTCTGACCGTCGCCGAAGCCGACGGGTTGTCGTGGAGCCGATTGCCGCGGATCACCGAACTCTCCCGGGAAAAAAATAGTGCACACCTCGAAATTCAACCCATCGCCATCGACGACTTACTGCAACGCGCCCCCGCCGAGCTGGACCGGGCGGCGATGTTGCGGCTGGTTGCAGGTCGCCGGGTTCTGGTTACCGGCGCCGGCGGATCTATCGGCGGCGAACTGGTTCGTCAAATTGCGGCGATGAAGCCGGCGCAGTTAAGTCTGATCGATAATGGCGAATACGCGCTTTATGCGATCGACCGCGAGTTGGGAGAAAATTATCCCGAAGTAAAACGCCAGGCAATTCTCGCGGATGTGCGTGATGCCGACCGGATTAACGCAACGATCGCCGCGACCAAACCGGAACTGGTTTTTCATGCGGCGGCGCTTAAACATGTTCATATGGTCGAAGCTCATCCGATCGAAGGCGTGTTAACCAATGTCCTGGGGACACGGAACGTCGCCGAAGCCTGCCGCCGCAACGGCGTTTCTTGCATGGTGTTGATCTCCACCGATAAGGTCGTTGATCCGACAAATGTCATGGGGGCGACCAAGCGGCTGGCCGAATGCATCGCCCAAGCCTTCGATGTGGAGGAACGAAATCGCGCGGATGGTTCCGGCACCAGGTTCGTTACGGTGCGCTTTGGAAACGTGCTCGGTTCGTCCGGTTCGGTCGTTCCCTTGTTTCGCCATCAGCTTGAGCGCGGCGGGCCGTTGACCGTTACGCATCCGGATGTCACGCGCTACTTTATGACGACGCGCGAGGCGGTGGAGCTGGTTTTGCAAGCGTCGGCGCTTGGCGCTTCAGACGCGACGGCCGCCGGTAAGATTTTTGTGCTCGATATGGGCGAGCCGGTTAAGATTGTCGATCTGGCGCGGCGGATGATTCAATTGGCCGGGTTACGTCCCGGCAAGGATATCGATATTGTTTTCACCGGATTGCGGCCCGGCGAAAAATTGGCTGAATCCTTGCTGCACGACGCCGAGTCCTTGTTGCCGACCGCCGCGCGCGGGGTCTTGCTTGCGGCGCCGCGGTTTGTCGATCCCAAGATTTTGGCGCCGGCTTTGGATGAAGTCATTCAGTTATGCCGAACAGCCGACGTCCATCGGGTTATCTCTTTTGTGCAGCATTTGGTTCCGGAATACCGGCCTGATCCCGGCCAAAATACCCGGGCGCAGTAAGACCGTGCCTGGTTTGCCTGATTCTGCTGATACGGTATGGAATAAAGAAAGATAAATCATGACGGCACTGCCCATCACCCGTGCGCTCATCTCGGTTTCCGATAAAACAGGCATCGTTGATTTCTGCCGATTTCTGGAAAGCCATCAGATTGAGATCTTGTCGACCGGCGGCACCGCGGCGGCCTTGCGTGCCGCCGGCGTCAAGGTTAAGGAGGTTGCGGCCCATACAGGTTTTCCGGAAATCATGGACGGCCGCGTCCGCACCCTGCATCCGCTTATCCACGGCGGAATTCTGGCGCGGCGGGATGAGGCCAGTCACCGCGATGCGATGACAAAGCATGGCATAGCGCCGATCGATCTTCTGGTATCGAACCTTTACCCGTTCGAAGCGACGGTAAAAGGTGGCGGCTCGATCGACGAGTGCATCGAGAATATCGACATTGGTGGCCCGGCTTTGATCAGGGCGGCGGCGAAGAATCATGACTTTGTCACGGTCATTACGGATCCCGCCGATTACCGCACCGTCATGGCCGAGATGGAAACCGGAACGGCGATCACCAAGAACCTGCGTCGGCGTCTGGCCGCCAAGGCGTTTGCGCGCACCGCGGCCTACGATGCGGCGATTGCCGCCTGGTTTGCCGGAGTTTTGACGGAGGACTTCCCGCCGCAATTTATCGTATCGGGAAAACTGAAAGAGGTTTTGCGCTACGGCGAAAATCCCCATCAACAGGCCGCGTTTTATACGACGGATGATCGTCGGGAAGGCGTCGCCTCGGCACGGCAAACTCAAGGCAAACAGCTATCGTGGAATAACCTCAATGATACCGATGCCGCCTTTGAGCTGGTTTCGGAATTTCAGCCGCCGCGCTTTGATCAACCCGCCGTTGTTATTGTGAAGCATGCCAATCCTTGCGGCGTTGCTTTGGGAGAAACACTTCACGACGCTTATAAAAAAGCCTTGGCCTGCGATCCGGTGAGTGCGTTCGGCGGGATTGTCGCTTTGAACCGGCGGCTTGACGCGCCGACGGCCGAGGCCATCGCCAAGGTTTTTGCCGAAGTCGTTATCGCGCCAGGGGCGGATGATGCGGCGCTGGCGGTGCTTAAAGGTAAAACCAATTTGCGCATTTTGCTGACCGAGACTCTCGCTGACCCGAAGGCGCCAAGCATGATGGTGCGCAGTTTGGCGGGGAGTCTTTTGGTTCAGACCAGCGACCGGGGTCATGTCGACCCAAAAGATTTGCAGGTCGTGACCAAGCGCGCGCCGACGCCGAAAGAATGGGAGGACCTGATCTTTGCCTTTACCGTGGCGAAACATGTGAAGTCGAATGCCATTGTTTACGCCCGCGATAAGGCGACGGTGGGGATCGGCGCCGGCCAAATGAGCCGGGTTGACTCATCCCGGACGGCGGCGTTCAAAGCAGCTGAAGCGGCAAAGGCGGCGGGTGAGCAAACGTCGAAAGCGATCGGGTCGGCCGTTGCCTCCGATGCCTTCTTTCCTTTTGCCGACGGTTTGATGGCGGCCGTGAATGCCGGTGCTACGGCGGCGATACAGCCGGGGGGCTCGGTCCGTGACGGCGAAGTTATCGCCGCCGCTGATGCGGCCGGCATTGCGATGGTCTTCACCGGCATGCGGCATTTCCGCCATTAAATTCAAAGAGGCAGGACCATGGAGCAAAGGCTTAGTTTAATCACGCTGGGGGTTAAAGATCTTGCCCAGGCGCGGGCCTTTTACGAAGCCTTGGGATGGAAGCGAGGTGGGCCCAGCAATGATCATGTCGCTTTTTTTCAATTGGCCGGGATTATTATCGGATTATGGTCGAAGGACGCACTTGCCGAAGAAGCGGGTCTTGATCTTGGCAAAGGTTTCGGCGGTATTGTCTTGGCGCAAAATGTATCCGATCGGGCGGGCGTCGACCGTGTGTTGGCCGAGGCGAAAAAAGCCGGCGGTAAGATTATTGCCGAAGCATCAGAAAAGTTCTGGGGCGGATATTCCGGATATTTCAGCGATCTCGACGGTTACCCGTGGGAAGTCGCTTGGAATCCCGGCTTTGCCATAACCGAGGACGGCAATACGCTGCTAACGCCTCCCGGGTCGCAAGGCAAACGCTGAGAAGTCGCGGCTTATTCCGGGCGGGATTTCTTCATCTTGGCAAGCTCGGCCTGCAGTTGATCAAGACGCTTTTCCAAATCTTCGACGTTGCCATTATCAGCCTTGGCGCCCGAACGCGACTTTGTTTCTGCCGCAGGATCAGAGGTGCCGGAGAAAGGTGAGAACATCCGCATCGCCTGCTCGAACATCGCCATGTTTTGCTTGTTCATCTCTTCCATACGGCTGAAGGGAAAAAGTCCGCCGAAGGTTTCATGCATATAACTGCGAAACCGGTCTTGATTGGCAGAAAAAGATTTCAGGGTCTCTTCCAGGTAACGGGGGACCAAGAACTGCATGTTGTCGCCGTAAAGCCCGATAAGCTGGCGTAAAAAACCGATCGGCAACAGGTTTTGCCCTTTGCCTTCCTCTTCCACAATGATTTGGGTCAGAACCTGGCGGGTGATGTCTTCGCCGGTCTTGGCGTCCTGCACAGCGAAATCGACGCCATCCTTCACCATTTGGCAGAGATGATCCAGCGTGACATAGGTGCTGGTGGCGGTGTTGTAGAGGCGCCGATTGGCATATTTTTTTATCGTGACGACAGGGCCGCCCGATCCTTCGGCGCCGGATCCTTGTGAGGAAGCCGGGTCACCAGCACCCGGCGACGGGCGATTTTGCTCAGGAGAATGCGACATAAAAAATCCGATCGGTATGACATAAGGTGGTGTTAACCTTGACCCTAAGCCATCTTCACCGCCGCGACAAGAAACCCGCGCTAACCCCTGCGGCTCCCCTAGCTTCCGGCCAAGGTGCGGCCTATACTTAAGCCCATGACCGATCCCGTCGACCCTGCCCATTTGGCCGCTCGTTTCCTCGATTTATGGCAAGAAAGCCTGTCGGCCATCGCCGCCGATGCCGAGCTTTTGGCGGCCATGAACCGCAGCTTTGCCGCCGCCGGTTTTGGCGCTGCGGCAATGGCAGGATTTACCGGAACCTATACGGGAAGACCGGGATTTGGCGGTTTTCCCTTTGCACCGGGAGCCCAGGCGGGGGCTCAGGCAGGGGCCCAGTCCTCACCGGCGCATCCCATGTCAGCAACGGAGGCACAGGATGACCGATCATCCTCAGGGCAAAAGCCAAGCCCGGGCGCGCAGTCCGGGACCGCGACCTCTCCCGCTTCATCTGATGACGGCGTGGAGTCTGTGGCAGAGCTCGCGGAACGCTTACGTCTTCTCGAAGCCCGCCTCGCATCTTTGGCATCCGGGGACGCAAGGCACTCTCGCCGCCCTTCAGGCCCAAGCCGCGGCAATAGCCCCGGCGGACCTCGCCGCCGCTCTTCAAGCTGAGGCTGATCATCGTTTTGCAGCCTTCCTGGATGGGGTCGAGGCTTATCGGAATCACCCCTATCGGCGCAATTTAGCATCGCCGACAGCCGTATGGCGTGAGGGGACAACGCAGCTTCTCTCCTATCACACTCTTGCTGCGGTAAAAGAAGCGGCAGCCGCCCAAAAGCCGAAGGCGCCGATCGTGGTTGTGCCCTCGCTCATCAATAAGTCTTACATTCTTGATCTCGATGAAGAAACCAGCCTACTGCGGTTCTTGCACCGTCAAGGGCACCCGGTTTATTTGGTTGATTGGGGTAAGCCCGGCCAAGAAGAACTGTCGTTTAATTTGAACGACTATATTGCCGGCCGGCTCATGCGCGTTGTGGAGGAGGTTACCTCCCGCGAGCGCCGAGCACCTATTCTTATGGGCTATTGCATGGGTGGACTTTTAACTCTGCCGATTGCTCTGCTACGGACCGATTTAGTCGCTGGGTTGGCGCTCTTGGCGACGCCGTGGGATTTTCATGCCGAAGGCGTGACACGGATCGGACCGTTGTTGCAGGGGTTTGAAGCCGCCGTCAACGGAGTGGGTGAGCTACCGATCGATCTTATACAAACCATGTTCTTTGCTCTGGACCCCTTGCTGGTGGTGCGGAAGTTCGTGCGATTTGGTCGACTTGAGGCAACATCATCTCAGGCCCGGCAGTTTGTAGCGGTGGAAGACTGGCTAAATGATGGTGTTCCTCTGGCGGGGCCGGTGGCCCAGCAATGCCTACGAACATGGTATGGAGAAAATGCTCCGGCGAAAGGAACCTGGCAGGTTGCGGATCGAAACATCGACCCAACGCAAGTAAGGATCCCCACCCTCGTCATTATCCCAAGCCAAGATCGTATTGTCCCGCCCGCATCGGCGGCGATCCTGGCCGATCAAATTCCCGGTGCGGTGAGATTGGATCCCCCCCTTGGCCATATCGGCATGGTGGTCGGCAGCACCGCGCCGCAAAAGGTATGGCAGCCGCTTGTCAGATGGTTGGGTCAATTTACGTGACGGTGGTTGAAGCATTAAAGCCAGTCACCTGAACTCTAGACGAACGAGGCCCAAGGGCCTTAAGCTGATCGCACAACCAGACGAAAGGGATTTCCATGACCGAAGTCGTGATCGCCAGTGCCTGCCGGACAGCCATCGGCGCTTTTAACGGTAGCTTTGCGACTGTGCATGCACACACCTTAGGTGCCGCCGTCATCCGTGATGCACTGACCCGGGCGAAGGTAGACGGATCCGAGGTGGACGAGGTCGTGATGGGCCAGGTGCTCACCGCCGGCGAAGGTCAAAATCCTGCGCGGCAAGCGGCGATTGCGGCGGGCATACCGGTTGAAAAAACGGCCTATGTCATCAATCAAGTCTGCGGTTCCGGATTGCGTGCGGTGGCTTTGGGTTTTCAAGCTATTCAAGTAGGGGATGCCAAGATTGTCGTCGCCGGCGGGCAAGAGAACATGAGTCTATCGCCGCACTGTATGCATCTGCGGGCCGGGACGCGTATGGGCGATGCGTCAATGATCGATACGATGATCAAGGACGGATTGTGGGATGCCTTTAACGGCTATCACATGGGCAACACCGCCGAGAACGTCGCGCAGAAATGGCAAATCACCCGTGAGCAGCAGGATGAGTTCGCCACCCGCAGCCAGCAAAAGGCCGAGGCGGCGCAAAAGGCGGGTAGGTTCAAGGACGAAATTATTCCCGTCACCGTCAAGGGGCGAAAGGGCGATACGGTTGTCGATACTGATGAATACCCAAAACATGGATCCACCGTAGAGGCTTTGCAAAAACTTCGCCCGGCGTTCACCAAGGATGGAACGGTAACGGCGGGTAATGCCTCAGGGATTAATGATGGCGCTGTGGCCTTAGTTTTGATGAGTGCAACCGACGCCGCGGCCCGAAAAATAAAACCTTTGGCGCGCATCGTTTCGTGGGCAACGGCGGGGGTCGATCCGGCGGTGATGGGATCCGGCCCCATTCCGGCAAGCCGTGCGGCGCTGAAAAAAGCTGGATGGCGGGCGGAGGATCTCGATCTAATCGAAGCCAATGAAGCCTTTGCGGCGCAAGCCTGCGCCGTGAATAAGGATATGGGATGGGATCCGGCAAAGGTGAATGTCAATGGCGGCGCCATTGCCTTGGGACATCCCATCGGCGCTTCGGGCGCGCGGGTTCTGACGACCCTTCTTTATGAAATGCAAAAACGCGATGCCAAGAAAGGTCTAACCACCCTTTGTATCGGTGGCGGTATGGGCATCGCTCTATGTGTTGAGCGCTAGGACTCGCTCAAGCTCGATGGCGTCCGGATAATTTAGACAGGTAATGAATGACGGCATCAGCTTGCGGCGCTGCCGCCGAGCTTTGGGTAGACAAATCCTGGGATGATAAGTCACCGACATAATTGGCGGTCGGTAAGGCCTCGTCATCAAGGCTTGCCCAGAAGGACGGATCGAGCACAATTTTTAAGCCGCGGCCGTGCATACCAACTCTCCTTACTAGTGTCTCACAGGCGCTTTGGTGAGAATTAGTGTGCGGTTACAAAGGTTAGAAACAGGTAAAGCCATCACAAAACGCCGCATACAGGAGAAGGTTCCAAATTTAACTAAATACAAATTTGATTTGTATGCGGTTGGATTTGGAGTAAACCTGACGCCTGTCTTCGCGGAAGACAGCATCTTAATAGGCCAAAATTCCGGGAGAGGCTGTGACCGGCGTCACCGTTTGGATTATTTTGCTCCGCAACTAACGCCGACCCAGTCGGCACTATCTGGTTGGCACAGGGGTTTCGCCTGAATAATCATAGAAACCCCGCCCCGACTTACGGCCAATCCATCCGGCTTCGACATATTTTACCAATAAGGGACATGGCCGGTATTTCGAATCCGCCAAGCCTTCATAAAGCACGTGCATAACCGATAGGCAGGTATCCAAACCGATAAAGTCGGCTAATTCCAGAGGACCCATCGGGTGGTTGGCGCCGAGTTTCATCGCCGTATCGATGCTTTCGACCGTGCCGACACCCTCATAAAGGGTGTAAACCGCCTCATTGATCATCGGCAGCAAGATGCGATTGACGATAAAGGCGGGAAAATCTTCGGCGACCGCGACGGTCTTGCCAAGCTTAACCGCAACCTCGCGAACCGCCTGAAAGGTTTCTTCTCCCGTCGCAATGCCGCGAATGAGCTCCACCAGTTTCATGACGGGAACCGGGTTCATGAAATGCATCCCGACAAACTTTGCCGCCCGGTCGGTCGCCGCTCCCAGCCGTGTGATGGAAATGGACGAGGTATTGGTGGCGATCATGGCTTCGGGTTTCAAAACGGGACATAGTTTTTTCAAAATGTCGCGCTTGATGTCCTCTTTTTCCGTTGCGGCTTCAACAACCAAATCGCAAGCAGAAAGAAAATCAAAAGAAGATCCGGTCTTAATCCGTTTCAAGGCTGCGGTCTTTGCCGCATCGTCATATTTGCCGCCTTTAACTTGGCGCGCCATATTGCCACTGATAATGTCCAAGGCGCGGCCTAGCGCGTCGGGGTTGACATCCATAAGCTTTACGTCATATCCGGCCAAGGCGCACACATGGGCGATACCGTTGCCCATTTGCCCCGCTCCTACAATCCCAATGGTTTTAATCATAGATGACATCCCCGCTGTTAGGCTGATCCTGCATTTAAGTGTGAATTCTAAATAACCTTCGCCAATTCCTGATCAAGCTCGGGCAGGACCTGAAAAAGATCCGCCACCAAACCGTAATCGGCGATTTGAAAAATAGGCGCGTCGGCGTCTTTATTAATGGCGACGATCACTTTGCTGTCTTTCATGCCGGCCAGATGTTGAATCGCACCGGAAATGCCGACAGCGATGTAAAGATCGGGTGCAACGATTTTTCCAGTTTGGCCGACTTGATAATCGTTCGGGACATACCCCGCATCCACCGCGGCGCGGCTGGCGCCGATGGCGGCGCCAAGTTTATCGGCGATCGGTGTTAGAAGGGAAAAGTTCTCCCCGTTCCCCATGCCGCGCCCCCCGGAGATGATAATCCGGGCTTGGGTCAACTCAGGGCGCTCCGATACGGATAATTCCTGACCGACAAAGGCGGAAAGTCCCCTATCCCCTGTGCCGGGAATATTTTCAACCGACGCCGCGCCGCCTGCATCGGCAGCGGTAAAGGCAGACGGACGCACGGTGACAAAAATAATCTTGTCCGAAGATTTCACCGTCGCCAGCGCATTGCCGGCGTAAATGGGCCGCACGAAGGTATCGCCGGTCACCACGTCGACAATGTCGGAAACGGGCTGCGCATCACAAAGGGCGGCGGCCCGGGGGATAAGATTTTTTCCAAAGGTACTGGCGGGCGCCACGATATGTGAATAGCCAGGCGCCAGTTTGGCGATAAGCGGCGCCAGATTCTCCGCCAAGAAATTTTTATAGGCAGGATCGTTCGCCAGAAAAACTTTCGATACGCCGCTAATCTTCTTGGCAATGTCAGAGACGGCGGCGCAGCTGTCTCCCGCGACCAGGACATGAATGTCGCCGGACATTTTTCCCGCTGCGGTTGCGGCGTTTAAGGTGGACGGCTTCAGTGTTTTGTTATCGTGTTCGGCGATCAGCAAAAGGGTCATTAGAACACCTTCGCTTCCGTCTTAAGTTTTTGCACCAGTTCCGCAACCGACGCGACTTTGGTTCCCGCCTGGCGTTTTTTGGGCTCGTCGACTTTAAGTGTCGTCAGGCGCGGCGCGGGATCAACGCCCAAATCCTGCGGCTTAAGCGTCTCGATTGGTTTTTTCTTTGCCTTCATAATATTCGGCAACGAGGCATAGCGCGGCTCGTTGAGGCGCAGGTCGGTCGTCACCACGGCGGGAAGGTTTAATCGAACGGTTTCAAGCCCGCCGTCGACTTCCCGGGTCACGGTCAACTTGCCGCTATCCGGAACGACCTTCGAGGCGAAGGTGCCTTGCGGCCAATTCAGCAGCGCCGCCAACATTTGCCCGGTTTGATTGGCGTCGTCATCGATGGCTTGCTTGCCAAGAATGATGAGGTGAGGCTGTTCGCGAGAGGCGAGGGCGTGCAAGATTTTTGCCACGGCCAAGGGCTGCATCTCGCCCTCGGTCTCCACCAAGATACCGCGATCGGCGCCCATGGCGAGGGCGGTGCGAATGGTCTCTTGGCACGCGAGGACGCCAATCGATGCGGCGATAATCTCGCTGGCCTGCCCAGCCTCTTTCAGCCGTAAGGCTTCTTCGACCGCAATCTCGTCGAATGGATTCATGGACATTTTCACATGGGCGGTGTCCACACCCGAGCCGTCCGTCTTGACGCGGATTTTCACGTTGTAGTCGACGACGCGTTTAACCGCGACCAGGATTTTCATTTCGCACCTGCAAAAGCCGAGTGCCAGTCTTAAGGAACCGGCGGCAGAGCTGTCAACACGCTTGAAGGGCTAGGGCGAGATAAACCGCGGAATAATAGGCTATCGATTGGCTAACGGCTCGCCCCGGGGGTCCAAAGCACATCGCTCTGGCCTTGGTTATTCGCGGCCCGGGCCAAGACGAACAAAAGATCCGACAGGCGGTTCAAATACTGCAATGCGACATCATTTATGGGCTCGGCCGCGGCCAGGGCGCTAACCAGGCGCTCGGCGCGGCGCACCACCGTCCGCGCCACGTGAAGATGGGCCGATAATGGCGTTCCCGCCGGCAGGATAAAACTCGTTAGTGGTGCCAGGGGCGCATTGGCGGCATCGATATCCTTTTCCAGCCGCGTAACCTGAGAGGACTGAATGCGGAGTCGCGGTTTGGATTTCTCACTTTCATCCTGCGGCGCGCAGAGGTCGGCGCCTAAATCAAAAAGATCATTTTGCACCCGGGCCAAAACTTGATCGAGCGCCGGGGGCGCATGCAGACGCGCTAACCCGACAGCCGCGTTGGCTTCGTCCACCGTGCCATAGGCATCGACACGGTGGTCATGTTTGGCGACGCGCGCACCATTACCAAGCGAGGTTTGGCCGCCATCGCCCCCTCGGGTGTAGATGCGATCCAATTTGATCATGGCCTAGCCCTGTTTTAAGCCGTAAACGCCGATGATGAACAGAATAAGCGCGATCGCTTGGGCCAAGATGCGCCAGCGCATCAGACGGTTTCCCCATCGATCGTTGAAGGCGCCACCGCGCGCCATGGCGATCAGGCCGGTAAACAAAATGATCAGGGTCATCGCCATAGCGATACCCATCAGAATAAAAAAGAAGGTCGACATAGTCTTACCTTAGCCAGCCGCGGGGTCGACGACCAGTTCTTTGTTAATCTGACGAGGGATTTTTAACCCCAAGGCCGTGCCGTCGACGGGATTGCACCTCCTTGGCCGGCGGCGAGGGCGCGAAGACGCGCAATACGGTCCGCCGTCCGCGGATGGGTGGAAAACAACCCGTCAATCGAGCGCAGATGGAGCGGGTTAATAATGAAAAGATGGGCTGTGGCCGGATTATTCTCGGCGGCATAATTATTAATCGATCGGCTTCCCCGCTCAAGTTTCTCCAAGGCCGATGCCAACCAAAGGGGATGGCCGGAAATTTCCGCGCCAATCCGGTCGGCTTCGTATTCCCGGGTCCGGCTAATGGCGGTTTGCACCAGCATCGCCGCCAAGGGCGCGAGAACCGATAAAGCGATAACGCCGACAATTCCCAAAGGATTGGGGGTGCTATTTTGATTGCGTGAGGCGCCGCCAAAAAACAAACCGACATTTGCCAACATGGAAATGGCGCCGGCAATGGTCGCCGTTACCGTCATCGTCAAGGTATCGCGGTTTTTCACATGGGCCAATTCGTGGGCAACGACACCGGCCACCTCTTCGGGGCTCAAGCGGCGCAACAAGCCGCTGGTGACGGCAATCGCGGCGTTGTCGGGATTGCGGCCGGTGGCGAAGGCATTGGGCTGATCATTCTCGATCATATAAAGCTTGGGCATCGGCAGTCCGGCGCGTGCCACCAAGCGCTCGACGATCATGTAAAGACTGGGACTGCTTGCCGCCGAAACCGGACGCGCGCCGTACATGGACAGCACCAGGCGATCTGAATTCCAATAGGCAAAAAGATTCATCGCTGTGGCGATAAAGAAGGCGATGATCATCCCGCCTTGTCCGCCGATCATATAGCCAACACCAATAAAAAGAGCGGTAAGGCCAGCCAGAAGCGCAAAGGTTTTAAAATGATTCATGACGGTGATGATAAGATCCAACGAAGATTTTTTGCCGCACATCACATAGGTAATGAAAGCGCGACTTCCTTCAAGTCACAGAAGAGTTATGACGGAGAAAATCGTATTTCCGCCATATTCAAACAACGAAAGCGGACGACAAAGCCGATGATGTCGATAGGCGACGGATCTTTCACGTCGAAGAATCGCGCCCATTTTTCATCCTGATTTTGCGATGTCGGCGCCGATCGTTTCTTCTGAATGAAGCCATCGCCGAAATTTAGCGGCATTACAGTATCGATGGGGTGGCGCCTTGAGGTCGGCGATAAAAAGAGGTCGGCGATCAAAGATTGGATATCGGCGGGAGCTAAAATTCCCCGCTGTGGAAACCGTCAGTTTTTCTCGGTTAGCCGAGGCGCCCAAACAGGCAAAGCATTAATTATTATAGCATATTCAATGGCTTAAGAAAATTTTTGATCTAAACGGTTTAAAATGTTCTTGAAACGTTCAGAGAACACAGCTATATCGAAGACCTGGAACCAAAAGCAAGGGTAAGGCCTTTTCTTTTGGGGCATTTGTTTAGGCAGGAGCATAACAATGGATAACAGAAAAACAGAAAACTGGATTGCAGCGATCGGCGGCTTGGCCTTCGGTGTTGTCACCGCGTGTTGGGTTCTTTTGCCGGGCCTGTCCTAAGACCCACGCGACACCCATAGCGACGGAACCAGTTTTTGTTGCATGATGCATCATTGCCTCGCATAGTTCCTGTGCGGTGCCTCGGATAAGGGAAGTTAATTCTCTATCCATGGTAAGACCTCTTGGCCTTACAGACGTCAAGGGCTCCGCGAGGGGGGCGAATGAAGGTCAGTTGGAGTATGCTGCGACCTGTTTGCGAGCGGTTATGACTCTGTCGTTACGGGACGTCACGAAAACGGTCGGCCGAGAGCGTCATCTGGCTCCGTTATCGTTGGATTTTTCTCCCGGCGTTTTTTCGGTCATTTTAGGACGCACCGGCAGCGGTAAAACAACTTTGCTGCGGCTTATTGCCGGGCTGGATCGTCCGACCGGCGGTCGAATTTTTCTTGACGATAAAGACATAACGGATGTTCCCCCTCGCCACCGCGACGTGGCGATGGTGTATCAGCAGTTCGTCAATTACCCCTCTATGTCGGTTTACGAGAATATCGCTTCACCCGCGCGGCAAGCGGGAAAGTCTTCGGCGGAAATCGATCGGATCGTCGGTGAGGCCGCCGCGGCACTGCGCATCGAAAAATTTTTATCGCGACAACCGGGAGAGCTTTCCGGCGGTCAGCAACAGCGGGTCGCTATCGCGCGGGCACTGGCCAAAGAATCGCGCATTCTTTTACTGGACGAACCCTTGGTGAATTTGGATTACAAGCTGCGCGAAGAACTTCGGCAAGAATTGCCGGAGATTATTCGCCATCGGTCGGCTACGGTTCTTTATGCAACGACCGAGCCGGTTGAAGCGCTCATCTTAGGGGGAAACATCGCCGTTCTTGATCGAGGACGACTGTTGCAAAGCGGAGCGACGCTTGATGTTTATCGTCGTCCGTCGTCGCTTGATGTTGGCGAAGCCTTTAGCGATCCGCCCTTAAACCGTGCGACAGGCCGAATCGAAAACGGACAGCTTCGGTTAGGTCAGGCATCGACTCTGCCGCTGCCGTCCCACTTAAGGTCGATTGCGGATGGCGCCTACATCTTTGGTATTCGCGCCCATCATTTACATTTGAAGGAAGGTGTCGATCGTCAGGCGATCTTTACCGGGACAGTTGAGCTGTCGGAAATCAGCGGATCGGAAACCTTCGTCTATGCGCGCATCGAAGATTTTTCCTGGGTCATTCAGGCTAGCGGCGTGCACCGGCTGCAGCTTGATGAAAAAATCTCGGTTTTTCCCGACCCGCAAAGCATCTATGTTTTTTCCGCGGACGGCCGGCTCATCGCCGCGCCCCCGTCGTAAGGAGCGCCATGGCAAGGATCGATCTTGTTGGTGTCGCGCATAGCTATAATCCGTCGCCTAAAGGCGACGACGATTATGCTCTGAAACCCCTAACCCATGTGTGGGAGGATGGGGGCGCCTATGCGTTGCTCGGTCCTTCAGGCTGCGGCAAGACGACGTTATTAAACATCGTTTCCGGATTGCTGCATCCCAGCCAAGGCCAAATCCTCATCGACGGAAAAGATGTGACGACTCTCGCCCCCGAAGCCCGAAACATCGCCCAGGTTTTCCAGTTTCCTGTCGTTTACGACACCATGTCGGTGTTTGATAATCTGGCTTTTCCGTTGCGGAATCGCCGCGTCGACGAGGGAGAAATTCGCACGCGGGTCGAGGAAATAGCCGATGCCCTGGATCTTGCTAAGGTGCTTCAGCGGCGTGCGCGCGGTCTTGATGCGGATGTCAAACAAAAGATCTCTTTGGGCCGGGGATTAGTGCGGTCGGATGTTGCCGCAATTCTGTTCGATGAACCTCTGACCGTTATCGATCCCTATTTGAAGTGGCAACTGCGCCGTAAACTTAAAGAGATTCAAGAGCGGTTCCGGTTGACGTTTGTCTATGTCACGCATGACCAGGTTGAAGCCCTGACTTTCGCCGATAAGGTTGTGGTGATGTACGATGGCCGGGTGGTCCAGCTCGGCACGCCGCAAGAACTATTCGAAATGCCGCAGCACACCTTTGTCGGCTATTTTATCGGCAGTCCGGGAATGAACGTCTTGCCCTGCCGGGTGGAAAACGACGCTCTTGCCGTGGGTTCTTCCGTAGCGACCGCGGCACCTCATCTTGTTGCCGCCGCCAAGGCGGCGAAAGGTAAGCTGATGTTGGGCATCCGGCCCGAGTTTGTTCAGCTGGCCCCGGTCGGTGCGTCGCCGCTTGTTGCCGACATCCTGAACATCCAAGATTTGGGTCAATGCCGGATGGCGACGCTTAAGCTGAATGGTCAAACAATAAAAGCGCGATTGGCCGAGCATCAATCCGTGCCGACCGAGGCCAAGATAGGGGTTGTTTTGCCGGAGGCATGGGTCAGACTTTACGCCGACGATCATCTTATTGCCGCAGAGGCGCCCCGGTCATGAATGAAAAACCTTTTGATAATCGCGCATGGCTGCTGGTCGTTCCGGTTGTTTTGGTCGTTGCCTTCAGCGCGATCATTCCGCTGATGACCGTCGTCAATTATTCGGTGCAGGATATTCTCGATCCGCAGACGCGCGTCTTCGTCGGCGCCGAATGGTACCGCAAGGCCCTGCAAGATTCCCGGCTGCATGACGCCCTCTTGCGGCAATTTCTGTATTCTTTTGCCGTGCTGCTGATTGAAGTCCCCTTGGGACTGATCGTCGCCTTGTCGATGCCGGTGCGGGGGTGGCGTGTTTCCGCAACGCTGGTGGTCTTGGCGATTCCGCTGCTGATCCCCTTCAATGTTGTGGGGACGTTGTGGCAGATCTTCGGCCGTGCCGATATCGGTTTGGGCGGCGCGGCGTTACAGACCATGGGCATTGATTACAACTACACATCAAATCCTCTCCATGCCTGGATCACGGTTCTGATCATGGATGTCTGGCATTGGACGTCGCTGGTTGCTTTGTTGTGTTATGCCGGGTTGCGGGCGATCCCGGATGCCTATTACCGTGCGGCGCGGATCGACGGCGCCTCCGGTTGGGCCATCTTCAGGTATATTCAATTGCCCAAGCTCACCGGTGTTCTGACGATCGCCATCCTTTTGCGATTTATGGACAGCTTCATGATTTATACCGAGCCGTTTGTTTTGACCGGCGGCGGTCCGGGCAACGCGACGACTTTCCTTAGTATCTTTCTGGCCAAGTTGGCGGTGGGCCAATTCGACTTGGGCCCGGCGGCGGCATTCTCCTTGATCTACTTTTTGATCGTGCTGTTGTTTAGTTGGCTGTTCTATACGGTCATCACAGCCAATAACGAGCGGGGGCAGCTATGAAGGGGCGCGGGATAATCCTTGTCGCGTACATGTTGTTTTTGATGGTACCCATCTATTGGATGGTGGTGATGTCGTTCAAGACCAACGAAGAGATCCTGGGCGCGCTCACCCTATGGCCGGCGATGCCGACCCTTGATAATTATAGAATTATCTTCACCGACCCGGCCTGGTACTCAGGTTATTTAAATTCCATCACCTATGTGGCGATCAACACGGCCATTTCGGTTTTGGTGGCGCTGCCCGCCGCCTATGCCTTTTCGCGGTACCGTTTTTTGGGCGATCGGCACCTCTTTTTCTGGCTGCTTACCAATCGAATGGCGCCGCCGGCGGTATTCTTGCTGCCGTTCTTCGAGCTTTATTCCAGCATCGGTTTGTTTGATACGCATATTGCCGTCGCCTTGGCCCATTGTTTGTTCAATGTGCCGCTGGCGGTGTGGATCTTGGAAGGATTCATGTCCGGCGTGCCCCGGGAAATCGATGAGACCGCCTATCTTGATGGATACAGTTTTCCCAAGTTTTTCGTGCGCATCTTTCTTCCGTTGATTCGCTCGGGCGTCGGCGTGACGGCGTTTTTCTGTTTCATGTTCAGCTGGGTCGAACTGCTGCTGGCCCGAACCTTGACGGCGGTTAACGCCAAGCCGATCGCCGCTACCATGACTCGAACGGTTTCGGCGGCCGGGATGGATTGGGGATTATTGGCCGCCGCCGGCGTGCTGACCATCGTGCCCGGTGCCATTATGATTTGGTTTGTGCGCAACTATTTAGCGAAAGGGTTCGCACTCGGGCGAGTTTAGGTTATGCTGTCTTTTAGGGGGATCGATGATCGACTGGATGAAATGGACCCTGCCGACCGCCGGCTTTTTTACCGCCGTCGTGGTGATGCTTGCGGCCATGACAGTATGGGAGCGGCTGTCGCCGAATAGTCCGCGGCGGGGTATTCTGCCTTTGGTCACGACCCGTGGCGACCGGTTGTTCATTGGTCTTTTGGGTAGCGCCTACATTCATTTGCTGTGGATCGGATTCAGCGAAGCGCCGGTAATCTATATTTTGCCCGTCGCGGCGATATTTTTGGTCCTGACGTTACGATTTGCCTGAGCAGATAAAAGTTCGTTAAAGCCGGCGCGACAAGGGTCCCATGCGCCGGCCAATTATAGGGGGGCTCATAGAAGAGTGGGAGGAAGCATGATAGCTGTTAAGCAAAAGGCATCACGCCGCATCGCCCTTGTTGGGGTGTTGGCGGGTGTGCTCTGTTATGGACCGGCATGGGCCGATCAATACAGTGATGCCGCTAAGAAATGGATCGATTCTGAGTTTCAGCCATCGACCTTAAGCAAGGAAGAGCAGATGAAGGAAATGGAGTGGCTGATCAAGGCCGCCGCTCCGTTCCGCGGCATGGAAATCAACGTCGTTTCGGAAACCATCACCACGCACAAATATGAATCAGAGGTTTTGGCCAAGGCGTTTAGCGAAATCACCGGCATCAAGCTCAAGCATGATTTGATCCAGGAAGGCGACGTGATCGAAAAGCTGCAAACCCAGATGCAATCGGGACGCAGCATTTATGACGCCTACATCAATGATTCTGATTTGATCGGCACCCATTTCCGTTATGGTCACGCCATTCCCTTGTCGGATTTCATGTCGGGCGAAGGCAAAGACGTCACCATGCCGACCCTGGATGTCAACGACTTCATCGGGAAAAGCTTTACCACCGGTCCCGACGGCAAGCTGTATCAAATTCCTGATCAGCAGTTCGCCAATCTTTACTGGTTCAGGGCCGATTGGTTTGCGCGGCCGGAACTGCAAAAGAAGTTCAAGGAAATCTATGGGTATGATTTAGGCGTTCCGGTCAATTGGTCGGCCTATGAGGACATCGCCGAATTCTTCTCGGTGCATGTGAAGGAAATCGACGGCAAGCGGGTTTGGGGTCATATGGACTACGGTAAGAAGGACCCATCGCTCGGCTGGCGGTTTACCGATGCGTGGCTGTCCATGGCGGGCGCCGGCGACAAGGGTATTCCCAACGGCAAACCGGTTGACGAATGGGGTATCCGGGTCGAAGGTTGCCGTCCTGCCGGCTCGACCGTTGAACGCGGTGGCGACACGAACGGTCCGGCAGCGGTTTATGCTTTGACCAAATACATCGACTGGATGAAGAAATATGCGCCGCCGGAAGCAGCGGGCATGACCTTCTCGGAAGCGGGTCCGGTTCCGGCGCAAGGTCAGATCGCGCAGCAGATTTTCTGGTACACCGCCTTTACCGCCGACATGACCAAGCCGGGTCTTCCGGTCGTCAATGCCGACGGAACGCCGAAATGGCGGATGGCGCCGTCGCCGCATGGTCCTTACTGGGAAGAAGGCATGAAGCTCGGCTATCAAGATGCGGGGTCATGGACGTTGCTGAAAAGCACCCCGCTTGAGCGCCGTAAGGCCGCGTGGCTCTACGCGCAGTTCACCATCGCCAAGACGACATCGCTGAAAAAGACCTTGATGGGCTTAACGCCAATCCGGGAATCCGACTTGAAGTCGAAAGCGATGACGGATGCGGCGCCAAAGTTGGGTGGCTTGGTCGAATTCTATCGCAGCCCGGCGCGGGTCGCGTGGACGCCAACCGGAACCAACGTGCCCGACTATCCGAAGTTGGCGCAGTTGTGGTGGCAGAACGTGGCTGAAGCGGTTACGGGCGAAAAGACCCCGCAACAGGCCATGGATAACCTCGCCATGCAGCAGGAAGAAGTTCTGGCGCGGTTGGAACGGGCCAACGTCCAAGGCGAATGCGGACCCAAGCTCAATCCGAAAAAGACCGCCAAAGAATGGTTTGATGCACCGGGTGCTCCAAAGGCAAAACTTGCCAATGAAAAACCCAAGGGCGAAACCGTTCCTTATGACAGCCTGCTGAAGGCATGGCAGGAAGGTCGCGTAAAATAACGGTCATCCTCTTGCAGACGATAAAGGGCGGAACTTCGGTTCCGCCCTTTTTTATGGGGATCGGGGGTGACCGCTCAGTTAAGGGAAATAACCAAAGCCGCCAGGGCGATCGCCAGGGCGAGCCATCCGGCATATCGTGTATAGCGGCCGCTGCCGCCGCGTAAGGCGCGTACGGTATCGGGATCCAGTCTGATCGATCCGCCGGCAATGCGGGCTGCGGCAATTTCCGCCGCCGCAATAAGACGGGGCACTCGATCGGCCATGTCGCGGAGGTTTTTGATCGTTTCAACCATCCGGGCTTCGGGTCCGCGATTTTCCCGCATCCATTCTTCCATCAAAGGCTGGGCAAGCTGCCACATATTGGCGTGAGGATTAAGAACGCGGCCGATGCCTTCGGCAACCAGCATGGTTTTTTGCAGCAAGAGTAACTGCGGCTGGGTTTCCATTTGAAACTGCGCCGTCACTTGAAAAAGTTGTCCCAATAAACGGGCGATGGAAATTTCTTCTTGCGAGCGTCCGCGGATCGGCTCGCCGATAGCGCGGCAGGCTTGGGCGAATAACGGCAAAGATTGATCTGCCGCCACATAGCCGGCGCGAAAGTGAACCTCGGCGACCTGCTGATAATCACCGTTCAAGAATCCGATCAGCATCTCGGCGAGAAAATATCGCGTCTTGCGGTCCAATCGCCCCATGATGCCGAAGTCGACGGGTGCCAGGGCGCCGTCGCTGGCGACAAACATGTTTCCCGGATGCATGTCGGCATGAAAAAATCCGTCGCGAAAAGCTTGGCGAAAAAACGCCTCGGCGCAGCGGCGAAGAATGTCGTCGGGATCGTGTCCGACGGCCCGCAGCTCGTCGACCCGGTCGATGCGAATGCCGTCGATCCGCTCGATCGTCATCACCCGTTTGGCGGTGCGCTGCCAATCCACCTTGGGCACAATGAAGGTCGGATCATCGGCAAAGTTTTCCGCCAACTCGGCGGCGGCGGCGGCTTCCAATCTAAGATCGAGTTCGGACGCAACCACAGTTTCAAGTGTCCGGACAACTTCCCGGGGCTTGAGCCGCCGCGACGCCGGATAGGCGCGTTCCATGGTTTCGGCGATCCAAGCAAAAAGATGGATATCTTGCCGAAAGGCCGCTTCAATGCCGGGGCGCAAGATTTTAACCGCAACGGGTTTTCCGTCTGCCGTTTCGGCAAAATGCACCTGGGCAATGGAAGCCGCGGCGACTGGCGTCTCGTCGAACGACCGAAACACGGCGTCAAGCGGAAGACCCAGTTCGCGCACAACGATGGCCTTGGCGTCATGTCCGGAAAAGGGCGGCAGATTATCTTGCAGCCGCGATAAATCTGCGGCGATGTCCCCACCCAAAAGATCGGCGCGGGTCGCCAGGGTTTGTCCAAGTTTGATAAAGCTGGGACCCAAGGCCACCAAGGCCTGGGCCAGCCGCTCGCCCGGACGATGCGATAACTGCGGCAAGGGCCGAATGGGGAAGGCAGCTAATTTCGCGATCGCCAGGGGCAAGGGCGGAATGCCCAGCCCTGATAGGGTGGAGAGGGCATCATACCGGGCCAGGGTACGGGCAGCGCTGAAAAGGCGGCGAAGATTTAAAAAGCTGCGCATGATGGGTTAAGTACGCCAGGCCGAATGAATGATAACAATGCCCCCGGAGAGAGGCCGGATCTTCACCGCGCCAAGCCCGGCTGTTTCCATCATGGCGGCTAAGGTTGCGCGATCCGGAAAACGCCGGATACTCTCGGCCAGATAGGTATAGGGCTCGCCATCGCCGGCGAAAACCTGTCCAAGGCGCGGCAAAACAGAAAAGGAATAAACGTCATAAGCCTTGGCCAATAGGGGATGCGTGATGGGACTGAACTCCAGACAGAAAAATCTTCCGCCGGGTTTTAGAACGCGCCGCGCTTCGGCCAGAGCCTTAGCTTTATCGGTAACGTTACGCAGTCCAAAGGCAATGGTGTAGGCATCAAAGCTTGCATCGGCAAAAGGCAAAGCCTCCGCATTGCCGCATAACAAAGTGATGCCAGGCTTATCCGTTTTGCTGAGCGGATCAAAATTTCCCTGATCCAAGGCCCAAATCTCGCCGCGATCGAGGGCGCGGTCGCGTCCTTCCCGCACCATTGCTTCGTTAATGTCGCAGAGAACAATTCGTGCCTTGTTTTGCGCCGCCGTGAAGAGACGCTGCGCCACATCGCCGGTTCCGCCCGCAAGATCCAGCAAAACTTCCCCCGGCCGAGGTCGCACCAAATCCACCAGATGCGCCTTCCACAGCCGATGAACACCTAAGCTCATTAAATCATTCATTAAATCATAGCGTGGAGCGACCCGATCGAAGACATGACGAACGAGCCGCCGCTTGTCTTCGCGCGGAACATTTTCAAAGCCATAGTCGGCCGTCTCAGCGGAATCCGCCGGTAAGACAGGTGAAGCTGGGGGTCGGAGGCGAGCCATAGAAGGACCATAGCGCGGGGCGCCGAGCCTTGCTAGCCTCTCCGCCATGCCAGAGTTACCCGAGGTTGAAACAGTTCGACGAGGTCTTGCCCCCGTTATGGAAGGCCGCAGGATAAAAAACTGCGAAGCTTACCGTCCGGATCTGCGCTGGCCCTTGCCCAAGGACTTCGCCAAACGCCTGACGGGCCGGCGAATTCAGCATATCGATCGGCGGGCGAAATATCTTCTTTTTTATCTGGATAAAGGACTGATCCTGATCAATCACCTGGGGATGTCAGGGAGATTTTTGATTTTACCGCAACCAGGGAGGCGTGCTGTGCGGTTGACGGGGCAGGCCGGTCAAGCCGGCAGCCACCCCGCCTTAGATAAGCATGATCATGTCGCCCTAACCTTGGATACGGGCGCTGTCGTCAGATTTAATGATCCGCGGCGGTTTGGCATGTTTGATCTTGTTACGGAAAAAGCATTGTCGAGTTACCCCTTGCTGGCGGAGCTTGGCCCAGAGCCGCTTTCCAATAGGTTTAACGGTCCGGCTCTGGCGGCCAAGCTGCGGGGTCGACGAACGGCGATCAAGCAGGCGATCTTGGATCAAAAAGTGGTCGCCGGCGTGGGTAATATCTACGCTTCTGAAGCGCTCTATCGGGCGGGCATTTCACCGGAGCGACTTGCCGCGAAAGTCCAAGGCGACGATGCGGAGCGCTTAGCAGGGTCCATAAAGACCGTGCTGCAGGCCGCGATCGGTGCAGGGGGCTCTTCTTTACGCGATTATCGCCAAGCATCGGGCGAACTTGGGTATTTTCAGCATCGCTTTGCCGTCTATGACCGAGAAGGTGAACCCTGCCCGGAATGTAATTGCCGGCAAGGGGTACAACGCCTTGTCCAGGGCGGGCGTTCTACTTTTTATTGTGCTAAGCGGCAGAGATAGGTACATCCTATGTCCATGAAACACACTTCTCTGCTCAAAAAATTCAAAACCTCCAGCCGCACGGCTTTGGGGTTAGGTTTGACCATTGCGTTGATCGCGAGCCAGGCTATTGCCGGTAGTTTTCTCGGTGAGATCGACGATCTGCCCCTCATGCCCGGCTTAACCCCGCTGCAAAATACCGGCGTGGTTTTTGACTCGCCGCAAGGCCGCATCGTCGAGGTTTATACGGCAGGTAAGGTCAGCCGCCCCGAGGTCATCTCCTTTTATGCGGAGTCCCTGCCGCAGTTGGGCTGGGTGGTGCAGGATGTCGGAAATGAGGGGGCGGCATGGCGGCGGGAAAATGAAGTTTTGCGGCTTATGTTTTCCGGTACAGGACCGATCGTGACGGTGCATTTTTCTCTGGCGCCTGTGGGAGCTAAAGGCGCCACAGCCGTATCTCCAGCGTCGCCGGCAGTCACCACACCAAAGGCACCGGCCAGCAAGCCGGCCCCGGTCAAGAAAACACAATAAGCGATGATCGCCCATAAGGGCGACGCTAAAGGAGCACCGTCATGGCCTATGAAACCATTACCATCGAAAAGCGAAATCGCGTTGGCCTGATCACCTTAAACCGGCCGAAGGCGTTGAATGCTCTGTCCATGCAATTGGTTAAGGAATTGGGTCGTGCCCTCGATGATATGGAGGTCGATGCGGCCGTTGGTGCGGTGGTCATTACCGGTTCGGAGAAAGCCTTTGCCGCGGGGGCGGATATTAAAGAGATGTCCAGTTTCAGCTACATGGACGCTTATACCCGCGATTTTATCACCGATGGGTGGGAGCGCATCACAACCTGCCGGAAACCGATTATCGCCGCCGTGGCGGGGTATGCCCTGGGCGGGGGATGCGAAATCGCCATGATGTGTGATTTTATTCTTGCGGCCGACACGGCTAAGTTCGGTCAGCCGGAAATCACCATCGGAACCATCCCGGGGTCAGGTGGGACACAGCGTCTCACCCGGTTTGTCGGGAAATCGAAGGCTATGGAAATGTGCCTTACGGGCCGTATGATGGATGCTGAAGAGGCCGAGCGGTCGGGTTTAGTCAGCCGGATTATCCCCGCCGCCAATCTTATCGAAGAGGCCATCAAAACCGCCGATCGAATTGCCAGCATGTCGCGGCCACTCGTTATGATGGCCAAAGAAGCCGTTAACCGGTCATATGAAACCAGCCTTTGTGAAGGCATCAGATTTGAGCGCCGGTTGTTTCATTCAACCTTTGCGACCGAAGACCAAAAAGAAGGCATGGCGGCCTTCGTCGAAAAACGGCAGCCAGACTTTAAGAACCGTTAATATCCGATTTTTCCGGGATCCCCCCTTGGCCGCTAGACCCAGCAGGGCGATTGTGAGAAACCCGCTATGGGTAGTGTAGCCCTGGCGCCGCGACAGTTTCTTGACGCACGATACGGCCAGGGCTATAACCCGCGCCTTACCGTGACACATAAAGATTGCCGCGATAGATAATCGCTAAACGCTTAGGATTTTTCGATGGCCCAACACGCATCAGCTAAAAAACGCATTCGCCGCAACAGTCGGCGCAATGAGATGAATCGCGATCGCACATCGCGTATCCGGTCGATGGTTAAGAAAGTCGAAACTGCGCTGACGAGCGGCGATAAAAAAGTAGCGTTAGAAGCATTCAAAGATGCGGCGCCCGAAATTCAGCGGGGCGTTGCCAAGGGTGTGATCCACAAAAACACGGCAGCACGAAAAATTTCCCGCTTATCATCTCGGATCAAGGGCCTGAAGGCCTAAGCTCTTGCTTTGCCTCATCTTAGTTTTTTAAAGCGCCGCAGATGCGGCGCTTTAAGTTTTTATGCTTAAGATGACGTTCCTGAAATTTACAATTTTGTGCGCGTAAAAGAACGAACGGTGATTCCGTGAGTTTGATGTAATGCGGCGACAGAGAAAAAAAATTTTTTCAGATTCGCAATGAATCCGTTGCAACGATCTAGTGCTCGCTTGTAGGTTCTCTTTGCACGGATTGCTGACGTCACGTTGCGAAAAGTTAAGAAGTGGTTCTTCTAATTTATCGCAAAATTTACGCAGTGATTTTTGCAAAGTTCTAAGACCAAGAATCAAAATAATAACGATGACATTACGGGGGCGTCGCTTCACGAAAAGATTCAGTGCAGCAGTTAGTGAATTTTTAAAATCGCTATCGTGCTGCTTCTAAATTCTTTCGGATGACGGACGTACGGAGCACTATTTGAATGTTGGAACGAGCGCCTGACGATCGTTTACTCCGACAGTGGGCACGAGTTCGGGGTCGGCTGCGGGAAGAATTCGGTGATGCGGCTTTCAAGAGCTGGTTGAAGCCGATGGTATTACAGGAAGTACGCGACGCGGGGATCCGGATTGCGGTACCGACGCGATTCATGCGCGATTGGGTGGCCAATCACTATGGCAGCCGGCTGGCATCCATTTGGAATGAAGAAAACTCGGCCATCCGCGCTGTCGATGTCATCGTGGCCCCAAGCTTGGCCAGCAATAAAACGGCCCCCAGCGTGGATGGCGATGACGATGAGCGCGTACCGTCGGAGGCCTCGGTCGTAGCTGCGGAACCTGAGATCAATGATCTTTCGGCGCCGTTGGATCCGCGGTTTGATTTTGACAGTTTCGTGGTCGGCAAACCGAACGAGCTTGCTTACGCCGCGGCGCGCCGCGTTGCTGAATCGGAAATTGCGCCGTTTAACCCGCTCTTCCTTTATGGCGGCGTCGGTCTCGGCAAGACGCATTTGATGCATGCCATTGCTTGGCATATCCGTCAGCGCAATCCCAAGCGCCGCGTGATGTATTTGTCGGCGGAAAAATTTATGTATCAATTCATTCGCGCCCTTCGTCATAAAGACACGGTCGCCTTTAAGGACCAATTTCGCTCGGTCGATGTTTTGATGATCGATGATGTGCAATTTATTTCGGGGAAGGATTCAACCCAGGAAGAGTTCTTTCATACCTTTAACGCGCTGGTGGACCAGAACCGTCAGGTTGTGATCTCGGCGGATAAGTCCCCCAATGATCTCGAGGGAATTGAAGATCGGATGAAATCTCGCCTTGGATGGGGTTTGGTCGCCGATATTCATCCGACGACCTATGAACTCCGGCTGGGTATTTTGCAGGCCAAGGCCGAACGTTTGGGGATTCCGTTGCCGGGTAAGGTTTTGGAATTCCTGGCGCATAAAATCGCCTCGAATGTTCGTGAGCTTGAGGGGGCCTTAAACCGCATCGTGGCGCACGGGACCTTGGTCGGGCGCGAAATCGGTCTGGAAATGGCCCAGGACGTTCTGCATGACTTGCTGCGCGCCCATGATCGCCGCGTCACCATTGAGGAAATCCAAAAGCGGGTGGCCGAGCATTACAATATTCGGCTTTCCGACATGCATTCCGCCCGGCGCGCCCGAGCGGTTGCCCGGCCGCGTCAGGTGGCGATGTATTTGGCCAAGCAACTGACGGCGCGGTCGCTTCCCGAGATTGGCCGCAAATTCGGCGGTCGGGATCACACCACGGTCATGCACGCGGTGCGGAAGATCGAAGAATTACGGGGCGCGGACCCTAATTTCGCCGAGGATGTTGATCTCTTGCGGCGGATGCTCGAGACCTAGCTGCACCAAGCACACAAAGGGGAAAGAGGCGGTTTAGCCGCCCGCCCCCAAGGCGGCTTAGGTGGCGAAGATCGCTCTGCCAAAGGGCGGGGGATCGGGTTTTGGCCCTCTTCGGAAAATAACGCGAAAAATCTAAGGAAACTCGGCAATCCGTGGTATAGTTTTTCCTCGGTGTTCGGCCAGTTTTTAGCCCGTGAACTCATCGTGTAACATATTGATTTTAAAAGATATTATTCTTTTCAAATCAAGCTGATCCATGAGAGAGCGAATCAAGGACCGTACGAACTGCCCGGATGACGAAATTCAGGCCTGGAATCAACAACTGTAGATAGCAAAAAGCCATGAAATTAACGATCGAGCGCGCAGCGCTGATGAAGGCTCTTGCCCACGTCCAAAGTGTCGTCGAGCGGCGGAACACCATCCCCATTTTGGCGAATGTCCTCATGGAAGCCGAAGGCAGCCATTTGCGCCTGACGGCGACCGACATGGATCTGGCGATTGTTGAGGCGGTGGAAGCGAAGATCGCCAAGCCAGGCACAACGACAGCCCCGGCGCATACGCTTTACGACATCGTGCGCAAATTACCGGAAGGCAGCGAGATCGAGATCGATTCCGTCGATAATGGGACGCAGATCACCATCCGGACGGGTCGGTCGAAGTTTTCTCTGGCGACCTTGCCGAAAGACGAGTTCCCGCTGACCAGTGACGGGGATATGCCGGTGACCTTTGATCTTCCGGCTCCGGAACTGCGAACCATCGTCGACCGGACGAAGTTCGCCATCTCAACCGAAGAAACCCGGTATTACTTGAACGGGATCTATCTTCATGCCGCCGAAACCGACGGCGTTAAGGTACTGCGCGCCGTTGCAACCGACGGCCATCGCTTGGCGCGATTTGAAATGGCCTTGCCGGAAGGCGCGGCCGCCATGCCCGGCGTGATCGTGCCGCGAAAAATGGTCAATGAGTTGCGCAAGCTGGCCGATGATACCTCGGGCGTCGTCACGCTTTCTTTGTCGCCGACGCGCATCCGTTTGGCGTTCGATAACCTTGTTTTGTCCTCCAAGCTGATTGATGGGACTTTCCCGGATTACGAACGGGTCATTCCCAGCGGTAACGACAAGATCATGGAAGTCGCGTGCCGCGATTTTGCGCAGGCGGTTGATCGCGTTGCCACCATTGCCACCGAGAAAAGCCGCGCCGTTAAACTTAGTTTAACGCCCCGTGTTCTTACCTTGTCAGCCTCGAGTACGGAGAACGGCACGGCGACCGAAGAGCTGGAGGCCCTTTACGACAAGGATCCCATCGAGATCGGATTTAACGCACGGTATCTTTTGGATATCGCGCAACAGATCGAAGGCGATCGGGCGCAATTCGCCATGGCCGATGCTGCATCACCGACGATTGTGCGCGATGCGGCGGATGCCAGCGCGCTTTACGTTTTGATGCCGATGCGGGTCTAATCTGTCTGTGATGCCTGCTGTTGCCATTTCATCGTCGGCTGGTGTTTGGAAAGCGCCGGAACCTGTGTTGGCGCCGCGATTGGCGTTAAGCCGCCTGACCATCACCGATTTTCGCTGCTACACCCGTGCGCGCATCGACATAGATGCGCGGCCGGTTGTTCTAACCGGGGCGAATGGCGCGGGTAAGACCAATCTTCTGGAGGCGATCTCGTTTTTGGCTCCTGGACGCGGTTTGCGGCGCGCTCAACTTGCCGAAGCGGCGCGCCGCGGAAGTTCGGAGGGCAGCTGGGCGGTCGCTGCGACGATCCAGGCTCCGTCAGGCGAAACGGACATGTCCACTGGCCGGTTAACCGACCTTGATGGCCGGGATCGCCGCGTCATGCAGCTCGATGGTGCCGAGGTGCGCAGTCAAACAACCTTGGCCGAACGCTTGTGGCTTGTATGGTTGACGCCGCAAATGGACCGGCTTTTTTTGGACGGACCTTCTGCACGCCGCCGATTTTTGGACCGACTGGTTTATGCTTTTGATCCCGCCCATGCAGGTCGAGTAACCGCCTATGAACAAGCCATGCGCGAGCGGTCGCGGCTTTTGGCCGGTGGCGGCAGCGATCCCACATGGTTGACGGCGCTGGAAAGTCAAATGGCCGAACGCGGCGTGGCGATTGCCGTGGCTCGCCGTTTGTTGGTGGCGGAGCTTGCGGGAATTTTGCACAAGCCCATCTCGCCCTCGTTTCCGATGGTGGATTTGTCGGTAACGGGTATGGTTGAGGACTGGCTGTCGGCCAGTCCCGCCTTGGCGGTGGAAGATCGTATCCGTCAGGAACTTGCGACGGCGCGCCGCGGAGACGCCGATGCGGGAACGACGTCAATCGGGCCCCACCGCAGTGATATTCGGGTCCGTCATAGCGATAAGGATATCGAGGCGGAGCACTGCTCGACCGGCGAACAGAAGGCGTTGTTGTTGTCCTTAATTCTTGCTCATACCCAGCGCGTTGCGGCGCACCGCGGGGCGGCGCCAATTTTGTTATTGGATGAAGTTGTCGCGCATTTGGACGAAGCGCGGCGCTGCGCTCTTTTCGATGCGATATGCGCGCTTCACGTTCAGGCGTGGTTGACCGGAACAGACATCAGTCTTTTCGCGCCTTTGGGTAATCGGGCGCAACGTTTTGCCGTCGCGGCGGCGCAACTTTCACCTATTGACGCGTCCTATGATGAGACGCGGATTAGTTAACGTGCAGGAAGGAATGACGGGATGACTGCCACAACTCCTCCACCCAATGCGGCTGAAAATTACGGCGCAGAATCCATTAAGGTTCTGAAGGGCCTTGAGGCGGTGCGCAAGCGCCCGGGGATGTACATCGGCGATACGGACGATGGCTCGGGCCTTCATCACATGGTTTATGAAGTGATCGACAACGCGATCGACGAGTCGCTTGCGGGTCACTGCGATCGGATTGATATTTCGCTCAACGCGGACGGATCCGTGACGGTACGGGATAATGGCCGAGGCATTCCCGTTGACATTCATCCGCAGGAAGGCGTATCGGCGGCGCAAGTTATTATGACTCAGCTGCATGCGGGCGGTAAGTTCGATCAAAATTCCTACAAGGTGTCGGGCGGCTTGCACGGGGTGGGCGTTTCGGTCGTTAATGCCTTGTCCAGCCGGCTGGATTTGCGGATTTGGCGCGATGGCAAAGAACATCACATGCGGTTTAGCGATGGCGAACCGGATGCGCCGCTGAAGATCGTGGGCGATGCGCCAAAAACCGACTCAGGCACGCCGCTTAAGGGAACGGAGGTTACTTTTCTTCCGTCGCGCGCGACTTTTACCAATACGGAATTCGACTGGAGCACATTAGAAAATCGTTTCCGCGAATTGGCCTTCTTGAACTCGGGCGTGCGTCTCATCATGACGGACAAACGCCATGTCGACGGTAAACAGGCGGAGTTTCATTACGAAGGCGGCGTGGAAGAGTTCGTCCGCTGGTTGGATCGAACCAAGACCTCCTTGATCAGTGCGCCGATCGTCGTCGGCGGCGAACAAGGTGGCGTGACGGTTGAGCTGGCGATGCAATGGACGGACAGCTACCACGAAACCATGCTGTGCTTTACCAACAATATTCCGCAACGCGACGGGGGAACCCACTTGGCCGGCTTCCGCGGCGCCTTGACTCGGCAAATCAACGCCTATGCCGTGGAAAGCGGCGTTGCCAAAAAAGAAAAGGTGCAGATCACCGGCGATGATGCCCGGGAAGGACTAACCTGCGTTCTCTCGGTAAAGGTGCCGGACCCGAAATTCTCCAGCCAAACGAAAGACAAGCTGGTTTCCTCCGAGGTGCGTCCGGCGGTGGAATCGATCGTGAACGACAAACTGCAGCAATGGTTCGAAGAACATCCGGCCGATGCCAAAAACGTCGTGGCCAAGGTGGTCGAGGCCGCCGCGGCGCGGGAGGCGGCGCGCAAAGCCCGCGAGCTTACCCGGCGCAAGGGCGTGTTGGATCTGGCATCACTTCCCGGCAAGCTGGCTGATTGCCAAGAAAAGGATCCCGCCCTATCCGAACTTTTTATCGTCGAGGGCGATAGCGCCGGCGGATCGGCGAAACAAGGCCGTGATCGCCATTTTCAAGCTATCCTTCCCCTTAAGGGAAAGATCCTCAATGTCGAGCGGGCGCGGTTTGATAAAATGCTGTCCTCGGCGGAAATCGGCACCCTTATAACGGCTTTGGGAACGGGCGTTCCGCGTCAGGATTTTGATGCGAATAAAGTTCGCTATCACAAGATCATCATCATGACCGACGCCGATGTGGACGGCAGCCACATCCGGACTCTTCTTTTGACGTTCTTCTTCCGTCAAATGCCCGAGCTTATCGAACGCGGATATCTTTATATCGCGCAACCACCCTTGTTTAAAATCAAACGCAGCAGCTCGGAAGTCTATCTTAAGGACGAGAAAGCCTTGGAAGAGTCTTTTATTGCTTCGGCGCTTGAGGGCACGATCTTTATTCAGCATGACGGCAAGCAACGCCGCGGCGCAGACCTAAAAAGTCTGGTCGATGATGCGCGGCGGGTTAAGCGTCGGATCGCCCCGCTGGCGGCACAGATCAATTCGGATCTCGTCATCGAGCAGGCGGCAATTTCTGGCGTGCTGAACCCCAAGGTTTTGGAAAGCGAGAAAAATGCGGCGGAAGCCGCATCCTATTTGGCGAAGCGGCTTAATGCCATTGAACCGGAAGGAAGTCGCGGATGGGCGGGAACAGCGGCGAAGGCCGAAGATGGTCCGGGGCTTTTATTGACCCGGACGCAGCGGGGGGTCACCCAGCGCTATGCCTTGGGCGAAAAAATTATGCGCTCGATGGAGGCTGTCCGGCTGGATGAGCGAACGGTGCAGCTTCAAGAAGCCTATCTGGGGGCGGGTAAGTTGGCGCTAAAGGATCGGGAAATTCCGATCATTGGGCCGCTGGCCTTGCTGGCGACGGTTCTTGAGCAAGGCCGCAAGGGTGTCGCGATGCAGCGGTACAAAGGTCTCGGCGAAATGAATCCCGAACAGTTGTGGGAGACGACCTTGGATCCCAATGCGCGCTCGCTGCTTCAGGTCAAGGTGGCGCAAGCCGCAGATGCCGAGGCGGTGTTCTCGGTCTTGATGGGGGATGTGGTTGAGCCGCGTCGCGACTTTATCCAAGAAAATGCGCTCAAGGTTGCCAACCTCGACGCTTAAGTGATCGAAGAGCGAACGATTGTTCAAAAAGCAAAGGTGGCATCTTTATGCTGGGAAGGATGCCACCCCAGGCTGGATAGTTAAAATTTTCGTAAAATCGAAACTCTTGTTTTTTAAGGCATACTAGATATTGTTATAGCAGGGGTTCTTCGCCGCAAGAGCCTGACATTGCGCAGTTTCGTGCAAAACCTAGAGCGACGCCATGGCGCCTGTTTCTTTTTTATCGTTTCGCGTGTCGACGGCAATGCGGAATCGTTTAAAAGCGGTGGCGGCCTCTCGCGGCGAAACGATGCAGACATTGCTGCGTCGCATGGTCGAAGATTTTCTGGATGCCCCCGATCTTGGTCAAACCGGCCAAATGATCTTCAGCGGTACGGCGCCGGGAACCCCGGCATCCTGGACCAAAGATCTCCTCCGCCAAGAAGCAGTCTTGCGCGAAAAAGGTATCCTCCATCTTTGGTGTCGCCCGGGAGTCCATCGCCCGGAACTCTTGGTCGCCTTTTCTCCACGTCAGGCCCCCTCAATAGCGGGGTTTTTCAAACTTAAGGCAGAGTTGTCGCTTATGGCCGGTCAACCGCTGGACCTTGTCGACGAAGCAACTTTGCGCGCCGCGCCGCGTGCGGCCGCCCTAAAAGAAGCATCGCGGTTATTTTAAGTAGCCGCGCGTGACCACGTCAAAATTTCCGTCTATGCCTAGAAAAGCCACAAAGTTTTATTGTCGTAACAAGAGGCGTCTCGCTGATGAACCATAAGACAAGAGGATGGAAAATAATGACGCATCTCTGTCGGCTTGCTGTATTCATCGCAATGACCGTTATCATTTATCCGGTTTTTGGTTACGGTCAGTCGCCGGAAGCCGACATGGTGCATCGTCTTGAGGTGGCATTAGGCCGCCCCTTTGCCACCTCTCAGCGTCTGGATCTGGAAACCGCAGCACACACGGCGATGGAGAAGCTGCGCCCAGAGCGCGATGCCTTCATTCGAAACATCTCGCGAATCACCGGGATGTCGTCGCAGGAAATTTCCACGGCGATGACCAGCACACCCGAGGGGACAGGCGCCTTGCCCAGCGTGATCCCGCTGTTGGAAGCAAAGAAGCAAGGTCCCTTTTCAGCCCCGCAAAAAGACGAACTCATGAAGGCAGAAGAGCATTACAAAACAGCAACTTACCCTCAGATTGAAGGGTTTGTGCGGGAAGCGGCTTTCATCCTGGGTCTCGATCCGCAAGATATCCGGCCGTGGATTTCTCGGATGGGCTTCTGACCCTCGCAATTTCGCCACGAGATTGGACTATGACCGCTCGTCAACGGTCATCAAAGCGATGACCGTTAAGGGAATGCAGGGTTAAAGATGGCGACGCGTCGAAAAACCTCTCCGCCTAAAAAGGGACGGAAAAAATCATCGCAAGGGCGGTCCTCGCCAGGATCTAGACGCTGGCAAGCCTGGCGGTTTTTGGCGAAATGGACGGCGGTTGCCGTTATCTGGGGTGTCATCATCGGCGGCGTAATGCTGGGGTTTTATGCCCATGATCTGCCCGATATTTCCGGATTAGGGACCACCGGCCGCCGCCCGAGTATCGCCTTGGCCGATCAAGAAGGAAAAATCTTCGCGACCTTTGGCGAGTTTCATGGTGCGCCGATCACGGTATCGCAACTGCCGGCGTACTTGCCCCAGGCCGTAATGGCGATCGAGGACCGGCGCTTTTACGATCATATGGGAATCGATAGTCGCGGTGTACTGCGGGCCATGGTGACGAATATTCGCGCCGGCCGGTTGCGCCAAGGCGGATCGACCTTAACCCAGCAATTGGCAAAAATTCTGTTTTTAACGCCGGACCGAACGATCAAACGGAAGGTTCAAGAACTGATCCTCGCCTTTCAGCTGGAAAATCGTTTTACCAAGGATGAAATTTTTTCGATTTACCTGAACCGCGTTTATCTGGGCGGCGGCGCCTATGGGGTTGAGGCGGCCGCGCAAAAATATTTTGGCGTGCCCGTTCGCCAGATTTCGCTTTATCAAGCGGCGGTGTTGGCGGGGCTTCTGCAGGCACCGTCCCGGTATAATCCGGCAGCGAATCCGGATGCGGCCCGCGCCAGAGCCACACAGGTTCTCGACGCCATGGTTGTTGCCGGCTATCTCACGCCTGCGGAGCGCCAAGCGGCCGAGCTCAAAGGAATGGGGACATTGGCGGTGGCGTCGTCAGGGCTGGGCAAGCATTTCGCCGATTGGACCGTCGATCAGATCGGCGACTATGTCAGCTTTGGCGATCGGGATTTGGTGGTGCGCACGACGCTTGATCTTCGGCTTCAGACCATCGCGGATGTGGAGTTGGCCGCAATGCTTGACGGCCCGGGCGCTGCGGCAAACGTCGGTGAAGCCGCCCTGGTTTCTCTGGCCCCGGATGGCGCCGTGCGTGCCATGGTCGGCGGGCGTGATTATGATCAATCGCAATTTAATCGGGCGACCCAGGCGCGGCGTCAACCCGGCTCTTCGTTCAAGCCTTTCGTCTTTTTGGCCGGACTTGAAGCGGAAATATCGCCTGATGATGAATTCGATGATCAGCCGATCCGGGTTGACGGCTGGAGTCCCGGCAATTTCGATAATCAATTCTTAGGACGCATTACCGTGCGCGAAGCCGTCGCGCGGTCGATCAATACGGTTGCGGTGCAGGTTTCAGAAAAAGCCGGTCGGGCGCGGGTTATCCGAACAGCGCGGCGCTTGGGTATTACTTCGCCCTTGCCGCCCCATCCGAGCATTGCCTTGGGTACGGCCGAAGTCACGCCGCTCGAGCTAAGCGGTGCCTATGCCGGTTTAGCCGCGGGAGGCATTCCGGCGCAGCCATATGCCATTACGGAAATCCGTGACGGCAACGGAACCGTTCTTTACACCCGCAAGGGGTCGCCCAAGCCCCGCGTTGTCAGCGTTCAAAACATGACCGACCTTAACGATCTTCTGACGGGAGTCATCGCCTCGGGCACCGGGAAGGCGGCGGCGCTTGACCGCCCCGCGGCGGGCAAAACCGGAACCAGTCAAGATTTTCGCGATGCCTGGTTTGCCGGCTATACCGCGGACCTGGCGACAGTAGTGTGGATGGGGAATGACGATAACAAACCTATGCGCAAGGTGACGGGGGGCGGACTTCCCGCTCAGCTCTGGCAGAAATTCATGCTGGCGGCCCATGCCGGGCTACCGGTGCGGCCGTTGGTGATTCCTGCCGAGGAAGAAATCATGATGAGTTCAGCGAGTGCGCCGCCGCCGCGGGCGAGTACGGCCGCACAGAATCCTAGCGACCGGTCGGTCTTGCGGGTAACAACCGATGGCTTTGTCCCGTCACGCGATTAAGATTGCGAGGGTTGCGTCGCCGGTCCCGGATGGCGCAGACGATAAAGCCAAATGCCGAAACACGCCGCACCCATCAGGGCCAAGGCGCTGGCCATGGGCCGGGCTGTGCCATCATAAAGATGACCCAAAAGAACACCGAACAATGCGGCGCCGGTCATCTGCGTAAAGCTGAGAAGAGAAGAGGCCGTCCCTGCCATGTGAGGAAAGGGCGCAATGGCGCCGGCTTGGGAGTTCGGGAGCATCATTCCTACCCCGGCGGTATAAAACATCATGGGGAAAACGATGGCGGCGACGCCCCATAAACCTTCCAGATGAAGCGACCACGCCAACGCAACCATCGTTAGACTGCCGCTGAGGGCGGAAGCGGCGCCAAGTCCGATCATGCCGGCGATGCCGAAACGCCTCCCCAGACGAACGGATGTTAAGGTTCCGATAATGTAACCGGTAACCACAATAGAAAAACAAATGCCATAGGCGGCCGGTGCCAATTTTAGGACATCCATCAGCACATAGGAGGAGCCGGAGATAAAGGCGAATAAACCACCATAACAGCATGTCACCATGGCGGCATAACCGCGAAAATGCGGCTGCTGCAACAGCGTCAAATAATTTGTCACCAAAGTTCCTGGACGGGTTGCCTCAGGATTGAGACGGTGGTTGCTCTCGGTGAGCAAGCGCCAAATACCGCTCAAGCATAGAAGACCAAAAAAGATCAAGACCACAAAATTCGCGCGCCACCCAAACTGCGCTTCAATGGCGCCACCCATTATCGGGCCGATCATCGGCGCGATAGCCATGGCAGCGCCGATAATCGCCAGGGCGCGTGCAGCGCCCAGCGGTCCGTAAAGATCGCGGATCATGGCCCGCGATAAGGAAATCCCGGCGGATCCGCCTAAGGCTTGAATAAATCGGGCAACGATCAGAACTTCGATATTGGGTGCCATGGCACAGGCGATGGACCCAAAAATATAGATGATCATACCGCCCAGCATGAGCGGGCGGCGGCCAAATCGGTCCGACAAGGGGCCGTAAATCAAACCACCAACCGCAAACCCGGCTAAAAACAGACTTAGCGTCAATTGCGCTTCAGAAACCGAGGCCGCAAGCAAAATCCGCAAGCGCGGTAGCGACGGTAAGTATAGATCTGTCGAAATAGGTCCCGAAGCGGCAAGTGCGGCCAATAGACCAAGAACGATCGATGAAGCAGGAGGTTTTTCGCGCGCCGCAGCAGAGGAGACAGGAAGCGTCAAAAGAAAATCCTTAAGATTTAACCGTATTGATGAAGACGATCGCCTTGGCGCCGCAACCAAAGACGCGCTGCGGTAACCGTGCGGCGATCGCCGATAAGTTCGGCGACAAGAAGCCAAAATCGCGGGCTGTGATTAAGCTCACGGAGATGGGCGACCTCATGGGCGACGACATAATCCGCAATCCATTCCGGCGCCAGAACAAGGCGCCAAGAAAAGGATAAGTCGCCGGCGGCGGTGCAGCTTCCCCATTGACGGCGGGTTTCGGCGAAGCGAATGCGCTTCAAGGAAACCCCCAACTTTTGCGCGTGACGCTCCGCCATAGGGACCAAGCGCCGCCGCGCTTCGGCTTTCAAGAAATCGGTCAGGCGGCGCGTTATATGCTCGGGCTTACCGGTGACGCAAAGCAACGGCAAACCGTGATCGGCAGAAGTCTCGAACCAGGCCGCTCCCTGACCGCAGGTATCCTTTTGTGTGATGCGATGCGGCACACCTAGGATAGGAATCTCGGTCCCGATGACGAGGGGAATGGGTTGCGGAATGCGGCGAAGCTGCTGGCTAATCCAAAGCTGGCGCTCGTGCAAAAATTCCAGACCGGTGCGGCGCGAGACATAAGGCGGCAACACGAGCTGGAGATCACCATTATGACTCACCTTTAAAAGAAGCTGGCGCGCCCGTCGATCGATACGCACGTCGACTATTTTGTCTCCCGTCTCCAGGGCAAGGGTGATCGGTGCAGAAATTCGGCGCAAAGGGGGGCGGCGCAAAGCAGGCATAGCCTCTCGATAAACCCGTTATGCGGCTTTGCCAAGAGGACTAGTCAGCGCAGTCGATTAAATGAATAAAACTCCCGGCAACCTGGCCGTTCACAAGGCCGGCGTCGGGAAGGTCACGGCTAAGCCCATCGCGCACCTTAAAGAGAGACGGCGCACCTGATTCGCTCACGATCCGGGTGTAATGAAATTCATGTCCGCGAAAAGAAGCGCCTTTTTTCCCCAAGAAACAATCAACATCGAGAACGACTTGCCGGTAACCTAAATGACGCTGCTTTTCGGCAAAGCTTGTTTCTAACGGCAGCAATCCTGCCATAGCATGACGCTGCCCCTCGGCATCAATCAAACCATGGCCCAAGACCATATAGCCGCCGCATTCTCCATAAATTTTGGCTCCGGCCGCCGCGGCCGCCCGTAAACTCGGCAAAAAAGGCGAAGCCGCTACGGTGGCGGCATGCAATTCAGGGTAACCGCCAGGGAGAAAGACAGCATCAATATTTGGCGGAACAGTATCGCCCGAAAGGGGTGAGAACAAATGAATCTCCGCGCCGGCCTTGCGCCATCCGTCCAGAATATGCGGATAAATAAAGGCAAAGGCGTCATCCTGGGCGACACCGATCCGCTGACCTAAAGGCGACAACACGGAGGCACGGTGATCGCCAGGCGCAAGGGAGCTCGGCTTGGCAAGACGGATAAGCTGATCGATATCGATCGTTTGGGTCAGCGTATCTGCCGCCGCATTCAGAAAATGATCGAGATCCTTCGTTTCAGTCGCCTGGACCAAACCCAAGTGCCGTGATGGAAGATGAAGATGTGGGTTGCGGAGGACGCAGCCGATGACGGGCAAATCCGGATGACTATGGTGTAAAGATTCTTGCAGTAAGGTTGCATGGGAAACACTGCCAACCTTGTTAAGAATAACGCCGGCAATGGAGATATTTTGGCGATAAGAGATAAATCCGGATACAAGAGCTGAGATCGACGCGCTTTGTTTGGCCGCATCAATGATGAGAATAATCGGCCATCCGGTTCGCGCGGCCAGCTCTGCGGTCGACCCCACCCCGTGCGGACCTATCCCGTCGAACAGGCCCATCACCCCTTCGCAAAGGATAAGCGCACTGTTTTTTCCAAGCGCATGAATCTCGTCACTTAAGCGGGCGGAGCCCATGGCCCAGGAATCAATGTTTCGGGATAGGCGTCTCGCCGCGACGGTATGAAATGCTGGATCGATATAATCGGGTCCGATCTTAGCCGGGCTGACCGCAATTTGCCGCTGCCGAAAGGCGCGAAGTAAACCCAAGGTAAGGGTGGTTTTGCCGGAGCCCGATGCCGGGGCGGCGAGGATAAGTCCTGGCACGGCACTGGGCGTTGATCCGCTCAGGAGGAAGATCCTTTTTGGAGGTAAGATTTCAAGGTATCCGCCATATCTTTCGGCGAAGTCTTGGGGCTGAAATGCGCCAGAAGCCGACCTTGAGGATCCATAAAATAAATGACCGTCGAATGATCCATCATATAGACGCCGGGATTGGGCGTGGCGACTTTTTGGTAATAAACGCGAAATGCCTTCGCCGCGACGGCGATTTCTTCGGGTGTCCCGCTTAATCCATGCAGGCTGGGATGAAAATTACGAATGTATTCTTTAATGACGGCTGGCGTGTCGCGTTCGGGATCGATGGTAATGAACAACGGTTGGATCTTAGAAGCTTCCGATCCCAAAAGATCCAAGGCCTCGGTGATGTTCTGAAGTTCTGTGGGGCAAACATCAGGGCAGAAAGTAAAACCAAAAACGATCAGCTGATAGCGATGCGGAAAGCTTTGCTCGGTGACGCGGACACCGTCCTCATTAAGAAGGGAAAAAGGTCCACCGACGGTTGCCGTTCCCGTGACTTTTTCTACCGTCTTGGTCAGATTGCTTGGGCGATAGCGCCACAGTTCAACCGCACCTACGATCAAGCCTAAGGCGAGAGCCAGAAAAGCGATGGTCCAAAGGGTGCGTTGAAGAGCGGTGCTGCGCATGTGGTTCTATCACAAAAAATTTGCGGTGATTGGCGTTCCGCCAACTTTGCAAGAGAGCGGCTGGTGATCAAGATCGAGATGCAGAAACTGATTGAAGTCGCTTCGTTTGTAATCGCCGAACGCGGGCCCGTTTGTAAATCCGTAACGCCGATAAAGGGACAGTGCTGCATCAAAAGTGGGGCTGCTCCCCGTCTCCAAACGGAGCCAGCGAATGTTTTGAGCTTTTGCAGCGCCAATTATAGTTTCAAGGATGGCCGCCGCTGCGCCCATGCGCAGGAATTCTGGATGAGTCCTCATGGATTTTACCTCGGCCGTTCCGTCAGGCAGCATCTTCAGTGCCCCCATTGCGGCAAGGCGGCCGTCGCGCCAAGCTGTCCAGACCGTTACGCCAGAGGCTTGTAAACCTGAGAGATCGAGAGCGAACACATTTTCCGGCGGAGAGTTGTTCTGCATCTCTGCAAGATGAAGCGCGAGCAAGGCACGAGTCTGCTCACCTGATAGGTCATCCCTTCGAATCTCGAACATTCACGGTCCTTTTCGTAGAGCGGTCTTTAGTGGTAAAGCGATCCTAAAGTCGGGCCAAGCCGTCTTCCCCGCGACCTTGCGTCGCGCGGGAAAAAGCCAAGCTAATGGTGGCGTAAAGACTGGACTTCCGTGTCACCTTCGGAAGGTGGCAGCTCTGGGAGTTTTCCGGAAAGCGCGCCCAGCCAATCCAAGGAGGCGCGAAGTCGCACCACGGGCCCGATCACAATAATCGCTGGAGGCTGAACATTATGGGCAGCCGCATCTCTAGCACAGCGTCCTAGCGTTGTTTCAATAACCACCTGCCGGGGGGTGGCGGCCGAGGCGATAAGAGCAACGGGCTCGTCCGATGATCGTCCTCCTGCCATGAGGCGGTTACTGATCGGCACAAGATGCTTAAGGGCCATATAAACGACGATGACCTGTGCGCCTTTAGCTAAGGCTGCCCAATCCACCGTATCGGGAACTTCGCCGGAGGTATTATGTCCGGTAACAAAGGCGACGGATTCGCCCAAATCCCGATGCGTTAAGGGAATGCCTGCATAGGCAAGGCCGGCTATGCCCGCGGTTAATCCCGGCACAATGCGAAAAGGAATGCCGGCTCGAACCAAGGCCAAAGCCTCTTCACCACCTCGCCCAAATACCAGAGGATCACCACCTTTTAATCGCAAGACCCGACGGCCGGACTGGGCCAGCTCGATCAGTCTTGCGCTGATATCGCGTTGTTTAGCTGAAGGCTTGCCGCCTCTTTTTCCGGCGTATTCAAGGACCGCCCCAGGGCGAGCGAGACGCAAAATTCGTTCATCCACCAAGGCATCGTAGACAACCGTATCGGCCTGCCGAAGAGCATGAGCACCATGAAGGGTCAAAAGTCCGGGATCGCCGGGACCCGCCCCGACAAGCCACACCCATCCCGGCAAAAAATCTTCGCCGGTAAAACCTTCAGGAATTCGCGGAATTGCGGTGTTCGGCATGATCTCTGTTCACGACAAAATACAGTAAGGCAGGGTCAGTAAGTGCGGCTAGCATGTCATGAAAGCCTTCGCCATAATAGAGGCATGTCAGAGACAGCTGAAGAGTCTTTAAAAAATTCGTCCTCACTTCGGCGCGGGTGGACAACGGGAACCTGTGCGACCGCGGCCGCGCGCGCCGCCTATGAAGGCCTCGTAACCGGTAGAACCCCTCCGGCGGTTACCATTCGCCTGCCGGGAGGTCAGCTTCCGTCCTTCGCGATTAACGAAGGTAAAATCGCTCATCATGGCGCGAGCGCCAGTGTCGTTAAAGATGCCGGGGACGATCCCGATGTAACTCACGGGGCGTTAGTGCGCGCACATCTTTCGTTGGGGGCGACAAATACGGGGATCATATTCCGGGCCGGCGCCGGTGTTGGTACGGTCACGCGGCCGGGTTTGCCGTTACCCGTTGGCGAGCCGGCGATCAATCCCGGCCCGCGCCGCATGATGGTTGCCAATCTTCTTGATACTGCCGATCAATTCGATGGTCCGCGCGACATAGTTGTCACGATTGAGATTCCCAACGGCGAGGCCTTGGCGAGGAAAACCATGAACGGACGGTTGGGAATTGAAGGCGGTTTATCCATTCTCGGGACGACCGGTGTGGTCGTGCCCTTCTCCTGTGCCGCTTGGGTCCATGCCATTCACAGCGGCATTGATGTGGCGGTGGCTATGGGGCTCAGCCATATCGGGGCCGCCACCGGGTCAACCTCGGAAGAAATTTTAAGGACTCATTATCGTCTGCCCGAGGTAGCCTTAATCGATATGGGGGACTTCGCCGGAGCAGTTTTCAAATATCTGCGGCACAAGCCCCTATCCCGGCTAACCCTTGTTGGCGGTGTGGGGAAATTCGCGAAATTAGCCCAAGGAGCATTGGATCTTCATTCAGGACGATCACAATTGGATTTTTTGCATCTCAGTCAACGTGCCAAAGTCCTCGGCATATCCGCGTCGGGAGAAGCGGCGATCGCTCGGTCGCGTAGCGCTGCCGAGGCCATGACCCATGCCGATGCCGAAGGGATACCCTTGGCGTCGGCGATTGCCGCTGCGGCGCGGGAGACGGCGGCGACTGTTTTGATGCGGGCCGACATTGATATAGCTGTCGTCGTCGTCGATCGCGCGGGGTACATCCTCGGCAAGGTGGAATCTTAAGTGATTTCACGCACTGGAAAACGACTGTTGCTCTTGGGCGGAACGGGAGAAGCCATGGCCTTGGCTGAACAAGCAGAGAAATGCTTTGGCTCGCAGATTGAAATCACTACCTCGCTCGCCGGACGGACGCATCACCCGGTATCGCCCGCAGGAACAGTACGATTAGGGGGATTCGGAGGTGTCGACGGCCTCATCACCTTTCTTCGTGAGGAAAAGATCGACGCCCTCATTGATGCCACCCATCCTTTTGCTATCCAAATATCACGTCATGCGCGCCTCGCCGCCGAGACGGTAAAACTGCCGCGCCTGGTTTTGACAAGACCGCCGTGGCGACAACATCCCCAAGATAAGTGGAGCATCGTTAACGATGTGCCCGGAGCAGTAGCGGCGGTGAGAATGCTCGCCGAAAGAAACAGAAAAACAAGACTCAAGGTTTTTTTGACGATCGGCTCGCAAGAAGTCGCCCCGTTTTTTCTCCTTACCGAGACCGATTTTATTTTGCGGCAAATCGATCCGCAGAAAGAAATTATGCCGGTGAACGTTCGGATTATTCTTGGCCGAGGACCATTTACCTTTGAAAATGAAGTGGAGATCTTAACACAGCAGAGGGTGCAAATTCTTGTGGCGAAGGCGAGCGGGGGCGCGGCGACCTATCCAAAAATCGCTGCAGCCCGTCAGATGCAGATACCAGTCATCATGATCGCCCGGCCGGATGCCGAAGCCGGAGAGACCGTTACAGAAGTAACGTCGGCACTAAAGTGGATGGCGGAAAAATTAACCGTTAAACCATATGAATAAAATGGTATTTTGTTTCCGGGACGGATATCATCTGAATATGAACAGATTTCTACGGATTATTATGATCGGTTTTATCTTGATGGCGATGGGGCCTGGTTCCGCATTCGCAGAGATGACGATCGAATTTACAAATCCACTGCTGAAAGCGGTCAACGATCAAGACTATACGCGCACCTATCAATTACTGGTTCGCGGCGCAAATCCAAATGCTGCGGATACTAAGGGGCGGACCGTCCTTATTTTGGCCAGCCAAATCGGATTTGTCAGCGGCGTCACGGTTCTGTTGGAAAATAAAGCCAATGTGCGCTTGACAGATCAGCTGGGTAACACCGCACTCATGTGGGCATCGGCGGGAGGATTTGTTGAAATTGTTGAGGCGCTGCTGGGGGCAAGTTCGTCGGTTGATGCCAAAAACAAAGAAGGTCAAACCGCCCTGATGCTGGCGGCAAAATACGGACAGCGATCCGTCGTAAGCCTGTTATTGGCTGCCAAGGCGGATCGCGACATGCGGGATCTTACCGGACGCACCGCCGCCGATTTGGCGCGGCAAAACGGGCATACCGCGGAAGAGCGCATCTTGCTGGAAAAACCGAAATAGGCCTATTTGCGGGTTGATTCCCGCAAGACATGGCTATGATCCGCAGCGTAGAGCCGGCTGTCGGTAAAGCCGTCCTTGGCCAAAACCTGTCCCACGAGAATAAGCGCCGTCCGGGTATAACCTGCGGACTTCGCCTTCTCCCTGATTGTCGAAAGAGTTCCGGTTATGATCGATTGATCGGGCCAGGTGACGCGATGGACGATAGCGACCGGGCAATCGGGACCGTAGTGAGGGAGCAAGTCACGAACGACGGTCGCGAGATTATTGATGGATAAATGAATGGCAAGAGTCGCCCCGGTTTTGGCGAGCTCCGTCAAGGCTTCGCCCTCGGGCATGGACGAGGCGCGAACCGCGGTCCGGGTCAAGATGACGGTTTGCGCCACATCAGGAAGTGTAAGCTCCATTTGCAAAGCGGCGGCGGCGGCGGCAAAGGCGGGGACCCCGGGGACAACCTCATAAGAAATGCCTAAGCGATCCAATCGGCGCATCTGCTCGGCAATGGCGCCATAGAGCGAGGGATCGCCCGAATGCACCCGCGCCACATCCAAATTCGCTGCCTGGGCCTGAGCGATTTCATCAATAATCTGATCCAGGTTTAAGGGCGCCGTATCGATGATTCGCGCGCCGGCAGGGGCTTCGGCGATAACGTCGCGTGGAACAAGGGATCCGGCATAAAGCACGACAGAACAACGGCGGATAAGGTTTTGCCCGCGCACGGTGATGAGATCGGGCGCTCCTGGACCAGCGCCGATGAAATAAACGGTCATGCGGTCCGCGGACTGATATGTCTAAGCCAGCGCCGTTCGATCAGCTGGAAAAGACCAACCAATGTAAAAGTCAGGCAGAAGTAGATAGGCGCAGCGACAAGAAAACCTTCGTAGGTATTGTACATGGCATTGAATTTACGCGCGGCTCCCAGAATATCCATCAAGGTTACCGTACTGGCAAGGGCGCTGGCATGAAGCATGAAAATGACCTCGTTGCCGTAGGCAGGAAGCGCCCGCCGGAAGGCGCTGGGTAAAATTATCCGTCGATATTGAAGAAGCGGCGGCATGCCGCAAGCCTTGGCCGCTTCGATTTCACCCCGCGGCATCGTCAAGATGGCGCCGCGCAGAATTTCCGCCGTATAGGCGGTGGTATTCAAGGTGAAGGCAAGAAGAGCGCACCACCACGCCTGACTCAAGAAAGGCCACAGGATACTGCCGCGTACTTCCGGAAACTGCGCGAGGCCGTAATAAATCAGGTAAATTTGCAAGAGCAGCGGCGTGCCGCGGAATACATAGGTAAACAGCCAGATCGGGCCATTGATAAAGGGATTGCGCGACGTGCGCAAAATCGCAAAAGGGATAGCCAAGACAAGACCAATAAGGACCGACGTTCCTACCAACCGCAGTGTCGTGACGATACTTTCTAGAAACAGTCCCGCATGATTGGCAATCAAGGTAAAGTTCATGGCGTTCTCATCGCTCTTGCGCACCAAGGCCGTAATATGACTCAGCCCAGCGCAGCACGAGAATAGAGATGGTTGTTAAGGCAAGGAAGACCAAACCCACGGCAAGAAAGAATGTAAACGGTTGATGGAGGGATTTACCCGCCATATCCCCGATCCGTACCACATCCTCCAGTCCAATGATGGAAACCAAGGCAGTCGCCTTAATCATGACCAGCCAATTATTCCCGAATCCGGGAAGCGCATGACGCATCATTTGCGGAAAAAGAATACGGCGGAAGGCAAGGGCATGGGACATGCCGATGGATGACGCCGCCTCCATCTGGCCTTTGGGGACGGCGAGAATAGCACCGCGAAAGGTTTCGGTCATATAGGCGCCAAAAATAACGCCCAAGGTTAAAACGCCAGCGATAAATGGGTTGACGTCGATATAGCCGAGCCCCCAAGCCTCTCCGGCTTGGTTAAGAGCAATCTGCCCGCCATAAAAAATAATCAACATCAAAACAAGATCAGGAATGCCTCGGACAAGGGTAGTGTAGGTCTGCGCAAGAAAGCGAAGCGGCGGAACGGAAGAAAGTTTGGCAAGAGCGCCAAGAATACCCAAAAGGCCGGCAACGACAAGCGACAGAAGTCCAAGCTTAATCGTCAACCAGACGCCAGTTAGAAGATGGGGTCCGTAACCGTGAAGGTCCATTGCCATGCGCTCTGACAAAAGAAAAAGGCCCGTCAGATATCTGACGGGCCCAAGGTAGGCTTACGGCGAACCGTAGATATCGTAATCGAAGTATTTTTTCATGATTTCATTGTACTGACCGCTGGCGCGGATAGCGGCAATAGCCTTGTTTAGATTGGCTTTCAATTCGGTATCTTCCTTACGGATGGCAATACCGGCGCCTTCGCCATGGCATTGCTTATCCAGATGATCGCCGCCCAGCCAATCAAATCCAGCCCCTTGCGGCGTCTTTAAGAAACCGCCGCTCAAGGCTTCACGGTCCGATGTCGTGGTATCGATACGGCCGGCAACCAGATCAAGGTTGGCTTCTTCTTGCGTCGCATAAAGGACGATTTCAGAGTCGGGGAAAGCTTTTTGAGCATAGCATTCATGGATGGTTCCGCGTTGAACGCCGATCTTCTTTCCTTTTAACCCTTCGCGCGTATCGGTAAGGCCGCTGTCTTTCTTGGCCACGAACCGAGCCGGAACGTTGTAGTATTTGTCGCTGAAATCGATCTTCTGCTTGCGCTCTTCGGTGATCGACATCGACGCTACGATCGCATCATACTTTTTGGCGAGCAGGCCCGGGATCATCCCATCCCAATCCTGTTTAACAAGTTCGCATTCGACCTTCATGCTGGCGCAAACGGCAAGGGCGATATCAATGTCAAACCCCTTCAGGTTGCCATCGGCGCCGATCTCGTTAAAGGGCGCAAACGCGCCTTCGCTGGCGATCCGTAATTTTTGTCCCGGCGCCGGCATGCCGCCTCCCGCAGGGGCCGGTGTTGCCGTCGCTGCGGCTGGAGGCGTCGCCGTTGCCGGCTGCGTCGTTGTCGGCGCCGTTGTCGTCGGCGCCGTCGCCATCGGCGCTTCGGTCATTTGCGGCTTATAGTAAACATAGGCCAGTGCGCCAAGAGCCACGAGAATCAGCACAATAATAAGTGCTGTACCTTTATTAGACGATTTCACAGTCATTCTCCCCGATGGTTAATTCGGACCATAGACCTGATTGGCCTATCACGTCCGAACAGGGCAGCCTACCTCGGCTCCCTTTGTCAATGGCCAGCTTGGCAAATTGTTTTAACCTCTGCCAACCTGACTCGCTAGGAACTGGCGTAATCGCTCGGATTTAGCTTGAACGAATACGGACTTAGGATCACCTGCTTCTTCAATTTTACCCTGATGAAGAAAGATAACCTGGTTGGAAACCTCGCGGGCAAAGCCCATTTCATGGGTTACCACGACCATGGTTCGGCCTTCTTCGGCTAGTTTTCGCATGACCTTAAGAACTTCTCCTACCAATTCAGGGTCAAGCGCGCTGGTAGGCTCATCGAATAGCAAAGCTTTGGGCTCCATGGCCAAGGCGCGGGCAATGGCAATGCGCTGTTGTTGACCGCCCGACAGTTGGCTTGGGTAGCGGTCGCCGCAGTCTTGAGGGAGACCCACCTTATCCAAAAGAGCCGCGGCCTGCGCCAAGGCGTCACGCCGGGACCGGCCTAAAACGTAAACCGGACCTTCAATGATATTCTCGAGAGCGGTCATATGTGACCACAGGTTAAATTGTTGAAACACCATACCCAGGCGGGTACGGATCCGCTCGACTTGGCGGATATCCGCGGGGAGGGTTCGTCCATGGCGCTTGACAAGAGTGATCGTTTCACCGTCAACGGTGATACGACCGTCATCCGGGGTTTCTAACAGATTAATGCAGCGCAAAAAGGTGCTTTTGCCTGAGCCCGAAGAGCCGATAAGCGCAATGACATCGCCTTGGTGCGCGGTCAAAGATACGCCCTTCAGCACTTCCAGGGCGCCAAAACGCTTATGGATATTATCGGCGATGATGGCCGGATGCGGCGCTGTCATGAGATCCCCCCTGCTCCCTTAGTCTAGCGACTTAAGCGAAAGGGGCAATCGCTATCCTCCTAAGAGGGGGCCATTTTGTTAAAAAAGATGCCCACCATAGCGTTTTAGCTCATGGAGACGCATCTTGCTGGGTAAGGTCGGGAAAAGCCGATGATGAGATCACGGAGAATCCGATGACGATTTGGGCTTTGCGGCGGCCGCAGGCGGCGGCGCCAAGAGGACGTCTTCTGCTTCGAAGGCCTTGAAAATAGCTTTGCGCAGATCTGATGCCGTATTACCGAGAGACCAGACGTCGTCGGTAAAGCACCGGAGCTCAAAATCCAATGTCGTCGCCGTTATATTTTGCAAAAACACGACCGGAGAGGGGCGGCGCAACACCTTGCGATGCGCCTTGGCAGACCGCAAAAGAATCTCTTCAACCACCGTAATATCGACGCGAGGCAGAACGGAAATGCCTATGTCGATGCGGCCGTGCGAATTGCCGTGCGTCCAGTTGGTAACGGCCGTCGAGAGAAATTCGGCATTGGGAATGATGACGGTCGCCAACTGAAAGGTCTCGATCTCCGTCGAGCGAACTTTAATTTTGCGGATATAGCCTTGATGATTGCCAACCACAACCCAGTCGCCAACTTTCACCGGGCGTTCAAATAAAAGGATAAGGCCGGACACAAAATTATTTACGATATTTTGTAGGCCAAACCCGATACCAACCGAAAGAGCGCCGGCTACAATGGCAAGGCTCGAGAGATCCAAACCCATGACGGTAATGGCGAACAGTCCCGCAAGAATCACGCCAAGATATCCAAGACCGGATGTCAGGGAATTCTGGATGCCGCGATCAAGCCGCGTTTGGCGCAAAACGCGCTCGACGACGGTACGCTGAAAAAGTCGCGTGATAACAACAACACTGAAAAAGACAATCAGCGCCAGGGCTGCGTCTTTTAAAGAAATGACCGCGCCCCCGATCGTAATGCCGTCGAAGAAAGAGGTCAGATTACGAGTCAAGGTCTCTGAAGGAACGTCCCAAACCGGAGCTACCAAAAACAGGGCCGCCACAGCCAGGGCGATATCCAACGCCAGCCATATCCAGAAAAAGACAGTGCGCCGCCCCTCACGTTTTAAATGGAGAGAGCGACGGAAGGTACGCCAATGAAACAAGGCAATGAAAAGTTCTCGGACCAATCCGCGGGCCAGCATCAATGCGGCGCCGATACCCGCCGTGACGACAAGATTATGGATAAGGTACTTAGATAAAATGCTATAACCGACTAAGGCAGATAAAATTCCCGCGGCTGCGACAACAAGCGCCGCAATGCGCAGGGATTGCCAAATTCCATCACCGGGATTGCCTAAGCTCGCAGAGTAACCGTGGGTTTGACCCAGCAAAACCCGCCGGCGCCATAGGGATGGTCGCGCTAAGGCGAGGATCAATCCGCCCTCAATCCCGCTCATGATCAGTCGAAAGAAGCTGTCGAAGGAAGACGACGTGCTGACCAAATCGGTTATGTTAACGATGAAGTAATCCACGGCGAATATGATCAACAGCAGGCGGATCCAGCGGTTCAATCGGGTTGCTGCGCCTCCGGTAATGGGGACGACCCGCCATTCCGGCGCATGAGGCGAGAGAACGGCACTGGATAAGGCGGCGCCAATCACAAACAAAATGGCAGCGAGACACGAAAACTTGACGACCTCTTGGAAGAGACCTGATCCAACGACGGTGTCCGACCAAGCACGGAACAAGAAGACCGATAAAACAAGCGCGGGGATTAGCCCGCGGCCGATCGCTTCAGCGAGCGCGGCAAACAACGCTCGGGCAAAATTCGGCTCCTTTATTCGCGGATCGCGGCCAAACTTTCGCACTATCCAGCGTCGGGTGATGGCGCCGATTATGATGATCGGCAGCAATAAAACGCCCACCTTATACAGAAGAAAATCTCGTAAGGGGGCGCCGCTAAGGTCAAGGTTCGCCAACCAATCGAAAGGAGCGTTAATCAATTCGCCGATCAGAACTAAGCTGTCGCGGACAAATTGTTCGATGGTCGTGGCAGCCAAGGGCGGCGGATATTGCCGCAGCAACTCGGCGATAAACTCGCGCTGATTCAAGGCGTCAAGCGCCATCAAAAGACTGTCGGCCCGGGCCATGGCCAGAGCCGCCTGTGAGGCTTCGCCGCGCAACGTGGTGATTTGATCTTGATAGGATTTACGACTGCTGGCGACCGCAGGCGCCTCGGCCGGTCCACCTTCTTCCGGCGCCGGACCTAAAGCGCGTAAAAGACGCTCAACCGCGGTTGCGGCGGCCTGGGCCTGATCACGGGCATCAACGGCGTCGCTGCGAATGCGCAGCAGATTACTTTTGAATTTTTCGCTACGATCGTTGGTCTGTTGTTTGCCTTTGACATACTGATCGGCCGCATTCATTCCCCGATTCCACTCATTCAAACGGATAGAAAAACTATCCGTCTGTGCCGGGCCAGGCTTGGCCGGCTCCGCTGCCGGTGCAGGTCGATTTTGGGCCCACGCAGAATTCCAAGCGGTTTCCAGGGAAAGGCCGCTCAGGACAAGGCTGAGGCAAAGAGCAGAAGAGGCAAAGAAACGGCGCATCAGAATCCCAGTAATAAAAGAAGTCTTAAACCTATCATGAACAAGCGAGGTTCCGAAATATCCCGGCAGCCCTAGCTTTGCCGGGTAAGGAAAAGAGGTCTAATCTCTCCGCATCATAGCAAAGCGGACCCCGGGCATGGGTCCGGATTTTTTATCCCATCTGCGGCATAAGTGAGGCCAAGACGGAATCGATTTCCGGGCAAGGCTGGTCATGATCGAGGGGCCTCGATCTCCTCCCCCAGCCGCGAAGAGACAGTATCAATGATCGCCTCGTTATCTTGCCGCTGCTGTTTAGCCCACATGGCAGCATAGGCTCCGCCGGCGGCCAGAAGGTCAGAATGGGTGCCACGCTCGACAATTTGTCCGGCTTCAAGGACGACAATTTCATCGGCATCAACGACCGTCGATAACCGGTGCGCGATGACCAAGGTAGTTCGATTCCGGCTGACCTGACGAAGGGAAGCTTGAATGTCCTTTTCGGTATGAGAGTCCAGCGCGCTTGTTGCTTCGTCAAACAAAAGAATGTGCGGATTTTTCAAAATCGTACGGGCAATCGACACCCGTTGCTTTTCACCACCCGACAATTTTAAGCCCCGCTCACCAACCCGTGTGGCATAGCCGTCGGGAAGTTTAGTGGCGAAATCGGCAACACGGGCCAGGCGTGCGGCCTCGCGGATCTCCTCCTGACTGGCGGTAGGGCGACCATAGGCCAGGTTGTAAGCGAGAGTGTCATTGAACAACACGGTATCTTGCGGAACGATCCCGATTGCGGCGCGAAGAGAAGTTTGCCGCACATCGCGAATATCTTGCCCATCGATCCGGATGGCGCCGCTATCAACATCGTAAAATCGAAACAACAATCGGGAGATGGTCGACTTCCCAGCGCCTGACGGCCCGACAATCGCTAAGGTATGTCCGGCGGGTATGGTAAAGCTGACGCCCTTCAAAATAGGTCGCCGCGGATCATATCCAAACACAACCGAATCGAATTTTACCTCGCCGCGCATCACAACTAAGTCGGGAGCTCCCCTTCGGTCGCCGACCTCGGCGCCGACTTGCAGCAGAGCGAACATTTGCTCCATGTCGGCCAGCGATTGCTTGATTTCACGATAAACAAAGCCCAAGAAATTGAGCGGCAAATAAAGCTGCACCAGATAGCTATTCACCAAGACGAAGTCGCCAATCGTCATGGTTCCCTCGACCATTCTTTGGGCGGCCATGATCATCACGGCGGTTAAACCCACAGCGATAATGGTGCCTTGCCCCATGTTCAAGAGAGACAGGGTGGTCGCCGAGCGGATGGCCGCCGCTTCATAACGCTGCAAGGATTGGTCGAAACGGCGTGACTCATGCGACTCGTTGCCAAAGTACTTGACGGTCTCGTAGTTCAAAAGACTATCGATCGCTTTGGTATTCGCCTCGGAGTCCATTTCATTCATGTAACGACGAAATTTAATCCGCCACTCCGTAATGCCGAGGGTAAACGCTACATAGGCGGCGATGGTAATAAAAGTGACGCCGGCAATAAGCGGCCCGTAAAGCCACCACAAGGTGCCGCAAACGAGGGTGATTTCCAGTAAGGTGGGCAGAACGTTGAAGGTCATAAAGCGGAGGAGAAAATCAATTCCGTTTGTGCCGCGTTCGATGGCGCGGGACAGGCCGCCAGTCTGACGATCAAGATGGAAGCGAAGCGATAACCGGTGTAAGTGCTCAAATACCGTTAAGGCGGCACGCCGAATGGCGCGCTGGGCGACATTGGCGAAAACGATGTCGCGGAACTCGGAAAAAGCCATGGCCAGAATGCGGACAATTCCGTAAGCGAGCAAAAGTCCCAAAGGGACGGTAACCGCAGTGATCGCGGCGTTCTGGGTTTTGCTGACGGCGTCAATGGCATCCTTATACAGAATGGGCATATAGACATTGGTCAGCTTGCCGGCAACCAAGAGGAGCATGGCGGTCACAACGCGAAATTTTGTCTCGATTTCCCCCTGAGGCCAAAGATAGGGCCACAAAGATTTAATGGCGGCCCAGTCAATGCGAGGTTTGCGGGGAGGTGTTTGCGAGGCGGAGGCGGATAAATCGTTTTGGGTCATGAACGAGTAACCTAGCTCGTGCGCCGTGACAGTCAAACCCAAGAGTGAGACTACCGGGAAAGTAAGGTGATTGCGGTTGGCTATAAATGGCGGAACACAAAAAGGGCCCGACCTTTGATCAGAATCCCCGCCGGGCTTAAATCCACAAACTGCGGATGGGCATGATTATCCGCGGAGAGGACAAATTTTTGACCCGAGGGGTGTGCCACCAATCGGCGGAGCTGCCAACCGCCACCGATTATCAAAAGATAAAGCCCATCCCCCGTGTATTTGCGAATGCTGAGATCGGCAAGAACCACATCGCCCCGGTTGACGGTCGGGCTCATGGCATCATCGGGGATGTTCACTAAGGCAAGGTCAGCCGAGGCGCTTTCGCCCAAAAAACTCTGGAGAAAGCGCCGATCCAGCTGAAAATGTTTCTCGGCCTTGGGTGGCAAGGCGGGGGAGGCCGCGGTTTTGGTCAACGGAATGTGGATATAGGGCACAGCGACCGTCGATGCGGTCCGATCCGGTTGCTCGTTTTTGAAGAAATCTGTCGGCTGGCAACCATAAATTGCCGCCAGCTCATCAAGCCGCCCCGCGGGAAAGCCGCTAATCCCCCGTTCGATGCGGGACATCTGGGTATAAGAAAGCGCCATCCGGGCAGCAACCTGCTCAAGGGTCAACTTGGCGCGTTTTCGATACTCCCGCAGGTAGAGTTTCATAGCTGCACTATGCATCACGTGCATAGGCTGTCCACCAGAAAAGCAAAAATATTGCATTTAATGCACTTTCTGCTTGCCGTAATTGTGTATATAACGCATCTTCCGTGTATGAATCTGCGCACCTATTTGAAGCTTTATAGCCTCAGCGAAATGGCCTTTTCCCAGCAGATTGGCGTTGCGAGTACCACCATCAACCGATTAGTTCGCGGGAAAACAAAGCCATCTTTTACCCTTGTTCAGCGCATTTTTGAGGCCACGCAAGGCGCCGTAACGCCAAACGATCTGTTTGACGTGAAAGATCAACCGCTCGTGGCACAGAAACAAAAGCCGCGCCCTCCCCGGCGCGCTAAGTTGGCGGAGTGATGGGCCGTAAGATACCCTTCCCGGACGAGGTGGTTACGCGGCTGGTCGGGCAAAAAATTCGGCTTCGCCGGGTTATGCAGGGCTATAATCGAAAGGATTTAGCGCAAAAGCTCGGCGTTAGTTATCAGCAAATCCAAAAATATGAGGCGGGTGATAATCGAATTGGCGCCAGTAGCCTCTGGCAGATCGCTCGAGAATTGGGCGTGACGCCGGGATATTTTTTACAAAATATAGAAGAAGCTGAGAGGCTTAACCTGCCGTCAACGCGGCTTGCGGCGCTTTTGGCAGGTGAACTCCAAAGGCTGACGTCCCGCCGATTGTATCTCTGCGCCCTTCATCTTATTCGGCTGATTATTGGAATGGTGAATGCACTGAAGCTGCGACCAAAATAACAACCGGTAAGTGTATGAATGCCTTAAAAAACCAATCTAAGATAAATTAATTAACTTTCTAATATAACCAGCGCGAGCGATATAAAATAAATATTCGCGTTAATCGTGCATCTGTAATTTATGGTGCTATGATAAGAAATACGTGGGAGCGCCAAGGCGCGAGGGAGGATCATTGATGAAAGACGACATGGACTCAGCACCAGATCCTATTGATCTCCAAGTGGGCGAACGCATCAAACGTCGGCGTAAACTTTTGGGGAAGAGCCAAACGGATCTCGCCAATGTGTTGAATCTTAGTTATCAGCAAGTGCAAAAATATGAGAAGGGCGGCAACCGTGTAAGCGCAAGCATGCTATGGCGAATTTCCCAAGCGCTTGACGTGGAAGTCGACTATTTTTTCGCCGATCTCCTGGGCGGCCGCCGCGATAGTTACGCCCAGGGACACGCCGTGGCGGATCCCTTGAACGATCCCGATGCATTACGTCTATTGCGCGAGTTCGAGCGTCTTCCGACGCCGGATCTAAAGCGCAAAATCATCGATATCGTGCGGATGATGGGGAACGCTTATTCAGAGTCGGGCTGGCGCTCGGGGGCAGCTTTGGAAAAGGCGTCGAGTGACAAACAAGACGCTTCAATCCTCAAGAGAGTTTGATAGGCCGAGACATCGCAGTTCCAGCGGCGGGCATTATAAAGCTGAGGGATCAAGCAGATATCGGCTAGGCTGACGGTATTGCCGTGGCAAAATTTTCCGGTTTCCGAGTCACGGCATAACCGATCTTCTAAGGCCGTCAGTTCACAGCGGACCCAATGTTGATACCAAGCGGTTTTACCGGCATCATCCTGCCCATAGCGCGTGCCGAGAAAATTAAGAACGCGCAGATTATTAAGCGGATGCAAATCACAAGCGATGGCGAGAGCCATCGCTCGCACGCGGGCTCTTGCCAGTGGGGCGGCGGGGAGCAGGGGGGCGACAGGATAGGTTTCTTCCAGGTACTCCATGATCGCCAATGATTGGGTTAAAAGCGTTCCGTCAGGCAGCTCTAACGCAGGCACCAAGCCTTGGGGATTGCGGGCAAGAAATTCTGGTTTTCGCTGTGCGCCGTCGCGCAGGTGATAGCTCACTTGCTGGTAAGAAAGGTGCTTCAGATGAAGGGCAATCCGAACCCGGTAGGCTGCGGAGCTCCGCCAGTAGCCATGCAATATCATGATCGTTCCCTATTTCAGCGTAAGTTAGCGGGGCCCAGCTGCATCATTAGTGGGCATCATCCCAATTTGCGCCGCTGCCAGCTTCAACCACAAGCGGAACCGAGAGGGTGACTGCTGGTTGATGAGCTTGCTCCATGAGGCTGCGAACCACGGGGATGGTGTTGGCGATTTCCGATTCGGGAACCTCGAACAAAAGCTCGTCATGGACCTGAAGTAAGAGCTTGCCGGTTAAGCCGGCTTCGATAAGCGCCGTGGGCGTTCGAATCATCGCGCGTTTGATGATGTCGGCCGCCGTGCCTTGCAGGGGGGCGTTAATTGCCTGGCGCTCAGCGCCGTTACGTCGTGCCGGATTGCGATCCTTAATGTCCGGAACATGAATTTTTCGTCCAAAAAGCGTGCGGACATAGCCGTCGCGACGGGCTTCTTCCTTGCAGGATTCCATATAATCCCGGATGCCGGGATACTGCTTGAAATAAGCATCGATATAGGAGCGGGCTTCGCCCTGATCGATTCCCAATTGGCGGGCGAGGCCAAACGGGGAGATGCCGTAGACAATGCCAAAGTTTATGGCTTTTGCGCGCCGCCGGATATTTGCATCCATCCCGGCAACGGGAATGCCAAAGACTTGCGAGGCGGTAAGGGCATGAATATCTATGCCATCACGAAACGCATCCCGCAAACTCGTCATGTCGGCAACATGCGCTAACAGCCGAAGTTCGATTTGCGAATAATCCAGCGACACAAGTTTATGCCCCGGTGCGGCAATAAAGGCGCGGCGAATTCTGCGCCCCTCTTCGGTGCGGATCGGAATATTCTGCAGATTTGGGTCGGTGGAGGATAGCCGTCCCGTCGAGGCGATAGCCATACCGAAAGCGGTATGGACTCGGCCGGTCTTGCCATCAATCTGGGTTTGAAGCGCATCCGTGTAGGTGCTTTTTAACTTGGCCAGTTGGCGCCATTCTAAGGCGCGTCCGGGTATGTCGTGTCCCGCCGCGCTGAGATCTTCCAGAACCTCGGCGGGTGTGCCGTAGGCGCCGGTCTTGCCCTTCTTTCCGCCCGGAAGGCCCAACTCGTCGAACAGAACCTCGCCCAGTTGCTTGGGTGATCCGACATTGAAACTATGACCGGCCAGTTGGTGGATGTCCTTTTCGAGGCTATCGAGCCGTCGGGCAAAATCATTCGACAATCGCTGCAGTTCCGTTCGATCGACCAAGATTCCAGTTTTCTCGATTTCGGCGATGACAGGCGCGAGCGGTCGCTCGAGAGTTTCGTAAACAGTCAGCATCTTTTCCGCCAAAAGACGCGGCTTTAAGATGGTCCATAAGCGAAAGATGATGTCGGCGTTTTCAGCGGCATAGTCGCGGGCAGCGTCGAGAGGAACGGACTCAAAACCGATCTGAGAGCGCCCGGTTCCCGTAAGCTCCTTGAGGGGTTGGATTTTATGGTCGAAGCGTAACTCGGCAAGCTCGGCCAAGGTATGGCCGTTGCGGCCCGCATCCAAAACATAGGACATCAACATCGTGTCATCTATGGCGGTTGGATAAATACCATGGGCAGCTAAGCTGACCATCTGGGCTTTCGCGTTATGGGTTATTTTTAAAATTGCTTCATCTTTGAATAAAAGTTTCAAAGATTTTAACCCAGCGTCGCGAGAAATTTGTTGCGGCCGAGGTGAAGCAGTCTCCTCTAACGTCAATTCATTCCCCATGCCGGCGGCGCGGTGGCTCAAAGGAATATAGCACGCATCTCCAGGCCCCAGCGCAAGGGCCACACCCACGATTTCGGCGCGGGGATTGCCTGCGCCGGCGGTTTCAATATTGATCGCAGCAAATCCGGCTGTCTGCGCGCGCGCCAACCACGTATTTAAGGCGGCTTCTTCTTGCACCAGAACGTAGTTCTCGCGCGACAATCCCGCCGAGGTGATGGGCGCCGAGGGTTTGGCAGCCCCAGGTGCAGGAGGCGAAGACGAAGAGACAGGGGACGAACTCTTGGCTTGAAGCCGAGCGAGTAGCGAGCGGAAGCCTTGTTGCTCTAACCAGGGAAAAAGAATGTTATTGTCCGGCAATCGTTTGGCAAAACTTTGCAGCTCGGCCGGTACGGACACGTCCGTTTTAAGTTGGACCAGCTCGCGGCTGATGCGCGCTTTATCCGCATGGGTTAACAGGGTTTCACGCCGCTTGGGCTGTTTTATCTCGTGAGCCCGCGAAAGAAGGGTCTCCAAGTCACCATACTCGGTAATTAATTGTGCTGCCGTTTTAACGCCGATTCCCGGAACACCGGGAACGTTATCCACGGCGTCGCCGATCAAGGCCTGAACCTCGATGACTTTATGCGGCGGAACGCCGAATTTTTCAAAAACGGCTTCGGGACCGATTTTTTGATTTTTGATGGGATCCAGCATCCACACACCGGGCTGCACCAACTGCATCAGATCCTTGTCGGAAGAGACGATGGTGACTTCGGCATTGGCCGCCTTAGCCAGTGTAGCGTAGGTGGCGATCAAATCGTCTGCTTCAAAATCGGCAAGCTCAATGGCGGGTAAACCAAAGACCTGGGTGGCTTCACGGATCAGGGCAAATTGGGGGATAAGCTCGGGCGGGGGCTCTGGCCGGTGGGCTTTGTAATCAGAATAAAGCCGGTTGCGAAAGGAAGTGCGGCCGGCATCGAAGATGACGGCGATGTGATCCGCATCGTTTTCCGCCATCAGCTTGGCCAACATATTGCAGAAGCCAAACACCGCATTGATCGGGGTGCCGTCTGACCTTGTCATGGGCGGAAGCGCGTGGAAGGCGCGGAAGATAAAACCGGAACCATCGACCAGATAAAGGTGGCGCATCGGGCTAAGTCACTCGCTGAACAATTGATAGAAAAGGCTTAGCGCAAACAAGACTGTGCGCCTAGCCATCGATACTTAAAGTGGAGCCTGCTAGAATATGGAGTTGGGGCAGCCGCTTGAAAAGAAGGGATTTTAGAATAAGCCGGTTCCTACTTTATTTGCTCATGGGGATAGATCCCCCAGAGATCGCGGCGCTCCAGCCAACCATCATAGCCTGCAGCCGTCACTTTACACCAAGTCTCGTCGCACTTTTCCAACCGCCCGATGACGCCTGGTTCCAATCGGGCGATTGCCGTGGCTGCTGCTGTGGGATCGGATTTCAAGTCCCGGACTCCGCCGACGATGACCACGCTACGCCGTCCGGAGAGCATGGATTGATGAACCCACCCCTCAGCCTGGTCGACGTCCCTGACTTTGCGCCAATTTTCAAATTCCGCGACGATCTCGACTGGCAAGTCACGTTTATGAAAGACCCAATTTATAGGGTAACGGACCCCCGGTCCGGTGCGGACATTAACTTCTTCGGCACGCAAAGAGACAAAACGAGGCAGGGGGAGCTTTTCCTCGGCAGCCCGCAGGGGGGCGCTCCACAAGGCAAGGCAAAACCACAGGCCCACGACAAGGCATGTGAGGTAAAAAGAGCAGCCTTTTGCATTATGGTTAAGAATTCTTCGGTTAATCAAAATTTTATCCCGGGGCATGGGTCGATATATAAGGTTCCTAGGGGAGGCGGGTCAAGCAGAGTGCCGGCCGCTTGCCTTCTGGCAAGATCGCCTACTCATGACAGGACTAGACAAGCCCGCCTGTGGACTGATACCCAAACACAACCGCGAGTCGGTATCTTTTCTCTTTCGCGCGACCACCACCCTTAACCGATTAAGGAGCTTTCTATGACGAAGTCGCGACCCAAGATCATCGTCACGCGCAAGCTCCCAGATACCATTGAAACCCGGATGATGGAGTTATTCGATGTCAGTCTGAATCTTAATGATCAGCCGTTCGGTAAAGCGGAGTTGATTGATGCGGTTAAGAATTGCGACGTGCTTGTTCCTACGGTAACAGACCGCATCGATGCGTCAATTTTAACCCAAGCGGCGCCGCGCTTGAAGCTGATCGCTAATTTCGGTACGGGTGTCGATCATATTGATTTAAAAGTCGCCCGCAATCAGGGCATCACCGTTACCAACACGCCGGGAGTTTTGACGGAAGATACGGCTGATTTAACCATGGCGCTGATGTTGGCCGTGCCGCGGCGGCTGGTTGAAGGTGAGTATCTTGTTCGTTCGGGTCAATGGAGCGGTTGGTCGCCGACCTCTATGTTGGGACGCCGTATCTCTAAGAAGCGCCTGGGCATCATCGGGATGGGACGAATTGGCGCCGCGGTTGCCCGTCGTGCCCGCGGATTTGGCGTGGCCATTCACTACCATAATCGTCACCGCGTCGCCGAGGAATTGGAACGGGAATTAGAGGCAACCTACTGGGAAAGCCTGGATCAAATGTTGTCGCGAATGGATATTATTTCCGTTAACTGCCCACATACGCCGGCGACCTATCATCTGTTATCCGCGCGACGGATAAAGCTTATGCAGCCCCACGCCTATGTCGTTAACACGAGCCGGGGAGAAGTCATCGACGAAATCGCTTTGATCCGGGCGCTGACAACCGGTGAGCTGGCGGGAGCCGGCCTGGATGTTTTTGAGAACGAACCCGCGGTTAATCCTAAGCTCCTCAAGCTGTCCAATGTCGTTTTGTTGCCGCATATGGGATCGGCAACCGTAGAGAGCCGCAATGACATGGGGCAAAAGGTTATTATTAATATTAAGGCCTTTTCGGATGGTCATGCGCCACCAGACCGGGTTGTGGAGGCGATGTTCTGACCCCTATTTCTTCTCCACCGGACTTTGGTCATCAGCGCCATGTTACCTTTCGGCTTTACCGGCATTTTGTCGAGCTAGGGCGGTTAGCTATCCCGGTTATGGCGTCGCGCTTAGGTCTCGTGACGGTCGCCTTGATCGATACCATTATGTTAGGCCGACATGGCGCCAGTGACCTGGGTGCATTTGCTATTGCTTTTGCGCCGGTGGTTTTTTTCATGTCGGCTAGCATGGGGTTGATGGTTGGAACCTTGTTGTCCACCTCGCATGCTGTTGGAACAGGTCAGCTGCATATTTGTGGTGCCGTTTGGCAGCGATCGCTGCCCTATGCGCTTGTTTTAGGTGGCGTTCTAGCGGCGCTGTGTCAGTTTGCTGAACCTTTTTTTCACTTAACGGGCCAGCCGGAACATTTAGCCGTCCACGGCGGCGCCGTGATGCGGATTCTGGGACTACATTTGCCGGCAACTGCACTCATGACGGCATGCATTTTTTTCCTGGAAGGACTGCGCCAACCCCTTTGGGGAACCCTGGCGTTAATCCTAGGAAATATAATTCATTTTACGATCAATCTGATTTTGATCGAAGGCAGATTTGGCTTTCCGGCGATGGGCGCCGAGGGAGCTGCCTGGGCAATGGTTGTCGAGCGCTGGACCATCGCCGTGGTGCTGATCACCTTGATTTGGTGGCATCCGGATCGTCATGCATTGGGAATTCGTCAAGGTTGGAAAGGATTATGGCGCTCCGGCCGGCAGCAGCGTTTAATGGGGGTGGCCGCCGGACTGGCGCAGGTGTCTGAGTCGGGCGCCTTCGCTGTTCTGGCCTTGTTGGCCGGAACATTAGGTTCCCTAGCTGTGGCGAGTTGGTTGGTGCTTCTTAATTTGCTAGCGCTTATATTTATGCTGTCGATCGGTATAGGTGCTGCGACTTCAGTTCGTGTAAGCATTGCACGAGGTAGAAAAGACATAAGTGAAGCTCGGCTTGCCGGATGGTCTGGCTTTGCCCTTAATAGCGTCATTATGCTTCTCATCGGACTTGCAGTTTGGTTTTTTGCGCCGTCAATCGCCGCCCTTTACACAACGGATCCCAAGTTGATAGCCGTGACAACACCGATACTTATGTTTGGTGCTTTCGTTTTAATTCCCGACGGGGGGCAAGGCGTTATGAATCAAGCGGTGCGCGGTTTGGGCGATTCTTGGATGCCGACATTCATACACATCATCAGCTTTTTTGGAGTGATGCTGATCAATGCGGCTATTTTTGCCTTTCATTTCCATCAGGGAATTCATGGTCTTGTTCTGGCCGTTCTCCTGGCGACCCTATTTGCCACGATCTGCCATTGTGTGCGGTTTCATTACTTATCTCGCCGTCCTTTCCTTTAATAAAATTTTAAATCAAAAATATCAGCGGTACATGAACGTAGGTGCGTCAGGGTGCGGGATGACCGCAAACAGCGCAGTGAGGATCGGCGCCAACGTTAATGCTGATGAGCTGAGCCCTCAATCCATCATAGAGCAAAAGCCGTCCGGATAAGGATGTTCCAAGATTAAGAATTTCTTTGATTGCTTCGCTGGCTTGCAAGGTTCCGATGATCCCGGCGATCGCACCGAAGATGCCGGCTTCAGCACAGCCGGGCGTGATATCCGCAGGCGGGGGGGACGGAAAGAGGCAACGATAGCAAGGCCCGTGCCCTCCCGTTGTATCGATCGCATAGGCTTTGAACAGGGAGATCTGCCCGTCAAAACGAGACAAAGATCCCATAATCAACGGGCGTCGCGCCTGATAACAGGCATCGTTAAGGACATAGCGCGTTGCAAAATTATCCGAACCATCGATAATCAGATCATAATCCTCGATGAGCTTGCGGGCGGAGGAACTATCTAGTCTGATGGCGTGCGGGTGGATCATGATTTCCGGATTTAACGCCCGAAGCGTTGCCGTTGCGCTTTCTATCTTGGGGGTACCGACAGCTTCCGTTCGGTGGATGATTTGGCGCTGAAGATTAGAAAGATCGACGACGTCATCGTCGACAATTCCTAAAGTTCCGACGCCGGCGGCGGCAAGGTAGGTAAGGGCGGCCGAGCCCAGCCCGCCGGCGCCGACGACGAGTACTTTTGCGGCCAACAGACGCAGCTGGCCGTCTTCGCCGACCTCGGGAAGAACCACATGACGGGCATAACGGTGAAGCTGATCGTCGGTCAGATCAGGCACGGTGGATTACAATCCGTCAAACAGTGCCGTAGATAAATACCGCTCGGCGGAAGAAGGCAAGATAACCAAGATTCGCTTCTTCGCCATCTCGGGCCGACGGGCGACCTCAAGGGCAGCGGCAAGGGCGGCCCCTGAAGATATGCCCACGGGAAGTCCTTCCAGCCGCGCCACTTTTCGCGCTGTTTTGAAGGCGGTTTCATTCGCAACGGTCACGACTTCATCATAGATTTTTGTATCCAGGATCGACGGGACAAATCCGGCGCCAATTCCCTGAATCTTATGAGGGCCCGGGGTTCCGCCTGACAGAACGGGGCTGTCTTCAGGTTCTACGGCAATCATGCGAAGGGCCGGTATGCGCTTTTTCAAAACCTGCCCGACGCCGGTAATCGTGCCGCCGGTACCGACGCCGGAGATAACAGCGTCGAGTTTCCCGCCGGTATCGGCCATGATTTCCTCTGCCGTGGTCTTGACGTGAATCGCCGGGTTGGCCGGATTGTCGAACTGTTGCGGCATGACGGCGCCCGGGGTTGCGCTCAGTATTTCTTGCGCCTTGGCAATGGCGCCTTTCATGCCCTTTGCGGCTTCGGTCAGCACAAGTTCGGCACCCAATAAAGCCAACATCTTGCGCCGCTCCAAAGACATGCTTTCCGGCATGGTCAAAATAAGCCGATAACCCTTAGCCGCGGCGACGAAGGCCAAGGCGATGCCGGTATTGCCCGATGTCGGCTCGACCAAAGTTCCGCCAGGCTTCAGCTTGCCCTGCTGCTCCAAGGACTCAATCATCGCGGCGCCAATTCGATCTTTAACCGAGGACAGAGGGTTAAAAAATTCGCATTTGCCCAAGATCTCAGCACTTACCTTGGCATCGGCGGCCAATTTGCTTAGGCGAACAATGGGAGTGGCGCCAATGGTATCAACAATGCTGTCGTAAATACGGTTGCGAAAGGTGGAGGATTTATTGACCATTAATGTCACTCTCTTTGTTAAATATTAAAGTCACCTACTTCATGGGATATCCGGGTCAGTCCGCCTTGTTGCGCATTGCGGCACAGGGTGTCCAAAGTAATCTGATCAAGACGCTTGATTAGCATGTCCGTTTCGGCGGCGAACATAGGCCCCACCACGTTACGGCCCAAGGGAGACTGGCAAACGCCTTCAGGATGAACCTCGCCGTCGATGGATTGCACAACCCGCAGAATGTCGCCGATGGCGATGTGGCGGCGCTCTCTCGCCAAACGGTAACCGCCGCGGGGGCCGCGAATTCCAACCAGAATGCCCGCACGAACCAATTGCTGCAACACCGGCTCTAAATAGCGCGGTGGAATGCCTTGTCGTTGCGTGATTTCTCGACTTTGCACCGGTTTTTCCCCGGCATAAAAAGCGATATCCAGAACCGCTTCGACGGCATAAACAAGTTTTTTCGCGGGTCCGAAAGCAACCATGTCTATCGCTTCGGCATATCGGCACGAAGGCCGGTTGAACCAAACCCGCCAGATCCCCGATCGGTTTGATCCAGGCTCTCAACCTCGTCAAACGTCGCACGGGTTACGGGGGCCAAGAGAAGTTGCGCTATGCGCATACCGCGCTCGACCACAAAGGGATTCTCGCCAAGATTTGCCAAAATGACGCCGACTTCGCCGCGGTAATCCGCATCGATTGTTCCGGGTGAGTTTAACACGGTGACCCCGTGCTTGAGCGCGAGACCGGACCGGGGGCGAACCTGCGCCTCAAAGCCTGAAGGCACAGCAATGGCAATGCCCGTCGGGATGAGCGCTCGTGCGCCTGGCCGCAACGTTAGAGGTGAGTCAACCGCGGCCAAAAGATCGCAAGCCGCTGCATCTTTGGTTGCATAGGCGGGAAGATCGAGGCCTTGCCCATGAGGAAGACGGCGCAACGGAACGGATAAGCTGGAGGATGATTTAGCCATGGGTTTTGCCTATATTCTCTGCGATGCGGTCAACGAGCCGGGCCGCGATGTCCTCCTTACGGGCCATGGGCCAGGATTCAATGACGGTTTCGGTTATAAAATTCACGGTATTGGACGTGTTGCCGAAAGTGCCGTGCCCGTCGTTCGCCGCGGCGGAGACGTCGTTGGCTAAGATCCAGTCGCAGCCTTTGCGTTGGCGCTTCTCGATCGCGGATTGAATCAGATTTTCTGTTTCAGCGGCAAAGCCGACGACAAGGTGGGGGCGCCGGTCGCCGGCTTGCGAAAGCCGGGCGAGAATATCGGGATTCTCAACCAAGTTAAGCGCAGGCACGCCGTGTTTTTCTTTTTTCAATTTCTGATCGGCCGCTTCGGTTCGCCAATCCGCAACGGCTGCGGCGCAAACGGCAACCTCCAAAACTTTTCCCCGATCACGGGTGGTCTCGCAGGCGGTGAGCATATCGCGCGCGGTTTCTACATGGATCACCTGCATATTCTGCGGATCGCTCAGGCCCGTAGGGCCCGTCACCAGGGTCGTCTCGGCACCGGCAGCGGCAAGAGCGACGGCAATAGCATAGCCTTGCCGGCCGGAAGAGCGATTCACGATGGCTCTAACGGGATCAATCGGCTCCCAGGTCGGCCCGGCGGTGACCAGGGCGCGATGGCCTTTCAGGCGCTTGTCTATCTGCAAAAACTGATCAATGGCGGCAAGGATTGCGGGCGGCTCGGCCATGCGGCCAAAACCATATTCGCCGCAGGCCATATCGCCTTCGTCAGGCCCAACCAATTGGATGCCGCGGGATCGAAGTGTTGCAACATTCGCAACAGTGGCGGGGTGTTCCCACATGCGTACATTCATGGCCGGGGCAATAAGAACCGGTTTGTTGGTGGCTAATAACACCGTGGTGGCAAGATCCCCGGCAAGCCCGACCGCCATCTTTGCAATGAGATCGGCCGTCGCTGGCGCGACAACCAAAAGATCGGCCCATCGGGACAGCTGAATATGACCCATCTCCTGCTCATCGGTTAGATCGAACAGGTTCTGGTAGATTTTATTGCCACTTAGCGCGGCCAGCGACAGGGGTGTTACAAACTCTGCGCCGCCGGCGGTCAAAACGCACCGGACCTCATATCCCTTGTCACCCAGTCGGCGGATGAGCTCCAAAGATTTATAGGCGGCAATTCCGCCGCTGATGATCAGCAGAATTTTGCGGCCTGCCCCTGATTTTACTATTTCTTTATCCATGCAAAGATTATTTCACCTTTTGTTATCGTAAAAAAGGTGAATCTGCATAATCTAGGGAAGCTGCTAGAGTTCGTCGGAAGTTTTCAGATGAAAGTCGGTTCCATGGTCAAGGTCAGGTTTTTAACCCTTTTTTTAGCCGGATTTTTAGCGGCTTGCGCGGGTTCGGATAAGGCTGATACGGCGGCGTCACGGCAGCCGACGTGCCAGGAGCTTGAGCAAATGCGCGGCGGCCTTCACGTCGATCGCGCTTTTGATAAAATTGGTACGCCGCTGTACGCAGTTCTAAACGCCGGAACCAACAAGGACCCGTATCGGCCGACGGTTGAACGTGAAGCGGAAATCGCCCGCTTGAAAAAAGAACGGGGATGCCCCTAAGCACCCCCGTTCACGCATACGCCTGCTTCTTAAGCGGCTCTGGCTTCCGGATTAAGCGCCACGGCTGTCGGGGTGTTGGATTGGCTGGGATCGGCATAGAAGCAGGCCTCCCATTTTCCAGCTTCGATCTCTCGCGTAAAGGTGATCAAGTGATAGGTCACCACGCCGATATGCACCACTTCTTCAATGCGGCCCTGCTTGATCAGCGGCCAGGCAAGGCGCCAGAAGTGTTTGCGCCACGGGGCGCGAATTCCTGAATACCATACGGTCCGGCTCATAACCTTGAGGCCGTATTTCAGTAATTCCCAACCCACCTTCGGGTTGATTTTTAGGCGGTTCGGAAACACAGCTTCGGTTTGATGCTTAAACCGCGCGAAGATCCGTTCCGGCGAGTAGGCCTTGGTGATGGTGTCGAACCACATCTGGGTGACATCTTCGTAAGGCATTTTAAATTCGACGTTGGAGACACGGCCCAAACGTGCGGCCTCATCGTCGGGCAGCACGCGGTTGTCTTTTTGCAGGCGATCGTAAAGCGCCGTCTTGGGCAAGGCGTACAGAAGGTTGATCGTCAGCAAGGGAATGTGGGAGTTGTCGATAAACTTCAGGATGTTCTGGCCGGTCTTGGCATGATCCGTATCAAGACCCATGATGATGCCCGATACTACTTCCATGCCGTATTTGTTGAGTGTTTCCACCGCTTCCATAATCGGCATGCGCAGGTTTTGTTTTTTCAGCATCGCCTCCAACGCGTCTTCCTCGGGTGTTTCAATTCCCATGAAAACGGTATGGAAGGCCGCTTCTCGCATCATCGACAGAAGCTCGGGCATTTGCGCCATGTTCAGCGTCGCTTCGCAGGCAAAGCGCAAGGGAAAGCCATTCTTTTTTTGCCAAGCGATCAGATGCGGCATCAGATCGAGCGCGGCTTTTTTGTTTCCGACAAAATTATCGTCGACGAAATAAACGGCACCGCGCGCGCCGTTGGCGACGATGGCGTCTAACTCTTTGCAAATTTGCTCGGGTGTTTTAAGGCGCGGGTTGCGTCCGTAAAGCGCCGGAATATCGCAAAACTCGCATCGATAGGGGCAGCCTGACGAAAATTGAATCGATCCCAGAAAATAATTCGACACGTCGATCATGTGATAGGCGGGCACGGGGAAGTCGGTCAGCGGCAACCGCGCCGAGGTGACATATTTCTTCTGCGCCGTAGGGCGCGCCGTGGTCTCATCGATATAGGCGATGATCGCATCGGTGGCGTCGCCCATTTCGCCGATATGAAGCAGATCAATCTCAGGATAATACTCGGCGCAGGCGGAAACCGACGGGCCGCCCAAGGCGGTAATTTTATTATGGGCATGGGCGCGTCGGTTGATGTCGGCGATAAAGCCGCGCTGAACATGCATGCCGCTGATGAAGACCGCATCAGCCCATTTGAAATCGGCTTCAGTGGCCATCTGGCGGTTTTCATCGATAAAGCGAACCTCCCATTCCACAGGCATATAGGCGGCGATCAGCAGCATGCCTTGAGGGGGCATAAAGGCATTAACGTCGGGAAACAGCTTATAGGAGTGCTGAAACGTGCCGAACGAAGGAGCGTAACGCGGGAAAACACAGAGAATGTGCCGCTTATTCTTCGGGCGATAGGTGGTCCGGCCCTCGGGGGTCGACTTGGCGGCCACCTCGGTTAGGGCGTCATTTTGCAGCTCTGATAATCCGTCCGGCATAGTCCATCCGTCCTTATGGGGCATAGAAAGGGCGGAAAACCGCCAAATCCTGCACGAAGGCCGCACTTTAATCGAAAACGCGCCGAATGGAAAACCATCTCCGCAGGAAAAGGATAAAGTTTATCGGCCAATGGGGTGAAAAACCTCACCAAACCGGCCGCCGCCCTTGCTTTGCTAAAGACCTCGCAGTATTGTCCGCCGGCTTGTGCGGCCGAAGTAGCTCAGGGGTAGAGCAACTGATTCGTAATGCAGGGAGCGACAGCGGCGCGAGTGGGAAGTAAGTTTGGAAGAACAAAGAGTTGGAAAGTAGTTAGATCGCTGATGCATCAACCGTATCAGCACCATGTCAGCAAAAGGTTTGCAAACGCTTGGTATAGTTTGTAAATCCCCTCATGGGCCGCCTTAGCTCAGCTGGTAGAGCACATCATTCGTAATGATGGGGTCGTAGGTTCGAATCCTATAGGCGGCACCATTTCCCTCAAATTACTGATACAAAAAACAAATCCGCGAGCATTTCTGCTACGCGGATTCAAATGTCATCTTTAAGTTACCACACCTCGGCTGGTGCCGGGAGTTGTAATCGCCTAAATACGAGCGCAGGCCTATTCCCCTTTCGGGTATTGTATTGAGCCTACTCCCGACGCATGAGCGTGCGGAAGCAGGGCTTTGTGATACGAGCCTACTTTAAAAACTTAATCGCAGTATTTAGGGGATTACAGCCCCCTCGGGGGATACGATAAAATGTTGAGCAATCAATGTCAAAGCAATCAGCCAACAATTCGTCTATCGACATGCAGTAAGGCTTCGGCTTGCTGGAGCTGTATTCTCTTGATTTCAAGCTCCTGCTTCCGCAGATCGAGGACGATATCCTTCATCGCCTCGGTGATGGCAAATTTGATATCCTTCTCGGTTAGTTCGATATGACTACATTTGCTGCAGAGCTTGTCTTCAAAGACCTGCTCTATCTTGCACAGCACGCATTCGCTCAAATGCTGAAGGTCGTAGGGGCTGAGGCTATAAAAATGATCGGCGAATTTTAAATAAGGATTTTCCATGGTCTACTCCTGTGATATGGTTGATGAAATTCCCCAAACGGGGGAATAACCATATTCACGAGCCGACAACCCATAATTGATATGGAAAAGGTTTGTGCAACTTATTGGTTTGTTGCAGCCCTTCCAAATCCTCGTGTTTCACATCGGATAGTGTGGCTTTCTAATCGACTGACATCAAAGTGGTTAAACGGATCATCCAGATTCCCCAGTGTTTTTCCGGCTCTAAAGTTCTGCACATAATAGGTGCCGCTGAATCCAAGATTTTCCAGATGTTTCAGTATGGAATTGATGTCTTCTTCATCCAGCAGATCAGCGTGAACAGTGGTGCGGATTTCAAGTGGGATGCCAGACGCGATAAGCAACTTCAAAGATCGCTCGAAGAGCGCATAACCATCAAACCCTGTGATGCTTTGAAACAGATCGGTCGGCGCTTTGTAATCCAGTGCCACATAATCGATCAGCTGCTCGCCGAGCATTTTCTCCAGCATATCGGGATTGGTGCCGTTAGTATCCACCTTCACCTTGAAGCTGAGCGACTTAAGATAGCGAGTGAATTCTGGAAGCTGCGCGCTCATCATGCACTCGCCGCCTGAGAGCACCACGCCTTCGAGCAGGCCTTTGCGTGATTCCAGAAACTCGACCACCTGCTGCGGAGGTAATTTAGCTAACTCTCCCTTCACCAGTTCAGGATTATGACAATAGCTGCATGCCATATTGCACCCAGAGAACCATAAAATACAGGCCGTATGCTCAGGGTAATCCTGAAAGGTGAAGGGAGTGATGCTCGTGATGGGGAGCTTGTTTAATGCCCACTGCAACACGCATTCTCCGTGGTGAAGAGTGGCAGGTGCGGCGACGCATTTTCTTTGAAATGCTTGCGCTCCTTATGCTCGCCTTTCTTGCCGAGATTGAAGCTGGCCACCGGACGGTGATAGCCCATCACCCGTGTCCACACGAGCGTCTCTTTGCCGCAGTCGGGACAATGAGATTGCTCGCCGGTGAGATAGCCATGGGTTTCACACACGGAGAATACGGGTGTGATGGTGATGTATGGCAAGCGGTAATTCTCGATCACCTTTCGCACCAACCGCTTGCAGGCCTCGCCAGAGGAAATCTGCTCGCTCATATAGAGATGCAGCACCGTGCCGCCTGTATATTTGCATTGCAGTTTATCCTGAAGATTCAGCGCCTCAAACGGGTCTTCGGTATAGCCCACAGGAATCTGCGTGGAGTTGGTGTAATAGATATTCTCCTCGCAGCCCGCCTGGATAATGGCATTGCCGTAGGCTTTACGATCTTCTTTGGCAAAGCGGTAGGTGGTGCCTTCAGCGGGTGTCGCTTCGAGATTGTAGAGATGCCCCGTTTCTTCCTGAAACTTCTTCAGCTCCACGCGCATGTAATCAAGAATATCCTCGCAGATTTTCATGCCGCGCGGATCGGTGATGTCATAGGCATCGCCGGTAAAGTTACGCACCATCTCATTCATGCCGTTGACACCAATCGTGCTGAAATGGTTGCGAAGATGCGGTAGGTAACGGCGTGTATAGGGGAACAGGCCGCGATCATACATTTCCTGAATGAACACGCGCTTCTTCTCCAGCGTGGATTTAGCGAGGGTCATCAGCCGTTCGGTTTCCTGAATCAGCCCCAGCATATCGCCTTTGTAACGGTGACCAAGCCGTGCCATGTTGAGCGTCACCACGCCAATCGACCCCGTCATCTCCGCCGAGCCGAACAGGCCGTTGCCGCGTTTCATCAGCTCACGCAGATCAAGCTGCAAGCGGCAGCACATGCTGCGCACCGCGTGCGGCGCATAGGCATCGGGGTTCTGCACCTTTTCTCCCTTATCGTTCAGCATATACTGGCTGCCAACGAAATTTTGGAAATACGAACTGCCGATTTTGGCGGTGTTCTCGAAGAGTGCCTTGGCGACAGGGCTTTCCCAGTCAAAATCCTCCATCACGTTGACGGTCGGAATTGGGAAGGTAAAGGGCTGACCGTGCGAATCGCCCTCGGTCATCACTTCATAATACGCGATGACTATTTGCTCCATCTCCGGCTGGAAATGTTTGTAGGTCATGTCTTCGAGGTTGGTGACGCCACGTTTGGCTGCTTCCGCCAGAATTTCAGGATCATCAATATCGCGGAACAGGTGGGTGCAGTTGGCGGTCGGGAAGTTATCACGCAGATCTGGCGGCACGGTGATATCCAGGGTGATGTTGGTGAATGGGCTCTGACCCCAACGCGCCGGAACATTCAGGTTATAGACAAACTGGCGAATAGCCTTTTTGATTTCGATGAAAGGCAGCCTGTCTTTGAACACATAGGGCGCAAGATAGGTATCGAATGAGCTGAACGCCTGCGCGCCCGCCCACTCGGATTGCAGGATACCAAGGAAGTTAGCCATTTGCCCCAACGCCTCGCGGAAATGGCGCGGTGGACGGCTGGAAACCTTGCCTGCAACGCCGTTAAAGCCTTCATCGAGCAAGGCGCGCAGGCTCCAGCCCGCGCAATACCCAGTCAGGCAATCGAGATCGTGGATATGGTAATCCGCGCGGCGGTGCGCCTGGCCTTCTTCGGGCGAATAGACATTGTCCAGCCAGTAATTGGCGATGATCTTGCCTGCCGAGTTATTAATCAGCCCCGCATTGCTGTAGGCGGTGTTCGCATTGGCATTGACCCGCCAATCCTGCTGAAGAATGTACTCCTCTACCGCTTGTTTGCAGCTCACCAGCGTGTCCTGCGCGGTGGCGCGATTGCGGTTCAGGATGAATGATTTAAGGGTTTTAACATAACCTGCTGCTGCAAGCTCGTCCTCGATCACGCTTTCCATCGCGCTATCGGCTAGCGCCTCTTTTGAGGTGGAGAGTAACGACATGAACGCATCGAAACTGCCTTCGCCCGATGCCGCAAATGCCTCCTTCAGGCTCGCATGCACCGAGAGTGAAAAGACATTCGGCTTCTGAGCAGCTGGCTGCAGCGCGCGCGGCAATTGGGTGTTGTTGGGCATTGGTGTGGCAGTTTCGGTTAGTTGCATAGAATCCCCCTTGTTATGACTATATGTTGGTGCTTTAGGCGGAATTGATACTACATCTTGTGTCTAATGGGTGCATTTGACCCAGATCAACTTCTCTAAAAAAGGGATAAATAGTGTGACATTTCCTCTAAGATATTGGTTTGACTATGATATGCTCGCCGAAGGATTTCAGCATATCGACCGTTTGCTTCAAGTCGTCATAGGTAGTGCGGGGGTTGATCGTGCACATGCGCAGCACATGTTTGCCGCCAAGGATGGTTGGACTGAGCATCGCATAGCCGGAATAGATGATGTCTTGTGCGATACGATTATTCAGTTCGTTCAGTACCGATTCATCCAATCCATCTGCGCGGTAACGGAAAGTGATGATGCCCAGCTGGGCAGGCGTGATGATTTCCCAGCAGTCATCGTTGCGTAGCAGCGATTCGACAATTTCGGCGTTCTCTATACCCTTGGTGATGGCCGCACGGAACGCCTCCACGCCGAAGGCTTTGAGCGATAACCACAGCTTGAGCGCACGGAATCCCCGTGTCAGCTGTACACCGTAATCACAGAAATTGATCTGCTCAGCGCATTGCTCATTGAGCTTCAGATATTCCGCCGAGAAGCGGAAGGTATTTTTCAGATGTTCGCGGTTACGCACCAACACGCAGCCGATCTCATAAGGCTGGAACATCCATTTATGTGGGTCGATGCCTAATGAATCCGCCAGCTCTATCCCTTCGAGCACTTTGCGTCCGCGCTCGGTAATAGCTGCGCTACCGCCATAGGCACCGTCCACATGCAGCCACAGGCCTTCGGCTTTGCAAAATGCCGAGAGTTCCTTGATCGGGTCAGCCGCCCCAGCGTTGGTGGTTCCCGCATTGGCGACTACGCAGAATGGCACCAGCCCTTGCAGCCGATCCGCCGCGATCTGCTGGCGCAAACTATCCACTGAAAGTCGGAAGTTCGCGTCAGAGGCGATCTTGCGAAGCTGGAACTGCTGGAAACCCAGAATCTTGAGGCCTTTAGCCACGGAGGAATGGGTTTGATCCGAGAAATACACCGTAGCATTGGTGGTATTGCCTGCCAGCATCACATGCCGTGCAACGGCCAACCCTGTCATATTCGCCATCGAGCCGCCACTGACAAATAACCCGCCTGCATCTTGCGGAAAACGGAATAGCTCCCGCAACCACTCAATGGTGGTGACCTCGATTTGCGCCACACCAGACGGGCCGATGAATGCCCCGCTGAATACGTTAAATGAGGAAGCGATCGCGTCTGCCATCGCACTGACAAAGTTGCTCGGCCCTGGCACGAAGGCAAAATAACGCGGGTGATCCAGATGCGTCATCTGATCGAACACATGGGTTTTAAGCTGCGCAAGCAGTTGCTCGACGGGTACTGCCTGCGTCGGCATCGGCTCGTGCAGGCCTTCGGTGATATGCTTCAGCGTGGATGGTGTGGTGACGGGTAAGTCCTTAAGGCCAGTGAAATGATCGACAATCAGGCCAAATACCTTCTCCGCCATACGGCGCATGTCATCTTCAGGCAGTGTCAGAAGTGGCAGCTGATTATCCATCTTTGCCATCCAGTCTTGGGCGAAGAAGAATCGGTGTATACATCACCACAAATATGCTGAACGCCAATAGCCATAACGTTGCAGAAATCTCAAAAAAGCGCATGGTGTGGGCAGGCATCAACCACACACCGAAAACGCGGCAGAATGCGGCAAGGTTAATGGTGGCAAAGGCCAATACCATGGGTTTTCCGACAGCAAGCGGTCTGCCGCTATGCCCCAGCGACACCCTCGCCATCATGCCCAGCGTTAGCACGCCGATCCCGCCTGCTGTAAATGCATGGGTAGCGATGATTGGCGGAATATCTACGCCCGTCAGTTCCATCCCTTTCAGCGCAAGCCCCACGACAATCCACGCAAACCCCAGATGCAACACCCAAAGCAGAGGCACACGCAGTGTTTTCAGGCTCTGCCATGTGGCAAGCCGCCACCCGTTTAGCAGCGCAGAAGCCAATAACAGAACGCCTGCAAGGATATGGCTTACGTCAGAAGCCTCGACCGCCAATCCCAGAACGGTTGCTATTAACGCCGCTTTCTCCAGCCTAGGATCGCGTGGAATACTGATGCCGAGTGGACGCTCGGTGAAAAACGGAATCACCCGCCCACCGATAATCAGCATGATTATGATAATAATATCGAGGGCGAGCGTAATGCCGAGCGCAGCCAGTTCTGCGGATTCATCTGCGTGGGTGTGTGTTAACCCGTTAGCTACCGACAACCCCGCAAGCAATAAGATAAAAAAGTAATTCCGATGATTTTTTGATTTTATCAGCGCAGGTGCAATGCTTGCGGCGCATACGGCAAAGAACGACACGTCAATCACAGCAACAAGGATCGCTGGCAGAGATGCCGAAAATAGCACCGCCAGGCGGCCAGCAAGCCAGAGCAATGCCAACAGCATCAGGTTTCGGCCTTTGGGGGTGGGATGACCCGTCCAGTTTGGTACGGCGGTGAGCAGAAATCCTGCGATGATGGCACCCGTATAGCCAAACAGCATCTCATGACGGTGCCAGACGAGCGCATCCCACGCGCTGGGCCACGTGGAAACAATGCCCGACATCCAGACAATGAAATACGCCAGCGCAAAAATGCTAAAGACCGAACCGAACAGGAAAAACGGCCTGAATCCCAGCCTGAAAAGGGCAAATGCGGTCCGGTTATGTTTGGGAGCAAGAGGCTCTTCAATGGATAGTAATGTATTCAAAATATCACTCTTGCTGCTGCTTTGATGGACACATCAAGAAGTACGGCGAATCATTTTTTATGAACTTGAGCCAGATCAATTGTTTTTTGATCGGGCAATCCCACTATGCTGCCAGCCAAAGCCCGAATGCTCACGGCACGATTAATTAAGAGAGGTTGTTATGAAATCACCATCATTGTTATCCCTATTATGTGCCACCAGCATGCTTGTTTCCGCGCACGCAGCTTATGCGGCTGATCCTATCGCAACGCCCGCAGCACCGAAGAGCGATTTTACCAAAGCACTGACGGAGGGGAAGCCAATTTTCGATGCGCGTTACCGCTACGAATATGTGGATCAGGATGGACTTGCGAATGAGGCAAACGCGCACACGGTGCGTACGCGCTTGGGCTATGAAACGGGCAAGTTCAAAGATTTCAGCGCACTGCTGGAATTTGAGAATATCACGGGTATTGGCAGTGAGCGTTACAACGATACTATTAACGGGCGCACGACATACCCAACGGTGGCCGACCCAGAGGATACCGCGCTTAATCGCTTACAGCTGACCTATACGGGAGTGCCAGATACGGCGCTAGTGCTGGGGCGGCAGAATATCGTGCTAGATAACCAGCGTTTCGTCGGCGGTATCGCCTGGCGGCAGAACGACCAGACATTCGATGCTATCAGTGTGAAGAACAATTCTATTAAAGACACAACGCTCTATTATGCTTACGCGAATCAAGTGAACCGCATTTTTGGAACGGATTCACCTGTGGGAACATGGGATGACAGCCATATCCACTTAATCAACGGTTCCTATGTAGGGCTGCCTTTTGGCAAAATCACTGGCTACAGCTACTTACTCGATATTCCCGATTCCGTAGCGCTCTCCAGCGCGACCTATGGCGCACGGTTTGAAGGAAAACATCCAGTGGCTGAAGGCGTGGCTGGTTTGCTGAACCTCGAATATGCTCATCAGAATGATTATGCCGATAACCCAAACAGCATCAGTTTCAATTACTATTCGATTGAACCCGGTGTTACGTTTGGGCAATGGACACTTAAGGGTCAGTACGAATCAATCGAGGGCGATGGCGCGAATGCAATGCAATTTGCGCTTGGCACCAACCATGCATTTGATGGCTGGGTGGATAAGTTCCTCACCACACCAGCAAACGGCTTGGTGGATGCTAATATCGGCATCACCTATGTCGCCAAGTCAGAGAATACGTGGCTGAACGGCACCAAGGCGATGCTGGTATACCATGACTTTTCTACTGAGCGTGGCAGCGCGGATTATGGCACGGAATGGGATGCCTCAGTCGAGCAGACCTTCCAGCAATACTACACAGCAGGAATCAAACTCGGCGCTTACAATGCCGATGACCTCTATACCGATACGGTGAAGATCATGCCGTATGTGCAGGTGAAGTTTTAGAGATAGCCGGTTGACAATATAGTTAGGACTCCTTACTTATTGACTCCCCAGCAATCATGCAGGGATTTTCATTAACGATGGAGTTATCTATGTCTTCTAAAGCCGTATTTTATCATGCTGGTTGCCCGGTGTGCGTTTCTGCCGAACAACAAGTTCTCGATATTGTGGATCGTGGCAAAGTCCAGCTAGAGGTCGTTCATTTTGCCCAAGGCGGCAAAGATCGGATTGCTGAAGCTGAAAAAGCGGGTGTTAAGTCCGTTCCCGCACTCGTCATTGATGGTAATGTTCTGCATATCAATTATGGTGCGAGCATGGATGATGTAAAAAAAGCAGTAGCATAACACCGCAAGCAGGCGGGTGAGCACTCATCCGCCTGCTGCTTACCGCGAGGCACCCTATGAAAATTGATGTATACGACACCTACGCCACCTCCAAAGCAGGAAAGACCCTTCATTTTGATGTGTTCTTACCCAGCGGCGGCAGCAAAGAAACCGCTGTGAAATGCGCACGCGCTTTTCTGGAGTCTATCGGAGAAGCCGCAGATGCGCTTGCATCCGAGCGTTGTAATTTCTGCCATAGCGAAAATGCCCCTCCTTTTGTTGAAGCGGAGATTGCCAAGTCCGGGCATTACATTCTACAAATGGAAGGCTGCCCCAATCCCTACCGATGAGTAAGAGCGTGAATGAAAATACCAACATAGCGATGGGTATTGAACGCCTATCAACATTGTTTCGTGCTGCGTTGTGGGACAACGCCAAACAATGTGGTTTAAGCCCTCTGCAAGTACAGATCATGCTGTTTATCGCCTCTCATATGCAAACACTGAATAATGTGTCGTGCCTGGCAAAAGAATTTGGCGTCACCAAAGCAACCGTGAGTGATGCGGTGAAAACGCTTCTGGATAAAAAGCTGCTCAAAAAACAGTCCTCTGGTGATGCCAGGGTATTTTCACTGCACCTCACGGCAAGCAGCCACACACAGCTACAACAACTTGGGTCGCTTGCTGCCTGTGTTGACGAAGCACTCGCGAGCGCTTCAGCGACAGAGCGCAAGAAGATATGGGAAGGTTTGGTGCTACTTATTGGGCATTTACAGAAAACCAGTATCATCCCGCTGCGGATGTGCCTGACCTGCCAGCATTATGAAAAGCGCAAAAGCCTGCCTTATTGCCATTTGTTGCAGCAATCGCTGCAACTGGAAGACATCCGCCTTGATTGCCCGGAGCATCTTTTAGCCGCATAACACAGAGCCTGCCTGAGGCTTCTCGTGTCCCCTTGAGTCCACCCAGTTGTGACACCAGAAGCGGTGCATCTCTTTATCGTAGTAAAAATTATCTGGATGAAACATCGGACAAGGCTTCTGCCCTCGGCAGTAATTGCGCGGTGTCACGCTTCGATCTGTGTGAGCGCAGCCGGGACATATATCCACCGCCAGCGCTAATCCCACCCGCATCGCCGTATTTTCAGCATCTTCTCTCATAAGAACCTGCCTTTCTGGATAGAACCTCACCTCTACCATACTGAGCTAAAAGAAGAAAAAGTCATTGATTCAGATCAATGACGGGCACTTACTGTGCTACTACGATGCGCGCCGTTACTGCACCAGAGGACTATCTGCCCCCTCCAGATGAATCCCAGCGATACGCGCTTTTCCTACCAACACCTTCAGATACTGCTTCACCGCCATCTGCCATGACGCCTCTTTGAGATAGGCAGCGATAGTTGTCTGAACATACTCAAACAGCACCAGATTTCCCTCCGTATCGCGGAAGGTTTTTCGGTTCTGTTCGTAGTAACGCTGGCAGGTTACCTCATCAGGCTCAGGCGTCACCACTTCCTGCTCCAGCAGGCGGCTGATAACATAATCTTCCTGTGTTTCCTGTGTAGCCGAAGCATCCGGCGCGGTTATTCCTAACCGCGCCGCTTCCTGCAACAGAAGTTCCCGAATTGCCAGTGCCTGTGCGGCTTTTTCCTGTGCTTCGGGTAGAGAAGATGCGGGATGATATTGCATCTCGGCAAATACCTGCTCATCTGTGATCTCGGTGTTGTTGACATAGAGTGGCATTATCTGCGAGCCTCACGACTACGAACCACCTGATAAGGCCTGCCGATATATTTCACCGGCGCGCTCAAGATATGCACGAGGCGAGTGAACGGGAAGATCAGAAAAATTGTCATGCCGAGGATCAGATGCACCTGAAATGGCCAGTCTGTTCCTTTGATGAATTCCGATGCGCCGCTACGGAAGGTTACGATATGCTGCGCCCATTCCGAAAGCTGAATCATGATGCCAGCGTCATGGTGCGACAATGAGAATGGGATTGTAATCATTCCGAGCGTGATCTGTACCCAGAAGATAAAGACCACGGCAATATCGCTTTTGCTGCTGGTAGCGCGGATGCGAGCCACGAACATGCGGCGAAACACCAGAATGGTCAGACCTATGAATCCAATCGTTCCCGCAATCCCGCCTGCAATAATTGCCAGCAACTGCTTCTGCTCGGCAGTGATGAAATGCTCATACACCGCATGTGGCGTGAGCAGACCCACCAGATGCCCGAAGAAAATGAAGATCACGCCGATATGGAACATCACATTGCCAATCTTCAGCCCCTTATCAGCCAACAACTGGCTGGAAGATGCCCGCCAGCTATATTGCTCACGGTCGTAGCGAATCAGCGTGCCAAGCACAAAAATCGTCAGGCAGATGTAAGGGTACATGCCGAAAAAGAAGGAATAGTAGTAATCGCTCATGGTCTTGCTCCTTGCATCATTTTTTCCAGTGGTTTTGGTGCGCCGCCACCGCAGCCTCCGCTGCTGCATCCGCCGCCGCTACCGCCGCAGCCACCCGCTTTGGGTGCTTCCGCGCCAAGGAAATCAATCGGCTTTTCTTCCCATTCCTTGTCGAGTTGTTCGAAATTCACCACCACATGCTCCTTGCGTTCAACCTTTTCTGGCGTTTTGCCAGCCAGCAGTGTGAGTGTGTCAAGCACTACGCTATATGGGCTGCCCCGTTCGGCGAGGCGCTTGCCCAGCGCAGCAAGGATATGCACCGTATTGGTGAGTTCTTCGAGGGCTTCTTCCTTCGGCAACATCGAAAGATATTCGAGGAACACTGGCAGGTAATCCGGCAACTCACTGGCAGCAAGGGAGAATCCTAGCTCCTTGTAACGCTCAGCCAGATCAACCATTGCTTGCCCACGATCCCGTGAATCACCATGCACATGCTCGAACAGATGCAGCGAGAGCGAGCGCACACGGTCAAACGTATCCACATATTCTTCCTGCAGATCGAGCATATCTGATTCCTGAAGCTGGGCGACCAGCGAGCGTAGGTTAACCAGTTGCTCCTTGCTCACCAGCGCTTCCTGCGCGATCAGGTCGCACACATCGGCAGCGCCAGAAAGCCACTCCTCATTCGGATACCACAACAAGATACCCAATGCCTTGAAGGTTTTAGCTTGCATGGGTGCCTCCGAACAGGTTCTTACGTTTTGGTTTGCCGAACATTTGTGCTTCGGAATTTCCGCCGGAGCAGCCATTACCGAAGCTGAAACCACAACCGGAACGGATATTGAAGGCTTCTTCCGCATACTCGCGGTGTGAAGTCGGAATTACATAGCGATCTTCATAATTCGCAATCGCCATGTAGCGGTACATATCTTCGACCATCTCTTGCGACAGGCTGACTTGCGATAGAAGCTCGAGATTATTCACCCCATCGACGTGGCGGTCACGCATATAGGCACGCATGGCCAACATACGCTCCAGCGCCACACGTACAGGCTTCTCTTCCCCCGCTGTCAGAAGGTTGGCAAGGTAAGTTAATGGAATACGCAGGCTTTTCACGTCAGGAATCACGCCGTTCATGCCCATATCACCACTGGCTGCGGCGTTCTGGATCGGTGAAAGCGGTGGGATGTACCAGACCATCGGCAAGGTGCGATATTCCGGATGCAGCGGGAAGGCGATTTTCCATTCCATTGCCATTTTATAGACTGGAGACTTTCTGGCGGCTTCCAGCCAGCTTTCGGGAATTCCTTCGGCGCGTGCGGCCTTGATGACTTGCTCGTCGTTTGGATCAAGGAACATCTCTAGCTGTGCATGATAAAGATTCTGCTCATCGGCAACCGAAGCTGCGGCCTCTATTTTATCGGCATCATACAACAGCACACCGAGATAGCGGATGCGGCCTACGCAGGTTTCGGAGCATACGGTCGGCTCACCGTTTTCGATGCGTGGGTAGCAGAAGGTACATTTTTCTGATTTTCCGGATTCCCAGTTGAAGTAAATCTTCTTATAGGGACATGCTGATACGCACATGCGCCAGCCACGACACTTATCCTGGTCGATCAGCACAATGCCGTCTTCCTCACGTTTGTAGATCGCACCCGATGGGCAGGATGCAACGCAGGCAGGGTTGAGACAATGCTCGCACAGGCGTGGCAGATACATCATGAAGGTATTCTCAAACTGCCCGTACATTTCTTTCTGCACGTTCTCGAAGTTATAATCCTTGCTGCGATGTTCAAACTCACCGCCAAGAATTTCTTCCCAGTTTGGCCCGCCAACGATTTTATCCATCTTTTTACCTGTAATCACCGATACAGGGCGTGCCGTTGGCATCGTCTTCGCCTCAGGTGATTTATGCAGATGCTCATAATCGAAGGTGAAGGGTTCGTAGTAATCGTCGATAGACGGCAGGTTGGGGTTGGCAAAGATATTCGCCAGCGTACGCCATTTTCCACCCTGTTTGGGTTGAATTTTGCCGTTACCCTTACGCTCCCAGCCGCCTTTCCAGCGATCCTGATTCTCCCAGTCTTTGGGGTAGCCAATACCGGGTTTGGTTTCGACGTTGTTGAACCACGCGTATTCCACGCCACGACGCGACGTCCATACGTTTTTGCAGGTGACCGAACAGGTGTGACAGCCGATACATTTATCGAGGTTCAACACCATGCCAATTTGTGCTCTTACTTTCATGGGGTTTCTCCTATTTCACTGCCGCTTCGAGTCGGGGCATTTCACCGCCTAAGCCAGCGCCATAATTATCTTCGTTCATCCAGTCCACTTTCTCCATTTTGCGCAGAATAATGAATTCATCGCGGTTACAGCCCACTGTGCCGTAGTAATTGAAATCATAGGCAAGCTGGGCATAGCCACCGATCATGTGAGTTGGCTTGAGCACCGTGCGGGTGACGGAGTTGTGAATGCCACCGCGTAGGCCAGTGATTTCGCTACCCGGCACGTTCACGATTTTCTCCTGCGCGTGATACATCAGAATCATTCCTTCTGGCACACGCTGGCTGACCACCGCACGGGCTGTAAGCGCACCGTTGGTATTGTAAGCCTCGACCCAATCGTTATCGATCACGCCGATTTTCTTGGCATCAATCTCCGAAATCCAGACAATCGGCCCGCCGCGTGAAAGCGTGAGCAGCAACAGGTTGTCCGTATAAGTCGAGTGAATGCCCCATTTCTGGTGAGGAGTGATGAAGTTCAGCAGCACCTGTTTGCGGCCTTTGCCGAATTTCTCGATCACGCTCTCGGTTGTTTTCAAATCCACCGGCGGTTTGTACACGCAGAGAGATTCACCGAATGCACGCATCCAGCTATGATCCTGATAAAGCTGCTGACGGCCAGTGAGTGTGCGCCACGGAATCAGCTCATGCACGTTGGTGTAGCCCGCTGTGTAGCTGACATGTTCAGATTCGATCCCGCTCCAAGTCGGCGAGGAGATAATCTTTCTCGGCTGCGCCTGCACATCACGGAAGCGGATTTTTTCATCTTCGCGTGTGTCGGCAAGGTGTGCATGTTCGCGGCCCGTGGCTTCGCCCAACGCCTTCCATGATTTCACCGCTACATGGCCGTTGGTTTCTGGTGCGAGCGTCAGGATGACTTCCGCCGCATCAATCGCTGATTCAATGCGCGGCAGGCCTTTCGATACACCTTCCTCTGTCACGGTGTAATTTAGTTCGCCCAGCAGCTTCAGCTCATCCTCGGTATTCCACCCGATACCTTTGCCGCCATTGCCGAGTTTAGCGAGCAACGGCCCCAGCGAAGTGAATTTTTTATAGGTGTTGGGATAATCACGCTCGACGAGGAACACATTCGGCATGGTTTTGCCGGGGATGGGCTCACACTCGCCTTTCTTCCAGTCTTTCACATCAAACGGCTGGGCAATTTCATTCGCCGTATCGTGCTTGATGGGGTTCATCACCACATCCTGCTCGACGCCAAGATGACCGACGCACAGCTCGGAGAATTTCTTGGCAATACCTTTGTAAATATCCCAGTCGCTACGTGATTCCCACGCCGGATCAACCGCTGCCGAAAGCGGGTGAATAAACGGATGCATATCCGAGGTATTGAGGTCGTTCTTTTCGTACCAAGTTGCGGTCGGCAACACGATGTCGGAATACATGCAGGTGGTGGACATGCGGAAATCAAGCGTCACCAGCAGATCAAGTTTGCCTTCTGGCGCTTCATCGTGCCAAACAACATCCTTCGGTTTAGTGCCGCCAAACTTGCCGAGGTCAACGCCTTGCACGCCGTGACTGGTGCCGAGCAAATGCTTCAGGAAATATTCATGCCCTTTGCCGCTGGAGCCGAGAATATTCGAGCGCCAGACGAACATATTTCGCGGCCAGTTCTGTGGTGCATCCGGGTCGTTGCAGGAGAGTTTGAGGTCACCGGATTTCAGACCTTCAGCGACAGCTTCACCGACATTACGCCCTGATTTCTTGATGATTGCACCTATTTCAAGTGGGTTACGCTCCAACTGCGGGGCAGACGGCAGCCACCCCATGCGCTCGGAACGCACGTTGCAATCGATAAACGATAACTCTTTCCATTCGGGGTTATCTTCCAGCGGCGAGAGAATTTCTTCCATCTTCAGCCGCTCATAACGCCACTGGTCGGTGTGCGCATAGAAGAACGAGGTGGAATTCTGCTGGCGTGGTGGGCGGTTCCAGTCCGTCGCAAAGGCCAGTGGCACCCATCCTGTTTGCGGACGCAATTTTTCCTGCCCCACGTAATGACTCCAGCCACCACCGGATTTGCCGATACAGCCGCACATCACCAGCATGTTGATGATAGCGCGGTAGTTCATATCCATATGATACCAGTGGTTCATCGCCGCACCGATGATGACCATGGATTTGCCGTGGGTTTTATGCGCATTTTCAGCGAACTGGCGAGCCACGTTAATCACATGCTCGCGCTTCACGCCGGTGATTTTTTCCTGCCAAGCGGGGGTGTAGGGCACATCGTCATCGAACGAGCTGGCCACGTTGCCGCCGCCAAAGCCACGATCCACGCCATAGTTAGCAATGAACAGGTCATAAACCGTGGCTACATAGGCATCGCCTTCCTTCAGTTTGAGCTTCAGAATAGGTACGTTGCGGTTTAGCACGCTGGCATGGTCGGTGCTATTGAAATGCTCATGCTCGATATTGCCGAAATATGGGAAAGAAACCGAACCAATTTCATGCTTGCTATGCTCTTTTAACGTCAGTAGCGGCCAGAGTTCTTCGCCCGTCACTTCGTCTTTCGGTTCAAGGTTCCATTTGCCTTTCTGCCCCCAGCGCGAGCCGATGGTGCCATTGGGCACACGCACTTTTTCTGCGTGACCGCACATGATAACGGGTTTCCAGTCAGGATTATTCTCTGCTTTCAGGTTATCTGCGAAGTCTGACGCACGGATCATGCGTTCCGGCACATATGCGCCGCCCTTCTTCACCATGCGCACGAGGAATGGCATATCGGTATACATGCGGCAGTAATCATCGAAATAATCGCTCTTGCCCGCGACGTGCCACTCTTTGAGAATCACATGCCCCATTGCCATGGCGAGCGCGGCATCAGTGCCTTGTTTGGGGTGCATCCAGAGGTCAGCCAGCTTGGCGACTTCGGAATAATCGGGCGTAACGGCGACAGTTTTTGCGCCTTTATAGCGCACTTCAGTAAAAAAGTGGGCATCGGGTGTGCGGGTCTGCGGTACGTTAGAACCCCACGCGATAATGAAGTTCGAGTTATACCAGTCGGCGGATTCTGGTACGTCCGTCTGCTCACCCCAGGTTTGTGGGGAGGATGGCGGCAAATCGCAATACCAGTCGTAAAAGCTCATGCACACGCCGCCGATGAGTGACAGGTAACGGCTGCCCGCCGCATAGGACACCATCGACATGGCGGGGATGGGCGAGAAGCCGATAATGCGGTCAGGGCCGTGTTTTTTAGCGGTGTAAACGTTTGCTGCCGCGATGATCTCATTCACTTCTTCCCAATCGGCGCGCACGAAACCGCCCTTACCACGCACCTGCTGATACGATTTGCGAGTAGCTTCATTGCTGACAATCGACTCCCATGCATTTACCGGGTCTTTGGCAATCACTTTTGCGGCACGCCATGCTTTGAGCAGACGGCTGCGCACCAGTGGGTATTTCATGCGGTTGGCGCTGTAGAGATACCAGGAATAGCTTGCTCCACGCGAGCAACCACGCGGCTCGTGGTTGGGCATATCTGGGCGTGTGCGCGGGTAATCCGTCTGCTGAGTTTCCCATGTCACAAGGCCGTTCTTGACATAGATCTTCCAACTGCAGGAGCCCGTGCAGTTCACGCCATGGGTTGAGCGCACAATTTTATCGTGTTGCCAGCGGCTACGATAAGCCTGTTCCCAGCCGCGTGACTCGTCGGTCATGACACCATGCCCTTCCGAGAATGACTCGGTCTCACGTTTGAAGAAGGTCAGTTTGTCAATAATGTGGCTCATATTTTTCGTCCTTACTTATTTCGCTTGGGAGGGATGCTAGGGCGCATCCCCCCATCTTGAGATTGATGTGGATCAACTATCTTAAGGATTTTGCACATAAGCGTTCTTACGGAGGTAGAACCACCAGTTGATCGCGATACACACCGCATAGAAAATGGCAAAACCATAGAGTGCATTCTCTGGCGTGGTGGCTTTGATCTGCTCTCCAAAAACCTGTGGGATAATGAACGCACCATAGGCTGCCACCGCTGATGTCCAGCCGAGCACTGGCCCAGCCTGTTCTTTGTCGAATACCACAGCAACGGTGCGGAAGGTCGATCCATTCCCAATGCCTGAAGCGAAGAACAAGAGCAGGAATAGTAGCAGGAACGGTACAAAAAATTCTTCCGGCATCGCCGATGCATAGGCCTGCTTCATGTAATAAGCCACACCCAGCGCGCCACCCACCATGAGGAAGGAGATAATCTGCGTCACCTTCGCGCCACCCATTTTATCAGCAATCCAGCCGCCAATGGGACGGATAATCGCACCTATAAACGGCCCCATCCATGCATACATCAGCGCACTGGGAGCGTTGGGGTTAACCGTGGTGTGCGTCATCACCCCATCCACGATCAGGTGCTGGAAGCCGAAGATCACCTGAATGGCGAGCGCGAGCGCCGCCGAATAGCCGATGAAAGAACCAAAGGTCATGGTGTAGATCACCGTCATCGCCCAGGTATGTTTGTTGTTAAAGATTTTGTACTGGCGCGACAGGTTCTGTTTATACAGGCTTCCCGCAGGAACCAGCTTTAGCAAGAAGATCGTGGCAACGATGACCACAGGAATTACCAACCACTTACTGATTCCAAGCCCTCCTGCCGCTGCAGGCTGCATGGCCCAGAAGCCACCCCCAGCCGTGACAAGACCAATCGACAGCATTACCAGAATTTTTGTGAATGCCCCAACGGTGGAGCCAAGATCGGGTGTCACGTGCGGCGCGGTGATGTTGTTCATGCCAAACCATGTCGCAAATGCCAGTGGCACCAGCAGCACTAACCATACATACCCTGCGTTATGAATGTAGGTTTCTGCACCGGCGGGAATTTTACCGAACAACCAGCCACTGGCGGATTTTAATACCATAGGGTCACCGCCAAAGATGGCCATGGTCATCACCAGCGGAATTAAAATCTGCATCGTGGTTACGCCGAAATTGCCAAGCCCGGCATTTAGACCCAGCGCCAGACCTTGCTGTTTTTTGGGAAAGAAGAAGCTGATGTTTGACATCGAACAGGCGAAGTTCCCGCCGCCAATGCCGGAAAGCAACGCCAGCACCTGATACACCCACAGCGGTGTGTTGATATCCTGCAGTGCAATGCCCGTACCAATCGCAGGAATCATCAGGAGCGAGGTTGTGAGGAAGATGGTGTTACGACCGCCCGCAATACGAATTAAGAATGAGGCGGGAATCCTGAGCGTTGCCCCAGCCAATCCGCCGATGCCTGCCAATGTGAACAGCTCGGGTTGAGTGAATGGGTAACCGAGATTGAGCATCTGCACGGTGACGATGCTCCAATAAAGCCACACCGCAAAGCCGCATAGTAGGCTTGGGATCGAAATCCACAAATTACGCTTAGCAATAGCTTTGCCTTCAGATTCCCAAAATTGCTGGTTCTCCGGGTCCCAGTTATTGATGTTCTTAGCCATAAATGTTCCTTTCTATCGTTTCGTGGGCGCGACATCGAGTTCAGGGAAGAACTTGGGTCCACGCAATTCGGGGTGTTTTTGTTTTTCCATCATCACAATCGAGACATGCATCCACACCAGCGCGACAGAAACGAGTGCAAAAAGCAGCATGAAGCAACTTGTCCAGATATTGGTGAGGTCGTTTAATACACCGAAGGCGAGCGGCAGGAAAAACCCGCCAAGGCCGCCAATCAGCCCAACAATACCTGCAACGGAACCTACGTTATCCGGGTAATACACGGGTATGTGCTTGTAGACTGCCGCCTTGCCGAAGGACATGAACAGGCCAAGCACAAACACGATGACAGTGAAGGGAATAAATCCCATGCCAGTGCTGAAGGTAATGTCGCCTTTAATGCCATGCACGACATAATCGGTAGCGGGATAGCTCAGAATAAAGCAACAAATGACACAGACAATGAAGGTGATGTACATCACTCGGCGTGCGCCAAGCGTATCCGACATCCAGCCGCCGATAGCACGAAACGCCGAACCTGCTACTGAAAAACTAGCTGCCAGCACACCAGCATGTTTAATATCCATGCCATACGCACCGACGTAATAGCGGGGTAGCCACAGCGCGAGCGCCACAAAGCCTCCGAAGACGAAGAAGTAATACATTGAGAAGCGCCAAACCTGCAGCTTCTTCAGCGGCTCCAGCGCCATTTTAGTGGTTTTTTTCGGCGCGCCCACTTTGCGGCGCTCCACCAGCTCAGGTTCATCTTTTGTGATAATCCAATAGATGATAGCAGTGATAAATAAAGCCGCAGCCCAGACCTGTGCCACCATATGCCAGCCATAGGCCACCATCACAAAAGGAGCGATGAACTTGGTGACCGCCGCACCGATATTTCCCATGCCGTAGATGCCGAGCGCCGTACCTTGACGCTCCTTGCTATACCATTTGGAGAGATAGGAAATACCCACCACAAAACTGCCGCCCGCAATGCCAACGCCAAGTGCGGTGATAAGCAGCATGTTGTAGGTTTCAGCGTAAGTCAGCAGCCATGTGCTAATGGCCGAAGAAATCATCACCATCAGCAGGATTGGTCTGCCCCCATACTGATCAGCCCAAATGCCAAGCGTCAGGCGGATAATTGACCCTGTAAGAATCGGTGTGCCGATTAGTAAGCTGAACTGGGTTTCGGTAAGCCCCAAATCCTGTTTGATCTGCACGCCGATAATGGCGAAAATCGTCCATACGGCAAAGCAGATGGTAAAAGCAAAGGTGGTGCTTGAGAGCGCCATCACCTGATCGAATTTTGAAACATTTTTTAGGTCAGCCATAACGAAATCCCAGACGTAATTTAACTGGCTGGAACATCCCACAGAACTAGCAAATCCGAGATTGATCTGGATCAACCACAGAATTTTTCTTCTGAGTTTTAATTTGCGTAACGCAGAAAAAAGGGTTGATCCGTGTCAAGTTGTAAGACCGCAGAAACGAACGAAATGGCAGGATTGCTTGGGTTGGAGGCACCGCGCTATACCAGCTACCCTTCCGCGCATCATTTCTCGCCACAGGTTAACCCTGAAACACATGCCGCATGGCTTGCGAATATCTATAAAAACGCCACCATTTCCGCTTATGTACATATTCCTTTTTGCAAGGAATTGTGCTGGTTCTGCGGGTGTCACACGAAAATGACCAAGCGTTACGAACCGATTGCGAAATATGTGCGCGTGCTGCTTCAGGAAATCGAGCTGATTGGAAAAATAGCAGGCGGTAAGGGCAAGCTGGTCAACATTCATTTTGGTGGCGGCTCACCGAGCCTCCTGGAGCCGAATGACTGGCTCTCCATTCTTTATGCGCTTGCTTCAGCGTTTGAATTCACTCCGCCTGGCGAACTGGCTATCGAGCTTGATCCGCGTACAACAATCCCAGAAAACATTGAGGTCTATGCCAAGCTCGGCTGCAATCGGGTGAGCATCGGCATTCAGGATTTTAACCCCGAAGTTCAGCAGGCCATCAACCGCATCCAGCCTTATACGATGGTAAAAACAGTAGTAGATCAACTGCGCGATACGGGCATTAGTGAGATTAATTGCGATCTCATTTATGGGCTGCCGCATCAAACACTAGATCGCTTTCATCAGACGCTGGAAAAAACCCTGAGCCTTGATCCTGCCCGTATCTCGCTGTTTTCCTATGCCCACATGCCACAACTGAAAAAACATCAACGGCTCATTGATGAATCGTGGTTGCCAGGCATTTCTGAAAAGCTGCAGCTTTTTATTGAAGCATCTCGCGTGTTGGAAGCGAACGGCTATGTCGCCATAGGCATGGATCACTTCGCCAAGCCAGATGACCCTATGGCAATTGCCATGAGAAACCGGAGTTTACGGCGGAATTTTCAGGGCTATGTGGTGGATAATACCGATGTGTTGATTGGCTTCGGCAGTTCTTCTATCAGCCAGTTTCCAGAAGGATATACCCAAAACAGTGCCAGTACGCCTGACTACAGCTCAAAAGTTGGCGGTGGTATGTTGCCAACCGTGCGCGGCTGGAAAAATCGCGGTGACGACCTCGCTCGCAAGAAAATCATTGATGCGCTGATGTGCTTTATGACGGTGGATATCGCCGAGATCGCCGACGAGTTTTCTCTGCCGCCGCATCACTTTGATGATTCCCTGAACGAGCTTGGGGCTTTTGAAGGCAAAGATATTCTTGAAGTGTGGGGAAGCCGCATCACCCTTACGACACCTTACCGAATGGCAGCGCGTGTCGTTGCCTACGCGTTTGATGGTTACCGCAGCGTTACCTCCAGCAAATATTCTAAAGTAGCATGAGGATTTGAGCCAATGTCGATCCATTTAGACAGTCTACGATCCGACCACATAGAGATTCTCTCCATCATTGCTGAAATTCAACATTTCCTTGATCCTGAAACCATAAAGCAAAAGGCAGAGGCGGTGCAAAGCCTTGTTACCTGCCTTACACAGAAGACACTATCCCACCTGCTACTGGAAGATCGATTTTTCTGTCAGGAGATGCTCATCAGCACACATGATGAAACGCGTAATCTGGCGCAGCAGCACATCGCCAATATGGGTAATATGGCAACCCAACTGAAGGACTACATCCAAACATGGCAGAACGAAGATAACATACGTCTACTCCCTGAGCGTTTTTGCGCAGAAAGTAAAATGCTGCTGGAGTCACTTCAGCAAAGAATTAATCGAGAGGAACAAGTCCTCTATCCCAAAGTGGAAGCAATATTATGAAATTCTCCTGCATGACGCGGTTGCCAATCGAGCCTCCGCCAGAGGATTTGGCAGAGGAAAAGCCATGGGATATTTTTGCTGAGTGGTATCAGGCCGCGCATGAAGGAGGTGTGAAAGACCCTTCCGCTGTATGCATAGCAACGGCTACGCGTTGTGGTGCGCCATCCTGCCGCATGGTGTTGCTCAAGGAATTCAATGAGCGAGGCTTTGTTATTTATACCAACAGCCTCAGCCGAAAAGGTCGGGAAATGGAGATGAACCCCCAAGCCGCTCTATGTTTCTATTGGCAGGAGATCGGTAGGCAGGTGCGGATTGAAGGGCATGTTTCTCATGTGAGCGACGAAGATGCGGATGCCTATTTTAACAGTCGCCCCTTGAAATCTCGCATCGGCGCATGGGCATCACAGCAATCTGATCCCATGAAAGATCGTAGTGTATTGATGAAACGCATTGCCCATTACACAGCGAAGTGGGCGACAGGAAATGTGGAAAGGCCACCGCATTGGAAGGGCTTCCGTATTGTACCCGATTACTTTGAATTCTGGGGTGAAGGCGCATTCCGCATCCATGACCGAAGCGTCTATTACCTGCGAGAGAATGATTGGTACAAAGCTATGCTGCAGCCCTAAGCAAATGACGAGCCATGCTCAGTGGTGTTGGAATACCCAAGCCGCGACTCGTTGAGTCTTTTTCCGTGAGTTTCGCCATCATCATTGATTTGATAGGCACCATGTGATTTGCCACACGCAGCAACACTCTTCTGGCAATTTTTGCAGGCACGCTGTCGTTGGTGTAAAGGCCCACAATACCACTGGTGGCTAAATAGAGTGGTTTTGTTGCCTGCCTATGCTCCCGCTCATAACGCGCCAGCAACGCAAACGAAGCAATGTCGCCACCCATGTTCATAGCAGTCCTGATCGATTCACACAGAGCATGCGCGCTTTTGAGGCCAAAGTTGAATCCATGTGCGGTCACAGGGTGCATACCCACCGCCGCATCGCCAACCAATGCAAAGCGCTGCGCCACGAAGCGATCCGCATACACACCTACCAATGGATAAGCAAAGCGTTCGCTATCAAGCCTCATGTTGCCCAGCCGATACTGGAATTGTTCAGCGACCCAAGCGTTCATCTCCAGTGCAGAGATTTTCATCATTCTTTCAGCCTCAGCGGGCGTAAGAGTAATAATCACCGAAGATCGGTTGCCGTTCAATGGCAACACCGCCAGCGTATGCCCGTGATTAAAGCATTCATGTGCTACGCCCTCGTGGCTCTTGTCATGCTCCATCTGGCAGACAATCATCGTCTTGCCAAAATCATGCATCGAGGCAGAGATGCCAGCCTTGCGGCGCGTTTCAGAAAAGCGGCTATCCGCAGCGGCGGCGAGTTTGGCATGTATCATCTGGCCATTTGATAGATGAAGTTCGGTTGCATAATCTTTCAGTTCCATCCGTTCCAGGCTGACATTATCCATCAGCGTGATGTTGGCGTCGTCCTTCACTGCTGTATAGACGGCTGCGCGGATATGGTGGTTGGATACGATAAATGCCAGCTGATCGGTTTCAGAAGAAGAAAGCCCCATATAATGCGCCGATGTCCCATCAAATACTCGTGCTTCTCGTATCGTTGAGATGGCCTCTAACGGCAGATGTTCCCACATCCCCAATGCTTCAAGCATTTTTCGAGAGAAGTGTGTGAGTGCAATGTCTCGCCCATCAATCGCAGGATTTTCCAGCACTGTACGGGATTGTTTTTCAATCAACAGCGTGGATAGTCCCAAGCCAGAAAGGGTGCGCGCGAAGCAAAGCCCTGCAGGGCCAGCGCCGACTATCGCCACATCGTAGGAATTATGCATGTTTAACCCTCCATACTTTTCCCTAAAAATAAGCGTGAGGTGTCAAATTCACTTGATGCAGGTCAACCTTGAAGAAACTGGTGAGAAGCAACTCATATTCTATTGATAATTTTGCCGTTACGGCTATTTTGAAGGGCTATATTAACAAACCGAAGTATCCATGGCTAATACACTGAACAATCTATGTGATTTTATTCACGAAGCGCAGAAAGAGCGCGGTTCGGTGTCACTTTACCTGCGCAGCAAAGAGGGCGAGTATTCCGAAGCCATGGAATCACAATTCGCCGTTGTGGATGGCATTAGCAAGATGCTTGGCAAATTGCCGAAGAGGCAAAGCTCTCGCATTGAGCCATTTTTGAATGCCATTCACTATCTGCCAGCAAAGCGCAAATATGTAGTGGCCAGAATGCTTGAGCCAACAGAGGCACTGTCTTTTTACACGCGTGATATTGTAACGCCTGCAATAGAAATTGTGCAAGAACTGGCCGTGCTTGATCCCGCCAACAACCCTGCGAAGGTCTCGGCTTTTGTCAACTTTCTCTACTGGAAAGAACGTGTGGGGCTGGAGCGTGCGCTTGGCACACAGTTGGTCAATCTGGACTGGTCAGAAACATCTGATTTCAAGAACCGTCTGGAATATATCGTATCCGAGCAACAGGCTTATGAGCGCATGTTTCTGGCGCTGGCGGATGAAAATGGTCGCAGAGCAGTGGAAGCCTTGGAACGCGATAATGGAATCTTCCAAAAAATTAAGGGGATTAACGAAAATCTTGCCAAAGGGAATGTGCAGCAGATTGCACAAACTATCTCTGCTGAAGAATGGTTTAAGCTGTTTACGGCCAAGATGGATTTGTTGCATGAGGTGGGCAAAAGTATCGCTGCTAATCTCGCCTCTGCACAGGAAGCCACCAAATCATCCACCACGCCTAAAACCAAAACCCTCACCGATGAACAGGCGGGAATCGAAAGCAGCGTGCGTAGCTATATGACTACCATTCAAGCACTGCCTCTGTTTGCCGGTCTTGAACCAGATGCTCTGCAAGATCTTCTAAAACATGCCCGCGTGGTGAGCCATAACAAAGGGGCGATGATTTTCCTGCAGGGTGAGCAGGCCTCGCGTTTTTACATCATCCTTGAAGGCTGGGTGAAAATCTTCAAAGGCAATGTGGATGGGCAAGAATCCATTCTGCAAGTCATGACTGCAGGAGAAACGCTACTGGAAACGGTGATTTTCAGTAATTCGCCATTCCCTGTTACTGCTCAGGCCGTCGAGCATGTGAAGCTGCTTTCGATTCCCGCATCGATTGTCCGCGACAAGCTCCAGAACAACAAAGAACTCGCCATCAATATGCTATCTACCGTAGCAGGACGTTCTCAGGCACTTATCAGCCAGTTTGAGCAGCTGACGCTTAAAACTGTGACTCAGCGTGTGGGCTGGTTCCTGCTCAAGCTATTTTTGGAGAATGGTGAGCGTACCAAAAACCTCAAGCTGCCCTATGATAAATCACTAATTGCGGGCTATCTGGGCATGAAGCCGGAGACCTTCTCGCGCACGCTGCAATCCCTTAAAGAGCAAGGGATTGATATTGATAAGAATCAGGTGAGCCTGCCGGATGTATTCGCGCTGTGCGATTATTGCGATATGGAGCTGGCCGAAAAATGCTCACGGGCAGGCACAAAAGAATGCCCTAACCCTGATTGTGTGAATAGTTGATCCACATCAATTGCTAAAACGCCTTTCCTTTTTACCCTTCCAGCATCCGAAGCCTGAAACGCCTAACGGTTGGCATGTTGCTGACTCAAGGATTTCAGGCCGTGGGCATAAGCTCACCGGGTAGCGGCGGAAACGCCTCTGCCTCCCGCGTTTGGAAAGGATATGAAGGTGCTGAAGGATTCATTTGGGAGAAAATTCCCGTATTTGAGGCTGTCCGTGACGGAAGTGTGTAACTTCCGCTGCACCTATTGCTTGCCTAATGGCTACCAGAAAACTGACCGTGACTTCCTCACACTTCCTGAAATTACCAGACTTGCAAGGGCTTTTGCCGATCTTGGCACACATAAAATCCGACTGACAGGTGGTGAACCAACGGTGCGGCGCGATTTAATTGAGATTGCAGGTGCCGTCAGCAACATTTCTGGCATTCGCACCGTAGCGCTTACCACCAACGGCTATAACCTGAAGGAAAACGCCAGAGCCTTCCGCGATGCGGGCATCAACGCGCTCAATGTCAGCGTCGATAGTCTGAATGGCGAGCGCTTTCACGCCATCACTGGGCAGGATAAGCTCACGCATGTGCTGGAAGGTATTGAAGCGGCAAAAGCGGCAGGATTCACCAATATCAAGATCAACTCGGTGCTGCTCAGGGAAGTTACCGATCACACACTACCGGATTTTCTGGCGTGGATTCGCCGCGAGGCACTTTCTGTACGCTTTATTGAACTAATGCAAACAGGCGAGAATCTTGCCTTCTTCAAGCAACACCATATCAGTGCCGGGGCGATTATTCAGCAGCTCTTAGAGCATGGGTTCGTGCCAGAGCTTCGCAAGCCTGATAGCGGTCCAGCGCAGGAATTTACCCATCCTGATTATGCGGGAAAAATCGGTATCATTGCGCCGTATTCCAAAGATTTCTGCAAAAGTTGCAACCGCCTGCGCGTCACCTCACGCGGCAAGCTAATGCTCTGCCTGTTTGGTGAGGGTGGCTACGATCTGCGCCCCTATTTACAAGCCGACGATCAGCGCGAAGAACTCATCGAGGCCACCGCCTCGGCGCTGCATTTCAAACATGAAACCCATTATTTACAGCAGGGAATCACCGGCTCCACGCCGCACCTTGCTACACTCGGAGGATAGATGAAGCCTAGTTTTCAAATGATTGATGTCGGGAATAAACCCATCAAGCACCGCATCGCCGTTGCGAGTGGCGAAATTGTGGTGGGGTCGGAAGCCTTTGCGCTGATCCGCGACCGCAAACTACCCAAAGGCGATGTGCTGATGCTGGCGGAAATTGCTGGCATTCAGGGTGCCAAGAAAGCCTATGAGATGATCCCGCTCTGCCACCCGATGGGGTTGGATATGGTGCGTGTTTTCACCGAACTCATGCCCGATGAGCATGCCGTGCGTGTGTTTTGCGTGGCCTCGGTGCATGCCAAAACTGGCATCGAGATGGAAGTGCTTGCGGGTGTGAATGCTGCACTGCTGACCATCTGGGATTTGAGCAAGATGATCGAAGCGAATCTAGCCATGCGTGAGATTAAACTGCTCGCCAAAAAAGGCGGAAAATCTGGCTTGTGGCTGAACCCTGCTGGCGTTCCGGATTGGGTACTGGAACTGCTGAATCCGCCACTTGCAAAACTGCTGGCTGGTCGTAAAGCGGCAGTGCTGACGTTAAGCGATCGTGCTGCGAAGGGCGAATATGAGGATGTTTCGGGTGCGACACTCAAAGCCGCATTGGAAGAAGCCGGATGCAGCATCTGTGATTATCAGGTCATTCCTGATGATAAAGATGGTATCGCTGCGACAGTACAGGAAATGGTGAAGCGCCACACGCCGCATCTGCTTATCACCACGGGCGGCACGGGTGTTTCACCCCGCGATTATACACCCGAAGCCTTGTTGCCGCTGTTCGATAAAGTAATCCCTGGCGTAGGTGAATTATTACGAAGTGACGGCGCACAGTATACGCCGCTTTCATGGAGCAGCCGTTCCGTTGGCGGCATTATCGGCTCTACGCTGGTTATCACACTTCCCGGCAACCCTGCCGCTGTCAGCGAGGGCTTAGGCGCATTGTTGCCCAAACTCATCCCGCATCTCATCCGCATTACGAACGGAGAAAAATGATGATTTCATACGAAGAAGCACTGAAGATTATCACTGGCCAAGCAGGCGTGCCAAAGGTGCAGCAAGTTCCGCTCATGCAGGCATTGGGAAAGATTGCAGCTGAGGACGTGACAAGCCCGATGCAGGTGCCGAGCTTCCGCAATAGCGCGATGGATGGATTCGCCGTGTGCGTGTCCCGGCTTGCGAGTGCCAGCAAACAAAGTCCCGTGACCTTAAAAATTCAGGCGGCAATTGCCGCAGGGGATGTGGCTTCTACCGGACAAACAGAGACTGCCGCGCAGATCATGACAGGCGCTATCGTGCCAGAACCCTATGACGCTATTGTGCCAGTGGAGCTGGTGACAGCGAGCGGCGATACGGTTACATTCACCAGACCTGCGCGCACGGGTGATCATGTGCGGCTTCCGGGCGAGGATGTGACGAAGGGACAGTCTGTGTTACGGCATGGCGCGGCGATTACACCCGAAACCATTATGCTGCTCTCCAGCTTGGGAATCATGGAAGTGGCGACTAATCACACTCCAAAACTTCATATCCTCAGCACGGGCAATGAAATCACGGATGATTATGCGACGCCACTGCAAGGCGCGCAGATATACAATTCCAATGCGCCGTATCTGTTGGCTGCTGCCCAGCAGCAAGGGCTGGAGGCACAGTATGAAGGGATTGTGCGCGATGATCCTGCGCTATTCGAGGGCAAGATTGCGGCTATCAAAGAGCCTGCCATAATCATCAGCACGGGTGCGGTCTCGAAAGGTGTGTGGGATTTTATCCCTGAGAGTCTGAAAAATATGGGCGCAACAATCCACTTCCACCGCGTCAACATTCGCCCTGGGAAGCCGGTGCTATTTGCATCATTGCCAAACGGCAGCTTCTATTTTGGCTTGCCGGGGAATCCGATTTCAGCGGCGATTGGCTTTACCTTTTTCGTGATACCGCTGGTGCGCGCATTACAAGGCTTGCCTGATGCGCCACCGCTCATCGCCACATTGGAAAATAGCTTCACTAAGAAAGGTGACTTCCGCCAATTCCTGAAAGCCTCCGTCTGGATCGATGAAACGGGTTGCTTGAAAGCTCGGATCAGCGATGGGCAGGAGTCCTTCAAAATTAGCCCGATGGCAGCAAACAATGCGTGGGTGGTGCTGGAGGAAGGAAAAACGTCGGTCAAAGCGGGGGATCGCGTATCTGTCGTGCCTTACGCCGCATTAAAAACAACAAGCCGCAACGAGGATAAAAAACTATGTCAGGCAGCATAACCCTTACCGTCAATCTCTTCGGTGCGTTTCGTGGGCATGAAAATGGCAAACCGCTCACACTCAGCCTGCCACATGGCGCAACGCTGTTAGAGGCTCGCCGCGCACTCAAAGCCGCGCTTGATAACCATCCGCTGATTGATGATTCAGCGCTGGCCGATGAAACGCAGATTCTGCCCGAAGATGCTGTGTTCGAGCGTGACACCCAGCTCGCCATTCTGCCTCCCGTGTGTGGAGGCTAACGATGACGCAGCCTATTTATACCGGCATCAGCGAGGAAACACTTTCGATTCAGAAAGCTGCCGATTTTGTGGATGCGGCGGAAAACGGTGCGCTGAATATGTTCGTCGGTAAGGTGCGCAACCACAATATGGGCAAGGCCGTGAATGCAGTGAGTTACGATGTCTTCGCGCCGCTGGCATGCAATGTGTTTCAGGAAATCTGTGCGGAAGCGAAAGCGCAATTCGGCGAGCGTCTGCGGCTTTATATCGAGCATTACAAAGGAAAATTAGAGATTGGTGGCATCAGCGTAATCATCGCTGTCGGCTCACCGCACCGCGATGAATCTTTTCAGGCCTGCCGTTACCTGATCGAGCAACTCAAAATCCGCGCGCCGATTTGGAAGCAGGAACATTATGTGGATGGCGATAGCGACTGGGTTAAAGGCCATACACTTTGTGGGCATCACCATGGATGAACTTGCCGCAGTCATTCTGGTCGGCGGCAAATCCTCGCGCATGGGGCAGGATAAAGCATCGCTGCCTTACAAAGGTAAACGGCTGGTGGATGTGGTAGCAGACGCAGTGCAAGAAACAGGCATCAATAACATCTACGTTAGCGGAGAAATAGATGGCTACACGTCGCTGCCTGATTTGCTCTTGGAGCGCGGCCCCATGGGCGGCATCTGCTCCAGCGCGGTGCGGTTACACAAGCAATATGAACGCGTTCTTTTCATACCCGTCGATATGCCCCATCTAAGCCCCGAATTGCTGCGGCTACTGATGGCTGAAACCTCGGCTTGCCACTTTAAAAATCATCCGTTGCCCTGCCAGTTACTGCTGGATAGGAAAACCATGCGCCAGCTGGATGCTGCCGCTCAGACTCTTGCGCGCAAACAAACATTATCGGTCAGAACATTCCTTACGGATTTAGGAGTAGTGGAAATCACGCCACCTGAACATCTGCAAATGGCTCTCACTAACACCAATACACCCGAAGAATGGCAGGAGATTATTGCATGAATCTACGCATCAGTGAAAACCAGCTTCGCTTTCGTATCACGCAAGGCGAGACAGAACTATTAAGGCAGGATGGCGTGCTTGCTTTCTCGCTTAATCTCGGTGCAGAAACGATAGAATATTCCGTGGCACTGTCAGAGATGGAACAAACCTTGGCACTCGACGTACAGAAAACTGCATGGAAGTTGCTGGTAGATCGTAAGGATTTCAATCAATTTCTGGCTTCTTTGCCGTCACGCGAAGGAATTGAACAAACGGTCACGATGAACGGCGCTCAGATTGAATTGGTGCTGGAGGTGGATGTCCGGCGGAAGCGCTAGAAACTCTACTGGCCTTTCTTCTTCGGAAGAAACAGCATAAACTTCGCCAAGGGGCGTTTGAACATAAGAAGATAACTTACGTGAAGGCTTACGAAAACCAACAGGAGATTTCCAAAGAATTCGTGTATTTCTTCCAACGCTTCATCGAGAAAATTTTCTTCTTTATGTTCGCGCTCGTCACCGCCGTCATCCGCAAAGGCTGATGTAATCGCTTCTGTTTTTGCAAAACCGATAGATTCTCCGCGATCCATCATGATGCCTGTGGAGGTCGCTGCAATTAAGCTAAGTGCAATCCCCAGCATGAAAGTTTTGGTGATGGCAGGATGTGTGAAAGCATTTGATAGGTTAAGCCCATCAAACGAAGGATAGAAGCGCATGAGACCAACCGACGGGTTGCCAGAAAAGGCCCACAAGATGCGGAATACAATAACCCCCGCCACGCCATACCCCAACCATGCATGAACGGCATTGTCATCACCCGTCATATAAGCAAGAAGCGCGAGGACAGCTAAAACAGCATGATAGATTCGGATATGGTGTATGATACTCATGTTTTGCCACGTACCACAAAACCAGAAACAGCCGATTGACTGAGATCAAAAAGGCTTCTGTTGATGGGAGGCTAACTCACCCTTCCAGCGCACAATACCGCCGGTGATATGGGCAACGTTTCTGAAACCCAGCGCAACGAGATGAGAAGCTGCCGAGAAACTGCGTATACCATGCTGGCAGTAGACGATTACAGGGGTGTCCGATGCAATATCGCCCACCGAATCTTCGTTGGAAAGCAATGTGCCAAGCGGAATATGCAGTGCTTTCGGAATACGGCCTGATGCTAACTCATGCGCCTCACGCACATCAATAAACACCGCTTTACCCATCAGTTTTGCCGCGTCTTCCGCGCTGATATTTTTAACGTCCGTCTTCGCCGCGCAGCTTTCTTCTGCCTGCTCCAGCACAATATCACTCGGATTAGCCGAGCATACGGCACATTGATGGCGTTTATGTAGTTTGAGCGTTTTGGTTTGCATGCTGCGTGCATCAAGTATCCAGAGCGTACCGAGCAGCGGCTCCAGATTCTTTTCCTTGCACCACTTCAGCCCCAGCGCCATTTTAATGGCTTCAAGCGCCTGCACGGTTCCCGCAATGCCTGCCATTGCACCAATCACTCCTGCCTCGGCGCAGTTGGGGATATGGCCGCTGGGAGGTTTGGGATAGAGGCAACGATAACACGGCCCATGATAATTTTCCCCCTTGGCCCAAAACACCGACACTTGCGCCACAAAGCCAAGTATCGAGCCATATACCAATGGCTTCCCGAACTTCACACAGGCATCGTTAATCAGAAACTTAGTGCTGAAATTATCCGTGCCGTCGATGATAACATCATAGTTTTTCAGTAATGCTTCCGCATTCTCTGCACTGAATAGTTCGTGATACGCCTCAATCTTACATTCGGAATTCAGCTCGGCCAGTGCGGCTTTCGCGGCCTCTACCTTGGGCTTTCCCTGATCCGCCTCCTTAAACAACACCTGCCGTTGCAGGTTGCTGATATCCACCGCGTCATCATCCACCAGCCCAATGCGGCCAATGCCCGCCGCCGCCAGGTAAAGCAAAGCAGGCGAGCCAAGCCCACCCGCACCGATGCATAGCACCGAGGCGGATTTCAGGCGTTCTTGTCCTTCCTGTCCCATTTCGGGAAGGATTGTCTGACGAGCATAACGGTTCATATAATCACGTTAGAATTCTGGAAGATTCTGGTGATTGATCTGGGTCAATCACAGGCCACTAAACTATCTCTTACAATTCCCCATAATGGAAGGTTGTGTATCCGCAACCAAAGGGTAAACGATGGAAAAAGTTGTCGATCAACAGGAAGCTCCATTTTCGTTTGAAGAACTGTTCTTCTCACGCACCGATGCGCGCGGCATCATTCTGGCGGGCAACAGCGTGTTTCAACGCATCAGTCAATATGGCTGGGACGAGCTAATTAAAAAACCGCATAACATCATTCGCCATCCCGATATGCCCAAGGGCGTGTTTTTCCTGCTCTGGGATTTTTTGAAAAAAGGCAAGCCCATCGGTGCATATGTCAAAAACCGTGCTAAGGATGGGCGTTATTATTGGGTGTTCGCTATCGCTACTCCTATTGACGGAGGCTATTTGTCCGTCAGACTGAAACCCAGCAGTGATTTTTTCCCGGTCGTTCAGGATGCTTACAAGGCGTTGCTTGCCTATGAAAAAGAGAACAAGGTGACCCCCAAAGAGAGCATGGAGCACCTATTAGGCGTTCTGAAGACTCTTGGATTTGGCAGCTATGATGAATTTATGTCCATTGCTATCCGTAAGGAGATCGCTGCGCGGAATGCTGCGCTCAGCAGACCTGTCGAGAAATTCCTGGAGCGATTCGAAGAGCTTACGGGTAGAGCAACGGCCATTATGAAAGAAACGGCAAGTATTTTCTCCTGTTATGAAGCAAATCAATATGTGCCGATGAATCTGCAAATACAATCGGCGCAGCTTGGAGATGAGGGAAAGACCATTGGCGTGATTTCCAGTAATTTCAGTATTGTTTCTTCTGAAATCCAAACGGAGATCGATACATTTAATCGCTCTGCCAGAGAGGTGTTTGATAAGATATACGAAGGGCAGTTTTTACTGTGTACCGCACGTATTCAGCGAGAAGTATGCGAACTATTCCGACGGGAATCCTCAGGCAATGATGATAATCACACAACGGAAGAAATGGCTGTGCTGGAGCAACAGCAGTTGGAGTATCAAACAAGAGCGAATGCAAGCCTTCAAACCATTGTCCGCAATATTAACACCTTTCAGGATGATTGCAGTCGCATGAAAAAATGCGCGGCAAGTCTTGAGGTCATTCGCGTGATGGGTAAAGTGGATGCGGCGCGTTTAAGCCACAATAACAGCAGCCTGAATGATCTCATTGACGAGCTGGGGGCATTTCAAACCGGTATTTCTCAGAGCCTGAATAAGATTGACCGCTTCAACGCCCACATGCGGCATGACACCGAAGGCGTGATAGGTTCGTTAACCTCTTGTTAACCAAAGGTTGCATTCTCACTGAAAACAGTTGATCTGAATCAATTCGCAAACGCCACGAACTCCATAGGCTTGAATGAACAATAGGGAGTTTTGGCTATGCTGCACGCACACACATCGAATCAACCTGCACCCCAGCAACACCCGCGAGACTGGGTGAAGGCAACCGATAAAGAACTCATTGCCCATGTGCTGGAGCGTTACCATGTCAGGCACCGTGAGCAGCTGCCAGAGTTGATTGCACTAGCCGAGAAGGTCGAGCGCGTACACGCCGAGCATCCAGATGTACCTGCTGGCTTAGCGGCGCATCTCGTGGATATGCTGCAGGAGCTGGAAAGTCATATGCAGAAGGAAGAACACATCCTGTTTCCTATGATTCTGCGTGGCCAGAAAACCATGGCTGTTGGCCCCATCTCCGTGATGGAATCCGAGCATGTTCAGCACATGGAGGCACTTCAGAAAATGCTGATGCTTGCCCATCAACTTGAATTGCCAGAGGCTGCATGTAACAGCTGGCATGCGCTTTATGCAGGGGTTGGCGAATTACGCGATGACCTGATGGAACATATCCGATTGGAAAATGAGTTTCTCTTCAAACAAAACGTCAGCAGCGCCGAGCATGGTTGCTGCGGCGGGTGCGGCGGCAGGTGATCTATGACCAGAAGCCAGAACTTGACAGGGGTTGAGCGGACATTTGCTAAAAATGAGGTGATTGTCAGCAAGACCGACACCAAAGGCATCATCACATATGCCAATGAGGTATTTCTAAGGATAGCTGATTACTCTCTGGAAGAGGTGCTGGGCAAGCCCCACAACATTATCCGCCATCCAGACATGCCCAAAATTGTGTACCGCCTGTTATGGGAGCGCATAAAAAGCGGAAAGGAGATATTTGCCTACGTTGTGAATCGTACCAAGTACGGTGACCATTACTGGGTATTTGCACATGTGACGCCATCGTTTGATGCGGCAAAAAATATCGTTGGCGCACATTCAAATCGTCGCAGCCCAGACCCGCAAGCGATTCAAACGATTACCCCAATTTATCAATTGTTGAAACAGGAAGAAGAAAAACACCCCATGGCAAAAGACGGTATGGCAGCTTCACTTGCGCTGCTCAATTCTGTCCTTGCTGAGAAAGGAGTCAGCTATGATGAATTTATCCTCTCTCTCTAAAACGGGTTGGCTTGGCATTTTATCAACCATCGCTATTGTTATTGCGCTGTTTCAGCCCAACTATGCCGCGCCGCTATTATGCATCGGCGTCATTTTTCTCGGTGCGCAAGCCTACTACATACACAAGATGAAAGTGATGGCGCATGTGATCGCTGAAATTACGGGGCGGTGTGCGGCGGGGGATATGGAATCACGTATTCTGCTTCCCAAAGAACGCGGAGATCTCGCTAATATGATCAACCGCATCAACGACAGCATCGACATGGCTGATGCCTATGTGCGTGAATCGCTGGCGACACTGGAACATGCAGCAGAGGAAAAATACTACCGCAAGATTGTGCTGGTGGGTATGGATGGCTGCTATAAAAACGGTGCTGAAATTATGAATAGCGGCATGGATTCCATCCGCAGGAACATGGTGCGTAATGTGCAGAAAGCGGCATCTAAGCTCGAAGAAACCGTGAAGAAGACGGCAAACGATCTGGCAGAGTCCACCAGAAAATTGCAATCCATGTCAGACATGCTGTCTTCTGTGGCAGAGAAAAGCTCAGAACAAGCAGCAAGTTTAGCAGGTGCCAGCGATGATGCGTCAAGGAATGTTAGCACTGTCGCTGCTGCTGTTGAGGAACTCTCCGCATCTATAGGAGAGATCAACCAGCAGATTAACCAGTCAAGCAGTGTTGCTAAAACCGCATCAGAAAAAGCCTCGCAAGCAAACGGCGTATTAAGCCAACTGACGGAGGGCGCCGAGAAAATCGGGGGTATTATTGAGATGATCAATGGTATTGCTGGGCAGATTAATCTTCTGGCGCTCAACGCCACGATTGAATCTGCGCGCGCAGGTGAAGCAGGTAAAGGCTTTGCCGTTGTTGCATCAGAGGTAAAAAATCTTGCAAACCAAACCACGAAAGCAACAGTAGATATTACCGAATACATCAACAGTACCCGCGAGGCTATCCATCAAACTACCGAATCTGTGCGGGAGATTGCAAGCGTTGTGCAAAAGGTGGAAGAAATTGCCACCATCATCGCTGCTGCAATGGAAGAACAAACGGCGGCAACACGAGAAATATCACACTCGATTCAGAAAACGGCGCAGAACACTGCGCAGGTTTCGGGCGCAGTGAGCGATATGTCCCGTGCTGCCCAGCAAACGGGTGACGCAGCCAGCGAAATGAAACAATCCTCTGCTACTCTGACGGAACAATCAGGCGTGCTGCACAGAGAGATTGATACATTTATTAATGAGATTAAGAATGCGGCGTGATGTCACCTGAGGAACTCGCACTAACTGGCCTGATTTTTATTGCCGCAACGCTCTATTCAAGTGTCGGCCACGCGGGAGCATCAGGATATCTGGCGGCGATGGCCTTCTTCGGGCTTGCACCGGAAACCATGCGCCCCACCGCACTTGCGCTGAATGTGTTGGTGGCCTCGCTTGCAACCTATCGCTACACACGCGCAGGCCAGAACGACATGAAGCTGCTCGTACCCTTTGTGGTTGCCTCCATACCCGCTGCGTTTGTCGGCGGCATGATTCATGTGCCAGCCACATTTTATAAGCCATTAATCGGTATTGTATTGCTGCTCTCGGCATTCCAATTGCTGCGTACCGCCAAGAAATCGAAGCAGAAAGACCGGCAGGTGCAACGCCCACCGCTTGCAGCGGCGCTCTCTACAGGCACAGGCTTAGGCCTGCTGGCTGGGTTAAGTGGCACAGGCGGAGGCATTTTCCTCAGTCCGGTGTTGTTGTTCATGGGCTGGGCTCCCACGCGGCAGGTGTCGGGCATTTGCTTTCAGCCTTACCCGCCTTAACAGCGATACCACGCGCAATCAGGTCTTTGGCTTCATCGTCATCGATATCGACCGGAGTTCCCGGAGGAATTTCCTCCGCTTTTCCGACTTTACCAACAACCAGTGTCGTGTGTGATGTGATTTTCATGAGTATCCTCCATTAATTGACGGTTGCGCAGAAGCAGGCATTCGGGCGATACGGCACGACGAGCGGTGCGGATTGCAGCAGCAACCAACGCACTGCAGGGTCTTCTTCCAGCCATGATTTGCTGAAATAACGCTGAGCGCGATATGCGGCTTTTTCATCCTGAATCACGCCGTAGCAGCGTGTGCCTTCCACATTCACGGGGCTGCCAACGATCACTGTGTTGGTAGGAAGCATCGGTACGGTGTTGCCCAGATCATCGGTGTAG
>CAYNIC010000005.1:0-33870 GCA_964397465.1 uncultured Rhodospirillales bacterium
GAGATCGAGATCGAATTGAACTTCGGCATGTGCCGCGCCGTATAGGCGATGATGTCGGCGATGATCCGCATGCTGGGGCCTGGCGGATAGATATAGGTGTTGCGCACCATAAACTCTTTCAGAATGTCGTTCTGAATCGTGCCGCTGAGTTTGTCTTGGGCCACGCCCTGCTCCTCGGCCGCCACGATGTAGCCCGCCAGCACCGGCAGCACCGCGCCGTTCATGGTCATGGAGACGCTCATCTTATCCAGGGGAATACTGTCAAACAGGATCTTCATATCCTCGACGCTGTCGATGGCGACGCCGGCCTTGCCCACGTCGCCGACAACGCGCGGATGATCGCTGTCGTAACCGCGATGGGTCGCAAGGTCGAAGGCGATCGACAGACCCATTTGTCCGGCGGCGAGATTCTTGCGGTAAAAGGCGTTGGATTCCTCGGCGGTGGAAAATCCCGCATACTGACGCAAAGTCCACGGACGTTGCACATACATGGTGGCGCGCGGACCGCGTAAGTAAGGGGCAAATCCTGGCAGCGTGCCGAGGTGACTTAACCCTTCAAGGTCGGCCGCCGTGTACAGGGGCTTGACCGGGATGCCTTCCGGTGTGGCCCAGACTAAATCCGACAGCGCCTTGCCGCGCGCCTCGGCCCCGGCCAGTTTTTGCCACTCATCCAGGTTGCGGGGGGTAAACTCTGCCATCACCGGTCCTCCGTTGACTGCAAGTTTACGGTGTCTTGGCGCCGCCGTCGACGCCTGTCTGCTAGAACTTTAGTGAGTTTGATGCCGGGCCCGGGCCCCGCGCTCGATGGCGGCGGCAACCAGGCGGTCGACCTTCAGCCGATGGCGCACCAATTCCAGGTATTGAAGCTCTTCTTGGCTGGCGGTGGCGTCGGCCGCCACTACATCGCAGGCCAAGGCATAGGCGGTTTCGCGAAGACCGACCGGCAAGGCCTGATCGATCAAGTCCAGCGCGCGATCCAGTCCATCTTCTTTTTTCAACAGTTCAACACAGGCGGCGCCGTCGCGTTCGATATTGGCGCGGTCATAGCGACTGAACACCGGAAGATGCTCGACCATGTCACCCATGCTGGCAAGCTCGGCATCGGTCATGACACCGTCGGCCGCCGAACAAAGAACCATCGTATAAATCAATGCCGTCTGAGGAGTAATCATGACCGTCTCATGCTAAACAAAGAGACTCTTGTGTAGCATGAGACGGAATGACGCGCCAATTTTGATAATAGCTTGGCTGGACCGAGGAAACCTTTGGTGTTCAGCCTGTATAGATCACCAGGGCGAGCAGGCCGACAATGATCGTCAGGACGGTGATGACCCGCCACATTGCCCGCCGCCACAATACCCCTATGCTCGACCCATGCATGACGGCATTTTGGCCGCGAAGGTGTTAACTCAAGGTTACCAAACAACCTTGTCTAGTTGAGCCAATGGACCAAACTGAGGGCGAGGCTGGGAAAAGCGGTCAGCAGCGCCAGCCGCAGAATATCCGTCACCAAAAACGGCATGACGCCCCGATAGGTTTCCTTCATCGGGATGTCTTTGGCGATGGAGCTGACCACAAAAACATTCAGCCCGATCGGCGGCGCCGTAAGGCCTATGCCCACCACGATCAGCACCAAAATGCCGAACCAAATGGCGAGATCCGCGGACGGCATGCCGAAATCCAGCGCCATGACGAGGGGAAAAAACACCGGCAGGGTGAGCAAGATCATCGCCAGCTCGTCCATCACCGCACCCAGCAGGATATAAAACAGCAGCAAGACCCCCAAAACCGCATAGGGCGGAAGCCCCATGCCGGCGATGGCGGCGGCCGCGGCGGCCGGCATATGTGACAAGGCCAGGAAAGCATTGAACACCTCGGCCCCCAGCAGAATGAGAAAAATCATCGCCGTGGTCTCGGCGGTCTGCAGCAAGGCCGTGCGCAGCCCTTCCCAGGATAAGCTGCGACGCAGGAGAGCGACCACCAGCGTAACCGTAACGCCGACTGCGGCACCCTCGGTCGGGGTGAAAACCTGTCCGTAAATACCACCGATAACGACAACCGCGATCAGAAGCACCGGCCACGCGCCTTGCATCGCCTGACGGCGTTCGGCAGAGCTGCATCGGGGCCCAGCCGGACCCGCCGCCGGATTCCGGCGCACCAAAACCGCAATGACCAGCATATAAAATACCGATGCCAGCACTCCAGGGACCAGCGCCGCCATAAACAAATGCGCGATGTTCTGTTCGGTGCTGATGGCATAGATCACCAAGATCACCGAGGGTGGAATAAGGATGCCGAGGGTGCCTCCTACGGCAATGGTTCCCGAAGCCAAGCGCGGGCTATAACCGTAGCGGCGCAACTCCGGCAAGGCCGCGCGGCCCATGGTGGCGGTGGTGGCGACCGAGGAACCGCAGATGGCGCCGAAAAAAGTGCAGGCGCCGATGGTGGCCATGGCGATCCCGCCGCGGCGATGCCCAATGACGGCATTGACGACGCTGAACAACGCCTTCGACAGCCCGGAATTTTCGGCCAGCGCCCCCATCAAAATAAACAACGGGATGATGGAGAGGGTGTAGTTGGAAAAAAGAAAATAGGGCGTGGTTTTTATATAGGCGAGATACGGCGATATCCCGGCCATGACGATATAGCCCGCACTGCCGCAGAGCAACATCGCCAAGGCCACCGGAACGCGCAGAGCCAAGGCAACGAGCAAAGCAAAAAAGATAACAATCGCCAGGACAGTGCCGCTGATCACAAGATTTTGCGCCCGGCGCTGCCCAGCATGTAAACAATCACCACGCCTAACCAGAACATCGCCGCAACCGCGGCAGCCATTCCCCAGGCCAGGGGCAGCCCCACCACCATCGAGGCCGTCCCTGCCGATGCGGTTTCGATCGCGCCCCGGGTCATCTGTATCGTCAGTAAAACAGCGATACCAAGATAAAGAACAAGAGAAAGATTATCCAAACCCTGGCGCCATTTCCGGGGCGCCTTGGCGGTAAAGAAATCGACGACGATATTGCCGCCACGGAGCTGGCATAGGGGCAAAAAGGTAAACACTGCGATCGCCGTGCCGATCTGCGCCAGGTCAAAATCACCGGGAATAGGAAGATCAAAAAGCCAACGCCCGATCACGCTGACGCTGATCAGGACGGCAACGGCCAAGATCATGAGGCCGCCGACCAAGGCCAGACCTTCACTGAGGCGCCGAAACCGTGCGTCGAATTTCATGTCGTGCTGTATTTTTCGATCAGATGCCGCGCTTCATCCAGAAGCATTCCACCGTCGAAGTTTCTCTGCTTCGACGCGGCCCGCCACCGGTCGATCACCGGCTGGGTGGTTTTCCGCCATTTCTCTTTCTCGGCTTCGGTGATCGTATAAAGAGTGTTGCCTCGTTGGGTCGCCATCTGCACCCCGGCCTCGCCCGCCGTGTCCCACATGGCTCCCGCCATAGTCGCGGCCGCCGCACCCGAATTGGCGTCGATCACTTCCTGCAGATCCCGCGGCAGCGCGTCGTACCTTGCCTTGTTCATCGCGAGGATAAAGGTAGCGGTATAAAGCGTCGGCGAACCCGGGATGTCGGTGTGAAACTTCACCAGCTCATGGACCTTCAGCGACGGCACCACCTCCCACGGTAAGACCGCGCCATCGATCACCTTCTGCGCCAAGGCCTCGGGCACCTGCGGCACCGGCATGCCGATGGGACTGGCACCCAAGGCTTTCAACGCCTCGCCAGCCAAGCGCGTTGGAAAGCGAAGTTTTAATCCCTTCAAATCCGCCATGGTTTTGATCGCGCGCCGGGTGGTGTGAATCAGGCCGTGGTCATGGGCCCAAAAACAAATCGGATGGACTTCTTTAAATTCATCCCCGAGGTGTTTTTCCGCAAACTCCTGCAGGGCCATGCTGTTCACCAAAGCCATGCGTGAGGCGATGAAGGGAAGTTCAAACGCCTCAATTCGTGGGAATCGTCCCGGCGTATTGCCGGGCAAGGTCCAAACGATGTCGGCAACCCCGTCCCGCGCCTGGTCAAACAACTGGGGCGGCGCTCCGCCCAGCTGCATGGCGGGAAAGATATCAATCTTGATCCGGCCTTGAGATTCGCTTTCGACTTTTTTCGACCATGGCATCAAAAAGCTGGTATGGCCGTTCGATGTCGCCGGCAAGAAATGGTGCAGCTGTAAGGTCACTTCCGCCGCCCGCCCCGGCACGGAACGCAAAATGGCGGGCGCCGCGACAGCCGTGCCCAAAAGTGATTTCAAAAACGACCGACGATGCATGAGCGATGTCCTTATTCTGATCGAGCCCTTATTCTGATCGGGCCCTTATTCTGATCGGGCCAGGGCGGAATTGATCAGGGAGATGGTCTCTTTAAGTCCATAGAGCGCGGCGAAAGAGCCGAATCGCGGTCCCTGGCTTTGCCCGAAGAGAACCTCGTACAAAGCCTTGAACCAGTCGCGCAACGGTTCGAACCCATGCTCCTTGCCGACCGCGTAAACCTCGGCTTGAATGGCTTCGGCTTCGGTATTGGCCGCCAGAGACGTAAATCTTGCGACCAAATCTTCCAAGGCCTTTCGCTCCCTTTCCGTCGGTGTCCGGTATTTTTTCGTCGGGGCGACGAAATCCCGATAGTAGTCGATGGCGTAACCGACCAGGTGATCCAGCATCGGATCCTTAGCCGGGGTGATGTCCGGTGCGTAGCGTGAGATGAAACCCCATAAAACGGTTTTATCGTCCGTCGATGCGGCAGCAACCAGATTCAGCAGCAAGCTGAAAGACAAACCCGCCGTTTCGGTCGGCGGCTTGCCGTTATGAATATGCCATACGGGATTTTCCAACTTCTCCGCCGGCGTGTTCTCCGGAAACTTGGCGATGTAATCGAGGTATTCATCAACCGCCTTGGGAATGACGTCGAAATAGAGCCGCTTGGCCGTGCGGGGTTTTTGGAACATGAAATAGGACAGACTTTCCGGCGGCGCGTATTTCAGCCACTCTTCCATGGAAAGACCGTTGCCCTTCGACTTGGAAATTTTTTCGCCGTTCTGATCCAGAAAAAGCTCGTAGTTAAATCCTTCGGGCGGCCGCGCGCCCAAGGCCTTGCATATCTGGCTGGAGAGTTTGACCGAATCGATAAGATCCTTGCCGGCCATTTCATAATCGACGTCGAAGGCGACCCAATGCATGGCCCAATCGGGTTTCCATTGCAGTTTGCAGTGTCCGCCGGTCACCAAAGTCTCCGTCAAGGCGCCGGTATCCGGATCCCGGTAAACAACGGATCCTTTATCGGGTCTTAACTCTTCCATCGGGACTTGCAACACCTTGCCGGTTTTCGGGCTAATCGGCAGAAACGGACTGTAGGTCGCCTGACGCTCGGCCCGTAAAGACGGCAGCATAATCTTTTGTATGGCGTCGTAGTTCCGCAAAACCTTCAGCAAGGTTTCATCGAACATTCCCGACGCATAGCAGGCGGTCGAACTGCGAAATTCGTAATCGAAACCGAATTGATCCAAAAAGGCGCGAAGCCGCGCATTATTATGATGGCCAAAACTTTCATGGGTGCCGAAAGGATCCGGAATTTTTGTCACCGGCATTTCCAAATACTGCCGTAGCATGTCTTGATTCGGCAGGTTGGACGGCACCTTGCGCAGTCCGTCCATATCATCGGAAAAAGCGATCAGCTTGGTGGGAATATCCGACATGCGTTGAAACGCCTGGCGGACCATGGTGGTCCGCGCCACTTCGCCGAAGGTGCCGATATGGGGAAGGCCCGACGGGCCATACCCGGTTTCAAACAAGACGTAACCTTTAGCGGGGGTTTTGCCGCCAACCCGCTCCACCAGCTTGCGGGCTTCTTCAAAGGGCCAAGCGCGGGCGGCCAAGGCAAGGTTACGATCTTCAGTCATGGATACGCGGCTCCGAGAGAAACGACATCAGTGTTTAGCAACTTCCGAGGGCGGTTCCTACCCTAAACAAAGGTTTTAGGCAAACCGCCGCCGGGGGCGTGACCCGCGGCCGCCAGAACGGCCAACCGGCGTTTCATCGAACAACTCCGTCAATTTTTCCATCATGGTGCCGCCCAGCTGTTCGGCATCGACAATCGTCACCGCGCGGCGATAATAGCGTGTGACGTCATGCCCGATACCAATCGCCACCAATTCGACCGGCGAGCGATTTTCGATCAAGGCGATCGCTTCACGCAGGTGCTGCTCTAAATAATTTCCGGGATTAACCGATAGGGTTGAATCATCCACTGGCGCGCCGTCGGAAATAACCATCAGAATGCGGCGGTGTTCATTGCGGACCAGTAAACGATCATGGGCCCAGAGCAACGCTTCGCCGTCGATGTTTTCCTTTAAAATGCCTTCGCGCAGCATGAGCCCCAAACTTTTGCGCGCCCGGCGCCACGGCGCATCGGCGTTTTTATAGACGATATGCCGCAGATCGTTCAATCGTCCCGGGTTTGGCGGTTTACCCGCCACCACCCAGTGCTCGCGGCTTTGTCCGCCCTTCCACATGCGGGTGGTGAAACCCAGAATCTCAACCTTGACGCCGCAGCGCTCGAGGGTGCGAGCCAAAATATCCGCGCTCATCGCCGCAATGGTGATGGGCCGGCCACGCATCGATCCCGAGTTATCAATCAGTAGCGAGACAACCGTATCGCGAAAATCCGTGTCCCGTTCGCGTTTAAACGACAGCGCGTGGGCCGGACTGGTCACCACCCGCGCAAGGCGTCCCGTGTCCAGCAAACCTTCCTCAAGATCGAAATCCCACGCCCGGGTTTGTTTCGCCAAAAGTTTACGCTGCAGACGGTTCGCCAGGCGCGCGACAACCGGCTGCAGATGCTGCAGTTGTTGATCCAGCTGCTGGCGCAGTTTGGTCAATTCTTCTCCATCGCAAAGATCGGCAGCGTCGACGATTTCGTCATACTTTGTCGTAAACGCACGATAGATTGGCCCGACATCCAGGTTGTCATCCCAGTTGGGACGCGCCCGTTCGCCGGGGCTTCCTTGATCACTTTCGGCACCGGATGGCAACGCCTCTTCCGTGTCGCCTTCCGTGCCTTGATCCATCCCGTCTTCATTCATTTCCCCGGTAGGATCGCCTTGCATCGGTGTAAAGGCGCCGGAGGAAGAATCCTCTTCACCTTCGGCGCTTTGATCGTCGTTATCGTCGCCTTCGCTTTCGCTTCCGTCGTCATCATCCTCGGCGTCGCGATCCGGATTTTCATCGCTGACATCCAGTTGAAGGCTGCTGATCAAATGCCGGGCGACATGGGCGAAGGCTTGCTGATCCCGCAAAAGATCCGCCAAGCGGCCAAGATCGCTTCCTGCTTTGGCTTCGATGATCGGCCGCCATTCCGCAACCAGATTGGCGGCGGCAGGCGGCGGGGCGGCGCCGGTTAGTTTTTCCCGTAAAACAAGCCGAACCGCCTCCGGCAAGGTCGCGTCATCTCGCCCTTGAATATGTTGATAGCCTTGGCGGCGATAGCGTTCCTCCAGGGCCGCCGAGATATTGGCCGCGACACCCGCTCGATACCGGCACCCCAAGGCTTCCACCCGCGCCTGTTCGACCGCTTCGAAAATTGCGCCGGCGGTTTCTCCCGACGGCATGGATTTAAGATGAAGCGCTTGATCGGAATGGCGCAGGCGAAGCGCGATTGAATCGGCGGCGCCTCGAACTTGAGCAACCGCTTCGGCGGGAAGATCACGGGGTGGTTGCGGCAGGCGAACGGCCTGACCCGCCATCGCCGCGTTATTGTCGGCGCCGAAATTCACGTCGAGATCGCTTCGCCGTGACAAGGCCCTTACTGTCGTGCTGGTGGAGCGCTTGAATGTCTCAAGCGCATCTTCACGACTCACAATTCCTCTCCTTTACGACAGACGAACGGCGGTTCCGTCCTTCGCCAGTTCTTCACCAAATGCCCGCTGATAGAATTCAGCCAGGACCGGCCGTTCCGTCTCGTCGCATTTGTTCAAGAAGGTGACGCGAAAGGCAAAACCGATGTCCTTAAACAATTGAGCATTTTCGGCCCAGGTGATCACGGTCCGCGGCGACATGACGGTTGATATGTCGCCGTTTATGAAAGCCGACCGCGTCATATCGGCGACAGCGACCATGGCGGCGATGCTTTTACGACCCTCGGCGGTGTCCCACTTCGGCGCCTTCGCCAAGACGATCGCCACCTCTTCGTCATGGGGCAAATAATTTAACGTTGCGACAATGTTCCAGCGATCCATCTGGCCTTGATTGATCTGCTGCGTGCCATGATAAAGCCCGGTGGTATCGCCAAGCCCGACCGTATTCGCCGTGGCAAAAAGACGAAACGCCGGATGAGGACGGATGACGCGGTTCTGATCCAGCAAGGTTAACTTGCCTTCAACCTCAAGCACGCGCTGAATGACGAACATAACGTCGGGTCGTCCGGCATCATACTCATCAAATACTAAGGCCGTTGGATGCTGCAGTGCCCAGGGCAATAGGCCTTCACGAAACTCGGTGATTTGTCGGCCGTCGCGCAAGACGATGGCGTCTTTACCCACCAAATCGATCCGGCTGATGTGACTGTCTAGATTGACCCGAATGCAGGGCCAGTTTAATCGGGCGGCGACTTGTTCGATGTGAGTGGATTTCCCGGTCCCGTGATAGCCTTGGATCATCACCCGGCGGTTAAAGGCAAACCCGGCCAAGATCGCCAAGGTGGTGTCACGATCAAACCGGTAAGACTCATCAAGCTCGGGAACGTAATCGGACGACGACCCGAAGGCTGGCACCTCAAGGTCACTATCGATGCCGAAGGTCTGACGCACCGATAACTTAATATCGGGCATCCCGGTCGGCGCGGTTTTGGCTTCTGTCGCCACGGACATGTCTCAACTTCCTTATCTGAACTGCAGACTGCAGCCTATACCACCTGGCGCCCTACAGGCTCAATGCCAAAGTTCATAAAAATATGTTTATATCGTTATCTTTACGGCGTGGTCGCCCTCAGCTGGCAAACTGACGGCTTCGCAAAAAGCTGTAGGCCTGATTGATCGCCTTAAGGCGTTCTTCCGCACGACGATCCCCGCCATTGGCATCCGGATGATGGCGTTTGACAAGGCTTTTATAGTGCTTCTTCAGCACGTCCTGGGTCACCGGGGGCTCTATACCCAAGGTTCTAAAGGCTTGCCGCGTTGGGACGTCCCACGTTTCGCCGCCTGAAAATCTTTTATCCTGATCCGTACTCTTTTCTTTCGTCTCAGCTTCCGGAGGAGGCCGGTCGAAAAAATCAAACAAGCCGAATTCATCGTTAAGCTTAGGATTAAAGGTGCGGCGTTTATTTTTAAAATCCCAGCGTGGCCGGCGCCAGGTTGTGTCGTGCCGAATATGCGCCTCGATTTCCGCCGTGGTCATGCCTTTGTAATAATCCCAAGCCCGGTTGTAGTTCCGCACATGATCAAGACAAAACCAGTAGTATTCCGTCAGGTGATCGCGGCTTTTCGGGGCGCGAAACTCGCCGTCGCCGCGACAGCCCGGAACATCGCAGCCCCGCAGCCCCGGCGCTTCCTGGCCCGGCGCTTCGTGGGCGGCTTTGAATCGACGCGGAGATTTGCGTTGAGCAGAGGGCATTCTCTCAGTATCTCTAAGGGGACGGCTGGTGGCAAGTCAGGGTATTTTTCGTCAAAATATAAGTTAACGTAGCTTCTAAAGGAACCTTAAGCGATGTCAGCTACACCGGCTGCCGATCGGATCAAACGGGCGCTTATCGACGCTTTGCAGCCTCTCGAGCTGATCCTAGAGGATGAAAGCGCCCGCCACGCTGGCCACGCCGGCGCTAAGCCCGGCGGGGAGACCCACTTTCGGGTAGACATTATTGCCGCCGCCTTCACGGGTAAAACCCGGATTGAGCGCCATCGCATGGTTAATGACGCCCTTGCCGCCGAGTTTGCCCGGGGACTTCATGCCTTGAGGATCCGCGCGCAAACTCCTGCGGAAAGAGCAAATAAGATATAAAATCATCCTATGGTTGCAATTTTCTCGGCACAATGGGATTATTTCTCTCAACAGCCAAGCGCTTACTTATGAGGGGATACCATGGCTAGTAAAATCCACACTGTGGACCGTTCCTCAGTTAACGGGAACGGTCCCAACCGCCGGTCCTCCTTATCCGGCGTCTTTCGCGTGTCGTTGCGCCGCTTAGGAAAAACCCGTCTGGTGAACCGGAATGTCGTCGTTGGGCAACAACGCACCAGCATGCGTCTTGATCCAGATATGTGGGAGGCGTTGGATACGATCGCCGCCGCCGAAGGGTTATCGATGGGTCAGCTTTGCACCTTGGTGGACAATAAACGCGGACCAGAAATGGGGCGAACATCGGCAATCCGCTATTTCATCTTTTCTTATTTTCAAACCGGAAGCTTGCCGGCACGAATGGAAGCGTAACGACTAGCCGCCGCGACTGCCGGTATAGAAATCGGGAAACTCCCGGCGCACGACGGGACCATCGCTTGCCAAGGCATGGCAAGTGTCCAAAATCCGTGGCTTGGATTTTGCCGTGCCTGCTGCGGCGACCTCGCGCGATTTGATCGGTGCGATGGCCTGAAATGTCGCATTGGCCATCCGGCCCAATAATTCGGTGATATGGGTGCAGCCTTGAACGCCGCCGAAAAGCGCGCGGCATCGCGCCGTAAAACCCGGGATGATTTTTTCGCCGATTAGTTTCCGGTAATCCGGAGCAATATTGCCGCAGAGATTAAACGGCCCATGATCGGTAACCGCTTCGACGTCGTGGATTGCATAGTCACCATCAACAATCAGTCGCAGCCACATTTCGTGGATGGGTTCGCCCGCCTTGATTATGCCGCGATCTTCATTGGCAAAACTATAGGTCTTGATGTCGACCAAATGACCTTCAATATCCCAGCGGTCGTCCTGCCGTCGAAAGGCTTCGCAGGCAATGGTGCGGCGATGAATGAGCTCGCGCGGCGACGGCGATGAGAGGGGCATCGTTTTATCCTTTAATGTAATAAGGGACAAGCTTACCGGACGCCGGCCGGCGCGTCGAGCAGCACCGAGTCCAAAAACGCGGCAATCTCTTGGCGCGGAATATCCGTGGTAAAAAATGCCTTGCCGATGCCTTTGGTCAAGACGAAGGCAAATTTGCCGGCAAGCGCTTTTTTATCTCGTGCCATCCGCATCAGAAGCGCGTCGCGATCCCATTTTTGCTGGCGCAGTCCCGACAGGTCGACCGGCAAACCCAAGGCAATCAAATGCCGCCGGGCCAAAGCCGCCTCCGCCGCCGGGCACAGGCCCAGGCGCACGGAAAAATCAAACGCCATCACCATGCCGATCGATACCGCCTCGCCATGCAGCAGGGTGGCGCCAAATCCTGTTTCCGCCTCAAGCGCATGGGCAAAGGTATGGCCGAAATTTAACAGTGCTCGCTCGCCCGTTTCCTTTTCGTCGGCGGCAACGACCTCGGCCTTGTGACGGCAGCTGGCAAAAATAGCCTCGATCCGTTTGTCGTTGTCGCCCCTTAGAATCTCTGCGCCGTGAGCCTCAAGCCAATCGAAAAACGAGCGATCACGGATAAAGCCGTATTTCACCACCTCCGCATAACCGCCGCGCAACTCGCGCGCCGGCAAGCTGTCCAAGGTCTTGGTATCGGCGACGACCAATCGCGGCTGATGGAAACTGCCCACCAAATTTTTTCCGGCAGCGCAATCAATCGCCGTCTTGCCGCCGACCGAACTATCAACCTGCGCCAGCAGGGTGGTGGGAACTTGGATGAAATCGATGCCTCGCAGCAGCATGCTGGCGGCAAAGCCGGTGAGATCGCCGACAACCCCGCCGCCCAAAGCGATCAGCGCGCTGGAGCGGTCAATCCCTAACCGAAGGAGGGTTTCACACAAGCGCTGAAGTTCGGCAAAGCTTTTTGATTCTTCACCTGAGGGTATGAGGACATGGTCGACGACGACATCAGATGCACGAAGCGACTGGGTCAGCGGCTCAAGGTAAAGACCGGCGACGGCCGCATCGGCAACGATGACCGCGCGCGGGCGTCTAAGATGCGGCGCGATGAGATTACCTGCCTCATGAAGAAGACCGCTGCCGATAACGATATCATAGCTTCGCGGGCCAAGATCGAGATGAAGGCGGCGCGCGGCGGCAGGAGAGTTCATTAAGCCTAACCTTGGGTGAGAAGAAAACTTTCCAACGCTGCCAGAACACGGTCAGTGGTAATTTCCGGGGGACCATCGTCGGTATCCACGGTCACATCGGCCTCAGCATAGATCGGATAGCGCCGCGCCATCAAGTCGGTAAGCACCTGCCGAGGGTCCCCTTGCTTGAGCAGGGGCCGATTATCACGCCGAGCCGTGCGGCGCACGAGAACATCAAGATCTGCGCGCAGCCAAACCGAGATTCCGCGCTCTTTGATAAGTTCGCGGGTTTCAGGATGCATAAAGGCGCCGCCGCCGGTTGATAACACCCGCTGCTCTCCTTCGAGGAGACGGGCGATGACCTTTCGCTCACCGTCGCGAAAGGCTTCTTCACCATAGCGTTTAAAAAAATCGTCAATAGTGCAGCCCGCCGCGGATTCAATTTCGGCGTCTGCATCCACGAACGGCCACTTTAATCGGACGGCGAGACGCCGGCCGATGGCACTTTTACCGGCGCCCATTAACCCCACCAGGACCACGGTCTTGGTTCCAAAGTTTAAAGTCTGTTTTGCAGGCGACGGTGAGGTGACCATGGCACTCCGGATTGGCACTTAACGCAAAGATCACAGGGCTGCGGTTAATAAACCGCAGCTTGCGGTCGGCATAGCCCAAACTTAAGCCCAGGCATAGGCCGAAATGGCGGCAATGATTGCCGTAAATTCGCCTTGGTGTTGGCTAAAATTATAAGGTCGCCCCAAGGCGGGCACCTTTAGGCCCCAAGAGTTAGCCCCCGAGTTACCCCAAGAGCTGCGAAAGATACGATGAAACGGCTTCTCCTTATTGCATTGGTCGTCCTGGTAATTGGCGGAGCCGCCGGCGCCGTCTTCTTAGGAACATGGGATATTCCTCCCCCTTCCGCCACTCAAGAACGTGTGATTCCGAATGACCGCTTCGCTCGTTAAGCTTTCCTCGGTTGTTGTCCTATCGGCTGGTTTTTTTCTAACAACAACGATCACAGCTCCGGTTTATGCCGACAATCCTTCTATTTTAACGACGCAACTTGCACAGAGCACAGGCGGGAAATCCGGAATCGAAAGCGAAGATCTTCCCTTGCCGAGCGGCAGCGTGATTCCTACCCCGGTTACGCCATCACCCACCCTGCCCCCTGCAAGCTCACCATCGTCGGCTGCGCCGCCGCCAGCGCCTCTCATTCCTGCCGCACGGAGTCCGCAAGATCCACCTCGCGCGCGTCCTTCCTTGGAAACAGCCGCGCCGGGAACGGCCGCAACCCTTCCGGTCATGCAAGGTAATTTAGATCGACCCAAGACCACGATTGAGTCATCCCATCCCAAGGGACTCGCCCTCGACACCTTGGCGTGGCAGGGCGTCAGTCCCGAGGTCGCCCTGACTGAGATCGAGATGCTTCCGGCAAATCCCCAATCCGCAACCTTGCGGGATTTGGCGCGGCAACTTTTATTGGCCGATCTCGGCGCCTTAGCGCCCTCGCAAAAAGTGCAAATCCTTGCCGCGCGGATTAAACATTTACGCGCCATGGGATTTGTCGATGATGCTCGCAGCCTTCTGGACGGTGCCACCGATGTGAAAGCCGATCCGGCTATCCGGAGCGTACGATTTGATGTCGAGCTTCTGACCAAAGGCGGCAAGGCCGCTTGCGCCGACCTCGAAGCCAATCCAACCGCCAAGAGCGGCGCGGCATCCACGGGTCCGGCCAACCTGCGCCGTAATGAAGTATTTTGCCTTGCTCTCGCCAAACGAACCGACGAGGCAACTCTAGCTGCCGATCTTTTGCGGGAGCGCAATGAAGCCGATCCGGCTTTCTTGGCGTTGATCGATATGATGCTGGGCGGCGACGATGTCGTTCTTGAAAATCAACTTCAACCTACGGCTTTACACTTTGCCGCTTTTCAGGCCCTGAATAAACGGCTGCCGCCTGAAATTTTACGCAGCAACGACGCCGGATTGCTTACCGCCATTCTGGCGCAGCCCAGCGTTCCCATGGTAACGCGGATTGATGCCGCCGAGCGCGCCTTGAGTGTTGGCGCCATCGGCGATACGGTTCTAGCCGGGCTTTACGGATCCGATGACAATGCGATGGAGCCGTCAGGTCCGCGCGGCCGCGCCATGCTTTATCGTCAAGCGCGTGATCAATCGCAACCGCAACTTCGCGCCGAAGCGCTTGCCGCGCTGTGGTCCCAAGCCAAGACCGAAAACCATTTGGTTCCTGTCATGCTGGTCGCCGCGTCTCTCATCGGCGATCTTGCGCCTTCACCTGAAACCTTGTGGTTCGCCCCGGCATCAACCCGCGCTCTTTATCTGGCTGGACGGATGGAAGCGGCCCGGACTTGGTATGCACAAACCCGGGATGCCGCCGAGCGGTTCGGCGATGTGTGGCGCGAAGCCTTGATCGAACTGTGGCCGATCGCCTATCTAGCTGATGGTGATGGCGGCGTTGCCTTCGACCAAGGTCTTCTTGATGCGTGGACGGAACGTCAGCGCCGCGCCGCTGCGAATGCCCGCGTGGAGCGGGTCACCGCCTTGATTCAGGCTTTGAATACCGCGTCGCCCCTGGCGGGCGCACCATCCCGCGCTCCTTTATCGCTTACAGCGAATGCCGCGCCCGGTGCAACCGACGCTGCGACACCCGCGGTCGTGCGGCTGGAACAGGCCGCCGCCGCAGGGCATAAGGCGGAAACTATCGCGCTATCTTTGGCTTTGATCGGTGATCGTGATTTGTCTTGGGTGACACCGGCGGAATTGTCGAGTGTGGTGCGCGCCCTGATCAAAGTGGGCTTGCCTTACGAAGCGCGCCGCTTCGCCATCGATGCCGCCCTCGCGGCGGGCGCCTAAGCTTCAGGCATCAATCGATGGCGACTAAACCTCAGAAGAAGCTCGGCCGGCCCGCCAAACCTCAGCTTGCCCTTACTGCGGAAATCGAACTTTTCCTCGAAATGCAAAGCGCCGAACGCGGCGCCGCGATTAATACAGTGGATGCCTATCGGCGTGACCTCATCGACTTCGATACTTTTCTGCAGCGCCATGGCCGCCGCATCATAACGGCGACAACACCCGATCTTCGGTTATATTTGGCGCGACTCGCCGAGACCGGCCTTGCAACCAGAACGGCGGCGCGGCGGCTTGCCGCTTTGCGTCAGCTTTATAAATTCCTTTATGCGGAAGGCCGGCGCGCGGACAATCCGACCGCCGATCTGGAAAGTCCACGGCAGGGCCGCTCTCTGCCCAAAATCCTCAACGAAGAAGATGTGACCAAGATGATCACCTTGGCGCGCAGTTATCCCGGCATCGAGGGGGTACGCCTGGTGACCTTGCTGGAACTTCTTTATGCCACAGGACTTCGCGTATCGGAGCTTGTCTCCCTGCCGCTCTCGGCCGCAGCGCGGGAGCAGGCGGTTCTGTTGGTTCGCGGCAAAGGCGATAAAGAGCGGCTTGTTCCGTTAAACGCCCCTGCGCGCGAAGCCCTGACCGAATGGCGAAAGGTTCGCCCGCAATTTTTGCCCGAGGGCACCAAGGACGACGGCAGCGGCCGGTCACGGTGGTTATTCCCGTCACGATCAGGAAAGGGTCATTTAACCCGCCATCGTTTCGCGCAGATGCTGAAAGAGTTGGCCATTGGCGCCGGACTTGATCCGGCGAAGGTTAGCCCGCACGTTCTGCGTCATGCCTTCGCCAGCCATCTTCTGTCTCACGGCGCAGACTTACGCAGCCTGCAACAGATGCTCGGGCATGCGGACATCTCAACGACGCAGATTTATACTCACGTCGTCAAGGATCGATTGACCGCCTTGGTCAATCGCCACCACCCCTTGGCGGGGGAACCCCCCATCCCAAAAAAGATTTAACCCATCGTGATAGCTTTAAGAGGCAAAGCAATGACGGTCACAACAAGATACGACGCAGTGGCGCAAACTCTGCATTGGCTGATGGCTCTCTTGATCATCGCCACCTTTGCCTTAGGGCTTCTGGTCGATGTTTTCCCCCATAGCTGGGAATACACCGTCGTTGAAATTCATAAGGTTCTGGGCTTTTCCATATTAGTCTTGGTGTTCTTGCGCTTTGTGTGGCGTCTGGGTCATCGCCCGCCGCCCTTGGTGAATCTTGGCGCGCTCATCGCCGGCCTTTCCCGACTTAGTCATTTTGCCCTTTATGTGCTGATGATCCTGGTTCCTCTCATCGGCCTTGTTTATTCGGCGCGAAGCGGCTACGGCGTAGACTTCGGTGTTTTTACTCTTCCGCCACCGCCCTTTATCGAGGTCGATCGCGCCGCAGCCCGCGCGACGCGGGAGATCCACGAACTGGCCGCCTATCTTTTAATCGGTCTGGCCGGGTTTCACGGCTTGGCCGCCCTCTGGCACCATTTCATCCGTAAGGATGACATCCTGTTACGGATGTTACCGGGACGCCCGCCGCGATAATTTATCGCTTACTCGACCGGCTTACTTCACTGAAATTGCGGCGCCTCTTTGATTTTCTTTAAAGCCAAGGTGCCGCGAACACCATAGGCCAGAAGCACGATTATGAAAATCGGAATTACGGCGTGGCCAATATTGAAATCACGGGGATGAAATATCAGTTTCTCGATCACAAAACCAACCAAAGCAACAATCGCTGCGATATGGGAGCCACGATAAATGAGAAAGCCAAGAGTAAAGCAGAGTAACGACTCAATTATCATGCCTATCACGCTTCCGATAAGCATTGCCTTGGCCGGTCCCGTTTCATAATAGTTTCCGGTTAATAAGCCAGAACCCAATAAAATAAGAACAACGCCAAGAAGAATTAATCCCCCATAAAGACACGCGCCGATCACCCCCAGCAATATATTCTTGCGCGCTAGGGATACGCTAAAAATAGGGCCAAAAAAGGTTCCCTCTTTTGCCGATGCACCGGGGTTTCTAGGATCGTTCGTAAAATGGCTCATGTCGGTTTGGCCCGGTTATCGACCAAGTCCTTGACAACCGCAGGATCGGCCAGGGTCGATGTATCGCCTAAGTTACCGACATCATTTTCGGCGATCTTGCGCAGGATCCGTCGCATGATTTTTCCCGAGCGGGTTTTTGGTAACCCCGGCGCCCATTGCAAAAGATCGGGCGCAGCGATGGCGCCGATTTCCTTGCGCACCCAGCTCATCAACTCTTTGCGCAACTCTTCGCTGGGAACTTCGCCCGCGATCAAGGTGACATAGGCGTAGATCCCCTGTCCTTTAATGTCGTGGGGATAGCCCACCACAGCCGCCTCGGCGACATTGGGATGGGCAACCAAGGCGCTTTCGACCTCGGCGGTGCCCAGGCGATGACCCGAGACGTTGATCACATCGTCAACGCGTCCGGTAATCCAGTAATAGCCGTCGCCGTCGCGGCGACAACCGTCGCCGGTAAAATATTTCCCGGAATAGGTGGAGAAGTAGGTCTGAACAAAGCGCTCGTGATCCTTATAAACCGTGCGCATCTGTCCCGGCCATGAATCCGCAAGGCAGAGGTTTCCTTCGCAGGCACCCGAAAGTTCCTTGCCTTCGCTATCGACCACGACCGGCTTGACGCCGAAGAACGGCAAGGTCGCCGATCCCGGTTTTAAACTGATGGCGCCCGGCAAGGGCGTGATCAAGATGCCGCCGGTTTCCGTTTGCCACCAAGTATCGACCACCGGGCAGCGCTCGTCTCCCACCACGCGGTAGTACCATAACCAAGCCTCGGGATTGATCGGTTCGCCGACCGACCCTAGAAGACGCAACGATGAGCGGCTGGTTTTTTTCACAAAGGCTTCGCCATCACGCATCAGGGCGCGAATGGCGGTGGGCGCGGTATAAAAGATATTCACCTTATGCTTGTCGATGACCTGCCAGAACCGGCTGGCATCGGGATAGGTGGGGACGCCTTCAAACATAAGGGTGATCGCGCCGTTGGCCAGGGGGCCATACACAATATAGCTATGTCCCGTCACCCACCCGACATCCGCCGTGCACCAATAGATGTCTCCGTCGTGATAGTCGAAGACATAGTGATGGGTCATGGAGACATAAACCATGTAGCCGCCGGTCGTATGCAGCACGCCCTTCGGCTTACCGGTTGATCCAGAGGTATAGAGAATGAACATGGGATCTTCGGCATTCATTTCCGCCGGCACGCAGTCAGCTGAAACCGCCGCGCTTAGATCATGCCACCAATGGTCGCGCCCTTGCTGCCAATCGATATTGGCGCCGGTCCGCCGCACCACGAGCACAGACTTAACCGTGGGGCATTTTTTCAGCGCGGCATCTACGTTGGCCTTCAGCGGAATTCTTTTAGCGCCGCGCAATCCTTCATCCGCGGTAATCACCAGCGATGAATCGCAGTCTTGGATGCGACCGGCAAGTGCATCCGGAGAAAACCCACCGAAGACGACCGAGTGAATGGCGCCAATGCGCGTGCAGGCCAGCATCGCCATTGCGGCTTCGGGAATCATCGGCATGTAGATGGTGATGCGGTCGCCTTTTTTGGCACCGAGGCTTTTTAAAGCGTTGGCGAATTTGCAGACGTCGCGGTGTAGGTCGCGATAAGTGATATGTTTAGAATCCTTAGGATCGTCCCCTTCCCAAATGATCGCGGTTTGATCCCCACGGGTAGCCAAATGTCGATCCAAACAATTGACCGAGGCGTTCAGCGTTCCATCTTCAAACCATTTGATGGAAACCTGACCCGGACCAAAGGTGGTGTTCTTCACCTTGGTATAAGGTTTAATCCAGGTGAGACGCTTGCCGTGCTCGCGCCAGAAACCCGTCGGATCCGCAACGGACTGTTCATACATGCGGCGATAACTGTCGCTGTCGCACCAGGCCTTTTCGGCCCATGCAGCGCTCACATCAAAGCGGCGGGACTCAGTCATGGGTTTTCTCCCTCGGCAGCGCCCTTTTTATTCTGGGCTTATCCGATGAGTATTTCTGGAAATTCGCGCAGCGACAAGACAGAACACGACTTAATCGGCACCTGTTTGCAGCCAGAGGACCCCTTCCTTAATAATTACCGGCGCCGCTTTCAGCCGGGTTCCGGGGCATGGCCCGTCAAGACAGAGCCCGTCTTCGATGCGGAACCGCGCTCCGTGCGTAGAACATAGAATGTGACCGCTATACCGGCAGATGAACTGATCCGGCATCAGATCAAGCGGTGTGCCCGCATGAGGGCAGGTATTGTAATAGGCAAAAATATCATTCCCGCGGCGGATCACGACGATATCGGGCCCGTTTCGGGCTGGATCGGTAAACCCTTTTCCGGCGCCATCGGGAATTTCCCCCAGAAACCCGAGCCGATGATCGCTCACGGCTAGTCTTTCCATCCGGCCAGCTGCGCCAGGATTTTCCAATGCGCGGCACTTACCGGAACGACGGATAAGCGCGATTGGCGGACCAGCAGAAGATCGCTCAATTTTGGGTGAGCCTTAATCTCGGCCAGGGTCACCGGCCGTTTGACCGAACCGACCGCCTTCATGTCAACACAGCCCCAGGGCGTATCCGGCGCCTGCGGGTCGGGATACCAGGTGCGCACCACCTCCACCACCCCGACAATCTGTTTCTCATCGACCGAATGATAGAAAAAACAGCGATCACCGCGCGCCATGGTTTTAAGATTTTTATTGGCTTGGTGATTGCGTACCCCGTTCCAGGGCTCAATCTTTGCCTTGACCTGATCCGCCCAAGAAAAGGCGCTGGGCTCAGACTTCACTAACCAATAGGCCATGTCTTCTCCCTCATTCCATACCCACGGGACGCGCCAAAAGCGCTGCCATGCAGTCTTCGATATTCGCCTCAAGATGCAAAATAGCATCAACAGCCGCGGTTATCGGCATGTCTAAATTCAACGTTCCCGCCAACAGGTTCGCCGCCGCCGCCGTATGAATGCCTTCAGCAAGAGTATAACGCTCGGCATGTAACTGCCGCATGGATGCACCGCGACCAATCGCCAAACCCAAAACGTAGTTGCGCGATTTCTCGCTGGTGGCCGACAGGAGGAGATCTCCCCAACCCGAAAGACCGGCAAAGCTTGCCGCCTTCGCACCCTTGGCCTTACCCAAGCGAACCATTTCGGCCAGGCCGCGCGTCAACAAGGCCGCACGGGCGTTTTCGCCCAAGCCGTGACCGATGATGATTCCCGAAGCAATCGCCATGACGTTTTTAAGCGCGCCGCCGATTTCAGCCGCGACGGGATCGGTTGACAGATAAGGACGAAAATGCGGCAACATAAAAAGATTTGCAATGCGGCGAGCCAGCCGTCCATCGCGGCACGCAAGGGTCACCGCGGTTGGTAAACCCACCGCCACCTCTGCCGCAAATCCCGGCCCAGACATGACCGCCAACGGTGTCTGCGGAAGTATTTCGGCGATAATCTCGCTTAACAATCTTCCGGTGCCGTCTTCGATTCCCTTAGCCGCCAAAACCAACGGCACGCCCGCTGAAATATGAGGGGCGGCGGCAATTACCACTTTGCGTATCGACTGGGCGGGAACAGCCAGAACGATCGCGTCCCGCGCCTGTTGTACCGCATCGCCAAGATCGGCGGTGACGACAATATCTTCATCAAAACGAAGTCCCGGCAATCGCGGTGTTTGCCGGCTATTTTGGATTTCGTCGGCGGCCGATTTATCCCGCATCCATATGGTTGGCCGGCAGCCCGCCGTCTCGGTGATCATGGCCAAGACCGATCCCCAAGCGCCGCCACCCAGGATAGCTATGGATTTACGCCGCATCGGCGTTTACACGCTGAAATTAAAAGCCATGGAGATGCGTGTTTGCTTCCCGTGATACGGCCTTACGGCATGCATCAACCAACTGGGAAACAACACCATCATCCCGGCGCGTGGCACCAGTAGTTCCGATGAGCCTAAGGTTAATCCTCCCGGCACGGCGAAGGTCAGCAACGGCGCATACATGACCGGCGCCGGCCCGCGCGGGTCTTGAATCTCGAACTCGCCGCCCAAGCTGGGATCGGCCGCGATGCCGCCATCATTGATGTAATAACTTCCCGACCAGTAGGCGCCGGGATGGCAATGAAATTCATTGCCGTGACCGCTGCGATTGACATTGGCCCAGCAATTTGCCTTCCAGTTTACCGCGATGGCACGGCCTTGCCGGTCCGCGGTTAACTGCGTCGCCAAAGATTTCGCCGCGGCAAGAACTGCCGCAGCCGATGCGCCGCCCCACGCTTCCATATCCCAGCTTGACTGCCAGCCGCCTAAATTCGAGTGCTGGGTCGATGGGTGCTTCTGCTCGCGCGCCAAGATGATTTTTTCCAACTCGGCATTGATCTTTTGCGCGTTCGGCATCACGCCCACGGCGACCGGTGTTGAAAACATCGGCTGCACGGAAAGACCCTGTAAAGATTGTTCTGTCATATTATCGCTTCCTGCCGCCGCCGTCATGCCGCGCGACCGTGTTGACGCAACTCCTCCAGCGGCCAGCGGGGGCGTGCCGCAATATCCAGATTGTCGATCAAGCCCAGCCTTAATCGCTCGACACCGGCCCAAGCGATCATGGCACCATTGTCGGTGCACAGCGGCGGCGGCGGCACGACCAGCCGCGCGTTTCGACCGGCACAGAGTTTTTCTAGTGCGCGACGCAAAGCTTGATTAGCCGCAACGCCGCCGGCCACCACCACCGTCGGTGCCGGTCCCAGTTTCGCCATGGTGATGGCATGATCCAAACGATCTGCCAGAACCGCGAAGGCTGTTTGTTGAAAGGCGGCGCAAAGACCGGCTTGATCCGCATCATTTACCGGGCCGGGCGGCAAGGCTTCGATCGCTTGCCGCACCGCGGTTTTCAATCCGGCGAAAGAAAAATCGCATCCGGGCTTGCCGAATAAGGGTCGCGGCAGCGCGAATTTTTTAATCGCCTCTGGGGTTGCTTGCAGCGCAGCTTTTTCAACTGCAGGTCCGCCGGGATAACCCAAGCCCAGCATCTTGGCGGTTTTGTCGAACGCCTCACCCAAGGCATCATCCAAGGTCGCTCCAAGTCGGCGGTAACTGCCGACGTCTTCACAGATCAAAATTTCGCAATGCCCGCCCGAAATCAAAAGCAGCAGATACGGGAAATCGATTTTATCGGTCAGCCGCGCAACCAAGGCGTGGCCTTCCAAATGATTGACCGCCATGAACGGAAGTTTATGCACCGCAGCGATCGCCTTGGCCTCCATCAAGCCGACGACCAACCCGCCGATCAATCCCGGGCCGGCCGTCGCGGCAATGCCCGAAAGCTGATCGAACTTCACCTTCGCCTTATCCATCGTGGTTAGTATAACGTCGTCCAATCGATCGAGGTGCGCCCGAGCGGCAATCTCCGGCACCACGCCGACATACGGCGCGTGCTCCATCACTTGGGAGAAAATGGTTTCGCCCAGGATAACGCCATCGTCGCGTACCACGGCGGCGGCGGTTTCATCGCAGGATGTTTCTATGCCTAAGACAATCATGGCATAACCATAGCCGCTTGCGAGGAAAGGCGCTACAGCTTGTCCGACTTGAGCTTAGCGCTTGGATCTCTTAAAAGGAGCTACTTCCGTACAAAGGACTGAAGACGCTATGGGTCTCACCGCTGAAAGCCTCACCTGCCGCCGCGGAAATCGCTTGCTTTTTACCGAGCTGAGCTTCCGGCTGGCGCCGGGCGATCTTTTGGTTTTACGCGGCGCTAATGGCGCCGGCAAAACCAGCCTGCTGCGGCTACTGGCCGGCCTTAGTCGTCCCGCTGCCGGCCGCGTGCTGTGGAACAACACGGCGATCACCCAAGATCTGGAGGCGTATTTTCGTCGGCTCCATTATCTCGGCCATCTTGATGGATTGAAGCCCACCTTTACCGCACGTGAAAACATTCATTATTCGGCGCGCCTGCGTGGAAACATAGCGGCTTCATCCGCGCTTGATCGCTTTAACGTTACATCCTTAGCCAACACGCCCTTACGCCTGCTGTCGGCAGGTCAGCGGCGGCGGGTCGCCCTAGCGCGATTGTTTGCGAGCCCGGCGCCGCTCTGGCTCCTGGATGAGCCGAGCGCCGCGTTGGATCACAACGGCACGGAGCTTCTGGATCGCGCTCTGACCGACCATTGCCAGAGCGGCGGGATCGCGGTCATCGCCAGCCATGACAGCACTTTGCATCCCTTGGCAAAAATCCTCGAGATCAATCCTTTGCACGGCGTAGCGGCATGATGGTTTTCCTTGATCTCCTCCGGCGCGACCTGCGTTTGGCGACGCGGCAAGGATTTGATGTCGCCCTGCCCTTGGCGGTGGCAGTTTTAATTCTTCTGCTGTTCCCGCTCAGTCTGGGGCCGGAGCCCGATCTCTTGCGCCGTCTTGCCCCGGCCGCCTTATGGATCGCCGCCCTGTTAGGCGTTCTATTGGGGCTCGACCGGTTGTTTCATGGGGACTTTGACGACGGAAGTTTGGATCATTTGATCCTCTCGGGGTTGCCCCTGCCGCTCGTGATTTTGGGTAAGGCCCTCAGCCACTGGCTGCTGACCTCGCTGCCCATGACGATTGTCGCCTTGCTCATGGGGGTGTTCTTAAATCTTCCCGGTGCAGCTTTTTTTCCTTTGGCCTTGGCCATGATTTTAGGCGGCGCCTCCTTGACCCTTCTTGGCACCACCATCATGGCCTTAACCTTGGGCGCCCGCCGCGGCGGCGCCTTGGCCGGTCTCTTGCTGCTGCCTTTGACCTTACCCATAGCTATTTTCGGCGCCGGCACGATGACCGCAGCCTTAAGCGATTTACCAACCCGGCCTTCGCTGTTCTTGCTGGGTGGAATTCTTTTGGGGTGTCTGGCCATCTGTCCTTTTCTGGCCGCCGCCGCCCTGCGCGAAGCTATTGATTAATAACACAATTTTCCACAGCTGCTGCCGCGCGGAATTGTCAACTGCCAGCCACCCTTGGGAATGCTATATCACCGGCCATGACCCTGACGTTTCATCATTTTGCCAATCCGACCCGCGCGCTTCGGGTGGCGAACGCCGTGTTACCGTTCAGCCTCGGGATCATGGCCGCGTTGTTGGGGTGGGGTCTCTGGCTCGCTCTTTATGCCTCACCACCGGACTACCAACAAGGTGAAGCGGTGCGCATCATGTACGTCCATGTTCCCGCTGCATGGATGGCGTTATTTATTTATGTCATTGTCGCAGCCGGCAGCATCAGCTTTTTGATCTGGCGTCATCCCTTGGGAGAATTAATCGCCGAAGCGGCGGCCCCGATCGGCGCTTGCTTTACCGCCTTGGCCTTGGTGACGGGCAGTCTGTGGGGTCAGCCCATGTGGGGGACCTGGTGGGTGTGGGATGCGCGACTGACCAGCGTCCTCATTCTTTTTTTCCTTTATCTCGGTTACATGGCATTGCGTAACGCCTTTGATGATCCGGTCAAGGGCGGGAGGGCTGCCTCTCTTCTCGCCATCATCGGCACCATCAATCTTCCGATCATCAAATTTTCCGTCGATTGGTGGAACACCTTGCATCAGCCGGCCAGTGTTTTGCGTCTCGGCGGCCCCACCATCCATCCCGACATGCTCTGGCCCTTGTTGATCATGGCTGCGGGATTTAAGTTTTACTTTCTGAGTGTCGGCATTATCCGCCTACGCAATCAAGTGGCCTTGCGGCGTTTGCAGACCCTGTCCCTATTAGCCGCCAACCCGTCATCCTTTACGCCAACCACATCGATGCGTCTTTCCTCCGTAGCGCCTTTCTTTGCCATGGGTGGTTATGCACTTTATGTTTGGCCTGCCTATGGCATGACCTTTGCCGTGCTGACCATTCTGTTCGCAACATCGGTTGCTGCCTTGCGGCGCCATGAGACCGCGGTGCGGCAACTGACCCGCACCCAGAGCGCCCCGTGACTCGCAAGCGCCGGCGGATTTACTTTCTTCTTGCCGCCATGATTTCCTTGGGCGGCGCAACCAGTCTGATCCTTGCCGCCTTCCAAGACAATGTGACTTATTTTTATGGCCCCAGCGATCTTCATGCGCAAGCACCGACGGTTGGCACACGGTTGATCCGTTTGGGCGGGCTGGTAACACCCGGCAGCGTTCATCATGATGCATCGGGCGCCACTCGATTTGTCATCGGTGATGGTAAGGCGGAAATACCTGTCTACTATAAAGGTATTTTGCCGGATCTTTTTCGCGAAGGGCAAGGCGTCATAGCCGAAGGGCGAATGACTGACGAAGGACTTTTCACCGCGACAATTATTTTGGCCAAGCATGATGAAACCTATATGCCGCCCGAGGTCGCCGATGCCTTGAAGCGGGCGGGGACCTGGCGGGGAAAACCTGCGGATAAATCTGCGGAGCCTCAGCAGTGATCACCGAAATCGGACACTTCACCTTGATCTTGGCGTTCGTGGTGGCCCTGGTGCAAAGCGGTCTAGGCTTTGTTGGTGCGGCCAAGCATCATAACGGCATGATAGCGAGCGGTGCCGCGGCGGCCGTCGTTCAATGCGGTTTGATCATAAGTGCTTTTTTCGTTCTAATGCGGGCCTACATCGTGTCGGATTTTTCCGTCATCAATGTTTTTGCCAACAGCCATTCTGCAAAACCTCTTCTTTATAAAATCGCCGGCGTATGGGGTAATCACGAAGGCTCTATGCTGCTGTGGGTGTTGATCCTCGCCTTGTTTGGCGCCGCCGTTGCTGCGTTCGGAAAATCATTGCCGTCACCGTTAAAGTCGCGCGTCATTGCCTTGCATGGCGCCTTGGGTGCACTGTTTCTCTTTTTCATGCTGATCGCATCCAATCCGTTCTTGCGGCAAAACCCGGCGCCGGAAAATGGACAAGACCTTAATCCTCTGCTGCAAGATCCAGGTCTCGCCTTTCATCCGCCACTGCTTTATTTGGGTTACGTCGGACTCAGCACCACCTTTGCCTTTGCGCTGGCGGCGTTAATCGACGGCAAGATCGATGCCGCCTGGGCCAGATGGGTTAGGCCATGGACCTTAGCGGCGTGGATTTGCCTGACGGCCGGAATCGCCCTCGGTAGTTGGTGGGCTTATTATGAATTGGGATGGGGCGGGTTTTGGTTTTGGGATCCGGTGGAAAACGCCTCTCTCATGCCGTGGTTGGCAGCGACGGCGCTTCTTCATTCCGCGATCGTCGCCGAAAAACGCGACGCCTTAAAAGGGTGGACTGTTCTCCTGGCTCTACTCGCCTTCTCGTTCAGTCTGCTGGGCACTTTTCTCGTTCGCTCTGGTGTTCTTACAAGCGTTCACGCCTTTGCAACCGATCCTACCCGCGGGATTTTTATCTTGGCTATCTTATTCATTGTGATCGGTGGCGCTTTTAGTTTCTATGCCGTCCGTGCGCCAAATCTACGCGGCGGCGGTCTTTTCGCCCCGGTGAGCCGCGAAGGCGCCTTGGTGCTGAACAATCTTTTGATCTTTGCCCTGGCGGTTACGGTCTTGGTTGGCACTCTTTATCCCTTGTTCATTGATGCGTTATCGGCGACGAAGATTTCCGTGGGTCCACCTTATTTTCTTTCCGTCACCATTCCGCTTGCCGCGCCGCTGATTATTCTCATGGGCGTGGGTCCGTTGATGCCGTGGAAGCGGGCCGATCTTGCCGGAGTGGTGGGCCGGTTGAAATTTGCTGGGCTTGTCACCATCGCGGCTGCACTAGGGCTTGGATTATTTATGCGGCTGCCGCTTCTGCCCCTTTTAGGATTTGTTTTTGCAACTTGGCTGGCGGGCGCGGTGGTGACGGATCTTGTTCAGCGCAGTTATCGCCCCGCCCAGAGCATCGGCGCAACCCTGCTAAAAGCCATAGGCTTGCCCCGGGCCACCTGGGGCATGGCCCTGGCCCATGGCGGTTTGGCCGTTTCCTTAGCGGGAATTGCCGGCGCCGGACTTCAGACTGAGGTGTTGGCCCGCCTTGCCCCGGGCCAAGAACTTCTTCTGGAGGGCAGGCGACTGATCTTTGATGGCGTGACCTCGGTTGCCGGTCCCAACTACACGGCGCAGCGCGGACAATTTCGCTGGGTCGATAGTGCCGGAAAAACCAAGGAGATATTGACGCCGGAGAAACGCACCTATCCTGTGGCTAAGACGGCAACCACGGAGGCGGCGATCCGCATCGATGTTTTTGGCGATACCTACCTTGTTCTGGGTGAACCTGATTCCGCCGGCGCCTGGAGCATCCGCGCCTATCGCAATCCGCTGGCGCCATGGATTTGGGTCGGCGCGTTGATTATGGCGGCGGGTGGAATTTTATCGCTCAGCGATCGCCGGTGGCGGATCGGCGCGCCGCGCAAAATTTCTACCGCGGCGAAAATAGGATAGATCGATGCGGTGGCTCTATTTTATCCCTGTCGTAATATTTTTGGGCGTTGCCGGGATCGCTGGATATTTTCTGTTAACCGGTGAGAATCCCCAAGACTTGCCCTCTGCCCTAATTGATCAACCGGTTCCGGCAACCAACCTTACCGTGCTGGGCGACGGCTCTGCGCGCTTGACTGCAGCAAGCTTCAGCGGCGGCAAGATAACCCTGGTCAATTTTTTTGCCTCGTGGTGCGTGCCGTGCCGGGCCGAGCATGCCCAGCTGATGAGTCTCTCCAAGCAACATCGTGTGTCTCTTGCCGGAATTGCATGGAAAGATAAACCGGAAGATGCCCTGTCTTTTTTGCACGAGCTTGGCAATCCTTTTGCTCAGGTAGCCTTGGATACCAGCGGCCGCACCGGCATCGATTGGGGCGTTTATGGTGTGCCGGAAACCTTTGTCATCGATGGCGCGGGGAAAATCCGTTATCGCCATGTCGGGCCGATTATGCCGCAAGATATGGATCAGATCCAAGCCGTGTTGCGAAGGATCGCGCCATGAGACAGCTTGCTCTCATCGGTATTGTTCTTCTGTTGGCGTTGCCCGCCGCCGCCCTGCAACCCGAGGAGCGTTTGGCAGATCCTATTTTAGAGACGCGGGCGCGAGCCATCAGCCAAGAAATTCGCTGCCTTGTGTGTCAAAACCAATCCGTTGACGATTCAGACGCCGATCTGGCTCGGGATCTCCGCCGGATTATCCGCGAAAGATTAACTGCCGGCGATACGGATGCTGCGGTGAAAAGTTTTCTCGTCGCGCGCTATGGTGATTTTGTTCTCTTGCGCCCCCCCTTTCGCGCTTCGACCCTATTTTTATGGCTCATTCCTTTTGCGATTATCATTTGCGGCGGTATCGTCTTTTGGGTCGTCAGCCGCCGAAGAATAACTCCGCCGGCTCATCTGACCCCTGAGGAGCAGCGTCGATTGGAAATTCTCACGAAGGATAATTCATGACTGCTTATCTTTTTATTGGCGCGATCACACTCTTGGCTGTGGGGATTACGGGGGCTTTGATCCTGCCGCTGCTTAAGCCTTCGGCTAAATCAACCGATCAAGACGCCCGCCTTCATATCTATAAGCAACAGCTCAAAGAGGTCGACCGCGATCTCGCCGCCGGCATGATTGGCCCTGTCGAGGCCGAGGCGGCCCGGACTGAAATTTCGCGGCGTCTTTTAGCGGCCGATCAAGCGCGTGGGTCAGGCTCACCTTCGTCACAGCGTTCGCCGTTTCTTGCATTATGGCTGGCCGTAACGGTACCGTTAAGCGCTCTGGCGCTGTACGCTTTCTTGGGTAATCCCGGCACACCCGATCAGCCGCATAAGACGTCATCCGGCCGGATGGATAACGTTCTATCGGAACTTGATCAGGCCAATCTTCGCCTGGCGGTCGAAACCAACCGCAAAAAACTCTTGGACAATCCTAACGATATTTCCGCCTGGCTAGGATTGGCTAAAGCCCTTCAAGCGCAGGGCCGCTCGGCCGATGCGGTGGATGCTCTATCCAAAGCCTTAATCGTCTCCAATGGCGATCCGAATATTCGCGGCATTTACGGTGAGGCTTTGATGCTTGCCGCAAACGGCGCCGTCACCAAAGAATCCCGCGAAGCCTTCACCGGCGTCTTGGCCGAACGTCCCTCGGATCCGCGCGCACGCTACTTTTTAAGTCTCGGCGACTGGCAAGACGGAAAGCATCGCGAAGCCTTGACCGCCTGGTCGAAACTTGCCGCTGAGGCCAAGGCCGAAGATAGCTGGGTTGGTCTGGTGCGCGAGCGCATTACCTTGGCCGCCCGTGAAATCGGCGAGGACCCCGACAAATATCTTCCGCGGCTTCCCGAAGAGTTTGCCGGCAGCGGGCCGTCGAACGATGATCTGGCCATGGCGAACCGGATGGGTGTTGCAGGCCGCGAAGCCGCCATCCGCGCTATGGTGGACGGCCTGGCCGCACGTCTTGAAAAAGAACCGAATGATCCTGCGGGCTGGCAGCGCTTGGCGCGGTCCTATTCCGTCTTAGGCGACAGCGAAAAAGAAATTGCCGCCCTGCAAGGCTGGGCCAAGGCCGACCCGCGCGCGGTGGAACCGCGGTTGATTCTGGCGCAACGTTTCAGCGCAACGCGCCGCGATGAAACCATCGCTTTGTTACGGGATATTCTTTTGCTTGATCCCAATCGGCCCGAAGCCTTATGGGGCCTTGCCGGATTTGCCGCAACCGGCGGCGATAAGGCCGAGGCGCGAAGCCTTCTGAAGCATTTGCTGGAGGTTCTTCCGCCCACGGCGCCAGAGCGCCCGATGGTCGAAAACGCCCTAAAAAGTCTCGGGCCCTAAGCCATGTTGATGACGGCAGTTTTAATTAATGATGCGGCGTTTTGCCCGCACCGGGTTTAAGCACAAAGCGCCGATCGCAGTAACCGCACTCGACAAAGTTCTCATCGCCGATGACATAGTAAACCCGCGGATGACCCAAAGCCCCTGGCCCGCCATCGCAGAAAACTTCGCGCGTGGGCGATTCGATTGTTTCAGGGGGATCTATGATGGGTGTCGCAGGAGAGGCCATGGAACTGCCATAGGTTGGTGAAATCGGCCCGAACTATATAATAGTGCCCTCGGTTTAACCAAGACTTCTTTGATCGTTTTATTGTTACCAGCCTTGCATCTTGTCCGGTTGCATTTCCAGGTCGAAAAGAGCATGTCTTAGCCATGAAAAACGCCTCTATCTCACCCAATTACGCTTTGCCGGACAACGCCGTTTCCGTTCGCGGTCTCACCAAACACTATGCGGCATCCGGCCGCCGGCCCGGACATCTGGCGCTGAATGCCATCAATCTGAATATTCCCCGAGGCAGCCTGTTCGGCTTGCTGGGTCCCAACGGCGCCGGCAAGTCGACCTTGATTAATATCTTGGCCGGCCTGGTTACCAAAACTTCCGGCAAGGTGGATGTCTGGAACATCGATATCGATGTCGACCCGCGCAGCGCGCGCGGCGCCATCGGCGTCGTTCCTCAAGAGCTTAATATCGATCCGTTCTTCACGCCGCGCACGCTGCTCGAGCTTCATGCCGGTCTTTATGGCGTCCCGGCGTCCGAGCGCAGAACAGATGAAATTCTGGCGCGACTTGGACTAACCGATAAAGCCAATGCCTATGCGCGATCTCTGTCGGGCGGAATGCGCCGGCGGCTTCTTGTCGCCAAGGCCATGGTGCACAATCCGCCGATTCTTGTTTTGGACGAGCCGACCGCCGGCGTCGACATCGAGCTGCGCCGCCAACTCTGGGATTACGTTCAAGAACTACACCAAGGCGGCACCACCGTTTTGTTGACGACGCACTATTTGGAGGAAGCCGAATCCTTATGCGACCGGATCGCCATTATCGATAAGGGCCGTGTGGTCGCCACGGAAGGCAAATCGGAAATGCTGCTGCGCCTGGACCGCAAGGATCTGCACGTCACCGTGGACCGGCCTTTCACGTCCGTTCCGCAAAATCTTGCCGGATGCGACGTTCATTTGGAATCGCCCACGCAATTGGTTGTGCGGTATCAGACCAAGAAAACCAAGGTCAGCGATATTTTGGCGGCGATCGCCGCCAGCAACGTCACCATCACCGATATTACGACGGTGCAAGCCGACCTCGAGGATATTTTCTTAAGTCTTACCGGAAGCGCGGCAGCTGCTGCAGAGAAGCCCTTGTGAGATATTCCCGGCTTATTTTTTTGATCGGACTTGGTATTGTTCTGGCTGGATGCGGCGCGCGGCTTCAGGAGCCCGGCCCCCATGCCGAGCAAAACCTGCCTCCCCGTTTAAATGATAACGTCTTCACCACCCGTGACGGAACGGCGTTACCGGTCAGGTATTTTGGCGGAAAAGAAAAACCCGCAGCGGTGATCCTCGCCTTGCATGGATTTAACGACTACTCCCGCGGGTTTGAAGATGCCGGCAAAGCCTTGGCGGAAAAAGGTATCGCCGTTTATGCCTATGATCAACGGGGCTTTGGCGCAACCAAGCAACGCGGGATCTGGGCCGGATCGGATCGTCTTGCCGATGACGCTATCGCCTTTGCCGCGACGTTGCGCGCGCTTTATCCGGGAACGCCTTTGTACCTGATGGGACATAGCATGGGCGGGGCTGTAACGATTGTTGCGGCAACCCGAGATCAACCGAAACTCGATGTCGATGGACTTATCTTGGTGGCGCCGGCGATTTGGGGCGGCGCGGCCATCAGTGGATTCGAGCGGGGAACGCTGGATACGGCAACCTATATGATGCCCTGGCTTCCGGTAGGTCCGCCCCATGACCGCCATCGCTTGGCCACCGACAACATGGATGCCCTGCGCGAGATGAGCGCCGATCCCTTGGTCATCAAGGTCAACCGGCTTGATGCTGTTCAAGGATTGGTCGCGCTCATGGATCAAGCGGTTGCGGCCGCGCCAAAATTGCAAACGCCGAGTCTGATTTTATTCGGATCGGAAGAACAGGTTTTGCCGGAAGGTCCGGTACGTAGTTTTCTAACAGGCCTTCCTGCAGCCTCAGCCGCGACGCGCCAGGTGGCGCTTTACCCCAAGGGCTATCACATGCTGCTTCGCGATAAGGCCGCGGATGTGGTGATCCAAGACATCGCCGCCTGGATAAAAAACCCCAACCAGCCCTTGCCGTCCGGCGCGGATACGCGGGCCAAAACCGCCTTCGCACCAAAGCCCTAGAAACAATAAGATCAATTGCAAAATAAAAAATTCGGGTGCGGTCTTTTTTGCGGCAATCTTTCTATAGTAACCTTCATTCTTAACTATAAACCCGTGCGTCTCGCGATGCGACGCATCTCCCCCTTAAAGGATTAATTAATGACCCCTCTGCGTTTTTTGAGTGCATTCTTGCTTTTGATTGCCGTCGGTTTCAGTGCGCCGACTTTTGCGCAAACCGCGGCGATTGATCCGGCCAAGGCTGAAAAGCTGCGGCAATTAATGGACATCACCAAGATGGACGCCACCTATGCCGGCATGATCAATAGCTGGACCGCACAAATGAGCTCCACCTTGGCCGCCCGTTGGCCCGATCCGGCCAAGCAACTGAAGGCCAGCGCCATCATCCAACAGGAAATGAGTGGGTTGATGAAAGAGGTCCTCAACACGGTCAATAAAATGATGGCGGATAGCTATACCGTCGGCGAGCTGGATCAGATCATCGCCTTCTATAAAAGTCCGATCGGTCAAAAAAGCATCCAGGTCGGCCTTCAGGTAACCCAGCAGATCGGCCCGGCCATGACCCAGCAAATGGCAGCCTCGGCGGCACGGATCCAACAACGCCTTGAAACCGAAGTAAAATAACCTTCGTCGTTACAAAAAGGGGCGGATTCATGGGTGATTCCGCCCCTTTTTAGCGTCTGGCCCGCAGCAATAACCCCTTGGCAACAGCCCGGTTCCTGAACAGGGCGATAAGCGATTGCCCGAAAACCCAACCTCGCGTAAAAGACCCCTGGGCCATGACGGCCTTGGTTTGCACCCGTAGCTCAGCTGGATAGAGTGTTGCCCTCCGAAGGCAAAGGTCACAAGTTCGAATCTTGTCGGGTGCGCCATTTTCCAACATTGGTTGCTTTAATATAGGTCGACGAGCCTATCGGGCTTGAGCGTGATACTTAAACCGTCGCCGCGTAACCAATGATTCTCCTGCGCTTATGCTTGCCGAAAGTGCGTGCAGTCACAACTTACCCTTAAAAGCACGCGCAACAAGGGCGTGAAAGAGTGTGTCGGATTCAGAAGTTGCTCGGTGGCTCTTAATTTTTAAAGCACTTACCTTTTCGTAATGAGCAATAAATTCTTTTTGCCGCTTTATTGGTGGAAGCATTACTTCAAATTTTTTTATATCTGATAAATTTAAAGTCTTTTGTGCGACTCCTTTTGCGGCTTTATCTGCTTGAAACCTTATGAAAGGAGTTTGCATTTGAGCGTGGAGGAATCTTGCAAGTATTTTGGATTGATCTGGTTTTATGTGACCGATATGGCGCTGAAAAATGAACTTGCGATCTGTATCCACCAACACAGGAATTCCATAACTCCCAACTGTAGAATACAAAATATCGCCAATTTCTATAGCTGTCGATTTTGTGAGTTCAATATACGTTTTTTCTGAAACGAAGCGTTTGGTTTCAAAATTAATTTCTCCTGAAGTAATATTGCCTATGACAAGAAAAGGTATTCCTGAATCCACAAATCGAGGAGATTGGTGCGTTCCATCAGTCACTTTTTTACAGCATTTTTCTAACTTTACTGTCTCATATTTACCTTTATCAGATAACGGATCGCCGAACATGTCGAGAAAAGTGGCGCGGAGGAGTTCATCGAGTAGTTTCAGGCTCTCGGCGCGTTTGCGGCGGATGGTATCTGCCTTATCCAATATCGCCGCAATGCGCTTTTGTTC
>CAYNIC010000005.1:33970-157295 GCA_964397465.1 uncultured Rhodospirillales bacterium
GTTTGCGGCGGATGGTATCTGCCTTATCCAATATCGCCGCAATGCGCTTTTGTTCATCCAGCGGTGGGAGAAGAATTTTAATTTTCTTCAGATCTGAAAGAGCAACATTATTAACTAGCGCATGTCGACCAATTGCTTCAATTTCCTTAAGTTTGTCACGTACCGCATGTATCAAGTATGATTTATCAATTTTTTTAGGGACTAGTTTTACTACTCGCTGATTAAGCAATGCTTTCTGATTTTGCCATTCACTAATTCTAAAACTGCCAGATAAACTGAGCAAAATATCGCCTGACCCAATAATAAATCGATTGTCATAAGTATGCTCCCAATAGACAAAATCCGTATCGTTACCAACATTCTGGATTCTAATAATAGGGATTCCCCGCCTATCCATATTAAAAAGGTCAGATTTCCATGCATATCCAGAGAAAAATTCGCAAACATCGTTTAGTGTAGTCACACTCATCCTAGCATCTTCTCCAACTCGGCGAGGTCGGTTTGGATGTTGGCTTCCAGTTTTTTCAGGCGACGAAGAATCACTTTCGGCGCCTCATAGGTCACTTCCGCATGCACCGTTTCGTGATAGCGGCTGAAGGAAAGATCATAGGTGTTCGCTTTAATCTCTTTGGCGGGCACGGTGAAGCATTTTCTTGTGCGGTCGGTATTTTTCTTTTTATGGCGATCCCCCCACTGGACGATCACATCGGGCAGATCATTGGCATCAATCTTGTCGCGCTTGTCATCCAGCGAATAACCATCATTTTCCACCCCATAGAAAAACACCTTATCGGTACGGCCGCCTTTGGTGAAAACCAATATGGCGGTGGAAACCCCCGCATAGGGTTTAAACACTCCTGACGGCAGGGAGATGACGGCTTCTAATTGATTCTCTTCTATCAACATCTGACGCAGCGCCGTATGGGCCTTGCTGGAGCCAAACAACACCCCATCGGGCACGATGGTGGCAGAGCGACCAAGGTTTTTCTTCAGCATCCGCAAAATAAGCGACAGGAATAACAACTCGGTCTTTTTTGTTTTCACCTTGCCGACGAGGGAGGGATGCACATCTGATTCATCCAAGCTGCCCTTAAAGGGCGGGTTGGCAAGAATCACATCAAAATGATCGCTGGCTTGGCCGCTGAATTTCTCGGGAAAGCTGTTGGAAAGGGTGTCTTGATAATGAATGTCGGGTTGGTCCACCCCGTGCAGCATGAGGTTCATGGCGGCAATGCGGAGCATGGTGCTGTCAAAGTCAAAGCCGTGGAACATTTCGCTGCGGATATGCTTCCATTCATCAGAATTAATTTTATCGCCGGTGAAGGTCTTTCTGCCATCGTTATGGGTGATGGTGCCCTGCTTGGAGGTATTCGTTTCCAGCAGATATTGCATCACCCCGACTAAGAAACCCCCGGTACCACAAGCGGGGTCGCCAATGGTTTCGTTGATTTTCGGCTCGAGCAACTCCACCATCAAGCGAATGATGTGGCGCGGGGTGCGGAACTGGCCATTGATGCCCGCCGTGGTAAGTTTAGAGAGGAGGTATTCATAGAGATCGCCCTTGGTATCGCCCTCGGTCAGCGGCAGAGCTTCGATCATATTAACCGCGGAAACCAGAAGGCTTGGCTTCTGGATCATCAACTGGGCATCTTTCATATAGTCGCCCAGACGAGACCGGGTAGCGATTTCTTCACGGAAATGTTTGAAGACACCATCGCGCACGGTGGCAAGCATTTCATTGGCGCCGTATTGTTTAAACTGGCTCCAGCGCAGATGTTGCTGGTCCCGACGGAAGAGACGCTTGAAATCCTTGCCGGTGCGCTTGGCGCGCTTTTCATTGCGGGTTTCGTTAATATCCAGCAGGCGCGCAAACATCAAGAAGGTAATCTGCTCAATCACGGTCAGCGGATTGGCAATGCCCCCGGTCCAAAATTCTGTCCAAAGCTTGTCAACTTGGCTTTTTAATTCTCCGGTAATCATTCTTAGGCCTGTTTTTGGGACGGGTTCGGTGTGAAGGTTGTAATAAGCGCGATTAACTCATGCGCCAGTGATTCATTCGGAAATACCCCGTCAAACCCCTGGCTATCGAGGATGGTGAAGGGCGGTTCATAAAGATCATCCAGCTCTATCCCACCTTTCTCGGCAATATGATTTTTGAGTTGATGCAAAAACTGGGTTTGTTTTGCGGTTAAGCTGGGGTGTTTTTGCACAAATTGCTCAAACCGCGCACCAACCGCCTCGGACTCAAGCCCAATAATCGAGCGTATCAGCACCACCAGATTCCCCGACAGTTCGGGGTAGAACTTAGCCAATTTGCGTAAATCCACATCAGGATGTTGCGTCATCACAAGAGAGCAAAGTGATTCGATGTCTTTTTCTGACACCGCTTCCCCCCGGCGGATTTTTTGCAGCACCGGGACAGTAGTAAATAGTTGCTGCAGCACCTCCACCACCCGCTTGCGGTAGGCCATCAACTGCAACCCCTCTAGCTTAGGCTGGTAGGGACTTGAGTGAATCTGATTGACGTCTTCTTTCACATCTATAACCGGTACGGGAAACGAATCCCCTTTTTGCGTGCGGCGGTATTTCATAATACCGCGCAGCTCAGATCGCATATTTTCCACGGATGCGGCTGTGGGCGCTGCCCAGAAGTCAGAAGATTTCACGCGGTTAATCAGATCTATTTTATCACGCACCTGATTGATGTTGATGGCCAGGTCAGAAACCGCGTCTATCACCTTACCCTTCAAATCGGCAAATGATGCGGATCTGCGCAACATTTCCACCTTCAATGACGTGATCAGTAAATCAAAGCTATAGGCTTCGTCATGACCGCGTGAGTCCCGCCATTGCATAAGAGGCGCAAGATCGTTTTTCAGAGCATTGCGCGTTGCCGCCGAAAAACTCTTCAGTGTCTCACCCTGTTGGATGGATATGATCTCACGCCATTTTTCTTTAATCGACACACTCGTTTCAGGCAGGGCAGCAATATCTTGGGCCATTTGCTTAATGGCCAATTCAAACGCTTCAAGATTACCCTGAGCTAACGCCACTTCTGCCAGGGCAATTTTTGCTTCAAATACGCGCTGCAGCAGCGATTTATGCTTGGATGGCTCGGCGGGCTTATAGTGTTCGTCGAAAAACTCAAAATTGTTCCAGTGGTCAAAAATGCGGAACGATTGTTTGTGCTGGCCCGGGCCGAATAGATTTTCGCAAAGGCGCGTGCCACGCCCTATCATCTGCCAGAACTTCACATATGATTTGACCGGCTTGGCGAAGACAAGATTTACCACCGCGGGAATATCAATACCCGTGTCAAGCATGTCCACCGAAATAGCAATAGTCAGGTCGGGGTTTGAGCCAATACCTTTAAAATCATCAATAAGCTGTTCGTTACGCTTTTGATAGTTATCAATCACCTGACAGAAACGGCCGCCATATTGCGGATACATTTCATCAAAAATTTTTCGTAGCTGAATAGCATGGTCGTGGCTGCGGGCAAAAACAATCGACTTGCCGGGACGATTGCCATAGCCATCACGAATGCCATTTTCCATCAGATTGCGGATGACAGCGCGATTAGTGTCTTTGTTGAAAATCTGCCGATCAATCTCGTTTTCTTCAAACTCTATCGTGGTGGCATCTTCTAACTGATCTTCTAATTCCAAGCGTTGCTGCGCGGTCATTGCGGAGTATTTTATGCCCTCACGCAAGAAGCCTGTCGTGTGCGTCACCACTTCAAATGGAACAAGGTAAGGCGGTTTGTGATTAATGGCCTGCTCGAATGAAAAATAAGACGTGGGATCTTGATCCTCGCACCCAAACATTTTGTAAGTGTTGCGTGAAATGAATTGTACGGGTGTCGCTGTCAGCCCCACCTGTAACGAGTCAAAATAGGAAAACAGATCCCGGTAACGGTTATAAATACTGCGATGCGATTCGTCCGCGATGATAAGATCGAAAAATCCAACATCAAACGACTGCATATATTCCATCATCGCGGGATAGGTCGCGAGGTAAATACGCTTGTTACGATCCTTATGGGTTTCGCTATTTACAATGGTGCGTGGCTCGCCCGGCAGAAATTCCTTGAAGGTATTGAGCGCCTGTTTACGAAGTTCTTTGCGATCACAAAGAAACAAAATCCGCTTCGCCCATTTTGCCCGCACCAATGTATCACACAGGGAAATAGCCACACGCGTCTTACCCGTACCTGTCGCCTGAACAATCAATGACCGGCGATGATTGCCAGAAAAGCGCTCACACACGCGTTTGATTGCTTCGATTTGATACATGCGCCCCGCAATTTTTGGGTCGGGCGCGATGGTTTGCAAGGGCTGGCGCTCGGTACGCTTAAACAAGAGATATTGCAGGCTATCCTTAGAATAAAAGCCATAAATCCTGCGCGGCGGCTCGAACAAACCATCGTTCCAGATATAGGTTTCAAAGCCATTGCTATAAAAAATTATCGGACGCTGATCATATTGTGCTTCCAGGCTATCTGCATACAGTTTGGCTTGGGTCTGACCACCTTGGGGACTAATAGCCGTTTTTTTTGCTTCGACCACGGCCAAGGGTTTTCCATCCTCGCCCCATAGCACGTAATCGGCATAGCCTTTGCCTGTTACCGTTGGCTGCCGATCAACTTCAAGCTCTTGTGCAACAGAATCATTCGATTTCCCGTTAGGATCAATCCTCCAGCCAGCCTCTATCAGCATCGCATCGATGAGTTGCTTGCGGGTCGATGCCTCGTCAAAATGTAATGATTTGGCTGCCCTGTTCCCTGCTTCCAAAACTGCTTGCAGTTCATTGATGTCTTGGGCTTGCGCGCTAACCTTGTTCCGTTCCGCTTCCAGCGTGGCCAATAGGCTTTGCATTTCTGCTTCTTGTGCGACCAGTTTCGCTTCCAGCTGGTTTTTCTGGGCTTCGGTTTGCTCACTCTTGGAAAGTGAGGGTGGCTGCTTAAAATTAGCGCAATCCGCTGGCTTACCTTTGTAAAATGTCACATATAGCCAACGCCCCAAATCAAAAGCTTGCTGCAGGGCACTCAAAGCATCACGATCTGAGCAATGATCTCCGTGCGCCGCTTTGTTGCCAAGGATGCGAATGCTGTGAATTTTATTCAAAACAACGTTCGGTACAGCGCGACGGAACGCATCCTCATTTAATAAATCATTGAGATTTGCCGCATATGGACGCTGTAATTTAAGATCGCTGTATATTCCTTGAACCACGGTTTCAGCCAGTTGCCGCAGCTTGACAAGACTGCTGGACGGATCAGTGAAAACATAGATTTCTGCGAACCCGCCCAAATCGGCAAGCTCTCGCCTATGCTTTCGCAAAAACTCAAAGTTTAGTGATTGAGCCATATCTTTTTTGCCCCCGTCCTGTCTTCGCTCCCCCTTTTGCCCTCATCACGCCTGAAACGCCATGAGCCGCCACCTTGAAGCCAGGATTTCCCCTGCCATAAGTCTATAGGCCGTCTTCTCATTCACAAGCCCAACCATGAAGATTTTCCGGTGCTTGGAAAATTTCGACAGTCGCCCCCCTGTTATCGGATTGGTTATGATGAACGGCATGTTTTTGATAAGAAATTAAGCCTATTAAATTTTAGCTACTATCCCTGTCGAAGAAGATTCCACAACATATTGATATTCCCTAAAGGTTCTGGTTTTACCTCGAATCGTCTTGTTCTCGGTTCAGCCAAGCTATGTTTTTATTATGTTCTTGGGCATGGCTGGAATGAGCCGAAGCGGCCACAATCTGTAGCGTTTGAGGCTAGCCCTTTTTCATAGGGGTTTGCGCCAGTTTTTTGACCGTCGCCGTGGTGCTGTGTCCCGGCAGAATCTGCGCCAAAACCACCTTGCCGCCCCAGCTTTCGACCTCGGCCGCCCCCACCACCTGGGCCTTGGAATAATCGGCGCCCTTGATCAGGACGTCCGGCCTGAGGCCGGTGATCAGGTTGAGCGGGGTATCTTCGCCAAACCCCACCACCAGGTCCACCATCTCCAGCGCCGCCAGCACCGCCGATCGGGCGGGGAAAGATTGTATGGGACGATCGGCCCCCTTCAAGCGGCGAACCGAGGCGTCGTCGTTCATTCCCACGATGAGCCGATCGCAGGTTGCGGCAGCTTCCGTCAAAAGCTGCACATGGCCCGGATGAAGCAAATCAAAGCAGCCATTGGTGAAACCCACCTTAAGCCCGGCCGATCGCCACGCCGCCGCCTTGGCCGCCGCCGTTGCCGCATCGGTAACCTTGGTCCCCGCCGCCGCCACGTGAAACTCGGTCAGTTTCTGCTGTAACTCCTCGGCGGTAACCGAGGCGGTGCCGATTTTACCCACGACAATGCCGGCCGCCACATTCGCCAAGGCGGCGGCGTCCGCCAGGCTCATGCCTGCCGCAAGACCGGTGGCCAGGTTCGCCGCGACCGTATCGCCGGCGCCCGAGACATCGAACACTTCGCGCGCCTCAGCCGACAAGTGAATAGGCGCCTGATCTCGAACGACCAGAGTCATCCCCTGTTCACTGCGGGTCACGAGCACCGCGCCAAGATCGCAACTTTTTATAAGATGCTGCGCCGCTGCAACGATGCCGGCATCGGTATCAATGGGCATGCCCGTAGCCTCGGCCAATTCTTTACGGTTGGGGGTTACGACCGTCGCGCCGCGATAGCGACTGAAATCCTTCCCCTTTGGATCAACAACCAGCGGCAGTTTTAGTTTGTTTGCCTTGTCGACCGCCGCACGAAGAACCGCATCGCCCAGAACACCCTTGCCATAGTCGGAAAGAACGATAGCGGCGTTTTTCGCATTAAGCGCGACTGCGGTGATTTTTTTTGCCAACTCGTCCAGCTTAAGCGCGGTTGGCAAAACTCCGGTCTCGTCGTCGGCGCGCAAAAGCTGCTGCACGCCGGCAACGAATCTGGTCTTTATGGTGGTATTCCGCGCTGGATCGATGATCAGATGCGGTACTGTTCCCGACAGCAACTTGAGAAGGTCGAGAATATCTTGTCCGGCAGCATCGTCGCCGACCAGTCCAATAAAAAATGTCTGAGCCCGCAGCGCCGCGACATTGCGCACCACATTGCCGGCGCCACCGAGCATGGCCGCCGTGCGCTCGATCCGTAAAACCGGAATGGGAGCTTCGGGCGAAATCCGGTCAACCCGGCCCCAGACGTAACGATCCAGCATGACGTCGCCGACGACCAGAATCTGACTTTTGCCAAAATGCGGTAAATAGGTCGCCAAATCGTCGCGTGAGCGCATGAGTTATACCAATCCTAAATCGCGCTCGAGCGCGCCGCACAACATTTGCCCCAAGGTTATGTGCATTTCCTGAATGCGCGCCGTGGTTTGCGATGGGACCACCAAGACAATATCAGCAAAGTCGCGTAGTTTCCCCCCGTCCTTGCCGCCTAAGGCGGCCGTAGACAACCCGCCTTTTCGCGCCGCATCCAAGCCAAGCAGCACATTCTTGCTGGTTCCCGAGGTTGAGATGCCAATGGCAACATCGCCGGGCTTGCCCAAGGCCGAAACTTGCCGGGCAAAAAGCTGATCGAATCCTAAATCGTTGCCGATCGCCGTCAGAGCCGATGTATCCGTCGTGAGGGCAATGGCCGCAATGGGTCGACGATCCTTGACATAACGCACGGTTAATTCGGTGGCGATGTGCTGGGCGTCACCGGCGCTGCCGCCGTTGCCAAATAAAAGAATCTTTCCCCCTTCCCGCACCTTTGCTGCGCAAAGAGTAGCCAGCTTCACAAAATCTTGCCGCAACACGCCGCGCGTCGCGGTAAATACCGTTTCATGCTCGGCCATTTCAGAATCATAATAGGCGTTAAGGTCCATTGGTTTTAAATCCTGAACTTTAGACCGACTCTTTTTTCGCAGAGCTGGCCGTTGGCGTGCTGTGAACACGAATGGCGGGTGGCTTAGGGGGCGCGACGACCGGCGCAAGAGAAACTTTTTTTGTTGCCGCGTCGGACGCGACTGGCGGTTTAGAAACTTCTGTCGACTCTGATTGGGCTGATTTACCCTCAGACTTGGCGTTCGTCGACTTCTTTTGTGTCGCTGCTGTCGTAGATATTTTTTGTTCTTCTTTAGCGCCTGACTCGGGCCGCTTGGCGGCAGCCCCTTGCGGCTTGCCCGGCGCTTTCGGCGCATTCTGCGCGGCCGTGCCACGCGTTACCGCCGAATTTTCCTGCTCTTCCGGCGCATCGGAAAGAATGACGGCATCGCGTTGCGGATTGAGATTAGGCGTCAAACCCGAGACAGACGCCCCTAAGTTAGTCCGCACTTCTTCCCAAATTTTCCGCCCACCTTCATCAAGGTGCTGAATAAGCGCGCGGACGACCTGGCGCTCATAAACCTTATCCGCGCCATCCATGAGCAATTGAGCCGCTTGTTCGATCGACGCACTGGGCTGTTGATCGGAGCGCGCGGAAATCATGCTCAAAAATGCCGCCGCGACCGATAAAATACGTGCCGTAGGCTCAATGGTAATCCCGGACCGCTGCAAGGGGCCTTTGCCGTCCCACCGTTCGTACATCTGACGCAAGGTCTCGACAACCGGACCTTCAAAATCGATATTCTTAAGATTCTCCGCGAGGATTGCGGTCGCCTCTTGACGACGCCGCGCCCGATCGACAGGCGAGTCCGCCGGTTGAGCAGAGGTAAAAAATCGCCCAAGCCCTAATAGCTTTCCTGACATTTTGACGGCCTCAACACGCTCCGGCGCCAGGTCCAATTTTACCGCCAAAAGTCCGGACAACTCGGAAATACGTGAAGCTTGAGCCATCGTTCGGCTATCCAGGCGACTGGCCACCTTTATCAGTAACTCAACGAGCCGGTCTAGGCTGCGGCGTCGACGATCCCGCTCGAGCGCAGCTTCACTGATGTCGCGGTCGACCAGTAAGACTCTTTCCCGCCCTTCGACATCCGCCGCCAACGGGTAAAAATGAGTTACAAACATCCGTAAATTATTTGTCTTGCTTGATTTTACCGTTCGGCGATCTCGGATTGTTGCACGCTCATCCAGCGCTTGAGATATAAACCTTATCATGCGCTCGCTTTCGGCCGTGCCAAAGAGCGACGTAATAGGACGACCGATTAAATCGCTTTCGGATTTTCCGCCTCGAGAGGCGGCCGCCGCGTTACCGAACAGAATTTTGCCCTCACCGTCAACCACAAGGACGGATACGTCCGGTTCGGAAGTGACGTCACGCACAAGAGCGATGGCTTCGGCATACTGCTGGTTTAGGGCCGCTGTGGCGACGCCGGCTGATTGCTGACGATGGGACGACGAGCGGCCGATCAGCATGACCCCCCCTGTGAGGATGAAAAGCGCCGCGATCAATCCCATCAGTACCTGAGACCGCGTGACATCATCGATGGTGGCATCGATAAGCCGATCAAACCCGTCGATCCGCAGAAAAGCCGCCGAGGTGATGAAAAAAGGAAGGGTTAGCGCCAGAAGCGCCGCCGCCAATGTGAGAACCCGTCCCATTCCGCGCATTTTTAATCCCTTACTGCACCAACAAGAGTGCCCGACGCCGGGCGATAGTATCCCAGTCTATTTATTAAGACTAGCCGGGGCAATGCGCTGAATAAAATGGATTTTACGTCTTGAAACTATTCTTCATTCTTGCCCAGGCGAAAGCCGATGCGCCGCGGTTGGGGTTCCGCCTTACGCATTCCAATCAAGAGGACATTGAGCTGGGCGATATTCTGGATCAATTGAATGGGTTCGCCCGCATCGCTGACGCCATGGAAAACGATGATATCCGGTGCGGACCAACCGATATCTTGAATATGGAATTGCAGACTATTCCCGAAGGTGACAAGCCGGGCGCCTACCTCATGATCATTATCCAACCTCTTCTCAAATTCTTTGATCGCGCGCGCCAAGCGCATAAATGTCCATTCGGCAGGATTGGTCGCCCGCACCGCCTCTGCGGGCGGCTTCGGCGAATCAACAAACATAACCGGGGTGTGAGGACCGCTTGGTGGGGGCGCTGGGGGCGCCGCAACGGGAAGGGTTTCTGCTTTATCCATTATAATCGACGCTGTGCGCTGCTTTCGTAATCGCCTGAACTATATCAGAGCGGGCCAATCCTTGCCGGCCAATGACCACCAACAACCCCGTCCGACGCTCGTTTGATCGCCAAGGACGGTCGTAATAAGAGTGTACGCGATCACCGACGCCTTGAAAAGCGAGCCGGTTATCCTTACCCGCAACCTCAGCAAAACCTTTCACCCGTAAAATGTCATGCTGTTTTATGACATGGGATAAATTTTGGGCAAAGTCTTGAGGATGGGTGAGCCGGGGTAAGGTGACTGAAAAGCTTTCGAAATCATCGTGATCGTGGTCTTCACCTTCCAATTCATGTCGCGATGGGCGGGTCGCGAGATCTTGTTCAGCCGCGGCATCAATGCCCAAGAGAACTGACACAGGGACCGACGCTTGCTGCGATGTCACGACCTTAACCCCCGGCCGTAAGTGCGGAGTCAATTCTTGGCGCGCCTGTGCCAATCTTGCCGGGTTAACACAGTCTATCTTGTTTAGAATAACCAGGTCGGCGCAGGAAATTTGATCCGCAAAAACCTCTTCAAGAGGATTGTCGTGATCAAGCGCCGGATCGGCCGTGCGTTGCGCCGCCAAGGCTTCAAGATCGGTGGCAAATCGGCCGTCAGCTACCGCCTCGGCATCAACGACAGCGATAACACCATCAACTGTCACACGGTTGCGGATTTCCGGCCAGGAAAATGCCTTTACCAAAGGCTTCGGTAAGGCGAGGCCTGAGGTTTCAATGATGATATGGTGCGGCGGATCCGGTCGATCCAACAGCCCCGCCATCGTCGGCAAGAAATCGTCTGCCACCGTGCAGCATATGCATCCATTGGCAAGCTCAACCACATCTGCGTCGTCGCAGGCGGCATCACCGCAGCCTTTGATCAGGTCTCGGTCGATGCCAACCTCGCCGAATTCATTCACGATGAACGCCAAGCGCTGGCCGGATGCCGACGCGATCACATGCCGTAATAGGGTTGTTTTACCGGCGCCTAAAAACCCGGTTATGACGGTGGCGGGAATTTTCGTCATCGATTATCCTTTTAACGATAGCGGCAACCCTGCGGCAATCAATACCACGCGATCTGCCGCAGCCGCCATCTTTTGGTTAAGTCGTCCGGCTTCATCGCGAAACCGTCGAGAAAGTTCATTATCGGGGACGATACCTAGCCCGACCTCATTGCTTACCATGACGGTAGGCGGCAAATTCCGATTTTGAAAAGTTTTCAACAATCGATCGGTTTCTTCACCGATCGACCGACCGCTTTGCAAAAGATTGGATAGCCATAAGGTTAAGCAGTCGACCAAGATGGGCTGCTGTGGATTTGCCTGCCGCGAAATAACACCGATTAAATCTAGCGGCTCTTCTATTGTTTGCCATAGGGGCTCCCGACGCTGACGGTGCAGGGCGATACGGTTGCGCATTTCTTGGTCACCGGCTTCGGCTGTTGCCAAATAGATGGCCGCTTTAACATGTGCTGCCGTACAGTGATCCAAGCATAGCTGCTCGGCAAAGCTGCTTTTGCCGGAGCGGGCGCCGCCTAAAACCAAGGTCAGTGCCGGTAATACGCTCATCCGGCTAGATGACCGCTGCACAAAGAAGCAGCACCGTGATCTCGCCCAGCTGTTGCGCCGCGCCAAGAACGTCTCCCGTATACCCGCCAAGACGATGCCGAGCGAGAACAGAAACAAAGATGCCGACGCAAAGCGCCGCCAAAAAACTCCACACGGCGGCGACAAATCCGATGGCGATCACCGCACCGACCAAGGCGATCACCGCCGCCATGATCGATCGGCCGGGCGCTGTTTCTGCTCCTGCGCCAACCGCGGACCCAAGTCCTTCATCGCGCGCCGGAGTTAAAGCGGCGACGATTCCTGCCGGCAAGGCGCGCGACAAGGCGGCGGCGGCGATAAAGGCCATACCCGCCTCATGAGCCGGCATCACGGCCAATGCCGATGCCCGCAAACTGAGGGAAAAAATTAAGGCTAGTACCCCAAAGGTCCCAATCCGGCTATCACGCATGATCAGGAGAGCTTTAGCCCGATCCTGTCCTGCCCCCAGTCCGTCCGCTGTGTCGGCTAATCCATCTTCGTGTAGCCCGCCGGTCAATATCGTAACCATTAGAAGCGCCAAGAGGGCCGCCGGTATCCCGGCTAAAGCATTTGCCGAAACCGTCTCGATCACAACACCGCCAAGAACACCGATACCGATACCGATAAGGGGCGCCATACCCAAAGCCCGGGCCAAGGCCGATGGATCAGGTTGATCCTGTTCCCCCGGTAAGGATATCAACGGGATCCGCGTAAAGAACCGAAGTGCGACAATGGCATCGGTGCGGTATTGATGAAGCAGTGTCAGAAGATTTTTCATAAACTTCAATCTAGACCCAATAAGAGACGAGAGATAGAAGGAGGTTATAACTTAAGGGGATGGACGTGACAAAATCCTTAACCGACTTCGCGGAAATTCGCCGCATTATAGCTACCTTTCCCGGACCAGATCCCGCGGCTATCGCAGCGACCCAGAGGCGCGACCAAACCTTGACCAAACCCCCAGGAGCCTTGGGCCGGCTTGAAGAACTGGCGGCATGGATGGCCGCATGGCAAGGCCGTCACCCACCCCGCGCCGCGCATCCGCGCATTTGCGTCTTTGCCGGAAATCATGGCGTAGCCGCACGGGGGGTATCGGCGTTCCCGCAAGAAGTTACCAAACAGATGGTGGCTAATTTCTTAGCCGGCGGCGCGGCGGTCAATCAGTTGTCGGCTCTCGTCGATGCCGATCTTCAGGTCTATGAACTTGATCTTGATCATCCAACAGCCGATTTCACGCAAAGCCCCGCCATGGACGAAGCCGAGTGCTGCCGGGCCATCGCTTATGGCATGACGGCGGTGGTCGATGGCCTTGATATTCTCTGTGTCGGAGAGATGGGAATTGCCAACACCACCTCGGGCGCCGCTATAGCCCACGCTTTATTTGGTGGCGCGGCCGAAGACTGGACCGGCGCCGGAACGGGAGTCACCGGCTCTGCTTATGCCGCCAAGATCACCGCCGTCCGGGACGGTGTTGCAAGGCATCAAGCTCACAAAAATGATCCGTTGGAGATTTTACGCTGCCTCGGCGGACGGGAGCTTGCCGCCATCGTCGGCGCGATCATCGCCGCGCGGATGGCCCGCACCCCGGTGTTGTTGGACGGTTATACCACAACGGCGGCGGCGGCCATTCTCTGGAAGATGGATCCAACCGCATTGGATCATTGTCAGGTGGGGCATCTTTCAGCCGAAGGAGCCCATCGCCGTCTCTGCGAAATTTTAGGAAAAAAGCCGATACTTGATTTAGGCATGCGCCTGGGTGAAAGCTCGGGTGCGGCCTTGGCTGTTTCCATTTTGAAGGCCGCCACCGCTTGCCATGCCGATATGGCAACCTTTGCCGAGGCTGCCGTGAGCGGGAAAAAACCTTAGCCTATTCGCCCGTCTGCAGCAGGACGCCACCTTCTCGCGCCAGCTTCACCATGTATAAAAAGAATCCCATGGCGGCGACCATATAAATGGCATTCAGGCTGGCTGCGTAAAGAAGAAACTTCGGCTCGAAACTGTGGTGAACGATGATCGAGCGCATCCCTTCAAAGGCGTGAGCCGAGGGTAAGGCCCAAGCGATCGGCTGCAGCCATCCCGGCAGGGCGGCAACCGGATAATAAACCGCCGAGACCGGGGCCAGGATGAAAATCGACATCCAGGCAAGACTCTCGGCGCCCATTCCCAAACGCAGGATCGCGCCGGATACAAGAAGGCCGATGATCCATCCCATGACGATGAGATTAAAAAACAACCCGATCAGCGGAAGGCCAAGATTGAACAGGTTATAATGATATAGCGGGATGCACAGCAGTACCGCCGGAACGATGCCGATCAAGGCGCGAACCAAACTCATGATCATCCAGGAGATGACAAGCTCCAACGGGCGCAAGGGACTGACAAAAAGATGTCCCATGTTGCGCGACCACATCTCTTCCATAAATGACAAGGAAAACCCCAATTGGCCGCGAAACATCACGTCCCACAAAATAACCGCCGACAACAAAACGCCAAAGGCCTGCGCAACGTAAGAACTGTTGGTGTAGAGAAATTGGCTGATGAACCCCCACAAAACCATCTGGATGGTCGGCCAATACATAAGCTCGATCAATCGCGGCCACGAATTTTTCAATAGTAGCCAATAGCGCAATACCATTGCGGAAACGCGCCGTGGCGAAAAAGAAATATCCTGTGCGAGAGCAACCATCCGTTTTCCTATTCCGCTGCGCGCGATAAGTCCGCTTCGCCGCGGGCAATCGCCAAAAAGACTTCTTCCATGGTGGTTCGCCCGTGACGTTCGATCAATTCAGACGGTGATCCCGTATCGACAATAGCCCCTTGCCGCATCATCAACACTTGATGGGCCAGACGCTCCACCTCCCCCATGTTATGCGACGCCAAAAGAATGGTGGCTTTGGTTTCGGCTTGATAGCGCTCGAGATATCCGCGCACCCAATCGGCCGTATCCGGATCAAGTGATGCCGTAGGTTCATCCAGCAACAAAACCTCGGGACGATTTAATAATGCCTTGGCTAGAGCCACCCGGGTTTTTTGTCCGGCCGACAGACGGCCGACTCCCCTATTCAAGAGATCGGTCAACGCCAACTCTTCGGCAAGCTCGGCAATCCGCGTCTGAAGATTCTTAATGCCGTAAAGGCCGCCAAAAACCCGCAGATTTTCCGTCACCGTCAGACGATGGGGCAAATCGACGTAGGGCGATGAAAAATTAAGACGCGGCAACACCCGATACCGGTGGCGCAGCATATCTTCGCCTAAGATCGTGACGGCGCCGCTGGTCGGTAACAGCAACCCCAAAAGCATGGCGATCGTTGTGGTCTTCCCCGCCCCATTCCCGCCCAATAGCGCCGTGGTACAGCCCGCCTCTACAGTGAAGGTCACACCTTTATGCGCCGAGCCAACGGCATAAACAAAACCACCGGTGGCGCTAAAGCGCTTAACAAGATTATCAACGCGAATGACAGGATTGATCATAGGTTAAGTTTTACGCTGGATTTTCCTTGGCGCCAAGTCAGGTTACTGTTTCAAGGCAATATCGCCCTTTCCCATCCGATGAAGACCGTTTAGGAAAGACCCGTATCTTAGCCGTTTACCAGGTAGCCTTCGTGACGAGTTCTGCTAACCCTTCTGTCAACGCGACACTCAAGCCCCGGTTCCTTCGACCGGTGCGAATGCGGGTGCGCACCTTGACCCTGATCAGGTGGGTTGCCGCCTTAGGCCAGGGCATCACCTTGGCCTGGGTTTACTATGGACTTGGATTTGCTTTTCCGGTGGTCCCAGCCGCAGGCGCCGTTGCCGCGTTGGCTCTGTCCAATCTCGCCCTCTCACTTATGCGAACCGGGACACCCTGGATCGGCACCCGTTATGGAGCTTTGTTTCTCGTTTTCGATATTTTGCAGCTATCGCTGCTCCTTTTCTTGACCGGCGGACTTTATAATCCGTTCGCCTTGCTTTTTCTGGCGCCGCTGTCGATCGCCGCTTTGGTCTTGCCACCACGCGGGGTCGTCGGTCTGTGCTTTCTTGTCTTATCGTGCATCGGATTTTTGGATGTCTGGCATCTGCCCTTGCCCTGGATTGATGGCCCTCTGACCTTGCCATCCCTTTACGGGCATAGCATCGCCCTTGCTTTGGTGATTGCGGTGGTGTTTGTCACCTCTTATATCTCGGTTGTCGCCAGAGCCAGCCGAAAGGTCGCCGAAGCCTTAGCCGCCTCGGAACTCGCGCTTGAGCGAGAGCGGCGCGTTTCCGCCTTGGGCGCCTTGGCCGCCGCCATCGCCCATGAACTGGGCAGCCCTCTTAACACCATCGCTTTGATTTCCCGTGATCTCGTGGCGGAACTTGATCCTGAAGATCCCTTGATCGAAGACGCCACCCTGCTTTCAACTCAGATTGAAAGGTGCCGGGACATTCTGGCGCAGTTGGGCCGCGCCGCGCCCACCGATGACACCGTTACGGGCGATGATGCCTCACCCTACACGAAGTTGCCGCTTCACGCCTTGGTTGAAGCGGCGGCGGCGCCGCATCGTACCGATACGATTCCGCGCATTGATTTGCGTTTTATTCGTCAAGGCACCACCGAAGACGAACCGCAGGTGCGGCGCAGCGCCGAAATCCTGCACGGTTTGGGCAATCTTATCCAAAATGCCCTGCAATTTGCCAACACTCAAGTCGAGGTGACGACCACCTGGACCGTCCATAACATCATTGTTACAGTCGAGGATGATGGGCCAGGCTTTTCGCCAACTGTTCTCAATCAACTGGGCGAACCCTATATGTCTGGCCGCGAAAAGGCCGGACACTTGGGATTGGGTATTTTCATTGCCCGGACCCTTTTGGCCAATACCGGTGGCGTCTTGACTTTCGAGGTTCGCGGCTCACCTCTTGAATCACAAGGCGCCCGGGCGGTCGTGCGCTGGCGACGTGACAGTTTGGATCTTCGGCGTCAGAATGGCACGGCCTGGGATAAGGAGACGACTTCGTGACCCTAGATGAGATTTCTTCCGTTCCGTTGGGAACGCTTTTGATCGTGGACGACGATCAGCCGTTATTACAACGGCTGGCGCGCGCAATGGAAAAGCGCGGCTTTACCGTTATCGCGGCAGATAGCGTCGCCAAGGGTTTGGTTCTTGCCGCCAGCGCATCACCCGACTACGCGGTAATTGATCTACGCCTCGCCGACGGCAGCGGGCTTGATGTGGTCAAGGCCTTACGTCAAACACGGCCCCAGACCCGCATTATCATGTTGACCGGTTACGGAAATATCGCCACCGCCGTTGCCGCGGTGAAGGCCGGGGCGGTGGATTATCTTCCGAAACCCGCCGATGCGGATCAGATTATGGCCGCCTTGACCCGCGGCGAGGGCGATGCCTTGCCGCCGCCGCCCGATAATCCCATGCCCGCCGATCGTGTGCGCTGGGAGCACATCCAACGCGTCTTCGAGCAGTGCGATCGCAACGTCTCGGAAACTGCCCGGCGGCTTCGCATGCATCGCCGCACCCTTCAGCGGATTCTTGCCAAGCGGGCGCCGCGTGAAGCCGAAACCGATGGCGAGCTCGACTAGTTCCAGCGAACAGGCGACACAACTAAAATCACAAAAAATAGTCCGATCAGCAGCAGAGTGACTGCCGCAATACTCAAGAAAATGCCCTTAAGAGAAACGCCACCCTGTCGCTTAAGCTGCATCTGTCGCTGATTTAAATCCAAAACCGATGCACGGATAACTTTAACGCGCTGTACCGCCCAGTTGACGTAGATTTTGTTGGCGACAATCCCGACGCCTATACCTGTGGCAATAAGAATGATTTTCCCGACTACCGGAAAGGACGTGGTGGCCAAGAAGGCCAACTCAGCCCCGATGAGAGCGATAAATCCCACAGCCCAGAGATAAAGCCTCCGATACAAAAACCAAAATGGCCCGAACAATAACGCCGGAATGGAGAAATACTTTAGAGACGGAAGTCTGCCTGCGGGAGTTTCCCGCCACATTTCAATAAGCAACGGCGCATCAGCGCCGATGAATGTGCGCAGATCAGCCCAAAACTCCGGATCGTTCTTTTCAGGATTCTGCGATGTTTTGGCGGCCCTATCGATCACGATGGGTTGCCCTCCATAAAATGCTCGGCAAATACTCTTTTGAAGCTTTAGTTTAAGTCGCGAATAAAATGGGCTAAACCACCTTACCCGACTTTGTCTCTTACCGCATGGAGTTTCATGCATCTTTTAGCAACCCAACCCGGGGGCATTGATGATGGCAGCGCGGCCATCGATCTTGACCAGAGCCCGGGTGACATTGTTTTTGTCAGCGCCGCCGATACGGAATTGGCCTGTCTTGCCGCGGCACAAGGTCAGCTGGTTGCTAAGGATAAAACGACACCCAGCCTGCGCTTAGCCAACCTGCTTCGCCTCTCTCACCCTATGTCGGTTGATCTTTATGTCGAGCGGATGATCCCGCGCGCCAAGCTGGTCATCGGCCGGCTTCTGGGGGGACGCAATTACTGGCCGTATGGCGTCGATGAGATAACCGCTGCCTGCCAGACACATCGCCTTCCCTTAGCTTGGTTGCCCGGAGACGATACGGCCGATCCCATCCTCTCCGAGTTATCGACCCTCTCTCCGGTCGATCAAAACCATCTATGGGCCTACCTTCTTCATGGCGGCTTGCCGAATGCCGAGCAATTTTTAAATTTTGCCGCACATTTGATAGGTCGAAAAACACCCTATGCCGAACCATCGGTTTTGCCGCGTACCGGAATCTATCCGCAGAATCACCTTCGTTCCGCAGACGATCCCTCGTTAAAAAATGATTCGGAAAATAAGCCGGTTGCCGCCGTCATATTTTATCGCGCCCTGCTGCAAGCAGGAAATCTGGCCGTGATCGATTCGCTCTTGGCGTCCTTAGTCGAACGAGGATTTCATGCGGTCGGTCTCTATGCCGTCTCGTTGAAGAACAGAGATGAAGCGGCCGCGATACAAAATTATTTGGCGGTTCTTCAGCCGGATATCATTCTGAACACCTTGGGCTTTGCTCTCTCCAATCCAGCAGCTGATCCCGCCGCGCGGCTATCGGCGACTCCGTTTGATTTTTGTACGGCGCCGCAGATCCAAACTATTCTACCAAGCATGACGGAAAATGCCTGGCGCAGCAGTCTAAAGGGATTGTCTGGCCGCGACTTGGCCATGTCGATTGCCCTGCCCGAGGTTGACGGCAAATTAATTGGTCGCGCCGTTTCTTTTAAGACTCCGGTGCAGCGTGATCCATCGACTGAGATCGATATTACCGTGCCTTTACCGGCACCGAATCGTCTTAATTTTACCGCCGATCTTGCCGCCGCCTGGGCACGGCTTCGTCGCACACCGGCCAGTCAAAAACGCGTGACGCTTATCCTGGCCAATTACCCCAATCGCGACGGCCGAATGGCCAACGGCGTGGGACTGGATACTCCGACAAGCACCGTCACTGTTTTAAATGCGCTGCACCGTTCCGGCTATCACGTGACGGATCGGCCGGCCTCCTCGGCTGAACTCATTCAGCGTTTATCGGAGGGGCCGACCAACGCCGGTATTTCTGGGCGCAACATAACCGAGCGGCTTTCGTTCAACGATTATCAGACTTTCTTTACGAGCTTACCGCTCGCGATTCAATCCGCTGTTACAAGTCGATGGGGGCCGCCGGAAACCGATCCCTTTGCCGGTACGGACGGTTTCGCCATTCCCGCCTTCCGCTGCGGAAATATCGCCGTCTTGCTACAGCCGGCGCGAGGATACAACATCGATCCCGATAAAACCTATCACGATCCCGATCTTGTGCCGCCCCATGGTTATCTGGCAGCCTATGCCTGGGTGCGAGCAACCACCGGCTTTCATGCTCACGCCGTTGTTCATCTGGGCAAGCACGGAAATCTGGAATGGCTTCCCGGTAAATCCGTCGCTTTATCGGAAAACTGTTTCCCTGAAGCGATCTTGGGGCCCATGCCTAATCTTTATCCCTTCATCGTCAATGATCCTGGGGAAGGCACGCAAGCCAAGCGACGCATCGCGGCCTGTATTATTGATCACTTAACCCCGCCCCTGACCCGCGCGGAAACCTACGGACCGTTACGTCAGCTTGAAAGCCTGGTGGATGAATACTATGAAGCGGCGGCGTTTGATCCCAAGCGACGGAAAATCTTGGCACAACAGATTTTAGATCAAAGCAGCCAAATCGGACTTGATCGGGATATCGGGTTTAATCGTACGGCCTCGGAAGATGATCGTCTGTCACGGATTGACGCCTATCTCTGCGAGCTGAAAGAACTGCAAATCCGTGATGGCCTCCATATTTTTGGTCAAAGCCCGGAAGGCCGATTGGAAATTGATTTGCTGGCGGCATTGTCCCGCGGGTCTTCCTGCTCTCTGCAACATGCCTTGGCGCAGGATCTTGGTTTAAATTTTGATCCGCGCGCCGGCGACTTAGGTGCGGAGTGGCGCGGACCCAAACCCGAGGTTCTTGCAAACCTGTCATCATCATCGTGGCGCACTGTGGGCGATACAGTTGAGCGGCTCGAGGCTTTAACCGCAGAGCTTATTGCCGGAACATCAATGCCTCCCCTTTCTTGGGCAAAAACTACCCAAGCTCTTCAGTTTATGACGGAACAACTACGTCCCGCTGTCCGTACCTGTGGTGAAGCGGAAATAAGCGGCTTGATGACAGGACTTGCCGGAAATTTCGTCACCCCTGGTCCTAGCGGAGCGCCCACGCGGGGCCGGCCCGAGGTTTTACCCACCGGCCGTAACTTTTACGGTGTCGATCTGCGGGCCTTGCCGACACCCGCCGCTTGGACGATCGGTTGGAAGGCGGCCCATGTCTTGCTGGAGCGACACGTGCAGGATCATGGTGTTTACCCGCAGCGCTTGGCCATGTCCGCTTGGGGAACTGCCAATATGCGCACAGGGGGCGATGATGTCGCTCAGGCCCTTGCCTTAATGGGGGTGAGGCCGCAGTGGGACGACGCCTCGCGCCGGGTCATTGGTTTTGAGATTCTACCTTTGTCGATCTTGGATCGCCCGCGCGTTGACGTCTTGTTTCGCATCTCGGGTTTTTTCCGCGATGCCTTTCCCAATTTGATCGAGCTGATCGACAGTGCCGCCCGGGCCGTCGCCGCCTTGGATGAACCGGCAAACATGAATCCCCTTGCCGCCGCCGTAAAAGAAGAAACTGTTCGGCTAACCGCAGCAGGAACTAAGGATGCCGCGCTTAAGGCTGGCTTTCGCATTTTTGGCTCCAAACCCGGCGCCTATGGTGCCGGCCTTCAGGCTTTGATCGATGAAAAAGGCTGGAAAGACGACGGCGACTTCGCCGCAGCCTATCTTGCCTGGGGGAGCTATGCTTATGGAAAAGGCGCCGAGGGCGAGGCCGCACCTTCTTTGTTCGCGGATCGTTTAGCGACCAGTGACGCGGTATTGCACAACCAAGATAACCGCGAGCATGATCTGCTGGACAGTGACGACTACTATCAATTCCAGGGCGGACTTGCGGCAACCATCCGACATTTATCCGGGCACGCGGTTCCCGTCTACCATGGCGATAGCAGCAATCCTGACGCGCCTCAAGTGCGCCGCTTAGAAGAGGAGATCGCCCGGGTGGTTCGCGGCCGGGTCGTTAATCCGAAATGGATCGCTGGCGCCATGCGCCATGGATACAAGGGCGCGTTTGAGATGGCGGCGACCGTCGATTATATGTTCGCTTTCGCCGCCACCGCCCATGCCGTGGCCGACCATCACTTTGATGCGGTCTATGAAGCTTATCTGGGTGACGATGTCGTCCGTAACTTTATTGCCGAACATAATCCAGCTGCCTTAGCCGAAATGGCTTTGCGGTTGCTGGAGGCGCAAGATCGAAACCTATGGCGGCCGCGCTCGAACTCGGCGCGTCACCATCTTGAAACCTTGGCGACATCTAGGAGCCGTCCTTAATGCCCTGGTTTTTAGTCTGGCCCTTGCATCGTTTGTGGCTTGTTCCTGTAACTTTGCTACTTGAAGCTACATTTGGCGCCAGGCCCTGGAAATCATCTCATCCAGTGGCCGTTCTGGGCGGCATCATAGGTATATTGGATCGGCGTTTTAACGATCCTAACTCCCGTCCTCTCGGCCAATTTCTCCTTGGTGCCATGGTTACTGCCCTGATCGTTGGCGGGGTTACCGTGCTCGGGGTTATTATTCTGCTGCTCGCAACGCAGCTATCTTTTGGGTGGATTTTGTATTGTCTTGCCGCCTTGCCTTTGTTCGCGCAAGCCAGTCTCTACCAGCATGTTCGGGCAACCGCCGACGCCTTAGAAATTGGCGGCGTTACGGCCGGACGAATAGCCGTGAGCCATATCGTCGGCCGCGAGACAAAAAATCTTGATGAAGCCGGCGTCTCCCGGGCCGCGATTGAATCCTGTGCAGAAAGTTTTTGCGACGCCGTGGTTGCGCCGGCTTTTTGGTTTGCCGTGCTCGGCCTCCCGGGTCTTTTCGCCTATAAGGCGATCAATACCTTGGATAGCATGATCGGTTATCATAATCCGCGGTATGAATACTTTGGTAAAGCCGCCGCACGCCTTGACGATGGGGCGAATTATATTCCGGCACGTTTTTCCGCAATCTTGTTGCTTCTCGCCGCCGTGGCGGATAAAAAATTTTCCGCCGCACGGGGATATAAAATTCTCCGCCGGGATGCGGGACTTTATGCTTCGCCGAATGCTGGATGGCCCGAAGCTGCGGTGGCGGGCGTGCTTAATCTTCGCTTGGGAGGACCCCGAAACTATGAAGCGGCCAGCGGCAAATCGACGGCTTCAGAGTGGATCGGCCCTGAAGGAGGCGATGCCACTCGCAACGATATAAGAAATATGCTCAGGCTCTATCGCGCCGCCTGTGGCATCCATATTATTTTTTGGATCGTGATGACGTTTGTTTTTTCAACATCATCATAACGGTGTGGATGCCAGCGCAAGCAGCCGATTCAAATTCACGGCGCCACCAATATGATCCGCCAAAGCATCCAATGTCCGATCAACCTGCTCTTCATAGGATAGGGTAGCGATGGATTTCTTTCCCGTCAGCATCTCCAGGTAGCGACGGCGAAAAGGGTCTGCAGCAAACAGGCCATGAAGATAACATCCGGCAACTTTTCCATCGGCGGATATGGCGCCATCGCGGGTGCGGCCTTCAACACTGTTTTGTAAGTGCAGCATCGGGCGGGCGCAGTCGGCACCTTGAGTGACACCCATATGAATCTCATAGCCCCGAACCGAAAGGCCTGTCGCAACATCCAGGGCTGCTGTCTGCCGAAGGGTTTTTTGCGGCGCCAATACCGTCTCGACATCCAGGAGACCTAAGCCGGGCGCATCCCCCGCAGGCCCTTCGATTCCCAGCGGGTCCACGATACGCCGACCCAGCATTTGATAACCGCCGCATAGGCCTAAAATTCTTCCCCCGCGGCGGTGATGGGATAGAATGTCTATGTCCCATCCCTGGCTGCGAAGATAGGCCAAATCGGATAGTGTTGCTTTGGACCCCGGTAGCAAAATGAGATCGGCGCCTTGGGGAAGCGGCACACCCGCCGGCACAATCGTCACCGCCACATCGGGCTCCGCTGCCAGAGGATCCAGATCATCAAAATTAGCGATGCGTGGAAGGCGGGGAACCGCAATATTGATTTTTCCCGATTTCCCTGGGGAAGATTTTTCGTAACGGCCATAATCAAGCGCCATGGCGTCTTCCGCCGGCAGAAGATGGGCTTGATTGAAAAACCCGACAACGCCAAGGCAATCAAGCCCGGTGTGCCGATGAATGATCTCTGTCGCCGACGTAAAAAGCTGCGGATCGCCGCGAAACTTATTGATAATATATCCCTTGAGATGACGCCGGTCGGTTTCGTCCAGAAGCGACCAGCTTCCCACCAGCGACGCCAAGGCGCCGCCGCGATCAATATCGGCAACAAGCACTACCGGCACCGAGGCGGCGGCGGCAAACCCCATATTGGCGATGTCGCTGGCGCGCAGATTCGCCTCGGCTACGCTGCCGGCACCTTCGATCAAGATAAGATCGGCCTCGGCGCTCAGGCGATTGAAGCTTTCGAGAACATACGGCAACAGCTTGTCTTTCAGCCGATAATAATCTGCCGCCCTGGCTGTACCATAAACCTGCCCTTGCACAACGATCTGGCTGCCTGTTTCACCGTGGGGTTTTAAGAGAACCGGATTCATGTCAACGCTTGGCGCGACGCCGCAGGCGCGCGCCTGCAGGGCTTGGGCACGGCCGATTTCCCCGCCATCGGCGGCAACCGCTGCATTGTTCGACATGTTCTGGGGTTTAAAGGGTCTGACCGTCAGGCCGCGCCGCGTATAGGCGCGGGCCAACCCCGCGACCAAAAGCGACTTACCCACATCCGATCCGGTTCCTTGCAGCATGAGAGCTGCAGGCGGGCGGGACATGGGCAAGAATCGATCTTTCGATTATTTCGGCTGCGCAGGCAGCGCGGGAAGATCCTGACTTTCAACCGTACTGCGCGGCGCCGAGGTCACCGTTGCATTCGGATCAGACGAATTATTCTTTGGTGTTTGCGGCGCCGTCCCGGAGCCATTTCCTGTGCGTGTCGCATAGGGATCATTGGTGGTTCCACGCGAATTCCGCCGCATAGAGATACCCGCCGCAGAGCTTTCGGCCACCGCCTTACGCAAATCATCCGATCCCGTATTGCGGTATTTTCTGGCCATGGTGATCGACCGTGCGGTGGCGCCGGGACCATAATAGTCGTAATTCCAATCATCGCGACGATTGATGACCGCGCCTTCGACGCTCATCCCCACATAGCCTCCAGAAGATCGGGCGTAGCTATAGATGTCCGCGTCAAAGTTTGTGGTGGTCGAGGCTTCGCTTCCCTTGCCGTAATTGCCCGCCGCGACGCCGATGTCGCCGCCAAGCTTCACTTGATTGGCGATGACTGACTGCAAGGCATCTTCATTCATGATCACCAAAACAATTTCTTGGCTGGCAACGCCGATCTGCAAACCCAGACTACCCGAGCCCATGGTGAAGAACGCGGGATAAGACCAGTCGCCCTTTTCATCCTTCACCAAAAGCACGCCCGAGCCGCCTTCGCCGCCAATAATCAAACCCGCCTTAATGACGTCGGGGAAGATGATGACGGCGCGCGCCCGCGACAACATGGTCGGCATTTGAGGAAATTCTGGATCGGCCTTCATTTGACGGATGGTCGCTGTCGCCTTGTCGACAATTTCCTGTTGCTTGGAAAGAGCGAGCGCCGTCTGCGGCACGAAAAAGAGTCCCAGCCCTAAAGCCACCAAAGCCGAAACAACATAATTACGCATCTGCATGTCCCTTTCGCTAATCAGCTGCCCCAAAATCAGCTGCCCAAGAGGCGCAGCAGGGGATTAGCTCCCGAATTGCTGTGCTTACGATCCAAAAGAATGGACCGCGGTGTGGTTGGCGCACCGTAATAGCGGCGATTTTCGCCATTATCGGCGGCGACCCTGCCGCCATTAACGACCAAACCCGCATAGGCCCAAGACGACCGGCTATAGGTGTATACGTCGGCTTTTTCGACCGGCGCACCCACCTCGGCACCCGTCGGGCCCGCGGCAACGGCAACCCCGCCGCCAAAAGTCAGTTCGCCATCCAGCAAACTATCCAAGACCTTGTCGGTCATGATGATCATGATGATTTCTTGTTTCGAGGCGCCGGCTTGCAAGCCAACCGATCCACCGACCAATTCGTAAAACGCCGGATAACTCCACCGACCGTCTGGCCCACGAGCCATTAATATCCCGTCGCCACTTTGGCCGCCGACCAGAAATCCCGCCTTGATAAAATCAGGAACGATCATGATCCCACGCGCCCGCGCCAGGATGTCCTTCAAGGCGCCGTAGTCCGGATCGACGAGGAACCCATTTAAGGTTGAGGTCGCTTCATTAACGAGACCCTGCTCTTTTGGCCCGGCAGCAGCTGAACCGGCCAAGGCTATTGTTATTGCCGTGGAAATGGCCGTTCCGGCCATAAAAAGCCGTCCTGCAGCTGCCGTTTTTCTGATGGCGGTCCTGAAGCTATCCATTAACTGAGCACTCAAAATTCAATCCCCTTTTGCGCCTTCACCCCGTCCCGAAACGGGTGCTTAACCATGGTCATATCCGTCACGAGATCGGCCACATCTATCAGTTCGGGCTTGGCATTACGGCCGGTCACCACAACATGGAGATCGGGGCGCTTTGCTGTCAGCACCGACACAACCTCGGTCACGGGCAAATAGTCGTACCGCAACACGATATTGAGCTCATCCAGCAGAATCATACTATAAGTAGGGTCATTAAGCATAGTCTTTGCGGTTTCCCAGGCTTTTTGGGCTGCCCGAATATCCCGGGCGCGGTCCTGGGTATCCCAGGTAAATCCCTCGCCCATCACCCGGATATCGACCAGATCCGGGAATTTTTCGAGGACGGTCCGCTCGGCCGAGGTCCAGGCACCCTTCACAAACTGAACGATTCCGACCTTCATGCCGTGGCCGACACAGCGGCACACCATGCCGATGGCGGCGGTGGTTTTCCCTTTGCCCTTGCCGGTATGAACCACCAAAAGCCCCCGCTCCTCGGTAATGGACGCCAGCATCTTCTGCCGCGTCGCTTTGCGGCGCCGCGCCTTTTCATTTGCGCGCTCATTGATCGCATCTTCGGATAAATTATCGGGGGAAGACTCAACTTCTGAACTCATGACAGCGAAATACCGTGTAAAGGTGACGGAAAAATGGCCGGTTTCTCGTCCTTGTTGCCTCCTTGCCGTGCACAGCCTAGAACTGGCAGCGGCACGACAGTAAGGATAGAAACAATGGCAAATTTGCCCGGCATGACAACACACCACGGTATCATGCTTTGCGGTCACGGAAGCCGCGATGAGGGCGCCGTCGCCGAGTTTGAAAATCTGGCGGCAATCGTCCGGCGCCGTTTTCCCAATCACCCCGTCGCCCACGGCTTTTTAGAGTTTGCTCAGCCGATCATCCGCGATGGCCTCGATAAACTTCGTCAGGTGGGGGCGCGGGAGATTCTGGCCGTTCCTGGCATGCTGTTTGCGGCGGGCCACGCCAAGAATGACATTCCTTCCGTTCTGAACCGCTGGCAAGCCGATCATCCGGGCATCACCGTTCGGTATGGCCGTGAGTTGGGGGTTGATCTTAAACTCCTTCGCGCGGCTGGTGATCGGGTTGCGGCGGCGCTAAGCGTCGCCGACGCCACCCGCGGCAAGGTCGAGCGGCACGATACCCTTCTGGTTGTCGTTGGGCGCGGCGCTTCGGACCCCGATGCAAATTCGAATGTCGCGAAGATGACCCGTCTGTTATGGGAGTCGATGGGATTTGGCTGGGCCGAGGTCGCCTATTCGGGAGTCACATTCCCCTTGGTCGAGCCGGCGTTGGAGCATGCCGTCAAACTGGGCTATCGCCGTATCGTCGTGTTCCCGTATTTTCTTTTTACCGGCATTTTGGTTCAGCGCATTTACGACGCTACAGACACGGTGGCCGCGCGCCATCCTCACATCGCCTTTGTGAAAGCCCCTTACCTTTCCGATCACCCCCTGGTGGTGGAAGCTTTTATCGAGCGGCTGGGCGAGATCTTGACCGGAACCGGCAATATGAATTGTCAGATGTGCAAATATCGTGAAGCTGTTTTGGGATTTGAAGATGAGGTCGGCTTACCGCAACAAAGCCATCATCATCACGTCGAGGGTATCGGCACAGGCCATCATACCCATGATCATTCTCACGATCATGATCACTCGCACGACCACGATCATCATCATGAACATCATCACCACGGTCATCGTCATGACCATCATCACCACGGTCATCGCCATGACCATGATCACCATCATGGGGCGGATCATAAGCACGATGGACATGGTCATCATCCCTACCCTCATGCCAATCATCCGCTTGGGCCGCGCAGCCTAAAGCAGGATAAGGGCTAATCGCTTGAGCGGCGGTAACGAGGCGTACGACTATATAAAAGATCCCACCGCGATCTACCGCGAGTCCGAGGCGCGGATCCGCGCCGAGGTGGATTTGACACCTGTGCCTTTGGGCCTTCAGCCGCTTGTCATTCGCATAATCCATGCCTGCGGCGACGTCTCGCTCATTCAGGATTTGGTCTGGTCGACAAAAGATGCCGCCGAAGCCGGCCGAGATTCGTTGCGCCGCGGTAACGTCATTCTGTGCGACGGTGCCATGACGGCCAGCGGAATCATCCGTCGCCGTTTGCCAAAAGATAATTCCGTTCTTTGTACCCTGGATGATCTAAAAACATCTGCCTTGACTACGCAGCTCAAAACCACACGATCGGCCGCCGCCGTTGATCTGTGGCGTCCTCATCTTAGCAATGCCGTAGTCGCCATTGGCAATGCACCGACAGCGCTGTTCCGGTTGCTGGAACTTCTACAGGAAATTCCGCAGCGACCCGCGGCGGTTTTTGCCTTTCCGGTGGGGTTTGTCGGCGCCGCTGAATCGAAAGAAGCCCTGGTTGAGGCGAGCGGCTCTCTTGATATCGCCTTTTTAACTCTTCGCGGCCGCCGGGGCGGCAGCGCCTTGGCAGCCGCCGCGGTCAATGGGTTGCTAGGCCCCCTTTCCCCATAAAAAGGGCGCTTATCACTTTAAGGGGTGACGCGGCGAATTTCTCCCGCTTATGATAGCGCTCGTCGAGGGGGAATATGATGTCCATAGCTAAAACCGTCCGTTGGACCCGGGTTGATAGCCCAGGCATAGAACATTGCCACCTTGAGACAACAGCTGTCGACATCACTGCCGAAGGGGTGGTCGTCGCCTTACGCGGCGATGTGCGTTTCGGTCTCTATTATCGCCTTAACTGCGATGTGACTTGGCGCATCCGCGATGCGGAAATTCGCATTGTTGGAAAGCCTCGTTCGCTGAGATTAACGAGTGATGGCGAAGGCCATTGGCGCGATCAAACCGGAGCGATCTTGCCCGAACTTGAAGGCTGTATTGATATCGATATTTCAGCGACGCCTTTTACCAACACCTTGCCCATTCGACGACTTAACCTTAAGCCGGGCCAATCAGCCGAACTATCCATGGTGTATATTGCAGTTCCTGATTTAGCGCCGCGCAAGGTAAAGCAGCGCTACACCTGCCTTGAATCAAACCGGCTTTACCGCTACGAAGGTTTGGACAGCGGATTTACCGCCGAAGTTACCGTAGATGAGGACGGCCTAATCGTTGATTATCCGGGCATCTTTTCCAGAGTGAGATAAGAACATGGAACAGAACCGCAGTTCTTTACCTTGGTTGAGCATCATCGGCGTCGGCGAGGAAGGCCTGTCGGGTCTCAGCCCCGCCGCGCAAGCACTGATCGCGACGGCAGAAACCGTGATCGGTGGAACGCGGCACCTTGAACTCCTGCATGATCTGCTCGATCGCCCCGAGGTTGAGCAGCTTGTCTGGCAAAGTCCCTTTGCTCGCACCGTCGATGAAATCCGTCTTCGTCGCGGCCGGCGTGTTGCCGTGGTTGCATCGGGTGATCCTATGCATTATGGCGCCGGCGTTACTTTGGCGCGGCATTTTCCAGGTGAGGCTCTGGTCCTGCCTTCCGTCAGCTCCGTCACCTTGGCTTGCGCCAGATTGGGCTGGCCCGTAAGCGACGTCGAGGTGGTTACGGTTCATGGCCGCCCTCTCGAGCGTATTCTGTTGCATGTCACGCCGGGCGCCCGGTTACTTATTCTCTCCGAGGACGGCGATACGCCGAAAAAACTGGCGCATCTTTTGACCCAGCATCGGTACGGCCCCAGCGCCATGACCGTGTTTGAGCGGTTAGGCGGGCATAAAGAGCGGCGGGTTGACGATGTCGCCGAATGCTGGAATGCCCCGCCGGGAGACGATCTCAATCTTATTGCCGTGACCTGCGCGGCCTTGCCCAAGACTCATATTCTGCCGCGGGTTGCCGGCCTGCCTGATGCGGCTTTTGTTCATGACGGTCAAATCACCAAGCGCGAAGTTCGTGCGGCGACGATTGCCGCTTTGAAGCCGCTGCCGGGCCAGCTTCTCTGGGATGTTGGCGCCGGATGCGGATCGGTTGGAATCGAATGGATGCGCGCGCCCGGGCAGCCTCAAGCCATCGCCATCGAACATAGCCGCGACCGCGCCGCGATGATTGCCACGAATGCGATAAGTATGGGTGTGCCGGGGTTGAGCGTGGTTATCGGCGAAGCCCCGCAGGCGCTGAAGAATCTGCCTCAACCGAACGCCATCTTTATCGGCGGCGGCGTTACCAGTTTTGATCTTCTGCGCGATTGTTGGAACGCCTTGCAAAGCGGCGGACGGCTTGTCGCCAATGTCGTAACCGCCGAAGGGGAAGCGGCGCTGTTATCGGCCTATGAAACCTATGGCGGCGCCATGGTTCGCCTTGCCATCAGCCGACTGGAGCCGTTGGGCGGTTTCCGGAGTTGGCGTCCGCAGCTTCCTGTCACGCAGTGGATGGTTCATAAATCGTGAGTGGCACCCTATATGGTGTTGGTGTTGGCCCCGGCGATCCTGAACTTTTAACCTTAAAAGCAGCCCGCATTCTGCAACACTGTCCGGTTATCGCCTATCCGACACTGGAAGGTGCCGCCAGTTTTGCCCGCGCGATTGTTGCAGGCTATCTCACCCATAAAATTGAGATTCCTATTTCCATTCCCATGGGAAATGCCACGGCGACACAGAACGCCTACGACGCGGCGAGCGGCAAAATTACCGAACAGTTGACCGCCGGCCGCGATGTCGCTGTGCTCTGCGAAGGCGACCCGTTCTTTTATGGATCTTTCATGTATCTTTACGCTCGGCTGTTTGAACGGCATCAGGTCGAGATCGTTCCCGGCGTATCGTCGCCCATGGCGGCAGCGGCGGTTTTGAGCATGCCGCTAGCCGCCCATAATGATATTTTCACCATTTTACCCGCACCCTTGGATGATGCGGTTTTGACATCGCGATTGAGCAATACCGACAGTGCCGCCATTATTAAGTTGGGGCGGCACTTTGCCCGCATTTATGCATTGCTAAACCAACTCGGCCTTGCCGACCGGGCGCGCTATATCGAGCGAGCCACCTTGCCTGCACAAAAACTTCTTCCTCTTGATCGTGTTCAGGCCGATCACGTTCCCTATTTCTCCCTGATTTTGGTTCATCGCCGCACGATGGCGTGGCGGGATGGTTAACGTGCCGAATCCTGTTGCCTTTATCGCCTTAACTCCGGCGGGAGGAAAGTTGGCGCGTCAACTTCAGTCCCATCTGCCGGGCGCGGTCGTCTATGGCTTGAATTCGCGGGTTACCGCTTGCGATGTTCCGATCACTGACGTGTTAGGCACCGTGCGGCAGCTTTTTACCGCCGGCACACCGATCGTCGGTGTTTGCGCTGCCGGTATCCTTATTCGCGCCGTGGCATCCTTACTGAACGACAAGACGACCGAGCCGCCGGTTATTGCCCTGGCCGAAGATGGTCGCTCGGTGGTGCCTCTTTTGGGCGGACATCGCGGCGGGAATCGTTTGGCCCGGCACTTGGCAGGACTTTGCGGCGCCACGGCGGCGATCACCACGGCCGGCGATCTTGCCCATGGATTTTCCTTTGACGACTTGCCGGAGGGGTGGCGCTTTGCCGATCCCAAAATGGCGAAGTCCGTTATGGCTGCAGCGTTAAACGATGATCTTGCGATTGATGGTCCCACCCATTGGCTGCCTTGGGCTTTAGCCAAAAATCCAACGGCCAAACAGCGCTTGGCCCTCAGTGAAAAGCGGCCGACTCAAAAAACCGGCGCCATTTTGCATCCGCCGCTTCTGGCTGTGGGGGTGGGCTGCGAGCGCGACGCGTCACCCGATGAGTTACGCGACCTTGTGCAAAAAGCTTTGGCCGAGGCCGATCTTGCGGTGGGCGCCGTAGCGGTTGTGGTTTCCATCGACGTGAAAGCCGATGAACTCGCTGTGCATCGGTTGGCGAAAACTTTGGACGTCCCCGCCCGGTTTTTTTCTGCAGCGACTTTAGAAAGAGAAACACCGCGACTGCTTAATCCCTCCGATGTCGTTTTCCGCGAAGTCGGCTGTCACGGCGTCGCCGAAGCCGCGGCCCTGGCGGCGGCGGGGCCGGATAGCCGGCTTATTATTCCCAAACAAAAAAGCGCACGATGCACCGTGGCCGTTGCCATCGCCCCGGCACCGCTCGCCCCCGACACTATTGGTCATCCTCAAGGTTGCCTCTCCGTCATTGGTATTGGGCCCGGAACCGCCCTGTGGCGAACGCCGGAAGCCACCAACGCCTTGGCGAGCGCGGAAGAAATTGTCGGTTATGGACTCTATCTTGATTTGATCGGCGATTTGATTGCCGGAAAGCCGCGCCATGAAACATCCTTGGGCGAAGAGATCGGAAGGGTCGATAAGGCGTTAATCTTGGCGGCGATGGGGCGGAAGGTCGCTCTTGTATCCAGTGGCGATGCGGGAATCTACGGTCTCGCCAGTTTGGTTTTCGAGCGGATGGCCCATGAGAATAATCCCACGTGGAATCGACTGAACATTACCGTTCTGCCCGGCGTCTCGGCCATGCAGGCCGCGGCGGCCCGGATCGGCGCCCCCTTGGGTCATGATTTTTGCGCGATCTCTTTATCGGATCTATTGACGCCGTGGGATGTGATCGCCCGGCGGCTTGAGGCGGCGGCGGCGGGAGATTTCGTTGTGGCTCTCTACAATCCTCGGTCACAGCGGCGCCAGGGCCGTTTCGCGGCGGCGCAGGCTATTCTTCTTGGATCGCGCCCCGCCGCCACGCCAGTTATCCTGGCGCGGAATCTTGGCCGCGCGGATGAGAAAATCACCGTGCGCAGCCTCGGCACTCTTGATCCCGAAGAAGTGGATATGCTGACCCTGGTGCTTATTGGCTCCAGCACGACCCAGCGCCATCAGTTGGGCCAGCACGATATCGTTTTTACCCCGCGGGGCTATTCGACTAAACCCTCCTTTGAATAGGTGTGATCGCGAAGTTACGCCAGCGTCTTTAAATGAGATCTCATAATAAAAAACTCTGTTTTCTCATTCTCGACAATAATCGCAGCCCCATTAACGCTTTGGTAATTTTCTCCCGCTACAGTCCATCTTAAGACGTGAACGGTGATCCGGGGTGGTAATCCGCAAACGTCTTACAGGGGGTGCTGTTCTACGTGGCGTGCACTCGGGATTGGTTAGGAAATGCATTGGTGATCAAGACGACAACGAATAGCGGAAAAGCGGGTTCTCCCTCCCGTCTTAAGCATCAGCAGATGTAAAAGGCTCCCGCTTTACCGTTCACGGTCATCCGACCGTCAAACCCCGGCCAAGGCTCCCTCCTCTGGCCGGGGTTTTTGTTGTAAAGATTCATCCCGGACGCCGAGCAATTTGAAACTTTCAGCACAAAAGATGGCGACCAATGTTGAAGAGACAAACCAAAGAGGCAGACTCATTACCGCCGATATATACCCTATCCAGCTAAGGTATAGGGTTAAGTAATCTTGATAAATGAGATAGGCAACAAGAAGCGGTATCATCCACAGGAGAGAAAAACAAAGCTGAATGATAAATTGGACGGCAAAAGCCCGAAGGCGGTTTTTTCTAAGCGCGATGATGTTTTGCCAAAGTTTTCCCCCCGTGACGCGGCGGGCGGTCGCCACATAAGGATTTATCAAGCAGAGTTGCGTGGATATGGCAAAGTACAAAAAACCCCATATCTGCAAGGGTAAAATCACGGTTCGCCAAACGAACCATAGATTGAAGGGTTCATCCGGCCGGCCGGCCTTCATTTGATCGACAACAAATTCGCGCACGGCATGATCACCCAAGCGATACACGAGGGAGCCAATGATGAGGAAGATTGCGACAATAAGCGTTGATTTATCGATTGATAAATAAAAAGGGACGGATCTGATACGCTTGGCAATTGCCGCTGTTCGTGGCTGAAATATTTTCATGCCGAAGCGCGAATCTTTTATAAGGTATCTGTAGATGCCTACCAGTATTATGGCATCTAAGAAGAATTTTAAAATCGAATAAACACTTATAGCTATTTCTAAAATGTATTTGGGACGGCCCAACCATTCTTTTGGATATGGCAGAGAATAATGCCACCCCATTTTCAAACCCACTATCAACACTACGGGCAACCAGCATATGGTGACGAGCATCCGCCAATCGGACTTGCCCACCTCTGCAATGCGGCGAAGCGATTTTCCGATCAATAACCGCTGCATCTAAGCCCCCCCCCTTAGCCGCCGCTTGATGAATAAAAATCTCAGCCTGTGTGCTTACCCTCGTCGAACTTTTGAGGCTTTTGCGGGAAAACACAATTGAAATGTGAACAGTTTCGCCGAAACTAATAAATTCCCCGTGCCATCCAGATCGCGCACAATAAAATCAGCGGAATGATCATCAACTGAATAAGAATAAGTTTTCGTATCTTGGTATAACTCGAAACGACACTCTCGTCTTTCGATTTTATAAAAATCACCGTTGGATATAGAGACACAACAGCGACAAGGAAAAATAACCCTATCTTGATCCAAAAGGCCGGCGTCGTTGCGTAATAGGCCCAGCCTTTTTCCATGAAGATTCGCGCGACTCCCGTTAAGAGTACCGCACCTGCGGCAAGGCCATAGCCAAGATCGATTTTCTTCAGCCAAGCGAAGTCTAACGCATTTATTGATTTTCTTACCGACACATATTCCCCGGCGAGCACGGCGATCATGGTGACAAAGCTGAGAAAATGCAGAAAGGTCAGTAAAAATGCCATAGAATGCCGCCTCAAAAGGCCGATTGATGGGGGATCCGTACCGCGCTTAGCTCACGCTCAATTATCAATTTTTTTTCGGAAATTCTTCGATATGTTGCGCGCCGTCCCGGCCGAAGTATATCGCTTTCTGCCCCGTGATAAACACCTCGTAATGGGCGCAGCCCGCTTCCATAATCCGCCGCAAGAAAGTTTTATATTTGATCCGGCCTTGCTGAATGTCGGTGATTGTTTGTTTAACGGCAGCGGCGTTGAGTTGCCTGGGAATATTAACGCCGTCAAAAACGAGATCGCCAGTATGGGTTTCCCCTTCTTTGCCGTAGCTGAGCTTCTTCTTGCCGACAAGATCGGCGATGTAACGTTCAACCCCCGCCCCCGCCAGCCTGATTACCACTTCAGGAAAGGTGATTTGTTCCGCAAGTGATAGCGTCGTGCATTCTTTAATCACGCTCGTATCCATATGATGCTCCTTAACTCAAACGATCTTTCCCGTGGCTGATTACATCCCAGCCGTTTGCCGCGAGTAATTGCTGTATCGTTGCGAGGAAGTCCTTCCGTTGCCGTGCGGTAAGACTTTTGAAAAAGCCACGATCATTTTCGTCGGCGAGCTTGGCCAGATGCGGAACCAATTTTTTTGCCTCAGCCGTCAGAGATAAGCCTATCGAACGGCGATCGCTGCCTTCACTTCGCTTTATCAGCCCCCGTTGAACCAGCCGTTCCACCATGCGCGAGAGGGAGCTTTTGTCGACGCCGACTACCTGCGCCGCTTCGTTCAGGCCAATCACTTTGCTGTCGTAAAGGCTGCGCAGAACGACCCATTGCGCCACCGATATGTCGTGAATGGCAAGCCGCGCGGCAAAACTGCCGGAAACAAAATTCGACAGGCACCGCAGCCAATAGCCCAGATGATCTTCGAGACGGCTGGGCAATGATAATTTACTCATGCGAAGAATATTTGTTGCATATGCAACAGTTGTCAAGGCGTTTATTGAACGATTTTAGGTAGAGCTTTTTACAGCTCTAGCCGCTAAAGATCTTAACAAGATAAAACTCCTAATACGTTGCCATCTCGTTTTCGGTTGCCATTTCTTAGATATGCTCAATTCGAACAAGACATCATAAATATCCATGTGAAAAAATTTTCCAAAGCTATCAACCACAACAAAGAATAACCATCGATATTCAGGCACAGCAGAATTAGCTTGGTTCTGTTCTAGTGCTTCTATAGTCATAGGATAAAATTTTATAGTGTTACCTGGCTGCAATTGTATTGGGAAAACATCAATTGCCCGATTATAGGCTGCTGCTGTCGGATCGATATCCCCCATGAAGTAGGTTGTACTTCGTCCCAGAGCTGCAAAAGATGTTAAAATAATGGGACGAAAACCAATATTGCTTACTTTAACCTCCACAAGAACGAACTCTTCATCATGTGTGTGTCGTATGACTCGATTTATACTAAAACTTAGACGAGGACGCTCTCTCCAGGTTCGCCATATTGCGATCAATGCGGATGCAAAGAATGACAGGATAGATATGGCGGTAGCCAAAACCGATAACCAATCACTCTTGTTCATTAATGATATCTCAGGAAGAATGAATATAATTAACTTCTAAATAGGAATGGTGGAGCCAAGCGGGATCGAACCGCTGACCCCCTGCTTGCAAAGCAGGTGCTCTCCCAGCTGAGCTATGGCCCCATATGCTCTTCATAACGAGCGTGCTTGTCGCCGTCTATACCGAAACGGCATCACGTTTTTTAGATGGTGGAGCCGAGGAGGATCGAACTCCCGACCTCCGCATTGCGAACGCGGCGCTCTCCCAGCTGAGCTACGGCCCCACATGTTCCGGCAGTATACCCCCGCTATCTGGATTAGCGGACAGTTTTCTGGCCGAAGCGGCGGCATAGTGGGAAGCGCCAGCTCCGCTGTCAAGGCGGAGCCGCGGGCCTTTCTCAATCTGGGCGACAATCCGCCGGCTTATGCCTTATTTCCTGCCGTTTTGGCGCCGCATCTCTCATTTTTCTCCAGCCTTGCAGCTTGACGGAACATCCCCTACCTTCGGGGCCAGATTCGTCAGCCGGAGGCCGCCGCTTTTATGTCCACTCTTCTTGTTCTGCTGCTACGCCTGATTGATGTTTATATTTGGGTGCTGATCGCCTCGGCTATTTTCAGCTGGTTGATCGCCTTTAATGTGGTGAATTACCACAATCGGATTATCGCCCTGATCGGTGACCTGCTTTACAAGGCGACCGAGCCCTTGCTGCGCCCCATCCGCAATATCATTCCGGCCATGGGCGGTCTTGATCTCTCGCCGCTGATTTTGATTTTGCTGTTGTGGTTCGTGCAGAAGCTGCTAATCGACGTTCTGTCGTCGTCGGGATTTTAAATCCTGCATAACCCGCAAATGGGGGGCGAAGTCATGACGGCACAGATTATCGATGGCAAAAAAACCGCCGCGGCGCTGCGTCAGAAAATCGCCGTCGCCGCAGCAGATCTGATCAAGTCCCATCGGCTTATTCCCGGATTGGCGGTTGTGCTGGTCGGCGATGATCCCGCGAGCCAGGTTTATGTCGGATCCAAGGTCAAGCAAACCACCGAAGCGGGAATGCGCAGCTTTGAACATCGTTTGCCTGCCGCCACCGACAGCGCGACGTTGTTATCTTTGGTGAAGAAATTAAACGCCGATTCCGCCGTTCATGGCATTCTCGTTCAGCTTCCCTTGCCCTCCCATGTCGACAGCACGGCTATTCTCGAGGCTATCGATCCGCAAAAAGATGTTGATGGATTTCATCCCCTCAATGTCGGGCGCTTGTGGAGCGGCGGCATCGCCAGCGACGGCTTTAGTCCCTGCACGCCCCTTGGCTGCCTTCTGTTGCTGCGTGAAAGTTTTACGGCCCGCGGACTTAAACTTGCCGGGGCCGAGGCCGTCGTGTTGGGGCGATCGAATATTGTCGGCAAGCCGATGGCGGCCTTGCTGCTGGGTGAAAGCTGCACCGTGACCCTGGCCCATTCGCGCAGCAAAGACATCGCGGCAACTTGCTTAAGGGCGGACATTGTCGTGGCGGCCGTGGGCAAGCCCGGCCTGGTGCGCGGCGGCTGGATCAAATCCGGCGCAACCGTCATCGATGTCGGCATCAATCGCGTCCCCGCCGCAGACAAAGACCCGAGCGCCACACGTTTGATCGGCGATGTCGCCTATGATGAGGTCTTGCCCCATGCCGGCGCCATAACACCGGTGCCGGGCGGTGTCGGCCCCATGACCATCGCTTGCCTTTTACGTAATACCTTGGTCGCAGCGCACCGAATAAATAATATTCCGCTGCCGCCAGACTTTGCTTAAGAACACCATCTATTAAGGGTTTGTACCCAGACGCTTTCGATTGGATCCATGGTGAGATTCCAGCGCTGTTTAGTGCGGATCCACGCGGCAATGTAATTACATGTTCTGCCGGAACCGAGCGGCAGCCAGCTGGCCGGATCGCCATCGGCCTTCGACCGATTGGTACTGGCCGAGGTAATCACCAAACTATCGGCATCTTGGATGGCATTCGCAAATCGCCGACGCTCTGCGGCGGTCCATTTATCTGCCCCTGACCGATGCGCTTCCGCCAAGGGAACCCGATGATCAATATCCACTTCTTTCGGATGAGTCAAAACAGTGCCGCTATATCCATCTCGCCACCGGCCGACGACGACATGACAGCCATCCGCTGAAAGCTGCACCGGTATTTCACTTCGCGCGATTAAAACTTCCGTACGAGTATCCTGGCAGTCGCCATCGGCATCAATCCAATGATCATAGAGAGAGCGATCATAAGGAACCGCTACGGAAATAAACGGCGGCGATTGACGGAAAGACAACACAGCGATCACCGCTGCCGCGATGATCGCTATCGGACGCAAGCCTGGCACACGTCGCAATAGATAAAGGCCCGCACCCGTAGCCGAGCGCGGATAGGGGCGAGGAAACCGCCGTCTCACCGCTTGTTGAGCGCCGCCGCCAAGCGCAGCCTGAGCGCGTTCAGTTTAATGAATCCTTGCGCGTCAGCTTGATTGTAGGCGCCCGCATCCTCTTCGAAGGTGACATGCTTCATCGAATAGAGGCTGTAAGGTGACTTGCGGCCCACCACGACGACATTACCGCGGTAAAGTTTTAATCGCACCGTACCCGTCACTTTTTCTTGGCTCTTGTCGATCAGTGCCTGCAGCATTTCTCGCTCCGGCGCGAACCAAAAGCCATTGTAGATTAGCTTGGCATAGCGCGGCATCATCTCGTCTTTCAGATGCATGGCTTCCCGATCCAGGGTGATGGATTCCATGGCCCGGTGCGCATGCCACAGGATTGTGCCACCCGGGGTTTCGTACACGCCGCGGCTTTTCATGCCGACGAAACGATTTTCGACCAAGTCGACCCGGCCGATGCCGTTGTCGCCGCCCAGTTTGTTCAGCTCGGTCAGCAAGGAGGCCGGAGACAGTTTTTTACCGTTAATGGCAACGGGATCACCCTTTTCAAAATCTATGGTGATTTCAGTGGGTTTATCCGGCGCTTCCCACGGTGCTTTGGTACGGGAATAAACATATTCGGGTGGTTCGTCCCAGGGATCCTCCAAAACCTTTCCTTCGGCGGAAATGTGCAAAAGATTGGCGTCGACCGAGAACGGCGCCTCGCCGCGTTTATCCTTAGCGATGGGAATTTGATTTTTTTCGGCAAAATCGATCAGCTTGGTCCGGCTGGTCAGATCCCATTCGCGCCACGGCGCAATCACCTTGATGTCGGGTTTCAGCGCATAATAGGTCAATTCAAACCGCACCTGATCATTGCCTTTGCCGGTGGCGCCGTGCGCGACCGCGTCCGCGTCAACCTGTTCGGCGATTTCGATCTGACGGCGCGCGATCAGCGGCCGGGCGATGGAGGTACCCAGCAAATAAATCCCTTCGTAAAGGGCATTGGCGCGAAACATCGGAAAGACGTAATCGCGGACAAAGGTTTCCCGCAGATCTTCGATAAAGATTTGCTTAATGCCAAACATCTCGGCTTTTTTGCGCGCCGGCTCAAGCTCTTCGCCTTGGCCGAGATCAGCGGTGAAGGTCACCACCTCGCAGTTATAAGTAGTCTGCAACCACTTCAAAATGACCGAGGTATCAAGACCGCCTGAATAGGCAAGGACAGCGCGTTTAACGGCAGCTTGAGCGGGTTTAGGCACAAATGATCTCCTTGTTCAACATGAGGGCGAGGATACACCCTGCGCCGCCGTCCGCAAGAGACGAGGTTGCGGGATAGGTGATAAACCCGAAGCCTCGGGGAAAAGCAACCCGGGCCGATGATTTAACCACGTCTTAGTCCCGCTTATGGGTTGACTGTAAGATCGGAGCTTGTGCAATCTGACCCCTCGCCTTAGTTTTCTGTCGAAAGGCAGCTCGTCTATCCTTAACGACAATGAGAGTTTTGTGGCGAATAAAATCTCCCCGCTTATAATCGAAGCCGAAAACACCCTGCGCCGGATCGGCAGCATCGGCGACGGTAATTTCGACATTGCCGAGGGGGCCTTGGCCTATGCCGCCCTGGCGGGAAACGTCGACTCTCTGACTACCTACCGAGACCACTTAAAATCCCTCGTTCACGACGTCGCGGCGGCGGCCGGGCCCGATCCTGCGACGGCGCCTCTCGCGGCGCGGATCGCGGCGCTTAACCAAGTCATTCTGAAAAAATATGAATATCGCGGCGCGGTCGAAGATTATGATGACCTGCAAAATGCCGAACTTACCCGTGTGATCGAGCGCCGCCGCGGCCTGCCCATTGCTTTGGGCATCCTCTATATCCATGCCGCCCGGGCACAGGGATGGGAGATTTGCGGGCTGGCCTTCCCGGGGCATTTTCTCTTACGCCTCGATTGCCAGACCGAACGGGCGATCCTTGACCCTTTTACCGACGGGCGCTGCCGGGAGGCGGCCGATCTGCGAGAACTGCTGAAGATCATTGTTGGCGCCGAAGAAGAATTAACGCCCGAGCATTATGCGCCGGTGACCGACCGGGACGTTCTGCTTCGCCTGCAAAACAACATTAAGGTTAGACTCCTGCAAACAGCGGAATATGCAGCCGCCCTAAAAACCGTGGAGCAAATGCAGCTTATTGTCCCAACCTCGGCGGAACTTATTAAGGAAATGGCGATTTTAAATCGTATGACGGGAAATATCGAGCGGTCGATCGAGCTGTTTGAATCTTATATTCTGCGGATTCCCGCCGGACCCGAACGGGCCCAGGTAACCTTGGTTTTACATGAGCTGCGCGATAGTCTTAACTAAACTTTCCATCCGTGGAGATAAGTCGTGAGTCTCGCCGTCGCCCTACAAATGGATCCCATCGAGAGCATCAATATCGATGCGGACTCGACCTTTGCGCTGGCCCTAGAAGCGCAGCGCCGCGGTCATGGTCTTTATCATTATTTACCGCAAGCCTTGGTGTTTAAGGGTGGCCGTCTCTATGCCCGCGCCCGCGCCTTGAAGGTCAAACGTAAACTGGGCAAGCATTATAGCTTGGGCGAACCCGAGCTTATTGATCTTGCCGCCATGGATGTAATCTTGATGCGCCAAGATCCGCCCTTCGACATGGCCTATATCACCGCGACGCATCTGCTTGAACATGTGCATCCGCGCACCTTGGTGGTGAATGATCCGGTCGCCGTTCGAAATGCCCCGGAAAAACTTTTTGTCACCCATTTCGAAGACGTGATGCCGCCGACTCTAATCACCTGCGACACCGCCGCAATCCGCGATTTTCGCCGCGAACATAAGGATATCGTTATTAAACCCTTATTCGGCAACGGTGGCGCCGGGGTTTTTCACATCAAGCCCGAGGATGAAAACTTTGCGGTGCTGCTGGAGACCTTTACCCAATTGATCGGGCGCGAACCCTTGGTGGTGCAGCGTTATATGCCCGAAGTCCGCAAGGGCGATAAGCGCATCATCCTGGTGGATGGCGAGCCGGTGGGCGCCTTGAATCGCGTTCCCCCCAAGGGCGAGGCGCGCTCCAACATGCATGTCGGCGGGCGGCCGGAAAAAACCACCCTTACCAAACGCGAGCGCCAGCTTTGCGAAGCCATCGGTCCCGCCCTTAAACGGCAAGGACTGATCTTCGTCGGCATCGACGTCATCGGCGGTTATCTTACCGAAATCAACGTAACCTCCCCGACCGGCATTCAGGAGATCAATCGGTTCGATGAAATTTCCATCGAAGATCGCATCTGGGATGTGATTGAAGAACGTGTTGCTTCCGGCCGCCGCGAACGCGCACGTCCTTAAGATTAAACGGCCGCAGATTAAACGGGGGAATAATGAAGCCGGCAGCTGTATCTGAATTCTTTACCCGGCTGCGCGCCGCTAATCCTAAGCCGACGACCGAATTGGCATGGACCAATCCCTATACCCTTCTGGTCGCGGTGGCTCTGTCGGCGCAGTCAACCGATGTTGGCGTCAATAAGGCGACGGCAAAGTTGTTTGCCAAGGTCGACACGCCGCAAAAAATGCTCAAACTCGGCGAAGCGGGTCTTAAAGACTACATAAAAACCATCGGGCTTTTTAACACCAAGGCCAAGAACGTCATGGCGCTGAGCCAGATCTTGGTTGAGCGCTATAACGGTAATGTCCCTACGGACCGCGAGGCCTTACAAGAACTTCCCGGGGTAGGGCGCAAGACCGCCAATGTGGTGCTAAATGTTGCCTTTGGTGAGCCGACTATCGCCGTCGATACCCATATCTTTCGGGTCGGTAACCGCACCGGACTTGCCTCGGGCGAAACACCGCTCGAGGTAGAATTGAAGCTTGAAAAAAACGTCCCGACGGAATTTCGGATTCATGCTCATCATTGGCTGATCCTGCACGGACGGTATACCTGCATCGCCCGCAAGCCTCTGTGTTATCGCTGCGTGGTGCGCGATCTTTGCCGCTATCCTGACAAGACACCCGATCCCGATCTTAGCCGGGCCGTGCCGCCGCCGCGCCTATCTGCCCATTCACGCGGTGGAAAAGATGCACCATCCACGCCGCGCCCAAAAGCGGGGCGATCAAATTCACAAAAGGTATCGAAAACAGGAAAGCGATAACCACGCCGGCCACATACACGAGAATTCGATGCCTTTTGCGGAGATTGCGGGCGGCGACAGAATCAATCCGGCGGCTGGCCGCCAATTCAAAATATTCGCGCCCAAGTAAATAGCCGTTTACGGCGTAGAACAGAACAAAGCCCAAGGGCGGGGCAAACAGAAGCGCCAGATAAAACGGCAGGACAATAAGGTTAACAAGAAGGGTAACCGCGGCTAGCCGCAGGCCGGACCCTATGGAATCTGACCAAGGCACAGCCCGTGCCGCCGGCAGGGCCGGGTAGTGTTTCTTCTCTACCGCCGCGGCGGCATCATCAAGGAAAAATCCAACAATCAGCCCGATCACGGCCGGAAACAGCAGAAGGGCTACGTACCCGGCGGCAAAAATCCCTAAAAGGCTAATAGCGGTGTTAAGCCAGACGATATCCGTGGCTTGAAACAGGCTAAGTCCCGCGTAGGCGCCGATAACAAGGGCCACAAAGACAACGATTCCCGCGCCTATTCCACGCAGGAGAATCCGCCGAAAGGACGGATCATTTAACTGGCTGGCGGCCTTAGAAAAGTCGGTCAACATCGTAATATCCCTTATAAAGCCGGCTTTCAGCCGCAAAAAACGGGCTTTCAGCCCCTCTTATCATAGAACAGCCCCAGGCTGTAACCGCCTTGGTTCTTCTGAGGAAAGCCTAGCTTGACCGATTGTTCCCTTGCCCGTGGCGCTAACCCCGCTATAGTGCGCGCGCCTTCAGCCGGCTTTATGAGGATTCCATGACCTCCGCTAAACCTTCGCGCCGCTCGTCAGACGGATCGCACCACGATGTCGTTACCATCGGCAATGCCATCGTCGATGTGCTGGCCCATGCCGAAGAAAAATTTGTGGTTAAACACGACCTTGCCAAGGGCGCCATGACGCTGATCGATGAAGCGCGCGCCGAAACACTTTACGCCTTAATGGGAACCGGGGTGGAGATGTCCGGTGGATCCGCTGCCAATACGGCCGCCGGCATCGCCTCTTTGGGTTGCCGGGCTGCCTATATCGGCAAGGTTCGCGATGACCAATTGGGCGCCGTTTTTCGCCACGATCTAAAGGGTTTGGGCGTACATTTCGCCACCCCTGCCGGCACGTCGGGGCCGTCGACCGCGCGGTGTTTGATTTTCGTCACCCCGGACGCCCAGCGCACCATGAATACCTACCTTGGCGCTTGCGTACACTTGGGCCCGAACGATGTCGATGAAGAGCTTATCGCTGCGTCGAAAATCACCTACCTTGAAGGTTATCTTTGGGATAAACCCGAAGCTAAGGCGGCCTTCATCAAGGCCGCTGAAATCGCCCATAACCATGGTCGGCAAGTGGCTCTTACTCTTTCCGATCCATTCTGCGTAGCGCGTCACCGTGACTCTTTCCGCGAGTTGGTTGCCGGACATATCGATATTCTATTCGCCAACGAGCACGAGGTTGTCACTTTATACGAAGTCGCGCGGTTTGATGACGCCCTGCAGCATGTCCGGAACGATTGCGCCGTCGCCGCCTTGACCCGAAGTGAAAAAGGCTCGGTTGTGGTTGCCGGCGATGAAGTTCACGTGATCGATGCGGAAAAGGTAAGCCATGTCGTCGACACTACCGGTGCCGGCGATCTTTATGCGTCGGGCTTTCTTGCCGGTATTATTCGCGGCGCCGATTGGCAAACCTGTGGTCGTCTGGGGGGGCTTGCCGCCGCTGAAGTGATTTCCCATTTCGGTGCACGGCCGATCGTGCCGCTGCGTGACTTTGTCCGCGGAAAATTGCGCCTACCCGAAAAAGTGTCATAAGGATTATCGCGCCCATGAATATTCGTAACCTTGCCATTATCGCCCACGTTGACCATGGAAAAACCACCTTGGTCGATGCCTTATTACGGCAATCCGGCACCTTTCGCACCAATGAGCAGGTGGCCGAGCGCGCGATGGACTCCAATGACCTGGAGCGCGAACGCGGCATTACCATTCTCGCCAAATGCACGGCGGTTGATTGGAAGGGCGTGCGCTTAAACATCGTCGATACGCCGGGCCACGCCGACTTCGGCGGCGAGGTGGAGCGTATTTTAGGCATGGTCGACGGCGCCGTGCTCCTGGTGGATGCCGCCGAAGGCGCCATGCCGCAAACAAAGTTCGTGGTCATGAAGGCGCTGGCCCTCGGCCTTAAGCCGATCGTGGTCATCAACAAGATCGACCGGCCGGATGCACGGCCCGATGAAGTCATCAACGAGGTCTTTGATCTTTTCGCCGCCCTCGACGCCAATGATGATCAGCTGGATTTTCCGATCCTTTACGCCTCGGGCCGCAATGGCTGGACCGCCGAAACCTTGGATGGTCCGCGCGAAAACATGGAGTCGTTGTTTGATCTGATCGTCAAACATGTTCCCGCCCCCAGCGTCGCCGGTAAAACCGCGGAGCCGTTCACCCTGCTGGCGACTATACTGGAAGCCAATCCCTATCTTGGCCGGGTTCTGACCGGGCGTATCGCTTCCGGCAAAATCAAGCTGAACATGCCGGCAAAAGCCTTGTCGCGTGATGGCAGTGTGATCGAAGAAAGCAGGATTACAAAACTGTTGGCATTTCGCGGACTAAAGCGTGTCCCTGTTGAGGAAGCCGAAGCGGGCGACATCGTTTCCGTCGCCGGATTTACCACCGCATCGGTTGCCGACACCATCGCCGCCATAGATGCCGCCGGTCCCTTGCCCGCCATGCCCGTCGACCCGCCAACCTTGGCGATGACATTTTCCATCAATGATTCACCTTTAGCCGGGAAAGAGGGTGACAAGGTCACCAGCCGCGAACTTGCCGCCCGTCTTTTCCGCGAACAGGAAGGCAATGTGGCGATCCGTATACGGCAAAGCGACGACAAGGACACGTTTGAAGTTGCCGGCCGAGGCGAATTGCAATTGGGCGTTCTGATTGAAACCATGCGCCGCGAAGGTTACGAACTGTCGGTCGGGCGTCCGCGCGTTTTGTTGCGCACCGACGCCAGTGGCGCGCGGGAAGAGCCGATGGAAGACGTCATGGTCGACGTCGATGAGGCCTATTCCGGCGCGGTGGTGGAAAAACTGAGTCAGCGCAAAGCCGAGCTGCAGGACATGCGCCCTTCGGGCGGCGGCAAGGTGCGTTTGACCTTTAAGGCCCCGGCGCGCGGTTTGATCGGTTATCACGGCGAGTTTTTGACCGACACCCGCGGCACCGGCATCATGAGCCGGTTGTTTGCTGGTTACGCCCCTTACAAAGGTCCCATCGCCGGGCGGCGGACGGGAGTCTTGATCTCCAATGGCGATGGTGATTCCGTCGCCTACGCCTTGTGGAACTTGGAAGAGCGCGGCTCGATGTTCATCAATCCCGGCGAGAAGGTCTATCGCGGCATGATCATCGGCGAACATACCCGCGACAATGATCTTGAAGTCAATCCCATGAAGGGCAAACAGCTGACCAACATTCGCACCACCTCGAAGGATGAGGCGGTGCGGTTGACACCGCCGCGAATTCTCACCCTCGAGCAGGCGATTGCCTATATTGCCGATGATGAATTAGTCGAAGTGACACCGAGCAACATTCGACTCCGTAAGCGGCATCTTGATCCGAATATGCGCAAGCGGTTAGAGCGCCAAGCCGAGGCCGAGGCAAGTTAGAGGATAAACCGGCTGAGATCGGCGTTGCTGGCCAATGCGGCCAGACGCGACCGGACCAATTCGGCATCGATAGTAACGGTTTCGCCGCTGCGATCAGAAGCGGCGAAACTGATCTCTTCCAGCAAACGCTCCATAACCGTGTGAAGACGGCGCGCACCGATGTTTTCCACCTTGGAATTGATTTCCGCCGCCAGCTTGGCCAGTGCCTCGATCGCTTCCGGTTTAAATACCAGGCTAAGACCTTCGGTTGCCATCAAGGCCTGGTATTGCCGGATGAGATTGGCTTCCGGCTCGGTTAAAATGCGCTGAAAATCCTGTTCGGTTAAGGCCGTCAATTCGACGCGAATGGGCAGACGACCTTGCAGTTCGGGCAGCAAATCCGACGGCTTCGCCAAATGAAAGGCGCCTGACGCAATAAACAGTACGTGATCGGTTTTCACGGTGCCGTGTTTTGTCGTTACCGTCGTGCCTTCAATCAGCGGCAGAAGATCGCGTTGAACGCCTTCCCGCGAGACATCGGCACCGCCACGCAGTTCCGACCTGGCGCAAATCTTGTCAATCTCATCGATGAAGACGATCCCGTTGTTTTCGACTTCCTTCAAAGCTTCGCGTACCACTTCGTCCTTATCCAGAAGATTGTCCGCCTCTTCCGACACCAGAATGCCATAGGCATCCCGCACCGTCATTCGCCGCGGCTTAAGGCGCGAGCCAAAAGCCTTGCCCAGCATTTCACTGAAGTTGACGACACCGACTTGCCCTGCCCCGCCCGGAAAGTCAAAGGTCGGCATATTGCTCATGCTCGATTCCTGAACCTCGATGTCAATCTCACGATCATCCAATTCCCCGGCGCGGAGTTTCTGTTGGAACTTGGCTCGCGTTTCTGCTGTCGCTTGCGCCCCGACCAAAGCGGTGATCACCCGTTCTTCCGCTTTGAGTTCTGCCTTGGCCATCACCTCTTTACGGTGACGATCCCGCACCTCATGAACGGCGATCTCGGCGAGATCGCGAATGATCGATTCAACATCGCGGCCGACATAACCCACCTCGGTAAACTTTGTCGCCTCCACCTTAATGAAAGGCGCCTCGGCCAGGCGGGCAAGACGCCGGGCGATCTCGGTTTTTCCGACGCCGGTCGGACCGATCATCAGGATATTTTTAGGAAGAACTTCGTCGCGCAGCTCCGGCGGAAGCTGCTGCCGCCGCCACCGGTTGCGTAATGCAACCGCCACCGCGCGTTTGGCATCGTTTTGACCGACAATATGACGATCCAATTCGGAAACAATCTCGCGCGGGCTGAACTGACTCACAAACTCTCCACGATGATATTTTTATTGGTGTAGATGCAGAGATCGGCGGCGATGTCCAAGGCGCGCCGCGCAATTGCTTCGGCATCAAAGTCGTCGATATTCAACAACGCCTGCGCCGCCGCCAAGGCAAAGGGGCCGCCTGACCCTATGCCGATCAAGCCATCTTCCGGTTCCAAAACATCGCCGGTTCCCGACAGCAGAAGAGACACGTCCTTATCGGCGACCGCCATCATGGCCTCAAGACGGCGCAGGTAGCGGTCGGTTCGCCACTCCTTGGCCAATTCCACACAAGCGCGGGCTAGTTGCCCTGGATGCTGTTCCAGCTTGGCTTCTAGGCGCTCAAACAAGGCAAAGGCATCGGCGGTCGCCCCGGCAAACCCGGCCAGAACCTGCCCACCCGCGAGGCGACGAACCTTGCGCGCATTAGCCTTCAGCACCGTATTGCCAAGGGTCACCTGGCCATCGGCCGCAACAACCACCCGGCCATTTTTACGTAAGGAAACCACGGTGGTTCCGTGCCAGGTCGGGTCGGGGGAGGAGGTCATGGTGAAAGACGTCATGGTCTACAAGTAGGAATTATCAGCCCAATGGTCAACCCTAGCGGCAAAAGCCATCGTTAGACCTGGCGCCCTCTCTGAATAACGGCAAAATCCGCCAGGATTTGCCTTTGCTTGTTGCCCATAAGCCATGGGCCGGGGTACAAGAAAGAACCTAGTTTGCGAGGCCTTTATGCCCTTATCATCGGTCAAATCTTCCGCTGCGGGACGAACCGCCACGGTCGAACGGAAAACCAAAGAAACGCGGATTTCCGCCACCCTTACCTTGGATGGGACGGGGCAATATGACGTGGCGACGGGTATCGGCTTTCTGGATCACATGATCGAACAACTGGCCAAGCATAGTTTGATGGACATTACCCTTCGCGCCGAAGGCGACCTGCACATCGATTTCCACCACACCACGGAAGACACCGGTATCGTCTTGGGTGAAGCTTTTTCCAAGGCTTTGGGCGACCGCCGCGGCATCCGGCGGTATGGCGATGCGCTGATCCCCATGGATGAGACTTTGACTCGGGTCGCGCTTGATGCGTCGAACCGCCCTTATCTGATTTGGCGCGTTCCGCTTGAGCGGCCGAAGTTGGGTGAAATGGACACCGAATTGTTCAAAGAATGGTTCCATGCCTTCGCCATGGGTGCGGGACTTACCCTTCATGTGGAAACCCTTTACGGCACCAACACTCATCATATGGTCGAGTCTTGCTATAAAGGTCTGGCCCGTGCCTTACGGATTGCGGTTGAGATCGATCCGCGACAAGCATCCGCCGTTCCATCCACCAAAGGCGTTTTGTAAAATTTCATGCGTGCATACACCGTTCATCTTCCACCAGAACACGGGGCTGATCCTCTTCTGATCAAGGAGGGTTTTTCTTTATGGGCGTTTCTGTTCCCTCTTCCTTGGGCGCTTTATCATCGCCTGTGGCTTGAATCGGCGGTGCTTATTTTGATCGGTGCGGTGTTGTTCGTCGCGCAAGCACGGTGGGGGCTCGCGTCAAATACGGCCACCGCCTTGGGTTTGGCCGTGCAGGCGATTTTTGCTTTTGAAGCTCGGGATTTTTTGCGGGCGAGACTTGCGCGTCGCGGTTGGTGGCAAACAGCGATTATCTTTGGCCGTAATGCCGATGCGGCAACGCAGCGATGGTACCATTTTGCCGGGGCGGAGCGCTGAACCATGCGCATCGCCCTTATCGACTACGGCTCGGGCAATCTACGCTCGGCGGCGAAGGCTGCCGAGCGCGCCCACAGAGAATCCGGCCTTCCCGGTTCCATCGCGGTTACCGTTGATCCCCTTGTTGTTCGTGCCGCCGATCGGATCATCCTGCCGGGTCAGGGAGCCTTTGTTGATTGTCGCCAAGGTGTCGCTGCCGTCCCCGGATTGGAAGAGGCACTTGTTGATGTCGTCCGCGAAAAGCGACGGCCGTTTTTCGGGATCTGTGTCGGGATGCAGTTGATGGCGACCCAGGGACGCGAACACGGGATCTCGCCAGGCTTTAATTGGATCAGCGGCGAGGTGAGCGCCATTGTTCCCACCGATCCTGCCTGCAAAATACCCCATATGGGGTGGAATGCGCTTAATCTCAGTGCCACCGGTCGGCGCCATCCTGTTTTTACGGGGATTGCGGAAAATGAGCATGCCTATTTTGCCCATTCCTATGTGTTTCGTGATGCGCCGGCGAACACCGTTCTTGCTACGACAGATCATGGTGAGACTTTGATCGCCGCCGTCGGTATCGACAACATGGTCGGCACGCAGTTTCATCCGGAAAAAAGCCAAGCCATGGGATTGCGCTTGTTACAGAATTTTTTCGCATGGTCGCCATGACTAAGGCGTCGTTACTTTTGTTGCCGTGAAGGAATAAGCTATGTACGCCGAGACTCGTCCGACCATTTCAGCTGAATCGATCGCGCGTTTGGATAGTGCCGACCTGAGCGACCTGTGCGACGCCACTAAATCGGCGATCGAGGATGGCGGGGGATTTGGATGGATCAAGCCGCCCGATCGTTTCATTCTGGAGCAGTATTGGCGCGGTGTTTTACTTGTTCCCGAGCGCGAACTTTTTGTCGGCCGGCTTGACGATACCATTGCGGCATCTCTGCAGTTGGTGCGGCCCAGCCGGAACAGCGAAGCCACGCGTTTTCGCGTCGACTTGCAAAGCTTTTTCGTTGCCCCCTGGGCGCGCGGTCACGGCTTGGCGCGATTGATTCTTTCCGCGGCGGAGCAACGGGCTCGCAATCTGGGATTCGAACAAATGAATCTCGATGTCCGTGAAACGCAAACCCGGGCGATCGAAGTCTATGAGGCCAACGGTTGGATCAGGTGGGGATGCAATCCCCAATATGCCAAGGTCGGAGATAAAATATTGAAGGGCTACTATTACTATAAAGACCTTACCCAATCTTCCGGCACAGTCGCGGATGACCCATCGTCATGATCCTCTATCCCGCCATAGATTTAAAAGATGGCAAGGTGGTGCGGTTAAAACGCGGAGATTTTGCGGCGACCACGATTTACGACGATGATCCCACCGCTCCGGCACAGCGGTTCGTCGATGCCGGCTGTCAGTGGTTGCATCTGGTCGATCTTAACGGCGCCGTTCTAGGCAAACCGGCAAATACCGATGCCGTACGCGCGATCTTAAAAAAGATTTCTATTCCCGTTCAGTTGGGCGGCGGTATTCGCGATCTGCAGACGGTCGAAACCTGGCTTGATGCCGGCGTATCCCGGGTTATCCTGGGCACCATCGCTTTGCAGGATCCCGATTTTGTCCGGGTGACTTGCGGTAAGTTTCCGGGACGGATCGCGGTTGGCATTGATGCGCGCAACGGGCTAGTCGCGACGGACGGTTGGCTCAAAACCAGTACGGTTACTGCTCTGGATCTGGCGCGACGCTTTGCCGATGCCGGCGTTGCGGCCTTGATCTATACCGACATTGATCGCGACGGCGTCCTGGGCGGCCCCAATATTCCCGCGACCCTTGCCTTAGCCGAAGCGGTTTCAATCCCGGTCATCGCCAGCGGCGGGGTCGCCACCTTGGATGATTTGCGCGCGCTAAAGAAAACGCAAAAAATAGCCGGCGTCATATCAGGCCGCGCGCTCTATGACGGTCGCATCGACTTGACCGAAGCCCTTGAAGTGCTGAGACAACCATGCTGAAGGTTCGCGTTATTCCCTGCTTGGACGTCAAGGATGGCCGCGTTGTCAAAGGTGTCAACTTCGTCGATCTGCGCGATGCGGGCGATCCGGTCGAGCAGGCCAAGATTTATGACGCCGCCGGGGCGGATGAGCTCTGTTTCTTGGATATCACCGCCAGCTCCGATAATCGCGACACTCTTCTCGATGTTGTCGCTAAAACCGCCGAGCAGTGTTTTATGCCGTTGACTGTGGGCGGCGGTGTGCGGACTCTTGATGATATTCGCCGACTGCTTTTGGCGGGAGCAGACAAGATTTCGATCAATACAACGGCGGTGCGCGACCCGGAATTCATTAAGGCGGCGGCGCTGAAATTCGGCAGCCAGTGCATTGTCGTTGCGGTGGATGCGAAACAAACACTACCGGGCCGCTACGAGGTTTTTACCCATGGCGGCCGCAACGCCACCGGGCTTGAGGTCGTCGCTTGGGCCGAGCGGATGGCCGCTTACGGCGCCGGTGAAATCCTGCTGACGTCGATGGACCGGGATGGTACCCGGGAGGGCTTTGACTTGTCGATTACGCGGCGCGTCGCCGATAAATTGACCATCCCGGTCATTGCCAGCGGCGGGGTGGGAAATCTTGACCATCTGGTTGACGGCATTAAAGAAGGGCATGCCTCGGCTGTATTAGCCGCATCGATTTTTCACTACGGCGAAGCCACCATTGCCGAGGCGAAGGCGCGATTAATCGCAGCCGGAATACCCACACGGCCCTACGTTTCACCATAGCTTACGTAACAGGGTGCATAGTTCTTTGGAACCTGATAGAAACCTGTTTCACTTTCCCCGCGTTTAAGCGAGACGCCGATGACCCGTCAATCTTCGCAGCATATTTTGGATGAGCTTTACCAAACCATTCTCGAGCGGCAGCAATCGGGCGATGACACATCCCGCACGGCCCGTCTCTTTGCCAAGGGGCCGAAAAAAATCGCTCAGAAAGTCGGTGAAGAGGCGGTCGAAGTCGCTCTTGAAGGGGAAAGAGGCGCGCTGGACAACCTTGCCAATGAAAGCGCCGATCTAATTTATCATCTGATGGTTTTGTGGGCATCACGTAGTTTGGCGCCAGAAACTGTCTGGGAAAAACTGCGCAGCCGTCGACACACCCCCTCCTCCGACGAGAAGGTATGATCATGGATTATGATCCTCAGAATATTTTCGCGCGGATTTTGCGCGGGGAAATTCCGTGCAAAAAAATCTATGAAACCAAGCACGTCTTGGCTTTTCATGATATCGCCCCACAAGCCAAGATCCATGCCTTGGTTATTCCAAAGGGAGCTTATGTATCTTTGGCGGATTTTTCCGCCAAGGCCTCGGCCGAAGAGATCGCCGAACTGATCCGGGCGGTCGGCGAAGTCGCTAAAATACTCGGCGTCGCCGAGAGCGGCTATCGTTGCCTGTCTAATTGCGGCAACCATGCCCACCAAGAAGTCCCACACCTTCATTTTCATATTTTCGGCGGCGAAAAGCTGGGACGAATGATCCAGCCGGAACGGCAATTGCACTAGATTTAGGTAAAGTCTTTCGCCAAGGCAGCGCGGACGTTTTCCGGCAAGATCGCCATATGTCCGTAAGAAGGATGGTTAAACCCCAAAGTGACTTGGGTTTTTGCCTTAGAAAAGGTGGCTTTTTGCTCGGCTGTAAAAGGGAAGTGAATATAATGGACGGAGGACGCCTTGCCGTCGGCGGCCGTGCGATCGACATCCGCCTCGGCTTTACCTTTCACCTCTGTCGCGTCAAATCTCAAAAATACCGTTTCTTCAACCCCGCCTAACTTGGCCAAGAAATTCTTGCGGCGATCCGGATCATCGATTTCAAACATGATGGTGGCGACGAGTTCGTCGCCCTTCGGAATCAGCGGATTATACGCTGCCAGTTCGTCGGCGATTTGCTCTTCCCCGCCCTTTTCGATGCGCAACATCTCGTGGACCTGCCACCACATGGTATCGTAACATTCGAAATAAAAGGTCGCGTAAGGGCCAACACCGACCCGGCGGTCTCGCTTCAACGCCACAACGTCTTGGCGTTTTTCGGCCCGTAGCTTTTCATAAGCCGGCATATCCATAATGTCGCTGCGGGTCAGTGATTGCTTAGCCATGGATATGCTCCTTTCAACAAAGATCTATGTACACGAACCATCGCTGACACGATGCGTTCCGACTCAAACTAGACCGTAAGCACGAGCCACCAACTCGATCGGATGTACCGGACTGTTCGGCTTAGCTGCCGTCTTGTCTTTTTGCAGGAACTCAACACCCTGCGCGATATGGTCTGCGGCCAACGGACATTCGGATGCAACATGACACGGTTCAGCTTCGGAAACTTGCCGCGCAACGGGACGGCCCACCTTTAGAGCGACATCGAAATTCTCTTTCATCACGCCCCAAGACCCTCCATGACCCGAGCATCGTTCGATTACCTTGAGGGGACTGCCGGGAATGAACCGCAGCATATCTGCCGCCTTGGCGCCCATATTCTGCGCCCGGGCATGACAAGCCAGATGCAGGACCACATTTCCCTCCAGGGAGGATAAACCGTCGACCAATCCTTCGCGCCGAGCGATGTTGACGACATATTCACTGATGTCAAAAGTCGCCTGGGCCAAGGCTTTGATATCCGGGTCGTTCGGCAGAAGCAGCGGCCATTCGAATTTCAGCATGAGCGCACAGGACGGCACCAGCGCCACCACATCATGGCCTTGCTCGATGTAGGGCTTTAGGCTTGCCGCCACTTCGCGCGCGTGAGTCGCCACGCGATCAAGATCGCCGCGTTCAAGGTGGGGCATGCCGCAACACCGCGGATAGGCCACCTGGCAATCCACACCATTGTGTGCCAAGACCCGCCGGGCCGCGTCACCAATCGCCGGGTTATTATAGTTGGCGATGCAGGTGGCATACAGCACCGCCTTTCGTCCAAAAGCCGGGGCCTTGGTATTTACAGGCAGCGGATTTTTCTTGGCATGAGCCACGAGGGTCTCTTGATGAAACTTCGGCAAGGAGGCGCGGCGATCAACCCCGGTTATTTTTTCCAAAACGGGACGCGTGACTTTATTGCCTGTCGACATGGCCCAATTAGCGAGGGGCGCAACCGGGGCGGCCAACTTGCCGTTACGGTCGGTTTCTATCAGCTGATCGGCCAGCTTGAAGCCTTTTTCTTTGCGGAGCTCGATCGCCCGGTACCGCAGCATGAGATGGGGAAAATCGACGTCAAATGGATGGGGCGGCACGTAAGGGCACTTCGACATGAAGCACATGTCGCACAGGGTGCACGCATCTACGACCGGTTTGAATTCAGCACTGGAAACCCCGGCCAGCTCCGCGTCGCCGGCAGCATCAACCAAATCGAACAGGCGGGGAAAACTGTCGCACAGATTAAAGCAACGGCGACACCCATGGCAGATATCAAAGATGCGCCGCATTTCCGCATCAAGGTTTGCCTCGTCCCAAAATTCAGGCTCGGTCCAATTCAGAGGATGACGGACCGGAGCGTCAAGGCTGCCCTCGCGCATGGGGTCTCCTTTTAGAGCTGCGCTTTTCGGCGTTACGATAACAAAGCGTCACCCCTTCGTGGTCGAGAGGTGACGCCGCAGTTTTACTTATCTAAAGATTCAAACGCTTTTTGGAAACGACCCGCATGGCTTTTCTCAGCCTTGGCTAAGGTCTCAAACCAATCCGCGATCTCTTCAAAACCTTCTTCCCGCGCCGTCCGCGCCATGCCCGGATACATATCCGTGTATTCATGGGTTTCGCCGGCAATCGCCGCTTGAAGATTATGGTTGGTCGGACCAATGGGCTTACCCGTGGCAGGATCGCCCACCACTTCCAAGAACTCCAGGTGACCGTGGGCGTGACCGGTCTCACCTTCGGCGGTGGAGCGGAAAACGGCGGCAACGTCGTTATAACCTTCGACATCCGCCTTTTGTGCGAAATAGAGATAACGGCGGTTTGCCTGACTTTCGCCGGCAAACGCCGCCTTAAGATTGTCTTCTGTCTTTGAGCCCTTAAGCGCCATCATGGTTTCTCCTTGTTTGATCTCTTGAGCATCTCTTTCAAGCGCCGGCTGCGGCACGCCCAGGGGCGGCCAAAAGCCTCGCGGCCTGTCGATGCATTACCTTAAGGATATGGCAAGGGAGGTCGGGGGCGTCAATACTTTAGAACGATTAAAATAAATTTTTTATCTTGTTGCGAATACTTCGCAATTACCCGTCTGCCCTGCCGCGAAGTCGGATAATCACATCCACGCGAGATAGGTTGGCGCCCTGAGGAGTCGGGGGCAGGTCAGTCACCACCACCGCATCGGCCGGAACATCCTGAAGAAGGCCGGTTTCTTCAAAAAAGAAGTGGTGGTGGTCTCCAATATTTGTATCAAAATAGGCCCGGCCGGCCTCCACCACAACCTGACGCAGTAATCCCGCGGCGGTAAACTGGTGCAGGGCATTATAAACCGTGGCCAAAGACACCAGAATATTGGCCTTTTGCGCCTCGGCGTGCAGCTGTTCGGCCGTGACGTGACGATGGCCGGGATCAAACAAAATCTGAGCCAAAGCAAGGCGTTGCCGCGTCGGCCGTAGCTTGGCGCGGCGTAACATCTCGATCGTCGGGGCGTAGGGGCGCATCGTCATAACAGAAATATGGGCCCTCCGGCCCTTAAGGTAAAGACCTGGCACCATTCACAACCCGGTTTTATGGGAAGGGAGAGGAAATTTGAATTCTTTTACCGAGCAGATTATGGTTCAGTCCCTTAAACTTAAGTGCTTTAGCCATCCCGGCTTCACCTTCAAGGAACTGTCTCAGCGCCGTGACCAAAAAATCTTCTTTTACCTTCGAGGACCTTATCTCTTGCGCCAAGGGCAATTTATTTGGTCCCGGGAATGCCCAACTCCCGCTACCTCCCATGCTGATGTTCGATCGGATCGTCAAGATCAGCGATACCGGGGGAAATTACGGGAAAGGCGAAATCGTCGCTGAACAAGACATTACCCCTGACATGTGGTTTTTCAAATGCCACTTTCAGGGTGACCCCGTCATGCCCGGCTGCCTTGGCCTGGATGCCATGTGGCAACTGGTTGGATTTTTTCTCGGTTGGCTGGGGGGGTTAGGCAAAGGCCGGGCCCTGGGCGTGGGCGAAGTCAAATTTTCCGGTCAGGTTTTGCAGACGGCCAAACAAGCGCGTTATCATATCCATATCAAGCGGGTCATTATGCGTAAGCTTGTTCTTGGCATTGCTGATGCGCAAATGTGGCTTGACGGCCAAATGATTTACGAATCAAAGGATCTGCGCGTTGGATTGTTTTCTGCTGCCGATGCCATGGCCGGCTAGTCTGATCTGCGTCACGCATTCTGCGTTTGCCGAACTCATCTAAGGAGACCTTGATGCGCCGTGTCGTCGTTACTGGGATGGGGATTGTCTCTTCCATCGGCAACAATAAGGCCGAGGTTGTGGCATCGCTAAAATCCGGAAAATCAGGAATCGTTTTTTCTGAAGACTACAAAGCGCGCGGCTTTCGCTCGCATGTTTGCGGCGCCATTAATCTTGATGTTGACAACCTGATCGATCGCCGGCTGCGCCGTTTCATGGGCGATGGAGCGGCCTACAACTATATCGCCTTGCAAGAGGCTATCCAAGATGCCGGACTTAGTGAAAAAGAAATCAAGGATGAGCGGACGGGAATCGTCATGGGCTCGGGCGGACCGTCGACCTCCAACATCGTGGCCGCGGCGGATATCGCCCGCGAGAAGGGTCCAAAACGCGTCGGCCCCTATATGGTCCCACGCTGCATGTCCTCAACCAATTCCGCCAACCTTGCCACCGCCATCGGCATTCGCGGATTGAGCTATACCATCAGCTCGGCCTGCGCAACTTCGGCCCATTGCATCGGCAACGGTGCCGAGCTCATCCAGTACGGCAAGCAGGATGTTGTTTTTGTCGGCGGCGGCGAAGAGTTGGATTGGAGTTTGTCGGTTTTGTTCGACAGTATGGGCGCCCTTTCGTCGCATTATAACGAAACCCCGCAGAAGGCATCGCGCCCCTATGATAAAGACCGAGACGGCTTTGTCATTTCGGGCGGCGGCGGCGTGCTTATTCTGGAAGAACTTGAGCACGCCAAGGCGCGCGGTGCCAAAATCTATGCCGAGCTTGTGGGCTACGGCGCCACCTCCGACGGTGCAGATATGGTGGCCCCTTCCGGCGAAGGAGCGGCGCGATGCATTCGCTTGGCGATGCAGGGTGTTACAAGCCGGGTTGATTATATTAATTCCCATGGAACCTCGACCCCGGCGGGCGACATCGTCGAACTGAAGGCCATTCGCGAAGCCATGGGCAATGACATTCCCTGGATCAGCTCCACCAAATCCTTAACCGGACACAGCCAAGGTGCGACGGGCGCTCATGAAGCGATTTATTCATTGTTGATGATGAAGCATGATTTTATTTCTGCCTCCGCCAATATCGAGAACCTTGACCCTGAAGCCGATGGCATGCCGATCGCCCAAAGTCGGATCGATAACGCCGGCCTTAACTGCGTCATGTCCAATAATTTTGGATTTGGCGGCACAAACGCCACTCTTGTATTTGCGAAAGTAGACCGATGACCGCCATCGCTGATCCGCGCACCAAAACCACTCCTGCGGCCCAGCCTCTTCTGGCCGGACGCCGCGGCTTGATTATGGGCGTTGCCAACGATCACTCGATCGCGTGGGGAATCGCCCGCGTGCTTGCCACCCATGGCGCCGAGCTGGCGTTTACCTATCAAACCGCCGCCTTTGGCAAACGCGTCGAACCCTTGGCCAAGCAATTGGGGGCAAGCCTTACCCTGGAATGCGATGTCGGCGATGAGGCCAGCGCCTCCGCTTGCTTTACCCGGATCGAAAAAACTTGGGGCAGTCTTGATTTTGTCATCCACGCCATCGCTCATTCCGATAAGGATGAGCTGAAGGGGCGGTATGTCGACACCACGCGGAATAACTTTCTTCATACGATGGATGTTTCGTGTTTTTCTTTTACCGAAGTGGGGCGCCGAGCCGCCGCCCTGATGCCAAACGGCGGCAGCTTGGTTACCTTAAGCTACATCGGTGCCGAGAAAGTCATGCCGAATTATAACGTGATGGGCGTGGCCAAGGCCGCCCTCGAGGCGTCGGTGCGATATATGGCCAACGACCTTGGCCCGCAGGGCATTCGCGTCAATGCCATATCGGCAGGACCCATGCGCACCCTGGCGGGGTCGGCCATCGCCGATGCCCGGGCCGTCTTCCGCTATTCCCGTGATTACAGTCCTCTGCGCCGGACACCCGAGCTGGATGAAATCGGCGGCGCCGCGTTATTTTTGCTTTCGGATCTTGGTGCCGCCGTCAGCGGCGAAATTCTGCACGTCGACTGCGGATATCACGCCATCGGTATGCCCCACCCCAGCTTGATGCGGACCGAGGGCAACGGCGACAGCTAAAGAGCCATCTTGTAAGAATCGATCACGGCTTCGAATTCCACCTCTTCGCCAAAAAAACGGCGCGCCAGGGCCGTCACCCGTTTGGGGTCGCCGGTGGTGATGAATTTTCGGCAGGACTTTTGGGTCGAGCGAAACTCCGGCCGGCGATGAAGATAAGCCTTTAATCCGCGCGCTGTAACCGCGGGCTGGGATAAAAGAAGCGTATCGGCGGGAAGCATATCGCGAAAGATCGGCGCTACCAGCGGATAATGGGTGCAGCCCAAAATAACCGCCTCCAAATTATCGCCGTTAAGATTGCCCCTCAGATTGGCGACATAGCCGGCGATCGCCGGACGAACGACGACAGGGTCGGCGCCGGCTTCAATCAGCGCCGCCAGCTCCGGGCAGGCTTGCTGCAAAATTCGGATCGATGGCGCACGTTTGAGCACCTCTTCCACATAGGCATTACTATCGACCGTTCTTTGGGTCGCGAAGATTCCGACGGTACGCGGCCGTTGTTCAGCCAAGAGAGGAACACGCTTGATATGCCAGGGCACGTTGGTGATGGCTTCAACCGTGGGAACCAGAACACCCAGGATTCGCCGTCCCGGCCACGCCTTGGGCAACCACTCTTGCTGCAGCGTGCGCAGCGATACCGCCGAGGCGGTATTGCAGGCCAGGATTACCAGCCGGCAGCCTTGGTTGAACAAATGGTCGACGGCGCAGCGCGTCAGGTCGACAATTTCCGCCGAGGAACGCGGACCGTAAGGCGCGGCGGCATGGTCGCCAAAATAAAGAAATGATTCCGTCGGCAGCTGGTCCACAAAGGACCGCAATACCGTTAATCCGCCGTGGCCGCTGTCAAAAACGCCAATCATGGATGAACCCTAATCCAGAATTACAGCGACTTTACGGCGGTCTGGTTTAGCAAGGCAAGAAACTCGGCAAAAGAAAAGGGCGGCCTGTTGCGGGCCGCCCTCCGTGACACCATGAGACCAATGTTTAGGACTCACGCCGGCTGCGATTGCCGCTGCGTTTGGGTGCTTCGCCTTGAGGCTCTTCACCACCCTCGGTCTCGATGAGTTCGCCGGTTTCTTGATTGACCGCCTTCATCGACAAGCGAACCTTGCCGCGATCATCAAAACCCAGGACCTTTACCTTCACCGCATCACCCTCATTAACCACGTCGCTGGTCTTGGCAACCCGTTCCGCCGACAGCTGAGAGATATGCACCAAGCCGTCTTTACTGCCTAGGAAGTTGACGAAGGCGCCGAAGTCCATGACCTTGACCACCTTGCCGTTATAAACCATCCCGACTTCCGGTTCGGCGACGATGCCCTTGATCCAATCAATCGCCGCCTGAGCTGATTTTTCTTCAACCGCCGCAACCTTGATAGTGCCGTCGTCTTCGATGTCGATCTTGGCGCCTGTGGTCTCGGTGATTTCCCGGATAACCTTGCCGCCGGTGCCGATAACCTCGCGGATTTTTTCCCGCGGAATGTTAAAGACGGTGATCCGCGGCGCCCGTGAACTGACGGTTTCACGGCCCGATGTGAGAGCCTTGGACATTTCGTTCAAGATATGCATGCGGCCTTTTTGCGCCTGGGCCAAGGCCACCTTCATAATCTCTTCGGTGATCGAGGTGATCTTGATGTCCATCTGCAGGGCGGTGATTCCGGATTCTGTCCCGGCGACCTTGAAATCCATATCGCCAAGATGGTCTTCATCACCCAGAATATCCGACAGGACGGCGAATTTATCGCCTTCCTTGATCAGCCCCATGGCAATACCCGCCACGGGACGTTGCAGCGGCACGCCGGCGTCCATCATCGACAAAGACGATCCGCACACCGTCGCCATGGAGGATGATCCGTTAGATTCGGTGATTTCAGAGACCACGCGAACCGTATAGGGGAACGCTTCCTTGTTTGGCAGCATCGGATTAACCGCGCGGAAAGCCAACTTGCCGTGACCGATTTCGCGCCGACCCGGCGAGCCCAAACGTCCGGCCTCTCCCACCGAATAGGGCGGGAAATTATAGTGCAGCATGAAGTTGGACCGGTATTCGCCTTCCAACGCATCGATGATCTGTTCGTCTTGGCCCGTGCCCAAGGTGGTGACGACCAAGGCTTGGGTTTCACCGCGGGTGAACAAGGCCGAGCCGTGGGCGCGCGGCAAGATGCCGACTTCGCAAACGATCGGGCGAATGTCCACCGTTGTTCGGCCATCTATACGCTTTCCCGTATCGAGTATCGCATTCCGCACCAACTTGGCTTCCAGATCCTTGAAAAGACCCGGAACCAGCGGTAACGCCTCTTCGTCATCCGCGAATTTTTCAAGCGCTGCCTTTTTGACCGCGGCGATCTTTTCATACCGCAGTTGTTTTTGCCGTTCGCCGTAGGCAGCCGTTAGATCACTGGTCGCTGACTCTGCCAACTTATCCGCCGCTGCCTTGGCAACAGGTGATGTTTCGGTCAACGGCCACGGGTCCTTGGCGCATTGCTCGGCTAGATCAATGATGGCGTTAATCACCGGCTGAAATGACTTATGACCAAACATCACGGCCTTCAGCATGGTGGCTTCGTCCAGCTCTTGCGCTTCGGATTCAACCATCAGCACGCCTTCGGTTGTTCCGGCAACTACCAGATCCAACTTGCTGTCCTTCATCTTATCCAAAGTCGGATTCAAGACATAGGTGCCGTCAATGTAGGCGACACGCGCGCCGCCGATCGGACCCAGGAACGGAATACCGGAAATGGTCAGCGCGGCAGACGCACCAACCATCGCGACGATATCCGGATCGTTTTCCAGATCATGGCTGATCACGGTGCAGATCACTTGGGTTTCGTTCCGAAAGCTTTCGTGAAACAGCGGACGGATCGGGCGATCGATCAACCGCGACGCCAGAATTTCTTTTTCCGAAGGACGCCCTTCGCGTTTGAAAAATCCGCCGGGAATTTTACCGGCAGCGAAACTTTTCTCTTGGTAATGAACCGACAGCGGGAAAAAGTCGATCCCCGGCTTGGGCTGCTTCGCCCCGACCACGGTGCACAGCACCGAGGTCTCACCATAGGTCGCCAACACGGCGCCGTCAGCTTGTCTGGCGATCTTACCCGATTCAAGAACCAGTTTACGACCGCCCCAGTCCAATTCCTTACGATGTACTTTAAACATTTTTTCTACCTTCACCTAAATCAGGCGCGGCCAGCCAACGGCAACTCCCGCGTCTTGCACGATGCAAGGCGCCAAAGATTTGCTGGTGGCAAATTGAACCAAGGACGACCCGAGCCGCGCCGGCAGCCCCGCTGCCTGAAAGCGGGCCATCCCATAAACTCTGTATCGATTTTTGCTTGTCCGGATCAGCGACGCAGACCCAAGCGCTTGATCAGCGCATCATACCGAGCCGCATCTTTATTCTTGAGATAATCCAGCAAACTGCGCCGTTGCCCTACCATTTTCAAGAGGCCGCGGCGTGAGTGGAAATCCTTTGCGTGGGTTTTCAAATGTTCGGTCAGGCTGGCGATCCGGTCAGACAGCAGCGCAACCTGCACTTCCGGAGACCCCGTGTCGCCCTGCTTGCGGGCATAGTCGCGAATGACGTTTTGCTTATTTAACTCAGTAGCACTCATCGTTTTACCTTTGTCGACATCGGTTAAGAATTGATAACCCGCACCGGCCGGATTTCACCGGCATCGAAGAGGGCAATGGCAATAAGCCTGTCGCCGTCCATGGCCCGGACAATGGCGCCCGGATCAAGATCGCCGATCCGCATCAGGTCAATGCGCCGAAACAAAGATACCGGCTGACCCCCGCGCAATCGGACCGCCTCTGCTTCCGTCAAGGCCAGGGCCGGGATGTCGTCCAGCGCGGTCGCAACGGGCAGAATATGGGCGTGACGGTCGGGACTATGCCCCAGGGCCTCCAGTTTATCCAGTGTTATTGCCTTGGCCTCCACAAAGGGCCCGACTCGGCAGCGACGCAAGGCGGTAATATGGCCGTAAGTCCCTAATTTTATTGCTAAATCTCGCGCAATCGCCCGCACGTAAGTTCCCTTGCCGGTCACCGCCCGAAACCGGGCATGATCGGCGTCGGGCTGGTCTACCAGGGTTAGCGTATCAATCCGCACCAAGCGGGGTGCGAGAGCCACGGTCTCGCCGGACCTGGCCAAATCGTAAGCGCGCTCCCCGGCGATTTTCAGGGCGGAAAACTGCGGCGGCGTCTGGAGAATCTCGCCGATAAACTGAGGCAGCATCGCCAGGATCGCCTCGCGCGACGGCCGGACCGGGGAGGTTTCGGTGATTGTCCCCTCTGCATCATCCGTGTTGCGCCCTTCGCCCCAGCGAACCACAAACTCGTAATCCTTTACGCCATCCATGACGTAGGAAACGGTTTTGGTCGCTTCGCCCAGCGCAATGGGAAGAATGCCGGTCGCCATGGGATCGAGGGTGCCGCCGTGTCCCGCCTTTTGCGCATCGACCAAACGTTTGATCACCGCCACCGCCGTGGTGGAGGTCATGCCCGACGGCTTATCCAAAATGATCCAACCGTTAATCGCCTGCCCTTTACGACGGCGGGGAGGTTTAGGCGCCATCCTCGTCACCTTCATCATCATTTTTATCTGAGGAAGGCGTCAGATCCCGCGCCACATTTGGCCGTCGCAAAACTTCATCGATCCGGCTGGCGGTTTCAAACGCCGTATCAAGTTCGATACTTAAATGAGGCGCAACGCGAAGGTCGATTTCCTTAGCCAACAACGAGCGCAAAAAAGGCGCCGCACGACGAAGCGCCGGAATAACCTTCTCCGCACTGCGTCCCGCCAACGGCACGACATAGGCCGTGGCGTTTTTAAGATCGGGACTGACCGAAACTTCCGTCACCGTCACCGGAATATCAAACAGATCCGGATCGTGCAGCTCGCCGCGCATGATGTAGCCGGACAAGGCGTGGCGCAGGGCTTCTCCGACACGCAACTGGCGGCGGCCCGGACCCGCGCCAGATTTGTCGCCTTTACCCTTGGGCGAACGAACAATTCGCATGAGTGAAACCTCCACCTTAAGGCACCGCTTTGAAGGGCGACGCCTTGCCGACGCTTAAAGCGTTCGGGTCACCTGCTCTACCTCGAAACATTCAATGATGTCGCCCGCTTGGATGTCGGTGTAGTTTTCGAAGGCCATACCGCATTCGTTACCCTCACGGACTTCGCGGACTTCATCCTTAAAGCGCTTCAAGGTTTTCAGCGTACCTTCGTGGATGACCACGTTGTCCCGCAGCAACCGCACCTTGGCACCGCGTTTCACCACGCCTTCGACGACACGGCAACCGGCGACCTTGCCGACTTTGGTGATGTTGAAGACTTCCAGAATCTGCGCATTGCCCAGCAGGTTTTCGCGATGTTGCGGCGACAAGAGACCGGACAGAAGCGCCTTAACATCATCGATCGCATTATAGATGATCGAATAGTAGCGAATATCGACGCCGTCGCGTTTCGCGAGCGCCCGCGCCTGCGGATTGGCGCGAACGTTAAAGCCAATCACCAAGCCTTGGGTTGCCGCCGCCAGGGTGATATCGCTCTCATTGATGCCACCCACCGCGCCATGAAGAACGCGGACCCGGACTTCAGGCGTGGACATTTTCATCAGGGCGCCGATCAGCGCCTCGATCGATCCCTGTACGTCGGCCTTGATCACGATCGGCAGCTCACGCGCTTCGCCGGCGGCGATGGCGGTGAACATCTGCTCGACCGTTCCGCGCGCACCTGCGGTGGCCTGTTTGGTTCGGCGATCGCGCTGCCGGAAATCGGTGACTTCGCGCGCCCGGGCTTCGGTTTCCACGACGATAAAATCGTCACCGGCCAAGGGAACGCCGCCAAGGCCCAGGACTTCGACCGGCATCGCCGGCCCCGCCGATTTGATCGAGTGACCGCGATCGTCCACCAGAGCGCGAACCTTGCCCCACTCCGCACCCGCGACAAAGATGTCGCCGACACGAATGGTGCCCCGCTGAACAAGAACGGTAGCGACGGCGCCCCGACCCTTATCGAGCTTCGCTTCGATGACGACGCCCTGGCCGGGACGATTGGGATTGGCCCGCAATTCCAGAATTTCCGCCTGAAGCAGAATCGCCTCTTCAAGCTTGGCCAGTCCGGTGCGCTTGGCCGCCGAGATTTCGACGTCTTGGACATCGCCGCCCATTTTTTCGACGACGATTTCATGCTGCAGCAATTCGTTGCGCACCCGGTCCGGATTGGCGTCCGGCTTGTCGCACTTGTTGATGGCGATGATGATCGGCACCTTGGCCGCCTTCGCATGGGCGATGGCTTCGACCGTTTGCGGCTTCACGCCGTCGTCCGCCGCCACCACCAGGATCACGATATCGGTCGCCGTGGCGCCTCGCGCCCGCATTTCGGTAAAGGCCGCGTGGCCCGGCGTATCGATAAAGGTGATCTTCTGCTTGCTGGGCAAGGTCACACTATAGGCGCCGATATGCTGCGTAATGCCGCCGGCTTCGTGCTGCACAACATCGGTCGACCGTAATGCATCCAGTAGGGATGTCTTTCCGTGGTCGACGTGCCCCATGACCGTGACAACCGGCGCCCGCGGCACCGTATCACCGGTTTCGTCTTCGATTCCGGTAAGGCCGATTTCAACGTCGGCGTCGGAAACGCGCTTAATCTTGTGACCGAATTCCGTGATGATCAATTCGGCCGTATCCGCATCGATGACTTGGTTGATGGTCGCCATCACACCCATCTTCATCAAGGATTTGATGACATCCGCGCCCCGTTCGGCCATCCGGTTGGCCAAGTCCTGAACGGTGATTGTTTCCGGCACAACGACGTCCCGGACTTGCTTTTCACGCGGCCCCGCCGCGGCCATTTGCCGTTGGCGCTCCCGCTCGCGGGCGCGTCGAACCGAGGCCAGCGAGCGAACCCGCTCTTCGGCGGTCTCGCTGTCCAAAGCCTGAGTAACCGTCAACTTGCCGGTCCGGCGACGCTCTTCGCCCTTGGCCAAACCGAGGCGGGTCTTTTTCGCATCGGCCTTGAGGCTTTTTTTATCGCGCGCATCCTCGTCGTTGGCCGTTACGGGTTCCGGCGCGGTTCGAACCGGCCGGCCTTCCGTGGCCTTGACCACTGGCACGTCTTCCAAGAGACGGCGCGCCTCTTCCTCGGTCCGGCGGCGAATTTCCTCTTCCGCTTGGCGGCGCGCTTCTTCTTCAGCCCGGCGACGCGCGGATTCTTCCAGATGCTTCGCATGCTCCGATGCTTCGGCACGGCGTTGCTCTTCACCTTTGAAGGAATCCTGCAGCGCCCGCGCCCGCGAGGCCCGCTCTTTTTCGGTCAAGAGGCTTTCACTGGTTGACGCGGCTGGCGCCTCTGCAACGGCAGGCGCTGCTGGTTCAGCGGGGGTGCCAAAGCTGCGGCGGCGCTTAACCTCGACCGTTACCGTTTTCGACCGGCCATGAGAAAAAGACTGGCGAACCTGACCGGTTTCGACCGTCTTTTTCAATTCCAGGCGGCGGCGGGTCGTCTCTGCCGGTTTTTTAGTCTCAGCGTCGTTCTTTTCGGCCATTCGTGTCGATCTTTCTACTTCAGCGCTTCGTCATTGGATCGGTTTAAGGGAGTGGTTCCCGGGGAACTTGCCCGCAAACCTGATAATCTTATGCAATCAGCCTTGAGACGATCGGCGATCCCGCCCGGTCTTACCACAACATGCACAACCCGGTCCCGCCCGAAGGCCGCGCCAAGCTCGGCGGCATCAAGGCAGTCGATCAGGATTCCGTCAAGGTTTCTCTGGTCCGCCAAAAGCGAGTTTTTCTGATCTAAAACCGCCGTCGCGAGAGCAGCAAGCTTGTTCCGTCCATCTGCCATTCCATCGCGGGCCGCCAGCAACAGACCTAAGGCGGCCTTACCTTCTTTATGCAGGACATCCCGTACCATATCGAAACCAGCAACGGCCGTGCCCGATTTCCGGGCCAAGCCAAGGCCGTCAACGCACCGTCGAACCAATTGCTGATCAAGAGCCGTCAAAAATGCCGCCGGATCAGCAGGCAGCTTGACGGAATGACCGGCAGCGCGCGCAAACAGATTTTTCTCTAAAGCCCGCCGGATCATCGCAGCAGAGGGCTTTAGCCAAATGCCTCGACCCGGAAGACGGCCCAACAGATCAACGACCAGATGACCATCCGGCGCGACCACGAAACGAAGAAGATGCTCGCGTACATCCTTATCCCCGCTGGCAATGCACGAGCGCAAGGACGAAGAAAGCATTTCTTCGTCTCCTGTCACCTCTTCATTCCGCATCGCCATGGCCACGATCGTATATCCTTTGTTTAAACGTTGGCGGCGTCAGCCTTGGCTGCTTTACGCATCGCAGCTTCGGCTTCGGCTTCACGAAGTTCAGCTTCGGTAAACCATCCTGCCGCGACCCGTGCGCGCATGATGATGGCATTGGCATCAGCCTCGGTCATTTTGGCGACATCCTTCAGAGCTTCCTGCAGCTCATCGCTGGCAAGATCCGCCAGATCCTCAACCGATTTAATATTGGCCTTACCCAAAGAAACCATCGCGGCCGGGGTCAAGCCTTCGATATCGGCGATGGCGTCGGCGACGCCCAGTTCCTTGCGCTCGCTATCAAGCCGCTTGGCTTCGGTCTCAAGATAGGAGGCGGCCCGTTGCTGCAACTCCGACGCCACATCCGGATCAAAGCCTTCAATCTTGGCCAGTTCCTCAACCGGAACAAAGGCGACCTCCTCCACCGTGGCAAATCCTTCGGCGATCAACAGGTGAGCGATAACGTCGTCCACATCCAAGGCTTCCATGAACAACCGTGAGCGGGTGCGGAACTCTTCTTGGCGGCGCTCGGAATCTTCGGTCTCCGTCATGATGTCGATATTCATGCCGGTCAACATGGACCCTAAGCGAACATTCTGGCCTCTGCGGCCGATCGCCAAAGACAACTGATCATCGGGAACAATGACATCAATCCGGCCAGCGTCTTCATCAAGCACAACCTTGGAGACTTCGGCCGGAGCCAGGGCGTTAACGACAAAGGTCGCGCGATCGGGCGACCACGGAATAATGTCGATCTTTTCGCCTTGAAGCTCGGCGACCACCGCTTGAACGCGGCTGCCGCGCATACCCACGCAAGCGCCCACCGGGTCAATCGAGCTGTCATGGGAAATGACGGCGATTTTTGCCCGGCTGCCCGGATCCCGCGCCACCGCCTTGATCTCGATGATCCCGTCATAGATTTCCGGAACCTCTTGGCGGAACAGTTTCGCCATGAATTGCGGATGGGTTCGGGATAAAAAGATCTGCGGTCCGCGACTTTCTTCACGCACGTCATAGATGAAGGCACGCACGCGGTCATTACGACGAAAAACTTCACGCGGCAACAGTTCGTCACGGCGCAAGGTCGCTTCGGCCTTGCCGAGATCAACCGTCACATTGCCGAATTCAACCCGCTTCACCACGCCGTTGATGATTTCGCCCACGCGGTCCTTGTACTCTTCGTACTGACGCTTCCGCTCGGCTTCGCGCACCTTTTGCACGATCACCTGCTTTGCTGTTTGCGCGGCGATGCGGCCAAAATCGATCGGCGGCAACGGCTCAATCAAAAAATCACCGGTCTTCAGCGCAGCGTTGCGGCGCTTGGCGTTTGCCGGGGTAATTTGTGTATGCTCGTTTTCAATCACGTCGGCGACTTCGCGATAGCGCGCCAATTCGATGCCGCCCGATTTGCGGTCGATATGCACGCGAATATCGTGTTCGTGGCCGTATTTAGCGCGTCCCGCTTTTTGGATGGCGAGTTCCATCGCTTCAAGAACTTGATCGCGATCTATTCCCTTATCGCGGGCGACGCTATCGGCGACGGCCAACATTTCGATGTGGGGAAAAGCAGTTGTCGCGGTTTTGGTTTCCATGATCTTGCGATCCATCTTCTTAAGGTTACGTGAGGTTAAAGAAATTTAAGTCGTCTGTTAGTGTTTCCGGCGATGGTCTGCCCCGCCGGTTAATGTTTCTTCGAGTCCGAGCAGCTTCGCCTTATCCATGCTGGTTAAGGGCAAGACATAGTCGCCTTCTTCCGTTTGAATGCGGACTTCGCCCGCATCGGTCAAACCCATCAACCGTCCCTTGAACCGGCGCCGACCTTCGACCGGGATGCGCATTTCAATCCGCGCTATTTCGCCCATAAACCGCTGAAAATCGGCAGGCTTGGTTAAGGGCCGGTCAACCCCAGGCGAACTGACCTCCAGCATGTAGGAGCCGGCGATCGGATCTTCGACATCCAGCAGGGCCGAGGCCGCATGACTGATATCCGCGCAGTCATCAACGCTCATCGGTTGGCCGTCCTTGCGCTCCGCCATGATCTGCAGCGTCGGGTTTTTACCTCCGCCGAGCACAACCCGCACCAGGTCATAACCCATAGCTTCTATGGTCGGCGCAATAACAGCTTCAACAGTGCGCGCAGGATCCACGAACTTTTCTCCCGATCTTCAAAACATCCGCCAGGCGGATGCCGATCGTGGGAGCGATCTCCGAAACGCAAAAGCGGGCCGTTGGCCCACTTTATTTTTTTATTTTTGGAGATGTTTCCTGCCATCCGGCATCCACCAGAGGCAATATCACTAAACGCTATGTAGTCCATTTACATACGTTTTGCAAGGCGCTTGCTGGATCCGGGCTGGTTATTCCGCGGATTTTCGCCGGCGGAAGCTTAAATAGGCGCTGGAACGGCCCTGAACCAGGGCCTTTTTTTCATAGCGCGTAGGGGGCCAATCCGCCGGCCGCTGGCGCCAATCTGCAGGCCGTGACGCCGTCCAGATAAAGCCCGGGTGCCGGCAGGTGTGCATTAAGCTCCAATCGATGTAATCCATGATATCGCTGGCAAACCGAAGCTCAGCCCCCTCCGCCATGATCGCGGCGAAAATGTCTAAGGTGGCGGGTCCCAGAATTCGCCGTTTATGGTGGCGTGCCTTGGGCCAAGGATCAGGAAAAAGAATGAAAAGTCGGCTAATTCCGCCCGGGGCACGGGCAACTAATTGATCAAGAACGGGACGCACATCGCCGGGAATAAGCAGAAGGTTAGACGGAATATCCTGGCCGCAAGCCGCTAGCAGCTTGGCCACGCCGTTGATAAAAGGCTCGGCGCCGATAAAGCCGATATCAGGATTCTGCCGCACCTGCCACAGTAGATGCTCGCCGCCGCCAAAGCCGATTTCGAGATGAACCGCCTTCACCGGTGCCGGGAACAAACGGGTAAGATCAACAGGCTGATTTCCGGCGGGCAGATGAAGCATCAGCCGCGGCAAAAGAGTGTTAAATAACTCTGCCTGCCCCGGCCGTAGCTTTCTCCCCTGACGGCGTATATGAAGCGTATACCGCTGATCCTGAGACGCCACGGCCAAGGATAGCCGTTAAAACGCCCGCCGTAGCTGATCGGCGAGATCGGTCCGTTCCCACGAGAAACCACCATCGGGTTCAGGGTCACGGCCGAAATGACCATAGGCCGCCGTCCGCGCGTAGATCGGACGATTAAGACCTAAGTGCTCCCGGATACCGCGCGGCGAGAGATTCATCATCTCTTGCAGGCGTGCCGACAACTTGTCCTCGCTAACCTTGCCTGTGCCCGAGGTGTCGATATAAACCGACAACGGCTTGGAGACGCCGATCGCATAGGAAACTTGAATTAAGCATTTATCGGCAAGGCCGGCAGCAACAACGTTCTTTGCGAGATAACGCGCTGCATAGGCGGCCGACCGGTCAACCTTGGTGGGATCCTTACCGGAAAACGCGCCGCCGCCATGAGGCGCCGCACCGCCGTAGGTATCCACAATGATCTTGCGGCCCGTTAAACCTGCATCCCCGTCAGGACCGCCGATCACGAACCGGCCCGTGGGATTAACATAGAAATCTTCTTCGCCGCACATCCAGCCCTTGGGTAAAACATTCAGGACGTGAGGGCGAACGATCTCACGGACTTCGTCTTGGTTGACTTTTTCGCTGTGCTGCGTCGACACCACGACCGAGGTTGCCCGCACCGGCTTGCCGTCGCGATATTCCAGAGTCACTTGGCTTTTCGCGTCGGGGCCAAGCATGGGCTCGGCGCCTGAATGACGCGCCTCGGCGAGGCTGTGCAAAATGGCATGGGCATAAAAGATCGGCGCTGGCATGAGGCTGGGCGTTTCGTTGCAGGCATAGCCGAACATGATGCCTTGGTCGCCGGCGCCTTCATCCTTGTTCCCTGCCGCATCAACCCCGACCGCGATGTCCGCCGACTGAGCGTGAACATGCACGTCAACCTTCGCGCGCTCCCAATGGAAGCCGTCTTGTTCATAGCCGATATCCCTAACCGCCGCCCGGGCGATCTCTTCCATCCGCTTATGATTGATACTACTGGGGCCGCGGACCTCGCCCGCCAATACGATTTGGTTGGTGGTCGTCATGGTTTCGACCGCAACACGGGCTTGAGGATCAGCCGTCAAGAAAGCATCGACGATCGCATCAGAAATCCGGTCGCAAACCTTATCAGGGTGTCCTTCGGAAACAGATTCACTTGTAAACAGATAATTGCGCAGCGCCACGGGCACCCCCTTTTCTTAATGGTCCGCGTACCAAACGCGGCAAGTCGTCATCGGGAAAGTCGCATGCGGCCAGGAACAACCCCGTCCGATTAGCGGGGTCTTGTGGCAGGGTTTGCCCGGACCGTCAAGCCTGGGTTTTGGCTTAGGTTTTGGCCGGGGTTTTAGGAGGGAACATCCAGAGCCGTTACAACATTTTAGTCCGACGACGAGCAAGGATCTCTGCCACGCTCGCCAGAAGAGCAAAAACGGCAAAAAGTATGAGCAAGCTGAGGTCGGTGAACCGCGCATAAATCGTCGGCGGTGCGGGCCGCGGCAAGCCGCTATCAATGCTGCCTCTGGTTACAAGGGGCAAGGATGCCAGGACCCGGCCCCAAGGATCGATAACCGCGGAAATCCCGCTGGCGGCCGACCGAACCAAGGGCAAACCCTCTTCGATCGCGCGCAATCGGGCCGCGAGAAGATGCTGATAAGGGCCGGTTGAGGTGCCGAACCAGGCATCATTGGTGATATTCAGCAGCCAGGCCGCTGGGTCTTGCCGATTTACCACAGCACCGGGAAAAATGGATTCATAGCAGATCAAAGGGCTGACCGGCGGCAATCCCGGCATGTGGAGCGTGACTGGGCCGGTTCCCGCACTGTAATCGGTTTCGCCATAAACGGCCTTGGCGAAGGGTAAAATACCCCGCAACGGCACATACTCACCCAAGGGCACCAAATGAGTCTTGTCATAGGTGGCGACAATTTCTCCGCCATCATCCACCGCTTGCAGGCTGTTCCACAGCTGGATTTCTTCACCACTCGACCGGCGCGGCGTTCCGACCAGAGTCAGCCCTCTTGCGGGTGTCGCCTTGGCGATCAAGGAGAGTTCGCGCGGACTGCGGTCAAGAAAGAAGGATGCGGAGGTTTCCGGCCAAATGACATGAGTGATCGGTGCCGCACCCGGCGCGGTCTCCGCCGTTTGCATCGTCAGGTGAAGCTGAAGATTCGCTTCTCGTTTATCTCGCGCCCATTTCTCCTGCTGCGGAATATTCGGCTGCAAAATCCTGAGCTGAACGCCCGGCACGTAACTGACCACCGCGGTTGCCAGGCGGTGGCCGCCCCATAAACCAAGGGCGACAAAACTGATCATGGCCAAGATCACCGCCATAGCCGCGTGGCGCCGATCAGGATCGGAGGTGGGGCCCACCAAGCCCGCGGGCAAAACGAGCCAAAAAACCGTCAACAGACTAAGACCGTAAGCGCCGACTAGAGAAACCGTTTGCAAAACCCCCAGGGAATCGCCCCAGATCGTTGCCATCAAATTCCAGGGAAATCCGCTGAGGACATGACCGCGCAACCACTCCGCTGTTACCCACAACAAGGCAAAAATAATGAGAGAAGCAATGCGTGAGGCGCCATAGCGTCGCGCGATCCATTTGTAGAGTGCCATGGCCGTTGCCGGAAACAACGCGAGTCCTCCCGGCAAGATGAAGAGGACGATCGGCACAAACCAAAACAACTGATCGGAAAAAACCACGATGCCTTGGGTAACCCAATAAAGCCCGCCCAGAAACTGACCAAAGCTAAAGCTCCATCCGGTGGCAAAGGCGGTGCGGACAAAAAGACAACCGTCCAACAACCAGATCAACAGAATGAAAGCCAGCAGCGGCGCCAACAGAAAATGATACGGGGCAAAGCCTAAGGCCGCCACGGCGCCCAAACCAAACGCCAGAAGCTGGCGCTTCCACCCGGTCAGCAACGCAACGGTCATGGCCAGGCGATGTCCGGCCGTCTGCACTCCGATTAAACCGGCCAAGGCGACTCTCATGATGCGGTGGCCGTTTTCTCAGCGGCGGTAAACTCCGGCAGCGGACGCAGGCGGACACGGCGGACACGGCGCGGGTCGGCTTCGATCACCTTGATTTCAAGTCCTTTGGGATGAACAAAAACCTCGCCTCGTTGCGGAACACGCCCCGCAAGGGCGATGACGAGACCGCCAACCGTGTCAATTTCGTCGCGCTCGTCATCGTTAAGAAGGTTGCCAAGACGGCTTTCTATCTCGGTGATTTCCGCGCGGCCGTCAACCAGAAGCGCGCCGTCAGGTTCAGTAACGATGCGGGTCACCTGAACAATATCGTGTTCGTCTTCGATCTCACCGACGATACATTCCACGATGTCTTCAATCGTCACTAAGCCGTCAATGCCGCCATATTCGTCCACCACCAGGGCGATATGGGTGCGGCTATGGCGCATTTCGTTCAATAGATCGAGAATGCGAATGGACGGCGCGACGAACAAAGCCTCGCGCAATATGGTCTTTAGGCGTAGCCCGGTTTCGCCGCCGCCATCCGCCATCGCGGCCACAACATCTTTAATGTGAATAAAACCCACAGCCTCATCGAGGCTGCCTTTAAAAACCGGAATCCGCGAGCGCGGCTTGTCGCGAATAAGACGAATAAGCTCCGGCAAACCAATTCCTAAATCGACCGCGACGATATCCGGACGTGGCACCATCACCTCTTCGGCGGTGATATCGCGAAGCCGGAACAGGTTCGCCAACAAGCGGCGCTCGTGAGCATCGATCGCTTCTCCGCCTTCGGCGCCTGTGGCTTCGGCCTCTTGCTCTCGCTCTTCGATGAGCCCTTCCAAAGCCTCCAACAATTGCTCGTTTTTGCGCGGGCGACGGAGGCGGCGCAGAAGATTTTTAATTCCAGAAAGAACTTTTCTTCCGGATCCGGCTTGGGCACCGCCCGACGGCTTATCAGCATTTCCCGGTAAATTCGCATCGTTGGGGTCGGTCATGCCGCTTTCCTTTTACGCGGCACGCTTGGTCGGGGTGCCCTTGAGCGGGGAATGGGCAGCGCATAAGGATCGGCGATTTTCAAACTTGCGAGCACCTGACGTTCCAGCTTCTCCATGATCTTGGCGGCTTTAAGCTGCTCGTGATCATATCCCAAAAGATGCAGCACCCCATGGACAACAAGATGGGTCATGTGCGCGCGCGGTGTTTTTTTTTCACTGCGCGCTTCGCGGAGAATGGTTTGCCGCGCAATCACGACGTCGCCTAATAAAATTGGGCCTTGCTGCGGTCTGGATTTTCTATTTTTCTCCCGTTTACCCGACCGGAATTGATCGGCCGGAAACGAAAGAACATTGGTCGGCTTATCTTGGCCGCGCCAAAGCTTGTTGAGGCGGCGCACCTCTGCGTCATTGGTCAAAAGAATACTGAGCTGAACTGGACCTGGCGGCAAATGGGGCTGGCTGTCGAGAGCCGCCCATACCGCCTTTTTAACGGTGGAGCGGACGCTGGTCACGGCTTGCCGCCACGCGGCTTCGTTTTTGATGGCGATCGCAATGTGAAGATCCAACGCAACACTTTTGACGGCGGCAGTTTTCACTGCGCGCCTCCCCGCGTGAGATCAAGCCTTGGACCTTCGGCTTCTTCATAGGCTTGAACAATTCGCACCACCAGTGGATGGCGCACCACATCGGCCGCGGTGAAGCGCACAAAGCTTACGCCGTCGACACCCTCCAGAATGGCGGTCGCTTCCGATAGCCCCGACTTTTGATGACCGGGAAGATCGATTTGCGACAGATCGCCGGTGATCGCCATACGGGAATTTTCGCCCAACCGCGTCAAAAACATTTTCATCTGCATGGGGGTGGTGTTTTGCGCTTCATCCAAAATGACAAAGGCATTGGCCAGGGTGCGACCGCGCATGAAGGCCAGTGGCGCGATCTCGATCTCACCGGTACCCAGCCGCCGCGCCACCTGATCCGCCGGCATCATGTCATAAAGCGCATCGTAAAGCGGCCGCAGATAAGGGTCGATTTTTTCCTTAAGATCTCCCGGCAGGAAACCCAAGCGCTCGCCGGCTTCCACCGCCGGCCGCGACAGAATGATCCGATCAACCTTCCCATCCAGCATCATGGAAACCGCCGCCGCCACCGCAAGATAGGTTTTACCCGTTCCCGCCGGGCCGATACCAAACACCAGCTCGCGTTCGGTCAGGGCGCGAACGTAATCCGCTTGGGTCGGTGAGCGCGGCTGGATACTGCGCCGCCGCGTTGTAATTGCCGTCGGTACATCGCCTGCGTAAGGTTTTGGGCCGTCATGAGCCATCCGGAGTGCGGCATCAACTTCGCCGCCGTCAACCGGCGTGCCACGACGCAACCGTTCGTACAATCCGGATAAAACGCTGCGGGCAATTTCAACCGCCTCCGGAGCACCGCTCAATGACAGAACATTGCCCCGCGGAACGATCGATACGCCCAACTTCTGCTCGATGCGCGCCAAATATGCATCATGCTGTCCACATAGTTGCTGCATCAACGCATTGTCATCAAATTGCATTTGAGCGGTTGCTATCGGGGACAGGGATCCGGCTTTACTCACGCGTATATCCTTGTAGAGGAGGAGGCTTTGGATGACGTTACTTCATGATCAACCACGATTCCGGAAAGGCTGTTGGTCAGAACCTTCTCGATCAAAACCAAACGAGTTGTGCCGATCAAATCCGAAAGGGAAGTTGTTACATTAACCGGAACAAGATAGGGGTTGCGACCCACAACCTGATTTTGATGACGGCCCGAGCGTTCGAACAAGACCGGCTGCACCTGGCCCTCCGACGCCTTGGCAAAGTCCGTTTGCTGACGCCGCAGCAACGCCAAGACTGCCGAAAGACGCGCCTCTTTCACGTCTTCGGAAACTTGATGGGGCAATAGTGCCGCCGGGGTGCCGGGCCGTGGACTATACTTGAAGGCATAGGCGCTCGGGAAAACCACCCGCTCAATCAGTCCAAGGGTCGCATCGAACTCGGCGTCGGTTTCGCCGGGAAATCCGATAATGAAATCCGACGAAAAGGCGAGATCGGGACGGGCACGCCGAAGTTTCTCGATAAGATCGAGATAGAGCGCAACATCATGACGGCGATTCATCTCGGCAAGAATGCGATCCGATCCCGACTGCACCGGCAAATGCAAGTACGGCATCAACTTGTCGACCGAGCCGTGAGCGGCGATTAGTTCGTCGTCCATATCCAGCGGATGGGACGTGGTGTAGCGGATCCGCGCCAGATCCGGAATCTCCGCCAAGGCATCGATGAGTCGCGCCAAGTTCCAACTGCCGGCAACGGCGGCGCCGTGATAGGCGTTGACGTTTTGGCCAAGAAGCGTGATTTCTCGCGCACCGTTTTCAACCAAACGACGCGCTTCGGCTAGAATCGCTGCCGCCGGGCGCGACGCCTCCGTACCGCGCGTATAGGGAACAACACAGAAGCTGCAAAACTTATCGCAGCCTTCCTGAATTGTCAGAAACGCACTGATCCCTTGGGGGGTTTGCGATTCTGGCAGGTAATCGAATTTATCTTCCGGCGGAAAATCCGTATCGACCAAACCCCGACCTTGGCGGGCGATCTTGGCGACCATTTCCGGTAAGCGATGATAGGTTTGCGGTCCAAACACCAAATCGACATACGGGGCCCGGCGGCGAATTTCTTCACCCTCGGCCTGGGCTACGCATCCCGCAACCGCAATGGCCATATCCGGATTGCCGTTTTTAAGGGCGCGAAGGCGGCCAAGGGCCGAATAAACCTTCTCCGCAGCCTTTTCGCGAATATGGCAGGTATTCAGGATCACCATATCGGCGCCCGCGGCTGTGTCCACCGGCTCATATCCCAAGGGCGCCAAAACATCCGCCATCCGTCCGGAATCATAGACGTTCATTTGGCAGCCGTAGGTTTTAATGAAAAGCTTTTTCGCCAAGAAGCGGTCTCACGCAGCGCATGTTTTAGCCATAGGCATATTGTCTATGACTTTATTGGTATTGTGAAGGGAAAGCCTATCATTCGACCCCCGCCTGTCAAGCGACCCCGCTAAATTTCGGCGGATTTCCAGAGATTTCGGTCTTTGTCATCCCACGGCGGATGACGCGCCAAAATGCCGATTTTCCCCGGCCAAGCTGCCGTTTACTCCGGCGACAACGTGCTTTTGGCAATAATCACTTAAACCCTTGCGGGATGCCAAGATCGTCGGGCTGACAGGGGGGTGAAAGCTCAGCTTGACGTGGACCCGCCCTATCCCCGCCATGCGATAAAGATGGGGCATTAATGTCATGTCCCCATACCAGGCAAAAAACGGTCGCAGATGTCGGTTAAGCGGCATTCCGTCCAAATGCGTATAGGCAATAGACACCGGCTGAACGGTGATTTTATCCCGAATGGTTTCGGGTACAGCAATCGCGAACAAGGTTGATTTGAAATCAAGCACCCTGATGCCGTCACCCGACGTGCCTTCGGGAAAGAGGATTAAATTATCCAGTGCGGCGAGACGCGTGCTGATCAGGTCGCTTTGCACCTTGGCATGACGCGCTTTGCGCTCGACAAAAACCGTCCGCTGCAACCGCGCCAAAAACCCGAACACCGGCCATGCCGCTATTTCCTTTTTAGCGACAAAGGACGCCGGCAGAATCGCGCCCAACACTGCGATATCCATATAAGACGTATGATTGGCGGCGAATAGGCACGGTCGTGGTGCCGGCGTGCCGGTCATGGTAATTCGAATCCCGAATAATCGGCAAACGCCACGCCAATAAAATTGAATGGCCTTTTCACACAACCGTGTCGTGACACGATTAAGGCCCATAATCAGCGGCACCATAAGCACGGTCCAGAGGACATATCCCAGCAACCGACATAGGGCGAGGCTTTGGGAAAAGTACCACATGGCTATGATCTGTTATAAAAGCGGTCGCTTTTTCTCACGCCGCTTGCGCCGGAGCAACTGGTGCGGACTTACGCAAATAATGCTTATAGTATTTATCGGTGATTAAATCCGTCTTCACCACGACGCAAATATCGGTGGTATTGAACTGCCGGTCAATGACCGCGCCATCGCCGACAAACCCGCCCAAGCGAAGATATCCTTTGACAAGGGGCGGAAGCGCCGCCAAGGCACGGCGGGAATCAAAGGCATCCGCCGCCAGCAGATTCATATCACGGTAAAGCGGGCGATGGGCTTTCGGCCGGAGTTCCTGCGGGGCCAGATGATTCTGCGCCAGATAAGAGAGGGGTACCGCAAGGTCGGCAAGATCCGTACCCGGCAAACTGGCGCAACCAAACATCAGCCGGATATCGTACCGGAAAACATAGGCGGCGATGCCCCGCCACAGCAGTTCTACCGTGGGGCGCGTCCGATATTTCGCGTCGACGCATGAACGACCCAGCTCCAGAATTTCACCCTCAACACCTTCCAGCGGCGACACATCAAACTCGCTTGCCGTATAAAATCCTTGATGACGTCTGGCCACGCTGCGCCGCATCAGCCGATAGGTTCCGATCACCGCATCAAAACCATCGCCGCGCGACCGGTCGAGAACAATCAGATGATCACAAATATTGTCAAAAACATCGAAGTCACGCTGCCGCCGTTTCATTTCCGAGGTGGGAACGGCACCGCACTCTTCGTAGAAGACGCGAAACCGCAGCGCCTGCAGGGCGTCGATATCTTTGGGCGTCAACGCCAGCCGCACTTCCAGCGACCCGCTGCGAACACCGCCCAAGGGATCGCCTTCATGAGGACTCTCTGGGTTCTCTTGAGTCGTATCAATCGATGCCGATGGATAAATGCCGCTCATGTCAGATGCCGTTTCCCCAGGCAGCTATTTGTGAGACCCCCGCGTCGCGCGCGATGATGGCACGCAATACAATTCAAGTCGGTGATCCACCAATCGATACCCCAATGACTCGGCGATTTTCTTCTGAAGAAGCTCGATTTCTTCGTTGTGAAATTCGATGACTTTTCCGCTTTCGATATCGATCAAGTGATCGTGGTGTTCCGTCGACGCCTCTTCGTAGCGCGCCCGACTTTCCTTAGAGCTTATGCTGCGAAAATCATGGCGCTCTAAAATATCTGCCTCTTCGAAGAGTTTAACCGTGCGGTAAACCGTGGCGATGCTGATGCGCTTGTCGTATGCCGAGGCCCGCTTATATACCTGCTCGACATCAGGGTGATCGGTGGCTTCAGACAGAACGCGCGCAATAATGCGGCGCTGCTCCGTCATCTTTAACCCCTTTTGCTGACACCGCAGCTCAAGCCGCGATAATGTTTCCGAGGTCATTAAGACACCCTCTTCCCAAAACCAAGCAAGAGAGTATACCGAGAAATTCGGCGCACGCCTATTGATAGCTTAACGGCGGCGGCGGCGGCGCGTTCCAAGACCGATAGACTTGGCCAAACGGCTGCGCTTTTTGGCGTAGTTCGGAGCCACCATCGGATAGTCCGCCGGCAAGCTCCACCGGTCACGATACTGTTGCGGGGTAAGGTTATAGGTTGTCCGCAAATACCGTTTGAGCATTTTCAATTGATGCCCATCTTCCAGGCAAACAATGTAATCCGGGGTAACCGACTGGCTGACCGGCACGGCAGGTTCTTGCTGGGCCGGCAGTCCGGGCGATGATTGCAGTTTCTGTAAGGACTGAAAGACTTGGCCGATCAGGGATGGCAGTTCGTCAACGTCAACCTCGTTATTACCAAGGTGAGCCGCAACAATTTTTGCTGTTAAAGAAAGGATATCCGTTGGTTCGGTCGGCATGTCTTTGTCCTGCCCCTGTTAAAGATCTAATTTTAATTTAAATCTACGTATCATAGGATTTTGTCTAAAGACTAGCTTTTTTTACTGTTTTAATCAGGTTTTTGCAGAAAACTTCTGCATTTATGAAATAGTTATCGACTTGATAATAATTATGCCGAGTAGATATGGAGACATAGCCGAGGTTTTTATACAGTTCTTCTGCAGCTATATTATCAACGGCGACTTCCAGAAAAACCTTAAGACCCCCTGCGGACTCAATATTTTCCGCCGCCCGGGTCATCAGCGCCCGCGCAACCCCTCGGCGCCGGAGCTCCTTGGCAACGCCGAGAGTTAAAATCTCCGCCTCACAGAGAACAAGCCGATAAAGTAAAACTCCCGCTGGAACGTCGTTATAATAGGCGATAAGACCCTTAACGCCTGGCTGCTGAAGGAAGGTTGCAATGGCATGAGGGGACCAAGCAGGCTTTACCGCGCTGGCCGCCAAGATTCCCGCTGCAAGCGCGACATCCGTCAGCGCGATCGGCGCGATGACCATGTTCGTATGGTCTTGAGTCACGGACGGAGTTTTCCGCCGGCCCGGGCCGGCACCGCATCGGCTGGCCGTAAGTACAGCGGCGCTGTCGCAATAAGCGGCTCGCCTTGCCTGGCGGCTGCAAGACGGGGGGCGGCAATACGCGCGACCGAGACCGCACTGGGTACCGAGGGCGTTCCTAGACTGGCATCAATGTTGTCGGCCCGCAGCACCGGGAGAATGTCCTTGGCGCAGTTACCAATAACCGCGATTGGCCCCTCTGCCGCGGCGCGAACAACGGCGGCTAAGAGCTCTGTTTCACACGCCATAGGCTCTGTTAAAGGCTGAGGTTCCGCCAATGTAGGACCGAGGGTTAGACTGGAGGGAGTAAGACCGGCGGTAAGACTGGGGCGGTGAAAAATCTGCACATAGGGTTCGCGGCGGCGGCTATCCACCGTGGCCAGGATTACCGGGTCGGAACAGTCGCCGGCCAGAGCTTCGAGGGTCGTTACGCCCAGCAACGGTTTCTGAGCGGCAAGACATATCCCGCGCGCCGTTGCCAGGCCAACCCGCAAACCCGTAAACGAACCCGGTCCTAAGGTAACGGCAACCCCGTCTAGGTCCTGATAGGTCATGGCCGCGGCGGTCATGGCCGCTTCGATCAGAGGGATCAGACGTTGGGCCTCGCCCTGGGAGGCCTGTTCTTGAAGATGGGCAAGCACCTTGCTCCCATGGCACACCGCCACCGACCGCACGGAGGTGGCGCAATCAAAGGCCAACAAACGAGGGGCGGACGACGAGAAAGATTTCAGCACAGTGACCTACAAGGAGAAGAAGCTAAAGAGCAGGCCGGTTAAGCTTTAAACGGCGCGAACCTCTTGGATCTCGGGAATATAGTGCTTAAGCATGTTTTCAATTCCCATCTTCAGGGTTGCCGTCGAACTTGGACAGCCGGCGCATGATCCTTGCATGTGCAAGTACACGACGCCGTCGTTATATCCCTCGAAGGTGATATCCCCGCCGTCCTGCGCCACCGCAGGCCGCACCCGCGTATCCAGCAGTTCTTTGATTTGCACCACGACCTCGCTGTCCGCTTCGGCCGCCGCATGGGGAGAGGCGGGCGCCGTATCTCCTTCCGCCAAGGTTGGCTGACCGGAGGTAAAGTGATCCATAATTACGCCGAGGATCGCCGGCTTCAACAGATACCATTCCTTGTCTTCATTTTTGGTGACGGTGATGAAGTCCGACCCCAGGAAAACCCCCGTGACCCCGTCGATCTCAAACAGCTTCACGGCCAAGGGAGAGCGCCCCGCCGCGGCGGCCGTTGTAAAATTCGCCGTTGTCCCCGCGGCAAGCACCAACCGCCCGGGAAGAAACTTCAACGTGGCGGGATTGGGCGTTTCTTCGGTTTGAATAAACATTCTTCTGGTCCTTGTTGGAACGGCGGCTTTATCTTAAGCAGGGGGTATGGGTCATACGCCCGATGTTTGAAATAGAAACCGTCACCGATCAAGCTTAATCTGGAGTGGATTTGTCCACTTATCAAGCCCTCCGCCTCAAACTGAGCCTAAATCCTATGGCAGCCCTTGGCCTTCCCCATGTCTGACACCTCGCCGATGACGGCCGATCTTTCCGTGGTTGCCGCCGGCGCCACCCGGCTGCTGATCGATATGGGGGTGACCTTGCCGGAGATGGACCGGCTGCTTGAGGCATTATGCCTTTATTTACGCAGTAATGGCGTTGCCCTTGGCCGCATGACCGTTAATACGCGCACCCTGCACCCGGAAATTCGCGCCACCGCGATTTTATGGCGTTACGGCAACGGCGTTCAGCAGCTTCACCGCACCCACGGCATCGAAAAAACCGAAGCCTATCTTAAGTCACCGCTGTATGAAGTTTACGTTAACTACAAAACCGTTCGCCGTCATTTGACCGGCGATAAAGCCGTTCTGGATTACGCCATCCTGGCCGAATTAAAAGAAGACGGCCTGACCGATTATCTTGCGGCCCCCTTATTCTTCTTAAATAACCTCGGGGCCGGATACACCGTCGCCTGCGATCGTCCCGGCGGCTTTACCGATGCGGAGATTGTTTTGTTTTCCACCATCGCTCCCAGCTTGGCGATGGCGATGGAGCTTCGCGAAACCCGGCGTATTGCCCGCAATCTTTTGGGCGTCTATCTCGGACAGCGCACCGGCGAAATGGTTTTAAATGGTCAGGTGCAGCGCGGCGAGACTCAAACAATCCGCGCCGCCATTTGGTTTTGCGATATGCGCAGCTTTACCCGCCACGCCGATCAGACCTCACCGGATGAGCTTATCCTTATGCTTAATGACTTTTTTGGCGCGATCGCCAGCGCCATCGAATCCCACGGCGGCGAGATCCTGAAATTTATCGGCGATGCGGTTCTTGCCATATTTCCGATCGCCGATCCCCAGGAGGAAGCCTTTGTCTGCCAACGCACCCGCGACGCCGCCTTGGTAGCCATCGCCTCGCTTGCCTTGGAAAACAAACATCGTCATCAGAAAAAGTTGCCGCCGATCCGTTACGGAATCGGTTTACACTTGGGCGACGTTCTGTACGGCAATATCGGCGGTCAAACCCGGCTTGATTTCACGGTTGTCGGTCCCGCGGTCAATCATGCTGCCCGTATTCAAGCCTTGAGCAAGGATATCGGCCGCAATCTTTTGGTGTCGGCAGACTTTGCCCAACACTGCCCTGAGGGTTTGATTTCTTTGGGCAAGCAAAACCTTCGCGGTATCTCAGAAGACAGCGAGGTGTTCTATCTGCCGAGCGATGCCGATATCATTCCGTTCTGAAACGGCGTCATCCTACTTAAGGAGAATATTTGCGACCTCTTGCATTTGGGTGCGGGCGCGTAAAAGATAAAACCCTAAAGAAATAAGATGGCTGGGTGTCATCTGTGCGTCTGGAGCGCCATTGATGATGATGGCCGGATGCAGGATCGATGCTGTGCGCAAACTTGCGAGCATTTGATCCCACGCCCCTTGCGCCTGACGCTCGGCGATGACTGGGGCGAAGTCTTGGCCAATTTCTCGCAAGATCAAGTAATAGGCGTAAAGCTTACCCTTGGTGCGATAGAAAACATCATCAGCGTCAAAGTCCATCATATCGCCGGCGTGGGTCGCCACTTGAGCATCGATCACCCCGGAATCAGAGCCGATGTCGCTGGTGATGCGATCGATCAACGACAACAGATTATCGGCGCGGCGGTCGAACACCGCGGCGCCTTCACTTAAGCGGTGGTTATAATCAAGCAGCGCTTTACGCGCGTTACGGTACTGCGCCTCGGAGGTCGCCGTTGGCAACAGCGATACCTTGGGATCCCATAGCCATTCCGTTCCGGGATATTTCAAGCGGCCCGAAGCCGTTTGCAAATCGGCATCGACCTGGCTGGAGCCGCGAATGCGGCCGATCTGATCGTTCATCTCTACGGTAAATCGCGCCAAGGCATCAAAGATTCCTTGCTGGTAGTTCGGCATATTATCGAGAAAGGCGCTGGGATAAAAAAATGGATCGTTGGCGCGCCAGCCATTGCGATCGACTTCCCGCGTTATCAACGCCACCGTCATGGCGACCGCTTTGCTTTCGCCGCGCACCGTTTCACCAGCGGTGAAGTCGGGATTATCGTCGATCTTGTGCATAAAAATCGATCCCAAAGGATAATAGAGCACGATGACGACGATGAGAATTATCAGACCGGACCAGACCACGCTTCGCGGCAGATGACGCAGCGGGGCACGAAGACGCGCGCGCCAAGATGAAGCTGGGGTGAAGGGATCGATCTCGGTCATGACAACTCCTTAAGCTTAAGGCGAGAGTATAGGCCGAAAAAACCGGTTACGGCAAAATCCTTATGGCCGTAAAAATCCAACCACTTCTTCCGCCTCGACGATAATCGGCCGGGTTATTGCCCGCGCCCGCCCCGCGCCCTCGCGCAAAATACCATCGACATGATCCGGGGCCGCCATAAGCTCCTGCATTCTGGCCCCGATCGGCCCCAAGACGCCTATGGCGACATCCGCCAAGGTGTTTTTGAAGGTGCTGAACGACTGACCGGCAAAATGCCCGACGGCGGCCGGCAACTCTTCGCCGGTGAGGGCGGCGTAAATAGATAAAAGATTAAATACCTCAGGCCTGGCCGCCTCGATCTCCGCCTTCACCTGGCCCTTGTCATCCAAGCACTCCGGCCCCGGCAAGGGATGGGGATCGGTTTTTGCCCGTTTAATTTTATGCGATATCGCGTCGGCATCGTCGGTCAAATTGATCCGGCTTTGATCCGAGGGATCCGACTTGGACATCTTCTTCGTGCCGTCGCGAAGCGACATGACCCGCGTTGCCGGCCCAAGAATCAGCGGATCGGGAATGGGAAAAAGAGTGCGGCCAAAATCATTATTGAACTTTTGCGCGATGTCCCGCGCCAACTCCAAATGCTGCTTTTGATCTTCGCCCACAGGAACATGGGTGGCTTTGTAGGCCAAAATATCCGCCGCCATCAGCACCGGATAAACGTAAAGTCCCACCGAGGCGTTTTCGCGATCCTTGCCTGCCTTTTCTTTGAACTGCGTCATGCGGTTGAGCCAGCCGATGCGTGCGACGCAATTAAAGATCCAGGCCAGTTGCGCATGATCCGGATTAGCGCCTTGATTAAAAATAATCGACCGACGCGGATCGATACCGGCCGCAATGAACGCCGCGGCAACTTCCCTTGTCTGGGCGCGAAGCTGAACGGGGTCCTGGCGGACGGTAATCGCATGCATGTCCACCACGCAATAAATGCAGTCGTGACTATCTTGCAGTTTGACAAAGTTACGAATGGCCCCCAGGTAATTTCCCAAGTGCAAATTACCGGTTGGCTGCACGCCGGAGAAAATGCGATTCATATGCGTTCCCTTGGGCCTTGTTGCTTGCCGTGTTGTTTGGCCAAGATAACCTTGACCTTCTGACAAATTGCCTTACGCGGTTATGCCGCTCCGCCGCCGTGTCGGTCAAGTCTGACCGGATGCATCGAAGACGTCGCTATGGCTCTGCTGCCGGCGGGGTGCGGCGGAAGGCAGTTTTCAAATCTCTCAATTTAGCGGCGCCGGTCAGTTGAATAAGCGTCATGAAAAGGACAAATCCGCCGCCGCAAAGGATGCCCAGAGCGATGACCTGATGTTTCAAATCGCCGTCGAAAGGCGCCGCCAGGGCTTGCGCCCCTAACCATAAGGCCACCCCCATAATGACGACCGAGATGCCAAGGCGCGGCACGAACCGCTTCAGCCGAGAATCCACGACAAAATAGCCGCGGCGATGAAGAATCCCGCCGAGAAGCAGGGCATTCAGCCACGCGGTGATGCTGGTTGCAAGCGCAATGCCCGCATGGCCCATCACCCGCATCAAGCCATATGCCAAGACGATGTTCACCAAGAGGGTGAGCCCGGCGATTTTAACCGGGGTCACCGTATCTTGGCGCGCGTAATAACCGGGGCCAAAGGCCTTTACCAAAACAAAAGCCGGCAAGCCGATGGCAAAGGCCGCCAAGGCGTAGGCGGTCTGCAGTGTGTCGGCGCGACCGAATTCACCACGCTGAAACAACACTTCGACAATTTCGTAAGGAATCGCCACCAATCCCACCATGGCGGGAACGGTCAGAAGAAGCGCAAATTCCAAAGCGCGGTTTTGGCTGTCGGTTGCACCCGCGGTATCGCCGGATTTAACTTGCTTTGCCAAAAGCGGCAACAGCGCCACCGCCACCGCAGCCCCCACCACGCCGAGCGGAAACTGGGTCAGCCGATCGGCGTAGTACAACCAAGAGACCGAACCCTGCGGCAGAAGCGTCGCCAGGGCGGTGCCCACCAAAACATTGATTTGATAAACCCCAGCGCCCAAGGCTCCGGGCACCATCAGTTTCCACAGCCGCCGCATTTCCGGCGTCGCCCGTGGACGGCGCAGCCGCGGCAAAAATCCCACCCGCGCTGCAGACCGGCACAGCCACAAAAACTGACCAATGCCCGCCAAGGCTACAGCCCAGCTCTGCGTCAGGCCGACATCGGGGAAAACCTTTTTGTACGAGAGGAATAAGGCCACCAGCAAAAACACATTCAGCAGGATCGGCGCCGCGGCGGCGGCGACAAACCGATGCAGCGCATTCAGGATGCCGCCGAACATCGCCGTCAGTGACATGAACATCAGATAAGGAAAGGTAAGGCGGGTAAAATCAACCGTCAGCCGCATCTTTTCCGGATCCTGAGAAAACCCAGGCGCAATCACCTGCACGACCCAGGGCATGCAAATGATCATGACCACGGTAAAAACCAGCAGCACCGGCAGCATCAACGCCAGGGTTTCTTCGGCAAATCGCTTCGCGCCGTTTTCGCCCTCTCCCTCCAAGGCGCCGGCAAATAGCGGCACAAAGGCGGTGTTGAACGCACCTTCGGCAAAAAGTTTACGGAAGAGATTTGGAAACTGAAACGCCACCAGAAACGCATCGGTGACAAGCCCGGCTCCCATAACGCCTGCCATGCCGGCATCACGGGCGAAGCCGACAATGCGGCTGGCGATGGTCCAACCACCCACAGTGGCGATGGCGCGAAGGAGTTGCATAAAGTCTAAACGGCTACTGATGAGGAGGTCGCGGCACCAAGGTCTCCGGGATCCGCATCCCGTGGATCAGCCAGGGCGGCCAACAGCGCTTTGCGGATCTCCGCCAGCTTGGCGTCGTTATAGATCTTCATGCCGAAAATATCCTTAACATAAAAGACGTCGATTACACTTTCGCCGTAGGTGGCAATCCGCGCAGAAGAAATCTGAATCCCACATCCCGTCAAGGCGCGCGTCACGTCAAACAACAATCCGCGGCGGTCCCGGCCGTTGACCTCGACCACAGTGTGCGTCGCGCTGGCGGCGTTGTCGATCAGAACCCGGGGGGGAACCTTGAAAACCCCGGTTCGGCTGGCGATCGCCCCTCGCTTGCGCAGCTCATCGGACGGGCGGCATTCGCCGGAAAGCGTTTGTTCGATTCGCGCCGCCAACCTCGCCAACCGGTCGGAGCGATCGATCGGGCCGCCGCGCTCGTCCTGAACCCAGAACACGTCCAGCGCCATGCCGTTGGTCATGGTAGCGATCCGGGCATCAAGGATGTTCGCACCCGCCACCGCCAAGGCACCGGCGATCCGGCTGAACAATCCGGCATGGTCGCCGGTATAAATGGTGACCTCCGTCACCGCCCGCGCGGTATCGATGCGGGTGGCGACGGTCAAATCGCGATGATCGCGCTCGGCCTCTCGCACCAGCCGCGCGTGCCGGGCGTGGGTAACCGGATCAAAGGCCAGCCAATAGGCGGGATAAGGCAAGGCGGCAAAGGTTTCAAATTCGCCGTCGCTAAGCTCGGGCAGTTCCGCGCGCACCGCCGACTTAATCGCCTCAATGCGATTGCTCCGGGTATTCCCCGCCGATAACCCGCCGGAGAGATATTCATCCGCGCGATAATAAAGTTCGCGCAGCAGGCCGGCTTTCCACCCGTTCCAGACATTGGGTCCCACCGCCTTGATATCCACTACGGTCAGCAACAAAAGAAGTTTAAGCCGTTCAAGCGACCGAACTTCCGACGCAAAATCCGCAATGGTTTTGGGATCATCTAAATCTCGTTTGAAGGCGACATTGCTCATCAACAAGTGCCAGCGCACCAGCCAGGCGACCGTTTCTGTTTCTTCGTCGCTGAGGCCGAGGCGCGGACATAAATTTTCGGCAACCTTTTCGCCCAAAATCGAGTGGTCGCCATTGCGCCCTTTGGCAATATCATGCAGCAACACCGCCAGGTACAAAACCCGGCGACTGGAGATCTGGTGAATGATCTCGCAAGAAATCGGATGCTGATCCTTAAGCTTGCCGGTTTCAATGCTGTTCAATATTCCCACCGCCTGCAGGGTATGCTCGTCGGTGGTGTGGACGTGATACATGTCGTATTGCATCTGGGCGACGACACGGCCGAAGTCCGGAATGAATCGGCCCAGGACCCCGGCCTCGCTCATCTGGCGAAGCGCCCATTCGGGATCCCGCTCGGCGGTCAGAATGTCGATAAACAAACGGTTGGCCTCGGGGTCGCCGCGCAATCCATTGTCGATCAGACTAAGGGATTGCCGCATGCGCCGCATGGCGTGGGGATGAATATCGAAACCGTTTTTTTCCGCCACATGAAAGAGACGCAGGAAATTTACCGGGTCGCGGATAAAAACATCATTGTCCTTGATCGACAATCGGTCTCCGTCACCCAAAATAAAGTCGCCTAAATTCTGCGGGCGGCGCAGGGAAAACCCCATCAGGCGAAAGGTCGGGCGTTTTTTCCGGTCCGCTTCGAAGGCTGAACAAAAGATCCGCGTTAAGTCGCCGACGGTTTTGGCGACCAGGAAATAATGCTTCATAAACCGCTCGACACCCTTGGTGCGGCCGTGATCGGAATAGCCCATGCGCTCGGCAATCAACGGCTGAACATCGAAGGTCAATCGTTCGTTGGGCCGTCCGGTCAGATAATGCAGGTGACACCGCAGCGACCACAGAAACGACTGCGCCTTGGCAAAGCGCCGCGCCTCTTCTGCGGTTAAAATGTGACGTTCGACCAACTGGTCGACATGATCAACCCGGTAAAGTTCTTTGGCGATCCAGTACAAGGAATGAAGGTCGCGAAGACCGCCTTTGCTTTCCTTGATGTCGGGCTCCAGCGCATAACGGGAATCCCCGGTGCGGCGATGACGGGCATCGCGCTCGGCCATCTTGGCATCAACGAAGGCAAGACCACTGGATTCCTTATCTTCACCCGCAAACCGACGTTTCAACTCAGTGAAGAGGGCCGAATCGCCCCAGACGTATCGCGCCTCCAACAACGAGGTGCGAACCGTGTGGTCCGCCTTGGCTTGGCGGAGGCATTCATCAATCGACCGGGTCGCGTGCCCGACCTTTAGCCCCAAGTCCCACAGAAGATAGAGCAGCCATTCCACCACCTGTTCCACATGGGGTGTTTTTTTGTACGGCAACAAAAACAACAGATCGATGTCGGATTGCGGCGCCAGTTCGAACCGGCCGTAGCCGCCGACCGCGACGATGCTGAGCCGGTCGCCGGTGGTCGAACTGGTTGTGGGAAAAACATGAGCCACGGCAAAGTCATGAGCGATGCGAATGATCTGATCGATCAGGAAGGCGGTGCCGCGCAAGACTTCACCGCCGTCACCCCGGAACGGATTGCTGCCCTTGGTGGCGCCTGCCTCCAAAAACCGGCGTCGGATTTCCGCGCGGCCTTGGTCCAAAACCTCGCGCAACACGGACTGCACCGCTTTACGCATGGCGGCGGCGTCAGGAGCGACGCGTCCGTCATTTTGCGTCGTGGCAAGACCATCCAACCGCGTAATCACAGCGCGGCGATCGATGATCGCCCGCTGCTGGGTTGGGCCTTGCGGATGCCGCGTCTTGGATAGGGTTTCGGCTGCCTGCTGCATAAGGGCCAGTTTAGCTTAAGAAATTTCCGCTGTCTGGTATGGAATGGTTCACCGTCACACGTAGTAATGGCATTTCTCCGTGTAAATAGCTATGGTCAAGAAGGACTTCTCGGGGGAGATATCCCGTATGGCAGAAGACTTACGCGGTTCCGCCTTGGCCGAGGCACAAAAATTTCTTACGCCCTATCTTGATCCCGGTGAAAAACTGATCTGGGCGGCGCGCCGATCTTTCTGGATCTCCCTGCGGGCGTTTCCCCTAAGATTATTCTACAACTTGGTGTTTTTATTTATTTTGTTTCTCGTTTTTGGAGTCGTGATTCTTCCACTTTTTTTCCTCAACGATTTTGACCCGACCGTTTTTTCTTTTCTTCTGTTTAATTTTCTCTGGCTTACTATTTTCTTTCTCGAAGGGACGAGTATTTATCACCAAAATCTGCGCCGCCTTTATGCCCTCAGTAACCGGCGCGCCTTTTTTGCTGCTACCAGACCCTTCGTTGAAATAGACGCCATTTCTTTGCTTCACTTAAGCGATAACAAAATTCAAACCTTAGGCGCTACAGGCTCAGTCATCTTTCCTTATGTTCAGCGTTGGGGACGCACACAGTTTGCTTTTCAGCGCCGGCCTAGGCTTGGATTTTTTGCCATTCCGTCAATTGTTAAGGCAGCAGCAACATTGCAGGCGACCTTAGATCAGTCCTCTCAGATCCCAACTATTTTTAGAGAACCTATTGAAACGGTACCTCTTTCGGTTCCGCGCGATAAATCCGCATCGCTGTTTAAACGTCCGTCGATTTTATCTGTGGAAAAAATACTAAGACTTGGCGTCAAAGAGAGTGAAACTATTGAATGGGTCGGCCGTCCACAGATTAGGAATATTATTTTTTCTCTCTCCTTCCTTATACGATTTTGTGCGTCACTATTCTTGACCGGATTTATTTTTCTATCGATGGCTTACCGAAAAATAGCTTTTTCAGCTTCTGATTTCTTTATGCTGCTGTTTGTTATTTTTATTTGGCTATATGCCTTAGCGCCGATCGTAAGTGGATTGCTCCAAACCTATGCGCTTAGCAATCATCGTCTTTATATCATCCGGGGTTGGACGAAACTGACTATACGTATAATTGATTTGGTCGACTTGGGCGGCTTGCAATTTATCCATCGAGGGGGAAACACGGGATCAATTGGATTTGGTATCTTAAACCAACAATTTTCATTCGATAAAAAGCCGGTGCTTTTTTTAAACAGATTTGGCTTTTTTCACATAGAAAAAATGGATGAGATCAAAACGCGATTGCAAGATGCAATTCGCAAAGCGCGCAGCGATGGGTCGCCTACCCCGTCAACCCCTTCAGCCGATAGAGAATCTCCAGCGCCTCGCGGGGGGTAAGGCTATCGGGCGTAATCTCGGCCAGGCTGTCGCGCAACAGATCTCGGGGCGGTTCGGCACGCAGAGCCGGCGGCGTTGTCACGGCAAACAACGGGAGATCTTCCGCCAGCTTGGCCAGAACCTTGCCTTCGCGTCCCGCTTCCAATTGGGTCAGAATTTCTTCGGCGCGCGCGACGGTCTCCGGCGGCAGCCCCGCCAACCGCGCCACGTGAATGCCGTAGCTGCGATCGGCGGCGCCCGATCCAACCTCGTACAAAAAGGTGAGCTCGCCCTGCCATTCCTTGACCCGCATGGCGTGGTTGGCGACGCCCTCCAGGCGATCGGCCAAGACCGTCAGTTCGTGATAGTGCGTGGCAAACAGCGCGCGGGATTTATTGATCACCGACAAGCGCTCGACACAGGCCCAGGCGATCGACAAGCCGTCAAAGGTGGCGGTACCGCGGCCGATTTCATCCAGCACCACCAGCGAGCGCGCTGTCGCCTGATGCAAAATCGTCGCCGTCTCCACCATTTCAACCATAAAAGTCGAGCGGCCGCGCGCAAGATCATCCGATGCACCGACCCGGCTGAACAATCGGTCAACCGCGCCGATATGGGCGCGCCGCGCCGGCACGAAGGATCCCGCTTGGGCCAGCAAAGTGATCAACGCGTTCTGCCGCAAGAAAGTACTTTTTCCCGCCATGTTAGGGCCGGTCAGCAGCCACAACCGGCTGGCGGCGGACAGATCGCAATCATTAGCGACGAAATTGCCATCACCACGGGAGATCAACATCGCCTCGACCACCGGATGGCGGCCGCCCTCGATGTGAAACGACAAACTGTCGTCCACCAGTGGTCGCACCCAGCCGCGAGTCATCGCCAGTTCGGCCAAACCGGCAACGACATCGAGGCGCGCCACAGCCTCGGCGGTACGGGCAAGATCTTCGGCCTTGGCAAGAATTTCCTGAACCAGCTCGGCAAAAATTTCCAACTCCAACCCGATCGCCCGATCGGCGGCCCCGGAAATATCCCGCTCGAGCTCCGACAAACGCACCGTCGAAAACCGCGCTTGATTGCTGAGGGTTTGGCGCAAGATAAAGGTCGCCGCATGGGTGCCGGTTGCCAGCTTGTCGGCGTGCACCGCGGTGGTTTCAATAAAATAGCCGAGTATATTATTGTGTTTTATTTTAAGCCCGGCGACGCCGGTCGCTTGGCGGTACTCGGACTCAAGCCCGGCGATCAGACGGCGGCTTTCGTCGCGCAGGCTGCGCAATTCATCGAGGCGCGGATGATAACCCGCCGCGATGAATCCGCCATCCCGCGACAACACCGGCAGATCCGCGCCCAAGGCCCGCTGCAGCAGATCGATCAGCGCAGCGTATTGACCAAGATCCTGCAGCGTTGTTTGCAACAGCTGCGGCAAGACGCCGGGCGCCGTGTCGATTTTGTGCCGCGCTTCTTTTGCAGCGATCAATCCATCCCGGATCGCGGCAAGATCTCGCGGACCGCCTCGGCCAAGGCTAAGTCGCGCCAAAGCCCGCGCCAAATCCGGGGCACGTTGCAAAATAGTGCGGCAGTTTTCGCGCAACCGATCGTCATCGCCGAAAAACTGCACCATGTCTTGACGCGCGGTGATCGACGGCGGATCAAGCAAAGGCGCCGCCAGCCACCGGGTTAAAAGCCGTGCCCCGGCGCCGGTCACGCAGTGATCGATGGCGCCGAACAAACTGCCGCCAAGATCACCCTGCGCCGTGCGCTCGATTTCGAGCGAGCGCCGGGTGGCAGCGTCGATGGCCATGATGGCGCCATCGCCGATTTTTTGCGGCGGCGCCAAACGCGGCAGGCGGCCCACCTGGGTCACTTGGATATAGGCGATCAGCGCGCCAAGGGCCGCAACCTCGGCCCGGGAAAAATTGCCAAAAGCATCAAGCGCCGTCACTTTATAAGTATCCAGCAAGTGGCGCCGCGCCATCTCGCTGTCAAACCGCGCCGACGGCAGGGGCGACAACACGGCGTTCCAGGGCGCGATCGCCGCAGTGATATCCGCCCGTGCCAATAGACGATCAGGCAGCAGAATTTCTCCCGGCTCCAGCCGCGCAAGGCTGGTGGCAAGGCTTGCCGCCAGGACAGGTTCAACGGCGACTTCACCCGCGGAAATATCGACATAGGCCAGGGCCAACTTGCCCTCCGCCTCGGTCACCGTGGCGAGATAATTATTGCGGCGGGCATCCAGCAAGGCATCATCCGTCAAGGTCCCAGGCGTGACAATGCGCACCACCGCGCGTTCCACCACCGATTTGGCGCCGCGTTTTTTCGCCTCGGCCGGATCTTCGATCTGATCGGCAATGGCGACGCGAAAGCCTTTGCGGATCAACCGCGCCAGGTAGGCTTCGTGACTGTGGGCGGGAACGCCGCACATGGGGATTTCGGCGCCGTCGTGCTGTCCGCGTTTGGTTAGGGCGATATCCAGCGCCGCCGCCGCCTTGACCGCATCGTCGAAGAACATCTCGTAGAAATCGCCCATGCGATAGAACAACAGGCAGTCGCCATGGCGGGACTTCAACGCCAGGTATTGCGCCATCATGGGCGTGGTGTTGGTAGCGGCAGGCGGCAGCGCCTTAGCCGTAAGTGCCGTTCCGCTTGTCATGTTCGGCCGCTTGTCATCCGCAGGTTGTCATTCTCAGGCAAAATCCCCCGATTTCCCTAGTGTCTTTGGTCTCTCTATCAATCACCCTAGCATGGAGCGTCAAGAGTCTGTCAGAATTGGCCCGGAATAAAACGGGGGGAGCCTATATGAGTGATGATCGCGTAAGGGTCACCGATGCAGAAGCGCTGCAGATGCACGCCAGCGGCCGGCCCGGCAAGTTGGAGATTAGTCTCTCTAAGCCGTTGACAACACAGAGAGATTTATCCCTCGCCTATTCTCCTGGCGTCGCCGCCCCCTGCCTTGAGATCGAAAAAGACCCGGCCAAGGCTTATGACTACACCACCAAGGGCAATATGGTGGCCGTGGTCTCCAACGGCACCGCCGTTTTGGGCCTGGGCGACTTAGGCGCCCTTGCTTCAAAGCCGGTGATGGAAGGGAAGGCCGCCCTGTTTAAGCGGTTCGCCGATGTGGACAGCATCGATCTTTGCGTCGACACCAAAGAAGTCGACGACTTCATCAATTGCGTCCGGTATCTGGGGCCCAGTTTCGGCGGCATCAACCTGGAGGACATCAAAGCGCCGGAGTGTTTCATCATCGAGCAGCGCCTGCGCGAGCTCATGGATATCCCGATCTTCCATGACGATCAGCATGGCACCGCCATTATCGCGCTAGCCGGTTTGATCAACGCCATCGCTTTAACCGGCCGAGATATTTCGACAACCAAGCTGGTCATCAATGGCGCGGGGGCGGCGGCCATCGCTTCAGCCGAATTGATCAAGGCGCGCGGCATGCGGCCGGAAAATGTGATCCTGTGCGATAGCAAGGGTGTCATCTATCAAGGCCGCACCGAGGGCATGAACCAATGGAAGTCGGCCCATGCGGTCATCACGAAAAAACGCAGCTTGGCTGAAGCCTTGGACGGGGCGGATGTTTTTTTCGGTCTCAGCGTCAAAGGCGCCGTCAGCAAAGAAATGGTGGCGCGCATGGCGAAGCGGCCGATCATCTTTGCCATGGCCAATCCCGATCCCGAAATCTCCCCCGAAGATGTCAAAGACGTGCGGGACGACGCCATCATCGCCACCGGCCGCTCGGACTACGTCAACCAAATCAACAATGTCTTGGGCTTTCCCTACATTTTTCGCGGCGCCTTGGACGTTCGTGCCACCACCATCAACGATGCGATGAAATTGGCGGCGGCTGAAGCCCTGGCCGCCCTTGCCCGGGAAGATGTGCCCGATGAGGTCGATGATAGTTACGGCGGACGGCGCCTGCGCTATGGTCCTGAATACATCGTGCCGGTGCCCTTTGATCCCCGGCTGATCAGTTGCGTTGCGCCCGCCGTCGCCAAGGCGGCCATCGAGTCGGGCGTTGCCCGCAAACCCTACAAAAGTTTCGAGGCCTATACGGCGTCTTTGCGCGGCCGCATGGATCCCATGGCCTCCGCCTTGCAGCGCATCCATGAGGGCGTTTTGAACAATCCGCGCCGGGTGGTGTTTGCCGAAGGCGAAGAAGAACGCGTCATCCGCGCCGCCTTCGCGTTCCGCAGCGCCGGGTATGGTCATCCGATCCTGATCGGTCGCGCCGAAATCGTGCGCGAGATGATCTCATCCCTCGGCATTGTCGGTGCCGAGGATTTGGAGATCCACAACGCGCGCCTTTCCCACGACAATAAACGCTATACCGATTTTCTTTATGACCGGCTGCAACGTCGTGGATTTTTGTACCGCGATTGCCAGCGCATGGTGAACCAAGATCGAAACGTTTTTGCCGCCTGCATGGTCGCTTCCGGCGAGGCGGACGCCATGGTCACCGGTCTTACCCGGAATTGGTCGGTCGCCTATGACGAGGTGCGGCGCGTCATCGGCGTCAAACCCGGCGCAACGCCGTTCGGATTATCGATCGCCGCCGGAACGGGGCCGGGCCGGCGCACCTTGTTCATTGCCGATACCAACGTTCAAGAATTGCCGTCGTCAAAAGAAATGGCGGATATCGCCATCGCCACCGCCGCCAAGGTGCGGCAATTCGGCGAGGTTCCACGCATCGCCTTTCTGTCTTTTTCCAACTTTGGCAACCCGCCGCGCGAGAAGGCTCAGCGCATCCGCGAGGCGGTGGATGAACTGCGCCGCCGACAAGTCGATTTCGAATTTGACGGCGAGATGACCGTTGACATGGCCCTGGACCACGAACTGCGCACCAAGTTCTATCCATTCTGTCAGCTAACAGGCCCAGCCAATATCCTGTTGATGCCCGCACTTCATTCGGCTCATATCGTATCGCGACTCTTGCCGATGGTGGGCGGCGGCGGATCGATTGGACCCTTGGTGATCGGCCTTGAGAAGCCCGTTCAGATCGTTCAGTTGCGTGCGACGGTGGCTGATCTGGTCAATGCGGCCGCCTTGGCCGCCCACGAAGCTGCCGTCGGATAATGATGCAACTGCGCCTGGGTCGCGCCCTGATCGGCGGCATAGTCTTAAGCCTTCCCGCGGCAGGCGTTCTGTTGCTTCTTATCTTAACTGAGACTCTGTCGATTTCCTTGGCCGGATTAATCTTCGGCGCCATCCTAGTGAGCACAGGTTGTACCGCCTATATGGCCGTTACGGCGGTTGACCGTCTGCACAATTTTTCGGACACTCAGCCCCTGTATAGACTTATATCGTGGCTTGATCTTGGGCCTGCACTTATGCGCGTCCGGCAAAGCGCGGCGGCGGATAACCGTCTATTGCGCGATCATCTGGCCGACCACCAATCCCTGATTGTTCGTTTGCCCGATCCGGTTTTGGTCCTTAACCAACAGCGTCAGGTCGTCCAGACTAATCCGGCCGGTGAAGCTTTGTTGGGGCAAAAAAAATCCGGCGCCGAAATTTTAACCGCCATGAACTTGAGTTCAATTTTGCGCCATCCAGATGTGGTTGCTGCGATCGAAGCCTGTTTTCTCGACCCAGCCATGACGGCGGCGACGCAAACCGCTGAAATTTTCTTAGCGCCGCAGGATCGCTACTTTTTGGTTCGGGTTCAGAATCTTCCCCCCTCCACCCGTCATGGTCCGCGAGTTCTGATGACCTTGCATGAAACCTCCGCCCTCAAACGCAGCGATAACCTGCGTCGAGATTTCATCGCTAATGCCAGCCATGAGCTGCGCACGCCGCTGACCGCCGTCGAGGGTTTCATCGAAACCTTGCGCGGTCCCGCCCGCGACGATCCTGCCGCCCGGGAGAAATTCCTTTCCATTATGGCGGAGCAAGCCGCTCGGATGTCGCGATTGATCCGCGACCTTTTATCCCTGTCACGGATCGAAATGGAAGAGCACGACCTTCCTCATGACAGGATCGATCTCGGTCCTCTTCTAAACCGGATGATTGATGGACTAGCACAGTCTTCAACGATGAAGGCTCCGACAATCGACCTGATTTTCCCGCCGGATTTGCCGCCTGTGCGTGGAGATGCGGATCAATTGGCTCAGCTTTTCCTCAATTTGATCGATAATGCCCGTCGTTATGCCGCGGATAGTCCCTTGACCATCAGCGCGGCTGCAGACCCGTCTCTCGTATCCGTTCGCATTGCCGATCAAGGGCCGGGGATAGCGCCCGAGCACCTTCCCCGCCTGACGGAACGGTTTTATCGCGTGCCCGCCTCCAGCCGCAGCGGCGACGGCGGCACAGGTCTTGGCCTTGCCATCGTCAAGCATATTGTCGGACGCCATCGCGGACGGCTGGTTATCAACAGCACTCTGGGTAAAGGCACCGAGGTGGTGGTCAGTCTTCCCCGGCTGCCCGATTGATGCGCATCATCTGTCATAAATCTGTAATGATTTTGTAACAGAATAGTTATAGCAGGGACCTATGGTCACAGCGCGGAGCACGGGGCTCCGTACCGGCTTTTCTGAAAGAGACCGGTTTTTTTAAAGACGGAGCATGATGATGCACAGAATTGCCGCCACGGTTCTTACGGGTGTCTTTTTCTTAACCGCTGGGCCGGTCTTGGCTCAAACCACCATCAAGATTGATGGCTCTAGCACTGTTTTTCCCATTGCCGAGGCTGTGGCCGAAGAATTCCAGGCCATGAAAAAAGGTCAGGTTCAGGTGACGGTGGGTATCGCTGGAACGGGCGGCGGCTTTAAAAAATTCTGTCGTGGCGAAACCGATATTTCCAACGCCTCGCGGCCGATCCTGAAAGAAGAGATGGACGCCTGCAAAGCCGCGGGCATTTCCTATATCGAACTGCCCATTGCCTTTGATGCCTTGACTGTTGCTGTTCATCCTCAGAATAACTGGGTGAAGGATATCACCCTGGCGGATCTTAAAAAAATCTGGTCACCCGAGTCCCAGGGCAAGGTTATGAAATGGAAGGACGTACGGCCCGAATGGCCGGATGTTCCGCTGAAGCTTTATGGCGCCGGGGCCGATAGCGGCACCTTCGATTATTTCACCGAAGCGGTAAACGGCAAGGCCAAATCAATCCGGGCCGATTATACCCCCAGCGAAGACGACAACGTCTTGGTGCAGGGGATCGAGAACGACAAGGGCGCCCTTGGTTTCATTCCTTACGCCTATTACGCCCCCCATGCCAAACGTATGAAGGCCTTAGGCATTGACGGCGGTAAAGGAGCCGTTCTGCCGGAGGAAAAAACCGTGGTCGACGGTACCTATATGCCGATGTCTCGGCCCCTGTTCATTTACGTCAAGGCGAGCGAAGCCAAGCGACCTGAAATAAAAGAATTCGTGGAATTTTTCCTGACCAAGAGTGAGCCGTTGATTAAAGAAGTTAAATATGTGCCGCTACCAAAATCGGCTTACACCACGGCTGTAGCCCGCTTTGCTGCAGGTGAAACCGGCACTGGCTTTGGTGGTACACCTGAGGTTGGATTGTCCATCGCGCAAATCCTGGCCAAGAAACCTGTTCACTAACCTTTGTAGAAGAGTGCTTCTTATCCGAGAAGCACTCTTCTATTCCGGACCGATAATCTAATGGCTCTTCCGATAAATTTTGCCCGCCGCCGTCAGCGGCAAAAAATTCAGGAATGGTTTATCGAGAACCTGCTTTTTATGGCGGGTAGTTTGTCCGTATTTATTACCGGCGCCATACTCTGGGTATTGATTTATGAATCGGTGCGGTTTTTTTTCGCGGTTTCGCTTGTAGAATTTTTGACCGGAACCGAGTGGACGCCGCTGTTCGCCAATCCACGCTACGGCATTCTCCCGCTCCTCAGCGGAACCTTTGTGTCCACCATCGTCGCCCTGTTTGTCGCCATTCCCTTGGGCCTGACGGCGGCGATTTACCTCAGTGAGTTTGCACCGCGATCCCTTCGCGAGATTGTTAAACCGTTCTTGGAACTTCTCAGCGGCGTGCCCACGGTTGTTTACGGCTACTTTGCTTTGCTGGTCGTCACGCCCGCCTTGCAAAGGATCATTCCCGACTTGCCTGGATTTAATCTGTTATCGGCGGGGATCGTGATCGGCATCATGATCGTGCCCTACATCAGTTCGGTCAGCGAAGACGCCATGCGCGCCGTCCCGCAAACCTTGCGCGATGGGTCCCTAGCCTTGGGCGCCTCCCGATTTGAAACCGCATTGAAGGTTGTTTTTCCCGCCGCCTTTTCTGGAGTCGCGGCCGGAGTGGTGCTCGGTTTATCTCGGGCGGTCGGTGAAACGATGGTCGTGGCGATTGCCGCCGGTCTGCAACCCAATCTCACCCTTGATCCCCGCGAACCGGCGGCAACCATAACCGCCTATATCGTTCAGGTCGCCCTGGGCGATCTTCCCCACGGCAGCATTCAATATCAAACGATCTTTGCCGCCGGCCTTGCACTGGTAGCCCTGACCCTTATTTTTAATATGGCGGCGCATTTGCTGCGTCGTCGGTATCGGGAGCGTTACTAATGTCCTTAACGCTGACACCGGCAAAGCCCCAAACTCTGCGTAAACGCGGATTTTCGAAGCGGCAATTTTATGAGAATCTGTTTCTCATTTTTGGATTTGCCGCAACCCTGATCGGAATCCTGATGATGCTGGCGTTGGTGGCATCGCTAGCTCACGATGGCATCGGGCGCCTAACGCCGGAGTTTTTTTTAAACTTTCCGTCCCGTCATGCGGACCGCGCCGGAATTTTATCCGCCTGGGTTGGATCGCTCCTGGTCATGCTTGTCACCGCCTTAACCGCCATTCCTATTGGCGTTGCCGCCGCCGTCTATTTGGAAGAATACGCGAGTCAAAACTGGCTGACCGAAATCATCGAGATCAATGTTGCCAACCTAGCCGGGGTGCCCTCGATCATTTACGGTCTGTTGGCCTTAGGGTTGTTCGTCTATCAGTTTGGCCTCGGCAATAGTATTCTGACGGCGGGCCTAACCCTCGCGCTGTTGATTTTACCGATCGTCATTGTCGCCACACGTGAGGCCATTCGTTCCATACCTGCATCATTGCGCGACGCCGCCTATGCCATGGGCGCCACCCGGTGGCGGATGATCGCCGATCATCTTCTTCCCTATTCTTCGCCGGGAATCCTGACCGGCGTCATTATCGGCCTCTCCCGCGCGATCGGCGAGACGGCGCCGCTCATCACCATCGGTGCCTTAACTTTTATCGCCTTTCTGCCCCCGGCACCGATTCAGCCCGACTTTCCGTTCATTCATTTTTCATGGCTAAACAGTCCCTTCACCGTGATGCCGATTCAGATGTTTAACTGGGTCTCGCGTCCCGATCCGGCGTTTCAGCAAAATGCGGCGGCGGCCGGACTGGTTTTGCTGCTGATGACCCTGGCGATGAATGGTTTTGCCATTGCCTTACGCTATCGCTTACGTAAATCATTGGTATGGTAAAAGGATTAATCATGAGCCCAGCCGCCATGCCTTCTCTGTTAGACATGCCGCCGAACGCGGCGACGGATGCCGCCGCCGATCCGGTGAAAATCGCCGCGCGGGACATCAATGTTTATTACGGCGCCAAGCGCGCCTTGAATGGCATTGATCTTGATGTCTATGCCAAATCGGTAACAGCGCTGATCGGGCCATCGGGCTGCGGCAAGTCAACCTTTCTTCGGTGCATCAATCGAATGAACGACACCATCGCCAATTGCCGGACTACCGGAGAGGTGTTGTTGGACGGCGAAAATATCTATGCCGATGCGGTGGATGTGGTTCGCCTGCGCGCCCGGGTGGGAATGGTTTTCCAAAAGCCCAATCCCTTTCCTAAATCCATTTACGACAATATCGCCTATGGCCCGCGCATCCATGGCTTGGCGACAAGCCGAGCCCAGTTGGATCAAATCGTCCAAGAAAGCCTCGAGCGCGCCAGTCTGTGGAAGGAGGTTAAAGACCGTCTTAATGATTTGGGTACGGGATTATCCGGCGGTCAGCAGCAGCGCCTCTGCATTGCCCGCGCCATCGCTGTAAACCCTGAGGTTATTTTGATGGATGAGCCTTGTTCCGCCCTTGATCCGATCGCAACCGCTAAGGTTGAAGAGCTTATCAGTGAGTTGATGGAAAACTACACCATCATCATTGTCACCCACTCCATGCAGCAGGCGGCGCGGGTATCCCAACGCACCGCCTTCTTCCACTTAGGTGATTTGGTCGAGGTCGGCGAAACGGAGAAGATATTCACCAATCCTCAAGACGAGCGCACCCATGGCTACATCACGGGAAGGTTTGGCTAATGGTTGATAAAAGACACGACCCGGACTCACCCAACGTTACCGCTCACCATACGGTTAAGGCCTATGATGCCGACCTAACGCGGCTTAAGAATATTATCGCCGAGCTTGGCGGATTGGCTGAACACCAACTTGCTTCGGCGATGAGCGCCCTTGATGAGCGCAACACCGAACTCGCCAGCAAGATCATCAGCGGCGATCGCCGCCTGGACGATCTGGACGCCGCCGTGAACAGCTTTGTGGTGCGTCTCCTGGCCTTACGTCAACCGATGGCGCGGGATCTGCGGTTGATTGTCTCGTCTTTGCGCATTTCCAGTGATCTCGAACGGATCGGCGATCTGGCCAAGAACATTGCCAAACGAACATTGACATTGGCGCAGTCAGGCAGCGTGCGCGGACCCAGTGTCGCGCGGGTAGGTCGTTTGGTGCAAACCGTATTGCGCGATATTATCGACGCCTATGTCGCCGATGACGCCGAGAAGGCGACCTCGGCGTGGAAACGTGATGGCGAGATCGATGATCTCTGTACCGCCCTCTTCAGCGAGGTTCTGGCCGCCATGGTCGAGCATCCCCAGACTATCGCCGGTTCGACCCATCTTTTGTTCGCAATCAAAAATATTGAGCGGATTGGCGATCACGCCAATAACATCGCCGAGGCGGTTCATTTTCTGGTGTTGGGCCATCCGATCGGTGACGTCCGTCCCAAGGGGGCCGATTCCAGCTTCGCCGTTCCGGCAGGCGTAAAGCCGCAACGCGAAGGCTGAGCCGTGGCGGCGCCGTTGGTTTTGATCGTCGAAGATGACGAAGCCCTGATCGCCCTGCTGCAGTATAATCTTGAGCGCGGCGGATTTCGCACCGCTATGGCTCGCGATGGGGAAGAAGCCCTGACCCGCGCCGCCGAGACACCGCCCGACGTTATTTTATTGGACTGGATGGTCCCGTTGATTAGCGGGATCGAACTCTGCCGGCAATTTCGCCGCAGCGCCGCTTTGCGGACAGTGCCGATCATTATGGTAACCGCCCGCGGTGAGGAGGCCGATCGCATTCGCGGCCTTGAAACTGGGGCCGACGACTACATGACCAAACCCTTTTCGCCGCAAGAACTGGTCGCCCGTATCCGCGCCTTGCTGCGTCGGAGCCAACCCGGGCTGTCCCAAGAAATTTTGACTTATAAAGACGTTACCATGGACCTGGCCGCCCATCGGGTACATCGAGGTCGCCGAGAGATCGTCTTGGGCCCTACCGAATTCCGGTTGCTGAAATACCTGTTACAACATCCCGAGCGCGTCTTTAGCCGCGAACAGCTTATGGATAAAGTGTGGGGCCAGGATATTTATGTGGAGATTCGCACGGTGGACGTACATATCCGTCGTCTACGCAAGGCGCTCAACGACGACAATGCCGCCGACTTGATCCGGACCGTCCGATCCGCCGGCTACGCCTTGGCTGGCGAAAGCGCCGCACCCCTTTAACCCCATTCTCCCCATAACCCACGTATGGACGCGGGGCGGGTGAAGCCGTTATAAAGCCTCATTCCTAACCGAGGATAGGCCATGACAGCCGCGTCTCCCGCTCCCGCCCCTACCTTGCTGGTGCCCGTCGCCCCCGGCGAACTCATCGATAAGATAACCATCTTGGAAATTAAGGCAGCGCATATAACGGCCCCAGATAAACGGGCTCATGTGACTCACGAGCTTGAGCTGTTGCGGACGGTTCTGGCACGAGCCGTTGTTCCCCACCCTGAATTAACACGGCTTACGGCGAATCTAAAAAAGATCAACGAAACGCTTTGGGCGATCGAAGACGATATCCGTGACGCCGAGGCGGCACAGGATTTCGGCGCAAAATTCATCGACCTTGCCCGCGCGGTTTATCGTACCAATGATAAGCGGGCCGCGATCAAGCGTGATATTAATCTTCTTTTGGGATCAGATATTATTGAAGAAAAATCCTATCACTCTTATGAGCCGGGTTCATAAATTCCATGCATGACGATACCGCCTTTTCGCCAAAAACCGTTTTGGTTTATGTCGGCATCGACTTAATGGGCGATGGCTTGATGAAAATGCCTTTCGTTCGAGCGCTGCGCCGCGCCTTCCCCGACGCCAAGATCACATGGCTTGCGGGCAAAGGCAAAACCAGTTATGCGCACCGCCTTCGGCACTTGGTTACAGATCTTATCGATGAGGTTATCGAAAACGCCAACATCGGATCCGATTTTCGCGAACTATTCGGTAAAAGGCCGCTTGCGGATCGCAGCTTTGACCTAATCATTGATACTCAGCGGCGGTTTTTAACCACCTTAATTTTAAGACGTATTCGCCATCAGCGATTTCTTTCCGGCACCGCCGATTTCATCTTCTCTTCCGTGCGGCCCAAACGTCCTTATCGTAAGCCGCGCTCGATGATCTTTCAGCTTTTGGATCTGGTGTCTCTTGCCAAGCATGGCCGCATTGACGGCACCATCGACCCTTCCGGAAGCGGGATCGTTTTATCGGCGGCGGTCGCCGATACCGTGCGTAAACTCATGCCGGCGACGCACCGTTACATTGGAATCGCACCGGGAGCCGGTACCGTCGCCAAGTGTTGGCCGCGGGAGCGATTCGAAGAGGTTGCGCGGCATTTTTTTGCCCAAGGATTCATACCGGCTTTTATCCTCGGACCCAATGAAACAGATTGGCAGGCGCCGTTACAGGCCGCGGTGCCAGGGGCCATCTTTCCCGTTTCTTTGGCGCCGCCGGAGATCCGCGCAACGGAACCTTTGTTGAGCATTGGTCTTGCCCATGCCTGTTCTGTGTGTATCGCCAATGATTCCGGTAACGCCCACATCTTTGCCGTTGCCGGTGTGCCGCTGGTGGTGCTTTTCGGTGCCACCTCACCAGACAAATTCGCCCCGCCGGCTAAGGATCTGACGCTTGTTCGCGCCATTGACTTCGACAGTCAAACCATGGATGCCATTACGACGGCGGCGGTCATCAAAGCCGCAGAAGAACTGCTCAGCCGCAATGCCGGTCCGCGTTAATCATCCGCCAGCGCCGACCCTACAGGGAGCCGTTTCGGCGGCGGGTAAAGCTTGATCAACCAGAGCAGCAGGAAAAGACCCGGCAAGGCGGCGACTGTGGTGATGGCGAAGTAGGTGGCCCAATCACCTACCGTATCGGCGATGAGGCCGCTGAACGATCCCAATACCGTCCGTCCGATCGCCATCAAGGATGACAACAAAGCAAACTGTGTCGCCGTATAGGCAAAGTTGCAGAGGCTTGAGAGATAGGCGACGAAGGCCGCCGTGGCGAGACCGCTGGTTATGTTTTCGACCCCGATGGTCACCGCCAGCATCGGCAGGGAATATCCCACCTTGGCCTGGATAACGAACATGATATTCGATAAGGCTTGCAAGATCCCGCCGATTAGCAGGGCGCGAAGAATGCCCACACGCACCACAAAGGCGCCGCCGAGAAAGCCGCCCACAATGGTCATGATCACGCCGAATACTTTGGTGACTTGACCAATCTCCGTCAGGCTAAACCCGATCTTGATATAAAACGGATTGGCCATCGCGCTGACCAGAACGTCGCCGTACTTGTAAAGCGCCACAAACAACAGAATGACCGGCCAGTGCCGCCGCGCCATAAATTCGGCGAAGGGACAGATCACCGCGCCATAGATTTGGCTGGCTGCGTTTCTGACCAGCGGCGGCAGATGACTGTGAGTGTCGAGAAAGTTTTGGGCCGCCGTCTCGAGCGCCACGCTTTCTTTCGTTATGGTCTTTTCCGGCTCGGGCGCGAACAACGTCGTTAAAATGCCGATCAGCATCAAGCCGGCCATGGCCATATAGGCAACGAAAAATCCCTGATGATCGGCAAGGACCAAGGCGCCGGCGCCGGCCATGATGATTCCGATCCGATACGCCGCCACCCAGATGGCAATGCCCGCGCCCAACTGGGATGTTTCCAAAATCTCGGTCCGATAGGCATCAAGGGCTATATCCTGTGTCGCCGAAGCGAAGGCGACAAAAACTGCCCAGAAAACCAGCCACCATAGCCCGGTTACGGGATCGGTTTGCGCCATGGCGGCGATCCCGCCCAACACGAGGATCTGCGACACCAGCATCCAGGCGCGACGACGACCCAACCAGGACGTCAACAGAGGAAGAGGAACCCGATCGACGACCGGCGACCACAAGAACTTTAGGGAGTAGGCGATGGAGACCAGACTGAAAAATCCGATCGCCGTCAGAGAAATATTTGCTGTGGCCATCCAGGCGGTAAGGGTGCCCCCCGTCAGAAGAAAGGGAAGACCACTGGAAAATCCAAACAATGAGACGAGAAGAACCCGGGGTTGCGTATAGACCAAAAAAGCGTCAGTCCAACCCCGGCGGTTCGGATGTACGGCGGCGCTATGGCCGTGACTGCCAGTCGTCATATAAACGCCCTATGCAAAAAGTCGGGTGATACTCCGGCCACGCCGACAGAGTTTACATAATTTTTGGCCGAATTGCACGGGTTGGTTTTTCCGCGACTTACCGTTGGCGGCGCAGCAAGACGTAAAAGGCGCCGCTGCCGCCGTCTTTTGCCTGAGCCGGCGCGATACCCAAAACCAGCGGCCGCAAATCTGCCGCCTCTAGCCAGATGGGAAACTCCCGGCGCAAGACTCCCGTGCCGCCGGTCCCCTTGCCGGTAATGACCAAAACACATCGCCTCCCTGCCGCAGAACTCTGCCGCAAAAACCGCGACAGCTGTCTTAAGGCCGCCTCCCGGGTTTGCCCGTGGAGATCAACTCGAGCTTCGATCGCCATTTGACCCCGGCGAAACCGTTCTGCCGTGCGACGATCCATATCGTGAAGATCGGCGGGATTTGATCGTAAGGGAGAGAAAACTTCTGCCTTTGCCGTTGGCGGTCGAGCCCTCGGTGTCGCGGAGGCAATTGCAGGGGTGCGCATGGAAAGCGCCGGCGTTATTTTTTTCTTTTTCCGCCGCAAGGGTTTTGCATCCGCCACTGTGGCGGCGAACAGATCGGCGTCTTCCGGTGACACAAGCGATCGATCCGGCCGTTTTGCTTTTGCCATAGGATCAAGCCCCCTCTGCGACGAGAAGGATATGCAGCCGCCGCGGACCGTGGGCCCCCATATAAATGGTTTGTTCAATATCGCCGGTGCGTGAGGGACCGGTGATCAAATTAATCGTGCGCGGCAAGCCTGTACGATTCTGGTCTTTAATTATATCCAAGGCCTCTTCATAGGCGCCGGTAACTTGACCCGCTTTCAAAACGACCACATGGGTTTCCGGCAGAAAATTGAGGCTGGTGGGATGAGACGGGCCAGAGGTCATGACCAAAGTTCCGGTCTCGGCGACGGCGGCAAGACATCCGGTAAGCCCCACCTCATCCCGATCTTGCGCGCCGCCGCGTTGGACATCGAGGGTCGGCACTTTCTCCCAGGGAATATCGTTGAGCTGCGGATCCGGTGCCATCCTTAACCGCGCCGGGAGATTTTCCTGCGCCAGATAGGCGGCAACAGCTTTCGGCACCTCCGCCACCGAAGCTAGCCGGATAACGGTGGCGCCAACGCGGGTAGCTTCGGCTACAAACAGGTCTACCTGACGGGAGGGCGGCAATTGGCTGCGCTGCGGAATGGTGCCGCGGGGATTTTGGCTTAATCGCTCGGCCGCAGAGGGCATCTTCGTTTGAAGATCGGCGGCAGGCTTGGCGGCGCCCTGGCGGATTCCGCTTCGAATTCGGGCCAGGATCAACTCACGTGCCGTCATGGCTGCGGCACCTTTTGACGCTGCGCCCACTGGGCCTGAAAGGTTGACCCCTCCGGCGCCGGCATATCGCGGCCTTTGGTCCAGGCGCTCGCAAAAGGCAGGGCGCGAAACCGGCCGCGCCCACGGTCGAGTCTTCGCAACAGCGCGACAAAAATCTGTGTGAGACGATGATAGAGTCGGGGTCGCTGCGCGACAAAAGACCAAAGACCAAGGCCCCAGCGCATCGTTACCGGCGCCAAATGCTGTTCGAATTCCCGCCGCCGCCAATGACGCATCATCTTCGGCAGGGGAATCCGTACCGGACAGACCTGTTCGCAGCGACCACAGAATGTCGAGGCATTGGGAAGATGCCCTGCTTCCTTAATCCCGATCAGACTGGGCGAGAGAACCGCCCCCATAGGACCGGGGTAAATCCACCCATAGGCATGTCCGCCGACAGTTCCATAAACCGGACAGTGGTTCATGCAGGCGCCGCACCGAATACAGCGCAGCATGTCCTGAAACTCCGTCCCCAACATGGCCGAGCGGCCGTTATCCAAAAGGACGACATGATATTCACTTGGCCCGTCCAAATCGCCGCCGCGCCGCGGCCCGGTCGAAAAAGTCGTATAGGAGCTGAACTCTTGCCCCGAGGCTGAGCGCGCCAAAACCCGCAACAGGATTGCCGCATCATTGAGGGTCGGTACGACCTTCTCGATGCTGGCGACGACAATATGCGCCTTGGCCAGGGTCTGGGTGAGATCGCCGTTCCCTTCGTTGGTGACGATGACCGAGCTTCCGGTTTCCGCGATAAGAAAATTGGCCCCGGTTATTCCCACATCCGCGGTTTGGAATTGTTGGCGAAGAACGGTTCGCGCCTCACCGATCAAGGTTCGCGCTTCGTCCAACCGGCGATCCTTCGGCAGCTCTTGGTGGGCGGCGAGAAAAAGGTCCGCCACTTCTTGCTTCGTCACATGAATCGCCGGCGCAACGATGTGACTGGGCGCCTCGTCGCGCAGTTGCAGGATATATTCGCCCAGATCGGTTTCAATCGGCAGCACGCCATGGCTTTGCAGAAAATCGTTGAGACCGATTTCTTCGGTGATCATAGACTTACCCTTGGTCACCGTTTTTGCCTGCAGATTCTGGCAGAGGCGCAGAATCGTCTCTCTCGCCTCGGCGGCGTCACGGCACCAATGAACCTTGGCGCCAGCGGCGACGGCTTTTTCTTCATACCGTTCCAGATAAAAATCGAGATTGTTCAGGCTATGATTCTTGATGGCGGTCGCCTCGTCCCGCAGCCGATCAAACTCGGGCAACCGCGCAACCGCTTGCGCCCGGCGCTCGCTAAATCCTGTCTTTAATTTTCCCAAGGCCGTTTGCAGCGTAGGATTGGCCATCGCGGCTTGGGTGTTTTCTTTAAACCGATGACTGCGCGGATGGGTGGCAAGTTTATTCATCGGCCGGCGTCACTTCTGATTCACCAATCGCCGGTGTCGCGGCTGATACCAGAGCTTCGGCAATATGCCGCACTTCGATGGCACTGCCCTGCCGTTTCAGTTTACCGGCGATGTTAAGCAAGCAACCCAGATCGCCGGCCAAAACAGTATCGGCCCCCGTCGCCACAATCCGCGCGATTTTATCGCCGACCATGCGATCGGAAATATCCGGATACTTAACGCAGAAGGTGCCGCCGAAACCGCAGCAGACCTCGGCATCCTCCATCTCGGAAAGGGTGAGACCTTCAATGCCTGCCAACAGGGAGCGCGGTTGTTGTTTGATGCCCAATTCACGCAAACCCGAGCAGCTGTCGTGATAGGTCACCTTATGAGGAAAACGCGCGGGGATTTTTTTAATTCCGCACACCTCGCTGAGGAAGGCCGTTAGCTCCCAGGTCTTGCCGGCAAGAGCCTTGGATTTTTCCTGAAGAAGGGGGTCCTTGGCGAAAAGCTCGGGCCCCTGGTGTTTCAGCATTCCCGCACAGGAGCCGCTGGGCACCACCACATAGTCATACGGCGCAAAAAGATCCGGAAGCGACTGCGCCACTTTATAGGCCGATTTTTGATCGCCGGAATTATACGCAGGCTGACCGCAACAGGTTTGTGCCGCCGGCACTTCAACCGTACATCCCGCATCTTCCAGCAATTTGATCGCCGCAAAGGCAACCGACGGCCGGAACAGATCAACCAGACAGGTGACAAACAAAGCCACCCGGGGGCGGGTGATTCCTGAAGAAGAAGTTAATTTGTTAGCCTGACCATCCATGACTTAAAGATGATCTTCCGCAATCCTATTGGCAAGCGAGCCTTTAACTTGCCGAGGCCGCGGTGCGAGGCAGAAGGAAGAACCAGCGGCCCTTGCTTTTCATCCGGCCGGCTTCGGCCAAGGCGGCGGCTCCTGATCCCCAGAAAAAGTCGCCACGAATGGGGCCTTTAATCGCCGCGCCCTTGTCCTGCGCGACCATAAGACGTTGCAGCGGGGTGTCGCCTTCCCCGGGCGCGACCGTATCCAGCCAAATCGGCACGCCCAAGGGGACAAACGCCGTGTCGACGGCAAGACTGCGTCCGGGAACCAGCGCAACACCCTGCGCCCCGATCGGTCCATCCCCCTCGATTTGGCGGAAGAAAATGTAGCGGGCGTTCACCGCCAAGGTTTTTGCCGCTTCATCCGGATGCTTATCCAGCCACGCCTTGATTCCCGGCCACGACGCCTCTTCGAGTTTCAGGGCGCCGCGATCAATTAACGCCTTACCGATTGAGGTGTAGCCGTGCCCGTTATGGGCGGCAAAACCGACCCGCACCACCTTGCCGTCCGGCAGCTGCACCTTTCCCGATCCTTGGATATGCAAAATGAAAAGATCGATGACATCATCGGTCCAAAAAAGCTCGAGATTTTTATTCGCCAGAGTTCCGCCGTCTATTTCGCCGCGGGTGAAATAAGGAACCAGGGAATTACCGTCAATGCGGCCGCTGATCGTCTGACCTTGCAGATCGGATTTGAATTTTCCGAGATCGATCGTCAAGAGATCGGGTGGCGCCGCATAGATCGGATAAATGTATTTCCCCGTTTTCTTCCGCATGCCCTTTAGTTCGGCTTCAAAATAGCCGGTAAAAAGCCCGTCGGTTTTTCCCTCGTTGCTTGCCGCATAGGGGGCGAACCATTGTTCAAAAAAAGACCGCGCCGCTGCTCGATCCATCTCTCCTTTGGCCGCCAGCGCCGCACAGGGCGCACGCCAATCACCATAGGTGCCGAAAAATTTCTGCGCGCCCACCGGACGCTCGGGGGGGAGTTTGCCTAACGCACCACACGAACGGCGCAAGGCCGGCAAGGCCGCACGCTGATCATCATTGCGCCATCCGGGAAGGCCGGAAAATTCGACCCGGCGTAACGTCAAAGCTTCCGCTGCCGGCGGCAATCCCGGCTGCGGGGGAATAATCGGCGTTGCAACCGGCGGAACGGGTGTCGCCGGTGCAGGCGCGGGTGTCGGACGCGGCGGCGGTGTTTCTTGGCGGAAATACATCACCACCCCAATGCCGACGAGGGCGATCACCGCAATCATCACCGTAGCCGTACCATATCGGCGGTATCGGGAAGATCTTTTTAATTTTCGGCGGCGCGCCACAGGAATTATGCCAACTGCCGCGTATCAACGAGTAGCCAGGTTGGATCTTTCGATCGAATGTCGCGTTCAAACGACCAAATATCGATCAGCTGGTCGATTTCGGTCGGATCGCCCTCAACGATCTTTCCATCCTTATCGCGCGTGACATTGATTTGGCGCGAGGCGATTTTGACATCGATCTTGGCGACTGTTCGCTGCAGCGTGGCTTTGGTTATAGTCGCCTGGTCCACGCCAACGAAGGTCGTCGACAGGGTTTCGCCCGCGGCTTTACGCTGATCAATCGCCGCACTGAACTGAGTAAGAACGGTTCGGCCAAGGAGATTGCGCAAGGTCTCTTTGTCACCCGATGCAAAAGCATTCACGATCATCTCGAAGGCGGCCTTGGCTCCTTCGATAAAGGCCTGCTCGTCAAAACCGGGATCGGCCCGCTTAATCGCCAAGAGATTTCCGGCCACCGATGTCGCCGCTGCCGCCTCATCATCATAGGGTAAAGCCTTATCTGTACCGGGGGCCGCCAAACCCTCCGGTACCTCCTGAACATCAAGGTCGGCCGCCGGCTTGGTTCTCTCGGAGCGGGAATTCGGTATGTTTTGCGACGGATTTGCCGACAGGTCCGGGCGCGGACGCTCATTTCCGGTGCGGCGACCCAAAACACTGCGCAGCCGCAAGATGAGAAACCCGGCAAAAAGCGCCAAAATGATGATCTCGAGTAAGCGATAACCGTCCACGATCCGTCCACGCTCCACATGAAGAGACGCTATAATTACAAGGCCATAAGCCCGCCCCTAAGGTAAGAGGCGGCGGGGCAAAGAGCAAGCCGCTATCCTAGATTTTACCCAGCGATTAAAGCGCCCAAACCCTCCGCCAAAGTCCTTATGGTTGTACCTTTACCTTTACTGTGGCAGAGAAGGTCCTTCAAACCCTGGGCGGAACAAATTACGCCTGATATAGGGATACCTCTTCACTTAGGCCGGAAAGATATGACCGACACTTCAGCTCCCAACACCCCCTCGCCTTCGTCTGCGGATACATCATCCGAGGCGGCGCCGGTCACCATTGCCGTTCAGTATATTAAGGATTTGTCCTTTGAGTCCCCCCGGGCGCCCCACGCCTTTGCCGAACTCAACCGCGCGCCGCAGATCGAAGTCAGCGTCGGGGTTAAAGTCGAGGTTTTGGGCGAGCGCCATTACGAGGTGATCTTGCACATTGAGGCCTCCGCGAAGTTAGGAGATATGCCGCTGTTCTTGGTTGAGCTGGATTACGGCGGTGCGGTTGCCCTGTCCGGCGTTCCCCAGGAAAGCATCAATGCCGTTTTGATGATCGAATGTCCGCGGTTGTTATTTCCGTTTGCCCGCGCGGTCATCGCCAATGTCACCCGCGACGGCGGGATGCCGCCGCTGATGATCAATCCGGTTGATTTCGTCTCGATGTATCGGGCACAGGTGGAAAACGCGGCCAAGGCGGCAAACTAACTATTTGCCGCAGCCAGCCATAGGGCGTTTTTTATCCGCGCAATAAACGATTGATGCGCGGCCTGTTCTTCGGGCACCACGGGAAAAGATCGTGCCGGACGCTGCGGACGCGGCGCGCGCTGGGCCGCCATGCGGCTCGCGCCGGCAGAAATAGCCCCAGACATAAGATCAAGTCCGGGTTCTTTTCCGCCAATGAGTTCGACATAAACCGCCGCCAACAAGGTCGCGTCGATCAACGCCCCGTGCTTATCTCGCCGCGACGTATCGATGTTAAATCTTTTGCATAGCGCGTCCAGGCTGGCCGGGGCGCCGGGAAATTTCCGCCGTGCCAAGCCAAGAGTGTCAATCGCCCGCTCGGCGGCGAAAAGCGGCCGATCGTGGGTGGCCAGCTCGGCATTCAAAAATTTCAGATCAAAGCTTGCGTTGTGAATGATTAACGGTGCGTCGCCGACGAATTCCAAAAAGGCTTCGACATGATCGACAAACAGCGGAAACTTGGCAAGAAAGCTGGATGATAATCCATGAACCGCCTCGGCTTCCGGCGGCATGTCCCGCTCTGGATTGATATAGCAATGAAACTCCCGGCCGGTGGGGATACGGTTGAAAAGCTCGATACAGCCGATCTCGACCAAGCGGTGGCCTTCTGCGGGATCAAGGCCGGTCGTTTCCGTATCCAAAACAATTTCGCGCATGCTTATCCTCTGTAGTGATCGGCGTCAGCCGATCTGGTTCTCTTTCCCGCGGCATAGATTCGCCGCGGCCAGCTCGATGCTGGCTTGGCACGCAGCCTCCGCAGGGCGCGCCGTAACGCGCGAAGACTATACCCCAAGGCGCGGCCGGTCGGTATAGCTACATCCGCCATCCGGCGTTTTTTTTGCGCCGGAATCTGCGCGGCGCGGATTTCCGCCAACAATTTGGCCGTCATGCCCGGTCGCCGTAAAACGCGCTGGGCCTGAAGGTAGTCGCTGCAAACCACGGTTAACGTGGCATCGCACCGCCGGGCCGCTCCGGTTTCAAAAAGCAGCGGAATATCCAACACCACGATCGGGCGGCGGCGACGCGCTTGCCGGCGCAGAAAATCTTCCTCCGATTTCCGCACCAGCGGATGAATGATCGATTCCAGCCGGATTCGCTTCTCCGGATCGGCGAAGATTATTTTCCGCAAAATTTGTCGATCGATATAGGGTCCCTTGTCGCCGCCGCGCACAGCTTCAGGAAAAATCCGCGTTAAGGGCGCAACGGCGGCACCTTGGCTGCGCAAAAATCCATGCACGGCTTGATCCGCATCATGGACGGGAATGTTAAAGCGGCGCAGAAATTTGGCGGCGGTAGATTTGCCCATGCCGATCGATCCGGTAAGGCCAAACACCTTCACTTTTTTTTCTCCGCTCCCGGATCGCCCAACACGATTTGTCGCAATTCAGCCGTCACCTGGGGCTCGCGGCCGAACCACGCGGCAAAGGCCGGCCGCGCCTGATGCAACAACATGCCCAAGCCGTCGACGGTTTGGTGGCCCCGTGCCGCCGCTTGCTTCAACAGTTCAGTCTGTAGCGGTGCATAGACAACGTCAGTCACCACCGCCCCGGCAGGCAGTCCCTGCAGCGATATCTCCAACGGCGGCTGCCCCATCATCCCAAGGCTGGTAGTATTCACCAAAAGGGCGGCATCGCTCAACGCCGACGCATCAACCGGCCACGAAACCAGCCGCACCTTGGCGCCGAGATCGCGCGCGACCGCTTCAGCGCGCGGGCGGCTGCGATTAGCAATACGCACCTCTGGGCATCCCTTGTCCAGCAATCCCGCGATCACCGCCCGCGCGGCCCCGCCGGCGCCCAGCACCACGGCGGGACCGACTGCGGCGCTCCATGCGGGAAGGGATGTTTCCACATTGGCGATAAAGCCGAAGCAATCGGTATTGTCGCCGCGCAACTTTCCGTTCGGCAATACCGTCACTGTATTTATAGCGCCGATGCGTTTGGCGGCGGAGGTGATTTCATCCATGAACTGCAGCGCGGTTTCCTTATGCGGAACCGTAAGATTGACCCCGGCAAAGCCCAGTATCGGCAGGGCTCTCAGCGCAGCGCCCAGATTTTCCGGCGCCACGGGTAACGGCACATAGACTCCATCAATGCCGTAGGTTTTCAGCCAGGCACCGTGCAGACGCGGCGACCGTGAATGCTTCACCGGCCATCCCATGATGCCGGCCAGGCGCGCAGCGCCAGTGATCGACGCGCCGCTCATCGGGGCACCGCCATATGGGTGCGCAGAAAATCCAGCAGCGGCAAAATGGGTAAACCCATGATGCCGAAGTAATCACCGAGAATGCGCGAAAAAAGCTGAATGCCCAAACCCTCGGCTTGATAGGCGCCGACCGACTGCAGAACGGTCTGTCCCATCTGACGAAGATAGTCGTCCAGAAAACCATCGCTGAAATTTCTCATGGTGAGATGCGCCGTATCGGTATGATGCCAAAGCCGTACCCCGTCGCGCGCGACACAGACCGAGGTGAAAAGGTCGTGGGTTTTTCCGCGCAGGGTCAGCAGTTGATCCCGGGCCCCCTCAATCGTTTCGGGCTTGGAAAACCAAAGCGTGCCGCAAACCAGCATTTGATCGGCGCCGATCACTAGCGCGCCGGGATGCGCGCCAGAGACTTTTCTGGCTTTGAGTTCCGCCAAGGCCTCGGCCGTGGCCCCGCCGGTCGCTCGCCGGCTGCGGAACGAGGACTTCACCTCTTCCTCATCGACGCCAGGGGCTATCGCCTCGAAGCGAAGTCCGGCGCGCGTGAGTAAGTCGCGGCGTGTTGGACTGCTGGAAGCCAGGATGACCGTGACGTCGTCAGCCATCACGGTCTCGATTTTCCAGTAATTGAATTACGGTGGCGGCGGTTTCTTCGATTGAGCGCCGGGTGACATCGATCACCGGCCACTTGTTTTTTTCATAAATCTGCCTTGCCCAAGCGACCTCCTTGCGGACGGTTTCCGGATCGGTGTAGTCGGTGTTGGGGTCCTGATTAAGCATCAAAACGCGGTTGCGCCGGATCTGTACCAACCGGTTGGGATCCTTGGTCAGCCCGATTACCAACGGCCGCTTTAAATTTTCCAGCCCATCGGGCAAGGAGACATTCGGCACCAAAGGCACATTGCCGGCGCGGTATCCGCGGTTGGCCAGGTAAACACAGGTGGGGGTTTTCGACGTGCGCGAGACTCCCACCAACACCACATCCGCCTGTTCAAGATTCCAGATTCCTTGGCCATCATCGTGGGCGAGGGAAAATTGCATCGCCTCAATCCGATCAAAATAACCCTGATCAAGAACGTGCTGCCGTCCCGGCTGGCCCTTCACCGCAATGCCAAGATAGGCCGACAGACCGCCTAAAACCGGATCAAGCACCGGGATGCAGGGGGTTTGACTTTGACGACAGCGATCCATGAGCGCCGAGCGTAAGGTCGGGTCGACCAGAGTGAACAAGACCATGCCGGGCTTGGCTTCAATCCCCGCCATCACAGCATCAAGCTGCGTCACGCTCCGGATCATGGTCCAGGAGTGTTCTTCGGCCGTAACGCCGGCAAATTGCGAAACACAAGCCCGCGCCAGGGCATAGAGCGTATCGCCGGTTGCGTCCGACACCAGATGAAGATGAAAAGATCGGTTAGCCATGGCTTAAGACTAGCATGGGGCGGCGGGGGCAGCCCACCCCCATAAATTGCCGCGCGGACCTAAATCTGGCGGCCTTGCTTTAAGGATTTTAGGGCCTGGTTTGTATAAGACGGTATAACTTGGGGATGAGTTGTGCAAAACCCCCTCTTTTTGTGGATGGCGATATTTCTGTCCTCTTTTCCTTGCCGCTCATCAGCAGGAACTGAAAAACTGTATAATCTTAGAATTGGTTTTCGCCCTGGGGACGACTCGTTAAACTGTTCGCAGCCATCCCGATGATTCAGAAGCACGCCGACTCCGGAGATTATCTTGCCGAACGGAATAGAGACTCCGAGTTGTCCCCTATTTATCCCCGGATATTCACCCGATCTTTTGGTGCCGGGGATGAAATACCGCATTATGGGATTCCCCGCCTTCCACACCCCCTACTACAACAACAAGCTTTTATTTAAAGAAAGAAATAGAGGATAAGGGGGCTATGGAAAACACCGACCGTCTCGCCTCATCTCACCCAACAAAGCCCCTACTGCGGGCCTTGCAGGGTCATGTCCTGGATCACCCGCCGCTCTGGCTGATGCGGCAAGCGGGGCGATACCTTCCCGAATACCGACAGATCCGCGAACGTGCCGGGGCTTTTTTGGATCTGTGCCTCAATCCGGAACTTGCTGCGGAAGTAACCTTGCAACCGGTTCGGCGGTTCCATATGGATGCGGCAATTTTATTCGCCGATATTTTATTAATTCCTTATGGGCTTGGTCAGGGATTGCGGTTTGTCGAAGGCGAAGGACCGCGGCTGACCCCGATCACCAATTGGGAAGGCATAGCCACCCTTTCGGTCGACCAGTGCCGCAGCAGGTTGTCGCCGGTGTTTGAAACGGTGCGCCGGGTTCGCGCGGAAATGCCGGAAGCCTGCACCCTCATCGGCTTTGCCGGAGCGCCGTGGACGGTGGCCACCTATATGATCGAAGGCGGCGGCAGCCGCGAGTTCTCACTGGTCAAAAATTTCGCCTATCGTCATCCCGATGCCTTTGCCTTGTTGCTGGATCGTTTGATCGCATCGACGGCGGATTATTTAATCGCCCAGGCCGAGGCGGGAGCTGAGGTGCTTATGATCTTTGACAGCTGGGCCGGCGTATTGTCGGAGCCCGATTTCGTAAAATACGTCGTTGCTCCCACCCAACGCGTGATCGAGCAGGTCAAGGCGAGATTTCCGCAGATTCCCTTTATCGGATTTCCGCGCGGTGCCGGTCTGCTTTATCCGCTCTATACCGCCGCAACAGGCGTTGCCGGCATTGGATTGGATACGACGGTCCCTCTGACCTTTGCCGCCGAGAATTTGCAGCCTTTGGCGACGGTGCAAGGCAATCTTGATCCGGAAGTTCTGCGCGCCGGTGGCGCGAGAATGGTTACAGAGACCCGGCGAATTATCTCCGCCCTTGCCAACAAAGCGCATATTTTTAATTTAGGTCACGGCATCCACAAGGATACGCCGCCGGATCACGTCGCCGAATTAGCAAAGGTGGTGCGCGGTGGCTGAGCGGATCGCGGTGGTCTTATTTAATCTGGGAGCGCCGGATAAGCTCTCCGCGGTAAGACCGTTTTTATTTAATCTGTTCAAGGATCCGGCGATTTTAAATCTGCCAGGTTTTTTTCGCGTTCCCTTGGCGGCGCTGTTGTCCCGGCGGCGAACAAAAACCGCAACCGAGATCTACGCCCATATGGGCGGCGGTTCGCCCTTGCTGCCCAACACAAAAGCTCAAGCGCAAGCTCTTGAAGCGGCGCTGAACCGATCGGCGAAATCCCAAGAAAAATCCGGGGAGCATTTCGGTGTTTTCATCGTCATGCGATACTGGCATCCGTTTGCAGCCGAGACGATTGATCACATCAAAAAATTTTCCCCGACAAAAATAGTTTTGCTGCCCCTGTATCCGCAATTTTCCGCCGCGACCACCGGCTCGTCTTTTCGCGATTGGCAAAGGATGGCGCGGAAAAAAAATCTGAATGCCATACAGCGCGCCGTCTGTTGCTGGCCGGAAAATGACGGTTTCATCGCCGCGATTGCGGAATTGACGGCACAGGCGTTGACGAAACTATCGCCAAATCATCCGCCGCCGCGCCTTCTGTTTAGCGCCCATGGTCTGCCGAAACGTGCGGTAGAAAGGGGCGATCCCTATGCCCTCCATGTCATGCGCACCGCCGGGGCGGTGATGCAGCGCCTAAATCGTCCTGATCTTGAGTGGCGAGTCACCTACCAAAGCCGGGTTGGCCCGCTGGAATGGCTTCGCCCCTATACCGATGATGAAATTCGCGCCGCCGGCCAGGAGCGTCGCCCCGTCATCGTTGTGCCGATCGCCTTCGTCTCCGAGCATTCGGAAACCCTGGTCGAGCTGGATCGCGATTACCGGCAGCTTGCCGAAGCAAGCGGTGTTCCGCAGTACCTCCGCGTTCCCGCCGTCGGCACGTCATCTTTGTTTATTGATGGGCTAGCCGGGTTGGTGCGTGATATCATGGCCCGCCCGCGTCCCGGGCTTGGGCCTGAAGGTACGGATTTTTGTCCCCCCGATTGCCGGCAATGTCCCGCCGCTAAATAAGGAGCCCGTTTCATGACAAACCTTTATCTGTGGTTGAAGGCGGCCCATGTTTTTTTTGTCATCGCGTGGATGGCCAGCATGTTTTATTTGCCCCGGTTGTTTGTCTACCATACCGAGGTCGCGCCGCAGTCCGAGGCGGATCGTTTGTTTCAAACCATGGAGCGTCGCCTGCTGCGGATCATTATGAATCCGGCGATGATCATGGTGTGGGTTTTAGGCTTGTCCATGATCGTCATGGACCCCGGCCTTTTAAAACAAGGCTGGCTTCACGCCAAGTTTCTGCTGGTGTTGGTTTTGTCCGGGTTGCACGGCGCGATGAGCAAATGGCGCCGCAATTTCGCCAACGGCACCAACCGTCGTTCGGCGCGGTTTTATCGGTTGATGAACGAAGTGCCGACGGTCTGTGTCTTGATCATCGTCGTGCTGGTAATTTTAAAACCGTTTTGATCACGATAAACGTTTTAAGCTGCATTTTGAACAAACCACGCTGAGTTGCAGACTTATCGGGCTGCTGTCCGTCGGTGGCGTAACACGTTAGCGTCGGCGCCGGTTAAAGCGATGCGGTTACCTCTTGTTCATTTGCGGCATTTTTATCCAGTACAATTTTAAACGAAGAAATTTCGGCTTTCCACGCAAGCTATGTACTATGGCGTGCGGCATCGATATCGACTGCGAATGGGAACGATGCCACGCCAATCCCTCCCTCGACCTCAAGTCTTTTATTACTTCAGTGAAAGGATTGCCTCATGGTTAAGACGATCACGAAATCCCCCCTTCACGACGTCATTCAACAGCAGGCGTATATCTCGACGGATGAATCCCCCCTTGGTCATCCCAGCTCAACGACTTCCAGAGTTATCCTTGGCAGCGGCGGCGGCCCAGACGTCATCGGCGGAACGAACGATGATGACGATATCTATGTTTATGATGGCGGCAGCACGGTTTGGGGCCAAGACGGCAGCGACTATCTTGTTGCAGACTCAGGCAACAACACCTTCTTCGGCGGCGAAGGCGATGATCTAGTTTTCATGCGTGGTAACGGCAATGACCGACTTATGGCGATAATGGCTCGGACAATATCAATGCCGGGAATAACGAGGATTATGTCTACGGCGGCGGTGACAACGACGAATTATATGGCGAACGCGGCAATGATACGCTCTGGGGCGGACTAGGGAATGACGGTCTTGGCGGCGGGGAGGCCAACGATGTTCTGTTCGGCGAAGATGGTGACGATACGATTATAAGCGAGTCCGGCGAGGATATTGCCTATGGCGGTAGCGGAAACGATCGCATTCACGGTGATTCCTCGGTTGTTCCGGGTGATCCCAATTATAACTCACCAAGCTTTGGTCAGGACGACAATTTGTATGGTGATGCCGGAGATGACACGATAAAGGGTGGTGGCGGTAACGACTACATCGAAGGCGGCGACAACAACGACAGCATCAAAGGTGATGACGGCAACGACAGCCTTTTTGGCGGCGATGGGAATGATTACATCGAAGGCGGCAATCAAAATGATGTCATCTGGTGCGAAGACGGAAATGATATCGCTTTAGGTGATGCCGGCAATGACACCTTATGGGGCTTGAATGGTGAGGATGATCTCTACGGTGGCGCCAATAACGATCTTCTTATGGGTTTTGCCGATAACGACAAGCTTTATGGTGATGCCGGCGAAGACTTTTTAACCGGCGGTCTTGGCAATGACTACCTGTACGGTGGCGAAAATAATGATACGATCCATGGCGAGGCCGGCAAAGACTATATCGACGGCGGCACCGGCGACGACGTCATTTATGGCGGAGAAGATATGGACTTCGTCTTCGGCAGCGATGGAAATGACGTCTATCATGAATTAAAAGACGGCGCCGACGATTGGTTTTTTGGCGGCCAAGGAATGGATACCCTCGGCGTCTTAAAAAGTCTGATGCAAGGCGCCAAAATCACTCTTTACGAAGGGAGTTCACGCTCGGACGGTAAGGGCGGCTATTTCCTTGTTGGCGGCGGCGCCGACGGCGTGTCCGGTGATATCCTGCTGAGCGACGGCTCAACGGTCCACTTCACCGGCCTTGAACATATTCAAATCGACGTCTAAGGCCGAAAAAAGGAGAGGGCATTGTCCCTCTCCCCCACACATGATGGTGTGTGATCATGCAGTTCGAAGCAAATCGTCTCTCTCATCTTGTTTACTATCGCGTAGGTAAGTGATTACGGATCCGGGCCAAGCCAATGGAGCCGTGATTTGTCTGGAGCATCAACCGGCGCTTGGCGCCGGTTAATGCAATGCGGCTATCTCCTGTTCATTTGCGGCATTTTATCCAGTACAATTTTAAACGAAGAAATTTCGGCTTTCCACGCAAGCTATGTACCATGGCGTGCGGCATCGATGTCGACTGCGAATGGGAACAGCGCCGAGTTTTTTACCGATCCCCTCTATCCTGAAATTTCATCACTTGTGATTGAGTAATAAGGAGCGACTCATGGTTAAAACGATCACGAAATCTCCCCTTCACGATGTTATCTGGCAAAATGACTTCATCGCGACAGATGAATCGTCGCGAGGTCATGCGGAAGCATCAGCCTCCAGACTTATTTATGGCGGCGGCGGCCCGGATGTCCTTCATGGAACCGACGAAGATGACGACATCCGTACCGGTGAGGGCGATAGCACGGCTTGGGGCTATGGCGGTAACGACTATGTACTTGCTTCCTCGGGAAACCACACCCTCTATGGCGGTGAAGGCAATGATATACTTTACGTAATTGGTAACGGCAATGACACCCTGTTCGGTGAAGACGGAAATGACACTATCGCGAGCGGGAATCATAATGATTATGTTTACGGAGGCAATGATAACGACCAGGTAAATGGTGAACGCGGCGACGATACTCTGTTCGGCGGTCAAGGCAATGACGGTCTTGGCGGCGGCGAGGCCAATGATATTTTGTTTGGCGATGACGGCGACGACATTGTCTTGGGGGAAGACGGCGAAGATATGATTTTTGGCGGTAACGGAAACGACCGTATCCACGGCGATTCCTCATCTGTCAGAGGCGATCCCAATTTGAATTCGCCGAGCTTTGGCCGCAACGACTATCTTTTCGGTGATGCGGGCGATGATTCAATAAGAGGCGGCGGCGGCGATGATTATATCTATGGTGGCGCCGACAATGATAGCCTGAGAGGCGATGATGGTCAGGACACTCTTTTTGGCGACGACGGTAACGATTACCTCGAAGGCGGCAATCAAAACGACGTGCTGTGGGGCGAGGACGGCAATGACGATATATTTGGCGGCAATGGAAACGACACCTTGTGGGGTTTAAACGGGGATGATTACATTAATGGCGGCGCCAACAACGATGTTCTCATCGGCTCTCAAGGTAACGACAAGATAGATGGCGATGCCGGAGAAGATGTGATGTCAGGCGGCATAGGCGATGACTATCTGTTCGGCGGCGCCAATGACGACACCATTCAAGGCAATGAAGGCAAGGACTTCATCGCCGGCGATGCCGGTGATGACACGATCTGGGGCGGTGAGGATATAGATTTTATCTTTGGCGGCGCCGGAAATGACGTCTGTCACGAATTAAAAGACGGAGCCGACGACTGGTTTTTCGGCGGCCAGGGAATGGACACCCTTGGCATTTTAAAAGATCTAATGCAGGGCTCAAAAATCACGCTTTATGAAGGCAGCTCCCGCTCCGACGGTAACGGCGGGTACTTCCTTGTCGGTGGCGGTGCCGACGGCGTCTCCGGGGATATCCTCCTCAGTGACGGCTCAAAAGTTCACTTCACCGGCCTCGAACATATTATGGTGGATGTATAAGATATCTAAAACCAAGGAGGGCTTAACCCCCCTCCTTGGTTTACGCCTTAAGAATATTTTAATGCGGTTTTACTTGACGAAACTTATTTAAGGGGTAATTCTACGCCCCGTGGCACGGCCAGCTGTGGCCACAGACTTCCCGCCTTATTTCATGCGCTTGTCTGTTCTGGCCATCTGCGGCGAGCAATTCCCCGCACGACAGGGCAAGCCTTTATCTCCCGTGACGCCATTCGCCTAAACGCCTTTTCGTAACCTTATCTATAGCCATAGTCCGATGCAAAACATCCAATCCATCACCCTTGCCGAACTCAAGAAAAAATCGCCCGCCGAACTCCTGACCTTTGCCGAAGAGGTGGAGATCGAGAACGCCTCGTCCTTACGCAAACAGGACATGATGTTTGCGATCCTGAAGCAGCTGGCGGAAAACGGCGTGCCGATTTTCGGCGACGGGGTGTTGGAAATCCTGTCCGACGGCTTTGGTTTTTTGCGCGCTCCGGAAGCCAATTATCTGCCCGGACCCGACGACATCTATGTCAGCCCGAGCCAGGTTCGCCGCTTTGGTTTGCGCACCGGCGACACGGTCGAAGGTGAAATTCGCGCCCCCAAGGATGGCGAGCGCTATTTCGCCCTGCTGAAGGTCAACAACATCAATTTCGACAAACCGGAATCGCTTCGCCACCGGATCAACTTCGACAACCTGACGCCGCTTTATCCGGATAAAAAACTGAAACTCGAAATCAACGACGCCAGCGCCAAGGACTTATCGGTTCGCGTTATCGACGTGGTCGCTCCTCTTGGCATGGGCCAGCGCGCGCTGATCGTCGCCCCGCCGCGCACCGGTAAAACCGTGATGCTGCAGAATATCGCCCATGCGATTACCGCCAACCATCCGGAAGTTTTTCTGATCG